>CAWFMW010000031.1:0-97899 GCA_963816815.1 uncultured Alphaproteobacteria bacterium
GGTGCAGCGGTGCTTCTGCCAGATCGCGACAAGCTCTTCCTGCATTTCGAGCTTGGTCTGCGCATCGAGCGCCGCGAATGGCTCGTCCATCAGGATGACGCGCGGGTTCATCAACAGCGCCCGCGCAATGCCTACGCGCTGGTTCATTCCGCCCGACAATTCGGCGGGGTGATGATGTTCAAAACCCCTCAGGCCGACCAGATCGATGAATTCCATGGCCCTGCGCTGGCGTTCCTGTTTCGCGACGCCTTTGAGCTTGAGGGAGAACGCAACATTGTCGATCGCGGTCAGCCAGGGCATCAATGTCGGCTGCTGAAACACCACGCCGCGGTCCGAGCCCGGTCGATCAACGACCCGGCCGTCGACCAGCGCCTGCCCGGATGTCGAATTCTCGAATCCGGCAATGATGTTGAGCAAGGTCGACTTTCCGCAACCCGACGGTCCCAGCAGGCAAACGAAATCGTTCGCATCGATGTCGAGGTCGATATTGTCCAGCGTCAGAAGCTCGCGACCGCGCTTGGGATCGGCGAATATCTTGACGACCTTGCGAAGCTCGATCGCCGCCATCAGCCGGCCCTTCCCTGTACGGTCGTCGCACTCTGCCAGTGCAGCACGCGCGCCATGATCGCCTTGAGACCGAGGTCCGACAGGTATCCAAGCAAGCCGATCGATATCATGGCCGCAAGGACGAGATCGTAGCGAAGAAAGTAATAGGAATCCCACAATACATAGCCAAGACCGCTCTTGACCGCGACCATCTCGGCCGTGACGGTCAACATCCAGGCAGAACCAATCGCGATACGCAGGCCGGAGAAAATGGAAGGTAGTGCCGCGGGGAACACAATGCCGGTCAGCAGCTGGCGCCCGGTGGCCCCCATCATGGCTCCGGCCCGTACGAGGTTGTGATCGACCGTTTTCACGCCATGGATGGTATTCATCAGGACGGGAAAGAACGCGCCGAGAAAAACCAGGAAGATCGCCGGCTTGTTGGCGATGCCGAACCAGATGATGGCGAGCGGTATCCAGGAGACCGGTGGAATGGGCCGCAACATCTGCAACGTGGGTTCGAGGGTCTTTTCGAAGACACGGGACCAGCCGATCGCGACACCGGCCAGGATGCCCAATGCACTCGCCAGAGCGAAGCCGCCGAAAACCCGCAGTGCGCTGGCCAAGGCGTCGCGCGTCCAATGACCGGAATAGGTCTGCGTCGTCTCGTCGAAGCCGAAGACCCAGTCGCCCAGCGCGTGCAGCACCGCGCTCGGCGCAGGCAACAGTGCCGGCGGCAGATAGCCGGACCGGGCAAACACCTCCCAGCCGGCAATCAGCAGCACGGGAACGACACAGCGCTCCACCGCCTGCGACAGCCGAAACCTGCGTGCGACCGGCGTTACCGGCAAAACCTCAATAGCCGAGGTCATTTTTCTTCTTACCGGTCGCCTGTTCCAGGAACGAATATTCCATGTTCTTTTCTACTTCGGCGGAGACGTCCTTCGAAATGTACTTCAAGTCGCGCATCATGGCGGCAATGGCGAGGGTTTGCGACCGGTGGATCGCGGCATCCGGCGCGGCATTTTTCAGCGCCTCGTTGGCGACCGTCTTGTCGAGACCGGTCAATTTGTTGATGACCTCGATCCAGGGGCCCTTGTCGGCCGAGAGCTTTTCATTCAGCGCGACAACGGCGCCGACGACGGCCTGAACGCCGGGTCGCTGGCTCGCAACGACATCCGAACGGGTGACGATCAGGTTCGTCAGGTTGCCGGCCGCCTGGTCGTAGGGGAAAACGAAATGCTTGCCAGCCCCATTGAGCCTGATCTGAGAAGCAAACGGCTCCACCGAGCAAACCATGTCGATCTCGTCACGCTGCAAGGCGGCGAAATGGTCGGCCGGGTTCGGAATGTTGACGAATTGAATGTCCTTGTTGGGATCGACGCCCTGCTTGAGGAATGCGCCGCGCATGTGAATGTCCTGGGCGTTACCGCGCGAGGCCGCGACTTTCAGAGGCTGGCCGCCGGCCTTGGCCTTTGCGACGACGGCTTTGAAGGCAGCCCAGTCCTCGCCGGGCAGCGCCAGCTTGTTGGATGAGATGCACTCCGAACCGCCGTTGATCTGGCCCGAGACCGCGACGACGTCGAAGCCTTTATCCAGTGCCGTCACGTAATGAAGATAGGTCACCTGAGCGACGTCGATACTCTTCGACACCAGCGCAGTCAGCACGTCATTGCCGGAATTGAAGCCGGTGGCTTCGATCTCGACACCTTTTGCAAGCCCGGGGGTCAAGGACATCGGCAAACAGTGCGCGCATTTCGCGAAGCCAAGCTTGATTTTCGGCGTTTCCGCCGCAGCAAAGGCCATTGCCGCCAGCGTCGTCGCAATCAGAACAAAGGCCCGGTGGAAAAATTTCGCCATCACTGCGCTCCGTTATCGGCGCCTGCGACGCCGCCTGTTTCAATCATCCTTCCCTGCGAAAGCCGGCGCAATAGCGTTTCTGCACTCTGCATACAATTTGGTCCATATGCCATTGTTTTCATCTAGATACGTCGATAATTTAGGCACGAAACCCACCCCGGAATGATTAGACTGCAAGTCAGCGAGGCGCACGGGTGCAGAAGAAATCGGACGTCGGTAATGGTCGAAAGACGCTCAAGCTCAAGCGGACAGGCCTGCATGAGCGCGCTGCGGCGCGGATGCGCGCGATGATCATCTGCGGAGAACTAGAGCCTGGATCGTCGATGCAGGAAACCAAGCTGTCGGACGCGCTTGGCGTTTCCCGAACGCCATTGCGCGAAGCCATGAAGCTGTTGGCCGCCGAAGGGCTGGTGGAATTAAGACCGAACCGCAGCCCGCGGATTGCCGATATCGAGACCGATAACATACTCGAATTGTTCGAAGCGCTCGCAGGAATAGAGCGGCTCGCGGCCGAACTTGCGGCCCAACGTATCACTGAGCGCGAGCTGCAACGCATGCGCCTGCTGCAGACGCGCATGGAAAACTATCACCGGGAGGGCAAGCTCGACGACTATTTCGCCATCAATGGCGAGATTCACGGCCTGATCGTGCGAGCGGCGCGGAATACCCCGCTGCGCGAGGCGCACGAGACATTGCTGTCGAGGGCGGAGCGCGCCCGCTACCTCGCGCTCGGTGCGGAGCGGCGCTGGAGCAATTCCGTCGAGGAACATGCGGCCATTCTTGCCGCACTCGAGGCTCGCGATGGCGAAGCGGCCGGGCGCCTCCTCTCGGCACATGTGCAACGCACCGGCACGGCACTATTGGAGGTTCTGCCCAAAACCCCGATCAGCAGACCGGCGGCCTGACGATGAATATCCTGCTGCTCAATCCCAATACACGCGTCGATATCACCGACCTCATGCTGAAGGTCGGACAGCGCGCCGCTGCGCCGGGAACATCAATAACACCCCTCACCGCGCCGCGTGGCGTGCCCTATATATCGACACGCGCGGAAGCCCAGATCGGCGGCGCCGTCGCGCTGGAAATGCTCGCGGAATGCCACCGGGAATTTGACGGCGCGATCATCGCAGCCTTCGGCGACCCTGGGCTGTTTGCAGCCAGGGAACTGTTCGACCTTCCCGTCGTCGGCATGGCCGAGGCCGCGATGCTCACAGCATGCATGGCGGGACGACGATTTGGCCTTGTCACGTTTGCGCGGGCACTGGGCCCCTGGTTCGAGGAATGCGTCCGTTCCCACGGGCTCTGGGAACGATGTGCAGGCATCCGCATGCTCGATGGTCCGTTCCGCGAGATCGCCGACGTCGGCGCCGAAAAGGAAGACCTTCTGGTTGAGCTCGCGAAACGCGCCGTGGAGGAGGATGAAGCCGACGTCCTCATTTTGGCCGGCGCGCCGTTGTCGGGACTGGCCGAGCGGGTCGCCGATCGAATTCCCGTGCCTGTCATCGATCAGGTCGTTGCAGCCGTGAAGCAGGTCGAAGCCTTGCACGCGCTCCGGCTGCGAAAAGCGACCGCGGGGACATTTCGCCGGCCCGACGCGAAACCGTCGAGCGGCCTCGCAAGCCCGCTCGCCGCCCGCCTTGAACATCGCGACGCTTGATCAGATGGGTGGCGGACGATGACAAAAGCCCAGTTGCTCTTCGATCCGCCGGCCGAATGCGAACAATTTGGATTCCTCCCCCGGCGCGGCAATGATCTGAACGCCGAACGGCTTCTGATCCGGGCGCCTCGGCGTCGGCAAGGTAAGCACCGGGAAGCCGACCAGCGAGACGATGAAGGTGACGGCAAGATAGTCGATCGGCGTATCGAGGCTGACGCCGTCGATCAGCATCACGTCTCCCTCGTCGTTGTTCCAGGGAAGCACCGACGCCGCCGGCACGACCAGGAAGTCCTTGCGGGCAAGCAGGTCGCGAAAGCCGCGGAACACCGCCGTACGCCGCCGCTCGGCGGCAAGATAATCCTGCGCCGTGAGTTGGGCGCCCGCCTCGATGTTCCAGATGACGGTCGGCGTGAGTTCGGCTCGCCGGTCCCGCAGCAATGCGCCATAGCCGTCCGCGATATGGGCGGCGCGCAAGGTACGGAATGCTTCGATGGCGCCGCTACAATCGGGAGAGACCTCCTCGACATCAGCGATCTCGGACAGCGCATCGCAAGCCGTGGCAAACCGCGAGCGGACGTCCGTCGCAACCGATGCCACGCCGAAGTCGGGCGTGACGGCCAGTTGCGGCCGTCCCGCCGCAGATTCAGCACGTGGCTCGATGCCGACCGACAACGGATCGAGAATGTCGGGTCCGACGCAGGCGGAGAGCCCAAGTTCGAGATCGTCAACGCTGCGCGCCAGCAGACCGTGGGTCGCGAGCATGTCCCAGCCAAGGGCGCGCGCGGGCGCCGCTATCCGGCCGGGTGTCGGACGGATCGAGGCCACATCGCAGAAACTTGCCGGCGTTCGCACCGAGCCGCCGAAATCGGTGCCGTGGGCGAGAGGAACCATTCCGGTTGCGACGGCGACAGCAGAACCGCCCGAAGAGCCACCGGATGTCAACGCGGCATCGAACGGATTGCGCGTCGGTCCGCACAGCCGATTGGTGCACACCGCGCCAAAACCGAATTCCGGCGTGTTGGTCTTGCCAATGATGACAGCGCCTGCCTGCCGAAGCCTCGCCACCACAAGCTCGTCTTGATCCGGCACGTGGTTTTGGAACAACAACGATCCATACGTCGTGCGCAAACCCCTCGTGTTGGTGAGATCCTTTACGGCAATCGGAACGCCATGCAGAGCTCCTATCGGACCGCCTGCCGCGTCGCATGCGTCGGCCTGACGGCGTGCACCGTCGGCATCGACGGTAATGAAAGCCGAAAGGCGGGCGTCGTGCGCGGCAATACGTGCGAGATGAGCCTCAAGCACAGCACGTGCGGAAATCTCACGCCGCGCCAGAGCCTTGGCAAGCGTGGTGGCCGTCAATTCGCAGAGACTGGCTTCGATCGTCATGGAGCAAGAATGCACGAACTCCCCGGAAATGACGATAGCGCAGGCACGGGATTTGCTTACCCATTAAGCTCGGGAGGAGTGCTCCATGGCTGAAGCAAAGGGCGGTCGTTCGCTGGTACTGGATGCGATCACGCACCGCTATCCCGGTGGCGCGATAGCCGTGGAAAACATCAATCTCGACGTCAAGGGCGGCGAAATCATCGCCCTGCTCGGCCCGTCCGGCTGCGGCAAGACCACGCTGCTGCGCATCGTCGCGGGCTTCATCGCCCAGACCGAAGGGCGTATCATCATCGGCGACGAGATCGTCGACATGCTGCCGCCCAACCGTCGCGCGGTCGGCATCGTCTTCCAGAACTATGCGCTGTTTCCGCATCTGACGATCGCCGAGAACGTAGCCTATGGTCTCGCCGCCCGCGGCGTCAACTCGGCGACACGCCGGCGCGAAGCGCAGCGCCTGCTCGAACTGGTCCAGCTTCCCGCGATGGCCGAACGTCTGCCAAGGCAGCTCTCCGGCGGCCAGCAACAGCGCGTGGCACTGGCGCGCGCATTGGCGATCCAGCCGACGATCCTGCTGCTCGACGAGCCCTTTGCGGCGCTCGACAAAAACCTGCGGCTGGATATGCAGATCGAAATCAAGCGCTTGCAGCGCGTTTCCGGCATTACGACGCTGATCGTCACGCACGACCAGGAGGAGGCGTTGTCGATGGCCGACCGCGTCGCCGTTCTCAGCCAGGGACAGCTTGAACAGTTCGGTTCGCCATCTGACGTCTACGACCGCCCGCAAACCTTGTTCGTGAATACGTTCGTCGGCTCGACCAACCGGATGCCGGGCACGCTGGTGTCGGCCGATCCGAGCGGCGCGAAAGTTCGCCTCGACGCCGGGGCCGAGATCATCGCGCGTCCGGCGTCCAGGTCGATGGCGGAAGGCGGCCGCGTCACCGTCTGCATTCGACCTGAGCATTTGCAGTTCGTGACCGACGATACGGGCTTCGCCGGTGTGGTCGGAATGGCGCTGCCCCTCGGCGCGACCGTCGTGCACGAAGTCAAGACTGCCGATGGCTCGGGTGTAAAAATTTCCCAGGCGCGCTTCGGCGACACACGCCTGCTGGAGAGTGGCGTTGCGGTGCGTGTCGCACCGCTTGCTGCTGCTCTCGCAACCGCTTTTCCAGCATCACTTTGAGCACCGCGTCATACAACGGGAGGAAAGCCTCATGATCAATCGCAGAACACTTCTAACGACCGCATTGACACTCGGCGCCATGAAGGCATTTCCGGGACTAAGCTACGCCCAGGCCCGCCCGCTGGTTTTCGCAACGTTCACGGGAAGCTGGGAGGAGGCCCACAAGGCGGTGCTGGTTCCCGCCTTCCGCAAGGCGAACGCCGATGCATCGATCGTGCTCGACCCGATGCTGTCCGTTGACCAGATCGCAAAGGTGAACGCGGCGCGGGCCAATCCGCCGATCGATGTGATGCTGCATGATCCCGGCCCGGCACTCGTTGCCATCGGTCAGGACATCGTCGAGCCGTTCCCGTTCGAGAAGAGCACCTATTACAAGGACCTCATTGCCGAAGCACAGGAGCCGATGGGACCGGCGCCGTTCTTCCAGGTGGTCGGGCTGACCTACAATCCCGACACGATCAAGACTCCGCCGACCTCGTGGGCCGACCTCTGGAAACCGGAGTTCAAGGGAAAAGTCGGCATCACCAATCTCAATTCGACGCTCGGCACCGGATGGCTGGTGGAAATCGCCAAGATGCATGGCGGCTCGGAAGCCAATATCGATCCGGGCTTCAAGGCGCTCGAAGCGCTGAAGCCAAACCTGGCCGCCGTCGCGGCCAATCCGGGCGCATTGGCGACGTTGTTCCAGCAGGGCCAGATCGACATTTCGCCCGGCAATTTCAACGCCATCCAAATTCTCAAAGCACGCGGTGTTCCCGTTGAATTCGTGGCGCCAAAGGAAGGCGCGATCGCCTTCAAGACCACGATCCATATCGTCAAGAACTCTCCGAACAAGGAGCTCGCCTTCAAGCTCATCGAAGCGTCCCTCTCGCCGGAGGTGCAGACGACCCTGATGAATTCGCCCTACCTGATCGTTCCGACGAATTCCAAGGTTCCGATGGGCGGCGAGATCGCCCGCGTGCTGGCGAAAGACACGGCCGAACTGAAGAAGAAATTTGTCTTCCAGGACTGGAAGAAGATCAACGAGCAGCGTTCCGCCTGGATCGAACGGTTCAACCGCGAAATCAAGCTCTGAGGATCACAACGATGGCTGCCGCATCGGTGCCACGCGACGTTACATCCTACGGAATAGGGCTGGCCGCACCGCTGGCTCTGTTCTTCCTGGTGTTCTTCGTCGCACCATTGGTGCAGCTGTTCGTTCTGTCGCTGCACAATGATACGGCCGGGGTCGTCTGGGGCATCGGCCAATATGTCCACTTCCTGACCGATCCCTTCAGCCTGAGCGTATTGGGTTCGACGCTGCTGCTCGGCGCGGAAGTGACCGCCTTGTGCCTCGTGCTGGGCTTTCCTATCGCGTGGCTCTACCATCGGGTCGGATCGCGCGCCCAGACGATTATCATCCTCATCGTCCTGCTGCCGCTTCTTACGAGTGTCGTCGTCCGCACCTTTGCCTGGATCGTGATCCTGGGTCGCCAGGGCATCATCAACTCGACGCTGCTTTCGATCGGTGCAGTCGACACACCAATTCGCCTTCTCTACACCCAGGTCGGGGTGGTCCTGGCCCTCGCCCAGGTACAGATGCCATTGATGACGTTGCCGCTCATCACCGCGCTCGGCCGGATCGACATGAACCTCGAAGATGCGTCCTGCTCCCTCGGCGCCGGAAGCTGGCGTACTTTCTGGAGAGTGGTTCTACCGCTCGCTCTGCCCGGCGTGATCGCCGGCTGCACCCTCACCTACGCTGCCGCCATCACGGCCTTCATCACGCAGTCCCTCATCGGCGGTGGGCAAATGCTCTTCATGCCGATGTATCTGTACCAGCAGGCCTCGACACTGCAGAACTGGCCGTTTGCCTCCGCGATCTCGATCATCTTTCTCCTTGCGGTTCTCGCCGTCGTGACCGTGTTCGGCATGCTCGGCCGGCTGTCGCGCGGATATGGTGGAGCCTGACCGATGGGCGGACGGAAACGAACATGGGAGGCCATCAGCTTCGAAGTCGTCATGACGGCGATCGCGCTGATCGCACTGATCGTCATCATCGCGCCGTCGCTCGTCGTCCTGATCGTCTCGTTCACCAACGGATTCTCGCTCAAATTCCCGCCGCCCGGCTATTCGGCGCGGTGGTACGCCGAATTGTGGAATGCGTGGCAATTGCATTTTGCCGCCAAGAACAGTTTCGTCGTTGCCACGTGGTCGACTGGATTGTCCATCGTGCTCGGTGTTGCCGCGGCGCTGGCCATTGCACGCTCGCCGAAGCTTTCGGCACGCCTGCTGGACTCGCTGTTCATGTCGCCGCTGGTGCTTCCGGCTCTCGCGTTCGGCTTGTCGGCGCTGATGCTGTTTTCGCTGGTCGGTATGCCGGTCTCCGCATTGACCCTGGTGATAGGCCACACCGTGGTCTGCGTTCCCTATGTGGTGCGCAACACGGTGGCGTCGCTGGCCCAGCTGGAACCGACCCTGCTGGAAAGCTCGGCCATTCTCGGCGCCAGCCGCCTGTACACTTTTCGAAGGATCGTATTGCCCCTGATCCGCCCCGGGGTCATTGCGGGAGCGTTTATCGCCTTCATGTCCTCGTTCGACAATGTGCCTGTCTCGCTGTTCCTGCGAGATGCGGCAACCGACATGCTGCCGATCCGGATGTGGCAGGACCTTGAGGGCAAGCTCGACGTCACGATCGCTGCATTGTCGGGCGTTCTGATCATCGCTACGGTGGCGCTGATGGCGATCATGGAGCGCGTCACGGGCCTGTCGAAGCGATTGACCAGCTGACGCGCGCTTCACGCGCCCCGAAACAGGGAATAGCCCCAGCGGGTGAACTTCATTGGCAGATGAAAATGCTCGTCCAGCTCGACGATCCTGAAGCGGAACGGCGCGACGGTGAGGAAACTGGCGCCAGCCCCGCTTGCGAAGAATTCGCCGAGGTGAAAGCGAACCTCGTATTCTCCGGCCTCGACTCCCGATCCGCCGACCACTGGATGGTCAAGCTGGCCATTCGAGCCAAGTCGGCCCTCAGCGATCCGCGTCGGCGCGGGTTCGATACGCCATATCTCGACACGCAGGCCCTGGGCCGGACGCCCGCTTGCGACATCGACTGCATGAATGGATATTCCGCCGGCCATTTTCGCTCCTGCCTCCTGGTCCCCTGTCCGCCAGGCCCGGGCGCATGATACACGCACCCCTGGCAGGTCGGCCAGCACTCCTGCCGGCACTCGCGGCCATGACATGGCTGCAGGCGCTTGTTGCGCTCGCGCTGTTTGCGCCGGGGGCTGTCGCCCCCTCCGCCCATCTCGATATTCCCAGCCTTTCGATGTTCTCCACGGCGGTATTCGCCGTCGGCGTCGTTGCATCTTTTTGGACGGGTGGCCTGATCAACCGCATCGGATCTTTGCGCATGGCAAGCCTCTGCGCCGGCGCGGTGGTTGCCAGCATGGCACTCGCCGCGCTGGGAACAGGTCCTGCACTGCTTGTGGCGGGGCTGTGCCTCGGCCTGGCCTTTGGTCCGGAGACCCCAGCCAGTACGGCACTGCTGGGCAAACTGGTCACCGATGAGCGGCGTCCGCTGGTTTTCTCGGTGCGCCAAACCGGCAATCAGATTGGTGCTGTCTGCGGCTCGCTTGCGTTACCGGCGATCGCTATCTGGCTTGCGCCGCAATGGTCCTACGCAACGGTGGGAGTCTGCGCCGTCGGCGGGATCATCCTGTTCGAGTGGCTGCGCCCCCGATATGAGGGATTGGCGCAAGCGCCTCCGCAGCTGGGCATGCGTGCGCGGCTGGCGCTGGTAAGCTCTGACCGGCGTATCGCTGCGCTCGCGGCGGCTTCGATGCCCTTTAGTGGAATGCAGCTTGCCCTCAACACCTACTTTGTCACGTTGGGTGTGCGCGATCTCGGGCTCAGTCATCTCGAAGCGGGGGGCGCGCTTGCCTGCGCGCAAGCAGGCGGCTTGTTAGGCCGGCTCGGTTGGGGATTCCTTGCGATGCACATCAATTCCGCGCGATTGGTCCTGATCAGCCTCGGACTGGGAATGGCCGCGTGCGCGGCGGTGTTCGGCCTATGGGGCGATATACTCGGCAAGTCGGGACAATACGCGCTCGCTGCTGTGTTTGGTCTTACTGCCAGCGGCTGGAACGGCGTATTTCTCGCGGAAGTCGCCCGGCTTGCACCGCAAGACCGCATCGGCGAGACAACCGGAGCCGTGCTGACGGCATCCTATGCCGGCTTGTTGGTGACGCCGTTTCTGATTTCGGCCATTGAACCCCTCGCCGGCCTGGCCGGCGCGTTCGTCGGCCTGGCGATCCTGACATTTGGCGGGACGGCAGCGCTGCTTCGGGGAGACGTGCGATGAATGCGCAGGATATCGTCGCCACCGTATCGAGCGGGCGTACATCCGCCGTCGAAATCGTTCGCGGGGCGTTAGATCGTATCGCTGCCGCCAAAGCGCTCAACGCTGTCGTGACTGTCGACGCCGAGCGGTCGCTTTCGGACGCGGCCAAGATAGACCGTCGTTTGCAGCTCGGTGAAACGATGCCGCTGGCCGGCGTCCCCATTGTGATCAAGGACAATATCTGGGTCGATGGCTGGCGGGTGACGCAGGGGTCCCGGCTTTTTGCAGACTTTGTGGCGCCGTGCGACGCCATAGCCGTCGAAAGATTGAAGAAGGCGGGAGCTGTGGTCGTTGGCATGGGCGCCACGTCCGAATTCGCCTGCAAGGGCGTGACGACGTCACTTCTGTTCGGGCCAACACGACATCCGCTCAATCCGGAATTGACACCAGGTGGCTCGTCGGGTGGCCCGGCAACGGCTGTCGCTGCCGACCTGGTACCGCTGGCAATCGGCACCGACGCCGGTGGATCGAGCCGGCGCCCTCCGGCCCATGTCGGTGTTGTCGGCTTCAAGCCATCCTATGGTGCCATTCCATATGGCCCGGGGTTCGCCGAACCGTTCTTCGACATATCCGTGATCGCGCCAATCGCCCGCAACGTCGCCGATGCGGCGCTCGCCTTCGAGGCGATGGCCGGTCCGGATGTCCGGGATTCTCGAATCCGCCCTGGTAGAAAGCGGTGACGCAGGTTGCTCAGATTTGCGCATTGCATTTTCACCGAAGCTTGCGCTGGAAATCCCCGTCGACCCCGTCATCGCCGAAAGGCTCGATTCCATCGTCGAGCATCTCGGCAAAACGGGACTGCGAATTGTCCGTCGAGACCCGGTCTGGCCGCAAAGCGCAACCGAGGAGGCCCTGATGCCTCTGCAGCATGCGGGACTTGCCGGGCTTTATGGCGAGGCCTTCCAGAAAGATCCGGGGCAGTTCGACCCCGACGTCGCCCGTCAGATCGAACGCGGTCTCTCCTTGCGCGGGGTGGAGGTAACGGCCGCATTCGGCGCAAGTACCGCAATCAGAGCCGCGTTCGCCGACTTCTTTTGCGAGTTCGACCTTCTGCTGGCCCCTACCGTTCCCTGTACTGCCTGGCCCCTTGTACAACTCGGCCCAAAAATGATCGACGGCAGGCAAGTAAACCCTCGGGCTCACGCTGCCTTCACGCCATTCGTCAATCATGCGCGCCTGCCCGCCATTTCGATCCCCTGCGGACACGACGCGAGCGGCCTGCCGTTCGGGATTCAGATCATCGCGCGAAGGGGACGAGACCGGATGTTGCTGCGTGCCGCAATGTGCATTGAGGCCGAGATACGTACGCTCTCTCACTGACTTGCGAATTTGCTCCCGAGATTGGGGGACCCGGAGATTGGAGACAAAGTCGAATGCGAGAAAAGCCGGGATTTGCGGGGCTGCGAGGCGCGGGGTTCAAACTGAGCCCAGACGCAAGACTGCCTGGCTGGGGCGGGAGGGATCGAACCTCCGAATGGCGGAATCAAAATCCGCTGCCTTACCGCTTGGCTACGCCCCAACAGGCCGGAACGAGGGAAGGATCGATCCGGTCGATCGCCTCCGGCAACGCCCGGTCTATAGAGGGAGTTGCGCCATTTCAACAGGCCGGACAGCCGAATTCCGCCCAAAATCAGGCCTTGTTGCGCGACACTTTATATAAGCGATCTCCCCTGGATGCCCCCGGGGCGGGTTTCACCCCCTCGGGGGCGGCCCAATGCCGCCATCGGAGAGTTGAGACCACCCCGGTTTCGTGGGAAGACGGCGGCAGCCATTAGCCAAAAAGCGAGATTATCGTCATGACGTATCGCGCGCCGATCTCCGACATCCTGCTCGCACTCAACCACGGCGCCGGCCTGCAGGCCGCCGTGAAGGCCGGCCATTATGGCGACTTCGACGGCGACATCACCGCGGCCGTGCTGGAGGAAGCCGGCAAATTCGCCGGCGACGTGCTGGCGCCGCTGAACCGCGTGGGCGACGAACACGGCATCAAGCTCGCCGACGACAAGGTGACGACTGCCCCCGGCTGGCCGGACGCCTATCAGCGCTGGATCGCGGGCGGATGGAACGCGGTGTCGGGGCCGGAAGCTTTTGGCGGCCAGGGCCTGCCGATGGCGATCAACGCCGCCTGCACCGAAATCTGGAGCGCGTCGAACGTCGCCTTCGGCCTCTGCCCGCTGCTGACGCTGTCCGCCATCGAGGCGCTTGATGCCCATGGCAGCGATGAGCTGAAAAGAATCTATCTGGAAAAACTCGTCTCCGGCGAATGGACCGGCACCATGCAGCTCACCGAGCCGCAGGCCGGCTCCGACGTCGGTGCGCTGCGCACCCGCGCCGAGCGGGCTGATGCCGGCACCTACCGCATCAAGGGCACGAAGATCTTCATCACCTATGGCGACCACGACATGACCGATAACATCGTGCATTTCGTGCTGGCCCGGCTGCCCGACGCGCCCGCGGGCACCAAGGGTATTTCGCTGTTCCTGATACCGAAATTCATGGTCAATGCCGACGGCTCGCTGGGCGCACGCAACGACATCTATCCGTCCGGCGTCGAGCACAAGCTCGGCATGCACGCCTCCCCCACCTGCACCATGACGATGGGCGACAAGGGCGGCGCCGTCGGCTACCTGATCGGCGAAGAAAATCGCGGCATGCTCTGCATGTTCACGATGATGAACCAGGCCCGCCTCGGCGTCGGCCTCGAGGGCGTCGGCATTGCAGACCGCGCCTATCAGCAGGCGCTGGCGTTCGCGCAGGAACGCAAGCAGGGCCGCGCCATTGGCAAAAAGGGCGACGGGCTCGACCCGATCATCGTGCATCCCGACGTCAAGCGCATGCTGTTGCAGATGCGCAGCATGACGGCCGCCGCGCGCTCGATCTGCTACGCCACCGCTGTCGCGCTCGATGTCTCCGTGCGCGCCAAGGACGCCAAGGTGCGCAGCGATGCCGCCGCCCGCGGCGCGCTGCTGACGCCCATTGCAAAGGCGTTCTCCACCGATATCGGCAACGAGGTGAGCTATCTCGGCGTGCAGGTCCACGGCGGTATGGGATTCATCGAGGAGACCGGCGCCGCGCAGCATTATCGTGACGCCCGCATCACCACGATCTATGAGGGCACCAACGGCATCCAGTCGATCGACCTCGTGACGCGCAAACTCGCGGCCAACGGCGGCGCATCGGTGTGGGCCCTGCTCGATGAACTGGGCAGCATCGTCAAGCAGGTCGAAGCGTCGAACGATCCAGCGTTCGGCACCACAGGCCCAAAACTGCGCGACGCGCTCGGCTCGCTGGAGCGCGCCAGCAAATGGCTGCTGGAGCGCGTGGCGTCTGCGCCCAACGACGCGCTCGCCGGCGCCACGCCATACCTGCGCCTGTTCGGCTCGACGCTCGGCGGCTGCATGCTGGCCGGCGAGGCGCTGGCCGCCAAGGGCAACGGCGAGGCCGGCGGCGATCCGCAGCGCTACGTGACGGTGGCGAGGTTCTTTGCCGAGAACATCACGGTTCAGTCGGGATCGCTGGAGAAGACGGTGACGGATAGCGCCGACGCCGTGAACGGCGCGGACGCGGTGCTGCTCGGCTAAAACGGCTCTTGCGCTGTCCATAAACAAGTTTTTGAATCCAACGCGCAACAGCCCAGGAGCCACCGTCCCGATGTTTGATTTCGATCGCGTAATTGACCGCCGCGGCACGCACGCGTCGAAGTGGGACATGATGGCCAAACTTTCAGGGATCACGGCGGCGGACGCGATCCCGATGTGGGTTGCCGACATGGATTTCGCGGCGCCGCCCGGCGTGACCGAAGCACTGACCGCCACCGTGACCCGCGCCGTCCATGGCTATTATGCCGACACCGGCAGTTGGGCGATCGCGCTTGCCGAATGGATGATGCGCCGGCACGGACTGTCGATCGACCCGGCCTGGGTAAGCCCGACGCCCGGCGTGGTCTCGGGATTGGGCCTTATCCTTCAAGGCATCACCGAGCCCGGTGATGAGGTTGTAGTCTTTCCGCCGGCCTATCATGCTTTCCGAAAGATCATTCTCGCCAATGATCGACGCATCCTCGACGCGCAACTGTCCCTGCGTCAGGGCCGCTACATGATGGACCTCGATGCGCTCGCCGCGAAACTCACGCCGCGCACCAAAATCGTGTTTTTCTGCAGCCCCCACAATCCAGGCGGCACCGTCTGGTCGGTCGAGGAGATCCGCGCCCTCGCCCTCTTCTGTGCTGAGCGCAACCTGATTCTGGTTTCCGACGAAATCCACTGCGACCTGCTTCTGGGTGGTGCGAAGCATACGCCGACCCTGGCGGCGGCGCCCGAGATCGCGGATCGCTTGATCACCTGCGTCGCCGCCACAAAAACCTTCAATCTCGCCGGTGCCCATGTTGGCGCATGCTTCACTTCGAATCCGGTGTTCAAACAGCGGATCGATGCGCGGATCGCGGCGAGCGGGCTCGCCTCCTACAACGCCTTCGGCATGATCGCCACCGAGGCAGCCTGGCGAACCGGAGACAGCTGGCTCGATGCACTGCTGCCCTATCTCACCGGCAGTCGCGATATCTTCGACAACAGGATCGAGCGCGCAGCTCCGGGCGCGCGCTCGATGCGGCTCGATGCGACCTATCTCGCGTGGGTGGATTTCTCCGGCACCGGATTGCCGGCCAGTGACGTCGCGGCAAGGGTCAAGGATCGGGCACGCATTTTCGCAAGCCCCGGTGAGCAATTCGGGCCAGGCGGCGAAACCTGGCTGCGCTTCAACATCGCCACGCCGCGTCCGATCCTTGAGGAAGCTCTCGATCGCCTCGATGACGCTTTTAAGGGGCTCTGAACAACGCGCCCGTCGCAGAATGGCACAGCAAGTTCCATGCTGCAGCGCGTGGTATTGAGGCAACACCTTTGAAAAATGGGTGATCCGGTAGCTCCCGGCCGTTGCGCATTCATTTCGCAATCCGAAGAATGCGCAATGTCGTGTGCTTGGCTATTTTGTTGAGGCTCATGCGGAGCCTTGGGAGGCCGGATCATGGACCCATGGCGATTGACGACGAGTGCACAGCGCCGGATCAACGCGCTCGCGGGCGTGGCTCTCACGAGCTGTGCTCTCGCCTGGCTCGCAGGCTTGAGCTTTGCCTCGAGCGGGAACACCGGCGCGGCTTCCACCGAGAACGCCGGTGCGAAGTCGATCGTGGAACGCCACGATCCGCCGCCCGTCGCGCGCGCAGAGCGAACCAACATTCCGCAGGTCATCGCCCTGGCAAGCGCCTCCATCGGTGACGTCGATATCGCGCCCGCCGCCCTGTCCCCGCTGGACAAGGCCTCCGCATCGACGGCGGAGGCTTATCGGTATGAGCCGATATCGCTGTTCGAGATTTCGCTGCCGCCGGACGCACCGACCACCGAGGAGGCGACGGCGAACACGCCTGATCCGGACCTCGACAACGTCCCGCGGACGATCGGCACCCTTGAAATCAACGAGGAGTGCCTGGTCGCGGAGATCTGCATCGATCGTTATTTGTGGGCGCTCTACGAGCGGGCGCCGAAGGTCGACGCCATCAAGGTCGAAGAGCGGAGAAAGGTGAGGATCAAGCGGAGGGGCAAAATGGTGACGGTCACCCGGACCTTCACCAGGCGGGTCGACGAGAATTTTGCGTGGAAGGACCCGAAGGCCGCGGACAAAGTCGGCATGGCGATGATGGACTATGTGATCGGCGGCATGGACCGGAGCTTCAGGCTGAAACTCTTCTATACGCTCTACGCGGCGGAGCAGGCTGGACTGCAACCAGGCATCACCAGCGCGTTCCGCGACGACTACCGTCAATCGATCGCCACCGGGCTGAAGGCCGCAACCGATCGATCCTACCACGGCGGCAGTCTGCGTGGCGGCTACGGCCGCGGGCTGGCGGCCGATATCGTGAGCGTGAAGGGCAACAGCCGCGCGCAGCGATGGGTCTCCACCGAAAAGCTCTGGAAATGGATCGACGAGCGCGGCAAGGATTTTGGAATCGGACGTCCCTATCTCGATCGGGATCCGCCCCATGTGGCGCCGGTCGACGGCCGCGAATACGTCTCGCGCCGCGGCGGCGCGAAAACGCAGGAGGCGGAAGCGACGCCCAAGAAGGGCAAGCAGCTCGCGGCGCGGGGCGACCGCGGCAAGGCGAAACCGGCCAAAACCGCGCAGGCCAAAAACGCTAAGGCCAAGACTGCACTGGCCAGGGCCGCGCTTGCCAAGTTCGCACAGGCCAAGACCGCCAAGACTGCAAGGCTGTCGAAGGGCAGGACCATGTAGCCGGTTGGGGAGCGCGCTTCCCGCCTGCCCTCCCCGCACATGGCGGGATCTCTACGAGCATGCCCGCCTCCGCTCCCGTCAGCGGCGGATCGATCGTGTCAATTGTCTCGGCCGCGTCGTGATGAGCGTGAGCCGGTATTCCTGACCGCATTGGCCAGCATGGCGTAAAGCTCGCGCTTGGTGGGCTCGCTGGCTTGCTTCGCGACCGCCTTGGGCTTGGACACCACCCTGTCCACCGGCCGCTCGCAGGCTGCCGCGAGCGCGGGTCTTCGCGTCGGCACAGCCACGATCTTCGGGTTAGCCGTCGGCGGTTTGTGGCCCCGCTTGTGGCCCAAGCGTTTCAGCTTGGCGCTCACTGCGTTGCGGCTGAGGCCCAATCGACTTGCGATCTGACCGGCACTGTAGCCCGCGGCCCAAAGTTCTTTGAGCAGTGCTACGTCTTTCGCATCCCAACTCATAGGAAATATTCATACACCAAATATTGAATTCAGCAAAGTCGTTGCTGACGGAGCGTCGCCCGTTGATTCATCTGTCGTTAACGCGACGAGTAGCGAGTAGCCCGCATGAGCGCAGCGACATGCCAGAGGATGAGCGAAGCCCCCGGATGTCGCTTCGCTCATCCGGGCTACGCTTGCGATGCATGTCGGGTTCGCGCGCCGGCCGCAGCGACCGTCAAGGCGATCGCTGCGGGATCGCAGCACAGCACCATCAACAAAATCAGCCATCGCACCGCGACTTCCGGCGCGACGCCGGCCATCATCGCCAGATACTGGATCGGGCCCGCGGAGGCTTCGATACGCGAACGCTCGCCGGCCAGCGCCGCGCGTTGCGCCTGCAGGCCGACCAGCGTTGCGGTCGCCGCCTGCCGCTGCGTATCCAGCCCGTCCCGCGTCACGCGCTGCTGTGTTGCGATGTTGATGGCCCGCGTTACCCGGCCAAGCCGTGTGGATTCGTCCACGGCCCGGTCAATCTGCGCAATGCGGCTGTCGAGGTCGGCAACCGCGGCCGATTGCGCCCTGACCCGGGCGTCGAGCGCTTCGATGCGCTCGGTGACGCCGGAACGCGACGTGGCCGCCACGCTGACATGCGCCTCGACCAGCTTGCCGAACACGCCGGCGGCGTTGATGAGCGCGAGGCCGGCGACCAGCGCCACCAAAACCGTGCGCATTTTCCAGTTGGTCCGCCGCCAATGCGCGGCCAGCCATCCGGCGATCACCAGCTTGCCGGCTTCCATGGTGCCGGCGAGCACCATCACCGCGACCGGATCGCCGGGAAATATCTCGGCCATGCCCGCGACCGAAAAATAGGCGGCCACCGTCGCCAGTGCGAGGGCTGCGACAAGAGCAAAGGCGCGGCTGGTGCGGGCGCGCTCCGGCGTGGCGGGAACGGCCACCGGCACGGCGGGTGCTGCGGAAACCGGCAGCGGTTCCAGCAGCGCGTCGGGCGCCTCTGGCTCGCCATCGGCCTCGGCGTCGTCCGTCTTGGCCTCTTCTGCCTTTGCCTTGACTGACCTGGCCTTGCTGCCCTTGGCCGCCTTGGTACGACCGGATGCCGGAGACGAGCGATTGCGTTTCGTCGCCGGCAACGGCGCCTCGCCGGATGATTCAACGCTTACATCTTCCGCAGGCGTCGCCACCAGTCGGGGCGTGCGGTTTGATGCATTGGCCCAGGCATCAAGCTGATGCCGGATGCGCACGGCATCGCTGTCGCCCTCCGTCCGTTCGGACGCAGCGATCGCTTGCGTGGTTGCACGGCGTGTCATGTGACCCCCTCGCTCGTCACGGCCAAAGCCAGCTTCTCCTCGGCGAAGAATTGCAGCGTGCCGTAGCCTTCCGTGTCGACGGCATATCGAAAGCTTCCGTCGACGGTCGGAAACACGGCGACAACCGTGCCCGTCTCGTGATCGTTGGCCACGTTTTCGACTTGCTCACCAATTGCAAACTTCGACATCGAAAACTCCTTTTCGGATTCGTCGATGCAATTATATCTCGACACGCGGACGATCGCTGCCCAACGATTCGGCTTCCGCAAGATCGGACGATGGTTGTTGCACTAATGTCTCATCCTGCTCTCTAGCGGGAACCGCGCTGCACGTGGAACGCGAAACGAACATGGCGCGATGTCGGGAGTGAGTCAGAAATGACCATTGATGACGAAATCAACCGGGCAATCTGAGTTTGCCGGTTCACCCGTGTTTTCACGGGCGTGCTGAGCGAACGCTGCGCAACCAAGCACGGCACTCGGCACTGTTGCAGCGTTAAGACAGTGACAGCCATTCCGACACGGTCCCGTAGTTCTACGCTTTGCAAATCATCCGCCCCCGCCTCAACTTTCAAGACAGTCTGCATTCACCGGCGTTGCCGGCATCCGTCCCGCGCAAAAAGCGCGGCTACAGAAGAGTGCGTTCTTGCAGGGAGATTCGCGTAAGGGGCGTCCAAAAAAACGGCGTTCACCGATGTTGGCATGAACCCTGCATTGGCTGAACGAACTGGATTTTCCTTATCAACGAAGGTCGCCATGCTCGTCACTCTCGTCGCGGTTCTCTGCAACAGCCAGCTTTGTCTCGAAAAGGTCGTCACCACCAGCGACCAGTCCGGCATCACCATGACCGCCTGCGCGGTCAACGCGCAGATCGGCATTGCCGACTGGCTCGCCAAGGGGCCGTATCGCGAATGGCACTTGCAGCGCTACAAATGCGTGCTCGGAAAATACACGCCCAAGAACGAAGCCTGAGCGGGTTACGACGAAGCTGCTGCTGTTCCGCTGCGCCACGCTGGCTTAGCTCTTCGCGCGCTGGAATTTGCCGCGCAGGTCCGTGGCTACGCACAACGCTGTCATGCTCCGCGCATGCGGAATATCCTTTATTCCGCGGTCTATCCGCGTCATTGCGAGCCACCCGGTCGGCGCGAAGCGCCGCCGGATGACAGGCTCCGCGAAGCAATCCATTCTTGCTTTCTTGCCGCGCCATGGATTGCTTCGCTGCGCTCGCAATGACGCCGGAGGCATTTGAAACATGATCTCACCTTCTCGCGGCGCGGTTTGCGTCCGAGGTTTGCATGAACCTTTCTCCCTCACGACGGAGGGAGCAGGGAATGCCGGGTGCTTGCTGCACCCGCGGTCTCGTGTGCAATGTAAGTGGTAGATGCGCACACGAGCATACAGGTACAGCCGAGGCACGCCGGCATCCCCTGCGCAATGGTTTGACGGCTTATGCCGAGCTCTCCCTGGAGACGAATTCCTTTTGCCTCCATCGCTGCCGGCTTGATGACTCACGCGATCCGGTTGGATCGAATTCGCCACCGGCAGCTTGACATCAGCCACGGATGCCAGAACCACACGGTTTTGCCGTACGCTTCAGCGCCGACGTCTTGCGCGCCGTGTCCGCTCACGAATAACCGCCCTGCGAACAACTTCTCGCGCCTGACGCTGCCGCGTCCACCGCATCCCACCCCGCGTCCGTGACGATCGCGATCCGCCCCTCGTGAGGGATGAGACGGCGGAATTGATAGTGCTGATTTGGGTGTGGCGAGAAGGAATTTGTTTTTGCGGAAAGGGCTGGACGGGGCAAATCGCCTTGATTTGCCGTGGAAAATTAGTGTTTTGGCGCAACGGTCAAACATGGGTGCAGGGGCTGGAGGGCGCGTAGCGCGGCAATTGCCGCTCCCAAGGCAGGTGGACTCCGATGAACCGCGGCTGGCGCACTCTCATCACGGCGGGATGGCGGGAGAATCCTGCAAATGGTAGAAGGAGCTTTCTACTACCCAGAGCAGTTTCATGCTTTCTTTGAAGACAGAAGCCGAAATAGAAGCCCTCCATACCGGCGGCGTAAGAGAGAGTCTTCACCTCGAATACAAAGCCTCCGGCGCGGTCGATAAAGCAGACAACAACAAGAAGCTGGAAATGGCTCGTGACGTATCGGCCTTTGCAAACGCAGACGGCGGCCAAATCATTTACGGAATGACCGAAAAAGATCACGATCCTACGGGGCTCGACAAGGGACTGGACCCCAAAGCTTATCCGGAAATCTGGTTCGAACAGGTCTTGCAACAGCACGTCACGCCGACGATTGCGGGCCTTAAGCCTTACCACGTTCCACTGCACTCCGGCGGCGTGGCTGTTGTTATCGATATCCCCGCGACAAAAGGCGATCCGCACCAGACTGATGGCCGATACTATCGTCGGCATAATTTCAACCGACTAATCATGGAGCATTACGAAGTAAGGGACGCGTTTCGGCGACTAACGACACCCGAACTTTTCGTCACGCTTTCCTTCCTCGAAGGAAACCGACACACCATCGATTTTTCGGAACGACGAGATACATCCAACCCCTTCAACCTGATCGCCAAGATAGATAACAGGTCAAATCAACCTGCCTACCATGCCATAGTAGATATTGGCGTAGCTGCTGAACTCGTCATCATCAGTGGAGGAAGCTATGAGCGACAAGATCAAGCAGAAAATGACCGAAAGGTACCGATGCATTGGTTTAGGTGGACTTTGGGCTCCCCTCCGAACCTCCCGATCTTTAAGGAGCACCAGCGTCTTTTGACCAGTAATGTGCTCATGCTGGCGATGAGGCACAGCGACATGGGCACTACCGCAATCTTCGATCTAACTGTCAAAATCTCTGCACCGGGTTTTTCCAGTATCGAGCATTGGGCAATCCTCGGTCGTGGCCCGCGGTTAACCCTCAACCCGCCTGGAAGCTCATGGGCGGCAGCGCGAAACTAGTGGCGGAGTGGATACATTGCGATTGCGGACTAAGTTGCCGCGCCAGCGCTATTTTCCGAACGCCTCGCCGGCCGCCTTTTACGTTCGCAGCCTGACCATCAAGCGAAGCCCTTGTCCACCGTATCTTCTTGTTTCGGTTCCCGGCAGCTTTCTGCGGTTCCGCCATCAGCGCGACATCGATTTCGATATTGGTGCGCATGCTTGGCTCCGTGGCTACCGCATCGATTGCGGCGCTTGAAAATGATGGGCTTTGCTGCGCTCTACCCATCCCACAAACTGCACGGAACGGAATCTCGGTGAGCCGCCTTGACAGCTTGCCCACTTCACAGCCGATGATGTCCTCCCAAGGGAGTATCCCCACGATGACCATCACCATCACCGCCTTTGAACGATCACCCGACGGCGGCAAGGGACTGGCGCGCGATACGCGCGTTCGCTGGGCGCTCGAGGAAGCGGGTTTGCCCTACGACGTTCGTCTTGTTTCGTTCGGCGCGATGAAGGAAGCCGCGCATCTGGCGCTTCATCCGTTCGGTCAGATCCCGACCTATGAGGAAGGCGATCTTGCGCTGTTCGAGACCGGCGCGATCGTGCTCCATATCGCCAACCGCCATGCGGGGCTGCTGCCGGACGATGCCAATGCGCGGGCGCGCGCGATCGCATGGATGTTTGCCGCGCTCAACACGGTTGAACCGCCGGTGCTTGAACTCGTCACCGCAAAAATTCTGGAGGGAGACAAACCCTGGAGCAAGGAGCGCCTGCCGCTGGTCGAGGATCGCATCCGTGACCGGTTGAAGCAACTCTCCGCGCGCCTTGGCAGTGCCGAGTGGCTTGACGGTGCGTTCAGCGCGGGCGACCTGATGATGGTGTCGGTGCTGCTGCGGTTGAAATCATCTGATATCGTGGATGAATATCCGAACCTTGCCGCCTATCTCGCGCGCGGCGAAGCGCGGCCCGCCTACCAGCGGGCGTTTGCGGCGCAGTTGGCGGTCAACATGCGCAAGAAACCGTAGACACGCATCGGACAGTCGCCGGCGTTAACTACATTTGCGGCCGCCCAACGGCGAAACTGCGATTTCGCTTGAGGGTAACGAACTGTTAGGGTTGATTGGGCCGGCAAGCCACATTGCAATTTGAAAGCTGAAAACCCCGGGACTGGATCTGGCGCGGCATGCATTGGTATGTCTACCCATTGGCGGCGTTCGCCTGCGTCTTCCTGGGCCACTTTCTCGTCGACCAGGTCGGCCAGCCGATACGAAACGTGCTGCGTGTTCGGCGCATGGCGCTCGAGCGGATAGCGCTGTTCCGGAATGCGGCACTACCCATACCGCGCGAACTGGCGACCACTTCGCAGGCCATCCATGAACATGATCGGGCCGTACGCAACCTGCGCGGAGCACTGGTCGCTTTCCATGATCTCGGCACACGGCTGCTTTCGATCGGCGAAAGCGAGCCGGCGGTCCGTATCCTGATGAGCCTTCTCGGTTTCAACGTCGTCCGGGCGGGCCGTGCGCTTGTCGCGCTTTCGCGGACCTGCGCCATGGCCGGGATCGACAGCGACGAAAACCGGCGCGCCATCGGTTGGGCGCTGCAGGCCACCCGGATCGCAATCGGCGCCTTCCGGCCTCGTTCAAACGACGAACTCTGCAATATCCGCCTCGAACCCATGTATCTGCATGAGGCGCGCATCCGCAGCAGGTTGCACAGCCGGCCGCTCGCTCCCGGTCGTGCCGGGCGCCTTCGTCAGCTCAGCCAGGACATGCCGGGGCGGATCGCTTCCGCGTCGTAGTCGCCGAACGGGGCGCGCGATCTACCCATCCTACGAAGCTACTAACAGCAGGCTTTCGAGGCTCAGTTGGCCGTCAACACCGGCAAGGAAACCATTAGATCGATTGATTGTGTGCAATGGTTTTGTCCACTTGCGGCTCAAGCATGACGCCGTGCTCGCCGCCGTCAAGGCGTGGCCTGGCGGCAGCGGGGGTGAGGCGGGATGGAGCGACGGCCATCCTTGACGGCGTCTGCGCGCGACGTCGTGAGGATGGCAAGTCGGGACGAAGAACAGTGCTTCGGTCGAACCAAGAACTCGGATTCAAGCGGCCGCGGGATTTGTGGCTCGCACGGGTTGCTCGTCTTGCCAGGGCGTGCCGCGGGCCACGACGGTGTTGACGAAAATGAGCAGCTTCCTGGCGCAGGCGATCAGCGCGCTCTTGTGCACTTTGCCGGCGGCCCTCAGCCGCCGATAAAGGGCGATGAGATGCGGGTTCCAGAAAAAGGATGCCGGCAGCGCTGCGGTATAGAGCGCCCGGCGCAGCCGCTTGCGCCCGCCGGCGATGTGACGAGCGCCGTTTCGCTCACCGCTGTCATCGTCGTAGGGCGCTAGCCCGGCGAGTGCTGCCACCTGTTCGCGGCTGAGTTTGCCGATCTCCGGCATGCGCACCAGGATCGCGACTGCGGTCGGCATTCCGGTGCCGCTGACGCTGTAGATCAGATCGAGCCGTTGGGCGAGGTCGCGATGGTGGCGGATCGCGGCCACCAGGGCCTTGAGTTCGGCTCTCTCGCGCTTGGCCAGGCGGGCAATCTCTTCCTTCCAGAGCTTCTGGATGCGCGGATCGCGGCAGGTCTCGATCCGGTTTTTGTACAGTTTGATGTCCTCTCCGATCTGCTCGATCAGCGTCAGGTGTTCGGCAAACGGCTGCAGCCGCGGATCGGGGGCGTCGTGGATCTTCTTGACCGCGGCGGTGCAGGCGGCGATCAACGCCGCATCGAGCTTATCGTTCTTGGCCAGTTGCGAGTGGAACTTGGCATAGGCGCGCACCTGTGCCGGTTGAAACACCACCACAACGAACCGCTTGCGCCGTAGCTCGATGACGACCGGAAGTTCATAGCCGCCACTCGCCTCGATCCCAATGCGCTTGACCTTGTGGCGCCGTAACCACTCCAACAGCACCTTGTGGCCCTCAGCCGTGTTCTCGACCTGCAACTGCGAGGAGCTGCCATCGATCGCTACGTCCAGCTTCCATTTGCCGGTATCGATTCCGGCGCAAATTATGGTACGCTTGGCCATCTTCGTCGACCCTCCCTTGTTATGCGAACCTAAAGTTCGTTCAACCATCCGGGTCCCGATGAAGTGCCGATCGCGATCTTGCTACGTAAGACAGCCCTCTAGGCTTCGGTGGGCATCGATCCGATCGATCGGCGGCCCAGCCCGGGTGGCCACCCAGGCTGGGCCATTCCTCACGGAACGAGGCCACTTTAACCCATCGCGCTAATACAAGGGTGGGCAAAGGCGCCTGCGCCGTGCCCACCATCGACACTCCGCTCGCGATGGTGGGCACGCTCCGCTTTGCCCACCCTACGAAATCGGCTTCAGCCCTGCCTCGATCGCCGCCCTGCGCGGCTCGAGGAACGGCGGCAGCGCCAGTTTCTCGCCGAGCGTTTCCATCGGCTCGTCGGTCGCGAAGCCCGGGCCATCCGTCGCGATCTCGAACAGAATGCCGTTGGGCTCGCGAAAATAGAGGCTGCGGAAATAGAAGCGGTCGACCTCGCCGCTGTTGGGAACGCGCAGTTCGTTCAGGCGCTGCGTCCAGGCGTGGTACTGCGCTTCGTCCGGCGTGCGGAAGGCGACGTGGTGGACGCCGCCGGCGCCTTGTTGCGCGACAGGCGTCGTCTTGTCTTCGAGCACGTGCAGTTCGGCGGCGGGGCCGCTCTCTCCCCCTGCCTCGCCCATCGCGAAGACATGGATCTCGGCGCCGTGGGCGGCGTACTCGCGCACGCGGCGCATGTTCATGACTTCGGTCAGCACGAACGCAGTGCGTGACAGCTCGTGCACCGTCAGCACGATCGGGCCGAGGCCGCGGATCTGGTGCTCTGCCGGCACCGGGCTGCGTTCCCACGGCGCAGCCGTGCCCTTGCCGCCATCGTCGACCAGCACCAGGCGCTGGCCCTCGCCGTCCTCGAACGGCAGCGTCAGCCGGCCATCGACCTCCATCACATCGCGGGTCACCGCGCCGGCCTTTTTCAGGCGATCCCGCCAGTAGCCCAGCGTCTTTTCGCCCGCGACGCGCAAGCCCGTGCGCGAGATCGAATTGGTTCCGCGCCGTTCGGGGGCGGCCGGGAAATCGAAGAAGGTGAGATCGGTGCCGGGATTGGCTTTGCCGTCGGCGTAGAACAAATGATAGGCGCTGACGTCGTCCTGGTTGACGGTCTTCTTGACCAGCCGCATGCCGAGCAGGCCGGTGTAGAAGGCCAGATTGTCCCGCGGCTTCGCCGAGATCGCGGTCAGATGATGAATTCCGCCTAGCTGCATTGCATTATCCTCGTGATCGCCCCGGTGGGCGGGACGGTTTCGTCTCTTGCCGGATCATGTAGGATGTGGCCGGATGAATGGCCAGCGGCACGGTTGCCGCCGGCGATCCAGGGACATTTCATGACCGGGCACATCATAGTATCCGACGAAGACGCAACGCGCGTCATCAAGCTGCGGCGGCCCGAGAAAAAGAACGCCTTCAGCCAGGACATGTATCGCGGGATGAGCGATGCGATCGACAAGGCGCAGAACAATCCGGATATCCGCTGCATCATCATAACAGGCGGTTCCGGCGTGTTCACCGCCGGCAACGATCTCGAGGATTTTCTCAAGGAGAGCACCTCGCAAGCCGATGCGCCGCGCGGCGCTTCCAACGCCGTCAAACTGCTTTATTCGCTGGCGCACAACGTCAAGCCGATCATCGCCGCCGTCGACGGCGTCGCGATCGGCATCGGCACCACGATGCTGTTCCATTGCGACTATGTGCTGGCCAGCAAGACCGCGACCTTCTCGACGCCGTTCATCAATCTCGGACTGGTGCCGGAAGGCGCCTCCAGCCTGCTGATGCCGCGCACCATGGGCCACCAGCGCGCCTTCGCCATGCTGGTGATGGGCCGCAAGTTTTCCGCCGACGAGGCGCGCGAGGCCGGCTTCGTCAACGTGGTGGTGGCGCCCGGCCACACCGAGGCCGAGGCGCACAAGGTGGCCCGCGAGATCTGCGCGCTGCCGGCCGAGGCCGTTGCGATCACGCGAAAATTGATAAGGCTGCCGCCGGAGGACATGACGCGCCGGATCGACCAGGAAGGCCATCTGTTCGGCGAGCGGATGCGATCGAAGGAAGCGGTCGCCGCGTTCAAGGGGTTTTTCGAGCGGAAGAAGAAGTAGGGCATCGTGTAGGGTGGGCAAAGGCGCGTGAGCGCCGTGCCCACCATCTTTCCGCAGAGCAAATTCGATAGTGTGTTGGTGGGCACGCTACGCTTTGCCCACCCTACGAAGCCTGCGCTCTCTTGCACAATCGCTTCGCGTTTGTCGCAGGCAATGACGCGAAACCGTCAAGCTGCTATGTCACTGTCATGAGAGCAAGCGTAGCCTGGATGAGCGCAGCGACATCCGGGATTTTCAACTCCCGCCGGTCCCGCATGTCGCTGCGCTCATGCGGGCTACGATACTTGGAACGAGCGAACGCCATGCATCACCCGGTAATGAACGATACGAAGTGGAACGAACTGCGGCTCGCGATGTACAATACCGACCCCGCGCCGCGCTGGAGTGCACTTTGCCAAAATGGGCATCGCTCGGCTCCCGACCGCGAATGGTATCATCATTTTCGAGACGGCGGATATGAGGACATCGTTCACGTCGACGTCTTCGCCGACGATCTTGAGCATCGCGAACGCATCAGGATGGCAATAAAGCGAATCCATCTGCCCGGAGAGGAAACCGACGATGGATTCCGCATCTATGGATACGCCGAACAGGGACAAACAGTGGATTACCTGTGACGGTGGCATCAAATATCAACGACTTGCCATTAGGCGTAGCCCGGATGAGCAAGTAGAGTCGAGGAGAGGCGCGGTAGCTTGGGCCATGCGGCAACGCTCCGTTTCCTCTCCCCGCTCATCAAACCGGACGTGCCGATTTCCGGCATCCGGCTTTCCGACTGGATTCATTGCCGAGCACACGGCAGCGGGCCAAGGTGCACGCGTCGTAGCCGCAGCACGCCGAGAGGCCCGAAGACCTGATGGTCCGCAAAGCTTCGAGTACCGCGTCCTGGCACCTTGCACCGCCTGCGCAGGAAGTGACGCACGCGATCATTGACGTGATTGTCGATGGCCCGATAGGCCATCAGCCGCGTGCCGTAGCTAAAGTAGCTCGACCAGCCGCGCAGCAATCTGTTCAGCCGGTTGCGTACATCAGGCCACGGTTCTTTGTTGCCGGGGACCAGCAGCTCATTGACCTTGCCTTTGAGCCTCTGGACGCTCTTCCTGGAGGGGCTCGCGCTCAGGTATCGATAACCCTTCTTGCGGTGGTACTCAGGCCCAAACGCGTAGCCAAGGAAGTCGAAGCTTTCTTTCCGGGCATCCTTCAACGTGGTCTTCGCCTCGTTGAGCGTAAGCCCGAGCCGGGTCATCACCTCCTTCGTCCACGTCAGAGCCTCAGCCGCATGTCCGCGACTGAGGATGACGAAGTCGTCGGCATATGAGACCACCTGCGCACAGAACGCTTCGCCACGTCCGGTCAGCCGCCAATGCTTCAGGAAGCGGTTCATGTACAAGTTCGCAAGCATCGGACTGGCGACACCGCCTTGCGGCGTGCCGCGCGTACTGCTCTTGCCTCCCGTCATGCGCCGTTTGCCTTCCCCACCCCCACCCGTCTCCTCGACCGGCGCCTTCAGCCACATCTTGATCAGCCAAAGCACATGCCGATCGACGATGCGACGCGCCACCGATTTGAGAAGTTCTGAGTGCGGAATGGTGTCGAAGTACTTCGACAGATCGGCGTCGACCACATCCGTGTAGCCCCGGCCCAGCAGCCGGTGCACTTCCTTGACAGGGTCCGTCCCACCGCGGCCGGGCCGATAGCCATATACGCTGTCTTCCAGGTCCGCTTCAAAGATCGGCTCCAACACCAGCTTGGCGGCGGTCTGAACCACCCGGTCCCGGATTGTCGGGATGCCGAGCGGACGTTCTCCGCCGCCCGGCTTCGGGATCATCACCCGTCGCACCGGTGCAGGACGATACGTCTTCGTGATCAATTCCTGTCTCAGACCCGCCAGCCATGCTTCCTTGCCCGCCGCCGCAATCGCCGCGAAGCTCTCTCCGTCCACGCCCGGTGCTCCCGCATTGGCGCGGGCCAGCGCATAGGCGTGGTGCAGAATGTCCTCTCGATGGATCTTGTCGTAGAGCAGGTAGAAGCGGAAGGCGGGCTCTGCCTTCGCCTTGCAATACAGCTTCCTCTGAAGGCTCCTGATCTTTTCCGGTGTTTCAAGGCTCATCGCCAATTACCTGATCCTTACCCTCTTCGTCAGCGCTCCAGAAGTCAGGGGCCTTCCCTCCACCGGAGTTACCCGGCTTCATCAGTACTACGACCCTGTCCGACTCCCGTTCCGGCCGCCGCCTTTCGCGACGTCGAGGCCGCTACCCTCGCCAAAACGGGTCTCCCCCGTTGCCTGCATCACCTTTCCACCGTGCCGTGCCCATTACCCCGGCGGACCAGACGGGTGCGCTCGTCGATTGCTTCCCCATCTGCGCGGCCTTCCCCGTATCGCTGGCGGGTCGGCATCCGCATCTTCACTTTCGAGGCCTGCTCAGGCTTTACTCTCATTACGGCCCGCTGGATTGCTCGACCGCCCAAGGCGACCTTTGTCACGAGGCTTCAGTGTGACCAGTCACCCAGCCACCCTGCTCGTCAGCTACCAGACCTATCGACAACTGTCTGGGTTGATTCTTCCTCCACTGGTGATACACGCCCTTCGGGGCACACAGCGACATCCGGGGTTTTCAACTCCCTCCCGGTCCCGCATGTCGCTGCGCTCATGCGGGCTACGATACCGATGTCCATGACCTCCCTCCTCCGTCCCATCCTTGCCTTCGCGATCATGCTGGCGCTCGCCGCGTCGGCTCGCGCGCAGACGCCCGCCCCCGTCGACCTGCGCATCCTCGCCATCAACGATTTTCACGGCTACCTGCGCCCGCCGCCGGGCGGAATCACGATTGCCGATCCCGAGGACAAGACGAAGAAGATCACCGTCCCTGCCGGCGGCGCCGAGCATATGGCGACGCTGGTCGGCCAGCTTCGCGAGGGACACAAAAATACGATCTTCGTCGCGGCCGGCGATCTGATCGGCGCGAGCCCGTTCTTGTCGGCGATGTTCCATGACGAGCCGACGATCGAAGCGCTGTCGATGATGGGCCTGAATATTTCCGCCGTCGGCAACCACGAATTCGACGAGGGCAAGGAAGAACTGCTGCGCATGCAGAATGGCGGCTGCCACCCGGTCGACCAATGCCAGGGGCCGCATCCGTTCGCGGGCGCGAAATTTCGCTATCTCGCCGCCAGCACGTTCGAGAAGAGCAGCGGCAAGACCGTGTTTCCTGCTTACGACATCCGCGAATTCGACGGCATTCCGGTCGCGTTTATCGGCCTGACCTTGAGGGGCACCCCGGGCCTCGTCTCGCCGGTTGGCGTCGCCGATCTCGAATTCCGCGACGAGGCAGACACGGTGAATGCGCTGATCCCGGAACTGAAGGCGCGCGGCGTCGAGGCCATCGTCGTCCTGATCCATGAAGGCGGTTTCTCGCCGGGGGACTACAACGAATGCCCCGGCATTGTGGGACCGATCGTCGATATCGTGAAAAAGTTCGATCGCGCGGTGGACGTCGTGGTCACCGGCCACACCCACCGCGCCTATGTCTGCGAAATCGAAGGGCGGCTGGTCACCTCGGGCGACAAATACGGTACGCTCGTCACGGCGATCGATCTCAAGCTCGATCCCATCACGCGCGACATCGTCAGCGCGACGGCCAACAACAGCATCGTTCGTACCGCAACGCTGGCAAAGGACGCCGGGCAAACAGCGCTGATCGAATCCTACGATCGGCTGGCCGCGCCGATCGCCAACCGTCCGGCGGGTTCGGTGACGGCCACGCTGTCGCGCGCGCCGAACAACGCCGGCGAAAGCCCGCTCGGCGACATCGTCGCCGACGCGCAACTCGCCGCGACCAGCGCGGAGGCGAAAGGCGGCGCGATCATCGCCTTCACCAATCCCGGTGGCGTGCGCGCCGACGTCACGCGCCGGGAGGACGGCGCGGTGACCTATGGCGACCTGTTCGCCAGCCAGCCGTTCCGCAATCAGCTGGTGACGATCACGCTGACCGGAAAACAGATCAAGGAAATGCTGGAGCAGCAATGGCTCGATCCGAAGCGGCCCAGGATCCTGCAGGTATCGAAAGGATTCAGCTATGCATGGGACGGGTCGAAGGGCGACGGCGAACGCGTGCTGGCGGAACGGATGTCGCTGAACGGGCAACCGATCGATCCCGCCGCGCATTATCGCGTCACCGTGAACAATTTCCTGTCCGTCGGCGGCGACGGCTTTACCGTGCTGACCCAGGGAACCGCACCGCTGATCGGCGTCTACGACGTCGACGCGCTGCATGTCTATTTTGGGGCGAACAGCCCGGTCAGCCCCACCGCCGCCGAGCGCATTATCCGGGTCAACTGAGCTTGACGCCGGGGGCCTTTCCGAGCGGCCCCTGAGCGCCTAGATTAGCCGATCCCTGCCGGCGCGCCTTAACGCCAGGATTTCGCATGACGCTGCTTCTGACGCATACCGCATGTCTCGACCATGTCACGCCTCCCGGGCATCCGGAACGTCCCGACCGGCTACGCGCGGTCGCCGAGGTGCTGGGCGAAGACCGCTTCAAGACGCTCACGCGCGGCGAGGCGCCGGAAGGCAGCCTGGATTCCGTCACGCTGTGCCACGGCGAGCATTATGTCGGCGAACTCCGGCACATCGCCCCGCAGAGCGGCATGATCTATATCGACGGCGACACCTCGATGTCGCCGGGCACCTGGGAAGCGGTGATGCGCGGCGTCGGCGGCGCGGTGGCGGCAACAGATGCCGTCATGTCAGGCGCGCACCAAAATGCCTTCGTCGCGGTGCGTCCGCCTGGTCACCATGCGGAGGTCTCCAAGCCGATGGGCTTCTGCTTCTTCGACAATGTCGCGATCGCCGCCCGTCACGCCCAGCGCAAATACGGCATCGGCCGCGCGGCGATCGTCGATTTCGACGTTCATCACGGCAACGGCACGCAGGATATCTTCTGGCACGATCCGACCGTGATGTACGCCTCGACGCACCAGATGCCACTGTTTCCCGGCACCGGCGCCATCGGCGAGCGCGGCGAGCACGACACCATCGTCAACGCGCCGTTGGCTTCCGAGGACGGCAGCGCGAAATTCCGCGCCGCGTTCGAAAACCTGATCCTGCCGCAACTGCAGAAATTCGCGCCGGAGCTGATCATCATCTCCGCCGGCTTCGACGCGCATTACCGCGATCCCTTGGCCTCGCTCAATCTCAAGGCCGAGGATTTCGGCTGGGTCACGCGCAAGCTGATGGACCAGGCCGAGGCCAGCTCAGGTGGCCGCCTTGTCTCGGTGCTGGAGGGCGGCTACGACCTGCAGGGGCTGAAGGAGTCGGTTGCGGCGCATGTCACCACGTTGATGGGCGCGTAAATCCCCGCCACACTAGGCCCGCAAAATATTGTTTGATTCTATGCTCTTACGGGAGCATCCGGGAACCCGATATGGCCGAAAATACGCAAGGCGACGTCAAAAAACTTTCCTTCGAGCGCGCGATCGAGGAGCTCGAATCGATCGTGAAGCGGCTCGAGGACGGCAAGGTGCCGCTCGAGGAATCAGTCACGATCTACGAGCGCGGCGAGGCACTGAAGCGCCGTTGCGAAGAATTGCTGCGGCAGGCCGAGGCCCGCGTCGACAAGATCACCACCGATGCCAGCGGCCAGGTCACCGGGACCGAGCCGCTTGACGTGCAGTGACCCCGGGCGGGGTGTGGGATACCACCCTCGCCGGCTGCCTCGCAGAATCGAGAGATATGGGCTAGTCGGTGCTCGCCTCCCTGTTGAAAAGCTGAATGGCCGGCCAATCGGGCAGCCGGTTTAGTCGCCGAATTACCGATTTTTTCTTGGCGCGCTGCCCAGCCTGTTATAGTCGGCCATCATCCGGGGACTTACGTGCGCGTCCAGCACCGCCATATCATCTATATTCAGGGCTACGATCCGCGCGGGCTGGCGCAGTATTACCGCATGTTCCGGACCGAACTGCGCAAGTTCGGCCGGCTTTACCAGCTCCAGGCCACCATCAGCCGGCCCAAGGTCGCCCCCGACGACGAGATCGCGTCCTGGACCATCGAAACCAAGGCGGAGGACTGGCAGACCCGCACCGCCTACGACTTCCTCCGCTTTGAGGATTTCATCCAGCAGGATCTGGCGTCACCGATCTGGCGCACGGTGTTCAGCGCGGTATGGATCTACTGGCGGCTGGTCTTCGCCGGCACCATCGGCCGCTTCGGAAACGCGAACTGGCGTTTTGCGACCTTCATCACCTATCCGCATCTGATGCTGCTGCTGGAGGCCGGGTGCGCCGCAGCCATCGCCTTTGTGTTCGAGAAGGGGCTGAACGCGCTCGGCATTCCCGACATTTTCAGCATCGCAGCTGCAATCGCCATCTTCGTGGCGCTGCTCGGAGCCGTGCTGAAATACACCGAGAACGCCACCTACGTGCTCTATCTCCTGTGCGACACGATCTGGACCTGGGAATTCGCTCACCGCGAACGCCCCGAATGGGACCAGCGCATCGACCGCTTCGCGCAACATCTGGTCAAGACGGCCAAAAGCACCGACGCCGAAGAGATCGTCATTGTCGGCCATAGCTCCGGATCGTTCCTGTCGACGGAAGTGCTGGCGCGCGCGCTGCAGCTCGATCCCGCGCTCGGCCGTCACGGCCCGCGGATCGTGCTGCTGACGATCGGCGGCAATTTCCCGATCGTCGGCTATCACGCCGCCTCGAAGGAGTTTCGCGAGCATCTGCGCATGCTGGCGATCGAGCCGTCGATCGACTGGATCGACTGCCAGGCCCGCAAGGACGTGATGAACTTCTACCAGTTCGATCCGATCGCGAGCCACGGCATCGACGTCGGCGCCGCAAGGCGCAATCCGACGATCGTGCCGGTACGCTTCCGCGACATCATCCGGCCCGAGCACTACGAAAAATTTCGCTGGCAGTTCTTCCGCGTGCATTTCCAGTTCGTGATGGCCAACGAACTGCCCAACGCCTACGACTTCTTCATGATCGTCTGCGGACCGGTCCCGCTCAGCGCGCGCATGGCTGTCCCCGATGCCGCGCTTGACGTCGCCACCGGCGATTCCGCCATGCGCGAGCGGGCCTGGAAAAGCATCGAATCGGCCACAGCTGCGGCTAAAAGTGCCGCCGATTTGACCCGAATGGAACCATCCGCCCGCCGTAGCGGTTGAAAAATCGGGACTTTTCCGATTCGCGCCCTGGAACCGGCCTGACGCTCCGGGTTGGCTTTGGCGGCGGCTTTAGTGTAAAGCTTGCCGTTCTATGACTGGGGAGAGCGGCCTGCCGGGCGACTTTCGACGACAGCAAGCGCTTCAAATAGCTGACGAAACTGAACCGGGAAGGGTTTCGAAGCTACTACGTGATGCATATCACTTGGTTTAAGCCGGAGTGCATCTAGGCTTCAAATCAGTTACCGACCTGTCGAGTTGGCAGGTGGGTCTGGATTTTCGCGGCGCGGTTAACGCGCTTTCCCGTCTCGCGTCAGGCTATTCGCTCTGACATGCAAAATTGGAATATCGCTGTGACCACATTTAGCAAAACGCCGCTTCTCGATACCATCCGCACGCCCGACGATCTCCGCAAGCTCAAGATCGAGCAGGTGCAGCAGGTCGCAGACGAACTCCGCCAGGAAACCATCGACGCCGTTTCGGTGACCGGCGGCCACTTCGGCGCCGGCCTCGGCGTCGTCGAGCTGACCACCGCGATCCACTACATCTTCGACACGCCGCGCGACCGCCTGATCTGGGACGTCGGCCACCAGGCCTACCCGCACAAGATCCTGACCGGCCGCCGCGACCGCATCCGCACGCTGCGCACCGCCGGCGGCCTCTCCGGCTTCACCAAGCGTACCGAGAGCGACTACGATCCGTTCGGCGCCGCGCATTCCTCGACCTCGATTTCGGCCGGCCTCGGCATGGCCGTGGCGCGCGACCTCTCCGGCGGCAAGAACAACGTCATCGCCGTGATCGGCGACGGTTCGATGTCGGCGGGCATGGCCTATGAGGCGATGAACAATGCGGGCGCGATGAATTCGCGCCTGATCGTGATCCTCAACGACAACGACATGTCGATTGCGCCGCCGGTCGGCGCGATGAGCGCCTATCTGTCCCGCCTCTACTCCGGCAAGACCTACCGCACGCTGCGCGATGCGGCCAAGCAGATCAACAAGCGTCTGCCGAAAATCCTCGCCAACCGCGCCAATCGCGTCGAGGAATATTCCCGCGGCTTCATGATGGACGGCGGCACGCTGTTCGAGGAGCTCGGCTTCTACTACGTCGGCCCGATCGACGGCCATAACCTCGACCATCTGCTGCCGGTGCTGAAGAACGTCCGCGACATGGAAACCGGCCCGATCCTGGTCCACGTCGTGACGCAGAAGGGCAAGGGCTACGGCCCGGCGGAAGCTTCCGCCGACAAGTATCATGCCGTCGTCAAGTTCGACATCGCCACCGGCGCCCAGGCCAAAGCCAAGCCGAATGCGCCGGCCTACCAGAACGTGTTCGGCCAGAGCCTGGTCAAGGAAGCCGAGAAGGACGACAAGATCGTCGCCATCACCGCGGCGATGCCGTCGGGCACCGGCGTCGACATCTTCAACAAGGCGTTCCCCAACCGGACCTTCGACGTCGGTATCGCCGAGCAGCATGCGGTGACGTTCGCCGCCGGCCTTGCCACCGAAGGCTACAAGCCGTTCTGCGCGATCTACTCGACCTTCCTGCAGCGCGGCTACGACCAGGTGGTCCATGACGTCGCGATCCAGAGCCTGCCGGTTCGTTTTGCGATCGACCGCGCCGGCCTGGTCGGCGCCGACGGCGCGACCCATGCGGGCTCGTTCGACAACGCCTATCTCGGCTGCCTGCCGAACTTCGTGATCATGGCGGCGTCCGACGAGGCCGAACTGGTGCACATGGTCGCGACCCAGGTTGCGATCAACGACCGCCCGAGCGCGGTGCGCTATCCGCGCGGCGAAGGCCGCGGCGTCGAAATGCCCGAGGTCGGCATTCCCCTCGAAATCGGCAAGGGCCGCATCGTCCGCCAGGGCAACAAGATCGCCCTGCTCTCGTTCGGCACCCGCATGGCCGAATGCGAAAAGGCCGCCGACGAACTCGCCGCCCACGGCCTCTCCACCACCATCGCCGACGCGCGCTTCATGAAGCCGCTCGACGTCGATCTGGTGCTGAAGCTGGCGCGCGACCACGAGGTGCTGCTCACCATCGAGGAAGGCTCGATCGGCGGCTTCGGTTCGCACGTCATGCAGACGCTGTCCGACCACGGTATGCTCGACGGCGGTTTGCGGATGCGCGCGATGATCCTGCCCGACGAGTTCATCGACCACGACTCGCCGACCGCGATGTATGCCCATGCCGGCCTCGACGCCAAGGGCATCGTCGCCAAGGTGTTCGATGCGCTCGGCAAGGACTACAAGACCGAGACGGTCAAGCTCGCCTGAGGATGCGATGCGGGTAGGGACACTCTCCCACTCGAACATTGCGAATCGCGGATGCACCCCCACCCCAGCCCTCCCCCGCAAGCGGGAGAGGGAGCGGGAGCGCGGTTTCGCCGCGATCGGCTATTTCGACTGATCACTTTTTAGCGCCGGTAATCCCATGAAGATCTATCTGGCAGGTCCCGATGTGTTCCTGCCGGACGCCATCGAGATCGGGCACCGCAAGGCCGCGATCTGCGCCCGCCATGGCTTGACCGGCCTCTATCCGCTCGACAACGCAGTTGACCTCACCGCCGCCGGATGCCTCGCTCGCGATCTTCAAAGGCAATGAGGCGATGATGGACGCAGCCGACGCGATCATTGCCAATTTGACGCCGTTTCGCGGCCCCAGTGCGGACGCCGGCACGGTCTATGAACTCGGCTACATGGCCGGCCGCGGCAAACTTTGTTTCGCCTACAGCAACGATCCCGCCGTCTATGTCGAGCGCGTGAAGCGGATCTACGACGTGACCAAATCCGCTGCCGGGCATCTGGTCGACAGCGATGGCCTGGCGGTGGAAGATTTTGGCCTGCCCGACAATCTCATGATGATCCACACGCTCGATCTGCATGGTGCTAGACTGGTCACCCCGCGGCAGCGGCCCGAAGATATCTGGCACGATCTCACCTCGTTCGAGGCCTGCGTCGCGCTTGCGGCGGATCGCGCCACCGGCAAATCGAACTGACGCAAATCGGACTGACATTGGCTGACAGGAACCACAGCGAGACTTCTGCCCGCAAGCGCGTGGACGTGCTGCTGGTCGAGCGCGGCCTGTTCGAAAGCCGCGCCCGCGCCCGCGCCGCGATCGACGCCGGCGGCGTGACTGCCGACGGCAGGCCCGTGCTGAAGGCCTCGGAGCTGATCGCCGCCAATGCCGAATTGTCCGCGCAGCCAGCGCACCCCTACGTCTCGCGCGGCGGCGTCAAGCTGGCCGGCGCGCTGGAGCTGTATCCGGTCGAGATCGAGGGCCATGTCTGCCTCGACGTCGGCGCTTCCACCGGCGGCTTCACCGAGGTGCTGCTGCAAAACGGCGCCAGCCTCGTGTTCGCCATCGATGTCGGGCGCAGCCAGTTGCATCCCTCGCTGCGCGATCACCCCAGGATCGTATCGATGGAAGAGACCGACATCCGCAAGTTCGAGGGCAAGCGGCTGCCCGCGCGACCCGATATCGTCGTCATCGACGTCAGCTTCATTTCGTTGAAGGCGGTGCTGCCGGTGGCGCTGTCGCTGGCGGCAGCACCGATGCATCTGCTGGCGCTGATCAAGCCGCAATTCGAGGCGGAGCGGAAACACTCCAAGCACGGCATCATCCGCAACGCGATGGTGCATCAGGAAATCTGCGACGACATCACGGCATTCGCGACGTCGCTCGGCTGCACCGATATCCAGGTGTTTCCCTCGCCGATCACCGGCGGCGACGGCAATATCGAATTCTTCATGGGCGCGCGCCGTGGCTGAGAGCGAGCGCCTCGTCATCGACCATGTCGGCCATCACGGCGACGGCGTCGCCATCGCCGGCGGCGGCAACATCTATGTGCCGTATACGCTGGGCGGCGAAACGGTCGAGGTCGCTGCGGTCCCCGGCCGCCATCCCGACCGCCGGCGACTGCTCAAGGTCGAGATCGCAAGCGCGGAGCGGATCGCGCCGTTCTGTCCGCATTTCGGCGTCTGCGGCGGCTGCGCGATCCAGCATTGGGACGCCGCGCCCTACTCGCGCCTGGAAGCGCGAGCTCGTGGTGACGACGCTGGCGCAGGCGGGAATCGATTGCGACGTCGCGCCTCTGGTCGATGCCCATGGCGCGGGCCGCCGGCGCATCACGTTGCACGCGCGGATGGGCACGCATGACGTGCTCAAGGTCGGCTATGCGGCGGCAGGGGCGCACGACATCATCCCGATCGACCGCTGCCCGATCCTCGACCCGCATCTGAACGGCGCGATCGAGGTGGCCTGGGCGCTCGCCGAGCCGCTGATCTCGGTCGGCAAGCCGCTCGACATCCAGATCACGGCGACCGAGAGCGGGTTGGATGTCGATGTGCGCGGCTCCGGCCCGCTGTCATCAGCCTTGATCGCAACGCTGTCGCGCATCGCCGAACAGCACCGGCTGGCGCGGCTGACGCGCCACGGCGAACTGGTGCTGATGCGAACGCCGCCGGTGATTTCGATCGGCGCCGCCCAGGTGGCGCTGCCGCCCGGCTCGTTCCTGCAGGCCACGGTGGCCGGCGAGGAAACGCTGGCCGCGCTGGTATCGGAGCATTGCAAGCGCGGCAAACATATCGCCGACCTGTTCTGCGGCGTCGGCCCCTTCGCGCTGCGGCTGGCGGCGAAGTCGCGGGTCACCGCCTTCGACAGCGATGCCGGCGCGGTCGCGGCGTTGCAGAAGGCCGCGACCTCGACATCGGGACTGAAACCAATCAAGGCCGAGGCGCGCGACCTGTTTCGCCGCCCGCTGATGCCGCAGGAACTGCGCGACTACGACACCGTCGTGTTCGATCCGCCACGGCAGGGCGCGCAGGCGCAAGCGACGCAGTTGGCGGCGAGCAAGATGCCGACGGTGGTCGCGGTATCCTGCAACGTCACGACATTCGCGCGCGACGCGAAGATCTTGATCGACGGCGGCTACAAGATCGACGGCGTCGACGCCGGTCGACCAGTTCCGCCACACGCCGCATGTGGAACTGGTGGCGAGATTTAGGAGATGAGCGGTTCGACGGAAATTCGTAGAGGTGGGCAAAGCGAAGCGTGCCCACCATTCTTATTCCCGCGAGCATGGTGGGCACGTCGCTAGCGCGCCTTTGCCCACTCGCCCCCCTACGAAGCAACGCATCCCTCACCTTCCCCACCTGTCCTGCCAGATCTTTTCGCCGATCATGCAATTGACGCGCGCCTCGCGGCCCGCGGCCGGCACGACCGGGCGTTCCGGGGTGCGGCCGGCGACTTCGAGCAGCAGCTTGGTGCGGATCGCTTCCTTGAACTTGTCGCGGTCCTTGATCGTGACGACGAACGAGCCGGGGCCGCCGATGACGCAGTCCTCGTAATAGAGATCGAGATTGTCGATATCCATGGTGGAGTAGGACGGCTCCTTCACCATGATCGGCAGGCCGTTGATGACGACGCCCTTTTCCACCGCGGCATCGCGCGCGATCACGACCGGCGCGCCGTTGTTGTTGGGGCCGTCGCCGGAAATATCGATCACCCGGCGCAGGCCGCGGTGCGGGTTCTCGTCGAACAGCGGCATGGCGAAGTTGATCGCGCCCGAGATCGAGGTGCGCGACGCGCGGCGGATCGGGGTTTTGAGGATTTCATTGGCGACGGCGTCGGCCGTCTCCGGCCCGTCGATCACGCGCCAGGGGATGATGATCTTCTGGTCGGTGGAGGCCGCCCATTCGAAATAGGTGACCGCGATCCTGCCGTGCGGGCCGTTCTTCAGCGCCTGCAGGAACTCCTTGGAGATGATCGCCTGCGCGTAGCCCTCCCGCTGCAGCGCGAGTTCATCCATGTCCATCGAATAGGAGACGTCGACGGCGAGGACGAGTTCGACGTCGACCGTCGGATTGGCTTCCTTGTCGGTCACCTGACGGCTGGCGGTGCTCGGCGCCTGGCCCGGCCGGTTCGCGGGGTTCGGCGCGGCAATACCTGCCACGTCGCCGCCTGCGAGTACGCCCGCGACAAGCACGACCCCGATCGAGACATACCAGCGCATTGCGGCCCTCCCGTTCGAACGACAGTGATCGTGACATGCAAAATGGCCAACGCAAAGCGCTGAAATCATTTGTCCTTCACATTCGGGTTAGGATCGGGATTCGCCCGCACTCCCGCCTGCTCGACCGGTTCCGCTCGGCATTGCCCCGATACCTGCCTACGAATTGAACGATCGCAGCACCGGGTGCTGCTGATGCGATGCGGCTGCCGAGAGCCGCATTGGCACGATCATGGTTACGCCGCAAAACTTCCTGCAAATGACAGCCTGCCGCCCAGTTTCAGGACCGGCGCGGAGTCTGTAAGCTGATCGAGACGGCCTGCCGGCCGTCTTGAGTTCGTTCGCTTCGGGACTAGAAATGGCCGGTACCACCGTCACGCCAAAGACCAAGGTCAAGACCAAGATCGAGCGGCCGCGCCTGCACAAGGTCATCCTGGTCAATGACGACTTCACGCCGCGCGAATTCGTCGTCACGGTGCTGAAGGCCGAATTCCGCATGACCGAGGATCAGGCCCACAAGGTGATGATCACGGCGCACCGCCGCGGCGTCTGCGTCGTCGCCGTGTTCACCAAGGACGTCGCCGAGACCAAGGCGACGCGCGCCACCGACGCCGGCCGCGCCAAGGGCTACCCGCTGCTGTTCACGACCGAGCCGGAGGAATAGTGCGCCAGCGCCGTAGCCCGGATGGCGTAAAGCGCATCACCGGTCAACGACTACTTTACGTCCATGTCATTTATCTTTACTACTCGGGATGGATTGTCGCATCACCGGAAACAGACCCATAAGGCCCTGATACGAGCCCACCGCCGCTGGCCCTTCGTACTCGCGGTCTTCACCACAGACATTGTCGAGATCAACGCGCGCGACCTACGCCGGGCGCGCCGGAAGCTGCCTACTGCCCTACACACCGGAGTAACAACAAGGCTATGAGAAAAATCGTCGCTACCACATTGCTGCTGATCTCAACGCCGGCAATGGCCGGCACCTATGTCGCGCCTGTTGTCCGCGTCGCCCCGGCCCCGATCGTTCGCGTGGCTCCTGTTCACGTTGCGCCGGTTGTTCGCGTCAATCCAGTCGTTCGCGTCAATCCGGCTGTTCGCACCCATACGGTGGTCAAGCCGGTAACGGCAATCGGCCGGCCTGTGGTGCATCGGCATCATCCGCGGACACAGCCTGTCATCGTTTATACGGCTGCCCAGAAGCCGAAATGCGCGGAGGCGAAGCCCGGTTCGAAGGAATGTGCGAAGAAATGACGGGCGGTTGCCGCCGTCAGGCCGCCGACTTTTCGTCGGCCAGGCCATAGACGCGCGCGGCTTTTGAAAAACCCGCGACCGGAAACTCGCCGAGATCGCTCCAGCCACCGCTGCAGATGCCGGCAAAACCTTCCGACGCAACGACCGTGCGGCCGAGCTGGCTGGCGATCTTTTCCAGCCGCGCCGCGAGATTGACCGCGGGGCCAATGCAGGTGAAGTCGAGCCGGTTGCCGCCGCCGATATTGCCGTAGAGAATTCGTCCGACATGGAGCGCGACGCCGAACCGAAACCGTTCGACGGCGTCGCCGATCGGGTACTGCAAATCGGCGACGCTGGCGCGCGATTCATGGGCGGCTTCGAGCACGCGCGAGCAAACCTGCCGCTCGTCGCCGACATATTCGTCGATCGGGAAAACCGCGAGCAGACCGTCGCCCATATATTTCAGCACTTCGCCACCATGGTTGCGGATCGCGGTAACCTGGCAGTCGAAGTAATTGTTCAGCACGTCGACCACGGTTTCCGCCGGCACGCGGTCGGACAACGAGGTGAATCCGCGAAGGTCGGACAGCCAGATCGCGGCATTCATGGTTTCGGTGTGGCCGCGCCTGATCTGGCCGCCGAGGATGCGTTCGCCGGCGCGGTTGCCGACATAGGTATCGAGCAGGCTTGCCGCGGTGCGGGTCAGGCTGATGATTTCGATCACGCGCGCCAGCGGCTTCACGAGGCTCCGCAATGCAGCCAGTTGTTCATCGGTAAATCCGCCCGGCTGTTTGGTGGTCCAGCTCGATGCATTGACCGTGCCGTCGATGAAAGTAAGCGGCAGCGCGATGTAATCAGTAACGCCTTCTTCGCGCAGTTCGTCGATGATCGGAAAGCGCTTGCTCTGCGGGTCGTCGACACGGGCGCGCACCTCCACCCCCTGCTGGAACACATGGATCAGCGGGCTGGTGTGGAAGTCAGGCGATTCCAGAATCTTGAAATCGACCGAACCGACCTCGACCTCGGCGCCCGGTTTCCAGATGAAATTGCGCCCGTAGATCTCGGGATGTAGCGTGCGGACGAAAACGCCGATACGCCAGAGCGGCAGACACGCCGCGACCATCCGTTCGCAGCATTCGGCCATGAACCGGCTCGGGCTGGCCGCGGATCTGCCGCCGTCGATCAGCCAGTCGGTCAGCTCCTGCAGTTTCGATGCATCCATGACGCCGGTATTTGCCGTGCAACCCCATGAAAGGTCAAGCGCACGCTACCACGACAGGTGGCGTGACCTGACCGCGGAGCTGCGCTAGCGTGACGATACAAAACAAAAAGGAAACGCCAAAGTGTACGACTACATCATCGTCGGCGGCGGGTCGGCGGGCTCGGTCATGGCCCACAGGCTCTCCGCCAAAAGCGCCAACAAAGTCCTTCTTTGCGAAGCAGGCCAGGACACACCGCCAGGCAACGAACCGAAAGAGATCCGCGACAGCTATCCGGGAACGGCGTATTTCGATCCGCGCTTCCATTGGACCGAGCTCAAGGTCACCACCCAGGTCGTCAGCCACAACAATCCCGACGAGGCCAGGCCGCCGTTGCGGAAATACGAGCAGGCGCGCGTGCTGGGCGGCGGGTCCTCGATCAACGGCCAGATGGCGAACCGCGGCGCGCCGACAGATTACAACGAGTGGGAAGCGCGCGGCGCCACGGGCTGGAGCTGGGACGACGTACTGCCCTACTTCAAGAAGGTCGAGCACGACCTCGATTTCGACGGGCCGTACCATGGCAAGGAGGGCCGCATTCCCGTCCGCCGCATTCCGCAAGCGCACTGGACCAAGCATAGCCAAGCGATGGCCGAGGCCTGCAAGCAAGCCGGCTTCAAGTTCCTGCCGGACCAGAACGGCGAGTTCGTCGACGGCTATTTCCCGGTGACGCACTCCAACCAGGACGAGCAGCGCGTCTCGGCCGCCATGGGCTATCTCGATCGCGCGACGCGCCAGCGCGCCAACCTGACCATATCGACCAAGACACAAGTGAAGGAGCTGCTGTTCGAAGGCACGCAATGCGTCGGCGTCAAGGCGCTGGTCGATGGCCGCGAGCAGGAGTTCCGCGGCCGCGAAATCATCCTCTCGTCCGGCGCCATTCATTCGCCGGCGCATCTGCTGCGCGCCGGCATCGGACCGGTCGGGCATCTCAGGGACATGGGCATCCCGGTGCTGGCCGGCCTCGCAGGCGTCGGCCAGCGCCTGATGGACCATCCCTCGATCTCGCTGTCCTCCTATGTCCGTCCTGGCGCGCGCATGAACGAACACACCAGGCGCCATATGCAGATGGGGCTGCGCTACTCCTCGGGGCTTGCGGGCATTCCCGCCGGCGACATGTTCGTCGTTGTCCTCACCAAATCGGCCTGGCATGCGGTCGGCGAGCAGATCGGCTCGCTGCTCACCTTCGTCAACAAGACCTATTCGGAGACCGGTCAGGTCAAGCTCGCCTCGCGCGACCCGCGCGAAGAGCCGATCGTCGAGTTCAACCTGTTGTCCGACAAGCGCGATCTCGACCGACTGATGAGCGGCTTTCGCAAGATGGCCGGCTTGCAGATGAGCGCGCCGCTCAAGGCGGTGACCGACAAGCCATTCCCGGCGGCCTATTCCGACCGCGTGCGCAAGATCGGCGTGGTCAACACCAAGAACAAGATTCTCACCGCCATCGCCGCGAAGCTGATGGACGGGCCGGCAGCGCTGCGCCACTACATGATCGACAATTTCGTCGTCGAAGGTTTTACGTTCGAGCAGGTGATGAGCGACGACGAGGCGCTCGAAGCCTTCGTGCGCAAGTCGACGATCGGCGTCTGGCACGCCTCGTGCTCGTGCCGCATGGGCCGGGAGGAAGACCCGATGGCGGTGGTCGACAGCCAAGGCCGCGTCAAGGGCGTGCAGGGATTGCGCGTGGTCGACGCCTCGATCTTCCCGGTGGTGCCGTGCGCCAACACCAATTTCCCGGTCCTGATGACGGCGGAGAAGATTGCAGCGGCGATGCAGTGAGAAGGCGGGATACTACCCGCCGACTTGGCCGCGGTGCCGGAGGAAATGATCGGCCAGCACGCAGGCCATCATCGCCTCGCCTACCGGCACCGCGCGGATGCCGACGCAGGGGTCGTGGCGGCCTTTGGTCATGATGTCGGTGTCGGCGCCTGATCGGTCGACCGTCTGGCGCGGCGACAGGATCGACGAGGTCGGCTTCACCGCAAAGCGCACCACCACCGGCTGGCCGGTCGAGATGCCGCCGAGCACGCCGCCGGCATGGTTGGACAAAAACCGCGTACCGTTGTTGCCGGTGCGCATCTCGTCGGCGTTCTCCTCGCCGGACAATTCGGCGGCGCCAAAGCCCGCGCCGATCTCGACGCCCTTCACCGCATTGATGCTCATCATCGCCGCCGCCAGTTCGCCGTCGAGCTTGGCGTAGATCGGCGCGCCGAGGCCGGGCGGCACGCCTTCGGCGACCACTTCGATCACGGCGCCGATCGAGGAGCCGCTCTTGCGGATGCCGTCGAGATACTGCTCGAAGAACGCGGCCTTGTCCTTGTCCGGGCAGAAGAACGGATTGCGCGCGATCTCGTCCCAGTCCCAGTTGCCGCGGTCGATCTTGTGCGGGCCCATCTGCACCAGCGCGCCGCGCACCTTCACCTCGGGCAGGATCTTTCGCGCGATGGCGCCGGCCGCGACGCGGGTGGCTGTCTCGCGCGCCGACGAGCGTCCGCCGCCGCGATAATCGCGCAGGCCGTATTTGGCCTCGTAGGTGAAGTCGGCATGGCCCGGGCGAAACTTGTCCTTGATCTCGGAATAGTCCTTGGAGCGCTGGTCGGTGTTCTCGATCAGCAGCGCAATCGGCGTTCCCGTCGTCACCTGCACGCCGGTCTCCGGATGCGCCATCACGCCGGACAGGATCTTTACCGTATCCGGCTCCTGGCGCTGGGTGGTGAAGCGCGACTGTCCGGGACGGCGGCGATCCAGATCGTGCTGGATGTCCTCGTTGGTCAGCGGGATCAGCGGCGGGCAGCCGTCGACCACGCAGCCGATCGCGATCCCGTGGCTTTCGCCGAAGGTCGTGACGCGGAACAGGTGGCCGAAGGTGTTGTGGGACATTTGGTTGGCTTGGCTCTTAAGTCAGTTCTGACGTGTCGTAACGCGCGGAGGTTAAACCGGCAACCGGTCATTCCGGGGCGATGCGAAGCATCGAACCCGGAATCTCGAGATTCCGGGTTCGCCCTTCGGGCGCCCCGGAATGACGGTCCATCTTAACTATACTTTTTCAGCCCGCCGTCGTCGAACACGTAAACCGCGCCCTGCTCGATCAGCAGGTCGGCGGCGCTGGCGGGCGTTTCGATGCCGAGCGCCACCATCAGCGCCCGCGCCGTGCCGCCATGGGCCACGGCGACGGTGTCGCCGTTCACGGCGTCGTACCAGTCGCGCATGCGTTGCTGCACTTCGGCATAGGTCTCGCCGCCCTTTGGCGCCATCGTCCATTTTGCCGTCAGCCGCCTGGCATAGAGCACGGGGTCGGCGGCCTGCATCTCGGCCAGCGTCGAGCCCTCCCACACGCCGTAGCCGATCTCGCGCAGGCGATCGTCGAGCGCATATGCTTCCGTCGGCAGTTTTAGCGCGCCGCGCACCAATTCCATCGTCACCCGCGCCCGCTGCAGCGGGCTTGCGACAAATGGCAGCGTCGCCTTGTCACGGCCGTCGCGCTTGAGGAGATCGGCTAGAACATTGCCGGCATGCGCCGCCTGCTGGCGGCCGAGATCGTTCAGCGGAACGTCCTGCGTGCCCTGCAGCCTGCCTTCCGCGTTCCACGACGTCTCGCCATGGCGAATGTAATAGATCACGGGCGCGGGCATCGGACTGTCAGGCTATTCCTTGCTCGGAAAAGACGATGGCGAGCTTGTTCTGGGCGTGGAGGTACACCAGCACTCTGGCGCGGTCGAGCCCAAATCTGCCGCTCGGATTAACGCTGTTTTCGATAGGCCTCGATGGCTGGAATAGACGCGTCAATTGGGTGTTATGTTGGGTAGGCGTTCGCGCCGCATGAACTCTTGCAACTCTTGCGATCCGGTACCGATGAGCGCGTTTCGTCAAAGTGTCGAGGCCATGATTCCGGCGCTGCGCCGCTATGCACGCGCGCTCGCGCGCGATGCGGATATTGCCGACGATCTGGTGCAGGATACGCTGGTGCGTGCGTTGCGTTCGGAAAAACTGTTTCTCGGCGGCGACGTCAGAAGCTGGCTCTATACGATCCTGACCAATTTGAACAAGAACCGGCGGCGGTCGCTGGCGCGGCGACCGCAATTCATGCCGCTGCTCGACAACAACCCTGACGCCAGCGGCACCGAGGCCGAGGGCCGCGACATCGCCCGCGCGCTGGCGACACTGGTGGAAGAACAGCGTTCGGTACTGCTGCTCGTGATGCTGGAAGGACTGAGCTACCGCGAAGTCGCTGACATCCAGGGCGTGCCGATCGGCACCGTAATGTCCCGGCTTGCCCGTGCACGCGCGCATGTCAAAGCTTCGATCGAGGGCGAGCGCACGGCGCTGCGGCGGGTGAAATGATGATGCAAGTGGCACGCGTGATGCACCGACAGACTTGCAATAGACAGACCAGGAATGGACAGAGACGACGACAATGACCGATCCCCACATTCCCGTCACCGAAGACGAGCTGCATGCTTACGTCGACAATGAGCTGCCGGCGGAACGCCGCAGCGACGTCGAGGCGTGGCTCGCCACGCATCCCGACGATGCCGCGCGGGTGCATTCGTGGCGCACGATGGCGGAAGCGCTGCATGCCAGGTACGACTCGGTGATCGACGAGGCGGTACCGAAGCGGCTCGAGATCGAGCGGCTGGTGCGACAGCCGCGCAGATGGGTGTACGGCGCGATCGCGGCCACGCTGGCGGCGTTCATCATGGGCGGCGGCGTCGGCTGGCTCGCGCGCGGCGCGGCGGCGGCGGCGCCCTCGGCTTTGCAAAATCTGACGGTGGACGCGATCGAGGCGCACCGGCTGTACGTGGTGGAAGTGCGGCATCCCGTCGAGGTGCCGGGCAACGAACGCAACCATCTGCAGCAATGGCTGACCAAGCGCTGCGGCTGGGCCGTCCGCGCGCCCGAACTGGCGGCGGCCGGATTGAAGCTGGTCGGCGGGCGGCTGTTGCCAGGCTCCAGCGGTCCGGCGTCTTTCATGATGTATGAGAGCGCCTCGGGCGAACGGTTCACGATCTACACCGCAAAATCGGACGCCGAGGCGACCCAGATGCGATACGCGGCGGAAGGCAAGGAAAGCACGCTGTTCTGGGCCGATGACGGCGTCGTCTATGCCGTGGTGTCCACCGGCGCCGACCGTGGGCGGCTGACCCAGATCGCCCAGGCGGTCTACGACCAGATGGAGAAGAAGAGCTAGCTCCTGGGCCGTGGGCTGTAGCCCGCGTGAAGCGCAGCGCAACCCGGGATCCGCGCGACCGGCTGGTGCGATCCCGGATTGCGCTTGGCTCCATCCGGGCTACTGGTAACAAAATGGGCAGCCAAACAACGTCAGGCCCTCTTGTCCCAATTCTGACATCGAAAATCTGGAATCAAAACACGGGCGCGTCTCATTAAAGCACCGGGTGATCACGCGAAAATGAGTAGCGTTCGATCCGCCGATCGGCGCAAGCGGCCTCGATCGGGGTTTGGTACCGCGCTGGTCCCCCTTTCGAGGCCGCCCCTTTTCCCGAAAACCTTTTGTTTCCAGGAAGAAGGCCGATTTTTCGGACAAGATTCCTGCCGTACCTTAAGCCACAGACACGTCTTTTTGCGCCGCGAATCACGACCGAATCATCACGCGACTCAGCCGAAATCGCTGCGCGGGTTATACGGGTGGCCCTCGCGCCACTTTTCCATCAATGCCTCAAGCTCGGCATCGTTCCCGTCGGGCAGGATAATTCGGGTAGTGACGAACAGGTCCCCGGTTCCCCCCGCCTTGGGCAAGCCCTTGCCCTTGAGGCGGAAAGATGCGGCCGCTGGAAGTATTTTTCGGAATCGACAGCTCCACCGCGCTGCCGAGCGTCGGCACCCGGACCTTGCCGCCCAGCACGGCCTCATAGAGCGTAATCGGCAGATCCAGGCGCAGATCGCTGCCGTCGACCTTGAAGAACGGATGCGGCGCGATGCTGACCGTGATCAGGAGATCGCCTGGCGGGTGGCCCGGCGCGGTTTCGCCCTGCCCCTTCAGCCGGATCTGCTGGCCGGCGATGACGCCGGCCGGAATCTTGACGTTGAGCTCCTTGCCGGTCGGCAGGCGGACGCGCTTTTCGCCGCCTTTGACCGCCTCTTCCAGCGACACCGTCATGGCGACGTTCAGATCGAGATCGAGACCGATCCCGCCGGTGTCGAATTCAAAGGTCCGGCCACCGCCCGGACGTCCGCCGCGGGCCGCGCCGCCGAACATGCTGTTGAGAATATCCTCAAAGCCCGCCCCGCCTGCGCCGGCGGGACCGCCACCGGTGCGGAAGGTGTGGGACTGGAATCCGCCCGGACCACCGGCCCGGCCGCGCGGGTCGCCGCCCGGAAAACCCTGAAAGCGCGGCTTGCCCTCGGCGTCGATCTCGCCGCGATCGAACTGCTTGCGCTTGTCCTCGTCGCCGATGATCTCGTTGGCCGAGTTGATCTCGGAAAAGCGCTCCGCCGCCTTCGGATCGTTCGTGTTGCTGTCGGGGTGATGCTTCTTGGCGAGCTTGCGGTAGGCACTCTTGATCGCCGCAGCGCTGGCGCCCCGCGGCACCCCCAAGACCTCATAGGGGTCGCGCATCCGTCAGTCTCCTTCACGGGAATTCGATTGTTGAGCTTAGGGCAATTCGCCCGCTTTGGCTTCATCTGGGGAGCCAGTTGCATTTTTGCAACTACCTCGAAGGCCACGTTTGGAAAACCTTTTTAAACCTTAGCCCCGCGTCCAGGGTTTGATCGTGTGGATTTCCCATCGGCCGTGGCTGGCCTTGCAGGCCGCGCCCTGCAGCCAGCTTTCCGCGCGGCCGTTGACGTAGCTCGCCAGGAAATCCCGGCAGGTGCGCCCGTCTTCCGCGGAATAGGCCTGCGACAGCGGCGTCACCGAACCGCGCGCGCCGGTTTCCGGATTTTCCCAAGGCTGGCTGGAATCCTTGTCGCCCTTGGTCAGCACGTCGGAAGCGGCGGTGCGCGCAAAGGCGAGATCGCTCTCGGTCGGCACCGGCGTGCTTGCTGCCCAGCGAACCGGTGATGTCGACGGGCTGCATCCTGGCGTAGGCGTCCGGGCGCGACAGGCTGCAGCCGCCCGAGCCGAGGCCGATCAAAATCAACGTCATCACAGCGCCGCCCGGACCGATCGCCAATAGGCCAACGCGTCCCCATGCCCTATATAGGGCGAGCCCGTAACCGGGCTGCAACGCGTTCTGGGACGCGAGGGTACGCAACTGGGACTCCCGACATGACGGACACGACCTCCATCAAACACCCGGCATCGTTAACATCGGGTGATTTTACCGCAGCCGAGGAACCGTTTGCGCTGTTCGCCGAATGGTTTGCCGAAGCCGTGAAGTCCGAGCCGAACGATCCCAACGCGATGGCGCTGGCGACCGTCGACCCTGACGGGCTGCCGGATGTCCGAATGGTGCTGATGAAGGGCTATGACGCGGATGGTTTCGTGTTCTACAGCCACATCGCCAGCCAGAAAGGCCGCGAACTCGCCGCAAATCCTAAGGCCGCTTTACTATTTCACTGGAAGTCGCTGCGCCGTCAGGTCCGCATCCGCGGCAACGTGTCGCCGGTGACGGATGAGGAAGCCGACGCCTATTTCGCCACGCGGCCGAAACAGGCGCAGATCGGCGCCTGGGCCAGCAAGCAGTCGCAGCCGCTGGAGAGCCGCTTTGCCTTCGAGCAGGCGATCGCCAAGGTCGCCGCCAAACACGTGATCGGCGACGTGCCGCGCCCGCAGGGGTGGAGCGGCTGGCGCATCCACCCCACACGTTTCGAATTCTGGCACGACCGCCCGTTCCGCCTGCACGACCGCATCGAATTCCGCCGCGATGCGCCGGCACAAGCCTGGAGCAAGGTGCGGCTCTATCCGTGATGATATCCTCATGCCCGGCCTTGCGCCGGGCATCCACGACTTCCTTTCTGCACAACGAGACAAGACGTGGATGCCCGGGACAATCCCGGGCATGACGCGAAGAACGAGAGACCTGCATGCCCTCTTCATCCAACGCGCCGCGGCGCACGCTGCTCTTGACCGGTGCCAGCCGCGGCATCGGTCACGCCACCGCGATCCGGTTCTCCTCCGCCGGCTGGCGCGTCATCACCTGCTCGCGGCATGCCTTTCCTGAAGTCTGCCCGTGGGGCGCCGGACCGGAGGATCACATCGAGGTCGACCTCGCCGATCACGCCGACACCAAGCGCGCGATTTCGGAGATCCGCAAACGGCTGGAAAACGACGAACTGCATGCGCTGGTCAACAACGCCGCTATCTCGCCGAAGGCGCCGGACGGCAGCCGGCTCGGCACCATGGATACCGATATCGACACCTGGAGCCATGTGTTTCGCGTCAACTTCTTTGCGCCGATCATGATGGCGCGCGGCCTGATCGAGGAATTGAAGCACGCCAAGGGCGCGGTGGTGAACGTCACCTCGATCGCGGGCTCGCGCGTGCACCCGTTCGCCGGCGTTGCCTATGCGACCTCGAAAGCGGCGCTTGCGTCACTCACCCGGGAAATGGCGTCCGATTTCGGCCGCGTCGGCGTCCGCGTCAACTCGATCGCGCCGGGCGAGATCGACACCTCGATCCTGTCGCCGGGCACCGAGAAGATCGTCGAGCAGCAGATTCCGATGCACCGGCTCGGCACGCCGGACGAGGTCGCCAAGATCATCTACGTGCTGTGTACGGAAACCAGTTCGTACGTGAACGGCGCCGAGATCCACATCAACGGCGGTCAGCACGTTTAGGACGCGGCGAGATCGCGGGTCTCGTAGCATTCACTCCGCGTAAATTTTTCGTTGCGCCGTACGCAGAATTGACGCCGCATCGAGATTGGATGTGCTCGAACACTCGTCCTCGTTCTCGCCGTCCGCCAGCACTGCACCGCAGTGCCGGCAAAGCCGCGTCGAGAACGCCTGCGCCTTGCCAACGACGCGGCCCTGCTGATAGCGCGCAAGATCGATGACGTTGCGTGGCGACATTATGAGTTTCTCAACCATGGGATCCTCGCGGCTTGAGATACACGTTATCGCAGACAAGTTTCGACCATTCGTTCAGTCCACCACTCAAATTTTAGCGGTGGAATTGAGCCCCTCTTCGCAGGTGTGGAACACAGCGTCTTACAGCCACTTCTTCCACTTGAAGAGAAAGTAGGGCAGCACGGCTGCCATGAGCATCATGACGAGCGCCATCGGATAGCCGTGCGCCCATTCGAGTTCCGGCATCATCTTGAAGTTCATGCCGTAGATCGAGGCGATCAGCGTCGGCGGCATCAGGACGACGGCCATCACCGAGAACAGCTTGATGATGTTGTTCTGCTCGAGATTGACGACGCCGAGCATGGCGTCGAGCGTGAAGGTGATCTTGTTGGAGAGATAGGACGAATGGTCGGTCAGCGAGACCACGTCGCGCTGCATGGTCTTGAGCTGCTCGCGCATGTCCTTGGACCATTTGGCGCCTTCCACCACCGCCGACAGGAAAGTGACGACACGGCCGATCGAGACCAGGCTCTCGCGGACTTTGGAGGTCAAATCCCCCTTGCGCCCGATCGCGATCAGGATCTGGGAGTATCGCTTGGCCTGGCCGTGGCGCTCGCTTTCGGGTTCGAAGATGTCGTGGGAGACCTGATCGACCTCGGCGCCGGCGCGCTCCAGAATGTCGGCGCAGCGATCGATCACCGCGTCCAGCAGTTCCATCAGCACCATTTCACCCGATATGCCCGGCATGCATGAGCGGGCCAGCTTGTGCTCGACCAGGGTAAACGGCTTCGGCTCATCGTAGCGCACGGTGACCAGGCGGTGACCGGCCAGGATGAAGGTGACAGGCTGTCGTTTTCGGCATGTCGGTGTCGGACTGGCACATCAGCGTCGCGGTCATGTAGCGGGCGGCGTTCTCGATGTAGAGTCGGCTGGAGATCTCGATCTCCTGCATGTCTTCCCGGGTCGGCACCGCGATCCCGGCCAGCCGCTCGACTGCGCGGTCCTCCTCCATCGTCGGGTTCAACAGGTCGATCCAGACCGCATTTTCCGGCAGCGCCGCCGGATCGGCGGCGGGAACCTTCTTCAGGGAAGCGTCGGAGGGAACAAACACCGAAAACATGGGCAACTCCGGAACTGGGCGGCAATCTCGTCTTGATGCGTCTTCTTGGCGTGAAATGGTACCTACTTCGCTTGCAAATGCTGGGAGCACCCAGCGGCACTAAACCCAATTCTGGCAAGCGCTTCATGACCTGCGCATTAACCCCCGATCCATATTTATGGCCGTGAGGTGGCGTCTACGCGGCCGGACTTCGGCCTCGGCGTAGCTTCTGCCCAGAAAACAGCCGGAAGTCGCAAAACTTGCGGCATAAAAGCCACAGCCGCGCTTCCGCAGCGCGAAACGAACGTGCAAACGCTGGCATCAGGGGCAGTTTTTGCGGATACTGCGCTTAATGGAATCGTCGCGTTTGAGGCGCAACATTGTTGCTGTGGACGCCAGATTTTCGATTGGAAGTGTGCCATGTCGTCGCTGAAAGTAATCTTCGGGCTGCTCGCCACCGGCCTTGCGTTGTCTGGTTGCATGCCGGCAACCACCTATCAGGCCGCCCCTGAAGCCACCCTCAAGCCGAGCGACAAGGCCCAGCTCGCCAAGGCGCGCTACGCCGCCGTGCCGCCGGCAGAGCCTTTCCGCCGCGCCATCGTCGACTATCACCGCAAGGAAATGGCCGGCACCATCGTCGTCGATTCCGACAATCACTACCTCTATCTGGTCCAGGACGGCGGCAAGGCGATCCGCTATGGCGTCACCGTCGGCGAGGAAGCCTTAGCCTTTTCCGGTATCGCCAAGGTCGGCAATATGGCCGAATGGCCGAAATGGACGCCCACCGCCGATATTCACAAGCGCATCGAAGGCCTGCCTGCCTCGGTGCCCGGCGGCGTCGACAACCCGCTCGGCGCCCGCGCGCTCTACCTCTACCAGGGCAACAAGGACACGCTGTTCCGTATCCACGGCACCAACCAGCCGGAATATATCGGCGCCTCGATCTCGTCGGGCTGCATCCGCATGACCAATGAGGACGTCATCGATCTCTACACAAGGGTGAAGCAGGGTACGGTTGTCGTCGTGCTTGCCCCCAAGCAGGGTGACTCGCCGTACAATTCCAAGATGGCGCTGCAGGGCGGCGGCCAGAGCGGCCCGCAGGCGCAGTAACCGACGCCGGTTACGTCGCAGTCCAAGCTAACCCCACCGAAGATCAAGAGCGCCGGTTTTGCCGGTGCTTTTTCTTTGCGGGTTTTTCCTCACGCAGCGGCTGGGCTTCGTCGGCGTTTTCGATGTTGGATTTTTCAGCTTCCGGCTCGGCATCCGATTTGGCACCAGCCTTCGCACCCGATTTGGCGTCGTCCGGCCCGGCGGCGACTTCGCGCGGCGGCGCTTCCTCCGGCCGCTCGGCTGGCAATAGCGGCGCTTTCTGCGGCATCGGATCCCACACGTCCCACTGGCAGATCCGGTAATTGTTGCGCCGTTCCATCAGGTCGAGATGGATATGATCTTCATGGTAGCCGTCCGAACCCGGGCCCAGCACCGTCGAAAACCGCGAGCAGGCGGAATGCAGCACGCTCTCGCGCAACCCCCGCGGCACGGTGCGGTCGGTCAGCGAGATCAAGCTGCCGTCGGCGAACTTGAAGGCGCGAACGTCGAGCGCGTTGGCGCGACCATGCTCGGAAAGCTTGGCGCCGACGATGCGGTTGCGGCCGCGGCACTCGAACGAGTCGAAATTGTCGAGATCGGAAACGGCGCTGCCGAGACGCTCCGCCAATGGCGCGATATCGCTGCGGATCCACTCAGCCAGCGCAGACGCCATCGGACAGCGCAGGATTGCCGCCGGCTTCACCGAAACCCGCCGCTTGTCCGGCAGCACGATCGCCTCCAGCCGCACCAGATCCTCGCCCCCGCAGCCGCCGGCGCCCTTGATGTCGGGGATGCTGGGCGCAATCGCGATGGCGTCGGTCAGCGCCAGCCGGCAGGCCGATTGCTCTGGCGCCGTGGGCGCAGCCTGCTCGGGCTTGCCGTTCCCCTGCTCCTCCTTGTCCGGACTGTCGCGCTCGGCGGAAGGGGCCTCGGCCGGGCGCGGTTTTGGCAACGGGACCGCCGCATGCCGCGCCGTGCCCCGCTCGTGTGGCGATCCTACCCTCAACAGGTCGCCCCAGGGCGCCTGGCGGGACGCTTTCGCCGCCATCGCCGGTCCGGTTGGCATGCCAAGCAGCAGCGCCACCGCCGCGGCGGTAACCATTGCCGGTTCGATGCGGCTAAAGACGCCATAAGCCCATTTTCGGCTTGCCTTCTGCGCGGTAAAGTTCATGTCAATTCCATGAACCCACCCCTCGATCCGCCCGTATAGTCGGCGGATCGCGCGGCAACGAACAAACCATCGGAGGGAAGTGCGTATGCTCGGATTGATGCAAGACTGGCCTTTGCTGTGCCATCGGATTATCGAACACGCGGCGAAGTATCACGGCACGCAAGAGGTCGTCACGCGCTCGGTCGAAGGCCCCATTCATCGCACCAATTACGCCGAAATTCATGCACGCGCACTGAAAGTATCGCAACGGCTGGACCGCGACGGCATCAAGCTCGGTGACCGCGTCGCCACAATCGCCTGGAATACCTGGCGCCATCTCGAAGCCTGGTACGGCATCATGGGAATCGGCGCGATCTGCCACACCGTCAATCCGCGGCTGTTCCCCGACCAGATCGCCTGGATCATCAACCACGCGCAGGACCGAATCGTGATGACCGACATCACATTCGTGCCGATCCTGGAAAAGATCGCCGACAACCTGCCGAGCGTCGAGCGCTACATCGTGCTGACCGACAAGGCCCACATGCCGCAGACCACGCTGAAAAACGCGGTCGCCTATGAGGACTGGATCGCGGAAGCCGACGGCAAGTTCAAGTGGAAGGATTTCGACGAAAATACCGCAGCCGCGATGTGCTACACCTCGGGCACGACCGGCGATCCGAAAGGCGTCTTGTATTCGCATCGCTCCAACGTGCTGCACGCGCTGATGGCCAATACCGGCGACTCGCTCGGCGCCAACGCCGCCGATACAATGCTGCCGGTGGTGCCGTTGTTCCACGCCAATAGCTGGGGCATCGCGTTCTCCGCGCCTTCGATGGGCACCAAGATGGTGATGCCGGGCGCAAAACTCGACGGCGCCTCCGTCTACGAGCTGTTATCGACCGAGAAGGTCACGCACACCGCGGGCGTTCCGACGGTGTGGCTGATGCTGCTCAACCACATGGCCGCCAACAATTTGAAACTGCCGCATCTGCGCATGGTGGTCTGCGGCGGCTCGGCGATGCCGCGCTCGATGATCAAGTCGTTCATCGACATGGGCGTCGGCGTGCGTCACGCCTGGGGCATGACCGAGATGAGCCCGATCGGGACGCTTGCCACACTGAAACCCCCGTTCGCCGAACTCACCGGCGAGGAGCGGCTCGACATCCTGCAGACCCAGGGCTACCCGCCGTTCGGCGTCGAGATGAAGATCACCGACGATGCCAACAAGGAACTGCCGTGGGACGGCAAGACTTTCGGCCGCCTCAAGGTCGCCGGCCCCGCGGTCGCCAAGGCCTATTTCAAGGTCGACAACAGTATCCTCGACGAGGAAGGCTTCTTCGACACCGGCGACGTCGCGACGATTGACGAGCATGGCTACATGCGGATCACCGACCGTTCCAAGGACGTCATCAAGTCCGGCGGCGAATGGATTTCGTCGATCGACCTGGAAAACCTCGCGGTCGGCCATCCCGCGGTCGCGGAAGCCGCCGTGATCGGGGTCTATCATCCGAAATGGGACGAGCGTCCGCTGCTGATCATCCAACTCAAGCAGGACCAGAAAGCCAGCCGCGAGGACATCCTGAAATTCATGGACGGCAAGATCGCCAAATGGTGGATGCCCGACGACGTCGCCTTCGTCGACGGCATTCCCCACACCGCGACCGGCAAGATCCTGAAAACGGCGCTGCGCGAACAGTTCAAGAGCTACCGCTTCCCGAACGCCGCGGCTTAAGAAGGCCGCGCCCGATTAAATAAAAAAGGCTGCCTTCCCGCAAGGGAGGGCGGCCTTTCCGCGGTGCACCTCACGTGCCCAAACACAAATCGCGAAAACAACCCCATGCGAAGTAGAATGGGCTCCGGCTCGTAGCGCTCACACCGCTTGCGTGCGGGGCACGAGATGGTCCGTCGTCGCGGCCCACCTGATCGCATCCGGCGCTAGCGCTTTGCGCCCGGCTGGCCTTCCTTCCACTTCAGGAATTGCTGGTAGAGCGTCGCATCGTCCTCCGCCGCCTGCGTCTCCTGCTTGCCGATGTCACGGGCCTGCGCGCCCATGAACTGCTCGAACCGCTGGCGCGTGTCGGCCGCGACGGTGGCATTTCTGTCCAGCCAATCCTGGGCCGCCGGAAAGCGCGTCCATCCCTTCAGGGGCGCACTCAACACAACTTCCTTCCACTTCGGATGGAACGGCGGCTGCTGCAGCGATTTCAGGCGGTCGAAGAATATTTTCACGAAATGGTCGACCTTGCCGTATCGCTCGCTCTTCGGCGACCAGTTATAGGCGGCCAGGATCGCCGGCACGGCGACGGTGTCGACACGGCTCCCGGGCGGGATCAGCGACGGATAGTCCTCCGCCTTGAGCACGGACGGCAGGTAATCGCTCTGCAGCGGCTCGCTATAGGGGATCGGGACCAAATGCAGGTTGTCTCCCTTCACCTGGCTTACGGCCCTGGACGGACTTCCCTGCACCGCCACGACCGCATCGAGTTCGCCGCTCTTGAGTTTTTCATAGGCGACGCGCTGCTCGATGAAGGCATAGACCGGCTTGATGCCCAGCCGTTCGAAGATCGTGATCGCGGTGACGAACGTTCCGCCGTTCGGAAGGTCGACGGCGACGCGCTTGCCGTTCAGATCTCCGAGGCTCTTGATCGACGTCTTGGCGACGACGTGCATCTCTTCATTGTAGAGCTTGGTGATATAGGCGAACTGGCCGCGGATGTTGCCAGTGTAGCCTTTCTTTTCCAGGTAATCGAGCGTGTCGGCGCGCATGATGCCGAGATCGACCCCCTTGAGGAAAAGAATGTCGGCGATGCTCTGCACCGATCCGCGGCCGACGATCGGCAGCACGCGGATCTGGTCGCCTTCGTCGAGCACCGAAGCGAGGTCGGCCCCGAACTGCACGTAGGTGCCGCCGATCGTGCCCGTCATGACGGTGATGGTGTTGGCGTTGAGCCGTTCGCGCGTGCTCTTGTTGCCGCTGCTATAGCTGAATATGGCCTTCAGTCCCTCGCTCACTGCGCCGGGATCGATCTCGCCCTTGTTGCCTTGAGGGCTACCTTGGGCGAAGGCCGATGTCGCACACAACAGCGCGACCGCGCAGCGAGACGCCACGCGGGTGACAAATCGCATCATCATGGAAAAACACTCCAGTACTCAAAAACTCTGACGGGCGCCTGGCAGGCGCCGCGTCGAAATCACCTCGAGAGCGCCAGTGCGTCCAGCTTTCGCTGTGCGTCGGGTTCACCCCACTCCTTTGCGCGCTGATACCAGATCCGGGCCTGGGCAACGTCCGCCATCGGACCATCGGCGCCGATCTGCCTGAGCAGCGCCGGATCGTAGGTCGTGCCGACGAGCAAGGCTGACCGCGCATCGCGCGCTTCGGCGCCGCGCATCAGCAACAGTCGCGCCGACTGGACGTCGCCGCTGGAGAGCAGATCCTGTCCGCGCTTGATCAGGTTAGCGACTTCCCTCTGATCGAGGCTGCGCACGACCTCCGCCCGCGGCGGGGCCGGCATCGCCAACGGCGCGGCCGTGGCCACGGCGACCGGCGGTGCCACGGCGACGGGTGGCGCTACGGCAACCGGCGGCGACACGACAGCCGGCGGCGGCGGCGTGGCGGCCCTGGGCGCTACCGCGGCAAGACTCGGCGTAGCAAGACTCGGCGTAGCAAGATTCGGCGTAGCAGGATTTGACGCAGCAAGATTTGGTGCAGCCTGCCAGCTCAGCCGCGTAGAGGTGCCGGTAAGCGCCGCGCCGGTAGCGTCACGCAATTCCGCCGTCACCAGCATCTGGCCGGTGAATCCATCCGGCGGAATGACCGAAACACCGGAAATCTCCGTCGCCGCCACGCGCCACTCGCCGGCGCCCATACGTTTGCCCGACGTCAGGCGTGAGCCCGCCGTCAGTCCGCTGATGGATACGAACGCGTCGGGCGGCGGAGCGCCGACGTGAATGCCGAGCGGCACCGGATCGTTGGTGAACCCGCTGCCATCCTGCACGGCAAGGGTCGCCGTACGCTTCTGCGGCGCCGGCTGCTGTTGCGCCGGAATCACCGACGATTTAACCGACTGCCAGGCGGCCGAAAGCGACGCGTCCTGGCCGGCGGGGCGTTGCGAAGACGGAATGGCCATGACGAGAAGCGTCGCGATGCTCGCTGCAATCGCCACCGCGATCGAGAAGCGGATGACCTGCTGGAGCAATGCGCGCCGTCCCGACAGATCGCGGAGCACGGATGGCGCTTCGACCGGCGCAATGTCCCTCGCCTCCTGCATGGCCTGCGCGACGGCCTTGGTGAACATTTCGGAATCCTGGCGGCGTGCAGGCTTGCCAAATGGTTGCAAGGACGGTCCTTCCGTCGGCACTCGCGGACGCCATCCATCGTTCTGCACGAGCGACGGGCTCGGCTGCTCGCCGGACGCCCGGTCCCTCAGCTCGCGCGGAGCATAGTATTCCGGATCGTTCGGACCGAGATATCCTTCGTGCTTTGCATCACTCATACTGAACACTCGCCCCAATGAGGCTATCCACCAGCCCCGCGGACGTATGCCGATTGCGCCCTATGCGATGATCCCTGAAACTCCGGATGGGCGCAACCGCATCTTTGCGGCTCCGCCCAGTATCAAGGACCGGGAGTTAAGATCATCCTGCAGCGCTTCCGGCTGACACCCACCGTTTCCATTTGGTTGGCGCTCGCCGTGCCCGTTGCAGGACAGTCCCATTACGGCAAATACGACAACCAGGGGGCAAGAGGTAGACGAAAGTTGGACCTACTTCAATGTACAACTAATAATCGATTTACAGGGATAGTTAACGGCGAGGTAGCTGCGGCCGGGCTTTGGCCGATTAGTCGTGCGCAAACCTTGAAATTCGCGCCCCGCCGTGGTCTCAAGCTGCGAGTTTGCAGCCCGGCCCGCCAGCAGGCCGGACAGACTCCAACCCGGCAGATTTACCGATGGCCCGAAGGTTTTCCGCTCCCTACCAGTCGGAGCCCGTGTCCAGCCTCGCCACCTGGTCGCGCAACCTCGCCATTTTTGCCGTGGTCGCGGTGGCGGTCTCGATCCTGATCGTCCGTTTCGGTTTCCTGGAAATGAAGCCGGCGCTGGCGACCTTCTTCGGCGCGCTGGGCCTCGCGGTTCTTTCGATCCTGGTCGGCCTCGCCGCCTTTGCCGCGATCTGGCAAAACGGGTCGCGCGGCATGGGCCGGATCCTGCTGGCGTTCCTGATCAGCACCATCCTGCTCGCCTACCCGGCCTACCTGGCTTTGCAGTACCGCAAGCTGCCGAAGATCTACGACGTCACCACCGATCCGATCGATCCGCCGCGCTTCGAGGCGCTGGCGCGGCTGCGCAGCGGCGACGGCACCAACTCCGCGGTCTATGCCGGGCTCTATTCGGCCGAACAGCAGCGCATCGCCTATCCCGATATCGAGACCGTGGAGCTCGAAGTCCCGCCGCAGCGGGCCTATGAGGTGGCGCTAGCGCTGGTCGCCAAGCGCAAATGGCTCGTGATCGACGAGCGGCCGCCGCAACTGCCGCGCCGCATCGGCCGCATCGAGGCGGTGGCGCGGACGCCGATCATGGGGTTCCGCGAGGACATCTCGATCCGCATCACGCCCGACGGCGAGGAATCGCGCGTCGATATCCGCTCCTCCTCGCGCTATTTCGAAAGCGACCTCGGCAGCAACGCCGCGCGCGTCTCCAAGCTGATCGAGGACATCAATTCGGCGGTCGACAACGCCAAGCCGGCGCAGAAGAAGCCGCAAGCGCCGGCCAAGACACAGGCGAAGACGGTGAAGAAGTGACGCGTTAGCCTCATACCCGGGCGCGAACCCGGGATATCGGAATGATGTCATGCGCGTGCTCCTCAGCGAAGGTTCCGGTCTGACCTCCCGCCAGGTCGCGGCACGGCTGGGCGCGCTTGGTCACCATGTTGAAGTCCTGTCCTCGACGCCGTTCTGCCTCACGCGTTTCACACGTCATGTCCGCGCGCTGCATCGGGTGCCGCGCTTCGCCGACGATCCGCTTGCCTGGTTTGCGGCGGCAAACCGCATCGCCAGGCTGCGCACCATCGACGTGCTGCTGCCGACGCAGGAGCAGGTGGCGGTGCTGTCGGCACAGCACAGCCGGCTCGAGGTGGCGACGGTGGTTCCGGATTTCGCAGCACTACGCCGCGTGCAGGACAAGATCGAGGCCTGGCGCACCTTGGATGCGATCGGCATTCCGCAGCCCGCCTCCGTCGTCGTACGCAGCAAGAACGATCTTGCTGCGATCGGGCAGTTTCCGGTGTTCGTGAAGCGACCGATCTCGACCGCGAGCGCCGGCGTCCGCCGCGCCGCCACGGCGGACGAACTTGTCGACGCAGCTGAGGCGCTCGGGCTCGGTACCGAGGAGCTGTTGGTGCAGACGCAAGCCTCGGGCCCGCTTGCGATGGTGCAGGCGCTCGCCGACCACGGCCGGCTCGTTGCCCATCACGCCAATCTGCGTGTGATCGAGGGCATCGGCGGCGGCGCCGCGGTGAAGGAAAGCATTCGGCTTCCGAGGCTGGAAGAATATCTGCAGAAGCTGGTACAGGCGCTCGACTGGCACGGGCCCATCTCGATGGATGTCATCGTCACGACTGATGGACCGCTGGTCATCGACGTCAATCCGCGGCTGGTCGAGCCGATCAACGCACTCCTCGCCGGGGTCGATCTCGTCGGCGCCATGCTCGAGCTGGCCCAAGGTGGTCATCCCCCGGCGCTCCCGGACGGGCAAACCGGCGTACGCTCGCGCCAGCTTCTGCTGTCCGTCCTGGGTGCGGCGGAGCACGGGACACGCAGCGCGGTGCTGCGCGAGCTCATTGCCGCGCTGCGATGCCGTGGCGACTATAAGGATGCGGTTGAGGAATTGACGCCGGTCGATGGCGACCCGATTGCCGCGCTGCCGGTTGCACTGGCGGTGCTCGCGACATTGATCAAACCGTCGCTGTGGCGCCTGTTTCACGCTGGCGCCACCGGCCCCTACTCGCTGTCGCCAGAGGCCTGGCGCAAGATCATCGCGGCGAGCGAGCGCTGACGCGTCTCGGAACCGGGATCAGGACGCCAAGCGGTACGTGCCGCCGATCACCGGATCGCCGGCGGTCGCCACGATGCCGCGCGAGACCAGGTCTTCCAGATGGGCCAGCACGGAATAGCCGGCGGCGGTCGTCAGCCGCGGGTCGATGCCGATATAGATCGCGCGCACCATGGTCGGAATATCCGCCTCGCCCTTGGCGAGGCGATGCAGGATCGAGGCCTCGCGGGCCTGGCGGTGCCGGGTCAGGAAACGCACGTAGCGCTGTGCTTCCGGAATTTCCGGTCCGTGGCCGGAGAAATACAGGTCCTCCTCGCGGACTTCCAGCCGCGCCAGCGAGGCCATGTAGTCGGTCATGGCGCCGTCCGGCGGCGCCACGATCGAGGTCGACCATCCCATCACGTGATCGCCGACGAAATTGATCTTTCGCTCGGCCCACGCGAACGCCAGATGGTTGGCGGTGTGGCCGGGGGTAGCGACCGCCTCCAGCGCAAACCCCTGCCCTTCGATGACGTCGCCGTTCTTGACTTCGATGTCCGGCCTGAAATCGCGATCGGCGCCGGATTCCGGATTGTGCTTCTCGCTCTCGAAGCGCGGCCGCGAGGCGCGATGCGGTCCCTCGGCATAAACCGGCGCGCCGGTGGCGGCCTTGATCCGCGCGGTGTTCGGCGAGTGGTCGCGGTGGGTGTGGGTGACCAGAATATGCGTCACGGTCTCGCCGCGCACGGCGTCCAGCAGCGCTTTCGCATGCGCCTCGTCATCGGGTCCGGGATCGATGATCGCGACCTTGCCCTTGCCGACGATGTAGCTGACCGTGCCGGTGAAGGTGAACGGGCTCGGATTGTTGCACAGGACGCGCCGCACGCCGGGGCGGGCTTCATCGACGACGCCCGGCTTAAGCGGGAAATCGCGGTTGAACGGGATGTCGTCGTTGTCGGCCATGGGGACTCGCCTGTATGTAGCGTCGCGCTTCCCACCGAACCCTCATGCTGAGGAGGCCCGCAGGGCCGTCTCGAAGCATCAGGCAAGATCTGTCGCGCGGCCATCCTTCGAGACGCCCGCGAAGGCGCGGGCTCCTCAGGATGAGGTCGGAGTAGTTTGAAGCCTACGAAAACGCCTGAATGCCCGTGATCGCCCTACCCAAAATCAGGGCGTGGACGTCGTGGGTGCCTTCATAGGTGTTGACGGTTTCCAAATTCGCGGTGTGGCGCATCACATGGTATTCGATCTGGATGCCGTTGCCGCCGTGCATGTCGCGGGAGACGCGGGCGATATCCAGCGCCTTGCCGCAATTGTTGCGCTTGACGATCGAGATCATTTCCGGGGCCATCTTGCCCTCGTCCATCAGGCGGCCGACGCGCAACGAGCCCTGCAGGCCGAGCGCGATTTCGGTCTCCATGTCGGCGAGCTTCTTCTGCACCAGTTGCGTCGCCGCCAGCGGCCGGCCGAACTGCTTGCGGTCGAGCGTGTACTGGCGGGCGCGGTGCATGCAGTCTTCGGCGGCGCCCAACACGCCCCAGGAAATGCCGTAGCGGGCCCGGTTCAGGCAGCCGAACGGCCCCTTCAGGCCGGATACGTTGGGCAGCAGCGCGCTCTCCGGCACCACCACGCCGTCCATCACGATCTCGCCGGTGACCGAGGCGCGCAAGCTAAGCTTGCCGCCGATCTTCGGCGCCGACAGGCCCTTCATGCCCTTTTCGAGGATGAAGCCGCGGATCTGGTTGTCATGCGCGACGGATTTTGCCCACACCACGAAGACGTCGGCGATCGGGGCGTTGGAAATCCACATCTTGCTGCCGGTCAGCTTGTAGCCGTCGGAGACCTTCTCGGCGCGGGTCTTCATGCCGTTGGGATCGGAGCCGGCATCCGGCTCGGTCAGGCCGAAGCAGCCGACCCACTCGCCGGTCGCGAGCTTGGGCAGGTATTTCTTGCGCTGGGTTTCGTCGCCATAGGCGTAGATCGGATACATCACCAGCGACGACTGTACCGAGTTCATCGAGCGATAGCCGCTATCGACGCGCTCGATCTCGCGCGCCACCAGGCCATAGGCGACGTAGCTGGCATTGGCGCAGCCATACTCTTCCGGCAACGTAATACCGATCAGGCCGAGTTCGCCCATCTCGTTGAAGATCTCGCGGTCGGTCTTCTCTTCGAGATAGGCCTTGACGATGCGCGGCAACAGCTTGTCCTGCGCATAGGCGCGCGCGGTGTCGCGGATCATGCGTTCGTCTTCGGTGAGCTGCTCATCGAGCAGAAACGGATCGTCCCATTGAAAGGAAGCCGCCGCCGGCTTGTCCTTGGTCTGAGGGCGCACGCTCATGAAAATCCCTTTCGCATCACTGGTCTCAAGGAAATTGTCGACAAACTAATGCGCTATCGGCCGAAGCGCAAATGGATTGGGTGACTTATCGCCATTGTCGTTCCGAGGCACGCGGTAGCGCGAACCTCAGATTTGCAATCGCAGATCGGGAAATTTCGAAATTCCGGCTTCGATGCTGCGCATCAGCCCGGAATGACGAACGCTATCCCTCCAACTTTTCGTTGGAGACGATCTCGATGCCGAAGCCGGATAGTCCCTTGTAGTCGTGCACCGAGGACGTGAGGTTGACGATCGAGGTGATGCCGAGATCGCGCAGGATCTGGGCGCCGACGCCGACTTCACGCCATTGCCGGTTGCGATCGGCTTCCGCTGACTTCTGTTCGCCGACCGGCTGGACCGGAACCCCGGCCGCGCCGTCGCGCAGATAGACCAGCACGCCCCGGCCGGCCTTCTGGAAATGGTTCAGCACGATCTGCATGCGCGCCGGGCCGGTGAAGATATCCTTGACGATGTTCGGCTTGTGCAGCCGGGTCAGCACGTTCTTGCCGTCGCCGATGCCGTTATAGACGAAGGCGGCATGCGCAATCTCGTCGAACGGCGAGCGATAGGCATAGCCCTGCAGCGGCCCGATCGGACTGTCGGTGGTGAAGGTCGCGACCCGCTCGATCAGCTTCTCACGCGCCTGGCGGTAGGCGATCATGTCAGCGATCGTGACGTGCTTGAGCTTGTGGGTGGCAGCGAAGCGCGCCACCTGCTCGCCCTTCATCACGGTGCCGTCGTCGTTCATCAACTCGGAGATGACGCCGACCGGCGGCAGGCCGGAGAGCTTGCAGAGATCGACGGCCGCCTCGGTATGGCCGGAGCGCAGCAGCACGCCGCCGTCGCGCGCGATCAGCGGAAAGATGTGGCCGGGCCGGGCAAAATCATTGGCGCCGGCGTTGGGATTGGCGAGCGCGCGGCAGCACGAGGCGCGCTCATCCGCCGAAATGCCGGTGCCGCCATCGGGCTTGTAGTCGATCGACACCGTGAAGGCGGTGGTGTGGTTGGACTCGTTGTGCGCCACCATCGGATCGAGCCGCAGCCGGCGGGCGTCGTCGGTGGTGATCGGCGCGCAGACGATGCCCGAGGTGTGGCGGATGATGAACGCCATCTTTTCCGCCGTGCAGAACGACGCCGCGACGATCAAATCGCCCTCGCCCTCGCGGTCGTCATCGTCGGTGACGACGACGAGTTCACCCTTGGCAAACGCTTGCAGAACTTCCTGGATAGTATCGGCCATTTTTCCAACATCTCGCTATTTGCAGCCAGTGCATTAGCCGGACTCAATGGTCTGCGCCAGCGTCAATACGCAGGGCGGAACGGCGCCGGCCGGCTTGACGGAAGCCCTGCTACAACGGGCCGGCATGGCAATAGGCATTGACGAGGTCAGCCATCAATCGCCATGGTCATCCCACAAGAACAAGAAACCGGCGTTAGGGAAGAGACATGATGCGTGAAGCGAATTTCCGTCTGATGGCATGGGCCGGATTGACGCTGCTGGCGGCGGCTGCGGGCGTATCGCACCCTGCGCGCGCTGCGGATGAGTGGCCGACCCGCGATATCACCTTCTATGTGCCCTACGCGCCGGGCGGCTCGACCGACCCGATCAGCCGTAAATATGCCGAGCTCCTGGAGAAGCAACTCAAGGTCAAGGTCATCGTCGAGAACAAGCCTGGCGCTTCCGCAACCATCGGCACAGGCGCGGTGATCCGCGCCGCTCCGGACGGTTATACCATCGGGCTGGGCTCCAGTTCGTCGCTGGCGTACCAGCCGCACGAAATGAAGGGCCTGGTCTGGAAATCGGCCAACGACTACCAGTCGATCGCAAAGCTCTCGGACCTGCCGGTCATCCTGGCGGTGCCTGCGGAGGCACGATGGAAGACGCTCGACGACTTCCTCACCGAAGCCAAGGCCAACCCGCGCAAGCTGAAGGTTTCGGTGTCCGGGCTGCGCTCCATCAACGACATCGCCATCCAGCAGCTCAACAAGCTGGCAGGCCTGCGCATCGCCACGGTGCCGTTTACCGGCGGTGGCGGCGAAGCGACGCTCGCAGCGCTGGGCGGCCGGGTCGACGGCACTGCCGGCTTCGCGCCCGGCATGAAGGGCCAGATCGACGCCGGCAAGCTGCGGGTGCTGGCGGTGTTCCAGGAAGGCAAATACGAGCTGCTGCCGGATGCCAAGCCGATCGGCGAGACGCTGTGGAAGGACACCTTTCCCGTCGGCTATTACGTGATCGCCCCCAACGGCCTGCCGAAGCCGGTGCTGGACAAGCTGCTCGCGGTCTCGAAAGTCATCGTCGAGAGCGAGGAGTTCAAGAGTTTCCTGAAGACCAACGGCTACACCTGGGATCCGAAATTCGGCGACGACATGAAAAAGGAACTGGCCGGCTATGACGGCAAGTTCCGCGACGTCATCAAGTTCCTGGACGACGACAAGTGACGCCAGCGCGAAGTGTCTCGCTGGTCCCGGCGCGGCGGATCGTCGCCCTGCTCGCGCTGCTGCTGTCTGCCATTTACGTCACGAACGCCTGGCAGACGCTGTCGGTCGGGCGATGGCACAAGCCGGGTGCTGCGATCTTTCCGATCGCGCTGGGCGCCCTGCTCGCGATCTCGGGGCTGTCGGTGCTGTTCGAACGACGTGGCGGCGACGACGGAACGATGCCGGCGACCTTCACGCTGCCGGCCGGCGCCGATCTTGGCCGCCTGCTCCTGCTGCTCGCCGCATTCGCGCTCTACTTCCTCGCGATGCCGGTCATCGGCAACATGATCGCCTCGGCGCTGTTCCTGTTCGCCAGCATGTGGCTGTTGTCGGACGATCCTACCCGATCGCTGCTGCGGCTCGCGATCTACGCCATCGCCATTGCGCTGTGCTTCGAGTGGTTCTTCGTCCGGCTTCTGAAAGTGCAGATGCCCGGGGGCGTGTTCCGGCAATGGCTGTTTTGACACCCCGTCATTCCGGGGCGACGCGAAGCGTCGAACCCGGAATCTCGAAGATTCTCAGGTGCGCAATTGCGCACCTTAGTTCGCGCTTCGCGCGCCCCGGAATGACAGTGAGAGAATGAAATGAATTCCCTCCAGGGCCTGCTGTACGGATTGAGCGTCGCGGCCACACCGGCCAATTTGCTGGCGGCCTTCGTCGGCGCATTCGCAGGGACCGCGATCGGCGTGCTGCCCGGCCTCGGCCCGGTCGCCGGCGTCGCGCTGATCCTGCCGCTGACCTTCTCGCTCGACCCGACGGCGGGCCTGATCATGATGGCCGGCATCTTCTACGGCTCGATGTATGGCGGCTCGACCACGGCGATCCTGCTCAACATCCCCGGCGAGTCCGCCTCCGTCGTCACCGCGATCGACGGCTATCAGCTCGCCAAGAAGGGCCGCGCCGGCGCGACGCTGACCATCGTCGCCGTCGGCTCCTTCATCGGCGGCACGCTCGCCGTCATCGGCGTCATGATGTTCTCCTCCTATCTCGCCCAGGTCGCGATCCTGTTCGGGCCGGCGGAATTTTTCGCACTCACCGCGGGCGGCCTGATCGTGATGTCGCGGATATCGGGCGGCACGCTGGCCTCCGCGCTGCTGCCGATGACGATCGGATTGATGCTGGGGACCATCGGCCAGGAAGCGGTGACCGGCGAGACGCGCTTCACGTTTGGAATTCCCGATCTCGCCGAAGGCGTCTCGCTGGTGCCCGTCGTGGTCGGGCTCTATGGCTTTGCGGAACTGATGCTGCTGGTCGAAGACCGGGCGCATGCCGCGAACAAGCCGCAGTCGGTCAAGATGCGCGAGCTGCTGCCGACGCGCACCGAATGGAAGCGCGCGGTGCCGTCATGGCTGCGCGGCACGTTCCTCGGCTTTTTGTTCGGCCTGGTGCCCGGGCCAGCGGCGACGCTGGCCTCGTTCGCCTCCTACCGGCTGGAAAAGGCGACGTCGAAATACGGCGCGGAAATCGGCAGCGGCGCCATCGAAGGCGTCGCCGGCCCGGAAGCCGCCAACAATGCCGCCGCCACCGCCTCGCTGGTGCCGCTGCTCGCGCTCGGCATTCCCTTTACGCCGATCGCGGCGCTGATGATCTCGGCCATGCTGGTGCAGGGCATCCAGCCCGGGCCGCTGTTGATCACCCAGCACCCCGAAATCTTCTGGGGCCTGATCGCCTCGGCCTATATCGGCAATGTCATGCTGCTGGCGCTGAACATTCCGATGGTCGGCGTCTGGGTCAGCCTGTTGCGGATTCCGCACTATCTGTTCATTCCGCTGCTTGCTGGTGCTGTCCGTGATCGGCACCTACAGCGTCCGCAACTCCATCTTCGACATCTGGGTGCTGCTCGGCGCCGGCGTCGCTCGGCTATTTCTTCAACAAGATGAAGTTCCAGCTCGCGCCGCTGGTGGTCGGCCTCATCCTCGGGCCGAACATCGAAAAGCATTTTCGCGAGGCGCTGTTCCTGAGCCAGGGCGATCCCTGGATCTATGTCGACAGCCCGATCGCGGTCGCCATCTGGCTGTTGGTCGCGGCCATCCTGATCGCGGGGTTCATCGCCCGCCGCCGCGCGGCATTCGCGGAGGCGATGGCGCAGGACAGCAGTTTGTGAGGTCGCTTTGAGTAGCCCGGATGGAGCGCAGCGCAATCCGGGGGACTGCGCCCAGCAGAGAGACTGCCCCGGATTGCGCTGCGCTCCATCCGGGCTACGCAGCCTTCCTTTCGATAGTAGCGCGCCCCGCTCCTACGGCAGCACCTCGCGGCGCTCGCTGAGCAGCGCGTCGGTCTCGGCGCGCTTGTCGTCCAGCAGCCCGGCTTGCGCGGCCTCGATCACCTTGTAGAGCTCGTGGGCGTCGCTGAGCCGGGTCACCGTGACGTAGTCGGCGCCCGCCCCGTAGAGGTCGCCGACATTGGCCAGCATCTCCGCGGTCGCGACGATCTTGGCGGTCGGGTTGAGCGAGCGGACGTGGCGGACCAGCTTTTCGTTGTCGGCGCCCTTCAACAGCGAGTCCGGGATGCTGAGGATGATCAGTTCGGACTTGCCGACGCCGGCATGCACCAGCGTATCGACATTGCTGATGTCGCCATAGACCACGTGCATGCCGCGGTCGGTCAAGGTGCGGAACACCAGCGGATTGAAATCGATCACGGTGATCTGTTCGAGCACCGCCGGACTGCGCCGCTCGATCTCGCTCAGCAGCGCGCTGGCGGCGCGGAAGAAGCCGAGAATGACGATGCGCCGCGCCTCGCCGTGCCCGCCCTCGTGGCCGTCGGCGTCATGCGTGTGATCGAGATCGCGCAGGCCGATCCGCTTCAGCGGGCCGATCAGGGCGCGCGTGACCTGGTCGCTGCGGCCCATGACGAAGGTGCTCAGCACCGCCAGCACCACGAAGGCGAATGACGCAGCACTCGACGTCTCGGCGCTGATATGGTGCGCGGCGACGCCGGTCTGGATCACGACCAGCGAGAATTCCGAGATCTGCGCCAGATTGATCGCCGGCAACAGGCTGGCGCGCAGGCCCTGCTTCATCAGATAGAGCGGCGTGAACGTGGTCACCACGCGGCTGACCACCGTGAAGGCGGCGATCATCAGCGCCAGCCCGATCACCGACGGACCGGGGATCGGGATCGTCATGCCGAGCGAGACAAAGAACAGCGTGATGAAGAAGTCGCGCAGCGTCGTCACCTTGGCGGTGACGTCGAGCGCATAGGGGAATGTCGACAGCGAAACGCCCGCCACCAGCGAGCCCATCTCGCGCGACAGATGCAGCCGCTCGGCGATCTCGCCGATCAGGAAGCACCAGGCCAGCGCGCCGAGCAGGATCAGTTCCGGCCGGCGCGCGATCTGGTGGAACAGCCACGGCAGCACGTAGCGGCTCAAGCACCAGCGCGGTCGCCACCAGCGCGCCGACCCGGCGCGATCGAGAGCAGGATCACGCTGACCTGCAGATTATCGAGGCTCGGCTGCACCGCCAGGAACAGGATCGCAAAGATGTCCTGCAGCACCAGCACGCCGAGCGTGATGCGCCCGGGCAGCGTGTCGAGCTCGCGCTTCTCGTACAGCACCTTGACGATGATGACCGTGCTCGACAGCGCGCAGGCGATGCAGAGATACAGCGCGTCGAAATGGCCGCCGCCCATCGACAGCCCGATCCCGATAAAGAACAATATCCCGAGCAGGCAGCCGCCGATCAATTGCCCGCCCGCGGCAAACAGGATGACCTTGCCGGCGCGCACGATCTTCTTCAGGTCGATTTCCAGCCCGATCATGAACAGCATGAAGATCAGGCCGAGTTCGGAGATGACGTTGATCGATTCCTGGGACTTGACCAAGCCCACGCCGAATGGACCAATGAGGAACCCGGCGATAAGGTAGGCCAGGATCAGCGGCTGCCGGGAAAAATGCGCCAGCAGGCCGAGCACCCAGGCGAACAGGATACATAAGGTGATATCGCGAATAAGCTCGTGCATAGGTCCGATTTCTGCCCCTACCCCAACCTAGAGGTCCCGGCGCAGGGGTCAAACAAGCAATGTGTCACAGCCATGGAATGGGGGCTTTTCTCGCGATTCTGGCCGCGCTGTCGATACTATATTCCCCTGCCGCAAGCGCGCAGGCCGGGGCCATCGAACAGAATTTTGCCGCCTCCCTGACCGCGGTGCCGGCGGAAAATCCCGCCGTATCGGGCGCCTTCTACGTGCCGGTCTATTCCAGCGTCTCGATGAGCCAGGGCAAGCTGCGGGCGGATTTTTCGGTCACGCTCAGCGTCCACAACGCGTCCGAGACCCGCCCGCTGATCCTGAAGCGGATCGCCTATTTCGACACGTCAGGCAAGATGGTGGAGAGCTACCTCAAGTCGCCGGTTGCGCTAAAACCGTTCGCGACCGTCGAAGTCTTCATTCCCGCCAATGACGTGCGCGGCGGAACGGGAGCCAATTTCGTGGTCGACTGGGCGGCCACGGGCGAAATCGCCGAGCCCGCGGTCGAGGCGCTGATGGTCGGCAGCGTCGGACCCGGGCATTATGCCTTCATCACCCAGGGGCGGCCGATCAGGATCGTCAAGAACTAGCCTGCAAGAACCAGCCTGCCGGAGGGTCGCAAAGACCTTCTCAACGAAAAACAAAACGGGAGTGAATGTCCATGTCCACCGCAACCCCCTTCGATTTCGCAGCCCTTGCTGCCCGCCGGATTGCCGGCGCCGGCCGCGCGGTGGACCGGCCTTGCCAAATACAGTTTCGTCGGCGGCAACAACGATCCCGACCAGGTTCCGGTCGACGGCCTGATCGACGCGATCAATGCCGTGCTCAGGCGCGAGGGCAAGACGCTCGCGACCTACGGGCTTGCCAGCGGCCCGCAGGGCTATCGTCCCGCTGCGCGAATTCCTCACCGCAAAACTCAAGCGCGACGCCGGCATCGCCTGCGGCGCCGACGACATCATGATCGTCTCTGGCTCGCTGCAGGCGCTCGACCTCGTCAATCAAACGCTGCTGGCGCGCGGCGACACCGTGCTGGTCGAACAGGAGACCTATCAGGGCGCGCTGAACCGGCTGACGCGGCTCGGCGTCAAGGCGGTCGGCATTCCCCTCGACGATGAGGGCATGCGGATGGACGCGCTGGCGGCAGCTCTTGCCGACCACAAGAGCCGCGGCATCACGCCGAAATACATCTACACCATCCCGACCGTGCAGAACCCGACCGGCTCGATCATGCCGGAGACGCGGCGCGCGGAGATGCTGAAACTGTCGCAGCAATATGGCGTGCCGATCTTCGAGGACGATTGCTACGCCGATCTGATCTGGACGGGAAGCGCCCGCCCGCGATCTACGCCATGAGCCCGCATGGCGGCGTCATTCACATCGGCTCGTTCTCGAAATCGATCGCGCCGGCGCTGCGCGTCGGCTTCATCGTCGCGCCCTGGGAAATGATGTCGCGGATGCTGGCGCTGAAGACCGACGCCGGAAGCGGCGCGCTGGAGCAGATGGTGCTGGCGGAATATTGCGCGCCGCATTTTTCCACCCATGTGCCGAAGCTGACGCGCGGCCTGCGCGCCAAGCTCGACACGCTGATGGAGGCGCTCAACGAGCAGTTCGGCACCTCGGCCGAATTCGAGGATCCCAAGGGCGGCATCTTCCTGTGGGTGAAGCTGCCCGACAATGTCGACACGCTAAAGCTCTATCAGGCCGCACTCGCCGCCGGCGTCGCGATCAATCCCGGGCCGGAATGGTCGACCGACAAGGCTTACTCCGGCAGCCGGCTGCGGCTGTGCTTCGCCAGCCCCTCGCATGAGCAGATCCGCGAAGGCGTCGCCGTGCTCGCCGAAGTCTGCCGCAAGGAATTCGGCGTGCCGGAGCGGATTGCGAATGTGGAGAAGCGCGCGCGGAGCTGAGCGACCCGTACGGCCAGCCGGTCAGATCATCCGCCGACGTGAAACTCGACATTGACCTGACCGCTGCCGCTCGACGGAAAGTAGTCGCAAAGCTGCTCGGCTTCGCCGTTGAAGTCGTCCCAGCCGAGCGCTGCGAACAGCATGATGGTATCGGCCATGCCGCCCTCGCCGTTGCATTTGACGGCGTAGTCCGGAAGCATGGCGATGAATTCGCGGTAGCGGCGCTGCTGCCAAAGTTCGAGCACGCGCAGATCGACCTGACGGTTGAATTCGCTCGCGATCGAGGTCCACGCCTCCGGCCCGAGCTTCTTGTTCGGCCACAGCCGATGCGACAGCGATCCGCTGGCAAGGATCGCCACCCGTTCGCCTGACAGCGCGATGGCGCGACGCGTCGCTTCGCCCAGAAGGCGGCTCTCCTCCGGCGAGGTGAACAGCGGCGTCGCGACCGAGACCACCCTGGCCCAGCCGTCGCCGTTCATGTAGTGCATCGGCACGATGGTGCCGTATTCGAGCCCGAGGCTCGCAACCCTGTGCGCGATCACATTGAGGCCGGCACCGGCGGCTTCACCCGCAATCGTTTCGGCGAGCGCCGTGTGACCCGGCAGATCGTAATGCAGATCCTGAATCATCTGCGGGGCTTCGTGGCTGGTGAAGGCGCCACGATGGTGCGGATTGGCGTTGATGTGATAGCCGAAATTGGACAGCCAGTGCGTATCGAACACCACGAAGGTCGAGACGCGGCGCTCCCGCGCCCGGCGTCCAAGCTCGCGCAGCGCATTCACCGCGCCTTGCCGCGCGCTCCTGAGCGGGCTGCCCGCGACCTCCGACAGCATCAAGGACGGCACGTGGCTGACCTTGGCCGCAAGAACCAGCTCACCCATGGCCATCTCTCCTTGTCCGCCGCCGCTCAGGCAGCCGGTCCATCGCCGCGAAACACCATCGCGATCCGCAGCAGCCGCACGATCGAGACATTGCCCTTGCCGGCCTCGATCTGCGCCACGAAGCGCTCGGAAAGGCCGGACAGGCGGGCGAGTTCCCGACGCGACATGCCGCGCAGCGCGCGCATCTCGCGGACGCGAATCCCGAGTTGTTTGAGAAATTCGCTTTCGTGCGGCAGACGGCCGTCCGCATCACGCAGGATCGGCCGGACCGGACGGTTCAGACGCGTCTCGGTATGGGACAGGCTTTCGCTATGTGCCACGCTCAACCCTTTCGCCCGCCATGATCGCGAAGCGAAAGGGCCGTCGCATTGATCGGGATCAAATGCGCTTAGACGCTTTCTGAAATGTCCGGCGCTGCTATTCGCCTTGATCCCGGTCTCGGCGATCAGCTTGCCCCATTTCGCGCTTTCGCTCCGGATGAATTTTGCAAAAGCCTCCGGCGAGGTGGGCGCGGGTTCGGCGCCGAGAACGCGGATTTTCTCGATCGCGGCGGGATCGCTCAATGCCTTCACGAAGGCGGCATTCAACGTGTTGACGATCTCGGGCGACGTGCCGGCGGGCGCGACCAGGCCGAACCAGCCGACCAATTCGAACTCACTGAGGCCCTGCTCCGCCAGCGGGGGAACGTCGGGCAGGAAGACCACGCGCTTTGCGGCGGAGACGCCGAGCGCTTTCAACTTGCCGTCGATGATCAACTGCTTGGACGCCGGGATATCCAGCACCGCGAGCGGGATGTGGCCGGCGAGAACGTCGACCGAGGCCGGCGCGGTGCCGCGATAGGCGATCAACTGAATTCCGACACCGGCCTTTTGATTGAACAGGGCCGAGGTCAGATGCATCGCGGTGCCGTTGCCGCCATGGCCGATCGACAGGCCCTGCGGTTCCGCCTTGGCCTTGGCAATGACGTCCGCGACCGACGTAATGGCCGACTGCTGCGAAGCCACCAGCACGAACGGAATTTCCGCCAGCATCGTCACCGGCACCAGATCCTTGAGCGGATCGAACGGCATCGCCGCAGGATTGAGGTGGGGATTGACGGTCAGCACGCCGGCCGCGGCGACACCGAGCGTGTAGCCGTCAGGCGCGGACTTCGCCACGGCCCCGATCCCGATATTGCCGCCCGCGCCCGACTTGTTCTCGATGATGATCGTCTGACGCAGCGTCTCCGACAGCACGGGTTGCAAGGCACGGATAACTATGTCGGCGCTGCCGCCGGGCGGAAACGTCACGATGATCTTGATTGGCTGGTCAGGATATGCGTTTGCTGTATCGACCGCGAACGACGACAACGACAAGGCGAGCGCAGCGGCACCGACAAGGGCACGCCGAAGAGACGGAAACATTCAAGGCCTCCGATGATTTTCTGCAGTTAGCAGTAATGCATGAACGTCCAAAGGCAACAAGCGACATGCCGGCAATCAACAAACTAGTGAGCGACCAGTTAATGACCCGTGTTCTCGTGATCGGCGCCGGTCCGGTGGGACTGACGCTGGCGATGGATCTTGCAACCAGGGGAATAGAAGTCACCGTTGTGGAGACACGCTCCGCGGGTGAGCCGCCAAGCGTAAAATGCAATCATGTTTCGTCACGTTCGATGGAGATTTTCCGGCGACTGGGACTCGCGCGGAAGTTGCGCGACACCGGATTGCCCGCTGACTATCCGAACGACTGCTCCTATCGCACCACGGCAACCGGCATCGAGCTGTCGCGCATCCTGATTCCCTGCCGGCGCGACCGCTACACCGCGACAGGCGGACCCGACACCGATTGGCCGACAGCCGAGCCGCCGCATCGCATCAACCAGGTCCACATGGAGCCGGTGCTGTTCGCGCACGCCGCCGCCATCGACGGGCTTCAGATCCTGAACCGCACCGCGTTCGAGGATTTCAGCGAAGAGGATGAAGGAATCGTTGCCACCGTTCGAAACCTCGACACCGATACTACTTCGCAGATTCGCGCCGACTTCATCGTCGGCTGCGACGGAGCGCGTTCGCTGGTGCGCAAGGCGATCGACGCCAATCTGCAGGGGACGCCGATCATCCAGCGCGTGCAATCGACCTATATCCGCGCGCCCGGCCTGCTCGCTCTCATGGACGCGCCCGCGTGGATGACGCTGTCGCTCAACCCGCGGCGCTGCGGCACGGTGGTTGCGATCGACGGCCGCGAGAACTGGCTGATCCATAACCACCTCAACAAGGAAGACGAGACCTTCGAGTCGGTCGATCGCGACGCCTCGATCCGCGCCATCCTCGGCGTCGGTCCTGATTTCGAATACGAAATCCTCAGCAAGGAGGACTGGGTCGGCCGCCGCCTCGTCGCCGACCGCTTTCGCAAAGGACGCGCGTTCATCTGCGGGGACGCCGCGCATCTGTGGATGCCCTATGCCGGCTACGGCATGAATGCCGGGATCGCGGACGCCACCAACCTCGCATGGCTGCTCGCGGCCTATCTGCAGGGATGGGCCGACATCGACATCCTCGATGCCTACGAGGCCGAGCGCCTGCCCATCACCGAGCAGGTGTCGCGCTTCGCGATGGATATGGCGGGCAAGGTGTTGAGCCAGCGGCGCACCGTACCCGATGCCATCGAGCAGCCGGGGCCTGAAGGCGACGCCGTGCGCCAGCAGGTGGGGCAAGCCGCCTATGACCTGAACGTGCAGCAATATTGCTGCGCCGGCCTGAATTTCGGTTATTTCTACGATCGCTCCCCGATCATCGCCTATGACGGCGCCGAGCAGCCGGGCTTTACGATGGCGGATTTCACGCCGTCCTCGACGCCGGGCTGCCGGCTTCCGTTCGCCGAACTCGCAGACGGCCGGCCGGTCTACGATGCGCTCGGGCCGGGCTATACGCTGCTGCGCTACGATCCGGATGTCGCGGTTGCCCCTCTCACGGAGGCGATGAACGCCAGCGGCGTGCCATTCGCGGTGGTCGATGTCGCCGTCGGCGAAGCCCAGCCGCCCGGCGCCCGCAAGCTCGTCGTGGCGCGCACCGATCAGCACGTTGCCTGGCGGGGCGACGCCATTCCTGACGATCCCGCGCGTCTCGTCGGCAAGCTGCTCGGCCGAAGCCTTAACCTCGCTTCAGCGTGAGCAAGAGATGACGGAGGCGCGCTCCCAGCATCGCCTCGGCATCGCCCTCGTCGTCGCCGCAGCCATTGCCTGGAGCACCGCCCCGTTCTTCACACGGCTGCTTCCCTACGACTTCCTGGACCATCCTGTTCTGGCGTGGGTTGTTCGCCGGTGGCATGATCATGGTGTTGATGGTGCTGTTGCAGGGCCGCGTCAGCTTGCGGGATCTGGTCAGGATCGACATCAACGGCTGGCTAGTGGCGTCGTTTTCGACACTGGCGATGATTGCCTTCATCCCTGCGCTGCAGCTCACGAATGTATCCAATGTCGCGATCATCATCGCGACCGGCCCTTTCCTCGCGGCGGGGCTCGCCTGGATATGGCTCAAGGAGATCCCCCATCGGCGAACCATGCTGGCGAGCGCGGTGGCGCTTGTCGGCGTCGTCATCATCGTCGGCGGTGCCCGCGCCGGCTCCGATGTTCTCGGCGTTGCCCTCGCCTGCTTCATGGCGCTGGCGATCGCGGCAATGACGGTCATGGTGCGGCGGCACCGGAATACGCCGATGATCGCGGCTGCCGCATTGTCGAACTTTTTGGGCAGCGCCATCAGCCTTCCCTTTGCCCACGGGATAACGGCTGTCAGCAGCCTCGACCTTCTGATTCTGGCGATGTTCGGCTGCCTTCAGGTCGCGCTCGGCCTCACGCTGTTCTTCCTCGGCTCGCGCCTGCTGCCGTCGGGCCAGGCGGCGCTGATCTCCACGCTGGAGACGCCGCTGATGCCGTTCTGGATCTGGGTGGGATTTGGCGACTATCCCACGCTGCGGGTGCTCGCCGGCGGCGCCCTGGTGATGGGCGCCGTGATTGCCGACATTGTCGGCGATATCGGGACGCAGCGGCAGTCAAGCTGACCAGCGCGCGAACCTTCTAATCCGCATTCGCAAGCTTGGCTCATATCCGCTTCGGTCATAAGCGACACTGTGCACTGTGCCACTCCAGCCGCTTAAATCCCGTCCATGAAAAACGTCATATCGTTCTCACTTTGACACGCCTTGCGTAGCTCGATTAACGGCTGATATTCCGGAGATGAGTACCAAGCATTGATCGCAGCCATGTTCGGAAACTCTATCACCACAACACGCTCAGGTGCCCAATATCCGCCCTCAGGCATCTTGAGGTTCTCGCCGCGCGTCAAATAACGACCACCGTAGCGTGCAACCATCGGTCCAATCTTGGTCTTGTACTCCTCGAATCTGGGTGGATCTGTGATCCGGTGCAGCCCGACCACATAAGCCGGCATTTTCAAGCTCCCTCATTCAGTGACCTGATAAATGGTGATGCGCCGGAGACTATCCCGCCCCTCACCGCACCGCGAACGGCGACTGATACGGCCGGCCGAACGGCACGCCGTTGATCACGGTCTGCACGGGCTTGAGCAGCAGCTTGCCCTCGCGCTTGTTGTTGCGGGTGTCGACGAACGAGGTCTGAGCCTCGATCAAATCCATGATCGCGACGTCGCCGGGCGCGCCGATCTGCAGCGTGCCGATTTTTGGCGTGCGGTTGATGATCTTGGCCGGCGCCATGGTCGCCATCGCCACCACCTGCTCCAGCGTATATCCCAGAACGATAAACTTGCTCATGACGTTCGGCAGATAGGGCATGCCCGGCGAATTGCCGGAGAACACGTGAATGTCGGACGAGATCGTATCCGGCCCGCAGCCGCCGGGTATCGCCACCTCCGCCACCGTGAAATCGAAACTGCCACCGCCGTGGCCGACGTCGAACATTACGCCGCGCTGCTTGGCGGCAAGCGCCGCCGGCAGCAGCTTGCCGTCCTGCACAATATTGGTGAACACGCCGGCATTATTGGGGAAGCCTGAATAAGCGTGCGTGAGAACGTCGCCTGGCCGCAGCAGGTCGAGAATCTGCGACATCAGCTCTTTGGTTTCGACGCCGCCGATATGCACCATCATTTTGGCGGGCCAGCCACACATCTCGCAGGCCTGAATGCCCCGCTTCAGCGGCTCGAGCCCGTGCTTGTAGATGACGTTCTCCGACATCCGCACCTTGACGCCGAGCAGGAAGTCCGGATTTTCGGCGAGCGCCATCGCACAGGCTTCCACCTGCGCATTGTCGATATTGTAGAGCTCCGCCACCGGGAAAGCAGACAGTCCGTTATTGGCAATGTGGACGAAGGCGTAAATTCGCGCCCGCGATTGCGCCACGATGTAACGGCGCAGCGCCGCGAGATTGTTGACGCCGGCGTCGCCCGCCGACACCACCGTGGTGGTGCCCTGAAACTGCACGAGTTCGTCGGCGGGAATGCCGATCGCCGAACCGTAGGGGTAGACGTGGGAATGCAGATCGATCAATCCCGGCGTCACCAGCTTGCCGGACGCGTCGATGGTCTTTGACGCACGCGCCGCCGGGATTTCGTTCTCGACCGCCTCGATCACGCCCCAGCGGATGCCGATGTCGCGTTTTCCGCGCAGCGACTGGCTGGGGTCGAGTACGTCACCGCCCTTGATCACGAGGTCGAACTTGTCGTTCGGCCCCATCGCGGCGTTGGCAGAGCCCGACGCGGCGGCGACGGCGGCCGATCCCGTTACTTTAAGAAAATCACGGCGTGAAAATCCGGTCATCGCAACACTCCCCCCGATATGATTTTTATGCGGCGATGATGCGCCGGACACAGGCGTTCCGCAAGCGTGCATCGTCCCACGCAAGGCCAATGGAGGCGACGGCATTCCCGGTGTGGGCAGGCGAGCGACGGCTTCATGTAGGATGGGTTTCGCTGCGCGATACCCATCAAATCCCTCCGCGGAAGCGCAATGGGTATCGCTTCGCTCCACCCATCCTACAAACTCGCCAAAAGTCGAACGGCTAACGCGTGCAACTTGAGTCTGAACATGCATTCAGAAATCTCTTGGAATTCCGCGGGAACGTTCGCTGCGGTTTGATGTTCTATCCTCGATCAATTGAGGAGACTGGAATGAAGAAGCTTGGATACGTTATCGCCGCACTTGGTGCGATCATTATCGCGGCGCCGTCGATTGCGAGCGCCGAGACTGTCGTGATCAAGCGTGGCGGCTACCACGGCCATCATCATGGCTATGGCGCGCGCGCCGAGTATCGCGGTCATCGCGACCGCGGCTACCATCGCGGATGGGGCCATGGTCATCACGACAAGGTCGTGATCATCAAGAAGCATCGCTACTAAGTTTGAACTGCGTCGAAGCCCTGTTCTGACTTGATCAGAACAGGGCTTTTCGTCGCTTGTATTTTCGTCGTTTTGTCGGTGCCTAACGGAAAATGGCTCCTTGCGGAGCCATTTTCGTTATTGCGGTCGATATTGCGCGTAGACGCGCCCGAAAATCTCAGCTGTAGATTTCGAACAGGCCCGCGCCGCCCTGGCCGCCGCCGATGCACATCGTGACGACGCCCCACTTGGCCTTGCGCCGGCGGCCTTCCTGCAGGATGTGGCCGGTGAGACGCGCTCCGGTCATACCGAACGGATGGCCGATCGCGATCGAGCCGCCGTTCACATTGTACTTCTCGGGATCGATGCCGAGCTTGTCGCGCGAATAGAGGCACTGGCTGGCGAAGGCTTCATTGAGCTCCCAGAGATCGATGTCGTCGATTTTCAGGCCATGGCGCTTCAACAGTTTAGGCACGGCGTAGATCGGCCCGATGCCCATCTCGTCCGGCTCGCAGCCCGCCGCTGCCCAGGCGACGAAGCGGCCCATCGGATTGAGGCCGCGCTTCTCGGCGTCCTTGGCTTCCATCAGCACGACCGCGGCGGCGCCGTCAGACAGCTGGCTGGCGTTGCCGGCGGTGACGTATTTGCCGGGGCCCTTGACCGGCTCGAGCTTGGCGAGACCTTCCATGGTCGTTTCCGGCCGGTTGCATTCGTCGCGATCGACGACGTAGTCGACGATGCTTTCCGCTTTCGTCGCCTTGTCGACCACCTTCATCCTGGTCTTCATCGGGACGATTTCGTCCTTGAACTTGTTGGCCTGCTGGGCGGCCGCCATGCGGCGCTGCGATTCCAGCGAATACTCGTCCTGATATTCGCGGCTGACCTTGTAGCGCTCGGCGACGATATCTGCGGTGTCGATCATCGCCATGAAGATATCGGGCGCGACCTTGAGCAGGTCAGGATCGATCGATTCCTTGGGCGAGCCGCCACCGGGGATCGAGATGCTCTCGACGCCGCCGGCCACGATGCAGTCCGATCCATCGGAGCGGATCGAGTTGGCGGCCATCGCGATGGTCTGCAGGCCCGACGAGCAGAAGCGGTTCACCGACACGCCGCCGGTCGACTTCGGCAGGCCGGCGAGCAGCGCGCCCTGACGGCCGATGTTCGGTGCGCCATGGGCGCAATTGCCGAGATAGCAGTCCTCGACATATTCCTTCTCGACGCCCGCGCGCTCCACGGCATGCTTGATGGCGTGGCCCGCCAGTGCCATCGGCGCAGTAATATTGAACCCGCCACGGCCGGACTTTGCCAGTCCGGTACGTGCATAGGAAACGATAACAGCTTCACGCATTTGATAGACCTCCCTTTGATGCGATCCAGTATGGACTGGAGCCGCGCCCGTGTGTAGCAAAAACCCGAATTCCGGCCGGCGGAAAAGACCGGAATCGCATCAATCCCACGCCGGCGCAAAACCCGGATTTACACACCGCCTGTCCTTGGGCAAGGCCGCGATGGCCTTCCTGTCCGCATCGTCGAGTTTCATCTTCAACGCGTCGAGATTGGCTTGCTGGCTCTCGCTGCGCGAGGCCTTCGGGATCGCGGCAACGCCGTCCTGATCGAGCAGCCATTTCAGGGCGACCTGCGCCGCGGTAGCATTGTGCTTGCGCCCGATCGCCGCAAGCGCCGGGTCGGAAGCCACCCTGCCCTGCGCCAGCGGACAATAGGCGACCAGCGGAATCGATTTCGCAGTGAGAAACTGGCGCAGCCGCGTCTGGTCCAGCATGACGTGGTATTCGACCTGGTTGCAGGCGATCGGGGCGCCGATCTCCTCGACCACGGTTTTCAGGAGCGCAATGTTGAAATTGGCGACGCCGATGGCGCGGGTGCGGCCCTCTTCCTTCAGCTTCATCAGGGCCTCGAACATCGCCGGCAGATTCATCCTCGGCGCCGGCCAGTGCACCAGATAGAGATCGACATGATCGAGCCGGAGCTTTTTCAGCGATGCATCGAACGCCCGGCGGATGGCGTCCGGCGCCAGGTTCTCGTTCCAGACTTTTGTGGTGACATGCAGATCCTTGCGGGCAACACCGGAGGCGGCAATCGCGGCGCCGATCGGCTCCTCATTGCCATACATCTCGGCGGTGTCGAGATGCCGGTAGCCGAGGCCGAGCGCGCTTTCGACCGCGACGCGGCAGGTATCGCCCTGCATGCGGAAGGTGCCGAGTCCGAGCCTGGGCAGGTTGATGCCCTGGGTTTCAAGATGTTCCATGATGACTCCGGGAGACCGCCCCGCAGCGAAAGCCGCGCCGACGGTATTTCATTGAGGGAAATAGGCCGGTATTGAATAGTCTGTGCCCGGGGCGTGAGGCAAATCAAGATCAGGTCAGGGGATGCGATGGTCAAGGCGCTGCAACGATGGCTGGATGCGCACCAATTGCCGGCGATCATCGCCGCCGTGCTCGGCGCGGTCATAACGATTTCCGTGCTGATGCTGGCGGTCGGTTATCTCGTGACGAGGCCCTGAGCCGGAGCCGTAGGGTGGGCAGAGGAGCGAAGCGACGTGCCCACCATCTATCATCGAGTCCGCTGTGACATGGTGGGCACGCTGCGCTTTGCCCACCCTACGGCACTGAGCTGCCCTCATTTGCCGGTTCCGGCCGCGGCAAGAATGGGTGACCAGCGTGCGATCTCGGAGCGGACAAAACGATCGAAGGTAGCGGGGCTGCGTTCGTCCTTTACCGGTATCGCGCCCCCGAGCTGGGCAATCCGCTCGCGCACCACATCCTCATTCAGCGTCCGGTCGAGCGCATCGGAAAGCCTGGCGATTATTTCGGGCGAAACGCCTTTCGGCGCAAACAGCCCTGCCCACACGCTCATTTCATAGTTGATGCCGGCCTCCTTCGCGGTCGGAACGTTCGGCAGCGTCTCGAGACGTTTCGTAGCCGAGACCGCGAAGGCCTTGACCGAGCCGGCCAAAACCGACTCCGCCACGCTGACCGACTGCTCGCACATGAAATCGACGTGGCCGCCGACCAGATCGTTCAAGGCCGGCCCTGAACCGCGATAGGCGACCAGCGCCGGCTTCGCGCCGATTTCCGCGGTGAACAAGAGACACGCCATATGCGAGGACGCGCCGATGCCGCCATGGGCCTGCTTCACCGCGTCGCCCCGTTGCCGGAGGACTGCGACGAATTCCTTGAGGTCGTTGGCCGGGAAATCCTTCCGCGCGATGATGACCGCCGGGGAATGGGCGGTGAAGCCGATCGGCACGAAATCGGCGACAGGATCGTATTTGAGGTTCGGCGTCAGCACGGGCGCCGCGACATGCGAGCCCATCGCCGCGGCAAGCAAGGTATAGCCGTCCGGTGCGGCAGCGGCGACGCGGGCGCTGCCCACAGTGCCGCCGGCGCCGCTGACATTCTCGATGATGATGGATTGCCCGAGGATTTTTGACATCTGGTTGGTGACGATGCGCGCCACGACATCGCTGGCGCCGCCGGGCGGGAACGGCACCACCACCGTGATCGCCCGGGAGGGATAGTCCTGTGCGACGACCTTCCCGGCGAGGCCGGCCAATACCATCGCAACCGCAAAAGCTTTCCAGACACACGTGCCAGGTTTCATCACGCGCGCTCCCTGTCCTTGGCTGCTGCGCCGTCAGATTTATCCGTCACCGTTCAATATCTGGGCGACCTCGACCGCACGCCCCTCGCGCGCCGAGAGAATGCCGGCGCGGACCACCGCGAGCGATCGCGTCGCCTCCTCGCCGCCGACTTCGTGCTGGCCCTGCCCGCGCGCCGCCGCGGCGAACTCGTCGAGCTCCTCGACCAGCGTATCGTTGACAGCGCACGACACCGCGACCGGCTGGCTTTCACCACGCTTGAGCAGCCGCAGCCCGTTGTGAAAATCGTAAAACGCCGTCATGTCCTTGCCGTAGACGTTCATCAGGTAATACTCGGACGCCGAGGCGTAGCTTGCGTTCAGCGTCGAGAGCGCGCCGTTCTCATGCTGCAGGATCAGGCTCGCGACGTCAGGGTTGTCGCCGGGCAGCACCAGTTGCGCGGACTGCGCGCGCACTGCATGAACCGGCCCGAGCAGATATTCGAGCACGTCGACGTAGTGGATGCCGATCTGCAGCATCACGCCGCCCGGCATCCCCGCGGCCTGGTAGCGCCACGAGGAGAGATCGACCTTGCCTAGGCGGTCGCGGCTGATGTTCGCCTCGGCGTTGACGAGTTTGCCGAACCGGCCGGCGTCGATTTGCTGCCTAACATGGCGGAAATGGCTCTCGCGCCGCCGCTGGTAGCCGAGCGCCAGCACCACGCCGGCCTTGCGGCAGGCTTCGGTGATGGCGCGGCCGTCAAAAATGCTGTTTGCGATCGGCTTGTCCAGAAAGACGTGCTTGCCGGCGGCTGCGGCCGCGCTGGTCGTCGCCAGATGCACGTCGTTCGGCGTCGTGTTGATGATCGCCTCGATCTCGGGATCGGCCAGCAGCGCTTCGTAGCTCTCAGCCGGCCGGCAACGGTATTTTGCCGCGAAGCTTTTGCGTTTTTCATCTGATCGGGTGTAGCAGCCGCGGATCTCGAGCTTGCCCGAGCGCTGGATGGCGTCCGCCAGAACGTCGGACCACCATCCCATCCCGATGCAAGCTACCCGAAGCGGATCGGCACCCATCACTTTGCACTCCTCAAGACGATGTCATTCCCACGTCGCGCCGATCGACTCGACGGCCAGTTTGGCGATCCGCAAATCGGTCTCCCAATCGCCGCCGCTGACGCCGACGCCACCGATGCATTCGCGGTCGACCAGCACCGGTACGCCGCCTTCCATCGCCGTCCACCGTTCCGGACCTGCCGCAAGCGCCAGTCCGATCGCATGGCTGACGTCGAGGTCCTGGCCGGCCGCGCCTTTCGCCGTGGTCGGGCGCCGGTTTGACGCGGCGCAGACCGCCTTGGTGGTGCAGGAGTGCACGGTATGAAAACGGCCGCCGTCCATCCGTTCGATCAGGATGACGTGTCCGCCGGCATCCACGATCGCACAGGAAATCGCGATGTTGGCCTGGCCGGCCAATTCCAGCGCCGTCGCCATGATCTCTCTCGCGCCCTGATGCGTCAGGCGCTTGCTCTCGGCGATAAACATGGCGGGGCTCCGGTCGGGAGGAAGAGCGAATTGTGCGTCACCGCTGCGCCTCCTTCAAGAACTAACGCAACTTCGGGATGTGATTTTGCACACTATCGCGCCGGTACGGTGAACCTATCCGAACACTGCGGCGCGAACATGGAAGCTAGTTCGGGATTCCGTGCCGACGAGCCCGCGATCGAAGGCGTCAGATATGCTGCGCCATGATCCGGCCGGGCCGCGCATCCGGGCGGGGTTCGATATCAACCGACCAGAGGTCGCGGTTGTCGACGTCCTTCAGCGTCACCGTCATCACCTCGGTCTTGCCGTCGATGTCGACACGGCCGAAAAACTGCAGGCCGAAACAGGGTGCGAGATTCTCGCCGCTGCAGCCCTTCTGGAACATCGCTTTTGGTCCGAACGTATTGTCGAGTGGGGCCGGAGCCCAGGTGCCGGCGTGCAGCGGGCCGGAGACGAACTCCCAGAACGGTTCGAAATCCTGATAGACCGCGCGGTTCGGATCGTAATGGTGCGCCGCCGTGTAATGCATGTCGGCGGTCAGCCACACCGTGTTGCGGATGCCGGCGCGCTTCATGAACGAGAGCAGATCGGCGATCTCATGCTCGCGCCGCTCCGGCGGGCCATCGCCGAGCGCAATGCCATCCTCGCTGAACAGGCCGATCGGCATGTCGGCGGCGATCACCTTCCAGGTCGCGTCTGACGCGACCAGTTCGCGCTTCAGCCAGGCCAGTTGCGCGGCACCGAGGATGCAGGCCTCGCTTTGGTCGTCGCGCTTATTCCAGGTGGAATTGCGGTAGCTGCGCATATCGAGCATGAAGATATCGAGCAGCGGGCCATAGGCGATCTTGCGATAGATCCGGCCGTCGCGGGCGGGCACCGCACGCATCGGCATGAATTCGTGGAACGCGCGGCGCGCCCGCGCCACCAGCAGCGAACTGCCGTCCTCGGCATAGCCGGTTTCGTCGGCAGTGCCCAAGGGCGCCCAGTCGTTGGTCACCTCGTGATCGTCCCATTGCGCGAACAGGGGCACGGCGGCATGGAAGGCGCGAAAGTTTTGGTCGAGCCAGTTGTATTTGTAATTGCCGCGGAACTGTTCGAGGTTTTTGGCGACCACCGATTTCTCTTCGGTGACGATGTTTCGCCAGAGGTCGCCATCGGGCAGCTTCAACTCCCGCTCCACCGGACAGTCCGCGTAGATATGGTCGCCGGAATGGATGAAGAAGTCCGGACGGTTTTCGAGCATGGTGCGGTAAGTCCGCATGCCGCCACGGTTTTCGTCGATGCCCCAGCCCTGCCCCGCGGTATCGCCCGACCAGGCGAATGATACGTTGCTCCGCGCCACGGGCGCGGTGCGGAAGTGCCCGATCTGCGTCTCGCCGGCGATGCCGTGCCCGTCGATGCTTTCGAACCGCACGCGATAGAAAATGTCCTGCCCCGCCGGCAGGCCGCCGAGCAGAACTTTTGAGGTGAAATCGCTGTCTGGCAAGGCGTCGGCGGAGGCCGAGCCGATGATGGTCCTGAAATTCTCGAGCGTCGAACACTCGACCTGCATCCGGGCCGGCCGGTCGGCACGCGCCCAGATCACCGCGGAGTTGGCCGAGACGTCGCCGGATTGAATGCCGCTGGTGATCAGCGGCCGGTCGGCGGCGCGGCTGAGGTAGGGTCTGGCGAGGCTGCCCATACCGGCAACCGCAAGCGTTGCGGCGGAACGGACCAGCCATTGACGCCGGTTAACGGCTTGTTTGTTCAAGCCTTGTTTTGCGCGAATCGCAATCGGCATCGAAGCACCCTCGTCGAATCACGACGACGGTGTGCCCGAGCAATTTGAATGTGGGCCGAAGGTTTTACGACAGGTGGATGACGTAGGATCGGAAGGTTTCAGACCTCATCCTGAGGAGCCGCGAAGCGGCGTCTCGAAGGATGAGTGGCACCGGCGGGGCTACATGGTTCGAGACGGCGCTTCGCGCCTCCTCACCATGAGGTTAGAGAGCGAGTTAATTCTGCCAGCCGCAGATGCCGCCGGATTTGCACGGCCATTTCTGGATGCGGGTGTCGCGCGCCTGTGCGTCGAGCGGGTTGCTGTGACGCCGCGCCAGCTTGGTGCGGGCGGCGGCGCGCGGCTTCTCTACCCGCTCCTGCGTCACTTGCGGCTTCGGCGCGGTTTCCTTTGCCACCACCACGCGTTCCGTTTTCACCGGCCTGCTATCGGTTTTCGCCTCGATCCGGACCGGGGCGAATTGCGTCTCCGGGCCGAGCCGCTTCGGCGAGAGCACGGCCTGCGGGAGATCGAGGCCGAGCAGTTCACCTGCGCGATACTCGTCAGCCAGCGCGGCGCCGCCCGATAGCAGGAGCCCCGTGCAAAGTACTGTCGCAATAGCAATTTTCAGGCCCATCGCCGGCCTCCTGAAATCTACCAAAAGGTGAAACTGAAACCCTAATGTAGGAAGCCGGCCGGACAATTCCAGCCGTTCGCACCAGCAAGATACTGGTAAGTGCTTCTAGCTGTGGAAAAGTTCACAGCCAGGATGAGCGGAACCTATTCGGCCGCCTGCGCCACGGGCTGACCGATCGCGCCTTCCAGACGCGCGCACTCCGTGCGGTATTTGGCGACATTGGCTTCCTTGATATGGCCGTAGCCGCGAACGAGTTCCGCAGACTTCGCCAGCACCGCCAGACGCGGCCAATCCTGCGACTTCGCGTGGTCGAGATGGCGGAAGATCATTGCCGAATATTCGCCGGGCAAGGCCCGCTCCATCCGGCGTTCGGCCGTGTAGCCGAACGGATCGAACGCCGTTCCGCGCAGGAACTTGAACCGCGTCAGGATATCGAAGGCGCGAAGAATCCAGCCGCCGAACTCGCGCTTGCGCAGGTGTCCGGTCACCTTGTCGCGCTTGGCCAGCAGCGGCGGCGCGAGGCTGACCTTGACGCCGGGGTCGCCGTCGAACTGCTCCCTCAGCGCCTTGCCAAATTCGCCGTCCGAGTAAAGCCGGGCGACCTCGTATTCGTCCTTGTAGGCCATCAGCTTGAACAGGCCTTTGGCAAAAGCCTCGGTGAGGTCATGCGACCCGGGCGAGCCCTTGGCTTCGGCCGCGCGAACGCGCTCGACCTCGGCGAGGTAGCGCTTCGAATAGGCCTCGCTCTGGTAGTCGGTCAGGAATTTGGCGCGGAAGGTGATGCTCTCGTCGAGCGTCCGCTTTGCCGGGGCTGCACCTGAATTCTTGAAGCGAGCCGCCGTGACGACGCGCTGCAGATCGTGCGCGGCGAGCCGGCCCCAGGAGAACGCCAGTCTGTTCATCTCGATGGCCGCGCCATTGAGCTCGATCGCCTTCATGATCGCCTCCAGCGACAGCGGGATCGCGCCGCGCTGGAACGCAAAGCCGAGCATGAAGGAGTTGGTGGCGATGCTGTCGCCCATCAACGCGGAGGCCAGCCCGGTGGCGTCCAGAATGTCGAGATCGGAGGCGCTGACGGCCTCGTTGAGCGACTCCCGCATCGTCCCCACCTCGAAATCGATGTCGGGATTGATGACAAAGCTCGCGGTCGGCAACAGGTCGGCATTGACGATCGCGCGCGTCACGCCACGTTCGGCCCGGCTCAGCGCCGGGATGCTGGTGGCGACCACGATGTCGCAGCCGAGGATAAGGTTGGCGCCGCCCGGCGCGATACGGACGGTGGTGAGATCGTCCGCGTCAGGCGCGATGCGGACATGGCTCATGACCGCGCCGTTCTTCTGCGACAGGCCCGTGAAGTCGAGCGTCGAGCAGGCCTTGCCGTCGACATGGGCGGCCATGCCGAGCAGCGCGCCAATGGTGATGACGCCGGTGCCGCCGATCCCGGTGACGAGGATATTGTAGGCGCCGTCGAGTACCGGCACGGCCGGGACCGGCAGGTCGGCGAACAGCGCCGACGGATCGGCCGCGGTACGGTCGGCCTTGCGCAGTTTGCCGCCGTGCACGGTCACAAAACTCGGGCAGAAGCCCTCGATGCAGGAAAAGTCCTTGTTGCAGTTCGACTGGTCGATCCGCCGCTTGCGACCAAGCTCGGTTTCCAGCGGCTGCACCGAGACGCAGTTCGACGCCGTCGAGCAATCGCCGCAACCTTCGCAGACGCGCTCGTTGATGAAGATGCGCTTGTCCGGATCCGGATAGAGGCCGCGCTTGCGGCGCCGGCGCTTCTCCGCCGCGCAGGTCTGGTCGTAGATCAGGACCGTGAGGCCCTTGACCTCGCGCAGCTCGCGCTGCACCGCGTCGAGTTCGCGGCGATGATGAACGGTTGCGCCTGAGGGGAAGTAATTGCTGGGATATTTCTCCGGCTCGTCCGAGACGATGACGAGGCGTTTTGCGCCCTCTGCCGAAACCTGGTGCGCGATCTGCGACACGGTCAGCCCGCCTTCGGCCGGCTGGCCACCGGTCATCGCCACCGCGTCATTATAAAGAATCTTGTAGGTGATGTTGACGCCGGAAGCCGCCGCCGCGCGGATCGCCAGCAGGCCGGAATGGGTATAGGTGCCATCGCCCAAGTTCTGGAAGACGTGCTGTTCGCTGGTGAACGGCGCCTGCCCGATCCAGGTGACGCCTTCGGCGCCCATATGCGAGATCGTCTGCGTGCGGCGGTTCGGTACCGACAGCGCCATGCCATGACAGCCGATGCCGGCCATGGCGCGGCTGCCCTCGGGGATCTTGGTCGAGGTATTGTGCGGACAGCCCGAACAGAAATACGGCGTGCGCTGCAGCTTGGCGGCGCCGACGCCTTCCGCCGGCCGGTCGAACGCTTCGAGTTTTGCGAGACGCTGCTCCAGCGCCGGGCTGCGATGACCCAGCCTGCGCAACCGCGCCACGACGGCTGCCGCCACCATGGTCGGCGTCAGTTCGCCCTCGCTCGGCAGCAGCATCGCGCCGGTCTCGTCGCGCTTGCCGACCACCGAGGGCCGCCTCGACGCATCGACATTATAAAGGATGCGCAGAAGCTGGTCCTCGATAAACCCGCGCTTCTCCTCGACCACCAGCACATCCTGCAAGCCTTCGGCGAACGCCTTTGCCCCGGATTCCTCCAGCGGCCAGGTCAGCGCGACCTTGTAGATGCGCAGTCCCAGCGCCTGCGCTTCGGCGTCTGATATGCCGAGATCGGCCAGCGCCTGCCGGAGATCGAGGTAGGCCTTGCCGGTCGCCATGATACCGAGCCGCGCGGGCTTCGAGTCGAGCACGATCCGGTCGAAGCGGTTGGCGCGCGTGAACGCCGCGACCGCCTGCATCTTCGGGCCGTGCAGCCGCCGCTCCTGATCCAGCGGCGCATCGGGCCAGCGGATGGAAAGACCGCCCGGCGGCATTTCGAAATCATCGGGCATGATGATCCTGATGCGATCGGGATCGCTGACGATCGAGGCCGAGCTTTCCACCGTCTCCGAAATCGCCTTGAAGCCGACCCAGCAGCTCGAGTAGCGCGACAGTGCAAAGCCCAAAATGCCGAGATCGAGATAATCCTGCAGCGTCGCCGGATTGACCACCGGCATCAATGCGGCGGCGAACACCTGCTCGCTCTGATGCGCCAGCGTCGAGGACTGGCAGCCATGGTCGTCACCGGCCAGCGCAATCACGCCGCCGTTCGGCGAGGTGCCGGCCGAGTTGGCATGCTTGAGCGCGTCCATCGAACGGTCGACGCCGGGGCCCTTGCCGTACCAGATACCGAATACGCCATCGACCTTGGCGCCGGGGAACATGCCGACCTGCTGGCTGCCCCATACGGCGGTGGCCGCCAGGTCCTCGTTGAGACCGGGCGCGAACTCGATGTCATGCTGCTTGAGGAAGGTTTTGGCACGCCACAGCGCGTGGTCGTACATGCCGAGCGGCGAGCCGCGGTAGCCGGAGATGAAGCCCGCGGTGTTGAGGCCCGCTGCGCGGTCGCGTTCGCGCTGCAACATGGGAAGTCGGACCAGCGCCTGCGTACCGGAGAGGAATATGCGCTTCGCATCCAGACGATATTTGTCGTCCAGCCCAACTTCCATCAACGCCATTCGTCCGCTCCCCGTCGTATGTTCCGCCGGTGATTTGAACCGGTCTAATTGTGACCAGAATGCACCGGTTTTGCCATGCGTGCCCAGCGTGAACTCATGGCCGCAGGACATATCTCGCCCGCCCTGTGGATCGCTCTTGCCGAAATCCGCCTTCTTTGAAACGCTGCGGCGCAAAGGGAGACACCAGGGATGACAGAACCGGCGTTCACAACCGAGCTATTGGAAAGCGGCAATCTGCTCGTCGGGCCGTGGCGCAGCCCGAAGCAGATGCTTCACGCGCAGGTCTACGACTCCCACGCCTCGATCCACGACGATGCGACCGCGCAAAAGCTCGGCTTTCAGGGCGGCACCATCGAGGGCCCGACCCATTTCAGCCAGTTCGCGCCGCTGTGCGAGCGGATCTGGGGCCAGGCCTGGTTCGAGACCGGATGCCTGTCGGCGCATTACCGCAACCCCGCCTTCGAGGGCGAGGAAGTGCAGGCCAATATCGAAAAGCCGAAGCCGGGCGAGAAAACTTGCGCGATCGGCATGACCAAGCGCGACGGCACTGAGATCTTGCGCGGCACGGCTTCGGTTGGCGGCGATGTGACAGAAACGGCATTAAGCCGACGGCTTGGCGAACTAAAACCGCTCGCCGATCCCGTCATCCTCGCCGACCTCAAGGTCGGCATGAAGACACCGCGCCAGACCGTGAAGATGGATTTCGACCAGCACATGGGCGATCTCTATCCGTTTTCGCTGGCGCAGAAGCTGAAGGTCATCACCGAGCCCTCGGCGTATTATTCGCAGGAGCTGAACCCCTGGGGCCGGGCGATCATTCCCATGGAGATGCTGAGCGTGCTGTTTCAATACCGCGCCCGCGAAGACAGACTGCCGATCCGCGGGCCAGCGGTCGGGCTGTTCGCCGATCAGGAAATCCGCCTGCTGCGCGGGCCGTTGTTTGTCGGCGACAGCTACACCACCGAGCGCGAGGTCGTGGCGCTGAGCGGCAGCCGGCGAACCGAAAGCGTGTGGATGCGCACGACCGTGTTCGCGAAAGACGACAAGCCTGTCGCAACCATGTTGCTCAACCTGGCCAGCATCAAGGAATCCTACGCCAACTACGAACAGGAACACAAAGCGCTCTATGGCTAGGTGAGCCTCACCCTCTATCGCCAACAAGGACAACAACAAAATGGCCCGCCTGCCCTATCTCGAAGCCGACCAGGTCGCCCCCGAATACCGCGACATGCTCAAGCGCAACACCAACCTGCACAAGCTGCTGGTGAACTCGCCCGACATGGCGCGCGCCTTCAACGGCGTCGGTGGCTACATCCGCTTCAAGAGCAAGCTCGACCCGCGCCTGCGCGAACTTGCGATCCTCCAGGTCGGCTGGATGGAGAAATCGGAATACGAGTTCACCCACCACGTGAAGATCGGCAGGGAGTTCGGCGTCACCGATGACGATATCGCCGCCCTGATGGCCGAGACCGAGGGCAAGCCCTCAAAACTCGAACCGCTGGCGAAAGCCATCCTGCGCGGCGCCCGCGAGATGGTGCGCGAACTCGCGATGTCGGAGGCGACGTTCGCCGAGATCAAGAAAGACCTTTCCGACGAGCACATGGTCGACCTCGTGCTCACCATCGCCTTCTACTGCGCCGTCGTCCGCGTGCTGGCGACGATGAAAATGGACAATGAACCCTATTACAAAGAGGTACTGAAACAGTACCCGATCCCGGGAGTGGAATGAAATGCGCCTGAAAGATCGTGTCGCCATCGTCGTCGGCGCCGGACAGAGCCCCGGCGAGGGCATCGGCAACGGCCGCGCCACCGCGCTGACCTTTGCCCGCGAAGGCGCCAAAGTGTTGTGCGTCGATCACAATCTGGCCTCCGCCCAGGAGACGGTCGACCTGATCGCCGCCAAGGACGGCACCGCGGCGGTGTTCAAGGCCGACGTCACCAAGAATGCCGACCTCAAGGCGATGGTTGAGGATGCGCTACGCCGCTGGGGCCGCGTCGACATCCTGCATAATAATGTCGGCGTCAGCCTGTCCGGCGGCGACGCCGAACTGCTCGACATCTCGGAGGAAGCGTTCGACCGCTGCGTCGCGATCAACCTGAAGAGCTGCGTGTTGGCCGCAAAACACGTCATCCCGATCATGCGGGCGCAAAAGAGCGGCGCGATCATCAATATCTCGTCGATGGCCGCGATCACCACCTACCCCTATGTGGCCTACAAGGCGACCAAGTCGGCGATGATCGCCTTCACCGAGCAGCTCGCCTACCAGAACGCGCAATACGGCATCCGCGCCAACGTCATCCTGCCCGGCCTGATGAACACGCCGATGGCAGTCGACACCCGCGCGCGCGAGTTCAAGAAGAGCCGCGCCGAGGTCGAGGCCGAGCGCGACGCCAAGGTTCCGCTGCGCCACAAGATGGGCACCGGCTGGGACGTCGCCAACGCCGCATTGTTCCTCGCCTCCGATGAAGCGAGTTTCATTACCGGCGTGACCCTGCCGGTGGATGGCGGATCGAGCGTGCGGCGGGGATAGATTCGCTCGAAGCGCGAGAATTCGTAGGGTGGGCAGAGGAGCGAGGCGACGTGCCCACCATCCATCACCGAATGCGCTGTGAAATGGTGGGCACGCTGCGCTTTGCCCACCCTACGATGGCAGATCACGCCTGCGTGTGTGCATTATTGCGGCGCAGCAACCGTGTTTCTACGGGCCCGCACGTTTACCTTTGGGTAGCAACTTTCTCTTAAGGGTTGCGGCAATCGCGCGGCTTTTTTTCGCGCCCTATGTTCACGCACTCTGCGCCAGCGTATTTGTCGGCCGACTGTGTGATTCGACACATTCAATCGATTCAAACGACACGATGATGTGACAGCGCATCGTCGCGCGTCGAACTACTGACTCGTTGTGGTCGCACGAACTTCATGTGCGTTCGCTACGAGACCCCACAAGAATTGTGGGCAAGAGCTGAGAGAATGCAGAGGCACCATGCAAGACGAACTCGACTACGAGCTGACGCCGTCCCAGTGGGAAGCGTTGAAGGCCTTACGGACTCCGGCCTCGCGGTTGCCGCGCATGAGCCGCTACGCCGTCGACAGCCTGATCACGCTCGGACTCGCCGTGATGCATGACGACGTGCCGGCCATCACGGCAAAGGGACGCAAGGTGCTGGTCAGAGGCTCATCGCTGCTGTTGCAGGATCTGGCGGCCTGACCGCGCGGCATCGCGCGCCTGCAGCATGATATTTTGGATTGACCGCACCTGATTCCCTTGGATATCAGGGTTCCATCGACTGAGTGGCAACTAGGGTTCCGGGTGGCGAGACCGCCATCGCCGGTCCGAGCGTTGCGGAAACCGCGTCAGCACCCGGCTGCACCCGAGGGATAAAAGCCCAGAGGAGGAGATGTCGAGATCTTGTTCGCGCCTGATGGCACGGAGGTCTCATGTCGCTCGTCTCGCTCTCCCTCGTCGTTCTCGCCGCCTTCATCCACGCCACCTGGAATCTTTTATCCAAGCGCGCCGCCGATGCCGGCCCCACCTTCGTCTTCGCCTACAATTTGTTCGCCTGCCTCATCTATCTGCCATGGATGATCTGGCTGCTGGTTTATGGCGACCTGCACTGGAACCTGCCGGTCGCCGGCTGCCTCCTGCTCAGCGCGGCCATTCATCTGGCCTACAGCCTTTGCCTGCAGCGCGGCTATCAGGTCGCCGACCTCTCGGTGGTCTATCCGATCGCGCGCGGCACCGGGCCGCTGCTATCGTCGATCGGCGCGTTCATCCTGCTGCGGGAGACGCCGACTGCGCAGGGCATCTTTGGGCTGCTCGCCGTCGTCGCCGGGATCGGGCTTATCACCACGCAGGGCGATCTCTTGGCGTTCCGCCGGCCGCGCGGCCTCGATGGCGTGCGCTGGGGCACCGCGACGGGATCGCTGATCGCCGGCTACACGGTCGTCGACGGCTACGGCGTCAAGCTGCTCGGCATCCACCCGGTCGTGCTCGACTGGGTGACCAATTTGCTGCGCTTCTTCGTCATGCTGCCGATCGTGCTGTCGAACGTGCCTCGCGCGCGGGAGAAGATGAAGGGCCATTGGTGGCTGGCGTTCTGGGTCGGCGCGCTGTCGCCGCTGTCCTATATTCTTGTGTTGTCAGCGATCCAGATGGGCGCCCCGCTCAGCCTGGTCGCGCCCGCGCGCGAAATGTCGATGATGGTGGGCGCGATGTTCGGCATGCTGATCCTCGGCGAGCGGGTCACGGCCTGGCGGGTGGTGGGCTGCGCGATTTTGATTGGGGGCGTGGTGTTGCTGGGTTCGGCGAAGGCTTAGCGGGTCGTACCCTCGTGATGCCCGGCCCGGCGGCGGGCGCGGGGTTGCAACGGCGCGCGGGCCTGCATTTGTGGGGGTGAGCAGTAGGCGGGTGCCCGGTGCGGGGCCGGGTGGTAGCAAGCTTAGGAAGAATGCTTCCCGGAGAAGCCCGCAAAAATCCAGGCGATCAGGACACCGAAACAGAGCAGCACAAATGGCGGCACGATTGCGATAAGTGCGCCCTTGCTCCAGTAGTCGAAGCGCGCAGCATTCATCTCGGCCGTCCTCGGCTCGGAGTAATTCTGGTAGAACTCCTTCCCCTTGGCCTCCACGACCGACTTGGGAATGCCGTTTACAACAAACAGCGTGACGTTGTTTGGGAACTCAACTTCCCAGTGGGCTGCCTTAAAGGCCGCGTCGTAACGATCGAAGTAGTTATCGAGCTTGTAGAAACCGGATGTGGCATCCTTCATGACGAACGCTTGGTCGGTGATGTACTTCGACTTCGTGTCCGCAACGACGAAGGCAGTGCCAAGCACCCACAGGGCTGACAGCGCCAGCCAGATCCTGAAGAATCCTCGCCGATAGTTCACTATAGTCTCGTCTCCCATCCGGGGGACCATACGGGGTTGGCTGCCGCGCCGCTACTCTGCAGTCACACGCCGCGAGCCCGAACACGCCGCGAATAATGCGTCGGAATTCCTCCAGCTTCGCCTGTCGCATGCGGCGCCGCAGTGCGGGCGTGGCAGGTGGAGCGATACGAGAAGCGGCCGGTGTTGCCGAATGTGATCCGAAGGGGCGCTCCCTCGCTTCATGCCCTGGCAAAGCCCGTGACGCGGCACTTCGTCCCCGTTGCTTCGGTACGAATGAAGCCCATGTTCAACTTATCGACTTGTAGATAGGACCTGTCGCGGACGACTTCGTAAACAGTCCGAGCATTCGTGTCGATGATTGATCCGCTTGGTCCGGTCGAGGAACAGGTTACCTCAATATCTCTCAACGAAACCCGATTGTCGTTGTGAACCACGAAGCTGGCCATCATGATCGTGCCGAAGCCGTCTTTGTGCCAAGAGAGCGCACTGACCCTGAAGTTCGCGAGCATCTGGCTTCTGGTGAGGTTCTCCGGTTGTGGCTGAACCGCTGTCTGGGCGACCGTTTCCGCTGATGCCGACTTTGTAGCGTTGGTAGGACCTCTCGCGACGATCACCGCTAGTATGGCCCCGAAGCAAGCCACAGAACCTAAGGCGATCGTTTTGCCAAGATCTCGCTTCGACGCTGAGAGACACATGAGAAGCCCGACCGGGGCCCCGACTATGCTCGCAAGAGCTAACAGGCCAACCAACGCGTCCATGGGATCCTCCCTCAGGTTTCTTATTTGTGTCTGAGTGCTACGCGCGCCGTCTGCCGAAACTCGGAGAACTTGGGGCCGACGCAGCCACCGTTGTTCGGGGCGAACTCGCTTCCGCCTTAAGCTGCGCGATCCGCTCATCAACTCGGCTCATGTCAAAGGAGAATTCCGAAGATGTGCTCGACGAGTGCGCGAAGCTCGATACCAACTCTTCGATTACTGCCTTGTCACCTCGGGTAACGAGCACCAAAATCCCAAGGATCAGGTCGCCTAACGCCCACAGGACCAGAAGCATGGTGACGGCGATCGTCGCACCAATTCCCGCGCCTAGCTGCTCTGCGGCGGAATGCGTCGGTATCTTCGACGCCGAGTGTAGGCCACCGACGATCCAAACCGCCATAAGCACGTTGAAAGCAATAAACGCCCACTTGATCAATTTTCCAGCAGCGCTGCGCTCACGCTTTTCGGTGCGAACGACACTCATCACAACCCCCATGAAGTTGAGATGCCTTCATACAACCGATGTTTTAAATTGCTGTGAGGCTTTTTCTTCACATTGACACGTGAAATTAATCACTGGTTAGGGGTAAGGCCGCTGACTGTAACCGCCGACAGCCGGGGAAAAGATCTTCGTCGAATTGCGCCGAGGCAAGGTCATGGCGAAGCCGATCGTGAACGGAGGCCAGCTCTCCGTACAAATGGAAAGACGTGGATGGCCGGGACAAGCCCGGCCATGACGAGAACGGCGGTTCATTTTTCGGTCAGGCTCTCACACCGGCTTCTCGTCATCCGTCACCGGAGACGTGATCACCAGAAACACCAGGTCGACCAATCCCGAATTCGAAATCGCGTGTTCGACGCCGGGTGGCAGGAAGATGAAGTCGTGCTTGCGCACCACGTGGTTCTTGCCCGCGATCTCCATCAGCCCCTCGCCTTCGAGCACGT
>CAWFMW010000032.1:0-250618 GCA_963816815.1 uncultured Alphaproteobacteria bacterium
GGCGGCTGATGACGACAATTGGGATTTCCGACAATGCCTCGCCATCATACCAAGGGTTCCGCCCCCGGCGGCTCGCAACGGCAATTGCGCGTCGGCGAGACCGTGCGCCACGCGGTCGCCGATATTCTGTCGCAGGGTAGCGTGCACGACCCCGACCTCGAGGGCCACATCATCACCGTTCCCGAGGTGAGGATGTCGCCTGATTTGAAGCTTGCGACGATTTACGTAATGCCGCTCGGCGGCCGCGATACCGATGTCGTACTCGCGGCGCTCGCGCGCAATAAAAAATTCCTGCGCGGCGAGATCGCTCACCGCGTTAACCTGAAATTTTCTCCTGACCTTCGCTTTCGCGTCGACGAACGATTCGATGAAGCGGAACGGATCGAGAAATTACTGAGAACACCTGCGGTGCAAAAAGACCTCGCACCCGATTCGGACGACAATTCATGACGATGACCACCGCCAACGGTGTGATCGAGCAGCAGAATGCTGAATCGCACGACGCAGAAAAAAATATTTCTGCCGAACCGCGCAGCGACGACAAAGGTCGCGCCGGCGACGGCGAGCGCCGCGCCAACAACGACCCGCGTCAAAACAAGCAGCCGCGCCAGAACAACCAGCCGCGCCGCGACAAGCGCGACGTCCACGGCTGGGTGATTCTCGACAAGCCGATCGGCATGACCTCGACGCATGCGGTTGCCGTGCTCAAGCGCCTGTTCCAGGCCAAGCGCGCCGGCCACGCCGGCACGCTCGATCCGTTGGCGTCCGGCGGCCTGCCGATCGCGCTCGGCGAGGCCACCAAGACGGTTCCCTTCGTGATGGACGGCCGCAAGCGCTACCGCTTCACGGTCGCTTGGGGCGAGGAGCGCGACACCGACGATACCGAGGGCCGGGTAACCCAAACCAGCGACGCTCCGGCCGTCGGCCGAGGCCGTCAGAGCCCTGCTGCCGCAGTTCACCGGCCTGATCGAGCAGATCCCGCCGCAATATTCCGCGATCAAGGTCCAGGGCGAACGGGCCTATGACCTGGCGCGGGACGGCGAAACCGTCGAATTGAAGCCCCGGCCGGTCGAGATTCACGAATTAACCCTTGTGGAACATGGAGATAACGGCCAGTCCGTGTTCGAGGCCGAGTGCGGCAAGGGTACCTATGTCCGGGCGTTGGCCCGCGATATCGGCCGGATTCTGGGCTGTTTCGGCCATATCTGCGCGTTGCGGCGGACCTTGGTGGGCCCATTCCGCGAGGCGGACATGATTCCGCTGGAACAGTTGGAGGCTTTATGCAATAGAGCCGCGTCTGGCGAGGGAAGCCTCGCCGACGCGCTTTTGCCCGTTGAGACCGCGCTGGACGACATCCCGGCACTGGCCGTCACACGGGCTGATGCGGCAAGGCTCCACAGGGGCCAGGCCGTTTTGTTGCGCGGACGGGATGCGCCCAATAGTAGCGGCACAGTCTATGTCACGGTGGCAGGCCGGCTTCTGGCCCTCGCCGAAATTGGCAATGGCGAACTCATCCCCAAGCGCGTGTTCAACCTGACCGGACTGACTGCCAGTCCCGGTCGCAGCAATGAGAGAGTTTGACGATGTCGATTACCGCCGAACGCAAAGCGGAAGTCATCAAGACGAATGCCAACAAGGCCGGCGACACCGGCTCGCCCGAGGTTCAGGTTGCGATCCTGTCGGAACGCATCAACAACCTCACCGGGCACTTCAAGACCCACGTGAAGGACAATCATTCGCGCCGCGGCCTTTTGAAACTCGTCGCAACGCGCCGTTCGCTTCTCGATTACATCAAGCGGAAGGACGAGGCGCGTTACAAGGCGTTGCTCGAAAAGCATAACATTCGTCGTTGATTTGAGAGAGTACGCGCGCAGTCTGCGCGCGTTTTCGCATGATCTTCCGAACAACCGGACTCCGAATTTTCGGAGACGATCATGCGCAAGAGCATCATCCCGAAAGGATCATGCTCGACAAACGTCCAGCAGCAATCCGGCCGCTGGGCAGGGCAAGGTGCCCGTGACTGCCGAGAGGATGGACGCCATCCGAAATATGAAGACCATGGCAGGATCGCCGGACGCTGATCTCGCTATTGCGATCAGCGTCCCGCAATCTTGCGCATGGTCTTTGTGTTTTTGGGCGCCCGCTCTCTCGTGAACCATGAAAGAAACCACAATGTTCAATAAGCATTCCGTCGAGATCGACTGGGGTGGACGTCCCCTCAAGCTGGAAACCGGCAAGATCGCCCGTCAGGCCGACGGCGCCGTGCTCGCCACCTATGGCGAGACCGTCGTGCTCGCCACCGTCGTCGCCGCGAAGTCGCCGCGCGAAGGCGTCGACTTCCTGCCGCTGACCGTCGACTATCAGGAAAAGACCTACGCCGCGGGCCGCATTCCCGGCGGCTATTTCAAGCGCGAGGGCCGTCCGACCGAAAAGGAGACGCTGGTCTCCCGCCTGATCGACCGCCCGATCCGTCCGCTGTTCGTCGACGGCTGGCGCAATGAAACCCAGGTCATCGTCACCGTGCTGTCGCACGACATGGAGAACGATCCCGATATCGTGGCGCTGGTCGCCGCCTCCGCAGCGCTGACGATTTCCGGCGCCCCCTTCAAGGGCCCGATCGGCGCCGCCCGCGTCGGCTTCGCCAACGACGAATACGTGCTCAACCCGACGCTCGACGAAATGGTCGAGACCCAGCTCGACCTGGTCGTCGCCGGCACCGCCGACGCCGTGCTGATGGTGGAATCGGAAGCCAAGGAGCTCAACGAAGACATCATGCTCGGCGCCGTGATGTTCGGCCACCGCCACTTCCAGCCGGTGATCAAGGCGATCATCGAGCTGGCCGAGAAGGCCGCCAAGGAGCCGCGCGACGTCAAGGTCGTCGACGACAGCGCGATCGAGAAGGAAATGCTCGGCCTGATCGAGCAGGAGCTGCGCTCCGCCTACGCCATTCCGGTCAAGCAGGACCGCTACGCCGCGGTCGGCAAGGCCAAGGAAAAGGTGATGGCGCACTACTTCCCGGAAGGGCAGGAGCCGAAATACGACAAGCTGCGCATCGCCGCCGTGTTCAAGGAACTCGAAGTCCAAGATCGTTCGCTGGAACATCCTCGACACCGGCAAGCGCATCGACGGCCGCGACGCCAAGACCGTGCGCAACATCGTCGCCGAAGTCGGCGTGCTGCCGCGCGCCCACGGTTCGGCGCTGTTCACCCGCGGCGAGACCCAGGCGATGGTCGTGACCACGCTCGGCACCGGCGAGGACGAGCAGTACATCGACGCGCTGTCGGGAACGTACAAAGAGACGTTCCTGCTGCACTACAACTTCCCTCCCTACTCGGTCGGTGAAACCGGACGCCTCGGCGGCACCAAGCGCCGCGAGATCGGCCACGGCAAGCTCGCCTGGCGCGCGATCCACCCGGTCCTGCCGCCGCACCACGAATTCCCCTACACGGTGCGCGTGGTCTCCGAGATCACCGAATCCAACGGCTCGTCGTCGATGGCCTCGGTCTGCGGCGCCTCGCTGGCGCTGATGGATGCGGGCGTTCCGCTGAAGCGGCCGACCGCGGGCATCGCGATGGGCCTGATCCTGGAAGGTTCGCGCTTTGCGGTTCTGTCCGACATTCTCGGCGACGAGGATCATCTCGGCGACATGGACTTCAAGGTGGCCGGCACCGACCAGGGCATCACCTCGCTGCAGATGGACATCAAGATCGAGGGCATCACCGAGGAGATCATGAAGGTCGCGCTCGGCCAGGCCAAGGATGGGCGTATCCACATCCTCGGCGAAATGTCGAAGGCGCTGACCAACGCCCGCGCCGAGCTCGGCGAATACGCGCCGCGCATCGAGACCTTCAAGATCGCCACCGACAAGATCCGTGAAGTGATCGGCACCGGCGGCAAGGTGATCCGCGAGATCGTCGAGAAGACCGGCGCCAAGGTCAACATCGAGGACGACGGCACCGTGAAGGTCGCCTCCAACGACGGCGAGGCCATGAAGGCCGCGATCAAGTGGATCAAGTCGATCGCCTCCGATCCGGAGATCGGCCAGATCTACGAGGGCACCGTGGTCAAGGTGATGGAGTTCGGCGCGTTCGTGAACTTCTTCGGCGCCAAGGACGGCCTCGTCCATATCAGCCAGCTCGCTTCGGCGCGCGTGCAGAAGACCTCCGACGTCGTCAAGGAAGGCGACAAGGTCAAGGTCAAGCTGCTCGGCTTCGACGACCGCGGCAAGACGCGGCTGTCGATGAAGGTGGTCGATCAGGAGACCGGCGAGGACCTCGAGGCCAAGCAGAAGGCGGAAGGCCCGGCGCCGCGCGAAGCGGCCGGCGAGTAAGCATCGCAACAATGTGAACAAAGGGCGGCTGAAAGGCCGCCCTTTTTTGTTATCTGGCCGGCGTAGAATGGCCGCGAACGCGTCACACTTGCGCGATTCTGCCGCAGCCGCGGCGAACCCGATTTCGATCTCGCCCGTAGCTTGTCGCGTCGTCGCGCGCCCCAGCGGCGTCACCGTGCTGTCACAGAAGCGTACCCAGTTCCACCACAGGTAAGGAGAAATCGATGTCATCCATGTCCCGGCGCCATCTGATGTTTGCCGCAACCGGCATCGCCGCCGTGGCAGCGGTCCCGCGCACCGTCTTCGCCCAGGCCGCGGCCCCGGCGCCGGCCGCCGCAGCCGGCCCGTTCACGCTGCCGCCGCTGACCTATGCCTTCAACGCGTTCGAGCCTCACATCGACGCCAAGACGATGGAAATCCATCACGACCGCCACCACGCGGCCTACGTCGCCAACCTCAACAACGTCGCCAAGACCAATCCGCTGCTGGGAACGGCGAAGACCGAAGACGTGCTCGGCAATCTGAATGCGCTCGACGACAGCATCAAATTCACCGTCCGCAACAATCTCGGCGGCCATGCCAACCACACCATGTTCTGGGAAATCATGGGCCCGGACGGCGGCAAGCCCGAAGGCGAGGTGCTGGCGGCGATCGACCGCGATCTCGGCGGCATGGAAAAATTCCAGAACGACTTCAACGCCGCGGGCGGACGCCAGTTCGGCTCGGGCTGGGTGTTCGTCACCGTCAGCAAGGACGGCAAGCTCGCGATCGAGACCCGCCCGAACCAGGACAATCCGATCATGGACGGCAAGCGGGCGCTGATGGGCAACGACGTCTGGGAGCACGCCTATTATCTGAACTACCAGAACCGCCGCGCCGATTATCTCAAGGCGTGGTGGAACACGGTGAACTGGACCAAGATCGCGGAGCGCTATGCCGCGGCAAAGGCCGGCTACGCTCGGCGTATAATTACTGCTTGATGTGAAAAGGGCGGCCTTTCGGCCGCCCTTTTTGTCTTGTCGGTTTTCCGCAGATATCACGCGACGTCGAAGCGATCGAGGTTCATCACCTTGGTCCACGCCGCCACGAAATCCCTGGCGAACTTCTCCTTCGAGTTCGCGCAGCCATAGACTTCCGCAAACGCGCGGAGCTGCGAGTGCGAACCGAAGATCAGGTCGACGCGGGTGCCGGTCCACTTGACCGCATTCGTCTTGCGGTCGCGGCCCTCATACGCGCCGTCGGAGCCGGCGGGCTGCCATTGCGTGCTCATGTCGAGCAGGTTGACGAAGAAGTCGTTCGTCAGCGTCTCTGGCCTGCTTGGTGAACACACCATGCTTGGAGTTGCCGGCATTGGCGCCGAGGACGCGCAGGCCGCCGACGAGCACCGTCATCTCGGGCCCCGTCAGCCGCAGCAATTGCGCCCGGTCCACCAGCGCCTCTTCAGGCGCCATGAACTGATGCTTCTTGCTGTTGATATAGTTGCGGAAGCCGTCGGCCCGCGGCTCGAGCGGGGCAAAGGACTCGACGTCGGTCTGATCCTGCGACGCATCGCTGCGTCCCGGCGTGAAGGGCACCTTCACGTCCAGGCCAGCGTCCTTTGCGGCCTTTTCGACCGCCGCGCAGCCGCCGAGAACGATCAGGTCGGCAAGCGAAACCTTCTTGCCGGACTCCTTCTGGATCGCTTCGAGCTTCTGCAGCACCGTCTTGAGTTCGGCCGGCTGGTTGACCTCCCAGTCCTTCTGCGGGCTGAGACGAATACGCGCGCCATTCGCGCCACCGCGCTTGTCGGAGCCGCGGAATGTCGATGCCGACGCCCATGCGGTCGAGACGAGCTGGGACACCGACAGTCCGGAGCCAAGAATCTTCGCCTTCAGCGCGGCAATGTCCTGCTCGCCGATCAGCTCATGATCCACGACCGGGATCGGGTCCTGCCAGATCAGCGTTTCCTTCGGCACCAGCGGGCCGAGGTAGCGCGCGATCGGGCCCATGTCGCGGTGCGTGAGCTTGAACCAGGCGCGGGCGAACGCGTCGGCGAACTGGTCTGGATGCTCCAGGAAGCGCCGCGAGATCTTCTCGTAGGCCGGATCGAAGCGCAGCGACAGGTCGGTGGTCAGCATGGTCGGCACATGCTTCTTCGACTTGTCGAAGGCGTCCGGGATCGAGGCTTCCGCACCCTTGGCCTTCCACTGCTTCGCGCCGGCCGGGCTCTTGGTCAGCTCCCATTCGAATTCGAACAGATTCTCGAAGAACAGATTGCTCCACTTGGTCGGCGTCTGCATCCAGGTGACTTCGGGCCCGCCGGTGATGGCGTCGGCGCCGATGCCGGTGCCATGCTTGCTCTTCCAGCCGAGGCCCTGATCCTCCAGCGCGCCGCTTTCCGGGTCCGCTCCCACCAGCGACGGATCGCCGGCGCCGTGGGTCTTGCCGAAGGAGTGGCCGCCGGCAATCAGAGCGACGGTCTCCTCGTCGTTCATCGCCATGCGGAAGAATGTTTCGCGGATGTCCTTGGCCGCCGCGAGCGGATCAGGATTGCCGTTCGGCCCTTCCGGGTTGACGTAGATGAGGCCCATCTGCACGGCGCCGAGCGGCTCGGCGAGCTGGCGTTCGCCGCTGTAGCGCTCGTCGCCAAGCCAGGTGCCCTCAGGCCCCCAGAACAGTTCTTCCGGCTCCCAGACGTCGGCGCGGCCGCCGGCGAAGCCGAAGGTCTTGAAGCCCATCGATTCCAGCGCGACGTTACCCGCCAGAACCATCAGGTCCGCCCACGAGATTTTCCGGCCGTACTTCTGCTTGATCGGCCACAGCAGCCGGCGCGCCTTGTCGAGGTTGGCGTTGTCGGGCCAGCTGTTCAGCGGCGCAAAGCGCTGTTGACCGGCGCCGGCGCCGCCGCGGCCGTCCGTGATGCGGTAGGTGCCCGCGCTGTGCCACGCCATGCGGATCATCAGACCGCCATAGTGACCGAAATCGGCCGGCCACCATTCCTGCGACTTCGTCATCAACGCCGTCAGATCCTTGATCACGGCGTTGAGGTCGAGCGTCTTGAACTCCTTGGCGTAGTCGAACGCCCCGCCCATCGGGTCGGATAAAGTGGAATTGCGGTGGAGAACCGAAACGTCCAGCGCATCCGGCCACCAGTCGCGATTGCCGCGTCCGCGCGAGCCCGTGAACGGGCATTTGGTTTGATCATCCATGGTCGTCTCCTGATGCTTCCTGGTCGGAATTGGACGCAATCTAAGCGCCGCTCCCCATCAGGTAAAGTTGATTTTGTTGATCGAACCGATAAGATGTTCTGATGATCCAAATGACGCTCAGACAGCTTCGCTACTTCGATGCGCTGGCCCGTCACGGCCATTTCGGACGCGCGGCGGAGTCATGTTCGATCTCGCAGCCGGCGCTGTCGATGCAGATCAAGGAGATGGAGGAAGTTCTCGGCGGCGTGCTGCTGGAGCGAAGCGCACGACAGGTGACGCTGACGAAATTCGGCGAAGAGATCGTCCAGCGCGTCCGTGAGATCCTGCGTTCGGTCGACGAGCTCGGCGACTTCGCGCGCGCCTCGCGCGACCGGCTCGCGGGCCGCTTGCGCATCGGCATGATCCCGACCATTGCGCCCTATCTGTTGCCGAAAGTGATCGAGAACCTTGCGCGCATGCACCCCGAGCTCGACATCCACGTCCGCGAGACGCTGACGCCGAAGCTGATCAAGGAGGTCGTCGAAGGCCGGCTGGATACGGCGATCGTGGCGCTGCCGGTATCCGAACCTTCGCTGACCGAGGTCGTGTGTTTTTCGGAGAATTTTCTGCTGGTGCGGCCCGGCGTGGACGAGGGAACGCCGGTGCCGAGCCACGAGACGCTGCGCGAGATGCGGCTTTTGCTGCTCGAAGAGGGGCATTGTTTTCGCGACCAGGCGCTGTCGTTCTGCAACATGCAATCCTCGCCGCCGCGGGAGGTGCTGGACGCAAGCTCGCTGTCGACACTGGTGCAAATGGTCGGCGCCGGCATCGGCGTCACCCTGATTCCGGAAATGGCGGTCGCGGTGGAAACCCGTTCGGCGACGGTCTCCGTCTCGCGCTTCAGGAACCCGCAACCGTCGCGAACCATCGGCATGGTCTGGCGCAAGACCAGTCCGCTGGCCGGACAGCTCCAGCAGATATCCGAAGTGGTTTGCCTCGCAGCCGACGCGTTGCGCGAAGCGCGCAAGGCGAAAGCGCCATCGCGGAAATCAAATTAAGCGCCTGACACGGCGAGCGCCTCGGGAGATGCCGACTTTGCCACCAATCATCATTCGCCCCGCCCGGCCAGACGAATATGACGAGGTCGCCCGCGTCTGGATGGAAAGCTGGGTTTCCGTCGGGCTGGAAGACGCCAGCGAATTCCCTGCTCGCGAAATTGCGCGCACGGGTGCCGATGGAGATCGAGAAGGGCTGGAGCCTCTACGTCGCCGACGACAACGGAAGACTGGCGGCGATGCTGGCGATGCATCTGCCCGATTGCTATCTCGACCAGTTGTTCGTGGCACCGGAATATCAAGGCAGCGGCCTTGGGCGCCAGCTGCTCGCCTTTACGCGGCTGCAATTGCCGGATGAAATCTGGCTGCGCTGCGTACGCGAGAATGAAAAGGCATGGCACTGGTACGAACGTGAGGGCTTCGCGTTCGAGAAGGAACAGGCCGAGCCGACGAGCGGCCGCGTAATGAAATATTATCGATGGAAGAAACAAGGAATCGCCCCATGATAAAACTCTACTGGTCGCCGCGCTCGCGCTCGTTCTCCGCGATCTGGCTGCTGGAAGAAGCCGGGCTGCCTTATGAGCGCGTGCTGACCGACATCTCGACCGGCGCGCAGAAGGCGCCGGAATATCTCGCCATCAATCCGATGGGAAAGGTGCCGGGGCTGAAGGACGGCGACGCTGCGCTGGGCGAGGCGGCTGCGATCTGCGCCTATATCGCCGACCGCTATCCGGAAACCAAACTGGCGCCGGCCGCCACCGATCCGCTGCGGGCAAAATATCTGCAGTGGCTGTTCTTCTCGCCGAGCTGCATCGAGCCGGCGCTGATGCAGCTCTACACCAAGTTCGAAGTGCCGGCGAGCACGGCGGCGTGGGGAAGCGCTGAGCAGACTTTCGACGCGCTCGATGCCGCGCTGCAGAAGGGGCCGTGGATTCTCGGCGAAAAATTCTCGGCCGCCGACATCATGCTCGGCTCCGGACTGAATTTTGCGGTGCGGATGTTCAAGATGGTGCCGCCGCGGCCGTCGTTCGACGCCTATATCGACCGCTGCGTCGCGCGTCCGGCGTTCCAGCGCGCGGAAAAGATCGCGGCGGGGTGAGCGAATCGTAGGGTGGGCAAAGCGGAGCGTGCCCACCATTGCAGACGCAATCTCACGAGAGATGGTGGGCACGCTCCGCTTTGCCCACCCTACGCGACCCCGGAAACAAAATATCGAAAACAACCCCATGCAAAGTAGGGTTGGCTCCCGAACGGCTCACGTCACGACGCGGGGATCCACGTCCTGGGCGTAGTCGACACCGTCGATGCCAAAGCCGAACAGGCGGAGGAATTGGCTCCGGTATTCCGGAAGGTCGGCCAATTCACCAAGCGTTTCGGTGGAGAGGAGCGGCCATCGTCGCAACACCTCCGTCTGGACTTCGGGAGAAAGCTCCCAGTCGTCGACCCGAACGCGCTGGGCCTCGTCTAATTCGACATCCTTGCCAAGGCGCGTGCGGAACAGGCGGTCGATCTGTTCGATGCAGCCTTCGTCAAGCCCGAGCTGTTTCATGACCTTGAACAGAACCGTGCCGTAGAGCGGCACCACCGGAATGGCTGAACTCGCCTGGGTGACCACAGCCTTCAGCGCCACCACGCGGGCGGCGTCCTCCCCGAGCCGGCCACGGATCGCCTCCGCCTTTCGGTCGAGATCGACCTTGGCGCGACCCAGCGTGCCTTGCCAGTAGATCGGCCAGGTCAGTTTGCTGCCGATATAGGTGTAGTTGAGGGTCCGGAAGCCCGGCGCCAGCACGCCGGCGTCTGCGAGCTGGTCGATCCAGCGCTTCCAGTCATCACCACCCATCACCGCCACGGTGGCAGCCGCCTCATCCTCACTCGCCGGCGCAATGGTCGTCTCGTAGACCTCGCCGGTCTCGGTGTTGAGCGTCTTGATCTCGACGGGAGCGCCGAGCGGCTTGATCGCCGAGCGATACGTTTTGCCAGTGTCCGGATCGGTTCGCACCGGCGCGGCCATGCTGTAGACCAGCATGTCGAGCTGTCCGAACTTTTCCCGCACGCGGTCGATGAAGGTCTTCTTCAACTCGTTGGAGAAGGCGTCGCCCTCCAGCGTGACGGGAGAGCGTCCGATCTTCTCCGCCTCGAGCTCGAAGGCGCGGTTGTTGTACCAGCCGGCGCTGCCCGTCTTGGTAGCCGACGGCTCGCGCTCCAGCGATACGCCGATGGTTTCCGCGCCCCCGGCGAAGGTCGCGACGATGCGGCTTGCGAGGCCGTAACCGGTCGAACACCCCAGCACGGCGACACGCTTCGGGCACTCGGGAATAGCACCCTGGCGGAGAACATAAGCGATCTGCTCGCGGACATTGGTGGCGCAGCCGACGGGATGTGCCGTCGTGCAAATGAAGCCTCGCACGCGCGGTTCGATAATCATGCCCACCCCATTTCAGATCGTTGCAAACTCGCCATGCGCTGCCCTACCTCTCGTCGCAAGCGAGGAGAGGCAGAAGCGAAATCACGCATCCATCCGCTTGAACACCAGCGTGGCGTTGGTGCCGCCAAAGCCAAACGAGTTCGACAGCACGGTGCCGAGTTTGGCGTTGTCGATGCGCTTGCGGACGATCGGCATGTCGGCGAACACCGGATCGAGCTCGGTGATGTTGGCGCTCTCGCAGACGAAGCCGTTGTTCATCATCAAAAGCGAATAGATCGCTTCCTGCACGCCGGTGGCGCCGAGCGAGTGGCCGGTCAGCGCCTTGGTCGCCGAGATCGGCGGGCACTTGTCGCCGGTGCCGAACACTTTTCGGATCGCCTCGATTTCCGGGGGATCGCCGGCCGGCGTCGAGGTCGCGTGCGGGTTGATGTAGTCGATCGGGGTCTTCACGGTCGACATCGCCATGCGCATGCAGCGCTCGGCGCCCTCGCCCGACGGCGCCACCATGTCGTAACCGTCAGATGTCGCGCCATAGCCGACCACTTCGGCATAGATCCGCGCGCCGCGCGCCTTGGCGTGTTCGAGCTCTTCCAGCACCACCACGCCGGCGCCGCCGGCGATGACAAAGCCGTCGCGGCTGACGTCGTAGGGGCGCGAGGCGGTGGCGGGGGTGTCGTTGTATTTCGAGGACATCGCGCCCATGGCGTCGAACAGCACCGACAGCGTCCAGTCCAGTTCCTCGCAGCCGCCGGCGAAGATCATGTCCTGCTTGCCGATCTGGATCGTCTCATAGGCGTTGCCGATACAATGGTTCGAGGTCGCGCAGGCCGACGAGATCGAATAGTTCACGCCCTTGATCTTGAACCAGGTCGCGAGCGTGGCCGACGCCGTGGACGACATCGCCTTCGGCACTGCGAACGGCCCGACCCGCTTGGGTCCCTTGGCTCGGGTGATGTCGGCCGCTTCCACGATGGTGCGTGCGGAAGGCCCGCCAGAGCCCATGATGATGCCGGTGCGGACGTTGGAAACTTCCTCGGGCGACAATCCGGAATCCTGGATCGCCTGCTCCATCGCGATGTGATTCCACGCCGCGCCCTCGCCGAGGAAGCGCATCGCGCGGCGGTCGATGACGTCGGCCGGATTGAGCGTCGGCGCGCCCTGCACCTGCGAGCGGAAGCCCATCTCGGCATATTTACCCGCGCGCGTGATACCGGATTTTGCTTCGTGAAGGCTCGCAAGCACTTCCTGGGTGTTGTTTCCGATGGACGAGACGATACCCATCCCCGTAATGACAACCCGCTTCATGATCGCCTCACCCTGCCGTTTCCATTTGTCCGTGAAGATATTTGATTGCGTGATCGCGCCGCTCAGCCCGGCTCGCTGCCTTGCTTGAACAGCCCGACCTTCAGGTCCTTGGCGCGATAGATAATCTCGCCATCCATGGAAAGCCAGCCGTCGGCAACGCCAAGCACGAGCTTTGAACGCATCACCCGTTTCATGTCGATGTTGTACACAACCTTGCGGGCGTTCGGCAGCACCTGGCCGGAGAACTTGAGTTCGCCCAGCCCCAGCGCCCGGCCGCGTCCCTCGCCACCGACCCAGCCGAGGAAAAAGCCGACCATCTGCCACATCGCGTCGAGGCCGAGGCAGCCGGGCATGACCGGGTCGTTCTTGAAATGGCAACCGAAAAACCACAGGTCCGGCTTCACATCGAGTTCGGCGCGAATCAGGCCCTTGCCGAACTCGCCGCCTTTTTCGCTGATATCGGTGATGCGGTCGAACATCAGCATCGGCGGCAGCGGCAGCTGCGCGTTGCCCGGGCCGAACATCTCGCCGCGGCCGCAGGCGAGCAAATCCTCGTATTCATAACCGCTGCGCCGATCCAGCATCGTGTCCCGCCTCTGTCCTAAGATGTCCCGATGAGCGCTTTCTGAGCGAACCGGACCCGTTTCCCTACGGGAGTACTTGTTTCCCGCAAATTGGCGCTACTTAGGGTGCTATCGGCATTACCCTCTGCCGAAATCGCATATGTGGTCCGCGCGCTCTGTAACATAGGCACCGAGGCCCAGGAAAGCGCCGGAACAGGCTAAAACGGCGCGTTTACCAGCTTAGTACCTTTCTAAACTTGGGAGGGTTCTAGTTGCGAAAAACTTGCATCTACCTGATTTCCTTTTATATTAGACAAGATTATTGCCAGAGTTACAGCGTGGTGCCCGAAGTGGACATGAACGACCAAGCGCCGACCCCGAACGACGACGGTATTGATCCGGCCGCCCGGGCCGCCGGACATCAACCGGCGTTGACCGGCTGTCCCTGGCACGACGTCAACGAAATGCTGCAGGCCGCCGGTTTGAGACCGACCCGCCAGCGCATGGCGCTGGGCTGGCTGCTGTTCGGCAAGGGCGCCCGGCATCTGACCGCGGAAATGCTTTACGAGGAAGCCACGCTGGCCAAGGTTCCGGTGTCGCTGGCGACCGTCTACAACACGCTGAACCAGCTTACCGATGCAGGCCTCCTGCGCCAGGTCTCGGTCGACGGCACCAAGACCTATTTCGACACCAACGTGTCAGCGCATCACCACTTCTATCTCGAGAACAACCACGAGCTGGTCGACATTCCCGATCCGAATCTGGTGCTGTCGAAAATGCCGGACGTGCCGGAAGGCTACGAAATCGCGCGCGTCGACATGGTCGTGCGCCTGCGCAAGAAGCGCTGATCTCCGCATAAAATTCGTGGATTCGTAGGGTGGGCAAAGGCGCGCTTGCGCCGTGCCCACCATTGTTGCTGTGCTGGTGATGGTGGGCACGCTTCGCTTTGCCCACCCTACAATTCTTCGCAAGGCGCGCTAGCGCGCCTCACTCCACCTTTTCATCCGCATAGACGCCCCACAGGCGCTGCTGCTCGATCCAGCCGTCAAAGCCGTTGCCGATCACGCGGCACCAGCCATTGGTGCATTTCTTGACCTGAACGACGACCCCCATCTGCAGGCGGGCCGCAATCGCGCTGGTCGGATCGGGCCGATCATAGAGCGACGCCAGCTCGTCCTTGGTCTTCATGGTGACGACCGCAGTGCGGCGGCCGGACAACAGTGAGTGATAGACCCAGCCCTCGGAGCCCTCGGAATCGCGCACGCGGCGCCAGTTCTCGAATTCGGCGGTTATTTCGACCGGCAGGCCGGATCGGGTGTAGATCCAGGCGACGTCGTTATCCTTGGTCGGACCGGCCCTGACATTCACATGATCGGATTTGAGGCTGACATACCGCGGCACCGGCAAGCCGCTTGTGGTGAGGCCCGAATCCTTGGCCGAAAATCCTGTGCTGACCGATGCGCCAAGCCAGCACCCCGCCAGCACCGCCACCGAACAGAAACGCCCCAACGCCATCAACCCGTCTCCTGCCGAGATAGTTTCAACTCAAATTCTTCGAGTTGAAACCGCTCGCTAACGCCCGAAAACCCCAAACCCCGTGCCCCGCTTGGTCCACCCCCGAATTGTGAATTCCGAGGGGTTCTTGTCTTGGCCCGGCCTTCTGATAGAGAGGACGGAACGTTAAGGACAAGAACGCCCGAATTTTCCGCTGAAAATCCGAGGCAAGTATTTGGGAACCCAAGGACTTTCCTAGGAAGCAGCGGGACATCGGGGCCGCGTGGCGTCAGCAGTGTCGAACAACCGGGTTAATGAGGTCTGAACGGAGAGCTCCGGCGAGCCGTTGCCTCATGAGAGCAGGAAATGTCGGTTAAGAAAAAACCTCTCGTCGTTGTCACCCGCAAGCTGCCGGACTCGATCGAGACCCGGATGCGCGAGCTGTTCGACGCGCGGTTGAATCTCGACGACACGCCGATGACGCCGGAACAGATCGCGGACGCGGTCCGCACCGCCGACGTGCTGGTACCCACCGTCACCGACATGATCAACGAGGAGATGCTCAAGCATCCCGACTGCAAGCTGCGCATGATCGCCAATTTCGGCAACGGCGTCGACAATATCGACGTCACCGCGGCGCATGCGCGCGGCATCACGGTGACCAACACGCCGAAAGTTTTGACCGAAGACACCGCCGACATGACCATGGCGCTGATTCTCGCGGTGCCGCGGCGGCTGATCGAAGGCGCATCGATCCTGACCGAGGGTAAGGGCTGGCCGGGCTGGTCGCCGACCTGGATGCTCGGCCATCGAATCGGCGGCAAGCGCCTCGGCATCGTCGGCATGGGCCGCATCGGCCAGGCTGTGGCCCGCCGCGCCCGCGCCTTCGGCCTGCAGATCCACTATCATAACCGCCGTCCCGTGGCGCCTGTGATCGCCGAGGAGCTGGGCGCGACCTATTGGGAAAGCCTTGACCAGATGCTGGCGCGGATGGACATCATCTCGGTGAACTGCCCGCATACGCCGGCCACGTTCCATTTGCTGTCGGCGCGGCGGTTGAAGCTGATCCGCAAGGACGCCTATGTGGTCAATACCGCACGCGGCGAAGTCGTCGACGAGGACACGCTGATCAAGCTGATCGAAAGCGGCGACATCGCCGGTTGCGGCCTCGACGTCTACGAGCACGAGCCCGCGGTCAATCCGAAGCTGGTGCGGCTCGCCAAGGCCGGCAAGGCGGCGCTTCTGCCGCACATGGGTTCGGCCACCATCGAAGGCCGCGTCGAGATGGGCGAGAAGGTGATCATCAATATCCGGACCCTGCTCGACAACCACAAGCCGCCGGACCGCGTGCTGCCCAGCATGCTGTGAGCGGTATCTCTGCGCGCGGAAACCGTAGTCCGGATGAGCGCAGCGATACCCGGGATTGCAGCGCTGTGAGGAAGTGATGACGCGACATTGACTGTGTCGTGAGCCGATGTCCGCGACTGATGAGCGGTCGTCGAGATGAGATGGCGCGACATCGCAGATCAGCGTCGTCGGGATGGGCGGACGTTCGTCGGATCATCATCGAGGTGAGGACGCCAGCGATATCCGGGAAAACTATATCAGCGTAAAGTCCACTCCAAGAGACCGTTCCCGGATGTCGCTGCGCTCATCCGGGCGACAGGATACTACTTGCCCTTCCGCCGCTCCCGCTTGCGCCATTCCGCAACAAAGGCCACGAACGCGGCGAGCGCCGGCGGCGGCTGGCGGCGGCTCGGGTAGTACAGGAACGGTCCCGGAAACGGCGCGCACCAGTCGTCGAGCACGCTGACCAGTGCACCCGACTTGATGCCGTAGCGAACGTAGCCCTCAAACGTCAGCCAGAAGCCCACGCCATCATGCACGGCGCGCAGCGCCAGGCCCAGATGGGTCGCGATCAGTTTGGCCGGCGGCGAGACCTTGACGACGCGACCCGCCTTCTCGAACTCCCAGTCCAGCATCGCACCGCTGCCAAAACGGGTGCGGATGCAGGAATGCTCCAGCAGGTCTTTCGGAAGTTTCGGGCTGCCGTGCTGCGCGACGTATTCGCGCGAGGCCACCACCGCGTAGCGCTGCGGCGCGCCGAGCGAGACCGCGATCATGTCCTGCGCCAGATGCTCGCCATAGCGCACGCCGGCGTCAAAGCCTCCGGCCACGATATCGACGAACGCGCTCTCGCCGACGATCTCCAGATCGATCTTGGGATGGGCTGCAAGAAACGGCGCGACCATCGGCGCCAGCACCAGATCGATCGCCGGCGGCGGCGCATTGATGCGCAGACGCCCCGACGGCACGGCCCGCAAGCCGCGCACCTGATCGAGCGCCGCGCCGACATCCGACATGGCAGGCCCGACACGGGCCAGCAGCAATTCACCGGCTTCGGTCAGCGCCACGCTGCGCGTGGTGCGGTTCATCAGGCGGACGCCGAGCCGCTCTTCGATGTCGCGCAGCCGCTGGCTGAGGCTCGAGACGGAGACGCCCTGCTCGGTCGCGGCGCGCCGGAAATTCCGGGTGCGCGCTATGGCTACGAACGCATCGAGGTCGCGGAGGTCGAAATTTTTCATTGTTCGATATACTGAACAAGCTATTTACGATTGTCCAGCTTATCGCCTTGCGCGAAACGGCGCATATCAGCCTCGTCACCACGGCGCGAATATCCGCGGCCGAATACGAGGAGAACCATCATGGAAAAGCGCAAACTCGGCACGACAGGCCCATCCGTCTCGGCCATCGGCCTCGGCTGCATGGGCATGTCGGATTTCTACGGCCCCGCCGACCGCAGCGAGAGCATCGCCACGATCCACGCCGCGCTCGATGCCGGGATCACCTTGCTCGACACCGGCGATTTCTACGGCATGGGCCACAATGAGATGCTGATCCGCGAAGCGCTTAACGGCCGCAACCGCGACAATCTCCAGATCAGCGTCAAGTTCGGCGCGCTGCGCGATCCCAACAAGGGCTTTCTCGGCTATGACAGCCGCCCGGCAGCGATCAGGAATTTTGTCGCCTATTCGCTGCAACGGCTCGGCGTCGATCACATCGACATCTATCGGCCGGCGCGGCTCGATCCCGATGTGCCGATCGAAGAGAGCATCGGCGCGATGGCCGACATGGTGAAGGCCGGCTGGATCAGGCATATCGGACTTTCCGAGGTTGGCTCCGACACCATTCGCAGGGCGCACGCGGTGCATCCGATCGTCGACCTGCAGATCGAATATTCGCTCGTCGCGCGCGGGATCGAGAGCGACATTCTCAAGACCTGCCGCGAGCTCGGAATCGGCATCACCGCCTACGGCGTACTGGCACGCGGGCTGATCAGCGGACACTGGTCGAAGGAACGTTCCGCTGCGCAGGATTTTCGTCAGATGAGCCCGCGCTTCCAGGGCTCCAATCTCGACGCCAATCTGGCACTGGTGGATTCCCTGTGCGCCATTGCAGCCGAGGTCGGTGCATCGCCGGCCCAGGTCGCCATCGCCTGGGTCGCCTCGCAGGGCAACGACATCGTGCCGCTGGTCGGCGCACGCCGCCGCGACCGCCTTTCCGAGGCGCTCGGCGCGCTCGACGTGAAATTGACGGATGCGCATCTCGCCGCGCTCGCCAAGGCGTTTCCGCCCGGCGCAGCCGCGGGGGCACGCTATCCCGAGGCGCAGCTTGCGCATATGGATAGCGAGAAGCGGGCGGGCGTGAGCGAAGTCGCCGCCCCTTGAGGGGGCGGGTCGGTCACATGGAGCGCAGCGCAATGTGAGACGGGGCGGGGTGACAGTCTATCCACGGCGCCCGGACGTGGAGAGATCACCCCACCCCGTCACGCTCATGCATGCGTCGACCCGCCCCTCAAGGGCGGGTAAAGCGCGTAGCCGCTCAAATCAGTGATCGTGGGCTCATCGCCATTGAGCGGGTTGGCCGGGTCGCGCGCGTAGCGCAGGGTTTCGAAGCGCATCGCGCGCGCGTCCACCATCACCAGCCGGCCGACCAGGCTCTCGCCGAAGCCGACGATTTCGCGGATCGCTTCCAGCGCCATCATCGAGCCCAGCATGCCCGCCAGCGCGCCCATCACGCCGGCCTCGGCGCAGGCCGGCACGGTGCCCGGCGGCGGCGGTTCGGGAAACAGGCAGCGATAGGTCGGATTGAACTCACCATCCCCATCCCGTTCATGCGCGCGGATCGTGGTCAGCGAGCCGTCGAACTGGCCCAGCGCCGCCGTGATCAGCGGCTTACCGGCGAAGAAGCACGCATCGGAAACCAGATAGCGCGTTTCGAAATTGTCGGAGCCGTCGAGCACGAGATCGTAGCCGCCGATCAGCGACATCACATTCTTTGCATCGAGACGCACCGCATGCGCCTCGAAATGAACGTGCGGATTGAGCGCGTCAATGACCTCCGCGGCGCTGTCGACCTTGCGCCGTCCGACGTCGCGCGTGGTGTGGATGATCTGGCGCTGCAGGTTGGACAGCGAGACGATGTCGTCATCGACCACGCCGAGCGTGCCGACACCGGCGGCCGCCAGATACATCAGGACCGGCGCGCCGAGGCCGCCGGCGCCGACCACCAGCACGGACGCCTCCTTCAGCGCGGTTTGCCCGGGGCCGCCGACTTCGCGCAGCACGATATGGCGGGCGTAGCGTTCGAGTTCGTCGGCCGTCAGCATCGTCGTGTCAGATCCTCTCGCACCTATCAACCCCTCTCCATGAACACGCTGTTAGACGGCGGCGGCTGGACTGGGGACGATTTGCTGGCCGAGCTGACGAGCCAGTCGGTGCAGGATGCGGCGTTTGGTTTCCAATACCTTCGCCTCGTATTGAGCCACACCTGTCTCGACGAAGTCGAGGCCTTTGACCATCACGCGCCAGAAGAGCGTGGCTAGTTTTCGCGCGAGGGCCTTGTTCGCCACCAAGCCGCCGCGCCGCGTCGCCATGCGCCGGTAAAAGCCGCCGAGCGCGACGTATTTGCTGCGCGCCAAGGATCGGGCCATCACACAAAAAAGCTGGCCGGCTCGGTTGCGGCGTCGTTTGACCGAAACCTTGCGTTTGCCGCTTTGAGCGCTTCCGGGAGCAAGCCCCAACCACGAGGTGAAGTGCTTTTCGGTCCGCCACTTGGTCAGATCCGTGCCAACTTCGCCGATGAGCTGCAAAACGCTGTACTCGCTATGGGCGGGCAGTGTCGTCAGATCCTTGGCACCACAGATCTGCGCGAGAATCTCCCGCAAATCCGCGATATCCGGCGCATTGACGCCCGGCCGCGTGCGCGACTTTCCCGTCTTTGTCGAAGCGGCCGATGGCGGCGCCTTCGCGTCCGGCATCTGGCGAAGGACGACCGCAATCTGGCGATCGCAGGCGGCGATGAGGCCTTGATAATGGTCCCAGCTTTGAACGGCTTGCGCGAGGGCAAACAAATGTTCTTCGGCCCAGTCGCCACGCAGCGATTCGACGACGCGCTCAGCTTTGACGTTGCGGATTCGAATATCGCATAGACCCAACAGGACCTGCGGATCGCGTTCACCGGCGAGGATGGCGCGGATCACGGCCAGACCGCTCGCCCCGGTCAGAGAGCTGATGACGTCGTGCAGTTTGATATTCATCCGCTCCAGCGCTTTTTGCATGTGCTGGACATGTCCGGCGGCCGCCGCGATGTGGTCCCCGCGAAGGCGCAGATAGTCCTGCAGACGGCGGATATCGGCCGGGGGAACAAAGCCCGCCCGCAGCAAGCCATGCGCATGCAGCGTGGCGCCCCACTGGCAGTCTTTCATGTCGGTCTTCCGCCCCGGAAGATTGCGCGTTTGGCGACCATCGACCATGACCACCTCCATGCCCGCAGCTTCCAGAACCCCATAGAGCGGCAACCAATAGACCCCGGTCGCTTCCATCGCGACCGAGCGCACCTGATGTTCGGCCAAATAGTCGCGCAGCGCATGCAGCTGCGAGGTCACCGTGCCGAACACCGCGGGCTGACCCACCCGCAATCGACACATGCATTTTCTCGCTGCCGACATCGACAAAGGCTGCACGCGGATCCAACACCGCCAAGTCGCTCATTCGAGCCTCCATGTCCTTCTGCTGTCCGTTCTGGCGCGAAGTCCCGCCAAGAGCCCGACCGCGCTTTGAAATTGCAAACCTCTCCAACGGGAAGCGCAATGCTCGCCAAAATGTGCAATCGCCAGCGATCGGAACCAACCTCAGGGCCGGGCAACCAGTGCACCAGAGGATTATGCGGCCATACTGCTCCCGGCGGAACCCCACCGCCACGATACCGTGTTCATGGTCCGTGTGCAGCGCCGCTTTCGGCGCTGGAGGCTCATGGTGAGGAGCGCCCAATCTGAACCGGGGCGTGGTTGGTGCCGACTAAGCAGATGTGCTTAGTTGGCAGGACGTCAATGCGCACTCCCCTATTCCACTGCGGCATTTTCCTGGATTTGTCATGAGATCGGTGCTTTCGGCAACATTGATGATCGCAGCCCTCGGTATTGCGGTCTCGGACGCGCGCGCACAGCTGACGCCTCCGGCCACGGCCGGCGCCAAGGCGAAACCGGTCACCACGATACCGATCCGCCCCGCGCTGCAGAAGCCGGAGGAAACGGCGAATGCGATGGGGCAGGCCGAGCGGCTTTCGCTGCAGTCGGACCTTGCCTGGGTCGGGCAATATAACGGCGCCATCACGGGCGACGTCAGCGAGCGCATGGTCAATGCGATCAAGGAATTCCAGAAGGGACGCGGGGCCAAGCCGACCGGCGTGCTCAATTCGCAGGAGCGCGGGCTGCTGGCCGACACCGCCAGGAAAAAACAGGACAGCGTCGGCTGGAAGATCGTCACCGATCCCGGCACCGGCGTGCGGCTGGGAATCCCGACCAAACTGGTGCCGCAGCAGGCCAGCGACGCCAACGGCACCAAATGGACATCGCCCACCGGCACGATCCAGAATTCAACTGGCCCGGCGCAAGGAAGCCGGCCCCGTGACGGCCAAACTCGCCGAGCGCGAGAAGAAAGAGCCCGGGCGCAGCATCGACTACACCGTGGTCAAGCCGGACTTTTTCGTGCTGTCCGGCTTGCAGGGCCTGAAGAAATTTTATCTGCGCGGCACCTTCAAGGGCGATGAAGTCCGCATCCTCACCATCCTCTACGACCAGGCGACCGAGAATACCGTGGAGCCGGTCGTGATCGCGATGTCGAGTGCGTTCAATGCGTTTCCGGCCGCCGTGCAGATGGCCGGGCCGCCGCCGCGCAAGAGCGTGGAATACGGCACCGGCGTCGTCGTCAGCGAGGACGGCGCGTTGTCGCCGACCGCCAGATCCTCGATGGCTGCGTGACGGTCACGATCGCAGGTTTTGGCAATGCGGATCGAATCGCCGAGGACAAGGAGCATGACCTTGCGCTGCTGCGCATCTATGGCGCGCGCGGCTTGAGGCCGATCAATCTTGCCAGCACCGCCGCGAAAACCGCGCTCGACCTGACCGGCATTGCCGATCCGCAGAATCAGGGCGGTGCTGCTGCCGTCAGCGGCGTCAAGGCGTCAGTGGCGCAGTTCGACGCCAGCCATGATGTGGCACTGACGCCCGCGCCGGCGATCGGCTTTTCGGGCTCGGCCGCGCTGGATGGCGACGGCAAGTTCGCCGGCATCGCGCTGTTGAAACCGGTGCAGGTGGCTGGCCCGGCGAACGGCACGCCGACGGCCCAGGCCGTGCTGGTGCCATCAGATACCGTGCGCCATTTCCTCAAGACCAATGGCGTCAACGCCACCGGCGGATCCCCGGACGCCAAGGCGTCCGTGGTCCGCGTCATCTGCGTACGGAAGTAGCGGCTCGCTCAACGGCAATATCGGCTGGACACCTGATGCGATCTTCCGCTTGAAGTGCGGACCCAGCATTTACCGTGCCGCCAATAGTAATGGTTGTGCCAATGCTGCCGGTGACGGCTTCCCACGACAGCGCCAGTTGCCGCACCGACCGCCGCACCTCGCCTGCCCCCCACAGCACCACCGATGATGGCCCCGGAGACTGCGCCGCGCCCTGCGGAACTTTGCGCGAGCGCGTCCGCGACGGGGATCGTTATGATAAGCGTGGCCAAAACCAGTGAAGCAAACGTCCAGCGCATGGCTAACCTTCTCTATCGATGTTTACGTCGAGCGCGTTTCAAACTGGAGTTGCCACCCTTAGGCAGTTCTCCGACGACAAGCGCCAACTAGACTAGAGTTGGAAAGCATCGACTATCAGGGAAAACCCTTCATTGCTTTCGGCCTTCGCCCCGTTCGGGCCACGAACCTTCATGCCAGCGCGAACCTGACGCCGGCACGCGCAAGACCGCCGGCGACACCGATCGGCGTGCCGTCGGCGCGCCAGCACGCGGCGCCCGACATTCCGCCGCCTTCGTGAAACTCGATCGCGTTCATGCCGCCGGCGACGGTCGGCATCACTTGCACGGTGTGGCCCATCGAAGTCAGCTTGGCGCGAACGCTTTCGGGTACGGCGGACTCCACCTCGAGCGCGTTGCCTTCGGTCCACACCCGCGGCGCTTCGACCGCTTCCTGCAGGCTCATGCCGTGGTCGATCAGGTTGATCAGCGCCTGCATCGCGCTCGGAAAGATCCGCTTTCCTCCGGGCAGGCCGAGCGCGTAAGTGAGCTTGCCGTCGCGCAGCGCCATCATGGGTGACATCGAGGTGGTGACGCGCTTGCCCGGCGCCAGCGACAACGCGTGGCCAGGACGGGGATCGTAGAGGTTCATGTAATTGTTCGGGACGGTCCCGAGACCGGGAATCAGAATTTTCGCGCCGAACAGATTGTTGATGGTCTGGGTAGTGGCGACCACGTTGCCGAACGCATCCGCCGCCGTCATGTGCGTGGTGTGCGCGCTTTCGAGCTGTGCGATGCCGGCGCTCCAGGCTTGCGCACGGTTCGGATCGATCGCGTGGCGGCGTTCGCCGGCATAGGCCTTCGAGGTCAGCCGCTCGACCGGCACGTTGATAAAATCAGGATCGCCGCTGGCCGCCGCGCGGTCGGCAAAGGCGATCTTGAGCACTTCTGCGAGGTAATGGATCGTGGCGGCGGAGCCGAAGCCGAGCTTCGCGATGTCATAGCCTTCGAGAATGTTGAGCATCTGCGCGATGTGCACGCCCGAAGCCGCGGGCGGCGGCGGTCCCAGAATTTGCCAGCCACGATAATCGGCGCGGATCGGCTGGCGCTCGACCGTCCTGTAACGCGTGAGATCTGCGCGGGTGATGAAGCCGCCCTTCTTCTTCATGTAGTCGACGAGGATATCGCCAAGCGGGCCATGATATAGCGCGGCCTCGCCACGTTGGGAGATGTAGGTCAGGGTTTCCGCATATTCCGACTGCACCACGCGCTCGCCAACCCCGAGCGGCGTCCCGTTGGGCAGATAGATCGCTGAAATCTCCTTGTCCTTCAGCATCTCCCCGGCGCTGTCGACGATGCATTCATGCAAATACGGCGTTGCCGCATAGCCGCGCGCGGCGTGCTTGATCGCGGGCTGCATGACGTCGGCGAGCGACATGGTGCCGAACCGCTGCAGCGTCTCGCACCAGGCTTTTAGCGAGCCCGGCACGGCGACGGCTTTCGGACCGTTGAGATTTTCGTCGTCGACGGTATCGAACACGTCATGCGCCGAGCCGGGCTTCGACCTGTAGGTATCGGGCCGGACCGCCAGCGGCACCGTGCTCTGGCCGTCGATAAAGCGATGGCTGCCGTCGGCCAACCGGATATGGGCCATGCCGCCGCCGATGATGCCGACCATCATCGGCTCGACCACCGTCAGCGCAAACAGCGTCGCAATCGCCGCATCGATGGCGTTGCCGCCGGCCGCCAGCATTTCCGCGCCTGCGCTCGATGCCAGCGGATGATTGCTGACCACCATGCCGCGGCTCCCGGTCGCCGGCTGCTTTTTGCACTGAAAACCGGTGGTTGCACGATCCCGCCAATTACCCGTCATCGTTTACCCCGCCTTCTTATTGTCGTTTTCAGGCATCAGCCGGCAAGATTCGAGCGCGGCCGTGTTCACCCGGGATAGCCAGAATTCCACAATCCTGCATCATTGCAAGCTGAGTGATTCGGACATCCGCGATCTCTTCCTTTGGATCGGGCTGGGTACGTCTGGGCGAGCCGCGGCTCGCCGCCGCAGAATGCGGGCTGTCTTGTAAAGCGTACCCCCAAGACCGCTGAAAGCCATCCAAAGGACGTGAAATGCAGACGATCGTATTGACCACCCAGAAGGGCGGGTCGGGAAAAAGCACGCTTTCCATCAGCCTTGCACTTGCCGCCATCCGGGCCGGCCACAATGTCCGCCTGATCGAGACCGACCCCCAGGGCACCGTTTCGAACTGGAAGCGCCGCCGTCCCTATGCCTCGCCGATCGTCGAGCCGATCTACGCCGCGCGGGAGGTCGAACAGCGCCTGCAATCGCTCGCGCAGGGCGGCGTCACGGTGACGATCGTGGATACCGCCGGCGGCGAAACCGCCGCGACCAATTCGGCCATTCGCTATTCCGACCTCTGCCTGATTCCGACGCGGCCGAGCATTGCCGACATCGAGGCGACCGCCGCGACGCTGCGCGTGATCCGGGCCTGGCACAAGCCGTTCGCCTACGTCCTGAACCAGACGCCGATCCGGGCCGCGGCGCGCCTTGCCGGCGCCGAACACGCGCTGGGCGCCGAGGCCGCGCTCGATGCCGCCGAGATCGTGGCCCAACCCTTTGTCGTGATGCGCAACGACTACCAGGACGCGCTGAGCGCCGGCCTTGCGGTCTGCGAACATGCGCCGGGCGGCAAGTCCGCAGAGGAAATACGCGCCCTCTGGCAGTGGGTCGAAACGCGGCTCGGCAATGCGGTGACGGCTACCGACGAACCGGTCGTCGAGGACTTCGTGGAAATACCTGCCATTATTCCGAAATGGGCTGCGCGGCCGTCTTTCGACACCGACAGCGCACATTTCCTCAGAGCACCTGCCCGAAGCTGATACCCCTGCTCCCCGCATCGTCATCCGCAAGGGCGCAATGCGACGAAGCCATCCGGACCGCCAGTCGCGCCGGATTGCTTCGTTTCGCTACGACCTGCGGCGCAGCCAGTTCTCCCGCGTCACCCGCCATTTTTCTGCGAGCGTCTGACCGCTGTGATGGGCAAGCTCGATGTAGCCGACAAGTTCGGCGCCGGTCTTTTGCTTGACCCGGCGCGACGCCACGTTGGTCGCCGCATTGCAGGCGTAGTAGCTCTCGATGCCGAGCGTGCGAAAGGCAAAATCGTTCACCGCCGAGACGGCTTCGCTCATCAGTCCCTGATTCCAGTAGCGCTCCGCGAGCCAGAAGCCGCGATTGCCCTTCGCATCGTCCGACCCGGGGCGAAAGCGAATATTGCCGATCGCCTCGCCATCACCGCCGCGCAGCACCAGCATCCAATTATAGACTTCCTCTCCCGCAGCGACCTTCTCCAACTCACGCGCGATGAAAGTCTCCGCGCCGTTCTCCGGATATGGCCAGGGAACGACCTGCGCGAGATGCTGGATGATGTTCCAGTTGTTGAAATGGCGCTGGATAGCCGGCGCATCCGACAGCGCGAGCGGCCGCAAGATCAGTCGCGCGGTCTGCAGCGTCGGCGTGATGGTTATTTCTGACATTTCGGGCACCAGAAGGTCGACCGGCCGTTCTGAACAAAGCGCCGCACGATGCCGCTGCATCCTTTGGTCTGACATTTCTCGCCCTCCCGGTCATAGACCTGAAAGGAGTGCTGGAAATAGCCAAGCTCGCCGGACGTCAGGCGATGATTGCTGATCGAGGAGCCGCCGGCCTTGATCGCCTGATTCAGCACCGAATGAATCGCATTCACCAGCCGTACGGCGTGATCGGTCGGCTCGACCTTTTTTGTGGCCAGCGTCGCCGCCAGCCGTCGCGGCGACAGCTGCGAGCGAAACAGCGCCTCGCAGACATAGATATTGCCGAGCCCGGCCACAACGCGCTGGTCGAGCAACGCGGCCTTCAGGCTGGTCTTTTTGTTATGGCACGAGCGCGCCAGCATCGCGGCGTCGAATTCATTGCCGAGCGGCTCCGGGCCGAGGCCTTTCAACAGCGGTTCGTCCTCCAGCGCGTTGCGGGCAATGATTTTCATGTAACCGAAGCGGCGCGGATCGTTGAACACGATCGCGGCACCCGATGACATGTGGAACACCACGTGATCGTGAGCGCGGTCCTCGCTGCGCGGATGGTGGAATTGGCCGGGCGTGCTGTTGACGTCGCCTTCCAGCACCCGGAATGAGCCGGACATGCCAAGATGCATCAGGAGCACGTCGCCGGAGCCGAGATCGGCCATCAGATATTTGGCGCGGCGGCCGAGACCGGTCACGGTCTGGCCCTCCAGCCGCGCGATAAAGTCTTTTTGAAAGGGAAACCGCAAATCCTTGCGCCGGGCTTCCGCTTTGAGGATTTTCGACCCCTCCATGGCGGGCTGCAGGCCGCGGCGGACGGTCTCAACTTCAGGCAATTCGGGCATGCAGGCATTCACCTTATGGAGGTGACGTGATAGCGCCATTGCGCCCGGCGCGCTATGGTCTGGGGTAGCGGAGTAAGCATATGGATCGGCCGGACCAAACCACCCATTTCGGCTTCAGGGACGTGCCCCTGGGGGACAAGCAGACGCTGGTGAACGACGTCTTTCACAGCGTGGCGTCCCGTTACGACCTGATGAACGATTTGATGTCGGGAGGCCTGCACCGGGTCTGGAAGGACATCATGATCACGGCACTCAACCCGCCGAAAAATGATGCGCCGTTTGCTCTGCTCGATGTCGCCGGCGGCACCGGCGACATCGCCTTCCGCGCCGCCAAGGCGGCGGGCACCGGCTTCCGCGCCACCGTCTGCGACATCAACGCCGATATGCTCGACGTCGGCCGCAACCGCGCCGTGGCGCGCCATCTCGAGGAGCAGGTTTCCTTTGTCGAGGGCAATGCCGAGGCGCTGGCTTTTCCCGATCGCAGCTTCGACGCCTACACCATCGCGTTCGGTATTCGCAACGTGCCGCGGATCGACGCCGCGCTGCGCGAAGCCTATCGCGTGCTGCGGCCCGGCAGCCGGTTTTTGTGCCTCGAATTCTCCACCGTCGACGTCCCCGGACTGGACGCGCTCTACGACTTCTTTTCGTTCAAGGTGATCCCGCCGCTCGGCCGCGCGGTGACGGGCGATGCGGAATCCTATCAGTATCTCGTCGAATCGATCCGGAAATTCCCCCGGCCCAATGCATTTGCCGAGATGATCCGTGACGCCGGCTTTTCGCGGGTGAAGTGGGAAAGCCTCTCCGGCGGCATCGTGGCGTTGCATTCGGGCTGGCGTTTGTGATTTCTGCGGCGACCCACATCGCGCGCCTCGTCCGCGCCGCTTACGTGTTCGCGCGCGAAGGCGTATTCGGCGTCGTCGATCCGAGTCTGGTGCCGCCGCCCGGACAGCTCGCGCTTCGGCTGGCGCGGCTGATCGAACGGCCCGGCGCCAAATCCGGACCACGCTTGTCGCGGGCGCTGACGCGGCTGGGTCCCGCTTACCTCAAGCTCGGCCAGTTTCTGGCGACGCGGCCCGACGTGGTCGGCGTCGCGATGGCGCGCGATCTGGAAGCCCTGCAGGACCGGCTGCCGCCGTTTTCGCAAGCCGAGGCCGAGGCCGTGATTGCCGCGTCGCTGGAACGCCCTGTGGCGCAGGCATTTGCCAGTCTCGGCCCGCCGGTAGCCGCCGCTTCGATCGCCCAGGTGCATCGCGGCGAGACCGAACGGGACGGCGTACGCAAAGCTGTCGCCGTCAAGGTGCTTCGACCCAATGTCGCCGCGCGTTTCCGCCGCGACCTCGGCGATTTCTTCTTTGTCGCGAACAATGCGGAAGCGCATTCGGCCGAAGCCCGGCGGCTGCGGCTGATCGAAGTCATCAATACGATGTCGCGCTCGGTCGCGATGGAGATGGACCTGCGGCTCGAAGCGGCCGCGCTGTCGGAGATGGCGGAGAACACAAGCGACGATCCGGATTTTCGCGTGCCTACCGTCGACTGGGACCGCACCACCCACAACGTGCTGACGATGGAGTGGATCGACGGCATTGCGCTCAACGATCATGCGCGGCTGGCGCAGTCGCAGGTCGACCTGCCCGATCTCGGGCGCAAGGTGATCCAGAGCTTTCTGCGCCATGCGCTGCGCGACGGCTTCTTCCATGCCGACATGCATCCCGGCAATCTCTTTCTCGACGATGCCGGCCGGCTGGTGGCGGTCGATTTCGGCATCATGGGCCGGCTCGGGCTGAAGGAGCGGCGCTTCCTAGCGGAAATTCTGCTGGGCTTCATCACTCGCGACTATCGCCGCGTGGCCGAAGTGCATTTCGAAGCCGGCTACGTGCCGGGCCATCACTCGGTGGAGAATTTCGCGCAAGCCATCCGCGCCATCGGCGAGCCGATCCATAACCGCACCGCCGAAGAAATCTCGATGGCGAAGCTGCTGACGCTGCTGCTCGAAGTCACCGGGCTGTTCGACATGCAGACCCGGCCCGAACTGATCCTGCTGCAAAAGACCATGGTGGTGGTCGAAGGAGTCGCGCGGGGGTTCGATCCGAAACTCGATATCTGGAAGGTCGCCGATCCGGTGGTGCGCGAATGGATCGAGCGCAATCTGGGTCCGATCGGGCGCATTCAGGGCGCGATGTCCGGCGCGGGTGACCTCGGCCGGGTGATGTCCGGCCTGCCCGCAATTGCCGCGCGGGCGGTAGCGGTGCTCGAGAACATGGAAAAAATGACCCGGGAAGGCCTGACGCTCTCCCCGGAGACGATTGCGGCCATGGGCCGGGCCGAGGGCCGCAAGAGCCGCTGGAGGACGGTTGCACTCTGGATCATCGCGGCCACTTTTATCGGGATTCTGGTCGCCATCCGCCAGTTGTGATTGCAATGCTATCATAATTTGATAGCATTGATTTCATATCTTGCTGGAGGCCGCCATGGCCAGCCTGACCATCCGAAAACTCGACGAAGCCGTCAAAGCCTATCTGCGTCTCCGGTCGGCCGGGAATGGCCGCTCCGTGGAAGAGGAAGTTCGGGTCATCCTCGGAGAGCTCATCCAGGGGCGCCCCGAATTACCAGGAAGCTCCTCCCCAGCCTCCACACGGGCCCCGCAACCGGTCGGCCCCGCGGGGGAACGGAGCGTCACCCTGATCATCGGCGGCGGTATCGCGGCCTTCAAATCGCTGGAGCTGATCCGGCGGCTGAAGGAGCGGCACATCGATGTCCGCTGCGTGCTGACCAAGGCCGCGCAGCAATTCGTCACGCCGCTGTCCGCCAGCGCGCTGTCGCACGAGCGCGTCTACACCGACCTGTTCGACCCCGGCAGCGAATTCGACGCCGGCCATATCCGCCTCGCCCGCGAATGCGATCTGATCGTGGTGGCGCCGGCAACTGCCGACCTGATGGCGAAGATGGCGCAGGGCCATGCCGACGATCTCGCCAGCGCGATCCTCTTGGCCGCGGACCGCCCTATCCTGCTGGCGCCCGCGATGAACCCGCTGATGTGGAACAACGCCGCCACCCGCCGCAACGTGCTGCAGCTTCGGCGAGACGGCATCCATATGATCGGCCCCAATGCCGGCGAAATGGCTGAATCCAACGAGGCCGGCATCGGACGGATGTCGGAAGCGATCGAAATCGCGGCTGCCGCCGTCGACATTCTCCGCCCGCCGCGACCGCGTCCGCTCGCAGGCAAGCGCGTGCTGATTACGGCGGGGCCGACGCATGAGGCGATCGATCCCGTGCGCTATATCGCCAACCGCTCCTCCGGCAAGCAGGGTTTTGCCATCGCCGCCGCCGCACAAGCTGCAGGCGCCGACGTCACGCTGGTCTCCGGGCCTGTCGAACTCCGCGATCCCCAGGGCGTCACGGTGATCCGTGTGGAGTCGGCGCGCGACATGCTGCATCGGGTGGAAGCCGCCTTGCCGGCCGATATCGCGATCTTCGCTGCCGCCGTGGCCGACTGGCGCGTGGCCAGCGAGGGCGAGCAGAAGCTGAAAAAGACCTCCGCGGGCATGCCGCCGCTGCAGCTGGTGGAAAACCCCGACATTCTCGCAACGATCTCGAAGCTGCAGGACAAGCGTCCGCCGCTGGTGATCGGCTTTGCGGCCGAGACCGAGCATCTGATCGACAACGCCAAGGCCAAGATCGCGCGCAAGGGCTGCGACTGGATCGTCGCCAACGACGTTTCGCCCGCCACCGGCGTGATGGGCGGCGACCGCAACACAGTTCACCTGTTGACACGTGACGGCGCCAACGAGATCGAGGTTGATTCCTGGCCCGTGATGACCAAGGAACAGGTCGCGACCGAACTGGTGGCAAAAATCGCCAAGACCGTGGAGAAGAATTCGTGAGCGCGACAGTGAAGGTCGATATCCGCCAACTGCCGCACGGCGAAGGCCTCGCGCTGCCAGCCTATCAGAGCGCGGACGCGGCGGGGCTCGACCTGCTCGCCGCAGTCCCCGCGGACACACCGTTGATCCTCGCTCCGGGCAAATATGCGATGGTGCCGACCGCACTCACGATCGCCCTGCCCGCAGGATATGAAGCGCAGGTGCGGCCGCGTTCCGGGTTGGCCGCCAAGCATGGCGTCACCGTCCTGAATTCGCCGGGCACGGTGGATGCGGACTACCGCGGCGAGATCAACGTGCTGCTGATCAATCACGGCGACGCGCCGTTCCCGATCCGGCGCGGCGAGCGCATTGCGCAGATGGTGATCGCGCCCGTCATACAGGCGCAACTGGTTCCGGTGGCACAGCTTTCGGCCACCAATCGCGGCAGCGGCGGCTTCGGTTCGACCGGCCGCTGATTTTCTCAACTTCGGCTCAACAGGACCGGCGTCGCCTTGACGGGATCGATTACGGCGCTTGACTCTACCTACTAGTAGGTAGATAAGCCACCTATCGCTTCTCGAACAGGGGTTAAGCCGTGACCACAGAACTGTATTGGCTGACGATGACCTCACTCATGACGGCATTGTTCTGGATGCCCTACGTTCTCAACCGGGTGGCCATGAACGGGCTTGGTGGCGCGCTCGCGGGCGGCGCGCCTGACAGCTCTTCGCTTTCCGTCTGGGCACAGCGCGCGATCAAGGCTCACACCAACGCGGTGGAGAACCTTGCGATCTTCGCACCCATCGTGCTGACCGCGCACGTGCTCGGCATCTCGAACGCCGCAACCAAGGCCGCGGTCGTCGTGTACTTCGTCGCCCGCCTGCTGCACTTCCTGGCTTATTCGGCGGGGATTCCCGCGGCACGCACGCTGACCTTTACGGCCGGCTGGCTCGCGCAGATCGCCATCATCGCCAGCATCCTGCGCTGGGTTTGAGCGCCATGGGCCGCCCTGTCAGACCGACATTGCTGCTGACCGGTGCGGCGGAGGGTCTTGGTGCCGATATCGCCGAGACTTTTGCGCGGGCAGGTCACGATGTCGTCGGTCTCTCGCGCACGCTCAAGGCCAGGGAGCATCTGACGCATCGCGTCGAGCAGGCGGGCGGAAAGTACGTCCATCTCGCCTGCGATCTCACCCGACCGGCCGACGTTGCCACCGCTTGCGAGCCTCTTGCCGGGCAAATCGAGGTTCTGATCCACAACGCGCATGTGCTCGATATCAAGCCGTTCGAGCAAACCTCCATTGCCGAGTTCGAGCAGGCCTGGCGCGTGGTCTGTCTGGGCGCGATGGTTTCGGTACGGACCGTCGTTCCGCATATGACCTCGCGCGGGCAAGGCACGATCATCCTCACCGGCGCCACCGCCGGACGGCGCGGAGCAGCAAAATTTTCGGCATTCGCTTCCGCCAAATTCGCGCTGCGCGGACTGGCGCAATCGCTGGCGCGCGAATACGGGCCGAAAGGCGTTCATGTCGCACATGTCGTGCTCGACGGCCTGATCGACGAACCGCAGACCGATGCGCGCTTTGGATCGGCGTCTTCCGGCCGGATGAAGGCGAGTGCGATCGCACGGGCCTATCTCGATCTCTCGACGCAACATCCCTCGGCCTGGACCCATGAGGTGGATCTGCGGCCGTTCTCCGAACGCTTTTAGGAGGCCACCTATGTCACAGGAACTCGTCAATGCCGATTTCACGCAGCGCGTGGTGATCGCAACCGATGCGCTGCCATGGATCGCCTCGCCACAGGCCGGCGTCGAACGCCGCCTGCTCGACCGCATCGGCGGCGAGGTCGCCCGGGCGACCTCCCTCGTCCGCTATGCGCCCGCAAGCGCTTTCCCAACGCATGTGCACGCGCTCGGCGAAGAATTCCTTGTCCTCGCCGGCGTATTTTCCGATGAACACGGCGACTATGGCGAAGGTACCTATGTCCGCAATCCGCCGGGCAGCCGCCACACGCCCCGCACCCTTCCGGGGTGCACGATTCTCGTCAAATTGCGGCAGATGAAGCCGACCGAGACCAGGCGAGTCGTGATCGACACAACCAAGCCCGCCTGGAAACTGGAGGACCCGACGGGTCCAATCCGGCTGCCGCTCCACCTTGCGTCCGATACCGGAGAGAGCGTAACCCTTGAACGGATGTCGCCGGGAACCGCTCTGATCGAGAAGGAACAGCCGGGCGGCGAAGAAATCTACATTCTTTCCGGAGAACTGTCGGACCGCTACGGGTCGTACGGCGCGGGAACCTGGATCAGAAACCCGGCCGGCTTCCGGAGCGGTTTTGGCTCGGAAAGCGGCGCAACCTATTGGGCGAAGCGGGGACATCTGCGCCCGATGTCATGACAGGATGACAATGGTCACAACGACGGCGCCGAAGCCGAGATCAGAGACCGCCGAACAGATCCTGGATCTCGCCGAAGCGCTGATCCAGACCCGCGGCTACAGCGCCTTCAGCTATCAGGACATTGCCGACGGTCTCGGCATCCGCAAGGCCAGTATCCACTATCACTTCCCTTCCAAGGCCGATCTCGGGATCGCCGTCGTCGACCGCTATATTGCGCGCTTCGACACGGCGCTTGCGGAAATCGCCGACGATGCTTCGAAGTCGTCGATGGCCATGCTCGATCTCTACGTGCAGCCCTATCTGCAATTCGCCGACACGCCGGACCGCGTCTGCCTGTGCGGCGCACTGGCGGGAGAGATGCTGGCGATGCCGCCGGAGCTGCGCGCAAGGGTCGATTATTTCTTCCGGACGCACCAGCTATGGCTGGCCAGGATCCTCGAACGCGGGGTCGCACGCGGAGAATTCAAATTGGCGGCGCCGGCACGGAAGGTTGCACGATTTGTTTTTGGGGCGCTCCAGGGCGCGCTCCTCGTGAAACGCACCACCGACGATCCGTCCCAGCTGAACGATGTCCTCTCCGTGATGAAATTGCAGCTTGCCTCGCGATCGTGAACCGGAACCTGCCTACTTTTTCACAGGCGGCGCTGCGTTCACGATCTGGACTCTTACCGGTCGAGTCCCGAAGGGGATACTCTCGACCCGATTCGTGCGGAGCGCGACCAGCAAAAGTGGGGTCGGGCGCGCTCATTCCTATTGTCGGCGCATAATCTCCGCGCCAAACCGTTTACACCTTGGCGGATCATGCGCTGGGGTAGCGCCGGGTCTGCAGCGTGCGTTTTTGGGGCAAATAAATAATGTTGGGCGTAGTCGCGGCGATGCGTCGAACCCTGCTGTCGTGCACCTCGTTGGCGCGCTACGGCGTGATTGCGCTCGCCACCACTTTGACCGCCTTTCCGGAACCCGCTTCGGCCACTGACTTGAGCATCACGCAGGCGATTTCGGCGCTGTTCGACCTTAATCACCAGGAATTTGCCGCACTGACAACGGCGCTGTCGCTGCTCTGCTTTACCGTGCTGGCGGCGATTCTGCTGATGCGCTCGCGTGTTCGGGCCGGCCAAATGGAACTCAGCCTGCGCTCCGATATCGCCGACCTGCAGGTGCAGGCCGACCGGCTGCGTGCGCTCCTGTTCGCCGAGCCGCAGATCCTGATCGCCTGGGCCGCGGGCGACAACCGGCCCCAGATCAGCGGCGATACCTCGCTCCTGATCTCGCAGGACGCGTTGTCCAATTCAGCACAACGTATCCTCGCCTTTGGAACCTGGCTGCCGCCGGAACCGGCGCTGCAGATGGACCATGCGGTCGATGCTCTGCGCGAGGCTGGGGAAGGCTTTCTGCTCAATCTCTCCACCTCGAACGGCCGCGCCATCGAAGCGATGGGCCGGGCCATCGGGGGACAAGCCATTGTGCGGATTCGCGAACTGGGCGGAATGCGCCGGGAACTCGCCGAATCCAATCTCCGTTACCGGACGCTTGTCGAAGAAACCGAACTGCTGCGCGACTTCGCCGCCGCGGCGCCCTGGCCGATCTGGGCCAAGAGCGTCGAGGGCAATCTGCGTTACGCCAACGCGGCCTATGTGCACGCCACCGAGGGAGCAAACCTCACGGATACGATCCACCGCGGCCTCGAACTGCTGGAGAACGACCAGCGCGCCGAGATGGGCCGCGTGCTGAACGACAATTCCATCTTCAGCGCGCGGCTGCCGATCGTGGTCGGCGGCGAGCGGCGCGTCTATGACGTGCAGGCGCTCAAGCTGAGCGGCGGCAGCGCCGGCATCGCCATCGACGCCAGCGAGGCGACCGCGTTGCGCGACGCGATGGAGCGGATGGCGGAAGCCCATCGCCGCACCCTCGACCAATTGTCGTCCGGGGTAGCCGTGTTCGACGGCCAGCGGCGGCTTGCCTTCTACAATGAATCCTACCGGCGGCTCTGGGGTCTCGATCAGGCCTTCCTCGATTCCAATCCGGACGATTCGAGCGTGCTCGACCGGCTGCGCGCGGCGCGCAAGCTGCCCGAGCAGCCGGATTTCCGGGCCTGGAAGGCCAAGCTGCACGAGGCCTATCGCGCGCTGGAACCCGAGAACTACACCTGGTTCCTGCCGGACGGCCGCGCCGTCAGCGTCGTCACCACGCCGAATCTCGAAGGCGGCGTCACCTATCTGTTCGACAATGTCACCGAGAGCCTCGATCTCGCGCGCCGCTACGACCGGCTGACCCGGGTCCAGCATGAAACGCTCGACAATCTGGCTGAAGCGGTCGCAGTGTTCGGCAGCAATGGGCGCGTCGAACTGTTCAATCCCGCCTTCGAGAAAATGTGGAAGCTGTCGGCGGAATCGCTGAAGGAACAGCCGCACATCGAGACCGTCGAAGCCTGGTGCAAGCCGCTGTTCGACGACGCGCTGACCTGGCGGGCGCTGCGGGAGGCGATCACCGCGATCGATAACCGCGTGCAGGTATCGCTGAAGCTCGAGCGCAAGGACGGCAGCGTACTCGACTGCATGACCATGCCGCTGCCCGACGGCGCGACCATGCTAACCTTCCAGGACATCACCGACACCGAGAATGTCGAGCGGGCGCTGCGCGAACGCAACGAGGCGCTGGAAGCCGCCGACCAGATGAAGGTGGATTTCGTCCACCACGTCTCCTACGAACTGCGCGCGCCCCTCACCACCATCATCGGCTTCGCGCATTTCCTCAGCGACCCGTCGACCGGCCCGCTGACTCCGAAGCAGGCCGAATATCTCGACTACGTCACCAAATCGACCAACGCGCTGCTCGCGCTCACCAACAACATCCTCGATCTCGCCACCATCGATGCCGGCGCCATGAAGCTCGAGCTCGGCCCGGTCAATATCGAAAAAGCCATCCAGGCCGCCGCCGAAGGCATTCAGGATCGCCTCGCCACCGACCGCATCGAACTCAAGGTCGATATCGATTCTGATATCGGCAACTTCACCGGCGACGAACGGCGCGTGGTGCAGGTGCTCTATAATCTGCTCGCCAACGCCGTTGGATTCTCGCCACACGATTCCGCGGTCACGATCAGCGCGCGGCGGGCCGAGCATCGCGTGATCTTTGCCGTCAGCGATTCCGGCCCCGGTATTCCGGCCGACGTGAAAGACAAGGTGTTCGACTGGTTCGAGAGCCATTCCCAGGGCTCGCGTCATCGCGGCGCCGGCCTCGGCCTGTCGCTGGTGCGCTCCTTCGTCGAACTGCACGGCGGCAGGGTGCGCGTCGATTCGGTAGTCGGCAAGGGTACGACGGTCACCTGCGACTTCCCGATCGACCAAAACGCCCACCGCAACGCGGCCGAATGACGGTGTCAGCGACATTTACGGCAGCGCTCGCGAACGAGGCGGCGACAGCCCATCTGATGGCCGACCTCGCGCTGCTGATCGGCCCCGGCGACGTCATCACGCTGTCGGGCGATCTCGGCGCGGGCAAGACCGCGGCGGCGCGCGCCATGATCCGCTATCTCGCCAACGATCCCATACTCGAAGTACCGAGCCCGACATTCACGCTGGCTCAGAGCTACGATTTGCCGTTTCCGATCGTCCACGCCGATCTCTACCGCATCAATGATGCGAGCGAGCTGGAGGAGATCGGACTGTCGCCGCTGCCGGAGGGCACGCTGGCGCTGATCGAATGGCCGGAGCGCGCCCCCGACGCGCTGCCCGAAGATCGCATCGACATCGCCTTCAGCCATCGCCCGGCGCTCGGGTCCACCGCGCGTGCCGCCGAAATCACCGGCTATGGCAAGGCGGCGGCGCAGGTGACGCGGCTGGAAACGCTGCGAAAGTTTCTCGGCGATGCCGGCTTTCTGGATGCGGCGCGCGAGCGCATGCCGGGCGACGCATCGACGCGCTCCTATGCGCGGCTGATCCAGGGCGACGGCACGTCGATCCTGATGAATTCCCCGCGCCGTCCCGATGGCCCGGCGATCTATGACGGAAAATCCTACAGCGCGGCCGTACATCTCGCCGAGGACGTCAAGCCGTTCGTCGCCATCGACAATGGCCTGCGCGCGCACGGTTTCTCGGCTCCTGCCATCCATCATGCCGATCTCGACTCCGGTTTCCTGATCACCGAGGATTTCGGCAGCGCCGGCATCATCGAAGGCGACCCGCCGCGGCCGATCGTCGAGCGCTACGAGGCGGCGACCGACATGCTGGCGGAGCTGCATCACAAGGCCCTGCCCGAAACCGCGCCGGTGGCGCCGCGAGCCTCATACCAAATTCCGGCCTACGATATCGATGCATGGCTGGTCGAGATCGACTTGATGCTCGAATGGTATCTGCCGGATCGCGGCGCTGAAATCAGCCAACAACAGCGCGACGAATTCGTCTGGATGTGGCGAACGCTGCTGGAAAAGCCGGCGGCTGCGCCGCGAACCTGGGTGATGCGGGATTTTCATTCGCCCAACATCATCTGGCTCGGCGACCGCACGGGGATCCTGCGCGTCGGAATTATCGACTTCCAGGATGCCGTGCTCGGCCCCGCCGCCTACGATCTGGTGTCGCTGTTGCAGGACGCGCGGATCGACGTTCCCGAACAGCTCGAGTTGACGCTCCTGACCCGCTACATCAAGGCGCGCCGCGCGGCCGATGGTCAGTTCGATCCGGCCAGCTTTGCCGGGCTTTACGCCATCTTGTCCGCGCAGCGAAATACCCGCCTGCTCGGCACCTTCGCCCGGCTCAACCGGCGCGACGGCAAGCCGCAATATCTGCGCCACCAGCCCCGGATCTGGACCTATTTGAGCCGATCGCTGGCGCATCCGGCGCTATCGGCATTTCGCGAATGGTATGCCGCCCACGTGCCGCCGCCGGTTCCCTGATTTACCTCCTGTTAGCCACCCCGCATCTATTCTGGAACCGGCCATGCCGCTGAGGCATGGCGCGGTCAATTCTGACACGGGAAGACGGCCATGGCAGGCGCGGAACGGCGCAGGGGCGATCGAATTCGTATTCGAGCGCGGCTTTGCGGCGCACATGATGGGAATCGACGGCACCTGGCGGCGCGACTGCGTGATGGAAGACGTTTCCGAGACCGGCGCCAAGCTCACGGTCGAAGGCTCGGTCGAGGGCCTGCATTTGAAGGAGTTCTTCCTGCTGCTGTCGTCCACGGGGCTGGCCTATCGGCGCTGCGAACTGGCCTGGGTCAACGGCGATCAGATCGGCGTCAACTTCCTCAAGCAGGGCGACAAGAAAAAGAAGGCGGCCAAGCGCGGGGCCGAGAACGCCGAAGTCTGAGGTTTGGCGGCGGCAGCCGTCGTACGGCCGTCATCTGCGGCCACTAAGGCCTCATGGCTGCTGGCTCAAGCTGGTCGCCGTGGTATGATCCGCAGCGCGATTTGATGGTTCGAGAAATTCCAGAAATGTCCGTTACGCCCACCAAAGCCATGGTCCTTGCTGCCGGTCTCGGTTTGCGCATGCGCCCGTTGACCGACCATATGCCGAAGCCGCTGGTGCGTGTGGCCGGCCAGCCATTGCTCGATCACGTGCTGGACAAGCTCGCCGCTGCCGGCGTCAGCGAGGCCGTGGTCAACGTGCATTACCTGCCCGACCAGATCATTCAGCACACCGCGAGCCGTACTCGGCCCCGCATCATCATTTCCGACGAACGCGACGTGGTGCTCGGCACCGGCGGCGCGGTCGTGAAGGCGCTGCCGCTGCTCGGCAAGGAACCGTTCTTTCACCTCAACGCCGACACGATGTGGATCGACGGCGTGCGGCCCAATCTGGCGCGCCTTGCCGAAACCTTCGATCCTGACCGGATGGACATACTGCTCCTGATGGCGCCGACCACGAGCAGCATCGGCTATGCCGGCCGCGGCGACTACGCCATGCTGCCGGACGGCGCGCTGCGCAAACGGAAAGAGCATCAGGTGGTGCCGTTCGTTTATGCGGGCGCAGCGATCATGTCGCCCTCGCTGTTCGCCGACGCGCCCGCCGGCGAGTTCTCGCTGACGAAAATGTTCGACCGCTCCAACGAACAGGAACGGCTGTTTGGCCTGCGGCTCGACGGCGTCTGGATGCATGTCGGAACCCCCGACGCGGTGCAGGCCGCAGAAGAGGCGTTTCTGGAAAGCGTGGCGTAGCCCAACCCTCATGGTGAGGAGGCGCGTAAGCGCCGTCTCGAACCATCAGGCCCGGCTGGTGCCATTCATCCTTCGAGACGACCGCTTCGCGGTCTCCTCAGGATGAGGTCTGGCAGCTTCGCAGGCTGACCTAACGCTCGCGCCGGTGAGTAGCGGGGGATTTCCGCCCCCACCCATGACCTTCCCCTCTTACCTCCCTATATTGCGCCTGACCTCGAATCAGGAAGCCCATGCGCGTTTTCAGCGTTCCCGTCTCCGTGCCGCTCCTGCGCACCGTCATCGCGGCGCTGGTCGACGGCCGCCTAGTCGAGGGATTCGAGGCGCGCAGCAACCCGCTCAATCTCGCGCGTGCGACGCTCTATCTGCCGACCCGGCGCGCCGGACGGCTGGCGCGGGAGATCTTTCTCGATGAGCTGAAGACGGACGCCGCGATCCTGCCCCGCATCGTGGCGCTCGGCGACATCGACGAGGACGAGCTGGCGTTTGCGGAAGGCTCCGAACAGTTCAGCGGTGTCGCGCCGCTCGACATTCCGCCGAGGCTCGGCGAACTGGAGCGCCGCCTGACGCTGGCGCATCTGGTGGCGGCATGGGCGAAGAGTCCCGTCTCGGCGCCGCTTGTGGTCGGCGGCCCGGCCTCGACATTGGCGCTCGCCGGCGATCTGGCGCGGCTGATGGACGACATGGTGACGCGCGGGGTTGCCTGGGAAGCACTCGACAAACTGGTGCCCGACCAGTTCGACAAATACTGGCAGCACTCGCTGGAATTCCTGCGCATTGCGCGCAAGGCGTGGCCGGAGCATCTGAAGGAGATCGGCCGCATCGAACCCGCCGAGCGGCGCGACCGCCTGATCGATGCAGAAGCCGCGCGCCTGACCGCGCATCATGAGGGGCCGGTGGTGGCGGCCGGCTCGACCGGTTCGATGCCGGCAACCGCGAAATTTCTCACCGCCGTGGCCGGCCTGAAGCTGGGCGCGGTAGTGCTGCCAGGGCTCGACACCGATCTCGATGAGGAAGCCTGGCAGACCATTGGCGGCGTCAGGAACGCGCAGGGCAAATTCACCACGCAGCCTTCCTCGAACCATCCGCAATTCGCGATGCACGGTTTGCTGGATCGCTTCGGCATCAAGCGCAGCGACGTCGAAATTCTGGGAACGCCTGGTCCACAGGGCCGCGAGGTGCTGGTGTCCGAGACGATGCGGCCCTCGAGCGCGACCGAGCAATGGCACGACCGTCTGGTCCAGCCGGATGTTGCGCTGAAGATCGCAGGCGGCATGACGAAGCTCGCCGTCGTCGAGGCGCCCAATTCGGAGATGGAGGCGCTGGCGATCGCGGTGGCGATGCGCGAGGCGCGGCACCTGAACAAATCGGCCGCGCTGGTGACGCCGGATCGCGCGCTGGCGCGGCGGGTGATGGCGGCGCTGAGGCGCTGGAATCTCGAATTCGACGATTCCGGCGGCGACGCGCTAATGGACACGCCTGGCGGTATTTTTGCCCGCCTCGCTGCGGAAGCCGCCAGCAAAGGGCTGGAGCCGCCGACCCTGCTCGCGCTGCTGAAACATCCGCTGTTTCAGCTCGGCGGCGCACCGGGCGCGTCGAAGCACGCCATCGAAACCCTCGAACTGGCGCTGCTGCGCGGCACCCGGCCGCAAGCGGGAACGGCTGGCCTGGCGCGCGACTTCGATCGCTTCCGCGTCGAACTGACGAAGCTCCGAAGCCGTGAGACCTCCTCGCTTCATGCCTCCGAGCCGCGCACGAAACTGAGGGACGACGAACTCGACCAGGCGCAGGCACTGATCGGGGCGTTGCAGAAGGCGCTGGCGCCGCTGGAAGTCATGGGCGCTTCAAAGCCGTACGATTTCGCCGAGCTGGCGCTGCGCCATCGCGAAGCGCTGATCGCGTTGTCATCAGATCAAAGCGGCGTCGCGATTGCCTTCGAGGAAACGCAAGGCGCGGCGCTGGCAGCGGCGTTCGACGACATGCTCGCCGAGCAGAAGCCGAGCGGCCTGATGGTCCAGCTCGGTGATTACCCCGATGTGTTCCAGACCGCCTATGCCGATCGCATGGTGCGGCGGGGGGAATCGGCGAGCGCGCAACTGCATATATTCGGCCAGCTCGAAGCGCGTCTGACCGAATCCGATCGCGTCATTCTTGGCGGACTGGTCGAGGGCATATGGCCGCCGGCGCCGCGGGTCGATCCCTGGCTGAGCCGGCCGATGCGCCATGAACTCGGCCTCGATCTGCCGGAGCGTCGTATCGGCCTCTCTGCGCACGATTTTGCGCAGTTGCTCGGAACGGACGATGTGATCCTGACTCATTCCGCCAAGGTCGGCGGCGCGCCCGCTGTCGCCTCGCGCTTTCTGCACCGCCTGGAAGCGGTCGCCGGCGAAGCGCGCTGGGACGCGGCCAGAAGTGCGGGTGAAAATTACGTCCGCTTCGCCGCCGAACTGGACCAGCCCGACACGGTCGAGCCGATCGCGCAGCCCGCGCCAAAACCGCCGGTCGCGACGCGGCCGACAAAACTGTCGGTCACGGCGATCGAAGACTGGCTGCGCGATCCCTATACGATCTACGCAAAGTATATCCTGCGGCTCGATCCGCTCGATCCCGTCGACATGCCGCTGTCGGCGGCGGATCGCGGTTCGGCGATCCATGACGCGCTCGGCGAGTTCACGCAAAAATTCGCCGACGCGCTGCCGCCACAACCCGCATTGGTGCTGCGCGGCATCGGCGAAAAATACTTTGCCCCGCTGATGGAACGCCCCGAGGCGCGGGCGCTGTGGTGGCCGCGGTTTCAACGCATCGCCGCCTGGTTTGCCGATTGGGAGCTGGCGCGGCGGGGCGAGATTGAAAAAATCGCTGCCGAGATCAGGGGCGAGATCAAGATTCCGCTCGACAACGAACGCGTCTTCACGCTGTCGGCGCGCGCCGACCGGATCGAGCAGCGCCATGACGGCAGCTTTGCGATCCTCGACTACAAGACCGGCCAGCCGCCGACCGGAAAACAGGTGCGGATGGGCCTGTCGCCGCAACTAACGCTGGAGGCCGCGATCCTGCGCGAGGGCGGCTTCGAAAATATCCACGCCGGATCATCCGTCGGCGAACTCGTCTATGTCAGGCTCAGCGGCAACAATCCGCCCGGCGAGCAGCGCTCGCTGGAGCTGAAAATCAGGAACAACGATACGCCACAGCGGCCGGACGAAGCCGCGGACTATGCCCTCGAACAGCTTGAAGCGCTGATCCGCAAATTCGAGAACGAGGAGACGGCCTACACTTCGCTGAACCTGTCGATGTGGTCGAACCGCTACGGCGCCTATGACGATCTCGCCCGCATCAAGGAATGGTCGGCGGCCGGCGGTCTGGGGATCGAGGAATGGTGAAGGCTGCCCGCATCATTCCTCCCAATGTGCGCGACACGCAGGCGCGCGCGTCCGATCCCGCGGCGTCCTCGTTCGTCTCGGCCAATGCAGGCTCGGGCAAGACGCATGTGCTGGTGCAGCGGGTGATCCGGCTGCTGCTCGACGATGTCGCGCCGGAAAAAATCCTCTGCATCACCTTTACAAAAGCCGCCGCCGCCAACATGGCGGAGCGGGTGTTCACCACGCTGGGCCATTGGGTGACGCTCGACGACGACGCGCTGGACGCGGCGATCCGCGATGCCGGCATTCCGCATCCCAGCGCACGCCTGCGCAAATCGGCACGCAAGCTGTTCGCCTGCGCGCTGGAAACGCCGGGCGGACTAAAAGTGCAGACCATCCACGCGCTATGCACGCGGCTGCTGCAGCAATTCCCGTTCGAAGCGAATGTGCCGGCGCGGTTTGCCGTGCTCGACGACCGCGACCAGAACGAGATGATGGAGCGCGCCAATCTCGGGGTTTTCCTCGAGGCCTCGCGCCATCCCGACAGCGCGACGGGCCGCGCGCTGATGACGGCGATGGCGAGCGCGGCCGACGTCACCTTCAAGGACGTGGTGCGCGAGGCCTGTCTCAGCCGCGATCATTTCATGGCGTGGACGGACGCCGCCGGCAGCGCGCATGCCGCCGCCGCGCAGATTTCGGCTGCGCTCGGCGTCAGCCCCGACGACCGGTTCGAGGATGTCGAGCGTGACATCGTCGATGGACCCAACCTGCCGCGATCGCGATGGCAGGACATCGCGCTGGTTCTGGAAACCGGCAGCAAGACCGATCAGGACCAGGCGGCGCGGCTGCGCGGGGCGCTGGTGTTTACCGGCGCGGCGCAGGTCGACGAGTATCTCGGCGTCTTCCTCACGGAAGCCGATCGCACACCGCGCAAATCGGTGGTGACGAAGAAATTCTGCGACAACAACCCGGCCATCGGTCGGCTGATTGAATCCGAAGCCCGCCGCATCCTGCCCCTGATCGAACGCCGCCGCGCCGTGGTGGCGCGCGACCGCACCGAGGCGCTGCTTCATATCGCAACCTCAGCGGCGGCCAATTACCGCCGTGAGAAGCAGGAACGCGGCCTGCTCGACTATGACGATTTGATCGACAAGACGCTGCAGATGCTCGACCGCGTCTCCTCCGGCTGGGTGCATTACAAGCTCGACCGCGGCGTTGACCATGTTCTGATCGACGAGGCGCAGGACACCAGCCCGCGGCAATGGGACATCGTCGCGCACATCATCTCCGAATTCACTTCCGGAGCCGGCGCGCGCGACGGCGTGGTGCGCACGGTGTTCGCGGTCGGCGACGAGAAGCAGTCGATCTTTTCGTTCCAGGGCGCGGCGCCGCGCGAATTCGACCTGCGCCGCCGTGCCTTGCAGCGGAAGTTCGAAGGCGCCGGACTGAAGTTCGATCCGGTGTCGTTCACCTATTCGTTCCGATCAGGACCGGCGATCCTGCATGCGGTCGACCAGGTGTTTCGCGATCAGGACATTTTTCGCAGCATCCATGCCGTCGATATCGGCAATCCGATCCATCATGCGCTGGCCGACGCAGGGCCAAGCCAGATCGATCTCTGGGAACTCGCGGAAGCCGACGACCGGCAGGACATCGAAGGCTGGCGCGCTCCATTCGACGGCGTCGCCGCGACCAGCCCTGAGGTTAAGCTAGCCCGTCGCATCCAGGCCGAGATCAAGTCGCTGGTCGGCAGCGGCGTGATGACCGGCAGCAACAATGACCGCCGGCCGCTGCGCTATGGCGACATGCTGGTGCTGGTGCGGCGGCGCGGCAACGCGTTCGATGCGGTGATCCAGGCGCTGAAGCATGCCGGCATTCCGGTCGCCGGCGCCGACCGCCTCAAGCTGACCGAACACATCGCGATCATCGACCTGATGAACCTGGCCGACGCACTGCTGCTGCCGCAGGACGATCTGGCGCTGGCGGTGGCGCTGAAGAGCCCGTTGTTCGGCTTGTCCGATGACGATCTGTTCAAGATCGCCTGGCAGCGCAAGGGGTCTTTGCGCGTTGCACTGGCCGAGCGCGCCGCCGCCGACGGCCGGCTGCGGGATGCGCTGTGGCGGCTCGAGCAGTGCGAACGCCGTTTTGTCAGCGAGACGCCATTCGCGTTCTATGCCTGGCTGCTGGGGGGCGATGGCGGCCGCGCGCGAATCCTGCGCCGGCTCGGACACGAGGCGAATGATGCGCTGGATGAATTTCTGGAGCTGGCGCTGAGCTACGAACGAAAGGCGCCGGCCTCGTTGCAGGGCTTTATGGCGTGGCTGCGCACCGCCGATCTTGAAGTGAAGCGCGACATGGAAATCTCGCGCGACGAGGTCCGCGTCATGACGGTGCACGGCGCCAAGGGCCTGGAGGCTTCCGTCGTGTTCCTGGTGGACACCACGACCTCGCCTTCGGATACGCAGCGGCTGAAACTGATCAACCTGCCACGGGGCAATGCCGATCCGCATGCGCCGGGTGTCGTGGTCTGGGCCGGCCGCAAGGCCGAGGATCCGCCAGCGGTCGTCGCGGCCCGCGCGGCAATGATCGGCGATACCGAGGATGAATACCGCCGGCTGCTGTACGTGGCGATGACGCGGGCCGCGGACCGCCTGATCGTCGGCGGCTGCCTGCCCGGCAACATGAGAAGCGTCCGGCCGCTGTCCTGGTACGATCTGATCACCAAGGGACTCGCCGGTTCCGCCTTGCAGCTTCAGGAGATCGAGACCGCCATCGGCCAGGTGAAGCACTACACTCGCCCCGAGGAGACCGCGCCGTCGGCCGCTCCCGCTGCTGCGCCATCCGCACCGCCGCCGCCGATGGTGCTGCCCAACTGGCTGCTGACCCCGGCGCAGCCGGAGATATCAGCGGAAAGTTTTGTGCGGCCGTCCGACCCCGCCGATGACGACAGCCGCAAGGTAAGGACGGCCGAATCGCTCACGCAGCGTGCCCGCGCCCTGCAGCACGGCACGCTGGTGCACCGGCTGCTGCAATCGTTGCCCGACATCGCCGCCGGGCGCCGCGGCGAGGCCGCGCTGGCCTATCTGGCCCGCAATGCCGATGGCTGGAGCGAGGAGGAACGCCAGGCGATCGCCGAAAGCACGCTGGCCCTGATAGCGGATATGCGTTTCGCGCCCGTGTTCGCCCCCGGCAGCCGGGCCGAAGTCTCGATCGTCGGGCGGCTGGAGCGGCCGGCCGGACGGCCGGCGCTGGTATCCGGACAGATCGACCGCCTCGTGGTCACGGAAAGCGAGGTCCTGATCGTCGATTTCAAGACCAACCATGCCCCTCCCGGCCGGCCCGAGGAGGCGCCGCGGGGCTATGTCCGCCAGCTCGCCCTGTACCGGGCGGTGCTGGGCAAGCTTTATCCCCAGCTGCCGGTTCGAGCGGCGCTGCTTTGGACCGAAACCGCTGAATTAATGGAGATTTCGGCCCCCGCGCTGGAGGCCGAGCTGGCATCCATCATCTCGGCGTGACCCGCGCTTGACCCGGCAGGATCGCGTTCATAGGTTTGGCCCTGTCATCCCTCGGCGCGATTCTCATCCTGCGCCGCTTTATTCCTAACGAACGAGGTAATTCCCATGGCCGTTGGCAAGGTTTCTGACGCCGATTTCGAAGCCGAAGTGCTCAACGCGACCGGCCCGGTGGTCGTCGATTTCTGGGCCGAATGGTGCGGTCCCTGCCGCATGATCGCCCCCGCCCTCGACGAGATTTCCGGCGCGATGGGCGACAAGGTCAAGATCGTGAAGCTGAACGTCGACGAGAGCCCGAAGACGGCCTCGAAGTACGGCGTGATGTCGATCCCGACCCTGATGATCTTCAAGGGCGGCGAGATGGCCTCCCGCCAGGTCGGCGCCGCGCCGAAGGCGAAGCTGCAGCAGTGGATCACCGCTGCGGTCTGATCAGGTTTCGATTTGCTGATTGTGAAACGGCCGGCGAATAACCGGCCGTTTTGTTTTGCGACGAATCGTTCAACCGATCCACCCCGTCGCCAGCGCATGCGCCAGTTCGGCCTGACCGTTCTGTCGCGCGAGTGCAGCCATCGCATCGTGATCATACGGCACATGGCGGAACGTGACGCGCCAACCGCCGTCGGCAAGTTCGAGGATCGCGTAGCGCGCGTCGGGCGTGCCGGCTTCGACGACATGCGGAAACGGATGAGTATCGCGATAGCCGGGCGAGCCGACGCTGCCGGGATTGACGATCAATCGACCGTCGCGAAGCCTGACCGCGCGCGCGAGATGGGTGTGCGCACAGAGGATCAAGGATTGCGTGATGCCATGCGCATACTTTTCGATTGCATCCAGCGCTGACATGCGCACGGTTCCGTCGGGCAAAACCGTCTCCAGCCAGTAGACCTCGTCATGGTCAGGCGTGGCGTGGCAGAGAAAGACCTGATCGCGGAACACGGCGGTCTTTGGCACCGCGCGCAGCCAATCGAAGTGTTGCTGTTCGAGCTGCGCATGAGCCGGCCGATCCCATGACCCCATCTTCTCCGGCGGCCGATCGATTAGATAGCGATCATGATTGCCGAGCACATGAACGGCGTCGAGCGCCATCAGCGCATCCATGGCTCGCCTCGCTTCGAGCGGCCCGCTTGCCATGTCGCCGAGATTGACGATCTCGCTGATTCCTTCCGCGCGGATGTCGGCAAGCACGGCTTCCAGCGCGAGATGGTTTCCGTGCACATCGGCGATGGCGGCAAAACGCATACGAGATTTCCAACTTTCAACAGTTGTGGTTGTACGACCGTACAAAGACGATGTTAGATCATTTAACTCATTTGGGTGACACCAGCCAGCAACATGCTCCTTTGGTTTTATGACGGAACCCGAGTTCCCACTCGCAGTCAGCACAAGCCTTGGTTAGTATTTTACAACCACCGGGGCTGGATAGTTCATAAGCAATCGATATTTCTTCCCGGGTCGCCGCTGGAAGCGATTCCAGCGGCATTTCATTTTATCGCTGGATTTGTTCAGACGCGTTTTCTTGACGCGAGCCGGTCTGCACCCCGGATAAAGTGCGGGGCAGGCTTTTGCTTGAAAACGCTATGCCGGCGGCGTGCCGTTGATATCAAGCACATGGCCGGCGAGATAGAGCGAGCCCGTGATCAGGATGCGCGGCGGCACTTCATAAGCCAGCCGCGACAACGCCTGTAGCGCGGCTTCGACGCTTGCAGAATTTTCCACGCGCATGCCGAGCGCGCGCGCGGCATCCGCGAGGCGATCCGGCGTCATCGCATTGTCGCGGCCGGGAATCGGCACGGTGACGATGTGCCGCGTCAGGCCGGCGAAATTGGCGAGGAATGCGCCCGCATCCTTGTTCGCCATCATGCCAGCGATCACCACCAGCGGGCGCGACACCCGCTCTTCGAGATCGCCCAGCGCTGCCGCCGCGACGCGGCCACCTTCCGCATTGTGCCCGCCATCGAGCCAGATCTCGCACCCCTTCGGCCCCTGATCGACCAGCGCGCCCGCCGCCAGCCGCTGCATCCGCGCCGGCCATTCGGCGCCGACGATGCCTGCCTCGAACGCCGGCATTCCGATTTTGAACGCCTCGATCGCGCGCAACGTTGCGATGGCGAGACCGGCATTGTCGAATTGATGCCGGCCGAACAGTCTTGGCGCCGCAAGATCCATCAGGCCGCGCTCGTCCTGATAGACCAGCCTGCCGCGCTCGACACCGACATGCCATTGCTGTCCCGCTGCATGCATCGGCGCGCGCATGCGCTTCGCCTGCGCCTCGATCACCGACATCGCCTCCGGCGCCTGCTCGGCGCAAATGACCGGCGCGCCGCGCTTGATGATGGCGGCCTTCTCGCCGGCGATGGCGCTCAGCGTGTCGCCGAGGAATTCCATGTGATCCATGCTGACAGGCGTGATCACCGTCGCAATCGGCCGGTCGATCGACATTGGTAGCGTCGAGCCGTCCGCCGAGACCGGTTTCCAGCAGCACGATATCGGCCTCGTGCTCCGCGAACAGACAAAACGCCGCCGCTGTCTCCATTTCGAAAATCGTGATGGGGTCGCCCGCATTGACCTGTTCGCAGTGCTCCAGCACCCGGCGCAACTCGGCATCATCAGCCAGGCGGCCACCGCCCTTCTCGCCGACGCGGAAGCATTCGTTGATCCGCACCAGATAGGGCGAGGTATAGACGTGGACGCGCAGGCCGGCGGCCTCAAGGATCGCGCGTAGATAGGCGATGGTCGAACCCTTGCCGTTGGTGCCGGCGATATGGATCACCGGCGGCAGCGTCCGCTCCGGATGATCGAGCCGCACCAGCAGGCGGTGCATGCGATCGAGGCTGAGATCGATGCGCTTCGGATGCAAGGCAGACAGCCGCGCGATCAATTCACCGAGCGGCTGGGGTTTGGCGTCAGGCAGGTTCACGCGTGGGGCGCAGCCGGCACGGCTTCCGGCGCCGAGACGATCTGGGCTGCGTCCGTGACCTGCGGCGCAGGCTTTGAAGCGACGTCGAGCGCCGGGGATTTGGTCAAGAGCCGGCACAGCCGCGCCAGCGTCGCGCGCATCTCGTGGCGATGCACGACCATGTCGATCATGCCGTGATCGAGCAGGTATTCGGCGCGCTGGAATCCTTCCGGCAGTTTCTCGCGGATGGTCTGTTCGATCACGCGCGCGCCGGCAAAGCCGATCAGCGCACCGGGTTCGGCGATCTGCACGTCGCCCAGCATGGCGTAGGAGGCGGTGACGCCGCCGGTGGTCGGATTGGTCAGCACCACGATGTAGGGCAGCTTCGCTTCCCGCAGCATCTGCACGCCGACGGTGGTGCGCGGCATCTGCATCAGCGACAAAATGCCTTCCTGCATCCGCGCGCCGCCGGAGGCCGCGAACATGATGAACGGCGACTTCTTTTCCACCGCAAGCTCGAGCCCGCGCACGATCGCCTCGCCCGCGGCCATGCCGAGCGAGCCGCCCATGAAATCGAAATCCTGCACCGCGACGACGACGCCGGCGCCTTCCAGCTTGCCGTAGCCGACCTTGATGGCGTCGTTCAGCCCGGTCTTGGCGCGCGCGTCCTTGATGCGGTCGACATATTTGCGCTCGTCGCGAAACTTGAGCGGATCGGCCGTCACTTCCGGCAGCGCGATGTCGTACCAGGTCTCGTTGTCGAAGATCGACTTCAGCCGCGCCACCGCACCCATGCGCATGTGGTAGTTCGAGCCGGGGATGACGAACTGGTTGGCCTCGACATCCTTGTAGAACACGAGCTGCCCGGAATCCGGGCACTTGATCCACAGATTCTCCGGCGTCTCGCGGCGCAGGATGTTGCGGATTTTTGGCCGGACGACGTTGGTGAGCCAATTCATGGTTCGCTCCGAAATGCGGTTAAGCGCATTGACTGGAATATGGCGACCCGGACTAAGCCCAACAAGCCGCGACTCACGCCTATTCCACGCAATTATGGCTTATTCTGCGGCCTGTTTCGCGCCTCGCACGCCCTGCGCCAGCGCCGACACCAGATCGGCGACAGCGCCGACGGTTTTGGGAGTGGCGCGGCCCTCGGCGTCGAGGCTGCCACGGAGTGCATCGACCAGCGCGGTGCCGACCACCGCGCCATTGGCATTCTCCGCGATCGCCCGCGCCGCCTCCGGCGTGCGGATTCCGAAGCCGACGCAAACCGGCAGTTTGGTATGCCGCTTGATGCGGGCGACGGCTTCGCCGACCACGCTGGAATCGGCGCTGCCGCTGCCGGTGATTCCGGTGATGGAGACGTAATAGACGAAGCCCGAAGTGTTCGCGAGCACCGCGGGCAGGCGCTTGTCATCGGTAGTCGGCGTCGCCAGGCGGATGAAATTGAGCCCCGCCTTCATCGCCGGAATGCAAAGCTCGGTATCTTCCTCGGGCGGCAGGTCGACGATGATCAGGCCGTCGACACCCGCGCTCTTGGCATCGGCGAGAAACTTGTCGACGCCGTAGATATAGATCGGATTGTAGTAGCCCATCAGCACCAGCGGCGTGGTGTTGTCGTCCTTGCGGAAGCCGCGGACCATTTGCAGCGTCTTCTTCAGGGTCATGCCTGCCTTCAGCGCACGCAGGCCCGCCGCCTGGATCGAGGGCCCGTCCGCCATCGGATCGGTAAAGGGCATGCCGATCTCGATAAGGTCGGCGCCCGCCTTCGGCAGCGCCTTGATGATGTCGAGCGACGTCGCGGGGTCCGGATCGCCGGCCATCAGGAAGGTGACGAACGCCGAGCGGCCCTGCTTGGCGAGGTCGGCGAAACGAGCGTCGATACGGGTGGTCATGGTGCAATCCTTGCGGCGCTGTGCCTCTTCCCGATATTTGCGCTCGCGGCGGCACCCCCACCCCAACCCTCCCCCGCAAGCGGGAGAGGGGGCGGAGCTTGCCTGGTCGACATACCGTTCAACAAAATTCGATGAAGTGCGAGCGAGTATTGTGCAGCGACACTGGTCAGTCCCCTCTCCCGCTTGCGGGGGAGGGTTAGGGTGGGGGCTCTCTCCGCGGATACGATGCGAGCGATCATCACGGCTTCTTCCTGCCCTTCAGAATTTCCGTGATCTGCGGAATGTCCTTGTCGCCGCGGCCGGAAAGATTGACGACCATCAGGTGATCGCGCGGACGTTTTGGCGCAAGCTCCATCACCTTGGCGATCGCGTGCGCCGGCTCCAGTGCCGGAGGAATGCCTTCAAGCCGCGTCAGCAACTGAAACGCGGCGAGCGCTTCCTCGTCGGTCGCGGAGAGATAATTGACCCGGCCGGTTTCGTGCAGCCAGGAATGCTCGGGGCCGATGCCGGGATAGTCCAGCCCCGCCGAAATCGAATGCGCGTCCTGGATCTGACCGTCCTCGTCCATCAGCAAATAGGTGCGGTTGCCGTGCAGCACGCCGGGACGGCCGCCAGCGATCGAGGCGGCGTGGAGCTGCGTCAGCCCGTGGCCGGCGGCCTCGACACCGAAAATCTCGACAGAGGGATCGTCGAGGAAGGGATGAAACAGGCCCATCGCGTTGGAGCCGCCACCGATGCAGGCGACCAGCGAATCCGGCAACCGCCCTTCGGCCTCCTGCATCTGCTCACGCGTCTCGATGCCGATAATGGATTGGAAATCGCGCACCATCATCGGATAGGGATGCGGACCCGCCACCGTGCCGATGCAGTAGAACGTGTCGTGCACGTTGGTGACCCAGTCACGCAGCGCGTCGTTCATCGCGTCCTTTAGCGTGCGCGCGCCGGACTGAACGGGAACCACCTTGGCGCCCTAGCATTTCCATGCGGATCACGTTGGGCTGCTGCCGCTCGACGTCGACCGCGCCCATATAGACCACGCAGTCGAGCCCGAACCGCGCGCACAGCGTCGCAGTAGCGACGCCGTGCTGGCCGGCGCCGGTCTCGGCGATGATGCGCTTCTTGCCCATGCGGCGCGCCACCATGATCTGGCCGAGCACGTTGTTGACCTTGTGCGAGCCGGTGTGATTCAGCTCCTCGCGCTTGAAATAGATTTTCGCGCCGCCGAGATGCTCGGTCAGCCGCTCGGCGAAATACAGCGGCGACGGCCGGCCGACATAGTTCTTGAGGTAGCCGTTCATCTCCGCCTGGAACGCCGGATCAGCCTTGGCGTCGGCATAGGCCTTTTCCAGGTCGAGGATCAGCGGCATCAGCGTCTCGGCGACGAAGCGTCCGCCGAAAATGCCGAAATGCCCGCGCTCGTCGGGGCCGGTACGGAATGAGTTGGGCAGGTTTGGATTCATCGGACCATCAGTTCTTCGGTGGCGCGGGCGGCGCGAATGAAATGGCGGATCATCTCGGGATCCTTGATGCCGGGCGCGCTTTCCACGCCGGAGGACACATCGACGCCGCCGGCGCGGGTGACGCGGACCGCCTCCGCCAGATTATCGGCGGTCAGCCCGCCTGAAACCAGGTACGGCAATTTGAGTTCGAGTTTCGCCAGCACGTTCCAGTCGAACACGGCCCCCAGCCCGCCGGGGCGGGTGGCGCCCTTGGGCGCGCGGGCGTCGAACAGGATACGGTCGGCCACGCTGGCATAGCCCGGCAGAACGGCGAGATCGGCCGAGGTCGCGACTGCAATCACCTTCATGACCGGAAGCGCGAACTTGGCCTTGATGTCGCGTGCGCGCGCGGTGGTTTCCTTGCCGTGCAGTTGCAGCAGATCCGGCCGCAGCGTCTCGACGATGTTTTCAAGGGTCGCGTCGTCGGCATCGACCGTCAGCGCCACCTTGGTGGCGCGGCCCTTGACCTGCCGGCCAAGTTCCCGCGCGGTCTCGAGGCTGAGGTGGCGCGGCGACGGGGGAAAGAACACGAAGCCCACCATGTCGGCGCCCGCCTCGAGCGCTACCTCGAGCGTCTCGCGCGTGGACAGGCCGCAAATTTTGACGAGCAGGGGCATGGTCTCTCGGAGCACGGATTTCGAGCCCCGTGACCGGCTGGAACAGGGCTGACGGGGCGGGTTCTACAACGTCGCGCCCTGCTTGTCTCGCCCTGAGGACCCATAGATCCCGTACTGGGAGGGTGCCGGGAGCCGCTGCTGATCGGCCCGGGAAACCGCCGCCGCGGCCCGCAAAGCGTCCGTCTCCGCCCTCGCCCGGCGGGCATCTGCCTCATGCTGGCGCGCCGCGCGGCGCCAGTGGCGCTGGCGGAACCAGGTCGCCATGCCACCTGCCACCACCCCCAGAATGGCCACCGCAATGATGACGGCGAACAGCGGCATCGACACCGCAATCGCCGGATCGGTCGAATTGAAGGGATCGAACGACACCGTCACGAAATGGCGGTTGGCCACTGCAAAGACGATGAAGATGAGCCCTAAGGGAATGACGACCAGCGCCGTGAAGAACTTTCGCATGACCATCGCTCGTAGTGATCGAGAAAGGCAGGCAACAGGCCCGCAACACGGCTACAAATAGTCAAATCGAAAATGCGTCTACGCGCTGGCCTCGGGCGAGCCGTCCTCGCGGTTCAGCCGCTCGCGCATTTCCTTGCCGGTCTTGAAGAACGGCACGCTCTTCTGGTCGACCGGCACATGCGCGCCGGTGCGTGGATTGCGCCCCGCGCGCGCCGGGCGATGCTTGACCGAAAAAGCGCCGAAACCGCGCAGTTCGACACGGTCGCCGCGTGCCAGCGCTGCCACGATCTCATCAAGGATCGCGTTCACAATGTTCTCCACATCCCGCTGATAGAGGTGCGGGTTGTGCTCGGCGATGCGCTGAACAAGTTCGGATTTGATCATCGAAGTTGGGATCCGGGATCGTACGGATATCCATTTCCTTGAAAATACCTTGCACTGTCAAGACGCTAAATCACTTTTGGGCAGCACGGACCACGTCACAAATGGCCCAAAGAGGCTATGCGGCAACACCCGCAGTGCGGGAGAATGTGGCCAAGGGCCGCCGATAAGGCTCAGTTGGACGCCGCGGGGCGCCACAATGCGAGCATGCCGTCGAGCGAGAGCTGATCGACCGCCTGGGCGACGCCGCCCTGCTCGATCTGGCGCGCAATGGAGCTCAAACCGAGCGCATCGAACGTGATCGAAGCCGCCGTTCGCAGGAACGTCAGGTCGCCAAATCGCGGCGTGAGCTTGTAGTCGCGCACCGGCAGATCGCTTTTGATCTTCTTTTCGGCAACCAGCCAGGCAACGGCCACTTTCTCATCGCCGAGCTGATCGACCAGCTTCAGTTCGACCGCCTGGCGGCCGGTGAAAACCCGTCCGTCCGCGACTTTTTCGATTAGCGCATCATCCATGCCGCGCCGCTCCTTCACCAGGCCGCGGAACCAGGCATAGGAATCCTTCACCAGCGCGTCGAGCGCAGCGCGCGCCTCAGGGCTGGTCGGCTCGAAACCGTTGGGCGCGGCCTTCAACGGCGAGGATTTCACCTCCTCGACCTTGACGCCCACGGTCTTCAACAACTCGCTGAAATTCGGAAACTGGAACAGCACGCCGATCGAACCGACCAGCGAACTCTGCCGCGCGACGATCTGATCGGCGGCGATTGCCGCGATGTAGCCGCCCGAAGCGGCCAGCCCCTCGACCACCACCACGACGGCTTCTTGGCCTTCAGACGCACCAGCGAATCGTAAAGCTGCTCGGAACCGGCCGTGGTGCCGCCCGGCGAATTGATGTGGATGATGACAGCGGCGTGGTTCGATTTCTCCAGCCGCTCCAGCGCCTCGACCCGCTGCTGGTCGCTGCGGATCAGCCCTTCGATGTTGATCCGCGCGATCGAGCCCGATGCCGCCAGCGCCGTCGGCCCGCTCGTCGTCGCGATCGCGCCGACGGTAACGATCGCCGCGATGGCAACCAGGCCGGCGGCGACACGCCAGAAGGTCAGCTTGCGGCGGATCCTGCGGCGATCGACGATCACGTCCGAATCAAGCGACATCAAAATTCTCCTGAAATGATCAGCGCGTTTTGCACTCGTAGCGTGAGCGAAGCGTTATCTGATTACATCAATTGCGATGCAATATGAAGAAAACAAGACCCTCTTCCCTTCTCCCCTTGTGGGAGAAGGTGGCGCGGACGAAGTCCGCGACGGATGAGGGGTCTGTCTCCGCGGATAGAGACCCCTCATCCGCCTTCGCTTTGCGAAGGCACCTTCTCCCACAAGGGGAGAAGGAAGAAAGAAAAAGGCCCCGGTCGAAACCGGGGCCTGATGTCGCAGCGAGATAAGCTTAAGCGCTTACTTGTCGCGGTTCTTGAGCGCGGTGCCGAGAATGTCGCCCAGCGTCGCTCCCGAATCGGAGGAGCCGTACTGCGCGATGGCTTCCTTCTCTTCGGCGACTTCCAGCGCCTTGATCGAGACCTGCACCTTGCGGGCCTTCTTGTCGAACTGGATCACGCGGGCATCGACCTTCTCGCCGACGGCGAAACGCTCGGCGCGCTGATCGTTGCGGTCACGGGCCAGTTCAGAGCGCTTGATGAAGGTGGTGAAGTCGGTGCCCGAGATTTTCACCTCGATGCCGGCTTCCTTCACTTCGAGCACTTCGCAGGTCACGACCGCGCCCTTCTTGACGTCGCCAGGTTCTGCGAAGGGATCGCCTTCGAGCTGCTTGACGCCGAGCGAGATGCGCTCCTTTTCGACATCGACGTCGAGCACCACGGCCTTGACCATGTCGCCCTTCTTGAAGTTGTCGATGACCTGCTCGCCCGGAAGCTTCCAGTCGAGGTCGGACAGATGGACCATGCCGTCGACGTCGCCGTCGAGACCGAGGAACAGACCGAACTCGGTCTTGTTCTTGACTTCGCCTTCGACGGTCGAGCCGACCGGGAACTTCTCGACGAAGACTTCCCAGGGGTTGCGCATGGTCTGCTTGAGGCCGAGCGAGATGCGGCGCTTGACCGAATCGACTTCCAGAACCTGCACTTCGACTTCCTGCGAGGTCGAAACGATCTTGCCGGGGTGCATGTTCTTCTTGGTCCACGACATTTCCGAGACGTGGATCAGGCCTTCGATGCCTGGCTCCAGTTCGACGAACGCGCCGTAGTCGGTGATGTTGGTGACGCGGCCGGTGAAGCGCGCGTTCAGCGGGTACTTGGCCTCGATGCCCTGCCACGGATCGTCCAGCAACTGCTTCATGCCGAGCGAAATGCGGTGGGTCTCGTGGTTGATCTTGATGATCTTGACCTTCACGGTCTGGCCGATGGTGAGCACCTCGGTCGGGTGATTGACCCGGCGCCAGGCGATATCGGTGACGTGAAGCAGGCCGTCGATGCCGCCGAGATCAACGAACGCACCGTAATCGGTGATGTTCTTGACCACGCCGTCGATCACCTGACCCTCTTCGAGGTTCTGCACCAGCTCCTGGCGCTGCTCGGCGCGGGTCTCTTCGAGAACCGTGCGGCGCGACACCACGATGTTGCCGCGGCGGCGATCCATCTTGAGGATCTGGAACGGCTGCGAGTTGTTCATCAGCGGCGCAACGTCGCGGATCGGACGGATGTCGACCTGCGAGCGCGGCAGGAAGGCGACAGCGCCGTCGAGGTCGACCGTGAAGCCGCCCTTGACCTGATTGAAGATGACGCCGTGAACCTTCTCGTTGTTGTTGAAGGCCTTCTCGAGCTTGCCCCAGCTTTCCTCGCGGCGCGCCTTGTCGCGCGACAGCACGGCTTCGCCGAGCGCATTTTCGATCCTGTCGAGGAACACCTCGACCTCGTCGCCAACCTTGAGATCGCTTTCGCGGCCGGGGCCGGCGAATTCGCGCAGCGCGACGCGGCCCTCGGTCTTCAGGCCGACGTCGATGACGGCCATGTCCTTTTCAATTGCAACTACCTTGCCCTTGATGACGGAGCTTTCCTGCAGATTGCCGCCGGCGAAGGACTCGTCCAGCATTGCAGCGAAATCGTCACGGGTAGGATTATAAGAAGCAGCAGTCGAAGCCATTTGTTCTCCAATGCGGGATATTGCCGGCAGCTCGGGTTAATGGGCGCATCGCGCGTGAGGTGTCAGGGTCCGCAAATCCCGACGACCGCTCTTTGCACGGAGATGCAAAAGCGGGCCGACAGCATGCCTGCACGTTCGATACGTTGATTTATCCGGAGCCTGAAACGAGCGTATCGACTTCAGAAACCTGGAGCGGGCTTTCCTCCAATGACGGCGGGGGTTCAAACCTCCCGCCGGCCCGCTCGGACAGCCCTGATCTTATCGACGGCGGCCCGGATGGGCGTGGATATAGCCCCAAGGGCCATTTTCGGCAAGCGGAAATGCCCCGATTAACGGGCCCTTAGGGCTGACAGACGGTAACCGTTAGGCCGTGTTTTCGCTGCGGACATTCAACAACCCGTTGACCGCACGGCGCGAAAGGTCGGCAATCGCAGGCGGGATGGAACCCGAACTTAAGCGCCGCCGCGCACGATGGCACGGTTCAAAGAGGGGAGTACCAGAATGAAGGACCTGATCGCTGTGACTGCGATCGCCGCATTTACCGTCGCCAGCGCCGTTGCCGACAAACCGCCGGCGTTTGCGACCGACAAGGCGATTGCCGCCGTGAAGTCAAAGCCCTTAATGGTGGCTGCACGGCAATTGCCGTTCGACCGCGAGTGGTTGAAGAACTGATCCGGGGTTGCTCAGAAGCCCGCAACCGGGGCTGAGCAGGGCCTACCGCCTTGCGCGGACGGCCTCCACGATGGCGATGGCGGCGCGAACGCCGCCTTCAATGTCGAGATTTGAATTGTCGAGGATGTGAGCGTCGGCGGCGGCCTTGAGGGGGGCGGTGGCGCGATTGCGGTCGCGTTCATCGCGCTTGAGAATATCGGCCAGAACCAGCGCCTCATCGGCGGCTTCGCCGCGCGACAGTGCTTCCAGCGTCCGGCGGCGAGCACGCACCTGCGGGTCGGCCACGACAAAGATCTTCACATCGGCATTCGGGCAGATCACGGTTCCGATGTCGCGCCCGTCTAGGACGGCGCCCGGCGGATTGGCCGCGAACTGGCGCTGGAAACTGAGCAGCGCCTCGCGCACTGCGGGGATCGCCGATACGACCGAGGCGGCATCGCCGATGCGTTGCGATTTCAGTTCGGGATGGCCGAATTTTTCGGGATCGAGCTCCATCGCCACCTTCACCGCCCGCGCTTCGTCGGTGAGGTCAAACCCCTCATCCAGCAACGCTTTCGCCACCGCGCGATAGATCACGCCGGTGTCGAGATGGCGATAGCCGTAATGATGGGCGAGGCGTTTGCCGAGCGTGCCCTTGCCGGATGCCGCCGGCCCGTCGATGGCGATGATCATGGGAGCCATGTGCGACAGAGCCGCCATGCGGTCAAGGCCGTGGGAGGCGCAGATGCGGCCAAATGTTCCTCGCCCGGGCTGCCGACCGCCTCTATTCTGAACATGCCCGGGAATCCATCCAAGGATCTGCAGAAAAGCACCGGCCGGAGGAATACGATGAGCGCCATTTCACGACGCCGTTTCATTGGCACTGCCGCCGCCGCTTCGGCGATCCCGCTGATCGGGTCCTCGGCCCATGCACAGGCCGACTGGCCAACCAAGCCCATCAAGATCATCGCGGGCTATCCGGCCGGCGGGCAGACCGATTTGTTCGCGCGCACCTATGGCGAATATATCCGGTCCGAGACCGGCCAGAACGTGACGGTGGAGAACAAGGCCGGCGCCTCGGGATCGGTCGCGGCCGTTGAAGCCAAGCGCGCCGCACCCGACGGCTACACGCTGATGTTCACGATCTCGACGACGATGATCATGAACCGCGTTCTCATCAAGGACATCCCCTACGACGCCGACAAGGACTTTACGCTCGTCTCGATCATGCCGGCGGGCAGCCTGCCGTTCGTGGCCGCCGAGAAGACCGGCGCGAAAACGCTCGCCGAATTTGTCTCCTATGCGAAGAGGACCGAGAAGGTCAACATCGGCACCTACGGCGCGGGCTCCTACGCGCACATGGCGGTCGCCGAAATGAACAAGCAGTATGGCCTCAAGATGGAAGCCGTGCACTATCGCGGCGAGGCGCCGATGTGGACCGATCTTGCCGGCGGATTTATCGACGGCGCCCACGGCAGCTATTCCGCGGCATTGTCCGTGCTGCAGAGCGGCCGCGGCCGTGCGGTCGCGGTCTCGCGCAAGCGCATGTCGACGCTGCCCGACGTTCCCTCTTTTGCGGAGCAGGGCACCACATCACCCATCTTCAAGCTGACCGGCTTCCAGTGCTGCGCGGTGCCCATGGGCACGCCGGCAGCCGTCGTTCAGAAGCTGTCAAAACTTCTCGTCGCCGGCGGCAAGAACGAAAAGGTGCTGCAGCTCATGAAATCATTCGGCGTCGACGACACCGCGATGACATTCGAGGAGACGCAGAAACTGTACAAGGAAGAATCGCCGATCTGGCTCGAGGCGGTGACCAGCCTCGGGCTCGCACCGTCCTGACTCGCTCGATCGCGTGCTCTATTGCTCTGACGGATGCAGGCCGCGCGCTCGCCGCAACGGTCGTTCTTCGGTGAAAATGTTGCGTGACGCGAACTCGGCAGGACTGCTGTAGGTCAGGTATTCGCGCATGGAATCGGACGGACTCGTCACCGTAAACCAGGGCTTTTCCAGACGGCGCGCAGGATCGCAGACCCAATGCGGAACTCGCCCCAACCGGCGCTGCTTGGCCAGATATTCGGCGATAGCACCCACAAGGGCGTCGAGCTGGTCGTCACCGGTCAGTTCCGGCTCTTCCTCGATCGACGCGTAGCGATCCTGATCGGTTTGCGCTGAGTCGAAATTATCCACGAATTCGGCCAATACCGTTTCGCCCGCCGAACCGGCCTGAATGGCTTGGACGGCTTCAGCGAGGGTATTCGGGCGCATCGGCCACTCCCTCGCGATTCATGTGCTTCAGCAAGAACTGTTGCTTCTCCGAAGAGGCGGCGCTGAGGGGGAAATATCGACCCAGCAGGGCGATGGCATCGTCCACCGTCGATATCCCGACAGCGCGCATCAAATTCAGTATGTCCAACCGCTCGGTTTCGCCGCGAATCGGATCCATGATCCTGAACGCCTTCAATTTGAGCGCTAGCAAATACTCTGCCGACGGAACCGAAACCACGAGCCCTGCCGGCGTACCATCGCGAGGAAAAGTCCCGAACTCAAGATGGTCGGCCGCACTGCCCGCGAGCGGGCTGAGGTGAAACGCCACTCCGTCGTTGAACCAGTCGTTCTGCCAATGGTTCTGGTCGGCGAGTTCTTGCACAATGGTCGCCAGCCAGTCTGGCAGCGGATGGTCGAGTTTGGATACGTCGACATCTTCCGTTGCGAACCGGAAATTGCTCGCCAGCATCAGCGCGGACCCACCATACACGGCGATTTGCAGCTTCGTTCCGGCGCCGACCGCCGCGCGTCCAATCCTGTCAAAGGCGTCGAGGAGGGCGTTGCGGTCGAAGGCTGCACTCATCGCGCCCGCCTCATGAGAAGTCCGCGCCGAGCGAGCGCATCATCGGGATGAAATCCGGAAAGCTGGTGGCGATGAAAGCCGTGTCGTCGACCTTCACCGGCTTGTCTGCGGCGAGGCCCATCACCAGCGCGGACATCGCGATGCGGTGATCCATGTGGGTGGCGACGAGGCCGCCGCCGGGCACATGGCCACGGCCCTCGACGATCAGATCGTCGCCTGCGACCTCTACCTTGACGCCGTTGACGCGCAGCATGTCGGCGGTCGCCTCGAGGCGATCGGATTCCTTGACGCGCAGTTCCTGCAGGCCGCGCATGATCGTAGTGCCTTCGGCAAAGGAGGCCGCAACCGCCAGCACCAGATATTCGTCGATCATCGAGGGCGCGCGCTCCGGCGGCACCTCGACGCCGCGCAGCTTGGACGCGCGCACGCGTAAGCGGGCCATCGGCTCGCCGGCATCGCCGCGCACCTCGCTTTCCTCGATCGATGCGCCCATCTCGCGCAACGTCGTGAACAGCCCGGTGCGCAGCGGGTTGGTCATGACGTCGGAGAAAGTCACGTCCGAACCGTCGACGACCAGCGCCGCCACGATCGGGAATGCGGCCGAGGATGGATCGGCGGGCACGACGACGTCAGCGCCGTGCAGTTCGGGCTGGCCCGTCAGCGCGATCTTGCGACCGTGGCTGCCTTCATTGACGGAGACGATCTCCGCGCCAAAATGTTTCAGCATCAGTTCGGTGTGGTCGCGGCTGGCTTCCTGCTCGATGACGGTGGTGACGCCAGGCGCGGCGAGCCCTGCCAGCAGCACGGCCGACTTGATCTGGGCCGAGGCCACCGGCGTCCGGTAGAGAATTGGCACGGGATCGCGCGCGCCGTGCAGCGTCAGCGGCAGGCGGCCGCCTTCCTTGCTCTCACCGGCCTTGGCCCCCATCAACTCCAGGGGATCGAGGATTCGGCGCATCGGGCGAGTCCTCAGCGAAGCGTCGCCGTCGAACACCGCGGTGATGGGACATCCTGCGACTGCCCCCATCACCAGCCGGCACCCGGTGCCGGAATTGCCGAAATCGAGCGGGGAGGCCGGCTGGGCGAAGCCCGCCACGCCCACGCCGGCGACCTGCCAGGCAAATGGCCCCGTACGCTCGACCTTGGCGCCCAGCGCCTGCATCGATTTGGCGGTATTGAGGACGTCTTCGCCCTCCAGCAGGCCGGAAATGGTAGTTTTGCCGACCGAAAGCGCCCCCAAGATGAGGGCGCGGTGCGAAATCGACTTATCCCCGGGAACGCGGACTTTGCCGCTCAAAGGGCCGCTGGCGCGGGATTCCAGCGGGGTTTGGGTGGTTGAGTGGGTCAAGATCGTGGTCCTCTGCGGGGGCGGCAGTACCACATGGGCCCCACGGCGTCACGCGGCCGTCAAATGCGACAAACCGCTATTGACACCGGCCTCTCAACTAGCCAAGTGAAGCACCGTTTTTCAGAATTTCCCAGGATCCACACGTGGCCAAATCCGATCTCGGAACCAAACGCATTTGCCCGACGACGGGTAAGAAATTCTACGATCTCAACAAGAGCCCGGTGATCTCGCCCTACACGGGCGAGGTCGTGCCGATTGCGCCGGTTGCGCCACCGCGGGCCGCCCGCGGCGATGCCGCACGCGCCGCGGCTGCCGCTTCGGCCACCGCCGCTGCCGATCAGCCCGAGGCCGCCGAGGCCGAAGAGTTGGTCTCGCTCGAGGAGGCTGACGCCGAGGAGAATACCGGCAAGGTCAAGGCCGTGGTTCCCGAATCGGAAGACGACATCGAGATCGACGAGACCATCGAAGGCGATGACGACGACAATTCCACCTTCATTCCCGACGAGGAAGAAGGCGATGAGGACGTCACCGACATCATCGGTGATGTCGGAGGTGACGAAGAGACTTGAGATCGACTCAGAACTGTGTTCTGGGTCTCCCCCGCAAGTCGCCCAAGGCTTGTGGGAGCATGGTTTCGACCATGCCTTTGACTGTGAAGGGGCCATAGCTCAGCTGGGAGAGCGCTTGCATGGCATGCAAGAGGTCGGCGGTTCGATCCCGCCTGGCTCCACCACGCTTCGCCCTTCGGGCTACGCGTAGCGTCCCCTACTCCCCCAACACCGCATTCAACCGATCGCGCAACGCGACGATCTCCTTCTTCATCGCCGCTAGTTCGCCGACCGAACAGGCTGACGCCGCGAGAATTGATTGCGGCACCGCCCTCGCTTTCTCCCGCAGCGACTCGCCCTTTGCCGTCAGCGCGATCAGCACCTGCCGCTCGTCCTCGGTGCTGCGGGTTCGCTTGATGAGTTCGGCCGCCTCCAGCCGCTTCAGCAGCGGCGTCAGCGTGCCGGAATCCAGGAACAGCCGCTCGCCGATGTCCTTGACCGGGACGCCGTCGCGCTCCCACAGCACCAGCATGACCAGATATTGCGGATAGGTCAGGCCGAGCTTGTCGAGCAGCGGCTTGTAGACGCGGTTGAACGCGTGCGCGGTGGAATACACCGCAAAGCAGATTTGATTATCGAGCCGGAGCGGAAGGTCCGCTGAAGATCTCTTGGCCATCACGTCCTCGTCAACGGGCGGCGCCCGGGCAACGATATGGTTGCCTAAGCACTTGATTTCAATTGCATACAATTAAATCGTGCAACTTGCAATAATTCGCATTGTGCACAATCTAATTGTGTGCAATACACCATTCATCGCAACGGCAAACCCAAGGGGAGACCGATATGTCTGTGAACGTGCTCTACAAGACCAGCGCCAAGGCCACCGGAGGCCGTGATGGCACCGCCGCGACCCTCGACGGCGCGCTCGACGTCAAGCTTGCGACCCCGAAGGAACTCGGCGGCGGCGGTGGCGCCGGCAACAATCCCGAGCAGCTGTTCGCGGCCGGGTATGCCGCCTGCTTCATCGGTGCCATGAAATTCGTGGCTTCGCAGGGCGGCCCGAAGGTGCCCGCGGACGCCACCGTGACCTCCACCGTCGGCATCGGCCCGCGTTCGGAGGGCGGCTTTGGCCTCGATATCGACCTTGCCGTCTCGCTGCCCGGCGTTGCCAAGGCGGACGCAGAAGCGCTCGTCGCCAAAGCGCACCAGGTTTGCCCGTACTCGAACGCGACCCGCGGCAATGTGGATGTGCGCCTGACGGTCGTGTAACGACCGGCGGTTGTGTAAGACGATGTCCCGAATGGCCCGCCGCTGATACCGGCGGGCCATTCGCGCCTGATGGAATTTCCGTGGGCCCGCTACGGCAGCCATGTCATGCGCCTTTGCGCGAGACGCCATTGCCGCCGCGCTGGAAGACCGCTAGCTCAAGGCGTCGATTTTTCTCCTTGAGCGAAGGTTCTTGTCCATGAGTTCTGCAGCCGCTCCCGGCGCAATGACCGGCCTGCGCGTGATCGATCTCACGCGCGTGCTCGGCGGCCCCTATTGCACGCAAATCCTCGCCGACCACGGCGCCGACGTCATCAAGGTCGAACCGCCGGCCGGCGACGAGGTGCGCGACTGGGGCCCTCCGTTCCACGAGGAGGACGCGGCCTATTTCGTCGGCATCAACCGCAACAAGCGCTCGATCGGACTCGACCTCGCCTCCGAGGGCGGCCGCGCGGTGTTGCTGAAGATGCTGGAGACCGCCGACGTCCTGATCGAGAATTTCAAGCCGGGCACGCTCGACAAATGGGGCATCGGCAACGACGTGCTGCGCGCGAAATTTCCGAAGCTGGTGCATTGCCGGATTTCCGGCTTCGGCGCCGACGGCCCGCGCGGCGGCAATCCCGGCTATGATGCCATCATCCAGGCCATGACCGGCATGATCGCTGCCACCGGCTCGCCGGAAAGCGGCCCGATGCGGATCGGCGTCCCCGTCGTCGATATCACCACCGGACTTTATGCGGCGATCGGTATCCTGATGGCGCTGTCGGAACGGCAGCGATCCGGCTTGGGCCAGTTCCTCGAAACCACGTTGTATGAAACCGGCCTTGCCGTCATGCATCCGCACGCCGCCAATTACTTCATGCACGGCAAGCCGCCGGGCCTGACCGGCAACGAACATCCCAATCTCGTGCCCTACGCGGTCTTTCCGACCAAAACCGACAACATCTTCATCGGCGTCGGCAATGACGGCACCTTCCGCAAGCTCGCCAGGGAAATCGGCAAGCCCGAACTCGGCACCGATCCGCGCTTTGCCCGCAACAAGGACCGCATCGCCAACCGCGACGCGCTGCGCGCCGAACTCGCTGCCGTGTTCAGCCAGCACGAGGCCGAGCCGCTGTGCAATCGCCTCCTGGCAGCGGGACTGCCGGCGGGCCCGGTGCAGAAGATCGACCAGGCGCTGACCAATCCGCACACGCTGCATCGCGGCGATATCATCGAGAAGGACTGGTACAAGGGCGTCGCCTCGCCGATCCGGCTGGAACGGACCATGCCGAGCCTGCGACGGACCCCGCCGAAATTCAGCCAGCACACATCGGAGGTGCTGGGCGAGTTCGGCTACTCGAAGAGCGAGATCGAGGGATTGGTCACCAAGGGCGCGGTCTGCGGCGCCGAGCGCAAGCGCTGAGGTTCTCTGTGTCCCGGACGCGGTGCAGCGTCTCTTGACGGTGCACCGCTGAGCCGGGACCTACGCCGGATGGGTCATCGCGTATGGGCCCCGGCTCTGCGCCGCATCACTTCGTGCTGCGTCGCGTCCGGGGCACGCTCCATACAACGTTCACCAACCTCCGCCTATTTTCCGGCTTCCCTCGACGCCCGCTTCCCCGATACCATCCTTTCGCTTATACGGTCATTTGCACGTCATCCGGCGCTGTTATCGCGCGAAACGAAGGTGACGAACCCAACCCGGAGGAATTCCATGGCACTTCGACAATTCGGCGCAGCGGCGGCAGTGACCTTTGCGCTGGCGCTTGCAACGCCTGCCCACGCTGTGACCGAGATCCAGTGGTGGCACGCCATGACCGGCGGCAACAACGATATCGTCAACAAGCTCGCCGAGGAGTTCAACGCCAGCCAGTCCGACTACAAGGTCGTCCCGACCTTCAAGGGCAGCTATCCCGACACCATGAATGCCGGCATCGCCGCGTTCCGCGCCGGCACCGCGCCGCACATCATTCAGGTGTTCGAAGTCGGCACCGCAACCATGATGAGCGCCACCGGCGCCATCAAGCCGGTCTACCAGCTGATGAAGGACGCTGGCGAGCCGTTCGATCCCAAGGCCTATCTGCCGACCATCACCGGTTACTACTCGACCTCCAAGGGCGACATGCTGTCGTTCCCCTTCAATTCCTCGTCGATGGTGATGTGGATCAACAAGGACGAATTGAAGAAGGCAGGTGTGGCCGAAATTCCAAAAACCTGGCCGGACGTGTTTGCTGCCGCGAAGAAGCTCAAGGCCGCCGGACACGAGACCTGCGGCTTCTCCAATGCCTGGGCATCGTGGGCGCACATCGAACAGTTTTCGGCATGGCACAACACGCCGATCGGAACCAAGGCCAACGGCCTCGATGGTTTCGACACGGTTCTTACCTTCAACTCGCCGCTGCATGTGAAGCATTTGCAGAACCTGATCGATCTGCAGAAGGACAAGACCTACGATTATTCCGGCCGCGAAAATAAGAGCGAAGCCCGCTTCGGCTCGGGCGAATGCGCCATCTTCCTGACCTCTTCCGGCTACTACGCCACCGCCAAGAGCACCGCCAAGTTCGACTTCACCTCGGCGCCGATGCCGTATTATCCGGATGTCGCGGGCGCACCGCAGAACTCGATCATCGGCGGTGCATCGCTGTGGGTGATGGGCGGCAAGAAGCCCGATGAATACAAGGGTGTGGCGAAATTCTTCACCTTCCTGTCCGACACCAACCGTCAGGCCAAGCTGCACCAGGAATCGGGCTATCTGCCGATCACCAAGGCTGCCTATGAGAAGACCAAGGCCGACGGCTTCTACGAGAAGAACCCGGTGCCACAAACTCCGCTGATGGAGCTCACCAACAAGGAGCCTACCGAGAATTCGCGCGGCCTGCGCTTCGGCAACATGGTGCAGATGCGCGACGTCTGGGCCGAGCAGATCGAAGCAGCCCTCGCCGGACAAAAAACCGCGCAGCAAGCGCTTGACGATGCCGTCGCCAAAGGCAATGCGATGTTGCGAACGTTCGAAAAGACGGCAAAGTAGACAATCGGCATTGGCTCCCCTCCACGCAGGAAGGGGAGCCGGTCTGCCACCTAAGCGCGGAAGGCTGTAAAGCGCCCTAGATGGAAAAGTCGGTCGTCTTCAACAACAGGCTGTTGCCCTATTTGCTGCTCGTGCCGCAGCTCATCATCACATTCGTATTCTTCTACTGGCCGGCGAGCCAGGCGGTATGGCAATCCTTCCTGCGCGAGGACGCGTTCGGATTGCATTCCGAATTTGTCGGGCTGGAAAATTACCAGAGCCTGTTCGCCGATCCCGCCTATTACAAGTCGATGATGGTGACGGTGATCTTCTCCTCGCTGGTCGCCTCTTTGTCGCTTTCGATTGCCTTGCTGTTTGCGACCCAGGCCGACAAGAACCTCAAAGCCGCCGGCGCCTACAAGACGCTGATGATCTGGCCCTATGCGGTGGCGCCCGCGGTCGCCGGCGTGTTGTGGATCTTCATGTTCCATCCGACGCTCGGAACGCTGGCGCGCCCGCTGCGCTGGATGAATTTCGACTGGAATCCGCTGTTGAACGGCAACCACGCCATGTGCCTGGTGGTGATGGCCGCAGTGTGGAAACAGATTTCCTACAATTTCCTGTTCTTCCTGGCGGGCCTGCAATCGATCCCCAGGAGCGTGCTGGAAGCTGGCGCGATCGACGGCGCGGGACCGATGCGACGATTCTGGACCATCACCTTTCCGCTGCTGTCGCCGACCACGTTCTTCCTTCTGGTCGTCAATATCGTCTACGTCTTCTTCGACACCTTCGGCATCATCGATGCCGTGACCGGCGGCGGCCCGGCCGGCGCCACCACCACGATGGTCTACAAAGTGTTTGCCGACGGACGGCTTGGCGGCGATCTCGGCGGTTCGGCGGCGCAATCGGTCGTGCTGATGGTGATCGTAATCGCGCTGACGGCGGTCCAGTTCAAATATGTCGAGCGCAAGGTGCAGTACTGATGGTCGAGCACCGCCCGCTCAGCGACATCATCGCCTACACGATCCTGACGCTCGGCATCTTCATCGTCGCCTTTCCGGTCTACCTGGCGCTGATCGCCTCCACCCATGACGCCGCCACCGTGGTCGGCGGCAACATGCCGCTGACGCCGGGCGGCCATATGCTCGACAACTACTACCGCGCCATCATCGTCGGCGGTTCGCGTGCCATCCGCGAGCCGGTCGGCCAGATGCTGATGAACTCGTTCATCTCGGCGATCGGCATCGCGATCGGCAAGATCTTCATCTCGGTCCTGTCGGCCTATGCCGTGGTGTATTTCCGCTTTCCGTTCCGCAAGACCGCGTTCTGGATCATCTTCGTCACGCTGATGCTGCCGGTCGAGGTGCGCATCTATCCGACTTACAAGGTGATCGCCGACCTTAAGATGCTTGATACCTATGCCGGGCTGATCCTGCCGTTGATCGCATCCGCCACGGGAACGCTCTTGTTCCGGCAGTTCTTCATGACGATCCCCGAAGAATTGCTGGAGGCGTCGCGGATCGACGGCGCGGGTCCGTTCCGCTTCTTCTGGGATACGCTGCTGCCGCTGTCGGTGACGACGATCGCCGCTTTGTTCGTGATCCAGTTCATCTATGGCTGGAATCAATATCTGTGGCCGCTGCTGATCACCACGCAGGATTCGATGCAGACCATCGTCACCGGCATCAAGAAGATGCTGTACACCACCGACGAACTCGCCGAATGGCAGCTCGCGATGGCCACCGCCATCCTGGCGATGCTGCCGCCGGTCGCGGTCGTCGTGTTCATGCAGCGCCTGTTCGTGCGCGGCCTGGTCGAGACGGAGAAGTAAGGTAGCCATGGCCAACGTCACGCTGCGCAACGTCCGCAAAACCTATGCAGGCGGCTTCGAAGCCATCAAGGGCATCAATTTCGACGTCGGCGACGGCCAGTTTTGCGTGCTGGTGGGCCCCTCCGGCTGCGGCAAGTCCACGCTGCTGCGCATGGTCGCAGGGCTGGAGACCATCACCGGCGGCGAGATCGATATCGGCGGGCGCGTCGTTAACCAGATCGAGCCGGCCGACCGCGACATCGCGATGGTGTTCCAAAATTACGCGCTCTACCCGCACATGACCGTCTACAACAACATGGCCTACGGCCTGCGCAACCGCGGCATGGCCGAGCCCGAGATCAAGACACGGGTGGAGGAAGCCGCGCGCATTCTCGAACTGGGCGCGATGCTCGAGCGCAAGCCGCGGCAATTGTCCGGCGGCCAGCGCCAGCGCGTGGCAATGGGACGCGCGATCGTGCGGCAGCCGAAAGTGTTTCTGTTCGACGAGCCGCTGTCGAATCTCGACGCCAAGCTGCGCATCGCGATGCGGGTCGAAATCCGAAAACTGCAGCGCCGCCTGTCGACGACCTCGATCTACGTCACCCACGACCAGCTCGAGGCGATGACGTTGGCCGATATTCTGGTTGTGATGAACGGTGGCCAGGTCGAGCAGATCGGCAATCCGCTCGACATCTACCAGAAGCCCGCGACCACCTTCGTCGCCTCCTTCATCGGCGCGCCGCCGATGAACCTGATGCCGTTGCGCTCCGATGAACTCAAATCGCAACTGGCCGGCGATACCAGAATCAACGAGGCCGGCATTTTGGGAATCCGCCCTGAGGATTTCGTCATCACCAACGAAACGGTTTCCGGCGGCGTCGCGCTCGGCCTCACCGTGGAAGCGATCGAGCGGGTCGGCGCCGAAACTTTTATTTACGGCAGCAGGCAGCAGGAGGCGCAGGGCATCGCCGCCACGCCCGGCGAACTGCCGCCAGGCGAAATCATCGTACGGATTCCCGGCGCTATCGGCCCGGCCATCGGCGAGCGAATCAGGGCGGTGGCTGCAAACGACAAACTGCATCTATTTACCGCCGACGGCCGCAAGCGCGTGGGTGGGTGATCCCGTCATTCCCCGGTGCGCAATTGCGCATCTGAGGTTCGCTTCGCGCCCCAAAATGACGGTTTTGTAACCCACCGCGGCCGATTTACGCAGCTTTCAGAAGCGCTTGAACCCTTCCTTAATCACCCCCATATTCCCTGTTGACCGGACGGCAAGTCGGCCGGCCGGTTGAATGGGGCGCCGCAAGGGCCCCTCAAAGTCGCTTCGAGAGGACTTTGTAATGTCTCGTGTTCCTTCGTTATCCAGTCCGTTCCTGCTTGGGTTCGACGAAATCGAGCGTGCGCTCGATCGCGTCGTCAAAGGCGCCGACGGTTATCCTCCCTACAACATCGAGCGGTATGACCGTGCCAACGGCCAGCCCGAACGGCTGCGCATCACGCTCGCGGTGGCGGGTTTTACCCGTGACCAACTCGATGTGACCATTGAGGAAAACCAGCTCGTGATCCGGGGCCGCCAGCAGGACGACAAGGCCCGGCAATACATCCATCGGGGCATTGCCGCACGCCACTTCCAGCGCACCTTCGTGCTGGCGGAGGGGATGCATGTGCTGGGCGCGGATTTGAAGAACGGGCTGTTGTCGATCGACCTCGCCAGGCCGGAGCCTGAAAGGGTCGTTAAGACAATTGCTATCAATGAGCACGAATAATGGAACAAGTAGCGGACTCGACCGCTTAGACCCAGAAGGAGTCGAGACCATGAGTGACGTGAGTATTACGTTCGAACCCGAAAAGGTTTCCGTCGAGGCGCTGGCCCATCTTGGTGAAGGCCATATCGCTTACGTGAAACAAGTCCGTTCCGAAGACGTTCCGGGACTGTTTCCGCAGGCGCCGAAGATCGCGCCAGGACTGAAGCTGTTCGCGCTGCATGCCGCCGACGGCACCCCGATCATGCTGACCGACAGCCGGGAAGCCGCGATTGCCAACGCATGGAGCAACGAGCTTCAGGCCGTCAGCGTTCACTGACGAAGCCTGCCGTCGCTGACGCGGCGAATGCCGCCGTCACTGACGCAAGCTTGACGGCCGAGAGGTCGCACGAGAGTTTACAATACGCGGGCACGCCCTCGGGGGGGATCGTGACCGCGTATTTTTTTGCTTTCAAGCCGGCCGCGGTTTTTGATACGGAGACCTGCGGGGCAGGGGTTACGGTTTCCAATCGGGCGTTACGACTGATGAGCGATTCGGAGCTGAGATCTGTCGATTCGGCCGATGTCCTGCGGGGCAGCGCGCTGGGAGGTGCCCTGCTCGCGCTCAACAACGCGCATGCGCAGGAGCTGTCCTGGCTCGAGGCGGAACGGCTCGAATATCTGGTGCGTGAAGCATTCCTCGCAATACGGATTGGCGACCTCGACGCCTTCCTGCTCGCGTTCGATCAGGGCGCGCAATACGACAGCCCAAACTTTATCTGGTTCCGCGCACGCTATCCGCGCTTTGTGTATGTCGACCGCATCGTGGTCGCGCCATCGGCGCGCGGACGCGGTTGCGCGCGCCGGCTCTATTCCGACCTGTTCGAACACGCCGTCCGCGCCGGGCACGACCGCGTCGTCTGCGAGGTCAACACCATTCCGCCAAACGCCGCTTCGGATGCCTTCCACGCGGCGCTGGGTTTTGTCGAGGTCGGCACCGCCAGCATCCATGGCGGAAGCCGGACGGTTCGCTACCTGTCGCAAACGCTATATCGCTAGATTTTCAATTTGACGCGTTTTCTTGACGCGAACCGGTCCCCACTTCGCTCGAAACGCTCTGGCTCTCACGCCGCGCGCACGGTCGAGAGGAATTTCTCCACTTCACCCTTGAGATGATTGCTCTGTCCCAGCAGGGAGCGGGCCAGACCGTGCACATGGGTCGATGCCGTACCCGTATCGGTCGCGCCGCGGTTGACGTCGGTGATGCTGCCCGCGACCTGGGAAGCGCCCTGCGCCGCCTGCTGCACGTTGCGCGAGATTTCCTGCGTCGCGGCGCCCTGCTCTTCCACCGCCGCCGCGATCGCCTGCGATATTTCCGCGATGCGGCCGATCGTGCCGCCGATTTCCTGAATGGCGGATACCGACTGGTTGGTCGCCGATTGCATCTGGCCGATCTGCTCTGAGATTTCCTCGGTCGCTTTCGCGGTCTGCGCGGCAAGCGCCTTGACCTCGGATGCGACGACGGCAAATCCCCGTCCCGCTTCGCCGGCGCGCGCCGCCTCAATGGTGGCGTTGAGCGCCAGCAGATTGGTCTGCTCGGCAACCGCGCTGATCATCTTGACCACTTCGCCAATCCGGCTGGCGGACTGGGCGAGATCGGCAATCCGCGCATTGGTCTGCTCGACCTGGCTGACCGCCTCGCGCGAGATCCTGTGCAAATCCTGCACCTGGCGGCTGATCTCCGACACCGATGAGGCCATCTCTTCCGCGGCCGCCGCGGCGGACTGCACGTTGGCCGAGGACTGCTCCGATGCGGAGGCAACGGTGGCCGACAGCATCTGGGTCACTTCGGCGGTCTTGGTCAACTGTCCGGCCGATGATTCGAGTTCGGAGGAAGCGCTCGATACGGTATGGATGATTTTTCCGATCGCGGAATCGAAGCCGTCGGCCATCTGTTGCATCGCGGCCTTGCGATCGCCTTCCGCCCTCAGCTTCAGGCCGGCCTGTTCCTGTTCCATCGACTGAACGCGCTGCGCGTTCTCCTTGAAGACCTGGACCGCGCGCGCCATGGCGCCCACTTCATCGCCGCGGTTGAGCGCCGGGACCGCGACATCGAGGTCGCCGCCGGCGAGGCCCTTCATCACGGCCGTCATTTCCGCGATCGGGCGAATGACGCCGAATGCCACGCCGAAAATGCCGGCGCCGATGACGAGAAACACCGCGGCCGAGACGCCCCACAACAACAGGGTGAATGTGCTGACGCGCCCCGTCGCGGCGACTTCCGTCGCCGCGTTCTGGTCGTTGGTCTGCTTGACGATGTCGTCGATGATGGCGCGGTGCGCCGTATAGCGTGCGGTGATTTCAGCATAGGATTTCGCCGCCGCGGCGCTGTCGCCCTTGGCCAGCGCCGGCAGCAGGCCGTCCTGGATCGCAGTCCAGAAGCGGCGCACCTCGCTATCGGATTTCTCTACCAGCTTGGTCTTGAGCGCCGGATCGAGATCGGACTTGACCCAGAAATCCCACCGCTCGTCATATTCCTTCTTGAGCTGCGCAAGCCTGTCGCGATGCGCCGAGAGCTGCGCCGGATTGTGCAGCACGAGGGTCGCCTCGAGATAGGACTCGATGACGTATTCCGGCGGCGGCAGAATGTCGGCAATGAGGTCGTTGCCGAGCTTGATCTGGTTGTAGAGCGGGCCGCCGACCTTGAGCTGTGACAGCGCGAAAACGCTGGTGGCGATTACGGCACCGAGACCCACGGCGGTGACCAATCCAAAAATTAATATCGCGCGCGAAATTGTCAGCCGCAGCGTCATGGCAATGTTCTCCGGGCCGGGGAAAAATCCCGGCGAACGAAGTAGCTGGTATTTAGCTTAAAATTGCGTTTACCCGTCCGCTACCGGTCGGAGAAACTGCTGTTCCCCTTAAGGAACTAGGCCGCGCTCGCCGGCGGCAGGGCCAGCACCGAATAGATCGCCTGGGCGTCGCGCGAGGCGCGCAGCTTCTTGGCGACGTCCACGTCGCGCAACAGCCGCGCGATCCGCGCCAGCGCCTTCAGGTGATCGGCGCCTGCGCCTTCCGGCGCCAGCAGCAGGAAGATCAGGTCGACCGGCTGGCCGTCCATCGCCTCGAAATCGATCGGGCGCTCGAGCCGGGCAAAGAACCCGAACAGCTTTTCCAGCTTCGGCAGCTTGCCGTGCGGAATGGCGACGCCATAGCCGACGGCGGTGGTGCCGAGCTTTTCGCGCTGCAACAGCACCTCGAACACCGAGCGTTCGTTCTGGCCGGTCAGGGCGGCGGCACGCGCCGCCAGCTCCTGCAGCGCCTGCTTCTTGCTGATGACCTTCAAAGCCGGGAGAATCGCCTCGGGTGCGACCAGGTCGGTAATCGTCATGGGGCGTTCCGAGGTGAATTGAACCGTCAGGTTACAAGTTAGGTTCTAGAACCGGGGCGACAACAAGGAGAGGTCGGGAGGCGAGCTTAGCCTCGGGTCCCGATTTGGGGGCTTCTACTCCAACGCATGGCCGGTGCCAACTCCCGAAGGGCCAGTTCCTGCACCCTGTCCGTTGAGGCGGCGGACCATAGGGAGGGCGGCTGTGGGCGTCAATGCGGTCGGACATGGATGTCATGAGGTAACCGCCGGAGGATCAACCCAGCCGACATTGCCGTCCGTGCGGCGGTAAATGATGTTAACCCTGCCACTGGACCCATGCTGGAACACGATGCAGGCGGCGCCGGTCAGGTCCAATTCCATCACCGCCTCGCTGACCGAAAGCTGCTTCAGCGACGTGGTGGCCTCGGCAATGATGACCGGGCTGTAGGCAGTCACCTCCTCGTCGCCTTCCGCCGGCGCCTCGATCACGTAGCTCGGCGCGTCGATATCGGCCAGCGCCGCGTTGGCGGCGTAGGTCTTGCGGGCCGAGCGATCCTTGAGCCGGCTCTTGTAGCGGCGCAGCCGCTTCTCGATCATCACCAGCGCCTGGTCGGCGCTGGCATAGGCATCGGTGGCGTTGGAATCCGCCTCCAGCGTGATTCCTGAATCGAGATGCAGCGAGCAATCGGTGCGAAAGCCGAAGCCGTCCTTGCTCAAAGTAATATGGCCGGAGTAGTTGCCGTCGAAATATTTCCGCAGCACCTCATCGGTGCGCTCGCTGACGCGCGAACGAAGCGCATCGCCGACACTGATGCTTTTCCCGGAGATTCGAAGGGTCATTTGATACCTCGCTTACTCTGGTTTTCGCGGATCACGTGCTGTCGGGCAACCGACACTATCGCGATTTGACGCGAACGCAATCAGGCCGGAGCCGTATCGCGGGACCGGTCGGAGGAGGTAGCGGGAGCGGAAAGTGCGTTACCGAGCATGCTCTGTTTATCGCGGCGACGTTGCACCGAGGATGGAATGCGCATCGCTTCGCGGTATTTCGCGACCGTGCGGCGGGCTATATCAATGCCGGATTCGCGCAATCGTTCCACGATGGTATCGTCGGAGAGGATCGCGCTTGCGGCTTCCGCGTCGATCAACTGCTTGATGTGGTGACGGACCGCCTCCGCCGAATGCGCCTCGCCGCCGTCAGCTGATGCGATCGAGGCGGTAAAGAAATATTTCAGCTCGAAGCTGCCGCGATTGGTCGCCATATATTTGTTGGCGGTCACCCGCGACACCGTCAATTCGTGCATCTGGATCGCGTCCGCAACTGCCTTCAGATTCAGCGGCCGCAGATGCGCGACGCCATGGGTAAAGAAGCCGTCCTGCTGGCGCACGATTTCGGTGGCGACCTTCAGAATGGTGCGGGCGCGCTGATCCAGCGCGCGTACCAGCCAGGTCGCATTCTGCAGGCAATCGGTGAAATAGGATTTGTCGCCGTCCTTGCGGATCGTCTTCGACAACTCGGTGTAATAGACCTGATTGACCAGCACGCGCGGCAACGTGTCGCTGTTGAGTTCGACATGCCAGCCGCCGTCCGGACCAGGCCGCACATAGACGTCGGGCACCATGGTCTGCGTGCGCGCCGAACCGAACTTCAGGCCGGGCTTGGGATCGAGACGGCGGATTTCACCGATCATGTCGGTGATATCGTCGTCGTCGACGCCGCACAATTTGCGCAATGAGGCGATGTCGCGCTTGGCCAGCAGATCGAGATTTTCCACCAGCGCCTGCATCGCGGGGTCGTAGCGGTTGAGTTCGCGGAGCTGGATGGCGAGGCACTCGCTCAAATTCCGGGCGCAGACGCCGGGCGGATCGAACTTCTGCAGCACCATCAGCACCGCGTCGACATCCGCTTGCGAGGCGCCCAGCCGCTCTGCGGCCTGCCCCAGATCCGCCGGCAGGTAGCCGGCATCGTCGACCAGATCGATCAGATACTGGCCGATCATGCGCTGCGCCGGCCCGCTGAAGGCCACCGCGAGCTGCTCGGCCAGGTGGCCGCCGAGCGTCACCTCGGCGGCGACGAAGGCTTCCAGATTGTAGTCGTCGTCGTTGGAGGCGCCGCCGCCCCATTCGGTGTAGGCGGTCGGGGCCGCATCCTGCGCCACGCGGGCGGCGGCTTCGGCGGGTTCTTCGGAAAAAACGTTGTCGAGCGGGGTGTCCAGCGTCTGCTCGATCTCGCTGCGGCTGCCGAGGTCGCGGTTCAGCCACTCCTCCTGGCCCGGCTCGAAGGCGTCACCGGTTGAGCCAGAGGCCATATCGGAGGGTTCCCCGCCGTCCTCGCCGTAGCTGCCGGAATCGGCATATTCGGCGCGTTCGGCAGCCGGCTCGCCCGCCACCGGGGTTTCAGGGCCGTCGCTGGCGCGATCAAGCAGCGGATTGCGCTCCAGTTCCTCCTCGACGAAAGCCGACAGGTCGAGATTCGACAATTGCAGAAGCTTGATCGCCTGCATCAATTGCGGCGTCATCACCAGCGACTGCGACTGACGGAACTCTAATCTCTGCGTTAGCGCCATGAGGCCAAGAACCGATCCACTGAAAAGTTGGTCCGATTCTTGCTTATATTAGTCTGGAGCCCTTGTACACGGCTTGACGAATTCGAAAATTGGGCTATAGCGCCATCCCTCAAAAAATGGGAACCGAATTTTGCGCCCGGTGCGCCATAGATTACTTAGGTAACGCAATAACTTATCTCCAAGCCGCCAAATCCCTAGGCGCTGTGTACGGCTAAAGCCGGAATTCCTCACCAAGGTAAAGACGGCGTACATCCGGGTCGTTGACGATTTCTTCCGGACTACCCTCGGTCAAGATCTGTCCAGCATAGACGATATAGGCGCGGTCGGTCAGCCCCAGCGTTTCGCGCACATTATGGTCGGTGATCAGGACGCCGATGCCGCGGTTGGTGAGGTGGCGGACGAGGTCCTGAATGTCGCCGACCGCGATCGGATCGATGCCGGCAAAGGGTTCGTCGAGCAGCATGTAGTTCGGGCGCGTCGCCAGCGCGCGTGCGATTTCGACGCGGCGGCGTTCGCCGCCGGATAGCGCGATCGAGGGCGATTTGCGCAAGCGTGTGATGTTGAATTCATCGAGCAGCGAATTGAGCTCGGCCTCGCGCTTCTTGCGGCTGGGCTCGACGACCTCGAGCACGGCGCGGATGTTCTGCTCCACGGTGAGTCCGCGAAAGATCGAGGCTTCCTGCGGTAGATAGCCGATGCCGAGCCGCGCGCGCTGGTACATCGGCAGCCTGGTCACGTCATGGCCGTCGAGTTCGATGGCGCCGCGATCCGCCTTGATCAGGCCGGTGATCATGTAGAACACCGTGGTCTTGCCGGCGCCGTTCGGACCCAACAGGCCGACGGCCTCGCCGCGGCGCACATAGATGCTGACGCCGCGCACGACCTGGCGGGTGCCGAAACTCTTTTCCACGCTGTGCACAGCCAGATAGCCCGGCCGCTTGGTCGGGCGCGGCGCTTCGCCGCCATTGGGCTTGGCGCTGGACTTGGGACGCGGCGCCTGCGCGCGGGGACGCGGCTCGCGCGGCGGTTCGGCGTCAGCCTGCTGCGGCAAGTCCAGCCCGGGCAGCGCGGCGGAACGCGGCTTCGGCGGCGCATCGCGCACCGGGCTCGTCAGCATCTCGCCGAAGGAATCGCCGATCGCGGTGATATCATCGCGCGAACGCGCAAATCCGGGGGCGCCGCGTTTCGCGGGGCGTCGACGGAACATGCCGAGTAAATCCACCATGCCGCTTCGCTTACGCCTTTCACGGTGATTCCGCGACGCATCCGCCGGCGAATTGCTTTCGCCAGCGAACCATGAATGAGTGGATGTCCCCTGCCCAGCGAAACACCCCGCGTGCGCCCTGCCCAGTAGATACAGGTTCCCGCTACCGGCTTCAACCGCACGAGCCCGAATTAATCTTTAAGGCTCTGATATGTCTTATTTTTTGCCGGGGATCAGCGACGGTATCGCCGCCGGAGCCGGCTTCGCCCCACCCGATCCGGACCCGCAATTCTCGCCCTGGATGAACATGCCCTGGACCTTGTTGGTGTCGGATTCGACGCGCGACACGCCGGTCGTCATGTCGACCTTGAGGCGGTCGCCCTTGAGCACGTTCTTGCACTGGGTCAGCACGACCCCGCCCGCCATGGTGATGAGGTTGGCCCGCGGGTCGAAGATCGCGGTCTCCCCGGTCACGACCTGGTCCTTCTGCGTGACCACGACAGAGCCCCTGGCTTCCAGCCGGCGGATCGACGAGCTGCCGCCGGGCCCGGGGGTCGCCGACTGCATCGACCCGGATTTCGATGCCTTCGGGGCGGCGGGAGCAGGGGCAGCGGCGGGCGGCGCCGGTGCCGGGCCGGAATCGTAGAACACCACCAGCGACTTCGAGGTCATGGTGGTATCGCCCTGCACGACCTTCACGTTGCCGGAGAAGGTCGCTTCCTTTTTCTTGTCGCGCATTTCGAGCGAGGCCGCCTCGATCTGAATCGGCTGGTCGCGGTTCTGCGAAAAACCCTGCATCGCGTTCGGCACGCCCGACATCGCGCCTTGCGCCAGGGCGTCACCCGAGGCGATCAACGCGAGCGCAAGCGCCGCGGCCGCAAAACTGCGCGAGAAGAACTGCATCATGAATTTCATTTCGTGTTTGACGACTTGCCGTTGACGGACCGCGTCCTCGGTGGTGGCGCCGGTTCAGGCTCGGGCTCGGGCGCCGCAGGGCTTTCCATGATCAGGTTCATCACGACATTGCCTTCGAAACGAACGATCTCGCCGCTGTTGATGATCTTGAGCCGGTCGGCGGTGAGCGTGCCGTTCAGCAATTTGACGTCGACAGGCTCGTCCGACGTCACCGATCCCTTGTTGATGTCGACATAAGCCTGCGAAAGCTTGGCCTCGTACCCGGTGGAGGACTGCAGGAAGATGTCCTTGCGCAGGTCCAGCATCTGCTGCTTGCTGTCGAAAAATCCGGTGCGCGCATCCATCGTCACCGTGCTCTTGTCCTCCATCATGACCTTGGCGCGCAGTGTTTGGAGTTCGACGTGATCCGGGTTGGTCAGATCCTGGATCGCCGCCTTGGCCCACACTTCGTAGGGACGCTGGTCCGTCGAGAAACCCGCAAGATGCGGCGTTTCCATGGTGATCTTGGTGCCTGACACCACGAGATTGCTGATGTCGACGGGTAGCTTCGGCAACCCCGTGATGCGGAACGGGTTGAAGACCGAGATCATGACGATACCGGCCATCGCCAGCAGCACGGCCGCCGGGACCGCAACCCGCAGCAGCCGCACCATCCGGCTGTGGCGGGCGGCCGCGGCAAAGCGGGCCTCCATTCCGGTGACGTAGGCTGGGTTCTGTATCGAGTTCACCGCGGCTCCAGGGGGCGCCATCGCGCCAGGACGGCGTCATTCTACCCGCAATCGCAGGATTATGCAGCCCGGAGACGCGCCCGGAGTGTGACCGAAACGGGGCAGAACGGATGCCAGCACCGCTTCAAATAGTCCTGCTCACGAATGCGCGAAGATGTCCTCTGCCTCCCAGCCGCCGAGATCGAGCTTTGCCCGGGTCGGCAGAAAGTCGAAGCAGGCCTGCGCCAGTTCGCTGCGGCCTTCGCGCGCGAGCATGGCGTCGAGCCGCTCGCGCAAACCATGCAGATGCAACACATCGGACGCGGCATAGGCGAGCTGCGCCTCGCTAAGGCTCGAAGACCCCCAATCGCTCGACTGCTGTTGCTTCGACAGGTCGATGTTGAGGACTTCGCGCACCAGGTCTTTCAGGCCGTGCCTATCAGTATAGGTGCGCGTCAGCCGCGAGGCGATCTTGGTGCAATAGACCGGCTGCGGCATCACGCCGAAGGCGTTGTAGAGCGCTGCGAGATCGAACCGCGCGAAGTGAAAGATCTTCGTGACGGCAGGATTGGCGAGCAGCGCCTTCAGGTTCGGCGCGTCGGTATGGCCCTTCGGAATCTGGATGACATCGGCGCTGCCGTCGCCGTTCGACATCTGCACCACGCAGAGCCGGTCGCGATGCGGATTGAGCCCCATGGTCTCGGTATCGATCGCCACCGAATCCTTGTAGCGGGATAAGTCAGGCAGGTCGCCGCGATGCAGGCGGATGGTCATGAAGGCCTCGTGTCTCGGGTCGATTCGACCGAAACACTAGCGCCCGGAGCCGCGGGAGGCGAGCGGGTGGGCATGGCTTTTAGGACAGGAAATGGCGGCTTCGTGTCGATTTTAGTCGCTGACCCGGCGTTCGGCTGCCGGGTGCGCCGTCGCGCGAAGCCCTGATGCCGCCGTTTGCGGCCGGCTTCGAGCCGGTCAGGCCCTGTTCTCTCCGGACGATGTCGGCGGCTGAAGTCCCGGGCTGTTGGCCCAGCGCTCGAGATTTTCGATGACGTCCGCATGGCTCGGCCGTTGCGGAGGCGGCGACTTTCGTTCCTCGGACAGCTTGCGCGGTAGCTTGAGGTTCTCGGTCATGGGCTTGCCTCCAACACAGAAGATGCGCCCGCACGGACCACAATTCAACGTCTAACACATTGTTTTTACTTATGTATTTAGCTAATTTGGCGCCTGAATCTCGTTTGACGGAACCAGCGCCAAGGGCAAGCATTGAGTAAACTACTCAATAATCTCATTTGGGGTGTTTCGATGTCCGACATGCGCGGTGAGCGACTGCAAGTCATGCTCTCGCCGGAAGAACTGACGGCGATCGACGATTTCCGCTTCAAACACCGGATGCCGACGCGGGCAGCGGCGGTGCGTGAGCTATTGAAGATGGGCCTGACGGTCGTTGCCGCCGACGGCGGCGGGATGAAGTCCAGTAATTACGGCGTGTTCAGCCGCGGCCCGGACGGGCATACGGGCGGCTCTGACCGGGATCCGGCAGCGTAGCGCTAGCAACACTCTCGCAGTGTGCGAGATTAAATCGCGCTAGCGGAGAAAACGTCGGCGGCGCTCGGGCAGGCGTGTTAACCTTTATGGATGGGCGCGGCTCAGCCTCCCTTCGTTGCTGGATCAGCAAAGCGCTCGATGGCAGGAGGAACGTCATGAATTTCTCAAAGCCGAAAGCGTTTTTCACAGCAGTAGTAATTTCATCGGCGGTTGCGGCAGCTTCAGTCTCAGCCTGGTCCGAACAGTTGAAGCCAGCGAACAATCCTGGAGAACTTGGGTTCGCGGTCGATCGCCTCGAACGGGTAACGCAAGCATTCCAAGAGTATGTCAAAAACGGCCAGCTTCCCGGCGCCGTCGTTCTTATCGCGCGTAAGGATAAGATCGCCTACTTCCGAGCCTTCGGGTTCCGGGACCGCGAACAGACGACCCCGATGACGACGGATTCGATCTTCCGAATCGCATCTATGACCAAACCAATCGTCAGCGTCGCAGCGATGATGTTGGCCGAGGAGGGCAAACTAGACATCGGTGCTCCCGTCTCGAATTACCTTCCAGAGTTCAAGGAACTGCAGGTTCGCCTCGACCAGGTCGATCCTGCAACCGGCAAGAAGGAAACGGTCATGCGGCCCCAGGTACGGCCGATGACAGTGCAAGACCTTCTTCGCCACACCGCCGGGCTCGTGTATCCGCCCCCGCTCGGCAATGGTCCGGTTGCGGACGCTTATCGGGATGCAAACGTTCTCGATCGCAATACCACACTCGCGGAGATGGTTACGAAGATCTCAAAAATTCCCCTCGCTCATCAACCCGGCGAGCTTTGGGAATATAGTGCCGCGGTCGATGTCCTCGGTCGTGTCATCGAGGTGATCGCGGGAATGGATCTGGACCGCTTTATCGAAGAACGAATCACAAAGCCGCTAGGCATGACCTCAACCGGCTTTTATGTGCGCGAAGCTGATCGCGACCGGCTCGCACAGCCGCAAGTGGATCAAACCACCGGAAAACGACCTGCCATGTTCGACGCTACCCAGAAGCCGACGTTGCTCTCCGGCGGCGGTGGCATGGTATCGACGGCGTCCGACTACCTGCTCTTCTGCCAAATGCTGCTGCAAGGCGGCGGCCCTGCAAAAGCGCGGCTGCTTTCGCCGTCCGTCATCAATCTCATGACTTCGAATGCGCTGAAGCCGGGAATCGAATACGCGCCTCCTGTCGCGCAGCGGTTTGGCGATATCGGACCGACGCCGGCAATGGGACAAGGCTTCGGACTTGGTTTCGCAATTCGTACCCAGCCGGGAGAGAATCCGCTGCCAGGGTCGGTCGGATCCTTTTACTGGACCGGCATTTACGGCACGACGTTCTTTGTCGATCCAAAACAGCAGCTCGTTATCATCATGATGATCCAGGCCCCCGCCCCCGGGAACGCGCTCTATCGGCGCGTTATTCGTTACCTGACTTACCAGGCGCTTTCGGCCGTCGATTGAGTTAGGCATTCAGCGTGCACGACAGGACGCGCCTGTTCGCCCGGCGCGTCCGCGTTCCAAGGCCAAAGACATGATCCGAAGAGTAGGCTTGCCCAGCGACGCGAGCGCTACGGTACGCAACTGAGCGCTGCTCCAGCCTTGGGCACGGCCAGCAGATCAAATTCCCCAAAGCAGATCGCTTATAAGGGAGTGGTGCCCAGGAAAGGACTCGAACCTTCACGGCCGTTAAGCCACTGGCACCTGAAGCCAGCGCGTCTACCAATTCCGCCACCTGGGCACGTGGCGGGGTTAGTAAGGATCGGTCACGCGCTTGTCAAATCGCTTCAATGCCATCCAAATACGCTGTACAGCGACCGCGTGTTGGCGTATCGCGAATCCGCTAAATCCCACCGATATCTCTCGAATTTGACCGGCAGGAATTCACCCATGGCATTCAACCAGGAAACGCTCGTCACGGTTTTTGGCGGATCGGGGTTTCTGGGGCGAAACGTGGTCCGGGCGCTGGCCAAGCGCGACTACCGGATCAGGGTGGCGGTGCGGCGGCCGGAGCTGGCCGGCCACCTGCAGCCGCTCGGCCGGGTCGGCCAGATCCATGCCGTGCAGGCCAATCTGCGCTATCCGGCTTCCGTCGAGGCCGCGATGCGCGATTCGCAAATCGCCATCAACCTGGTCGGCATCCTGACCGAAAGCGGCGCGCAGAGCTTTGACGCGGTTCAGGCCAAGGGCGCCGAGACCATCGCCAAAGCCGCCGCAACCGCTGGCGCGCGGATGGTGCATGTGTCGGCGATCGGCGCCGACGAGAACGCGCTCTCCGCCTACGGCCGCGCCAAGGCGGCCGGTGAACAAGCCGTGCTGGCGGCCGTGCCTTCAGCCACCATCCTGCGGCCGTCGCTGCTGTTCGGCCCGGAGGATCAATTCACGAACCGGTTTGCGGCACTCGCCCGGATATCGCCCTTCCTGCCGCTGATCGGCGGCGGCGTCACCCGGATGCAGCCGGCCTATGTCGGCGACGTCGCGAACGCGGTGGCCGATGCCGTCGACGGCAAGACCAGGCCCGGAGCAGTCTACGAGCTCGGCGGCCCGGAAGTGCTGACCATGCGCGAGATCATGGAAATCATTCTTTCAATCACCGAGCGTAAGCGTGCACTGATTTCGCTGCCGTTCGGGCTGGCACGGCTGCAGGCGATGTTCCTGCAATTTGCGCCGGGACCGTTGAAACTGACGCCGGACCAGGTGGCGATGCTGCAATCGGACAATGTGGTGTCTGACGCCGCCAAGGCCGCCGGCCTGACACTCGAAGGGCTCGGCATCACGCCCAATTCGCTGGAAGCGGTCGCCCCGCAATATCTCTGGCGTTTCCGCGCCGCCGGGCAATTTCAGCGCAAGAACGCGTAGTTTTTTGTAGGGTGGGCAAAGCGAAGCGTGCCCACCATCGCGAGCGCGATGTTGAATGGTGGGCACGGCGCAAGCGCGCCTTTGCCCACCCTACGAGTTCTGAGGCCTTACCGCCCCAGCGCCAGTGCGATCAGGCCGAGCGTGCCGACAATGACGCGCCACCACGCAAAGAACGTAAACCCGTGGCGCGTGACGTAGTTCAAAAATGTCTTCACCACGATCATCGCCGTGATGAAGGAGACCACGAATCCGATCGCGATGGTGCCCACGTGGTCGATCGTCATCTCACCGCGGTTCTTGTAGAAATCATAGGCGAATGCGCCGACCATGGTCGGGATCGCGAGAAAGAACGAGAACTCCGCCGCCGAGCGCTTGTCGGCGCCGAGCAGCATCGCCGCCACGATGCTGGCACCGGAGCGCGACACGCCGGGGATCATCGCGATGCATTGCGCGATGCCGATCCACAGATACATCAGCAGCGGGAACCGGGTGGCATCGTCCTCGCGCGGCTTGAGATCAAGCCGATCGACCCACAGCAGGATCGCGCCGCCGGCTATCAGCGTGAAACACACCACCCACGGATTGAACAGCAGCTCCTTGATGTACTTGCCGGCAGCCAGGCCGACGACCACCGCCGGCAGGAACGCCACCAGCACGCCGATCACGAACCGGCGGTCGTCGGGATTGGTGAACATGCCGAGCGCAACGCGTGACAGTTTGAAGAAATACAGCATCACGATCGCAAGGATCGCGCCGAGCTGAATCAGGATCACAAAGCTCTGCCAGAACGCGCCCTCGCCAAGGCCGAAGAAGCGTTGCGCCAGCAGCATATGGCCCGTGGAGGAAACCGGGAGAAATTCCGTGATACCCTCGATGATGCCGAGAATCACCGCCTTCACTGCATCCGACATCATGATGTGGTCCGTTTGGCTGAGAAAAGCGCGTTCTTCTCGCCTATTCCTCCCGACGCCGCAATCGCAAAAAAACGCCAAACATAGGTTGCCTCGTGCGCGTGCTTGGCTAGTGTCCCGATTCGCATGACGCGGTTTGAAGGTTCCGCAGGCCGCGATTTTACCTCAGGGATTTCATGTACACGCTCTATCATCATCCGTTCTGTCCGCATTCGCGCTTCATTCGCCTCGCGCTGGGCGAACACGGCCTCGACCTGCGCCTGGTGGAAGAGCGGTCCTGGGAGCGGCGCGAAGGGTTTCTCCTGCTCAATCCCGCAGCCGCCACGCCGGTCTTGATGGCCGACGGTTTTCCGCCGATTCCGGGCGCAGGCATCATCGCCGAATATCTCGACGAAACGCACGGCCTGGAGGCGGGCGATCGGCGGCTGCTGCCGGCCTCGATGGCGGAGCGCGTCGAGGTGCGCCGGCTGATGGCCTGGTTCAACGAAAAGTTCTTCGAGGAGGTCTCGAACCCGCTGGTGACCGAGCGCATCTACAAGCGCTTCATGAGCGAGGAGAATGGCGGCGGGGCGCCCTCGACCGACGTGATCCGCGCGGCCAAGGTCAATGTGCGCTATCATCTGGCCTATATCGGCTGGTTGGCGCAGACGCGGAATTTCCTCGCCGGCGACCGGCCGACCTACGCGGATCTCGCCGCCGCGGCGCATCTTTCGGCGATCGACTATCTGGGCGATGTGCCATGGCACGAGGACGAGGCGGCAAAGGCGTGGTACGCGCGGGTGAAATCCCGCCCGTCGTTCCGCCCGCTGCTGAGCGAATGGCTGGCGGGCGTGCCGGCGTCGCGGACCTACGTGGACCTCGACTTCTGAACAAGGCCGTCAAACTCTCCGCCGCCGACTTGAAGGCCGCGCTCGCGCGCGAGGCGCAGACGCTCGGCTTCGACTGCATCGGCGTGACCGATCCGGAAGCGATCGGCAGCGCGGCAAAATATTTCCGCGAATTCCTCGATGCCGGCGCGCATGGCGACATGGACTGGCTGGCGGCGCAGCCCGAACGGCGGATGGACCCGCGCGTGCTGTGGCCCGGCGTGCGCTCGATCATCATGCTCGGCGTCAATTACGGCCCCGATGAGAATCCGCTCGCGCTTCTCGAACAACGTACGCGCGGTGCAATCTCCGCCTATGCGCAGGGCGACGACTATCACGACGTGATCAAGAAGCGCCTGAAGACGCTGGCGCGATGGCTGGTGGCGGCATCTGGCGAAGAGGTGAAAGTTTTCATCGATACCGCAGCGGTAATGGAAAAGCCGCTGGCGCAGGCCGCGGGCCTCGGCTGGCAAGGCAAGCACACTAACCTCGTCTCGCGTGAATTCGGCTCCTGGCTGTTTCTCGGCGCAATCTTTTCCGCATCCGACCTGCCGCGCGATGCGGCCGACATTGACCATTGTGGCTCCTGCAATGCCTGCCAGGAAATCTGCCCGACCGCAGCGTTCCCCGCGCCCTACAAGCTCGATGCGCGGCGATGCATTTCGTATCTGACGATCGAGAACAAGGGCCCGATCCCGCACGAATTTCGTAAACGCATCGGCAACCGCATCTATGGCTGCGACGATTGTCTCGCCGTATGCCCGTGGAACAAATTTGCGCAAGCTGGCCGCGAAGCCAAGCTCGCCGCACGCGATGAATTGCGCGCGCCGTCGCTTCGCGAGCTGGCGCGGCTTGACGACGCCGCGTTCCGCGCGCTGTTTTCGAAATCGCCGGTCAAGCGCATCGGCCGCGACCGCTTTGTCCGCAACGTGCTGATTGCGATCGGCAACGCCGACGATGTGTCGCTGGCGACGGAGGCCGAACACCTGCTGGATGATTCAAGCCCGCTGGTGCGCGGTGCGGCGGTATGGGCGCTGGCGCAGTTGGTCGAGCGGGAGAGGTTTGAGGCGCTGGCTGCGAAGGCGCTTGACGCTGAGGTAGATGAAGGTGTCCGAGCAGAGTGGCGGCAAACCTCCGTCGTCATGCTCCGCGAAGGCGGGGCATCCAGTACGCCGAGGCCTCACGAATAAACCGATATGCCCCGGCGTACTGGATCGCCCGCCCCAGTGCGCAATTGCGCACAAGGCGGACGATGACAGGCGGAACGAAATCCGCCATGGTCATCCGCCATGACAAAGAACCTGCCCTTCTTCACCCACGATCGCGACAGCGACACTTTCATGCCCACGCCCGTCTCCAACGGCCCGTGGGACCCCAACTCGCTGCACGGCCGTGTCGTTGTCGGCCTGCTCGCCCATGTCATCGAGCAGCGCCACGGCTCCGATGATTTCGTGCCGGCGCGGCTCACCGTCGACATGTTCCGCCTGCCGAACACCACGACGGCGATCGAGGTCACGACAAAACTCGTCCGCGACGGCAAGCGCATCAAGGTCGTGGAGGCCGAGTTCTTCTCCGGCGGCACCAGCATGGCGCGCGCCTCCTGCCAGTTATTGCGCAAGACGGAAAACGCGCCGGGCAATGTCTGGTCGCCGCCGAACTGGGACGCGCCGAAGCCTGCGGAGATTTCAAAGCCGACCGATCCCAAGTTGGGCATGAACGGCAAATGGACGACGCGGCCGATTGTGGGCCACATGGGTGCGCTCGGTCCGCGGCGGCTGTGGATGAGCGAGGTGCGCGAACTGGTCGACGGCATCCCGATGTCGCCCTTCGTGCATGTCGCGACAGGTGCGGATTTCGCCAGCCCGTTCGCCAATGCCGGCGATCAGGGGCTTGGCTACATCAACAGCGACGTCACGCTCTATCTGCACCGCCTCCCCGTGACGCCATGGGTCGGCTTCGAGGTGATGAACCACCACGCCACCGACGGCATCGCGATCGGCGAATGCTGGCTGTACGACGAACAGGGCCCGATCGGGACGTCCACGGTGGCCGCGCTCGCGCAGCGCAAACCGATGACCAACGTGCCGCCGCCGTGAGTGAGCGGCCCACGCTCCAAGCGTCATTCCGGGGCGCGCTCTCTCGGCCGTCATTGCGAGGAGCGAAGCGATGAAGCAATCCATCTTTCTTTATGCCGCGAGATGGATTGCTTCGCTTCGCTCGCAATGACGTGGAGAGGTCATGACTCCACCAGATGCCGCTTCATCTCCGGCCGCGCCTTCAGCGCAGCGCCCTGTTTCGCGACAATCTTTGCGATGCGCTCCGGCGCGAACTTGATGTCGACAAAGGCCGGCGCGGTGTTGGCGACTTCGTGGTATTCCGTGATCTTGCCGTCGCGCAGCCGCATGATCGCGACGCCCTCGAACATCGCGCGCGCGCCTTCCGCCTCCGGCAGCGTCGAGCGATAGCTGAAGGTGTAGCGCGCGTACAACGTATGGCCGTCGCTGACAGGGTCGTGCATGTCCCAGCGAAAATCGGTGGCCGTGCGATAGAACCAGTCGTCGATCAGGCTTGCGATTTTCGTGCGGCCTTCGAATGCGCCGTAGAACACGTCGTGATAGACGCCGTCCTCGGTGAACAGTTCCGCGAACGCCTTGCCGTTGCGTTGCTCGACCGCGTCGCAGAATGCGCTAAGCATGGTGGATGGGTTCATGGTAGGCCTCCCGCGGTCGGTTTTCTTTCCCTCTCCCCTTGTGGGAGAGGGTGGATGCGATGCGCAGCATCGCAGACGGGTGAGGGGTTCTCTCCGCGGATAAATATCTCTCTGCCGAGAGAACCCCTCATCCGGCGCTTCGTGTCCACCTTCTCCCACAAGGGGAGAAGGAAGAATAACTTCACCCCATCTCCGCGACTGCCGCCATGATCCGCGCAATATCCTGCGGCCGGGACAGGCGGTGGTCGCCGTCCTGGATCATGGTCAGCACGACGTCCTCGGCCGGCAGCCGGTGCGCCAGCGCGAAGGCGTGCTGCCAGGGCACGTCAGGATCCTGCGCGCCCTGCAGGATGCGCACCGGGCATCCGACCTCGATGGCGCTGCCGAGCAGCAGATGGTTGCGACCCTCCTCGATCAGTGCGCGGGTGATCGGATAGGGCGCGCCGTCGCCATATTCCGACGGCCGCATCCAGACGCCCTTGGTCCTGATCTCCTCGCGGACCTCGTCGGAGAAAGCGTTCCACATCAGTTGCTCGGTGAAATCGGGCGCTGGCGCGATCAGCACCAGCCCGGCCAGGGCCGCCTCCTTCGCATCGCGGTCGGCGAGGGTGCGCGCCAGCAAGAGCGCCATCCAGCCACCCATCGACGAGCCGATCACGACCTGCGGGCCTTGGGCGAACTGCCCGAACACGGCGACGGCCTCTTCCAGCCAGCGCCCGATGGTGCCGTCGATGAAAGCGCCGCCCGATTCGCCGTGGCCGGAATAATCGAACCTGATACAGGCGCGGCCATGCGCCGCGGCCCAGGCGTCCAGCGCCAAGGCCTTGGTGCCCCGCATGTCGGAGTTAAAGCCGCCCAGCCAGAACAGCCCGGGCCCGCTGCCGGCCCGGGCCCGCACGGCGATCCGGCGGCGGCCATCGCCCTCCCCCACTTCGATAAAGGTCGGTTCCGGGTCAGTTGTTGCTGGATTGGTCATGGATCTGTCACCCCCGCCGGCTGGTTTGTCCGCCCTCGCGCTTCCTCGGTCAAGCGCGGCCGGACTTTGCTTGCGCATCGGGCCGCCCGGCTATATTTGCGTGACGTGACCGAAATGCCTCGCATTTGACGGTTTTCGGGCGCAGACCGTGAGTTCGCTTGCTGTTATCAGCGTATTGCTTCAAACTACGGTCCTTCCTTTCACAACTTTGGAGAACTACCCATTCGCCGTCCCAACAGAGCCCCGCCCGCTGCAACCAAAGACGGGCCGCGCACCAATGATGAAATCCGAAACGCACAGATCCAGCTGATCGATCAGACCGGCCTCAACCACGGAACGATCGAGACCGTGGTTGCCGTCAAGATGGCGCTCGAGGCGGGCATGGATCTCGTCGAGATTTCGCCGAACAACAATCCTCCCGTTTGCAAGATCATGGACTACGGGAAGTTCAAGTATTCGGCACAGAAGAAAGCCGCCGAGGCGCGCAAGAAGCAGAAGATCGTCGAGATCAAGGAGATCAAGCTGCGGCCGATGATCGACGATCACGATTACGACGTGAAGATGCGCGCGATGCAGCGGTTCTTCGAGGAAGGCGACAAGGTCAAGATCACCTTGCGCTACCGCGGCCGCGAAATGGCGCACCAGGAAATCGGCACCAAGCTGCTCGACAAGGTCAAGGCCGACGTCGCCGAGTACGCCAAGGTCGAGCAGGACGCGCGTTTCGAAGGCCGCCAGGTGGTGATGGTGCTGGCGCCGCGCTGAGTTGAACTGTGGTTGTTTGATATCAAGCGGCCCGTCAGATCTGGCGGGCCGTTTTCGTTTCCGTAGCCTGCACGATCAGTTCCGCATGCCCTGCCAGGTGCCGCTGCAGCGGTCGCCGGAGATGATGCCGCGCCAGGAGCCCGCGCCGCTCCTGCCGGCGAGACGGCCACCACCGCTCGCCTTGGAAGCCCCAACCGAAACTCTGACCGCAACCGCCCCGGCGCGATTGACAGAGCCCGTGACCCTGCCGCCGCCGGCTGATGAAACGCGGCTGCCCGTGACAGTGAAGGGAACGCTGTAGCCGGAACTGCAGTTGCCACGCGTGGTCGCGAAGACCACGTTCCAGATGCCGTCATAGGCTCCTGCCGCCCTGCGCCGGGTGGCAGCATCGGCGGAAGGTGGCACTGCCAACGTGGCAAACGCGGCAAGGACCGGGAGCCAGCGCAGCGAGCGCCAACCGGGAAGAGCGGCAAACTCGGCAATCGATCGGGGAAATTGGGTCATTTTCACCGCTCCGGGCCCTGATGTTAGCGACATCCGCGAATAGGTAACAGCTCCGGATTGCGCGGTTCATCATTGCCAATTGGCGCTTCCTCTGCCATAAGCCCGACCTTCATCGCCCGGCTGATCAAGGGCTGCCGTGTCGGTGTCCGTGCGGGTTGGTTCGTTTTCGAAAAAACCTGAGCACTTTCAACGCTCTAACGAGCATTTTGAGCCGCAAAAGCGCCCCTCGGGCGCGTTTTTCTGTGGCCGATAGGAGAGCCAAATGCCCAAGCTGAAGACCAAGTCAGGCGCTAAAAAGCGCTTCAAGGTGACTGCCACCGGCAAAGTGATGCACGCCCAGCGCGGCAAGCGCCACGGCATGATCAAGCGGACCAAGAAGCAAATTCGTCAGCTCCGCGGTACCCGCGTGCTGTTCAAGACCGACGGCGACAACGTCAAGAAGTACTTCTTGCCGAACGCCTGATCGCGCTCGCAATCACGCTTTAGCCGGCCGCGCCAACGCGGCGATCCATCACCGATTTAAAATTCAAGGATAGCAGTCATGTCTCGCGTCAAACGCGGTGTGACCTCTCACGCCAAGCACAAGAAAGTCTACAAGGCCGCCAAGGGTTTCCGCGGCCGCCGCAAGAACACCATCCGCGCGGCGAAAGCCGCGGTCGAGAAGGCCGGGCAATATGCCTTCCGCGACCGCAAGCGCAAGAAGCGCACCTTCCGCGCGCTCTGGATCCAGCGCATCAATGCCGCGGTTCGCCCGTTCGGCATGACCTACAGCGTCTTCATCAACGGCCTTTCGAAGTCAGGCATCACGGTGGACCGCAAGGTGCTGTCGGATCTCGCCATCACCGAGCCGACCGCGTTCCAGGCGATCGCCGAGAAGGCCAAGGCTGCACTAGCGGCGTAAGCCGTCGCTCCCGGTCCTTCTGCGATGTCTCTGAAGTCGTCATGGCCGGGCTTGTCCCGGCCATCCACGTCTTCCCTCTCGCGAACGCTGTAAGACGTGGATGCCCGGGACAAGCCCGGGCATGACGGGCTAGGAGCGCCGGCTTAGCATCCTAGTGGAAAAGGATTGCCATGACCGACCTCGCTCAACTCGAATCCGAAATCCTCAGCCAGATCGCCGCCGCTGGCGATGAAGCCGCCCTCGAAGCCGTGCGCGTCGCAGCACTCGGCAAAAAGGGCTCGGTCTCCGCGTTGCTCGCGACCCTCGGCAAGATGTCGCCGGACGAGCGCAAGACGCAAGGTGCGGCGATCAATCTCGCCAAGGACAAGGTCACCCAGGCGCTCGCTGCCCGCCGCGACATTCTCAAGTCGGCGGCGCTCGATGCCCGGCTTGCCTCCGAGACCATCGACGTCACGCTGCCGCTGCGCGAGGCGCCCGCGGAAGCCGGCCGCATCCATCCGCTGAGCCAGGTCCTCGAGGAGGTCAACACGATCTTCGCCGACATGGGATTTGCGATCGCCGAAGGTCCTGACATCGAGACCGACGATTACAACTTCACCAAACTGAACTTCCCCGAGGGCCATCCGGCCCGCGAAATGCACGACACCTTCTTCTTCAATCCGAAAGAAGACGGTTCGCGCATGCTGTTGCGCACGCATACGTCGCCGGTGCAGGTGCGCACGATGCTGAGCCAGAAGCCGCCGATCCGCATTATCTGCCCGGGCCGCACCTATCGCATCGATTCCGACGCGACCCATACGCCGCAGTTCCACCAGGTCGAGGGCCTCGTCATCGACAAGGGCTCGCATCTCGGCCATCTCAAATGGATCCTGCACGAGTTCTGCAAGGCGTTCTTCGAGGTCGACCACATCAACATGCGGTTCCGGCCGTCGTTCTTCCCGTTCACCGAGCCCTCGCTCGAGGTCGACATTCAGTGCCGCCGCGACAAGGGCGAGATCCGTTTCGGCGAGGGCGAGGACTGGCTCGAAATTCTCGGCTGCGGCATGGTGCATCCGAACGTGCTGCGCGCCTGCGGCATCGATCCTGATGTCTACCAGGGCTTTGCCTGGGGCATGGGCCTCGACCGGATCGCGATGCTGAAATACGGCATTGCCGATCTCCGGCAGTTGTTCGACAGCGACGTACGCTGGCTTTCGCATTACGGCTTCAAGCCGCTCGACGTCCCGACGCTGGCGGGGGGATTGAGCACGTGAGTGCTGTCCCTGCAAAATATCAGAGCTTGCGCTCGTTCGCCTTCGGCGACGGGCCGGAGTTGGCCGACGAGCTGCTCGCCCTCGTGATGGAGGGCGTGAAAACTGCGACCTGCTCAACCGAGGACGAACCCAACACGTCAACGCCGGGCGAACGCTGGATCGTGCTCGACGGACATGGTGAGCCGGCTTGCGTGATCGAGACCACCGAAGTGACCTATCGCCGCTACAACGAGGTGGACGCCGCCTTCGCCTATGAAGAAGGCGAGGGCGACCGCAGCCTCGCCTATTGGCGCGAGGCGCACCGGACCTATTTCGGACGGCTAGGTCGGTTCAGCGAAGACATGATGCTGACGTGCGAGCGGTTCCGGCTGGTTGAAGTTTTCGCGCAGGCGGAACAGACGTCATGAGCGGATTGTGTGGGACAGCATCCGGCACCGCTTTGCCCTCCCTCACGACTGCCGTCGCGGAGAAAGCCCCCACCCTAACCCTCCCCCGCAAGCGGGAGAGGGGACAACAGAAATCATCATCATGAAATTCACGCTCTCCTGGCTGAAGGAACATCTCGACACCGACGAGCCGCCGGAAAAGCTTGCCGACAAGCTCACCATGATCGGGCTCGAGGTCGAGAACATCGAGGACAAGGCGAAGGCGCTTTCGCCGTTTTCGATCGCGCGGGTGATTTCCGCCGAACAGCATCCGAATGCGGATCGCCTGCGGGTGTGCATGGTCGACACCGGCGACGGCGGCGCGCCGGTGCAGGTGGTCTGCGGTGCGCCGAATGCGCGCGCCGGCCTCGTCAGCGTATTCTCGCCGCCCGGCACCTTCATCCCTGGCAAGAACATCACGCTCGGCGTCGGCACCATCAGGGGCGTCGAGAGCCGCGGCATGCTGTGCTCGGCGGCCGAGCTGCAGATTTCCGAGGACCATGACGGCATCATGGAGCTGCCGGCCGATGCGCCCATCGGCAAGGGCTATGCCGAATGGGCAGGCCTCGGCGATCCCGTGCTCGAAATCAATCTGACGCCGAACCGCCAGGATTGCACCGGCGTGCACGGCATCGCGCGCGATCTCTCCGCCGCCGACATGGGCAAGTTTAGAGATCCCGCTATCAAGCAGATCAAGGGTGAATTTCCCTGCCCGGTGAAGGTGACAGTGGAAGACGCGACGCTGTGCCCGGGTTTCGCGCTGCGGCTGGTGCGCGGCGTCAAGAACGGTCCCTCCCCGGAATGGCTGCAGAAGCGGCTGACCTCGATCGGATTGCGCCCGATCAATGCGCTGGTCGATATCACCAATTTCATGACTTACGACCGCGCCCGGCCGCTGCATGTGTTCGACGCGAAGAAGGTGAACGGCAATCTCACCGTGCGACGCGCCAAGGATGGCGAGAGCCTGCTGGCGCTGGACGGGCGCACCTACACGCTCGATCCGTCGATCTGCGTGATCGCGGATGAGCACGGCGTCGAATCGCTGGCCGGCATCATGGGCGGCGAGACCTCGGGCTGCGACGAAAACACCACGGACGTGCTGATCGAATCGGCGCTGTGGAACGAGATCACCATCGCGCAGACCGGCCGCAAGCTCGGCATCAATTCGGATGCGCGTTATCGGTTCGAGCGCGGCGTCGATCCGGCCTTCATGGTGCCGGGGCTCGAGCTCGCCACCAAACTGGTGATGGAATTGTGCGGCGGCACGCCGTCGGAGAACGTAGTCGTCGGTAACGCCTTCGGCGAGGACCGTATCATCGACTTTCCGCTGAGCGAGGTTAAACGCCTGGCGGGCATCGAAGTGCCGCTGGCCGAAGTGCGGCGCATCCTTGGCCATCTTGGCTTCATGGTCGCCGGCAGCGGCGCGGTGGTGAAAGTCGCGGTTCCTTCGTGGCGCACGGATGTGCACGGCAAGGCCGACATCGTCGAGGAAGTTGTACGCATCGTCGGTGTCGACAAGGTGCCGATGACGCCGTTCGAGCGCGGCGACGAGGCCCGCAAGCCGGTGCTGACCGCGATCCAGCTCCGCACCCGTCGCGCCAAGCGCGCGCTGGCGGCGCGCGGCATGGTGGAAGCCGTGACGTGGTCGTTCATTTCCAAACCGCACGCCGAATTGTTCGGCGGCGGCCAGGCCGAGTTGGCGCTCGCCAACCCGATCGCCTCGGACCTCTCCGACATGCGGCCGAGCCTGCTGCCGGGCCTCGTCGCCGCCGCGCAGGGCAACGCCAATCGCGGTTACGCCGATGTGGCGCTGTTCGAAGTCGGACAGATCTTCAAGGGCGACAGACCTGAGAACCAGTTCGTCGCGGCCTCCGGCGTGCGTCACGGCTTTGCCTCCTCGAAAGGCATGGGCCGGCACTGGTCGGGCTCTGCCATGACCGACGCGCTCGACGCCAAGGCCGATGCGTTCGCCGTGCTCGCGGCGGCCGGCGCGCCGATGCAGGCGCTGCAGATCGTGCCGGGCGGCGCGAACTGGCTGCATCCCGGCCGCTCCGGCACCATCCAGATCGGGCCGCAGAACGTGCTCGGCTATTTCGGCGAGTTGCATCCGCGCACGCTGGAAGCGCTCGGCGCCGACGGCCCGCTGGTCGCGTTCGAAGTCATCCTGGATCGCATTCCCGACGCGAAGAAGAAACCGACCCGGGCCAAGCCGTTGCTCGACCTCTCCGCGTTTCAGCCGGTGTCACGCGATTTTGCCTTCATCGTCGATCGCGGCGTGAAGGCTGGCGACATCGTGCGATCGGCGCAGAGCGTCGACAAGAAGCTGATCACGGATGTGACCGTTTTCGACGTCTACGAGGGCAAGGGCATCGATCCCGACAAGAAGTCGGTTGCGATTGCCGTGACGATCCAGCCGCGCGAAAAGACCCTGACGGACCAGGAGATCGACGCGGTGGCGGCGAAGATCGTGGCCGAGGTGACGAAGAAGACCGGCGGCGTCCTGCGGGGATGAGCCTGGTCGAACTCATTCCCTCCCAAGTCAGCCTCAACGCGGCGATCGCGATCTGTGCGGTCGCCTTCGTCTCCGGAACGGCGCGGGGATTTTCAGGGTTCGGCTCGGCGCTGATCTTCATGCCGCTCGCCAGTTCGATCGCCGATCCGCGGCTGGTCGCAGCCCTGCTCCTGATAATCGATTTCATCGCCGCCGCGCCGCTGCTGCCGGGCGCGTGGGAGAAGGCCGACCGCAAGGCGACCTCGATCATGGTGTTCGGCGCGCTGATCGGCGTGCCGATCGGCACCTATTTCCTGAGCCGGCTCGAGCCGGTGACGACGCGCTGGATCATTTCCGGCTTTGTGTTCGCGCTGCTGTTGTTGTTGCTGTCGGGTTGGCGCTACCGCGGCAAGGACTACGCCGCGGTCTCGATCGGCATCGGCGGGCTGGCCGGCTTTTGCAGCGGGCTCGCGCAGACCGGCGGCCCGCCGATCGTCGCCTACTGGCTCGGCCGCCCGCTTCCATCCGCGATCGCCCGCGCCAACATCGTGCTGTTCTTCGGCGCTTCGGATTTCTTTTCCGGCGTCAGTTACGCCGCGGCCGGACTGATCACGTTGGACGCGATCAAGTTCGCGGTGGTGGTCGGCCCGGTCTACGGCATCGGCGTCTGGTTCGGCGCTTCGCTGTTCGGCAAGGCCAGCGAAGCCGTATTCCGTTCGATCTGCTACGCGCTGATCGCAGCCGCGGTGATTTTTGGCCTGCCCGCGCTGGATGGCGTGCTGCGCTGATACGATCGGTAAGGTGGGAAAAGCGCAGCGTGCCCGCCACAACGCGCACCACCCGCGGAATGGTGGGCACGCTTCGCTTTGCCCACCCTACGGCACTGTGACCATCGGTTGATCGGTTACCCACGCCGACGCTGTTTCGTCGGCCGTGCCTCCGGCTCCGGATCTTTCAACGCACCGATCCGCCGCAACGCCGCCTCGGCGGCGCGCTCGCCGCTTTCCCAGGCGCCGTCGATCGTTCCCCACAGCGTTTCATGGGTAGCCTCGCCGGCGAGATAGATGCAGCCGAACGGCTCGGTCAAAGCCTTTCGCGAGGACTGACCGCCGGGACCGGCCGCCGACATCGCGCCGAGTGCGAACGGCGCGGAGTTCCACCGCGTCGCGCTCGATTTCTTGACCGCCGCTGCCGCCTCGCTGCCGTACAGCTTCATCAGCCATTCCACCGCAAACGCCACCATCGCCTTCTCGCCCTGCGCAGAAAGCTCGCGGCCGAACGAGCCGGCGACATCGATGGTGCAGAGCGAGGAGCCGCCGATATTGGCGAACATCAGTGCCGTCCTGGTTGAATTGCTCTGCTCGATGACAACGTCGTCACGGGCAAGGCCAAGCGGATTGCCCGCGATCTGCAGTGCGATCCGGTCGTAGCTGCCCAGGCTCAGTTTGGAGGCGGCATCGAGCACACGCTTCGGAATATCTGGCGCGAACTTGATGTTGCCGGCGGCCAGCACGTTGCTCGACACGGTGATCACGGCGGCACGCGCGGCAATCTTGCCCGCCGGCGTTTCCACGCTGACGTCGCGGTTGCTCCAGACAATGCGATTGGCCGGCGTCGACAGCGACAGCGGCACCGGCTCGCCGAGCTTTGCGATCAGCGTGCCCAATCCCTGACGACAGCCGATCGCGGTATTGCGATCCTGCGCGCGGGACTTGTCGCCGACGGAAACGTCTTTCAGATCCTTGCCCGAGAAACTGGCGCCGAGCACAAACTCCGACGTATCAGCCCAAACGCCGAGGTCCTTCGGCAGCACCGATGCACAGGAGACGTCGAACCGCCGCGCGGCTTCGTCGATGGCGCGGTTGGCGCGCACGAGCGCGGCTAGAAATTCCTCGGTTTCGCCGGCACGGGCGTTGCGGCGGCCGATGCGGATTTTCTGGCCCGAGGGCGCGGTCGTGATCTCCAGACCCGCGGCGCGCGCCAGCTTGATCATCGGATTGGTTTCGGGATTGTGCATCCAGCGCGCGCCGCGATCGAACGGCACGTCGAAGGTGGAAGCGTCGGTCTGGCAGCGGCCGCCGATCTGGCTCGCCGCCTCCACAACGATCACCTTGCGGTTCGCCGCCATGATCCGCCGCGCCGCAGCAATGCCGGCCGCACCCGCACCGATCACGACTATGTCGGCCTCCCGCGGCAACGGGGCAGCACCCGCGCGCGCCCCGCCAAAAACCGGAGTGACCGCCAGACCTGCGGACGCCGACAGGAAGGTGCGGCGGGTCATTGTCATGTCATGGTTTCCGGGGCCTGAAAAAAGCGAGAACAGCTAGCGAACTGTGCCGCATCTCACGTGACGCAGCAACACTCATGGTAAATCAATCATGATTGATCCGCATCTCGCATGAACTAAATTGAAACGGCTTGCGACCATGATATGGAAACAAAAAAAGCGGGAGAAAAGCCGCTCCAGGGGAGTTTCATGGGCGTAGTGCTCGATACGATCGGCCAGGTGATTGCGGGCTACCTGCAGAAGGAAGTCCCGGGCTATGAGCCGTTCACACCCAGCGACCCCGAGCATCTGCGCGGCGTCATCGAGCCGGGCGACGTGCTGCTGGTTGAAGGCAACAACCGCATCTCCGGCATCATCAAATACCTGACGCAATCGACCTGGTCGCATGGCGCGCTTTACGTCGGCCCGATCGACGGCGCCTATGAACCTGACGGCGAGCCGCATGTCCTGATCGAGGCCAATATCGGCGAAGGCGTGACCTCGGCGCCGCTGTCGAAATATTATCCCTATCACACCCGCATCTGCCGCCCGATCGGCCTGTCCTACGAGGACCGCACCACGGTGTGTCGCTACGCCATCAACCGGATCGGCTTCGGCTATGACACCAAGAACATCGTCGATCTGATGCGCTTTCTGATCCCGTTGCCGGTGCCGCAGCGCTGGCGGCGGCGCATGATCGCGTTCGGCTCCGGCGATCCCACCAAGATTATCTGCTCGGCGCTGATCGCGCAGGCGTTCGACGCGGTGCGCTACCCGATCCTGCCAAAGATTACCCGCGCTGCCTCGCGAAAGGCCCGGCGCGAAATCCTGCATATCCGCGATTCCTCGCTCTACATGCCGCGCGATTTCGACATCTCGCCCTATTTCGAAATCGTCAAACCCACCATCGTGAACGGTTTTGACTACACAGCGTTGCATTGGGCCGACAAACAGAAGCCGCTCCGGGAGGTAGCGGGCGAATTCGCCGTGTTTCCCGAACTCAAGTCGCCGCCGCTTGTTCCTGAAGAGATTGACGAAGAAGCGCCGTTTCCAGCTGAAGAAGTGATGATTGAAGAAGTGACAATCGAGGAAGTGACCTGCGGAACGACGATGATCGAACGCGTCACCGTGTCGGAGCATTATCTGGCCGTCGAATATGTCCCGGTCCGCCCGCCGGAACGCCGCATGAAGCCGCGCGACAAGGCGCGGGAGATGGTGGCGTAAATACAATTCGTAGGGTGGGCGAAGCGAAGCGTGCCCACCATTTCAAGCAACAATCCGGATAGATGGTGGGCACGTCGCTTCGCGCCTTTGCCCACCCTAGAAGCTAAAACCTTCCCGCCAATGTCAGCCGCACCGCCAGCGGCTCTGCCGGATGCACATGCCGGTCCGCCACGCCGCCAATCGGTTCGCCGGGCAGCCGCGACAGATAGTAGTATTCGATCTGGTTGGTCTTCGCGTTGAAGAGAACACGTCGAGCTGCAACCGCAAACCATTGTCGAACTTGTAACCCGCGCGGGCATTGAAGATCAGCGATGCCTGCGAACGGACGCTGTCGTCCTCGATCAGCGGGCGCGGCCCGAAATAGCGCCCACGGAACGCGCCGAACCAGCCGCTCTCGCCGCCGAACGTCACGCCGCCGGCCACCACCCATGCCGGCGCCCCCGGAATGAAATGGCCGGCAGAATCGAAGTCTGTAAAGCGCGCGCGGGTGTAGGCGAGATCGAAATCGAGCCGCATCCACGGCAGTATTTGATACTGGTTGGTCCACTCGACGCCGACACGCCGGCTGGGGCGGCTCGGCTCCGTGGTGCCGGCGTCGCCGACGAACAGCAATTCCGAATCGAAATCCAGTACGAATACTGCGAGCGAACTGGTGAGACCTTCGACCGCTTTGGTGCGAATGCCGATCTCGGCGCCCTTCGAGCGAACGAGTAACGGCACACGATCCTGCGGCGTCACCTTGTCGATCGGATCGACCGTAATGGTCGCGCCTCTGATATCGTTGGAGTGCAGGCCGTAGCCGGCATTGCCGTAGAACTCGGTCTTGTACCACGGCCCCAGAACGATGCCGGCCTTGGGACTCGTTATCGACGCCTGCGCGTTGCCGGAATTTTGCGGCGTGTCGCTCAGCACTCTTCCTGCAAAATAATCTTCGCGGATGCCGACCGTGGTGCGCAGCCAGTCGGTCCAGCGTGCCGTCGTATCCGCCCACACGCCGACATTGCCTTCCCGCACGCTGTCTTCGCGCACGGTCGAGAGCGTCTCGCGCTGCAATGTCTTGAACAGGCCGACCACGATATCATCACCGCGCGTTTGCAGCCCTACTCGGGTTTGCGTCTCGATGCCGCCGACGCGCACATCGAAGGCGTGGCTGGCGTTGAGGCCATAGACCGTGCGCCGGTCCATCTGGCTGAACTGATCACCGTTGACGAGATCGTCGAAAAAATCGGTGAAGTTGTTGTAGAGCCGCAGCGGCGAATTGATCGCATAGGCGTTGATCTTGCTCTGCCCGTATTCGCTCGATTGCGCCCAGTTGCTCGACAGCGAGAACCGGCTCGACGTGCCGCCATCGGTCGGGTCGAGCGTCCCGAAGCGGCCGATGATGCTCTGGTCGATCGCGCGCTGCGCCACCTGATCGGTCGAATTCCAGCCGTTGGAATAGGCCATCGCCGACAGCGTGAAGCCGTCGGTGGCTGTGCCCTGGCTGTAGCGCAACACGCCGCTGATCTTGCGTATGTTGTCCGCCACGTCCCACGGGCCGTTGTATTTGACGCCCTCGACCGCCGCGAGCAACGTGCCCGCACCGACCGCCGTCGACCCTGCCGCCAGCCCACGGTGATAGCCGAATGTCCCGTTCGTGGTCTCCACTATGTTCTTGGGCAGCCGGTTGATGTAGTCGATCGTGAGGGAGCCAGCGGAGCCGAAGTCCCCGACATCGGCGAAGTACGGACCCTTGCGTACATTCACCGACTGGATCAGTTCGGGAATCATGAAATTGATATCGGCATAGCCCTGCCCGTGGCCATGGGTCGGCATATTGATGGGCGTGCCGTCGACGCTGATGGCGAGATCCGTGCCGTGATCGAGATTGAAACCGCGCAAAAAATACTGGTTGGCTTTGCCCTCGCCGGAATGTTGGGTGACGATCAGCCCCGGCACCACCTCCAACGCTTCGCCGACGCGGCCGAAGGGCCGAGCGTTCACCTCCGCGCCGCCGACGGTCGTGGCAGTGGCGGCGGTGGGCTGCATGTATGCCGGCCCTGCGGCCGCGGATCCCGACGTCACGCCGCTGCTCACCTGCGGTGCAACGGGCACACTTGGTTGAACCGGGGCTGGATTTCGCGCACTTCTCTCGCGGCGGGCCGGCTTGGGACGGTTGCGCGGGCTCGCTTCGGGTGGATCCACCGTCACGGCAGGAAGCTGGCCGGGCATAGCGGCTGCGACGCTCTGGGCGTCCGCTGGTGGCGTCATGACAAACAGCGAAGCGGCGGCGGAAAATATTCGCCAAACGGCCTTATGCAACGCGATGCCCCCGCACGAAATTGCTACAGTCGGCGCGCGACCGCATCAGCTCGACCTAACCCGGCGGATCACGCTAGCAAGCGCGTTATGGCGATACAATAGAACGTAAAGGCGAGAACCCGTGACGCGGATGGCGCGCTACCTGTCGGAGCGGCCGATCACCGCCATCAGCTCCGCGATCTTCTCGCGCTGATCGGCCTTGTTACCGCTGGTGATCGCGTGCTCGACGCAATGCGACACGTGATCCCTCAACACTTCCTCCTCGACACGCCGCAGCGCGGCCCGCACCGCCGATATTTGCGTGACGATGTCGATGCAGTAGCGGTCCTCGTCGACCATCTTGGAGAGGCCGCGGACCTGGCCCTCTATCCGGCTGAGACGCTTTTGACAGGATGCCTTGATGTCTTTTCGCATGCAGCCTATATACCCCCACAGGGTATAGGTTTCAAGGGCAGAGCCGATGACGGACGAGAGCGACAGCGCTAACAGAAACGGCACGCCAAAGGCTGCCTGCTGCGGCGGCCACAGCCACGCCGGCCATGACCATGCCACCCACGATCATCACGACCACGTCGCCAAAACCGTGCCCGACCCCGTCTGCGGGATGACCGTGAATCCCGCCACCAGCAAGCACCGCTTCGACTATCGCGGCGCGACCTTGCATTTCTGCTCGGCCGGCTGCCGGACCAAATTCGCCGCCGATCCCGTCGCTTATCTCGAGAAAGACAGCAAGCCGAAAGCCGCCGTGCCGGAAGGCACGATCTACACCTGCCCGATGCATCCGGAGATCCGCCAGGTCGGCCCGGGAAGTTGCCCGATCTGCGGCATGGCGCTGGAGCCGGAGGTCGCGAGCCTCGACGCGCCGCCCAATCCGGAACTCGCCGACATGACGCGCCGCTTCTGGGTCGGCCTCGTGCTCGCGCTGCCGGCCGTCGTCCTGGAAATGGGCGGGCACCTCGTCGGCGGTCATGGCTTCCTCGATCAGACGCTGTCGAACTGGATCCAGTTCGCCTTCGCCACGCCCGTCGTGCTGTGGGCCGGCTGGCCGTTCTTCGTGCGCGGCTGGCAGTCGCTGGTCACGCGCAATCTCAACATGTTCACGCTGATCGCCGTCGGCACCGGCGTGGCCTATCTCTACAGCGTCGTCGGCACCGTGGCGCCCGGAATATTCCCGGCGACCTTCCGCAGCCATGGCGGCGCAGTCGCCGTCTATTTCGAATCCGCCGCCGTCATCACCGTGCTCGTGCTGCTCGGCCAGGTGCTTGAACTCCGCGCGCGCGAAGCGACATCAGGCGCGATCAAGGCGCTGCTCCAGCTCGCGCCGAAAACCGCCCGCCGGATCGGCGACGATGGGGCCGATCATGAAGTGGAAATCGATACGCTTGCAGTCGGCGATCATTTACGCGTCCGTCCGGGCGAAAAGGTGCCGGTGGACGGCGTCATCCTCGAAGGCCGGTCCGCGCTCGATGAATCGCTCGTGACGGGTGAATCCATGCCGGTCACCAAGGAAGCCGGCAGCAAGGTCATCGCGGGCACGCTCAACCAATCCGGCGGGTTCGTGATGCGCGCCGACAAGGTCGGGCGCGACACGCTGCTTTCGCAGATCGTGCAGATGGTGGCGGACGCCCAGCGTTCGCGTGCGCCGATCCAGCGGCTCGCCGACCATGTCGCCGGCTGGTTCGTGCCTGTTGTCATCGCCGTGGCGCTGATCGCGTTCGGTGCCTGGGCCTGGTTCGGGCCGGAGCCACGCATGGCGTTCGGCTTGGTCGCCGCCGTCAGCGTGCTGATCATCGCCTGCCCCTGCGCGCTCGGCCTCGCCACGCCGATGTCGATCATGGTCGGCGTCGGGCGCGGCGCGCAGGCCGGCGTGTTGATCAAGAACGCCGAAGCGCTGGAGCGCATGGAGAAGGTCGACACGCTGGTCGTCGACAAGACGGGCACGCTGACCGAGGGCAAGCCGAAGGTCGTCGCCATCGTCCCGGCAGAGGGATTTAACGAGACCGATATTCTGCGGCTGGCAGCGACCGTCGAGCGGGCGAGCGAGCACCCGCTGGCCGACGCCATCGTGCGGTCGGCCAAGGAACGCAATCTCGATCTCGGCAAGGTGGAAGAATTCAACTCGCCGACTGGCAAGGGCGCGACTGGCAAGGTTGATGGCAAAACCATCATTCTAGGCAATGCGACCTTCCTGCAATCGCTCGGCATCGATGCGCAGCCCTTGAACGATCAGGGCGAACGTCTGCGCGGCGACGGCGCCACCGTCATCAACATCGCCATCGACGGCAAGCTCGCGGGGCTGTTTGCCATTGCGGACCCCGTGAAAGCGTCGACGCCGGACGCGCTGAAGGCGCTGGCGCGCGAGGGCATCAAGGTCATCATGCTCACCGGCGACAACAGGACCACGGCGAATGCCGTTGCGAAGAGCCTCGGCATCGCCGACGTCGAGGCGGAAGTGCTGCCCGATCAGAAGAGCGCGGTGGTAGCAAAACTGCAGAAGGCCGGACGGATCGTCGCGATGGCCGGCGACGGCGTCAACGACGCGCCGGCGCTCGCAGCGGCTGAAGTCGGTATCGCCATGGGTACCGGCACCGATGTTGCGATGGAAAGCGCCGGGATCACGCTGTTGAAGGGCGATCTGGTCGGCATCGTCCGTGCCCGCCGCTTGTCGCAGGCAACCATGAGCAATATCCGGCAAAACCTGTTCTTCGCCTTCATCTACAACGCCGCCGGCATCCCGATCGCCGCCGGCATTCTCTATCCCACCTTCGGGCTGCTGCTGTCGCCGATCATCGCCGCCGCGGCGATGGCGCTGTCCTCCGTGAGCGTCGTCGGCAACGCGCTGCGGCTGCGGATGACACGGCTGTAACAAGTTGACGTGCGTCAAGGCCGCAGCCGGCGGAAGGGCCATCTTACCCCTGACATGCTGCCCCCTCAGCAACGGGAGATTTGGCCATGACGCGTTTGACGATGGCGACCGCTCTCACGGTCGCGGTACTTGCGGTTCCGGCATGGGCGCAGGCCCCGACCGGGCACGATCATTCCCACCCCGCGGACAGTGAAAAATCAGCTCCGGCCACTCCGGCTCCCGCACCGAGCCCCTCGGCCGCCGCACCGCAAGGTGGCGCGGGCATGATGGGCGGCGGTATGGGGAATATGCCCATGATGAACGACATGAAGAACATGATGAGCAGCATGTCCGCGATGCACTCGATGGGGATGATGCAAATGATGGGCATGATGGGCCGCGGCACAGACGGGATGGCGACCATCGATCGCATTGAAGGCCGCGTCGCTTTTCTGCGCGCCGAACTGAAGATCACCGACGCGCAGGTTGACGCATGGAACGGCTTTGCCGATGCGTTGCGCACGAATGCCAGGAAGCTCGCGGAAGTTCGTGCAACGAAGCCCGACGATGGACAACCGGCTTCCGCCCTGGCAGCCCGGCTGGATCAGCAAGAGCAGTGGCTGACCGCGCGGCTCGACGGCACCAGAGCCATGAAATCCGCCTTCGTCAAACTGAACGAAGTCTTGTCGGACGATCAAAAGAAGACCGCAAATGATCTCCTCACCCCGCATATGGGGATGGGAGCCATGGCGATGATGCCCGCGCAGACGTCCCCCGACCAGAAGGAACAGGGTCGCATGCCTGGCATGGGCATGGGCAGCATGGGAATGGGCAAAAAGTAAGCGCCGACGATTCCGGACCAAGCCGCCTTCCTGATCAGGCGGCCTTGGCCGCTGCCGCGCGCGGCAATCCGGCGCGCGCCAGTCCGCCATAGAGCGCCTCGCCCGGCATTTCCAATTTCAGGATTTCACGCACCGCGACCAGTTTCTCGATATCGATGCCCGTCTTGAATCCCTTGCTCTCGCACAGGAACACCAGGTCTTCGAACACCACGTTCCCGGTCGCGCCCGGCGCAAACGGGCAGCCGCCGAGACCGCCGAGCGAGCCATCGAGCACGCGCGCGCCCGCGTCGAGCGCGGCAGAGGCGTTCGCTATCCCCATGCCGCGGGTATCGTGCAGGTGAATGCAGATCGGCTTTGCGCCTGCGATCTTGACTGCCCCAGCGGTGAGTTCTCCCACCTGCTTCGGTCCGGCATAGCCGACCGTGTCGGCGATCGCGACCATATCGACGCCGGCCTCGAACAGCTTTTCGGTCAACCGCAGCACTTCCGCAGGATCGACGGCGCCCACGATCGAGCAGCCCAGCGCCATCGAGATCGCGGAGTTCACCACCGGCTTGTGCGCGCTGGCATCGCGCAGCTCGCAGAGCCGCTTGACGTTGGCAATGGCCGATTCGCGCGAGCGGTTGGCATTGGCCTGGCTGTGCTCTTCCGTGGCCGAGACCACCGTCGCGACTTCAGCAACGCCGGAGGCCAGCGCCTCGTTGACGCCGCGCTCGTTCAGCGTCAGCGCGATGCCGTAGGCGCCGGGCAGCGAGGCCACCGTGCCGATGATGTCGCGCACGTCGGCGAATTGCGGAAAGGTTTTTGCCGGCAGGAACGAGCCAACCTCGAAGTGCCGCACGCCCGCGGCGTATTCGTCGCGCATCCAGCGCTGCTTGGCTGCGGTCGACGGAAATTTCTTCACGAGCTGCAGGCCGTCGCGCAGCCCCACCTCGCGCAGCACGATCTTGTTGTCGGGGTAGAGTTCCTGGACGCGGGTCATGGCAGCCTCATGCGGCGTTGTTTTTGGAAGACGGGGTTTGCTTGTCGAGTTCAGCACGAACGGCTTCGGTGTCGGCACCCAGCACCGGCACCTTCAGCCCTTCGCCGATATTGCCGCCGTTCCACTCCACCGGCAACGCCGGAACCCGGAACGGCGCGCCATCGGCGTTGAAATTCTGCACCAGGCCGCCCGGCCGGAGCACATGCGGGTCCTGCAGCAGATCCTCCGGGCGGTTGATCGGCGAATAGGCGATGTTCAGCGCATCGAGCCTTGCCGACAGATCGGCGATCTTCCAGCCTTTGATCACCTCGGCGACCCGCGGAATGATCCTCCCGCGCGCCATGATCCGATCCGTGGTGTTACGCAGAGTCGGATCATCGGCGAATTCCTGCAGGCCGAACTCGCGGCAGAAACTCCACCAGTGACCCTCGGTGACGACGCCGATGAAGATGCGCCCGCCTTCAGCCGTATCGAAAATGTCGTAGATCGGCCAGGCATGCTCGCGCTCCGGCATCGAGCGCGGCTTCCGGCCGGTCATCTCGTATTCGACCATGTGCTGGGCGACCAGAAACAGGCAGTTCTCGAACAGCCCGATGCGGATGTCGGCACCGTCGGTCTTGCCGCCGCGCTTCTCGTAGAGCGCGGCGAGAATGGCGATCGCGCCGAACATGCCGCCCATGATGTCGTTGGCGGAAGAGCCGACACGTTGCGGCTTCTCGCGCGTGCCGGTCATGGCGGCGAGCCCCGACATCATCTGCACGACCTCGTCGAGCGCCGGCCGATGCGCGTAGGGACCGGAAAGAAAGCCCTTGTGGCCGGCAACGATCAGATGCGGATGCTTGCGCCGCAGTTCTTCCGTGCCGAGCCCCTGCTTCTCCAACTGCCCTTCGCGAAAGTTCTCCACGAAGACATCCGCGCTTTCGAGCAGCCGGTGCATGGTCTCGCGGTCTTCGGCCTTGGCGAAATCGAGCACGACGCTGCGCTTGCCCCGGTTGAACAGCGGGAAGAACGAGGTTCCCATGCCGCCGAGCGAGCGGGTCTTGTCGCCCACGGGTGGCTCGACCTTGATCACCTCGGCGCCCAGTTGCGCAAGGATCATGCCGCAGGTCGGACCCATCACCATATGGGTCATCTCGACGACCCTCACGCCGTCAAGCGGCAGTCCCGTCCCGGTCATCGCGCGTCTCCGTTAGCGGGCCCTTTGCCGCCCTGGTTAGGCGTTCGCCCACCATCCGAACATTACAATCTCGCAAATACTGCATTCACCGTTTTGGAACGCAACCGCCATGAGCGAGTGCCTGTAATGCGGTCCGCGACAAAGCCGCCCGACGCCAGGGCGTCCTTGTCCAACCCTCTTGCCGAAGGGCTCGCTTATATCTACCTCTCGCGAGGGCTTTCACGAGAGGTTGAACCGCCATGCTGGACGCCGCCGTCAAGGCGATTTCGCAGATCCTGTCGCCGCCGATGCGCTCCATCCTGTGGCGCTCGATCGGGCTGGCGCTGGTGCGTGATCACGGTGCTGGCGATCGGGCTGCAGCGGCTGTTGAGCTGGTTTGCCGTGTCAGGCGAAGTCTGGGCCGAGGCGATGCTGGGGCCGGGCTTCCACACGACGCTCAACGTCCTTGCCTGGATCGTCTCGATCGCGGCCGGGCTCGGCGTCGTCCTCGGCGGCATTTTCCTGATGCCGGCGGTCACCTCGCTGATTGCGAGCGTGTTCGTCGACGACGTCGCCGAGCATGTCGAGCGCGAGCATTATCCGGCGGAGCGCCCCGGCGACGCGCTGCCGCTCGGCGTCGCGATCCCGGAAGGCGTCAAGACGGCGCTGCTGACCATCCTGGTCTATCTGATCGCGCTGCCCTTCGTGCTGTTCGCCGGCGCCGGCTTTCTGATCTTCTTCGTCGCCACCGCATGGCTGCTCGGCCGCGAATATTTCGAACTCGCGGCGATGCGCTTCCGCTCGCCGGCGGAAGCCAAGGCGATGCGCAAGGACAATGCCGCTACCGTGTTCACCGCGGGCCTGTTCATCGCGGCCTTCGTGTCGATCCCGATCGTCAATCTGGCGACGCCGCTGTTCGGCATGGCCTTCATGGTCCACATGCACAAGCGGCTGTCCGGCCCGCGGCCGGAGCTGATCGAGCCGGCGCGGCGGACCGGCGTTCCCACCATCTAACTATCCTTGGGATCCAGCCGATCGCGCGCAAACGGCACCAGCAGCACGCCCGCAATCGCCACGCAGGCGAGCATCGCCCAGGCTTCGTTGACACAGAGCGCCAGCGACGCCTTCTCGACCATCGGCCGCACGAACGCGACGGCGGCCGCGTCGGGCGGGCCCGGCGGCCGGTTGGCGAGCAGCGCCGGATCGAGGCCGATCGCCTTCGCCGCACTGACATCTCCCGCCAGCAGGCGAACGCGAAAATCCTCGGCATAGATTGCGACTGCGGCCATACAGGATGGTATCGATCAGCGCGATGCCGATGGCGCCGCCGAGATTCCGCATCAGGTTGAACAGCCCGCTGGCGTCGGCGACTTCAGTTTCGGGCAGCGCGCCCAGCGCGATGCGCGTCGGCGGCAACAGGCAGAACATGATGGCGACGCCGCGCACGATTTGCGGCCAGAACATCTCGTCGAAATCGGCCGTGCGCGGCTGAATGGCACTCAAGCCGAGCCCCAGCGCGAACAGGGCGAAACCGGCACCGGTCAGCGCGCGCGCGCCGATCCGGCTTTCCAGGATCGCGGCGATGGGGGCGGCGATGAGCTGCGCGATCCCGGTCACCAGCATGATGGTGCCGATCTCGAAGGCATCGTGACGGCGCACGAAGGCGAGAAACACCGGCATCAGGTAGACCGAGCCGAACAGGCCGACGCCAAGGCAAAAGCTCAAGGCGCAGCCGACCGCAAACGAACGCCGCTGCAGTGTAACAAGCCGCACCACCGGATGCTCTGGCGCCCAGGCTGCGATGGACAAATAGACCCAGGCCGACCGCGCTTCCCGCCAGCAAGACCATGCAGGCGGGTGACAACCAGCCATGATGAGGTGCTTGCTTCAACCCGATCTCAAGGCTCGCAAGCGCCGCGGCCAACAGCACGAGCGAGAGCCACAGTCCAGTTTCGCAAGCTCGGCGAAATCGGTGTTCTGGCGCGGCAGCAGGAACGGCGTCACCGAGGTCACGATCATCCCGGGGATGACGTTGATCAGGAACAGCCACGGCCACGACCAGGTCTCCGTGATCCAGCCGCCGACCACCGGACCGACCGTCGGCGCCAGCACCGCGACGACGCCACCGATCGTGGTGGCGACGGCGTGAAGCCGTGGCGGAAACAGCAGGAATACCGCGGTAGAAGACCGCGGGGATCAGCACGCCGCCGGCAAATCCCTGCACCACGCGAAATGCAAGTAGCACGGCGAAGCCGCCGCTAAAGGCGCAGCCGATCGATGCAAGCGTAAACAGCGTCACCGACGAGGCGACCAGCCACCGCAAGGTCAGGACGCGCGTGAACAGCCCGGTCAGGGGAATCGCGATGACCTCCGCGATCAGATAGGCGGTCTGGACCCAGCTCATCGCATCCGGGGAAATCGCAAGCGCCTGCTGGATCGCCGGCAACGACGTCGCCACCACCTGGATGTCGAGGATCGCCATGAACATGCCAAGGCACATCAGGAGGAAGCCGGCCCAGGTCTTGATGGAAGGCGTGGCGGCCGCGGCGCAGGACGAGAGCTCCTGCCGCGTGCTCATTGGACTGGACGTGCAAGCCGCTCACCCGTCGCGGAGAGCGCGTGTGCTTCGGCACGGATCCGGATTGCGAGCACCGCAGCGTTGAGCGCGGTAAAGATCAGCGCCAGCAGCGGCAGATGCAGAGCGAGCGGAAGCAGCGCGATCTCTCCGGCGACGACCGCATAGTTGGGATGCGCAAGATATCTGTAGGGCCCCGACGCGACCAGCGGCTCGCCCGGCAGCACGATGATGCGCGTGGTCCATCGCGGCCCCAGCGTGGCAAGGATCCACAGCCGCAAGCCTTGCAGCACGATGAAGCCCGCAAGTGCCGGGAGATTGACGTCCTGATCGCGGCCCCAGATCCACAAGGCGATCAGCCACGCCGCATGAAGCGACACCACCAGCGGATAGTGACTGGCGCCGACCTCGATCGCGCCGCGCGCCAGCAGCCGACGCGTGTTGTAGTCGGAGAGAACGAGTTCGCCCAGCCGCTGCAGCGTGACCAGCAGGAGAATGGTTGACGCGAAGCTCACGCGGCGTGCCGCAACGCGACGCAGCTTGCGGTGAACCCGGGGCCGAGCGCGGTCAGCAGCGAACGCGCCGGCAGCCCCCGCGCAATGGCGCGTTCCAGCACGAACAACACGGTCGGCGCCGACATGTTGCCGTAATCGGCGATGACCTCGCGCTCGTGATCGAGCGTGCCCTGATCCAGCGACAGCGCGCGCTCAAGCGCGGCAATCACTTTCGTGCCCCCGGGATGACAGATGAAGCGATCGATATCCCCGGCCGAAAGCTTCATCCGGGAAAGCATTTCGATCACCGCAGGCCCGAAATGTTCGGCAACGAAATCGGGAATCGTGCGCTGGAAGATGACGCCGAATCCCTCGGGATCGACGCTCCAACCCATGATATCGAGCGTATCGGGCCACAGTTTTTCGCCTGTCGCCTCGATCCGGGTCGCGCCTCCGTCGCCGGCGCGCAGAATAATGGCCGCCGCACCGTCACCGAACAGGCTGGCGGCGACGATATTGGCCTTGGTCAATTCATCGTGGCGCACCGCAAGCGTGCAAAGTTCGAGTGCGACCAGAAGCACGTTGGTACCGGGCCGCGCCTGCGCAAGGCGCGACGCGATCGACAGCCCCGACACGCCGCCCGCGCACCCCAAACCGAAAACCGGCACGCGCGACACGTCGCTACGCAAGCCGAGCTTGCCGGCGACGCGCGCCTCCAGCGTCGGCGTCGCGATGCCGGTCGAACATACCGTGACGACGGTGTCGATATCACCGGCTGAAAGATCGGCCCGCGCGATGGCTTTGCGCGCGACGTCGACGAACAGGGATTCCGCGCCTTCCAGGAAAGCCTGCGTCCGCTCCGGCCAGCCGCGCCGCTCGAGATACCATTCGATGGGTTTGACCCCATAGCGATGGCGGATGCCGGTATTGGCAAACAGGCTCGAAAGCGTCTCGAACTGCGGGTAGCGATCCGCGAGCAGGTCGTGCGCAGCCTGAAGGATTTGCTTCTGATGGAATTGATATGGCGGAATCGAGGTCGCCAGCGAAACCAGCGCGGCCGTGTGGTTCATATCGCTGTCCCCGCCTTCGGTACTCCAACACATGAGACCGCGTGATCATGCGAGTATTTCATCGACTGCCGCTATCGAACGGCTTTCGCTATTCAATATAATTTGAATGCAGCCCTTTGATGTCGCAAACGTGTCGCGGCAGACCGATCGCTCACACTGTCTTTTCCGGCCAGCGGCAGAGATCGTTGATCAGACACACCTCGCAACGCGGCTTGCGGGCGAGGCAGGTGTAGCGCCCGTGCAGGATCAGCCAGTGATGGGCATGAAGCATGAACTCGGACGGAATCACTTTCTCCAGCCCCAGTTCGACCACGAGCGGCGTGTCGCCCGGCGCCAATCCTGTTCGGTTTCCGACGCGGAACACGTGGGTATCCACCGCCATGGTGTGATCGCCAAAGGCCATGTTGAGCACGACATTGGCGGTCTTGCGCCCGGCGCCCGGCAGCGTCTCGATCTCGGCACGGGTGCGCGGCACCTCGCCGCCGAACTCGGCAATCAGCTTTTCCGACAGCGCGATAACGTTTTTGGCCTTGTTGCGATAGAGCCCGATGGTCTTGATGTACTCGCGTACTTTCTCCTCGCCGAGCTCAAGCATTTTCGCGGGCGTATCGGCCACCGCAAACAGCGCGCGCGTCGCCTTGTTGACGCCGGCGTCTGTCGCCTGCGCCGACAGCACCACGGCGACCAATAGCGTGTAGGGGTTGAGATGTTCAAGCTCCCCCTTCGGCTCCGGATTGGCTTTGCGAAACCGGCTGAACGCCTCGTAGACCTCCGCTGGTGTCCAAGGCTTTGGCTTCGGTGACTTCTTCGCCGCCGGCTTGGGCGACGACTTGACGGCCTTCTTTGCCGGTTTTTTCGGCACAGACGGAACGCTGGTTTTTTTTGCGCTAATAGAGCGGGTGATTTTGGCCATGATCGGGATATACTGATACGCGATGACCGCAGGCAACGACTTTGATCCGCCGCTTGACCAGCCGACACTGTTTTCGGCGCGGGTGACGCCGCATCGCTCGCTCAACCGCACCGGCTTTTTCGTGCTGATGGCGTTCATCGGCGTCGTCAGCTTCGTTGCCGGCGTTGCGTTCTACCTGATGGGCGCCTGGCCGGTACTCGGCTTTTTCGGCCTCGACGTACTGGTGATCTACTGGGCCTTCCGCGTCAATTTCCGCAGCGCTGGTGCCACCGAGGACATCGTGATGACGCCGTCGGAATTGCGCGTGCGCCGGGTCAGCCATCGCGGCCATGTCATGGAATGGACGCTCAACCCGCTCTGGGTGCATCTCGAGCAGACGGGCGACCCCGAATTCGGCATCGAGCGGCTTTATCTGGTCTCCCGCGGGCGCCGCCTCTCAGTCGGTCATTTTCTGGGACCCGACGAAAAGGAAAGCTTTTCCAAGGCCTTACTGGCCGCGCTGCAGACCGCCAAACGCGGTATCACATACAATCCCGTCGCTTAGATAGTTGTCTGAAATCGGGTGGTTTGGACCTCGGATGAAGCCTAAATCAGATCCCATGATGACACTTGCCATACATGACCAGCGCCTGACCAAGCCGGGCCCCCAGAACGCCGCGCTGCGCGACTACGACTCGGTGCGCCGCGCCATCGCCTTCATCTCCGAGCACTGGCGCGCGCAGCCGACCATCGAGGCGATGGCGGACGCCGCCGCCGTGACGCCGGATGAACTGCACCATCTGTTCCGCCGCTGGGCTTCGCTCACGCCAAAGGCTTTTATGCAGGCGCTTACCCTCGACCATGCAAAGGGCTTGCTGCGCGATTCCGCCAGCGTGCTCGATGCCGCGCTCGACTCTGGCCTGTCGGGCCCGGGCCGGCTGCATGATCTGTTCGTCACCCATGAAGCGATGTCGCCGGGCGAATGGAAGAACGGCGGCGCCGGCATGACGCTGCGCTACGGATTCCATGCCTGCCCGTTCGGCACCGCGATCGTGATCGCCAGCGAGCGCGGGCTGGCGGGGCTCGCCTTCGCCGACCCCGGAGAGGAGCCGACGGCGTTTGCCGACATGAAACGGCGCTGGCCGAACGCCACCTATGTCGAGGACCACGACGGCACCATTGGCCTTGCACAGCGCATCTTCGATACGCGGCTGTGGCGGCCCGACCAGCCGCTCCGCGTGGTCTTGATCGGCACCGATTTCGAGGTGCGGGTGTGGGAGACGCTGTTGAAGATCCCGATGGGCCGCGCCGTCTGCTATTCCGATATCGCCAACAAGATCGAGAACCCGAAGGCCTCCCGCGCCGTCGGCGCCGCAGTCGGCCGCAACCCGGTATCGTTCGTGGTGCCCTGCCATCGCGCGCTCGGCAAGGGCGGCACCCTGACCGGCTACCACTGGGGCATCACGCGCAAGCAGGCGATGCTCGGCTGGGAAGCGGGGCAGGTGGGATTGCATTAGTGCTCGAATGTCGTTCCGGGGCGATGTGAAGCGTCGAACTATGGGGCGCCGTTGCGCCCCTGAGAACCTCGAGATTCCGGGTTCGCCCTTCGGGCGCCCCGGAATGAAAGCCTACCCCGCCAGATCCACCTTCTCTGCCACCGTCGAATCCGCATTCAACCGGTAGATCACCGGCACACCGGTTGCCAGTTCGCGCTTCAAGATCTGCTCGGGCGTCAGCTTCTCCAGCACCATGATCAGCGCGCGCAGCGAATTGCCGTGCGCGGCAACCAGCGTGCGCTCGCCGCGCAGCACGCCGGGCAGGATTTCCTTGACGTAATAGGGCAGCGTGCGCGCCAGCGTATCCTTCAGGCTCTCGCCGCCGGGCGGCGGCACGTCGTAGGAACGGCGCCAGATCAGCACCTGGTCCTCGCCCCATTTCTTGCGCGCGTCATCCTTGTTGAGGCCCGACAGATCGCCGTAATCGCGTTCGTTGAGCGCAATATCCTTCGTCGTCGGCAGCCCGGTCTGCCCGATCTCGGCCAGCATCAGCTTCAGCGTATGCTGGGCGCGCGTGAGATCCGAGGTGAAAGCGACATCGAACGTCAGGCCTTGTGCCTTCAGCTTGCGGCCGGCGTCCTTTGCCTCGGCAATGCCCTGCTCGGTGAGGTCAGGATCCTTCCAGCCGGTGAACAGGTTCTTCAAATTCCATTCGCTCTGCCCGTGACGCACGAGCACAAGAAGACGGTCGCTCATTGAAAGGATTTCCGTTTTTCGTTTTGGATGGGATCAGAAGTCGGCAAGCCCGAGCACATCGGTCATCGTATAGAATCCGGGCTTCCGGCCGTGCGCCCAGAGCGCCGCCTTGACAGCGCCCTGCGCGAACATGGTGCGGTCCTCGGCGCGATGGGTCAGTTCGATGCGCTCCATGGCCCCTGCGAAGATCACGCTGTGATCGCCGGTGACGGTGCCGCCGCGCAAGCTCGCGAAACCGATGTCGCCCGGCCGGCGCGCGCCGGTTTGTCCGTCGCGGCCACGGTCCGAATGGGTGTGCAGATCGACGCCGCGGCCGGCGGCGGCGGCTTCGCCGAGCAGGAACGCGGTGCCCGACGGCGCATCGATCTTGGCCCTGTGGTGCATTTCGACGATTTCGATGTCGAAGCTTTCGTCCAGCGACTGCGCCACGCGCTTGACCAGCGCGGCCAGCAGGTTGACGCCGAGGCTCATATTGCCTGATTGCACCACCACGGCGCGCGACGTGACGCTCTTGATCACGGCCATGTCGGACACCGACAGCCCGGTGGTTCCGACAATGTGCACGAGGCCGCGTTCGGCGGCGATGGCGACATTGGCGATGGTCGCGGCCGGCACGGTGAAATCCAGAATGCCGTCGGCATTGGCCGACAGCGTCCACAGGTCGGCCGAAAGCTTGACGCCGTTTTCCGGCAAGCCGGCGAGCACGCCGGCATCCTTGCCCAGCAGTTCCGACCCCGGCGCTTCCAGCGCGCCGGCCAAGACTGCGCCCGGCGTTTCCGAAATGACGCGCACCAGCGCGCGGCCCATCCGGCCGCCGGCCCCCGCAACGATCAATCGCATATCGGCCATGGCTACACCTCTCTACGCCCTATAGCGGGACGAGGCCATTCCGGCAACCAATCAGGCCCGGGTCTCAGCCGGGCTGCGGGCCGTCATAACCTTCGATGATGACGAGATCGCCCTGAGAATGCGGGCTGCGAAGCGCAACGAGGCGGGTGTACTCGGGCGAATTGTAGCAGGCCAGCGCGGTCTCGTAGTCCTTGAATTCGAGCACCACGTTACGCGAGCGCGAGGTGCCCTCCTTGACCTCATGCGGGCCGCCGCGCACCAGGAACCTGGCCCCGTATTTTGCGAATACCGGGCCGTTCTGCGCGATGTAGTCTTTGTACCCATCCATGTTGTGAATATCGATGCGTGCGATCCAATAGCCTTTTGCCATCTTCGTTCCCTCGTTGCTCGTCCGACTTTTCTGCCTTGCCGTCAGGCCAACGCCTGCTTGATTTCCGCCTGAATGGCTTCCGCCGCGGCCTTCGGATCGGCGGCTTCCGTAACGGGTCGCCCGACCACCAGATAGTCAGCGCCGGCAGCGATGGCGCGCGCCGGTGTCATGATGCGCTTCTGGTCGCCGGTCGCAGCTCCCGCCGGCCGGATGCCTGGCGTCACCAGGTTCATCTGGTGACCGACGATCTTGCGCAGCGCCGCCGCCTCTTCCGGCGAACTCACGAGGCCGTCGACGCCGAGCACCTGCGCCTGCTGCGCGCGCGCTTCCACCAGGTCGGAGACGTTGAGGCGGTAGCCCGCAGCATGCAGGTCGCCGTCGTCATAGGAGGTCAGCACGGTGACGGCGAGAATCTTCAGGCCCGATCCGGCGCGGGCCTCGACCGCGGCCTTCATGGTCTGCGGATAGGCGTGCACGGTGAGGAAGGTCGCGCCGAGTTTGGCGACGCTCTCGACGCCGCGCGCCACGGTGTTGCCGATGTCGTGCAGCTTGAGATCGAGGAAAACCTTCTTGCCGGAATTCGCCAGCTGCTGCGCCAGCGGCAATCCACCGGCGTAACCCAGTTGATAGCCGATCTTGTAGAAGCTCACGCTGTCGCCGAGCCGCGCGATCATCGCTTCCGCCTCGGCCACCCCGGGCAGGTCGAGCGCGACGATCAGGCGGTCTTTCGGCGCGATATCGGCTGGCTGCATGTCACCTCACATCATGCGTTGGGAAATATCGATCAACTGCCGGACCAGCGCTTTCAGCGCGTCGCTGTCGGCGGCATGCTTCAGGCGGTCCATCTCGTCATAGGCATCGTCGGCGAACGGCAGCGCGAGCTGGTTCGGTATCACGGTCGCATGACAGGCCGACAGGATCAGCCGCAGCGCCGCCAGCGCACGCGAGCCGCCGAGCCGTCCGCCGGAAGCCGACGCGATCGCAAACACCCGCTGGCGAAACACCTGGCCCCTGGTCTCGTGCACGTCCTGCACCCGGCTCACCCAGTCGATGGTGTTCTTGACCAGCGCCGGCACCGAGGAATTGTACTCCGGCGTCACGATCAGCACGCCATGATGGGCCGCCATCATGCGCTTCAGATTGATCGCATGCTTCGGCACGCCGGACTTGGCCTGCAGGTCGCCGTCATAGATCGACAGCGGAAAGTCCGACAGCGAGATCCGGGTGATTTCGGCGCCTTCCAGCGCCAGCGCATGCGCGGCAACCGCCGCCAGCTTCGCATTGAGCGAGCCTGATCGAAGCGATCCCGGGATCACGAGGATTTTGACTGCGGACATATTTGAATTCGTATTCGGGGCAAATCCTGCCACGCGAATACGCAGCAGTATCAGCCCTTGCGATACACCCAGACCCGCGCGGGCGGAAGGTTCATCCAGATCCGCTCGGAGGCTTCTGTGGACACGCCCGGCAGCGATTTCGGGATCGGCGGCGCCACCGAATAGGTGAACTGCACGAAGGGGGCGCCGGGCGCGAGCGCCACGAAGGCGTCGCGGATCAGTTTCAGGCGCGTCAGCATCGGTTTTGTCACGAGCGGCAGGCCGGAAACCACGGCGGAGGCCGGCGCATCCAGTACATTGTCAAGCGAGGCACGCAGCGCATAGGCGTCGCCCTGCACCACCTTGGCCTGCGGATAGCGGTCGCGCAGCAGCGCGCAGAATCCGGGATTGTATTCGACCAGCACCAGCCGCTTCTGGTCGACGCCATGTTCGATCAGCGCATTGGTGATCGCGCCGGTGCCGGGTCCGAGTTCGATCACCGGTCCCTTGGAATCGACGTCGACATATTGCGCCATGGTCCGGGCGAGCAACTTGCTCGACGGCATCACCGCGCCCATGTGCAGCGGCTTTTCGATCCATGAACGCAGGAAGCGAACCTCATCGTCAAGACGGAGAGGCTTCTTCAACGCACGCACGGACGATTGCAAAGGCATGTCGCTACCAGGCGGGACCGCCAACAAAGCGGGGAATGTCAGAAAACAGTCACAAACACGTATAGGTCGACGGCGATATGGTCAAGCCAAACGGTAACGCGCCGGTCGCGCCAAAGTGCCCGCGACGCAGCAATAAGACACTGTGCAAGCTGAATGAATCATGACTGCTGGACGAGAACTGAGCTGCGCGCAATTCGCGTGCGCGCCGGTCAGGAGCCGGCGCGGTTACCGAAGAAGTCCTTGACCTTGGTGAAGAAGCCCGCCGCTTCCGGCTGGGTGGCACCGGACGACAATTTTTCGAACTCGGCGAGCAATTCCTGCTGCTTCTTGGTCAGATTCTGCGGCGTTTCAACCATGACCTGGACATACATGTCGCCGGTCTGGCGCGAGCGGAGCACCGGCATGCCTTTTGATGCAATGCGGAATCGGCGGCCGGACTGCGTCCCGGCCGGCACTTTCACCTTGGTCTTGCTCTTCTCGATGGTCGGGACCTCGAATTCGCCGCCAAGGGCGGCCGCCACCATCGAGATCGGAACCCGGCAATGCAGATCGGCGCCGTCGCGCTGGAAGAATTCGTGGGTGGCCAGCGACAGGAAAATATAGAGATCGCCGGGCGGTCCGCCGCGGACGCCGGCCTCGCCCTCGCCGGCCAGACGAATGCGGGTGCCGTCCTCGACGCCCTGCGGAATGTTGACCGACAAAGTCCGGTCGCGCGTTACGCGCCCCGAGCCCGAGCAGTTTGGGCAGGCGTCCTCGATCATCTGCCCTCGGCCCTGACAGGCGGGGCAGGTCCGCTCCAGCGTGAAGAAGCCCTGGGCTTGCCGCACGCGGCCGGCGCCGCCGCAGGTCGAGCAGGTCTTCGGCTTGGTGCCGGCTTTGGCGCCGGTACCCGAACAGGGCTCGCAGGTGACCGAGACCGGAATCTCGATCTGCGCGGTCTTACCCTGAAAGGCTTCCTCCAGCGTGATTTCCATGTTGTAGCGCAAATCAGCGCCGCGCTCGCGTCCCCCACCGCGGCCACGCTGCCCGGCCATGCCGAACAGGTCTTCGAAAATATCGGAGAATGACGAGGCGAAGCCGGCGCCGAAGCCGGGACCGCCGCCGCCCATGCCCTGCTCGAATGCGGCATGGCCGTAGCGGTCATAGGCGGCGCGCTTATCGCCGTCTTTCAGGACCTCGTAGGCTTCGTTGATTTCCTTGAAGCGGACTTCGCTGGAGGCATCGCCCGGATTCTTGTCCGGATGCCATTTCATCGCCAGCTTGCGGAACGCCGCCTTGAGCTTGCCGTCGTCCGCGTTCCGTTCGACTTCCAGGGTTTCGTAGTAGCAGCGCTTGGTGGACATCAGTCAAACCCGCCCGAAATTCGTCTTCATGCCGCAGGCACGCTCAGTAGAAAGATGCAGCCTTCGGCTTAAAGAAAAATGACCCCCACCCATCGAACGCTGCCTGCGCGCTCTTTTGGATGAGGGTCATGATCGAAAGCCCGCTTACGCCGACTTCTTGTTGTTCTTGTCGTCGTCGACCTCGGTGAACTCCGCGTCGACCACGTCATCCTGGGCCGCATCCTTCTTGGCGTCGGCCTCGGCCTGCTGCTTGTACATGGCCTCGCCGAGTTTCATCGAAGCCTGCGCCACGGTGTTGGTCTTGGCCTTGATGGCCTCGGCATCGTCGCCCTTCAGCGCTTCCTTCAGATCGCTGACGGCATCCTCGATGGCGCGGCGCTCGGACTCTTCGACCTTCGAACCGTGCTCGGCCAGCGCCTTCTCGGTGGAATGCACCAGCGCGTCGGCATGGTTCTTGGCGTCGACCGCCTCGCGGCGCTTCTTGTCCTCGGCCGCATTGGCCTCGGCGTCCTTGACCATCTTCTGGATGTCGGCTTCCGAGAGGCCGCCGGAGGCCTGAATCCGGATCTGCTGCTCCTTGCCGGTCGCCTTGTCCTTGGCTGATACGTTGACGATACCGTTGGCGTCGATGTCGAAGGTGACCTCGATCTGCGGCATGCCGCGTGGCGAAGGCGGAATGCCCATCAGATCGAACTGGCCGAGCACCTTGTTGTCGGCCGCCATTTCGCGCTCGCCCTGGAAGACGCGGATGGTGACGGCGTTCTGGTTGTCCTCGGCGGTCGAAAACACCTGGCTCTTCTTGGTCGGGATCGTGGTGTTGCGGTCGATGATGCGGGTGAACACGCCGCCCAGCGTCTCGATGCCAAGCGAAAGCGGGGTGACGTCGAGCAGCAGCACGTCCTTGACGTCGCCCTGCAGCACGCCGGCCTGGATCGCAGCGCCGATGGCGACGACTTCGTCCGGGTTGACGCCCTTGTGCGGCTCCTTGCCGAACAGCTGCTTCACGACTTCCTGGACCTTCGGCATGCGCGACATACCGCCGACCAGCACCACTTCGCCGATCTCGGCGGCGGTAAGGCCCGCATCCTTCAGCGCCTTGCGACACGGCTCGACGGTCTTCTGCACGAGATCATCCACCAGCGCTTCGAACTTGGCGCGGGTCAGCTTCATCGTCAGATGCTTCGGACCGGTCTGGTCGGCCGTGATGAACGGCAGGTTGATTTCGGTCTGCGTCGTCGATGACAGCTCGATCTTGGCCTTTTCGGCGGCCTCCTTCAGGCGCTGCAAGGCCAGCTTGTCGTTGCGCAGGTTGATGCCCTGCTCCTTCTGGAACTCATCGGCCAGATAGCTGACGAGCCGCATGTCGAAATCTTCACCGCCCAAGAACGTGTCGCCGTTGGTGGACTTCACCTCGAACACGCCGTCGCCGATTTCAAGAATCGAGACGTCGAAGGTGCCGCCGCCGAGGTCGTACACCGCGATGGTGCCGGATTTGGTTTTGTCGAGGCCGTAGGCGAGCGCTGCCGCCGTCGGCTCGTTGATGATGCGCAGCACTTCGAGGCCGGCGATCTTGCCGGCGTCCTTGGTGGCCTGGCGCTGGGCGTCGTTGAAGTAGGCGGGGACGGTGATGACGGCCTGGTCGACCTTCTGGCCGAGATGGGCTTCCGCGGTCTCCTTCATCTTCTGCAGGATGAAGGCGGAGACCTGCGAGGGCGAATAGGTCTTGCCATCGGCTTCGACCCAGGCGTCGCCGTTCGATGCCTTGACGATCTTGTAGGGGACGAGCTTCTTGTCCTTCTCGACCATCGGGTCGTCGTAGCGGCGGCCGATCAGGCGCTTCACCGCGAAGAACGTTCGCTCGGGATTGGTCACCGCCTGACGCTTGGCGGGCTGGCCGACGAGGCGCTCGCCGTCATCGGTGACGGCAACGATCGACGGCGTGGTGCGCATGCCTTCGGCGTTCTCGATGACTTTGGCAGTCTTGCCATCCATTACGGCGACGCACGAATTCGTGGTGCCGAGATCGATCCCAATGACCTTTCCCATGGTCCTCATATCCTTCTTGTTGCGGCAGGTTGGCTGGGCCCTGAACGGCGCACCTAACCGAACCCCCAACGATCAATTACTCGCGATATTGCGACGGTGAGCCTCATATAGGAGGGGGGGTCCGCCCTGCAAGGACCGAACGCAAGCTTAGGGCCTGAAAAGGCTGACGTTTGAAAGATTGTGTCAGCCCGGGGCGAGTCGGGCCGGTGCTTCAAGCGCTGTTAAGAAATCGGCAAGGCCGCTCAGTTCGGGCCGCTCATCGCGCGCGCCACCGAGGCGTTGCGCACCGAAGCGGCATCCATCCTGCCTGGGCGGGAGGCGGCCGCCGCGGCGGGGGACGCTGTATTTGGCCGCTGAAAGCGCCTCAAAAAGAGCCCGGATAGAGAGCCAAATCACGCAAAATGGCCGACATATCGGAACGTAACGGTGGAACGGACGGCCACCCTGCCCTGTTGCAGGGACATCAAACCCGCTAAAAGCGGGCCGGCCGGAACGACCCTTGTCGTGCCCCAAGGCTCCAAGATTGTCTCCAAGATTGTCTCCAAGATTTCACCCGAGATTCCCAGCTGCATCGACGGCCCCACTGAATGGCCCCCATGCAAACCCGGTAGATCCTTCATGAAGCTCCTTCGATCCTTCGCTGCGGTTGCCCTGATCGTTGCCGCCAATTCTACCGTCTTCAGTTCCGCGTTCGCCGCCGACCCGGTCTTCCCGCCGGGCGCCAAAGTGGGCATGACGCCGCTGGTCGGCCTCAACAAGGCCAGGACTTTCATCGGCTTCGAGACCGAGGATCAGGGGGTCAAGGTGCTGATCGCCGACCTGCCCGCCGAGGCCTATGGCGAGGTCGCCAATGCCTTCAAGGCCGTCCCCGGCGGCACCGGCGGCATCAAGCCGGAGAGCATCGAGACCGCGGCGGGGCTTGCCTACTACACCGTCGAAAACGGCAAGGATGGCGCCACCAGTGTGCGCCGCTATTCGATGATCCTGCCCGGCCCCACCTTCTCCGGCTATGTCGCCGTGCAGGTGCCGGAGAACGCCGCCAGGATCTATACCGACGACGCCGTGCGCCAGATGTTCGCTTCCGCCGTGATCCGCACCGAGGTCCCGGTCGAGGAGCAGCTCGGGCTGATGCCGTTCAAGATCAGCGAGCTCTCGAGCTTCAAGAACATCCGCACGCTGGCGCCGGGCGCTGCCCTCATCCTCTCCGACGGCGACGAAAAGACCGGCTTCGAAACCGCGCCCTTCATGATCATCGGCCTGATCGGCTCGACGGCGGCCTCGCCCGATGATCGCGGCCGCTTTGCCCAGCAGATCGCGACCACCATCCCCGGCGTGCGCGACGGCCGGATCACGATGTCGGAGCCGGTCCGCATCGATGGCCAGCCCGGCTACGAGACCCGGATCGACGCCATCAGCGGCAAGGAGAATACGCCGGTCACCATCGTGCAGTGGCTGCGGTTCGGCGCCCAGACCTCGATGCGCATCATCGGCTCTTCGCCGCGCGACGACTGGACCAAGGCCTTTCCGCGCTTCCGCGCGGTGCGCGACGGAATTCATCCGCGCGGCTGACGTTCGAAATTCGCAAAGCCGGCCAAAATTTCGGGCTTTCGTTCGCACACCAATGGAACTAGCTTTTCCCCCATCGGGTTCATGATCGGGGAGACGCACCATGTTCACTCGCAGGCTGGTTCTGACAGGTCTCGCCGCGACATCAGCCGCGGCCTTCGCCCCATCGGCGCTGTGGGCCGCGCCGATCAAGCCTGATGGCGCTTCCGCGCTGATCGTCATCGACGTGCAAAATTGTTTCCTGCCGGGCGGCAGCCTCGCCGTCAAAGACGGCGAGCAGGTCGTCCCCATCATCAACCGCATCGCCAAGGGCTTTGCCAATGTGGTGATGACGCAGGACTGGCACACCGCGGGCCATGTCTCGTTCGCCTCCACCCATTCCGGCAAGAAACCGTTTGAGACGGTCGATCTCTCCTACGGCAAGCAGGTGCTGTGGCCGGATCACTGCGTGCAGGGCACCGACGGCGCATCGCTGTCGAAGGACCTCGCGGTCCCGCATGCCGGGCTCGTCATCCGCAAGGGTTTCAACAAGAACGTCGACAGCTATTCGGCCTTCACCGAGGCTGACGGCAAGACCACGACGGGGCTCGCCGCTTACCTGAAGGCGCGCAAGGTGAAGCGGGTATTCCTCGCCGGCCTCGCCACCGACTTCTGCGTGGCATGGAGTGCGCTGGACGCGCGCAAGGCCGGCTTTGAAACCTATGTGATCGAGGACGCCTGCCGCGGCATCGACACCCAGGGCTCGCTCGCAAAAGCCTGGGCCGACATGACCAAGGCCGGCGTCAAGCGGATCAAGTCGGACGATATCGCGGCCTGACGCATGCATGCTCTCGCGAGAATACCGACATGTCTCCAACTGGTTGTCGGACATGAGCGATATTATCGCTTGACAAGGTCTGACCTTTAGCGATATTATCGCCAGTGAAAACGATTACCTTAACGCTGAGCGCCGCGAAAGATATCGATGCGCTTCCCCGGGACGCTCGCGAGCAAGTGGAAGCTGCGCTCCACCGGTACGCTATGACGGGTCTAGGCGACGTGAAGGCTCTTCAAGGCCGCAACGGTTACCGTCTCCGCATTGGCAGTTACCGGGTGATCTTCGATGAAGATGCAACCACGATCCTGGCCATCTACATCGGCCGCCGGGCCACGACGACTTACAAAAGGAGCTAAGGCTGATGAGTGGGCCACAGATCATCCGGACGCCCGGCGGCGAAGAGCTTGTGGTGCTTCCCCGGGCCGAATATGAGGCGCTGCTCGAGCGCGCCGATCACGAGGCCGAGGATGCCGATGACGTCGCCGTCTACGATGCTCGGAAGGCTGCTGGCAGCGTCGTGCTGCCTCCGGAGGTCAGCGCTGCGATTCTTCGAGGTGAGAGTAGGCTGAAAGCCATTCGTAACTGGCGCGACGAGACACAGCTGCATTTAAGTTTCAAAACAGGCATCGGTCAGGGCTATTTGTCCGATCTCGAAAGTGGGCGCCGAACGGGAACTCCCGAGACCATCGCGAAGCTCGCGCAGGCCTTGAGTGTTCCGGTGGAGTGGCTTTCGTAGACTATAGCGAGCTCACCATCGTCATTCGTACTCCGTCGTGATCTAGCGAATGACGGGAAAGTCGCGACTTCGCCTGCTGGTATCGAAAGACTTCGGCACAGATCGGCCGAAGACAAACGAGAACTGCTGTAGGCATTGAAAAATCAGTTCTCTGCCGGCGCGGCTTTCGCGCCGCCCTTGGAGACGGCGACCAGCGCCGGGCGCAGCACGCGCTCGCCGATCATGAAGCCGGCCTGCACGACCTGAACCACCGTCCCGGACGGAACGGACGGATCGGGCACTTCGTACATCGCCTGCTGGAAGTTGGGATCGAACTTCTCACCCGACGGATCGAATTTCTTGACGCCGTTCTTCTCCAGCGTGTTGAGCAGCGAGCGCTCGGTCAGCTCCACGCCCTCGATGAAGGCCTTGAGGCCGGGATCGGCGGTCTCCTTGGCCTCGGCCGGAATGGCGTCGAGCGCGCGCTGCAGATTGTCGGCGATATCGAGGATGTCGCGCGCGAAACCGGTGATGCCGTAGACGCGCGCATCGGCGACTTCCTTGGCGGTGCGCTTGCGCAGGTTTTCCATCTCCGCCAGCGTGCGCAGCATCTTGTCGCGCGACTCGGTCGCTTCCTTGACCAACAGCTCCACCGATCCTTCCTCGGGATCGTCGGGCATGATGTAGGGTTTTGAGACCACGGGCTCGCCGGTCTGGGCCGGTTTCACCGCGTCATCACTCGGCCGGTTGGGATCGGTCATAAGGCTGCCTTCTCAAAAAACGTATCTGGTTCGATGGGGATTTGCTGCGGGGGATATCGTGCTTTAGGGGCCGAAAATCAAGCACAACCAGCCCGGATTGAGGCCCTATTCGGGCCGGATCAGCCGCCCAGCATCCGGCTGACGATCCGGGCGGCGTAATCTACCGTCGGGATCACCCTGGCATAGTTCAGCCGCGTCGGCCCGATTACGCCGAGAACGCCGACGATACGGCCCGCGGCGTCGCTATAGGGGGCGATGATGGTGGAGGAACCGGACAGCGAGAACAGCTTGTTCTCCGATCCGATAAAAATCCTGACGCCTTCGGCGCGCTCGGCCCGGCCCAGCAGATCGATCACGCCGCGCTTGGTCTCGAGATCGTCGAACAGCGATTTGACGCGTTCGAGGTCCTCCAGCGCGTGCAGGTCTTCGAGCAGATTGGCGTGGCCGCGCACGATCAATTGCCGGTCGTCGGTCTCTCCGCCCGACCAGCTTGCGATGCCGGCCGCGATCACCTTCTGCGTCAATTGATCGAGTTCGACGCGGCTCTGCGTCAGCGCGGTTTCGAGCTCGAGCCGCGCTTCCGCAAGCGTCCGCCCGCGAATCCGCGAATTGAGGAAGTTGCTCGCTTCGGTCAGTGCAGAGGAGGGAACGCCGGGCGGCAGCGCCAGCACGCGGTTTTCGACCTGGCCGTCTTCGCCGACCAGCACCACCAGCGCACGTTCCGGCTCCAGCCGCACGAATTCGATGTGTTTGAGGCGCGAATTGGATTTGGCGGTCAGCACCACGGCGGCGGCACGGGTCAACCCCGACAGCCGCGTCAACGCTTCGCCGAGCGCCGCTTCCACCGATTGCGCGCGCCCGACGGAGGCAAGCTGGTTCTGGATCGATTCCCGCTCCGGTTCGGTGAGGTCGCCGACCTGCATCAGGGCGTCGACGAAGAACCGCAGGCCGAGTTCGGTCGGCAAGCGGCCGGCCGAAGTATGCGGCGCATAGATCAGGCCGAGCGCTTCGAGGTCCGACATCACGTTGCGTACGGAAGCCGGCGACAGCGGCACCGCGATCAGGCGGGAAATATTGCGTGAGCCGACGGGTTCGCCGGTCGCGAGATAGCTCTCGACGATTTGACGAAAAATGTCGCGCGACCGCTCGTTGAGCTGGGCGAGCCCGGCATGCGGCGCGATCAGGCCAATCGGATCGTGGTGGGCCACTATTTAACTCCTCACATCCCCTAATCTGTCGATCCGGCGGGCCAATGACAAGCGTCCCTTTCCCTCCCAAACGGGGCCAAAAGCCCTTGCCGCTGCGCACGCCCCCTCCTACAAGCACCGCGAATGCATTTTCGCTCGATTTCGAAAGGATTTCCCATGCGGCCAAGCCGCCGTGCGCCCGATCAGTTGCGCCCCGTGTCGCTGGAACGTGGCGTGGTCAAATACGCCGAAGGTTCCTGCATGGTTAAATTCGGCGATACCCATGTGCTTGTGACGGCCACGCTGGAAGAGCGGCTGCCGCCCTGGCTGAAGGGCCAAGGCCGCGGCTGGGTCACCGCCGAATACGGCATGCTGCCCCGCGCCACGCTGGAGCGCACCCGCCGCGAGGCCGCCGCCGGCAAGCAGGGCGGCCGCACGGTCGAAATCCAGCGGCTGATCGGGCGCAGCTTACGCGCGGCCGTCGACCTCGAAGCGCTCGGCGAACGCCAGATCACCGTCGACTGCGACGTGATCCAGGCCGATGGCGGCACCCGCACCGCCTCGATCACCGGCGCCTGGGTGGCGCTGGCGGACTGCATCGCGTGGATGAAAAACCGCAACATGCTGAAGGCCAACGTGCTGCGCGACAACGTCGCCGCAATCTCCTGCGGCATCTTCAAGGGCACGCCGGTATTGGACCTCGACTATGCCGAGGATTCCGAGGCCGACACCGACGCCAATTTCGTCATGACCGGCGACGGCCGCATCATCGAAGTGCAGGGCACCGCCGAAAAGACGCCGTTCTCGCAGGACGAGTTCCTCGCGCTGATGGAACTCGCGCGCAAGGGTGTCGCGCGTCTGGTGGACTTGCAGAAGCTGGCCGTCGCGTAGTCTGATCGCACATGCACCGTCGAATCGCAGGCCGGCTCGTGATCGCGACCCACAATCCCGGCAAGCTCGCCGAGATGCGGGAATTGCTGGCGCCCCATGGCGTCGAAGCCGTTTCCGCGGGCGAACTGTCCCTTGGCGAGCCCGAGGAAACCGGCCAGACGTTTCGCGCCAATGCGGCGATCAAGGCGATTGCAGCCGCCGAGGCGGCGCAACTGCCGGCATTTGCCGACGATTCCGGCCTCGTGGTCGACGCGCTGGACGGCGCGCCCGGCATCTATTCGGCGCGCTGGGCCGGCGAGGGTAAGGATTTCATGGCGGCGATGAGCCGGATCGAGCGCCTGCTGCAGGAACGCGGCGCCACCACGCCGGACAAGCGCAAGGCGCAGTTCATTTCGGCCCTTTGCGTCGCCTGGCCCGACGGCCATCTCGAAGAGGTCGAGGCCCGCGTCGATGGAACTTTGGTCTGGCCGCCGCGCGGCACCGCCGGATTCGGTTATGATCCGGCGTTCTTGCCCGACGGGCATGTCAGGACCTTTGGTGAGATGACCTCGATCGAGAAACACGGCCTGCCGCCGCTCGGCCTCGGCCTGTCGCACCGGGCACGCGCCTTCGTCAAGCTGGCGGAGATCTGTCTTGGCTAGCGCCGAACGCCATGACCTGAAGCGGGCCGCCTTCGGCGTCTACGTGCACTGGCCGTTCTGCCTGTCGAAGTGCCCGTATTGCGATTTCAACAGCCACGTCCGCCATGCCCCGATCGACGAGGAAAGATTTGCGCGCGCGTTTGCGCGCGAGATCGAGACGACTGCGGCGCGCGCGCCCGATCGAACCGTCACGTCGATCTTTCTCGGCGGCGGCACGCCGTCGCTGATGCAGCCGCAAACCGTCGGCGCCATCCTGGATTCGATCGGCAAGCATTGGCGCGTCGCCGGCAATGTCGAGGTGACGCTGGAGGCCAATCCGACCAGCGTGGAAGCAACGAGGTTTCGCGGCTATCGCGCAGCCGGCGTCAACCGCGTCTCGCTCGGCGTCCAGGCGCTCGACGACGCCTCGCTGAAAGCGCTCGGACGGTTGCACAGCGCCCGCGAAGCGCTGGACGCGGTCGCGATCGCGCGCAGCGCGTTCGACCGTTACTCGTTCGACCTGATCTACGCCCGCCCCGACCAGACCCCGCAGATGTGGGCCGACGAATTGAAGCTCGCGATTTCCGAAGCCGCCGAACATCTGTCGCTCTACCAGCTCACGATCGAGGAAGGCACGCCGTTCTTCGGCCTGCATGCGGCGGGCAAACTGAAAACGCCGGACGAGGCGGTGGCCCGCGCGCTCTATGATGTGACGCAGGAAGTCTGCGCGCATCACGGCTTGCCGGCCTACGAGATTTCAAACCACGCCCGATCAGGCGCCGAATGCCAGCATAATCTGGTCTACTGGCGCGGCGACGAATATGCCGGCATCGGCCCGGGCGCGCATGGCCGCCTCGACATCGATGGTGTCAGGCACGCGATCGCGACCGAAAAACGTCCCGAGGCCTGGCTGATGCGCGTCGAGGCCAACGGCCACGGCGTCGTCACCGACGATGACCTCAACAGCGAGGAACGCGCCGACGAATTTTTGCTGATGGGATTGCGGCTTGCCGAGGGCATCGACCCCGAACGCTATACGGCCTTGTCCGGCCGCGCACTCGACCCGAGCCGGATCGCCGTGCTCCGCGAGGAAGGCGCCATCGTCGTCGACACCGACGGCAGGCTGCGCGTGACGAAAGACGGTTTCCCCGTGCTCGATGCGGTGGTCGCGGACCTCGCGGCGTAACGCTTTGATAAGCTAACGCGCAGGGACTTCGGGCGCTGCCTGACTGAGTGTGCTAGATCGGCAGCGATTGCCCCGCTTTGCCCGAACGACGATCGTGAACAACCGGACCATCACTCCCCCGATCCATGATCCCGAACTCGACCGCCGCGTCAAAGACGCCGGCGCGAGCAAGACCGTTTACGCCCTCGTCACCCCGGAGACGGAAGCCGCCAAAAGCTTCATCCTCGGCAATGCCGTGGCCGGACCGGATGCAGCGCGCCGTCACTATCTCGAGCAATTCCGCGACGCGTGGACCGGCAAGCAGTACGCCTCCCACGAAGTATTCATCGAGCGCTGGATGGCGTGGGCGGCACCGGTGGTCACGATCGATGCGGCCGGCTTTCCCTGGCGTTACCCGACCGCCGGCGGCAGCGAAGCGCTGTTTCATGTGATCGCCGCCTACGGCAATCGCGCCCGCGTCGAGCACTTCAATCCGGAAGTTCACGTCTTTGCCGGCGAGTATGAAGGCTACACGGCCTATGCCGAAGCCTGCGGCATCGCCGTGGTCGAACATCCCCGTGCCGACTGGCAGGCCGTCGGCCGGACGCTGCCGGAAACCGCGCTGTTCTGCCTGAGCCAGCCCTCCGCGATCGACGGCAATGTGTGGCGCGAGGGAAACGACTTTCTCGCTCTGCTTGCGACCGCAAGCCTGCCCCGCGTCCTACTCGACGTCACCTATGTCGGCTCGATCGCCGAAGGGCCCGCGGCGTGTATTGCCGCCGACAGCCCTGCCGTGCAGGCACTCGCCTTCAGCCTGTCGAAACCGTTCGGGGTGTATTACGACCGCATCGGCGGCGTGTTGTGCCGTAACGCGATGCCGAGCCTGTTCGGCAATCAATGGTTCAAGAACCTGACGTCGCTGCAGCTCGGCTACGCGCTGCTCGAACGTCACGACGTGTTCGATCTGCCGCGCCGCTACAAACAAGTCCAGCGCGAAGCCGCGGCCCGCATCGGCGGCCGCCTTGGGCTGACGCTGTCGCCCTGCGATGTCAGTGTGTTGGCGCAGGCGAATGCTGTAGCCACCACCGATCGCGCGCTTGCGACATTCCTGAGCCGTCCGGCCGGCGATCCCAATGCCTCGCTCCGGCTCTGCCTGACGCCGACCATGGCCGAGATGATCGGCACTGCCGGACCGGTCGCCATTCCCGGAGCCGCGCCGTGAAGAACCCGATCATCCTGACGAGCCGTGACGAGATTCACCGGCACGTGCTCGGGCTGTGGCGCAGCGCGCCGATCCGCGCCTCGCATGCCGAAGGCGGCTTCATTCACGACATCGTCGAGCAGTTCGCCAGCCTGCCGCGGCTGTTCTGCGACTCGACGGACGACCGGCTGGAGCGCGCGCATTTCTGCTCATGGTGGGGCGTCACCATGAACCGCACTTACGACAATCCGTCGATCGAGGACCTCTATCGCCTGCACGAGATGTTCCACGCGGCCTTCATGCCCTACTTTCCCGGCATCGGCTTCGACGCCTTCCACCGCAAGATGGAAGACAATGAGCTGAAGGCCAGCGTGTGTTCGGAGATCCGGGTCTATTTCGAACTGCCGCACTTGCGCGAGATCGCCTTCCCGCATCCGATCTATGCCGACCGCTTCCTGTCCGATCCCGCAATGCAGACGCTGTGGCACTGCAACAAGCCGGTCGCGATCGAGACGCTGCAGGAAGCGCGACGCGACGTGATGTTCTCCAAGCCGGAACACGAGATGGATCTCGCCGAACGCTGGATCCGCCGCTTCGCGCTGCAGAACCGTCAATGGTCGACCTGCTGGTACGATCGCTATGGCGAGATCGAGCAGCATATGTTCGAGTTTCAGATCCGCGCGCTGCAGGGCGATCGCTCAGGCGCCATCCAGCACCACGCCGCATGGATCGAGGCAGAGGCCGCTCAGGATGGAGACGATCACATCCCCTATCGCCAGGAAGCCGCGCTGTTCGCCAATATCTATTGGAGCAATCGCCGTCGCTACGAAGCCGAATTCGCGAACGCAGCGAAGTGCCAGACCTCATCCTGAGGAGCGCGAAGCGCGTCTCGAAGGATGAATGGCGCCAACCGGACCGCATGGTTCGAGACGGCGCTGACGCGCCTCCTCACCATGAGGGGTTAGATTGAATTAAGCCCCAAAGCTCTTCGGCGAGCCTGCAACCGGCGTGCTGCCGCCGCTGGCGACCTTCATCACCGCAAGCCCGCGCTCATTGCTGCCATCGGAGCGGAATCGGAACAGCCCGTCAATGCCGGCAAAGCCCGACGGATTGGTCAGCGTTTCCGGTGCAAAGCGTTGCGCGCCCTGCTTCGATAGCGCGGCGACCAGCGCAACCGCGTCATAGGCCAGCGTTGCGGTGCGCACGGGATCGGCGCCGTATTTGGCGCGGTAGCGGCCGGAGAAGGCGCGGAAGCCCGACGGATCCGGCGCGGCATAGAGACCGCCCTGCAGCACAGGGCTCGCATAGACGCGCGGATTGTCCCACAGTCCGGTTCCGAGTAGCTGGACGTTGCCCAAATTCGCGCCCGCCGCGGTCAGGGCATCCGCCGTCGCCACGACCGATTCGCCGTCGTCGGCGATGAACAGCGCATCCGCCGAGCCGAGCGACTGCGCCACCGTCCGCGCGGCGGCCGAACGGTCGGAGGCATATTTCTCAAAGGCGACGATGCGTCCCTTGCGGCCGACCGCCTGCTTGAACGCTGCTTCCACTACATTGCCGTAGGCATTGTCCGGCAGCAGCGCCGCGAAGGACTTTTTGCCGATACTGGCGGAGTAATCGACGATCCGGTTGACGTCGGATTCGGGCAGGAAGCTGAGCAGATAGACGCCGCGTCCGGCGACGCTGGAATCGGTCGAGAACGCGATCACCGAAACGCCGCGCGCGCGCGTCAGTTGCGCGGTCGCCGGCACCGAGGCTGCGAACAGCGGGCCCAGAATGATTTCCGCGCCCTCGCCGAGCGCCTGCTGGGTGACCTGCTGCGCGCCTTGCGGGTTGCCGCCGTCATCCTTGATCAGAAGCTGGATGTTCGGATTCTGGAATTCCGCCAGCGCCATCTCGGCCGCGTTCTTCATCGATTGCGCGGCGACGCCGGCATTGCCGGCGGCCGAGAGCGGCAGGATCAGGCCAACCTTGACCTGCCCGGCGCCGACCGCAAGCGGCTGCTGCTGCGGGCCTGCGGGTCCTTCGGGCGCGGCCGAGCCGAACGAGTTGGAAACCTGGCTGCCGGAGCAGGCCCCGAGCAGGGGCGCGCCGAGAATAAGGCCGACCGCCGCACGGCGGGTCGGTCCCGATAGCCTGGGATCCGGAGATCCAGGCTTGCGATTGAGCGGGCCTAACATCTTGTCTCTTCTCTTGACCGACCGCCGTCGGTCAGGATGCCGGCTTTCTGGGCCAAGGCACCTGAACCGCTACTGAAACCACTACGGGATTCTGCACATTGTCGAGAATTAGTTAACCAAAACAAAAGGATTACTGCCCCGCCGCACGTCGCCGGGAACTCCGGTCTTGCCGCCATCCCGCCGGATATAGCGCTTGCACCAAGACCCCTCTAGATTGCCATTATGCGCGCAAAACCCAATTCCAACTACGGGTCTGATACCGAACCGGGTTCGGCCAACAGAACATTTTCGATTGGCGGCCACGTCCTCCAAGCCCCGAGGCCGGTTCCCGGCCTCTACCTGGTGGCGACCCCGATCGGCCATCTCGGCGATATTACCTTGCGCGCGTTGGAGACGTTGGCCGGTGTCGACATCATCGCCTGCGAGGACACCCGCATCACCCGCCGCCTGACTGAACGCTATGCGATCTCGGCAGAGCTGAAGCCGTATCACGAGCACAACGCGGCGATGGCGCGGCCCAAAATCCTGGAGAAGCTGGCGCAGGGCGCCTCGATCGCGCTGGTATCGGACGCCGGCACGCCCTTGATATCGGACCCCGGCTTCAAGCTGGTGCGCGAGGTCTGTGCCGCCGGCCACGCCGTGATCGCGGTGCCCGGCGCGTCCTCGGTGCTGACGGCGCTTTCGGTCGCAGCCCTTCCCACCGACCGGTTTTTCTTCGAGGGATTTTTGCCGCCCAAGCAGGTCGCGCGGCGGACGCGGCTCGCGGAGCTTGCCCGGATCGACGCTACGCTCGTGATGTTCGAATCCGGCAACCGTGTGCAGGAGACGCTGGCCGATCTCGCCGAGACGATGGCCGGCCGAGATGCCGCGATCTGCCGTGAGCTGACGAAACTCCATGAGGAGATCAAGCGCGCTCCGATCGCCGAGTTGGCGAAGGCCGCAGATCAACTGGAAACCCGCGGCGAGTTCGTGCTCGTGGTCGGCCCGCCGCGCGCGGATGCCAATGTCATGACGCAGCACGACCTCGACGACTTGCTGCGTTCGTCGCTGGCGCGCGACAGCGTCAAGGACAGCGTGGCGCATGCCGTCGAGCTTTCCGGGCGGCCGCGCCGCGAGGTCTATGCCCGCGCGCTGGAGCTCGCCAAGGAAACCGACAAGCAAGCCAGAGGCGACGATGGCGAAGACTGACGGCGTCAGGCCGCCCGAGGCGTCCGCCAAGGTCGCCGCGCCCGAGCGGGTCGCGGCCTTCCGCACCGGGCTTTCGGCCGAAAGCCGCGCCGCCGCCCTTCTGATGGCCAAAGGCTACCGCATCCTGGCAAAGCGCTTCCGCACCCCCTATGGCGAGATCGACCTGGTGGCGAGGAAGCGCAATCTGATCGCCTTCATCGAGGTCAAGGCCCGCGCCAGCCTCGATGATGCCGCCTATGCGGTGACGCCGCGCCAGCAGGCGCGCATCATCGACGCCGCGCAAGGATGGCTGATGGCGCATCCCGAACATGCCGAATTTGAGCTCCGATTTGACGCCATCCTGATTGCGCCGCGGCGCCTGCCACGCCATCTGTTAGCGGCATTCGACGCCAGCACTTGATAAGACCCCTCCAGAGACCCGGACCCCCAATATGAAACTGAATGTCGCCGTCCAGATGGATCCCATCGCGCGTATCAACATCCGCGGCGATTCAACCTTCGCGCTGCTGCTGGAGGCGCAGAAGCGCGGCCACAGCCTTTCCTACTACACCCCGGACAAGCTTTCGCTACGCGGCGAGGAGCTGGTGGCGCCGGTGCATCATCTCACCGTGCGCGACGAGGTCGGCGATCATTTTACGCTCGGCGAGGCCAAGCGCGAGCCGTTGCAGGCGTTCGACGCCATCCTGCTGCGGCAGGACCCGCCCTTCGACCTCGCCTACATCACCTCGACGCATTTCCTCGAACGCATCCATCCCAAGACGCTGGTGGTGAACAACCCGGCCTCGGTGCGCAATGCGCCGGAAAAATTGTTCGTGATGAACTTCCCGCAGCTGATGCCGCCGACGCTGATCTCGCGCGACCTCGATGAGATCAATTCGTTCAGGGATGAACACGGCGCTGTCGTCATGAAGCCGCTGCACGGCCATGGCGGCGCGGCGGTGTTTCGCGTGCTGCAGCAGGACATGAATTTCGGCTCGCTGTTCGACATGTTCTCGGTCACCTTCCGCGAGCCCTGGGTGATCCAGCGCTTCCTCCCCGAGGTCAAGCACGGCGACAAGCGCATCATTCTGGTCGACGGCGAATTTGCCGGCGCCGTCAACCGCGTGCCGGCGCCCGACGACCTCCGCTCCAATATGGTTCGCGGCGGCGCCGCGCAGGCCACCGAACTCTCAGCCCGCGAGCGTGAAATCTGCGCCACGCTCGGCCCCGCGCTGCGCGAACGCGGCCTGCTGTTCGTCGGCATCGACGTGATCGACGGCAATCTTACCGAGATCAACGTGACGTCGCCGACGGGCATCCGTGCGATCCAGCGCCTCAACGGCCCGGATGTCGCGGCCAAGGTCTGGGATACCATCGAGGCAAAGCGCGCCGGGAAATAGTTTCCCTCGCGCTATCGGCCAATGAAACCGAAGAGGGGAGCCGCGGCAGCCCTCCGGTCGCGCCGCCGGGTCTGGACGGTGGCATCCAGGAACGCCATTGCCATGCGATCCAGTATTCCACCATCATACAGCCATTCTTTGGACAAGAATGGACGGCGAGCAGGCGGACAGTCTGCCGTTACTTTTGGAAGACATTGGACTGAAAAATGGAAGCGCCAATGAACTCCACGGCTTCGAAAGACAACGTACCAAGCGATGGCCCGACCGGCCGCGCCGATGAGCAGCTCGCGCATGCCCACGAACAGATCGTACAGGCGGATGAACAGCTCACGCGCCTGAGCGAACAGCTTGCGAAACTGGAGCGCGATGACGTGCGCCCGCCTCCGGCCGAGCCCGGTCCGCAACCACCGTCCGCGCAATCATCAGCAACGCCGCCGCCAGCGACACCGTCACCGCCCGCAAAGCCGGCGCTCGCGGTTCCCGTGGGCCTGATGCTGGCAGCGGGCATCGTTGTCGTGGCCCTGGTTTGGCAATCGTCCTATGGCGGCGGGGTCCGCCCTCCGCCGCAGCTCGCGTCAGCGCCATCATTGCCGCCGGAAAATCTGCCGGCACAACCCACTCCGTCTACCGTTCAGCTCGCCTCGGTTGAGGCTGTGCCGCCGCTAGTAGCGCCGCCGCCGTCACCAGCAACGCCGGCGCCGATCCTTGCGCAGGCCGCACCCCCGCAGGAAGCCCGACCGGCGACGGCTGCACCGCCGCCATCCGATCAAACGCAGTTGCTGCAGACGATGGCGCGCGACCTGGCGAATCTGGAGCGCAACATCGAACAGCTCAGGACGAACCAGCAACAGATGGCGAGCGACAATGCAAAGGCCATCGGCGAGCTAAAGGCGAGCCAGGACGAGATGAAGCGTGCGCTCGCCAGGGTTCCGGATCAGGCGCCGCCCAGGGCGTCATCGCTGCCGGCGCCGCCCGCTGCGGCCTTGCGCAGGCCGGAACGGCCGCGGCCGCAAGTGAGAGCGCGGCCGAGATATCCATACCCGCAGGAATGGATCTACGACGATTGGTAGCCGCCAAACGGTGCTGATCGAAATCGGCTCGGCAACAACAGATCGAGCGCGTCGTGAGCGCGCAGCTGTGTGGCGCGCTGCGTCATCCTTCATTCTGTTATTTCTTTCGCGCTTTCTCATCCCACTTGCCAATTTCGGGAAGCGGGCGCAGCCTGTAGTCACGGATGAATCTGTCCGGGCAGCATGCTGCAGTTCATAAAAATAGTGGAGGAAAACGTATGACGATGAACGTTTCACGGCGGTCTTTGCTCGCGCTCGGCGCCGGTTTGGGCGCTTCAACGATGCTCGGTGGCAGCGCGCTGGCCAAAGCGCCAAAACTCGGCACGCAGACGCCCTACTGGCACCGCTTCGTCCTCGGCGACGCCGAAGTGACGATCGTTTCCGACGGCACGTTGCCGCTCGGCCCTCCCAAGGGCACCTTCGTCGGCGTGCCCGATGAAGAAGTGAGGAAGATGCTCTCCGACAACTTCCTCAATCCCGACAATGTCGTGCTCGAACAGAACTCGCCGATCGTGAACACTGGCGACAAGCTGATCCTGTTCGACACCGGCATGGGCACTTCGAAAGCATTCGGGCCGACCACCGGCCGCCAGCAGAAGAGCATGGCGGAAGCCGGGATCAAGCCGGGCGATATCGACGCCGTGGTGCTGTCGCACGCCCATATCGATCATATCGGCGGCATCGTCGGCGCCGACGACAAGCCGTTATTCCCCAACGCGCAATATTACATCACCCAGAGCGACTTCGAGTTCTGGACCGATGAAGGCAAGCTCGGCAGTCCGTTGAAGGATTTCGTGGTTCACGCCCGCAAGAATTTGCTGCCGGTGCGCGATCGGATCGTGTTCATCAAGGACGGCCAGGAATTCCTGCCCGGCGTGCAGGCGATCGCGGCGCCCGGCCACACCGTGGGTCACACGATTTTCATGGTGACATCGGCAGGCAAATCCTTTGCCTTCCTCGGCGATCTCACGCACCACGCCGTGCTGTTGCTCGAAAAGCCGCGGATGGAATTTTCCTACGACACCGACCCGAAGCAGGCGGCTTCGAGCCGGGTCAAGTTGCTCGAGACAATCGCGGCCAACAAGACCCCGGTCATGTCCTATCACTTCGCCTGGCCGGGCTTTGGCCACGTCGCCAAGGCTGGCGATGGATTCCATTATTATCCGGAGCCGATGAAGATGGAGCTCTGAGGAAATCGATGTCCGGGGCCGGTCGACACGGCCGGCCCTGGATTTCCCATCTCGCGTTAGGGATCGGATGCCCGATCGCGTAAGTCTTGATTCAGCGAATCATGACCTTTGCGATCCGGGAGAAGGCCATTGACCGACCAACTGCCCGCCAAGCCGTCCGACCTGATTTACGAGGACACCGGGGCTGCGGCCCCGTTGGTCTATTTCGACATCGTCGGCGCCTACGGCACCATGAACGGTGCGGTCGAGGTCGAGCTGGCCACCCGCATTCTGGTGCCGAAGCCGGACGGTTCGACGGAGGTCAAATTCATCTCCTCCGGCCGCATCCGCTGCAGCGCCAACGCCGCCGCCAATCTCCGCAACGGCCTCGATGCCGCACTGAAGATGCTGGAGCAACCGCAAGGCAGCACGGCGGCGATCGCGGCGGGGAAGCTGAATTGAGGGGCGGTCCTCAGTTCCATAACTTTCTCGGTGACCCGCGAGAGCGCATTCGTGGACGGTGGAAAGCAGCCAGGAGTTGTCTTGCTTTCTGTCCAAACTGCGCTTGACTGACAACCTGCCAACTTGTTCCCTTAATGTTCTTGACTTGCCCCACGGTTCCCCGCTACCTTCGATTGCAGCACGAGGGGCAGCATGGTTGCGCGGGTTTCTACCGTAGCCTTTGAGGGGATCGAGGCCCGCGCGGTCGACGTGCAGGTTCAGGTCGCGCCTGGCCTGCCGGCGTTTGCCATCGTCGGCCTTCCGGACAAGGCGGTTTCCGAGGCGCGCGAGCGGGTGCGCTCGGCGCTGATTGCCTCGGGGCTGGCGCTGCCCGCACGGCGGATCACAGTCAACCTCGCGCCGGCCGATCTGCCCAAGGAAGGCAGCCATTACGATCTGCCGATCGCGCTCGGCCTGATGGCGGCGATCGGTGCCATCCCGCCGGACGCGCTCAACGGCTTTACCGTGCTCGGCGAACTCGGGCTCGATGGCTCGATCGCCCCCGTGGCCGGCGTCTTGCCGGCCGCGATCGGTGCGAATGCGCGCGAGGAAGGCCTGATCTGTCCGGCGGCTTGTGGAACCGAAGCCGCCTGGGCGAGCCCTGATATCCAGATCATCGCGGCAAAATCGCTGATCCAGATCGCCAACCATTTCAAGGGCACGCAGGTGCTGTCGCGCCCGCAGCCGAAAGTGCACGAGCCGGAGGCGACGCATCTCGATTTGCGCGACATCAAAGGCCAGGAGAGTGCAAAACGCGCGCTCGAAATCGCCGCGGCCGGCGGACATCATCTGCTGATGATCGGCTCGCCCGGCGCGGGCAAGTCGATGCTGGCGGCGCGGCTGCCATCGATCCTGCCGCCGCTGTCGCCGTCGGAACTTCTGGAAGTCTCGATGATCGCCTCCGTCGCCGGCGAAATCCGCGACGGCGCCCTGACCGCGCGGCGGCCGTTCCGCAGCCCCCATCATTCCGCCAGCATGGCGGCGCTGACCGGCGGCGGCATGCGCGCAAAACCCGGCGAGATTTCGCTGGCGCATCAGGGCGTGCTGTTCCTCGACGAACTGCCCGAGTTCGATGCGCGCGTGCTGGATTCGCTGCGCCAGCCGCTGGAGAACGGCGAGGTCTCAGTGTCGCGCGCCAATCACCGCGTCACCTACCCGGCCCGCTTCATGCTGGTCGCGGCGATGAATCCGTGCCGCTGCGGCCATGCCTATGAGCCCGGCTATTCCTGCAAGCGCGCGCCCCTCGACCGCTGCACATCGGATTACCAGATGCGGATCTCCGGCCCGCTGATGGATCGCATCGACCTGCGTATCGAGGTGCCGGCGGTGACCGCCGCCGACCTGATCCTGCCGCCGCCTTCCGAAGGCTCCGCCGAAGTCGCAGCCCGCGTTGCTGCCGCCCGCGACCTTCAGCTCACGCGCTACGCGGCGGCCGGCATGCCGCATGTCCGCACCAATGCCGAAGCGCCGGCCTCCCTGCTGGAAACGATCGCGCAGCCGGACGCGCAGGGGCAAAAACTCTTACGCGACGCCGCCGAGACCATGAAGCTGACCGCGCGCGGCTATCACCGCGTGCTGCGCGTCGCGCGCACGCTGGCCGATCTCGACGGCGCGGAAAAGATCGGCCGGCTGCATCTGGCAGAAGCACTGTCCTATCGCGCGCTTGCGGAAGATTTGCGGCGCGCGGCGTAGCGCTTGATTCGAAGAAGTGCGAAGCGAAAATCCGGTGCGTCGGACTGTCCCTTGCTTGCGATGCGGCGAAAATATCATCGAATCATCAAGCCTGTGTCATTCGCGTTTGATCCAGATCAATGAAGGCTTGGGCGACCAGCATTTATGCTGCGCATGCGCAATGACATTTCCTGCAATGGAGCAGGCATGGCGCGTTCCATCCAATCGCAGATGACAGGTTGACTGGTACCGCACGGGAGCGTGCGGCCGGCCCAACACTGTTCGACTTTGAAAGTGGCAGGTCGTTATATGAGCGACACGTCAAGTAAGCATGATGCGCAGCCGACGCATGGGTCCGCATTCGGGACCGGCCGGCGTGCCGAATTTGTCGTATTCGCCATCATCGCCGCTTTCATCTGGCCGGTGGTCGCCGTTGGCGTGGTCGGCGGATTTGGCTTTCTGATCTGGATGACCCAGATGGTCCTGGGGCCCCCCGGCCCTCCGGGAGGATAGCGACATGGAAAGTCCGGGACCCTCGCGCCGCGCGCTGTTTCGCGGTCAACTCCTCTCCAGGCCCGTCGCCATCATCAACGACGACTGTCTCGCCGAAGCCGGCATCGTCTGCCGCTCCTGCGGCGATGCCTGTGCTTCTTCAGCCATTCGTTTCCAGCCCCGCATTGGATTGCCGCCGCAGGCCATCGTCAATGAAACCACCTGCACCGGGTGCGGTGATTGCGTCCGTGCGTGCCCGGGCGAGGCCATCACGCTCGGCGCCGCGCGCCGTGGAGACGTTTCATGACGGCTGAAGCCACCATTCACATTTCGAGCGCGGTCGTATCCGTATTGCCTGACCACCGGGACGAGGTGTTGCGCATGCTCGCAGCCCTGCCCGACATTGAGACACATCAAAGCAACGCGTCGAAAATCGTTATCGTCATGGAAGCGGCAGAGAGCGGAAGCTTGGGCAGCCGCCTCGCCGAAATCGCATGCTGGGAAGGCGTCCTGTCAGCCAACATGGTGTTCGAGCAGGTCGAGAGCTTAGCGGATATCGGAGACTAGAGCATGTCACTCTCGCGACGCGAATTGTTGAAGGCGCAGGCCGCCGCCGTCGCCGCCGCGGCCGCCGGCATCGCCGTACCCGCGGTCGCGCAGCCCGTGCAAGGCGGCGCCGGATCGCTGGACATCAAGTGGTCGAAGGCGCCGTGCCGATTCTGCGGCACCGGCTGCGGGGTGATGGTCGGCGTCAAGGAAGGCAAGGTCGTCGCGACCCATGGCGACACGCTCGCCGAAGTCAATCGCGGATTGAACTGCATCAAGGGATATTTCCTCTCCAAGATCATGTATGGCGGCGACCGCCTGACGACGCCGCTATTGCGCAAGAAGGGCGGCGTGTTCGACAAGAACGGCGAACTGACGCCGGTGTCGTGGGACGAGGCCTTCGACGTGATGGCGGCCCGCGCCAAGGCGACGTTGAAGGAAAAGGGTCCGACGGCACTCGGCATGTTCGGCTCGGGGCAATGGACGGTCTATGAAGGCTATGCCGCCACCAAGCTGATGCGGGCCGGCTTCCGCTCCAACAATCTCGATCCCAACGCCCGCCACTGCATGGCCTCGGCCGCAGTCGCCTTCATGCGCACCTTCGGCATGGACGAGCCGATGGGCTGCTATGACGATTTCGAGGCCGCGGATGCCTTCGTGCTGTGGGGCTCGAACATGGCCGAGATGCATCCGATCCTGTGGACGCGGCTCACCGACCGGCGCCTGAGCCATCCGCATGTGAAGGTCGCGGTGCTCTCAACCTTCACGCACCGAAGCTCTGATCTCGCCGACATCCCGATGGTGTTCAAGCCGGGGACGGACCTGGCGATCCTGAATTATATCGCCAACCACATCATCACGACCGGACGGGTCAACCAGGATTTTGTGAAGAACCACACCACCTTCGTGAAGGGTACGGTCGACATCGGTTACGGGCTGCGCCCGGATCATCCGCTCGAGGTCAAAGCCAAGGGCGCGGCGACCGCCGGCGCGACCCAGCCGATCGACTTCGACGCCTATGCCGCCTTCGTAAAGGACTACACGCTCGAGAAGGTCTCCGAGCTCACCGGCGTCGAGCGCGGCTTCCTGCTGGAGCTCGCCGAGCTCTATGCCGATCCGAAGCGAAAGGTGATGTCGCTCTGGACCATGGGCTTCAACCAGCATGTGCGCGGCGTATGGGCCAACCAGCTGCTCTACAATCTGCATTTGTTGACCGGAAAGATCTCCGAGCCCGGCAATTCGCCGTTCTCGCTGACCGGCCAGCCATCCGCCTGCGGCACCGCGCGCGAGGTCGGCACTTTCGCGCATCGTCTCCCCGCAGACATGGTCGTCACCAATCCGGAGCACCGCAAGCACGCCGAGGAAATCTGGCGCGTCCCGCAGGGCATCATTCCGGAAAAGCCCGGCTATCACGCGGTCGAACAGGACCGGATGCTGAAGGACGGCAAGCTGAACTTCTACTGGATCCAGGTGAACAACAACCTGCAGGCGGCGCCTAACTCCTCCAACGAGACCTATCCGGGTTACCGGAATCCGGCCAACTTCATTGTCGTTTCGGATGCCTATCCGACCGTGACAGCGATGGCCGCCGATCTCGTTCTGCCCACGGCGATGTGGGTGGAGAAGGAAGGCGCCTATGGTAACGCCGAGCGCCGGACCCACGTATGGCGGCAGCTCGTCAACGCGCCCGGCGAGGCACGCTCCGACGTCTGGCAGCTGATGGAATTCTCAAAGCGCTTCACCACCGACGAGGTGTGGCCGGCGCAGATCCTGGATGCCAATCCCAATTATCGCGGCAAGACGCTGTTCGACGTGCTCTACCGCAACGGCAAGGTCGACAAGTTCGCGGTTTCCGAAATTCCAGCCGGGTACGAAAACCACGAGTCGAAAGCTTTCGGATTTTACGTGCAGAAGGGTCTGTTCGAGGAATACGCCGAGTTCGGCCGCGGCCACGGCCACGACCTGGCGGCGTTCGACACCCTGCACGAGGTACGTGGGTTGCGATGGCCTGTCGTCGACGGCAAGGAGACGAAGTGGCGCTATCGCGAAGGCCTCGATCCTTACGTCAAGGCCGGCAAAGGCGTCGACTTCTACGGCAACAAGGACGGCAAGGCACGGATCATCGCCGTGCCTTACGAACCTCCAGCAGAATCTCCCGACAAGGAATTCGACGTCTGGCTGGTTACCGGCCGCGTGCTCGAACACTGGCACTCCGGATCGATGACCATGCGGGTGCCTGAGCTTTACAAGGCGTTTCCCGGCGCCAGGGTCTTCATGCATCCAGAGGACGCGCGCGCGCGTGGCCTCAATGAGGGCGCAGAAGTCCGCGTGGTTTCCCGCCGCGGCGAAATCCGAAGCCGGATAGACACCAAGGGCCGCAACCGGATGCCGCGCGGCGTTGTCTTCGTTCCGTGGTTCGATGCCAGCCAACTGATCAACAAGGTGACGCTGGACGCAACCGATCCCATTTCCAAGCAGACGGACTTCAAGAAATGCGCGGTCAAGATCATCCCGGCCTGATGCGGTTTCGCTCATCCATTGCAGGCGCCCTGCTCGGCGGCATGCTGGTGTTTGTCGGCGGCGCGATCTATGCGCAGACCGCGCCGCAGATCGTGCCTCGCGTTACCGGGGCCGCGGCCCCGATGGGAGACGTGCCGGCGCCACCCATGGCGCGGCCGATCGTCGATGACAAGCGGCTGATGCGCAACTATCCGGAGCAGCCGCCGATCATTCCGCACTCGATCGAGAACTATCAGCTCACGCTCAAGACCAACCGCTGTCTTGACTGTCACCGCCGGCAGTTCACCGAAGGCTCGGGCGCGCCGATGATCAGCATCACCCACTTCATGGACCGCGATGGTCAGGTTCTCGCCGACGTGACGCCCCGGCGCTACTTCTGCACCGCCTGCCACGTTCAGCAGACGGACGCGCAGCCGCTCGTTCCCAGCACGTTCAAGGACATGCTTCTCGTCGGCCCCGAGAAGAAGTGAGAACCTGCAATGCAGCGGCTCAAGTCACTCCTGATCTGGTTCTGGCGCATCGCCAGCCGCCCGAGCGCGCATCTGAGCCTCGGTTTCCTCGCGCTGGGCGGCTTCGTCTGCGGCGTGCTGTTCTGGGGCGCCTTCAACACCGCGCTCGAAGTCACCAACACCGAAAAGTTCTGCACCTCGTGCCACGAAATGCGTAACAACGTGTTCCAGGAGCTGCAGCACACCCCGCACTTCACGAACCGCTCCGGCGTCCGCGCCAGCTGTCCCGACTGCCACGTTCCGCACGACTGGACCGACAAGATCGCCCGCAAGATGCAGGCCTCGAAGGAAGTCTGGGGCAAGATCTTCGGCACGATCGACACACGGCAGAAGTTTCAGGACCATCGGCTCGAGCTCGCCAAGCATGAATGGGCACGGCTGAAGGCCAACAATTCCCTGGAGTGCCGCAACTGCCATTCCGCCGTCGCCATGGATTTCACCAAGCAAACCCGACGCGCCGCGGAAATCCACGGCAAGTTCCTGGTCACCAGGGACAAGACGTGCATCGATTGTCACAAGGGCATCGCGCATGAACTGCCCGACATGACCGGCATCGAGCCGGGCTGGCGGACTCCGCCGGAGATGCGGGACCGCCAGACCTTCCGCGACAACCCGCGCGATGAGCTGATGCGATATCTCGCCGCGACCGCAGCAGAGCGGTAATACGCGTCAGGCATTGCCGGAGCGTGGTGCAACGAAGCGTAGCCCGGGTGGGCGCAGCGACACCCGGGGACTGCGTCGAGAGGTGACCCGCATATCGCTTGCGCTCATGCGGGCTACAACTTCGTCCGCTCCGTTGCGCTATGGATCGCTTCGTCGGACTCGCCGCTGGGATGCGCGGCCAACAAACGACAACCGCCGTCAATACCTCAGTAACTAGTTTCCTTTACCCTCTGCCAACCATAAGCCCCCTGTTGCGGGCTTATGGTGAGCGGGTAGCGTGTCATGTTGCGTTTGAATATCCTGGCCTCGGTTGTTCCGCTGGCGATTGCCGCCCTGTTCGCGCGCGGCGAGTTTCTGACCGGCCCCCGGGCCTGCATCGAGATCGCAGGCACGTCCGTCCAGATCGCCACCCTCTCCTGGCAGGCGCACCGCCATGTCAGTTTCACCAACGATCCCTCCCGCGCGACGGTGCGGGTGCAGATTTCCGACAACGCGGAAGCGGCCGACTTCACGGTGATCGATGACATCGACACCGTCGAGGCCGGCGCCTGCGGGAACCACGCGCCGCCGCAGCTGGTCGCTATCTCCCGCGATCCCTCGCCCTCCGATCCCGTGATCTATCTTTCGCGGGACGGACCGGCCGACTACCGGATCTTCGTGTCCTCGAACAGCTTTTCGCTGCTCGATGCCGCGGCCCTGATCGTCGGCGCCCGCCGCGATCGTCATCGCGTCGAAGCGGCGCTGCTTTAACACTTCATTCACCACGTTCTCATCGCAGCCGGCAACCGCGGTTAACCTCAAGCACTTTGCAATGTCAGCGACGCATCTTCTGTTCAAGACAGGCGGCGACCGCCGGCCTGGTTCAAACAACAATCTCAGGGTCATTGGCGATGGGACGGACCTTCCGGATCAAACTTCGTTTTCGCCGTTTCGGTCGCCGCCATCCCTGGCTCACCTTCGCACTTCGTTCCTTCATGATCTTCTCGATCGTGTTCGGCGGCGCCTATGGTTTCATTGCCGGCAGCAAAACGGAAAATTCCGGTTACGACCCGCACGCCTTTGCGATCGGCGTCGCCTTCCTGTTTGCACTCGCCTGCGTCGCGCTCGCCACTTTCAGCGTCCGGCTCCGCCTGATGCGCAAGAAGATGCGCAAGGTCGCCCTGCACAATGAAGCGCTGGCCGACCGGAACTGGGAATTGCAGGAAGCCGAGCAGCGCGCCCGCCGCTTGTTCGAATCGCAGGGCGATCTGATCGTGCTGCGCGACGCCGAGGGCTGTATCACCTATGCCAACGACGCCTATTGCGAGCTCGCACAAATGCCGCGCGATGCGCTGATCGGCACCCGCTTCACGCTTGAAGTTCTCGAACAGGGCGACACCGCGCTCGAACCGAACGGCACCCGCGTTCACGACCAGCAGGTCTCGGGCCCGCTCGGCCCGCGCTGGATCGCATGGCGCGAAGGCCTCGTCCGCAACGACGCCGGGGGCCCGGCGGAAATGCAGAGCGTCGGCCGCGACGTCACCGATCGCACCGAAAGCGAGCGCGCGCTGGCCGAGGCCCGCGACCAGGCCGATGCGGCAAGCCGCGCCAAGTCGCGCTTCCTCGCGATGGCGAGCCATGAAATCCGCACGCCGCTCAACGGCATCATCGGCATGAGCGGCCTGTTGATGGATACGCCGCTGACGCCGGAACAGACGACCTATGTCAAGGCGGTGAAGACGTCCGGCGACGCGCTGCTCTCGCTGATCGAGGAGCTGCTGGACTATTCCAAGATCGAGGCCGGCAAGATCGATCTCGAACATCGCCCGTTCGCGCTGTCGGGCATGATCGAGGACATTACCGAATTGCTGGCGCCTCGCGCGGAGGCCAAGAAAATCGAGATCGCCGCCTATGTCGACGAGCGGCTGCCGATGCATGTGATCGGCGACTCGGCGCGGTTGCGACAGGTGCTGCTCAATCTCGCCGGCAATGCCATCAAGTTCACCTCGACCGGCGGCGTCGCCTTGATCGTCGAGCCCGGCATCTGGCCGAATGAAATCAGTTTTCTGGTGCGCGACACCGGCATCGGCATCGCGCCCGAGGCGCGCGAGCGGATCTTCCGCGAGTTCGAGCAGGCCGACGACAAGATCGCCCGCAGCTATGGCGGCACCGGGCTTGGGCTCAGCATCTCCGATCGCATCGTCAAGCGCATGGGCGGCCGGATCACGCTGGAAAGCCAGCCGGACGCCGGCTCGACATTCGAAGTGTCGATCCCGCTCGTCGCCGCCGACGGCTACCAGACGTCTTTCGCGGCGCCGGATCTCTCCGGCCAGTCGATCATGCTGGTCTCGCCACAGAGCATCGAGGCATCGCTGACGGCACGGCGGCTGCAGCGCTGGGGCGGGCACGACCTGCATGGTATCGGACGCCGATGTCGCGGAAACCCTGCTGCCCGAGCGGCCCTGGCACGCCGTGCTGATCGATCACGCGCTGGGGCTGGCCGATATCGAACGGCTCGCCGAAGCCGCGCGGCTGCACGCCACCCAGCGTATCGTGATGTTCACGCCGGCGACGCGGCAGGAATTGCAGCCGTCCGCCGACCTCCGCCCTCACCGGCTATCTGGTCAAGCCGTTGCGCGCGGCTTCGCTCGCGGCGCGCCTGACGACCGCACCGGAAGTGACCGCGCCGAGCCTGGAGCCGGCCATCGACCCGATCGAGACATCAGCCGCGCCGTCGGCCAAGGGCCTGTCGATCCTGGTTGCCGAGGACAATCAGATCAATGCGCTGCTGATCCGCTCGCTGCTCGGCCGGCTCGGGCATCACACCGTCATCACCACCAACGGCGCCGAGGCGCTGGAATCCTGGCTGTCGGCGAAATCCGCCGGGACGCCCTATGACCTCGTCCTGATGGACATCCAGATGCCGCAGCTCAACGGCATCGAAACCACCAAGCGGATTCGCATCCTCGAGTCCGGCGAGCCGGGCAGCCGGACGCCGATCCTCGCGCTCACCGCCAACACGCTGGTGGAAGACCGCTATGCCTGCTTCGAGGCCGGCATGGACGGATTTTTGATCAAGCCGCTCGATCGCGAGAAACTCGCCGAAGCGCTCGCCGGCCTCGTCGCGTCACGGCACATCGCGGCGTGAGGTGAATTCGTAAGCGGGAAAAGAACCGTAGGGTGGGCAAAGCGAAGCGTGCCCACCATTCAGCGATCGCGGATAGATGGTGGGCACGGCGCGTTGCGCCTTTGCCCACCCTACGAGACTACAGCCGCCGCAGCGCCACCGTCTCGACCAGGTGATCGGCGCGCTTTTTCAGGATCAGCGTCGCGCGCGGCCGGGTCGGCAAGATGTTGTCCTCGAGATTGGCGAGGTTGGTGCGTTCCCAGATCGCGATCGCGGTCGCCGTGGCCTCCTCGTCCGACAGCGACGGCGTAGCGATGGAAGTACGATTTGGGATCGTGGAACGCGGTATCCCGCAGCGCGAGGAAGCGCCGCACATACCATTCGCGCAGCACCGGCTCCTCGGCGTCGATATAAACCGAGAAGTCGAAGAAGTCGGACACCACGGGCACCGCCTTGCCGTCGCGCGGCAGGCGGCCGGTCTGCAGCACGTTGACGCCCTCGACGATCAGGATGTCGGGACGGTCGACCTCGATCCACTTGTTCGGCACGATGTCGTAGACCAGATGCGAATAGACCGGCGCGCGCACCGGCCGCCGCCCGGCCTTGATGTCGGAGAGGAACGACAGCAGCGTCGGCAGATCGTAGCTCTCGGGAAAGCCCTTTTTCTGCATCAGGCCCTGCCGCTCGAGCACGGCATTGGGAAACAGAAAAGCCGTCGGTGGTCACCAGATCGACCTTGGGCCGCGGCGACCAGCGCGCCAGCAGCGCCTGCAGCACGCGCGCGGTGGTCGATTTGCCGACCGCGACCGAACCGGCGACGCCGATGATGTAGGGCACCTTGCGGTCGCGGATGTCGAGGAACTGGCGCTGCGCCTGATAGAGCCGGTGGGTGGCGTCGACATAGATCGACAGCAGGCGCGACAGCGGCAGGTAGATGTCCTCGACCTCCTGCATGTCGAGGCGATCGTGCATCGAACGCAGCCGCTCGAATTCGCCGGGCTCCAGCGTCATCGGCGTGTCGTCGCGCAATCGCGCCCACTGCTCGCGCGTAAAGATGCGGTAGGGATTGTATTGCTGTTCGGTGGTCCGGATATCCATGAACTATCCCTTCCGCTAGTCGCGCTTGCGCGACGCCTTTTCCTCGAGCCCGGACATCGACGTCCGCTGCGCCAGCGCGGCCTCGACCTCTTCGAGCTTGACGCCGCGCGCCTTCAACAGCACCAGCAGATGAAACAGCAGGTCGGCGCTTTCGGCGATCAGATGGTCGCGATCGTTCTCGACCGCCGCGATCACGGTCTCGACCGCTTCCTCGCCCAGCTTCTTGGCGCAGTGCTCCGCGCCCTTGTCGAGCAATTTGCGGGTGTAGGACGCCTCTCCTCCCGATGCAGCCCGTGCATCGATGGTGGCGGCCAGATCGTGGATCGTGAAACGCGGCATCAACTGAACTCAACAATGGCGCCCGGCCAAAGGCCGCGACGCCAACCCAAGGAGAGACTTAGCACTTTTGTGACCGAGAGTCGTCAGGGATCGAGCCGCATCGGCAGGCCGGCGCGCACCATGTGCTCCTTGGCTTGGCGTATGGTAAATTCGCCGAAGTGGAATATCGAGGCCGCCAGCACCGCGGTGGCGTGGCCTTGCCGGATTCCGTCGACCAGGTGGTCGAGATTGCCGACGCCGCCGGAGGCGATGACCGGTACGGGGACACTGTCGGCGATGGCCTGCGTCAGCGGCAGGTCGAACCCCTGCCGCGTGCCGTCGCGGTCCATCGAGGTCAGCAGGATTTCGCCGGCGCCGAGCGAGACCACTTCCTGCGCGTATTCGATGGCGTCGATCCCGGTGGAGTTGCGCCCGCCATGGGTGAAGATTTCCCAGCGCTCACCGCCGCCGGCGCGCTTGACCCGCTTGGCGTCGATCGCGACCACGATGCACTGCTCGCCGAATTTTTCGGCCGCCTGCTTGACGAATTCGCGGTTGGAGACGGCAGCGGAATTGATCGAGACCTTGTCGGCCCCGCACCGCAGCAGCGTCTTGATGTCGTCGATGGTGCGGACCCCGCCGCCGACCGTCAGCGGCATGAAGCAGGCCTCCGCCGTGCGGCGGACGACATCCAGCATGGTGCCGCGGTTTTCATGGGTGGCGGTGATGTCGAGGAAGCACAATTCGTCGGCGCCGGCGGCGTCATACGCAATCGCCGCTTCGACGGGATCGCCGGCGTCGCGCAGATCGACGAAATTGACACCCTTGACCACCCGTCCGTCCTTGACGTCGAGACAGGGGATCACGCGAACCTTGAACATTGTAAAACTCCTAGGCCGCGGCGCGCGCGGTGCGGATCAGCGTCAGCGCCGCCGCGGGATCGAGCCGGCCGTCATAGAGCGCGCGGCCGGCGATGGCGCCGGCGAGCTTTTTGGCGCGCGGCTCAAGCAAGCGCCTTCACGTCGTCGATCGAAGCGAAACCGCCGGAGGCGATCACGGGAATCGAGATCCGCTCGGCCAGCGCAATCGTCGCATCGAGATTGAGGCCCTTCAGCAGACCGTCGCGCGCGATGTCGGTGAAGATGATGGCGGCGACGCCGGCATCCTCGAAACGCTGCTGCGATTTCGAGCGCGGTCACCTGCGAGGTCTCGGCCCAGCCTTCGACCGCGACCTTGCCGTCGCGGGCGTCGAGGCCGACCGCGACGCGGCCCGGGAAATTTTTTCGCAGCGCTCTTCACCAGCTCCGGATCGCGCACCGCAGCCGTGCCGATGATGACGCGCGCAATGCCCTTGTCGAGCCAGGCTTCCACGGTCTTGAGATCGCGAATGCCGCCGCCGAGCTGCACCGGCATGGTGACGGCCTTGAGCATCGCCTCGACGGCGTGCGCATTCATCGGCTTGCCGGCAAAGGCGCCGTCGAGATCGACGACGTGCAGATATTCGAACCCTTGTTCGGCGAAGGAGCGCGCCTGCGCGGCGGGATCGAGGTTGAACACGGTCGCGCGCGCCATGTCGCCCTGTTCGAGGCGCACGCACTGGCCGTTTTTCAGGTCGACGGCGGGAAAGAGGATCACGGCTTCCACTTCAAAAAATTCGAGATCAGGGCCAATCCGAAACGCTGGCTCTTCTCGGGATGAAACTGCGTGCCGATCGCGGTGTCCTTGCCGACGATCGCCGTCACCGGCCCACCGTAATCGGCGCGCGCCAGCACGTCGGCCTCGTTGGCGGCGTTGAGGTGATAGGAGTGCACGAAATAGGCATGGCGGCCCTTCGGCCCGAGCGGCAGCCGCTCCAGCACCGGGTGCTCGCGGATCATGTCGAGCGTGTTCCAGCCCATGTGCGGGATCTTCAGGTTTTCCTCGCGCGGCGAGATCTTCTCGACGTCGCCCGCGATCCAGTTGAAGCCCTCGGTGACGACATGCTCCTTGCCGCGGGTCGCCATCAGCTGCATGCCGACGCAGATGCCGAAGAACGGCCGCGCCTTGACGCGCACCGCTTCGGTCATCGCTTCCAGCATGCCGTCCACCGCGTCGAGGCCCCGGCGGCAATCGGCGAAGGCGCCGACGCCGGGCAGCACGATGCGATCGGCGCGGTACACGGCTTCGGGATCGCGCGTCACCATGATCTTCTGCGGATCTTGCATGCTCCGCGCGGCAAGCTCGAACGCTTTCGCCGCCGAGTGCAGATTGCCGGAGCCGTAATCGACGATCGCAACGCTCATCGCGGCCCTCCCGGTTCCGGAAACAGGCCGATGATCCCGCCTTGCGGCAGCGGCGGCGGCGGTTTGGAGAACGGCTGGCCCGGAATGTTGCGGGTCGGCGGCGGTGCGCCGCGATCGACCGCCCATTGGTCGTTGGTCAGGCCACGCTGCCGGGCCGTCCAGCGATCGAAGAAACGATGCTCGGCCGATTCCTCGTCGTCGCCGACCACGATATCGAGCTGGCGCCATTTGCGCCGCGACAGCGTCCAGCGCCTGCAGGGTCGCGGCTTCGAAGCCCATCAGGATGGCGATCAGGACGTCAACGGCGAAGATCGTGCCGCGGCTGGCGCCCAGCGCCGACATCCCGAACTGGATGGCGATCATCAGAACGATCCAGCCGATCAGCACCAGCCACAGCCGATGCCACAGCAGCCAGATCACGCTCGCAACCGCGGCCCAGAAATGGAAGCCGTCGCGGACAAATACGAATTTGTCGGTCGCCGCGAGATCGGCGCCGTTGGCTACGGGAGCATGTACTGTGTAGACCGGCATCGAACCTCTCCGCCGCCACCGAAAAACGCAAACAAGGAATCAGCCGCCGAGCTGACCCTTGGTGGAAGGCACTTCGCCCGCCGCGCTCGGATCGATCGCGACCGCGGCACGAAGCGCCCTCGCCAGACCCTTGAAGCAGGATTCGGCGATATGATGGCTGTTCTCGCCATATAGGGTCTCGACGTGCAAAGTCACGCCGGCGTTGATGGTGAAGGCGTTGAACCATTCGCGCACCAGCTCGGTGTCGAACGTGCCTACCTTGTCGCGCGGAAATTCGACCTTGAACACCAGGACCGGCCGGCCCGAAATGTCGATCACGACGCGCGACAGCGTCTCGTCCATCGGCATGTGGATCGAGGCATAGCGGGTGATGCCGGCCATGGTGCCGAGCGCCTGCTTCACGGCCTGCCCGAGCGCAATGCCGACGTCCTCGGTGGTGTGGTGGTGGTCGACATGGAGGTCGCCATCCGCCTTCACCGATGATGTCGATGCGGGAATGCCGGGCCAGCAGGTCGAGCATATGGTCGAAAAAGCCGATACCGGTCGAAACCTTGGACACGCCCGTGCCGTCGAGGTTAACCGCGACCTCGATGTCGGTTTCCTTGGTCTTGCGCTTGATGGACGCCGTGCGCATGAAAACTGCTTCCCTTTGGCCGCCTGAGGGCCGAAAACGCGGCCCTTTTAACAGGCCGATGTCGCCTTCGCTACTGCGGGATGACGCTTTTGGAGGCTGAACTTCGGCCTATGGTGACCGGAATCCCGGCTGAAACGCCGCGATTGTAACCCTCCCCGCCAACCCCTAAATCTGACGGGAACGAGGACAATCCATGCAAGCATCTGAAAACAGCCTGCCGATCTGGCACGGCACCACGATTTTGACGGTCCGCAAGGGCGGCAAGGTGGTGATCGGCGGCGACGGCCAGGTCTCGATCGGCCAGACCGTCATCAAGGCCAACGCCAAAAAGGTCCGCAAAATCGGCAAGGGCGACGTCATCGGCGGCTTTGCCGGGGCCACCGCCGACGCCTTTACCCTGTTCGAGCGGCTGGAGAGCAAGCTCGAGCAGTATCCGGGGCAATTGACCCGGGCCGCGGTCGAACTCGCCAAGGACTGGCGGACCGACCGCTATCTGCGCCGGCTGGAGGCCATGATGATCGTCGCCGACAAGGACGTCTCGCTGGTCCTGACCGGCACCGGCGACGTGCTGGAGCCGGAATCGGGCGTGATGGCGATCGGCTCCGGCGGCAATTACGCGCTGGCCGCCGCCCGCGCCCTGGTCGACACCGACAAGGACGCCGAGACCATCGTGCGCCGCGCGCTCGATATCGCCGCCGACATCTGCGTCTACACCAACCGCAACGTCACGATCGAATCGCTCTGAAGGAGCCGCCGGTCATGGCGCCGGACTACGTCTTCCGCCCGATGACGACAAGCGATCTGCCGCTGGTCCGGCGCTGGCTGGCGGAGCCGCATGTCGTGCAATGGTGGGGCGATCCGTCCGAACAATATGATCTGGTCAGCGGCGATCTCGACGAACCGGCGATGGACCAGTTCATCGTCTCGGCAGGAAGCAGCGATTTCGCCTATCTGCAGTGCTACGACCTGACGGCGTGGAATTCGGGCTTTGGCGAACATCCGCGCGGCACCCGCGGCATCGACCAGTTCATCGGCGAACCCGGCATGATCGAGCGCGGCCATGGTTCGGCGTTCATTCGCACCTTCGTCGACGCCCGCTTGGGGGAAGGCGCGCCGCGCATTGTCACCGATCCCGATCCGGCCAACGCCCGGGCCGTCCGCGCCTACGAGAAAGCGGGCTTTGAAAAAGCTGGTATGGTCGATACACCTGATGGCCCCGCTCTTTTGATGGTCCGCAACGCATGACCTCGACCAGCAGCATCGACAAGGCGCCGACGTTCGGCACGCTTTCGACCTGGCACTGGACGCTGATCGCGGCCGGCATTCTCGCAGCCCAGGCCGCCATCCTGTACGCGATGGGCCGCCTGCCGATCTGCGCCTGCGGCTACGTAAAACTCTGGCACGGCGTGGTGCAGAGTTCGGAAAACTCGCAGCACATTGCCGACTGGTACACGCTGTCGCACATCCTGCACGGCATCCTGTTCTATGGCGCGGCGTTCCTCGCCTTCCCGCGCCTCGCCTGGCAGGGCCGCCTGATCCTCGCCATGCTGGTGGAGGGCGGCTGGGAACTGGTCGAGAATTCCGACTGGATCATCAACCGCTACCGCGCCGGAACGATCTCGCTGGATTATTTCGGCGACAGCATCGTCAATTCGATCTCCGATAATTTTGCGATGATCGGCGGCTTCCTGCTGGCGAAGAAGCTTCCGGTCGGCATTACCGTGGCGATCGTCGCTGTTGTTCGAACTCGTGCTGGCGCTGCACATTCGCGACAATCTGACGCTGAACATCATCATGCTGATTCACCCGTTCGAGGCGATCAAGGCCTGGCAGAGCGGGCCACCGATCATTTGAGTGCCCTCCTGCCCGGCTTGCTCTCGCAACATTTGAGACCTACCTAGGAAACATGACCGACTTTTCTCCCCGTGAAATCGTCTCCGAACTCGACCGCTTCATCGTCGGCCAGGCCGACGCCAAGCGCGCGGTCTCGATCGCGCTGCGCAACCGCTGGCGGCGGCTGCAGCTCACCGGCAGCCTGCGCGAAGAGGTGCTGCCGAAAAACATCCTGATGATCGGGCCGACCGGCGTCGGCAAGACCGAGATCGCGCGGCGGCTGGCGAAACTCGCCAACGCGCCGTTCATCAAGGTCGAGGCCACCAAGTTCACCGAGGTCGGCTATGTCGGCCGCGACGTCGAGCAGATCATCCGCGACCTCGTCGAGGTCGCGATCGTGCAAGTCCGCGAGCGCAAGCGCAAGGACGTGGAGGCCCGCGCGCAGCAGGCCGCCGAAGAGCGCGTGCTGGATGCGCTGGTCGGACCGGCATCGAGCCCCGCGACCCGCGATTCCTTCCGCAAGAAGCTGCGCGCCGGCGAACTCAACGACAAGGAAATCGAGATCGAGACGCAATCCTCCGGGGGCATGCCGATGTTCGAAATCCCGGGCATGCCTGGCGCGCAGATGGGCGCGATTTCGATCGGCGACATCTTCGGGAAGATGGGCGGACGAACCAAGACGCGCCGCCTGACGGTCGAAGGCTCACACGAGATTCTCGTCAACGAGGAAGCCGACAAGCTGCTGGACAGCGACCATCTGGTGCTCGAAGCCATCAACGCGGTCGAGAACAACGGCATCGTGTTCCTCGACGAGATCGACAAGATCTGCGTGCGCGACGGCCGCAGCGGCGGCGACGTCTCGCGCGAAGGCGTGCAGCGCGATTTGCTGCCGCTGATCGAGGGCACCACGGTCTCGACCAAGCACGGCGCGGTCAAGACCGACCACATCCTGTTCATCGCCTCCGGCGCGTTCCATATCGCAAAGCCGTCCGACCTGTTGCCGGAATTGCAGGGCCGCCTGCCGATCCGCGTCGAGCTGTCGGCACTGACGCGCGACGACATGCGCCGCATCCTGACCGAGCCGGAAGCCTCGCTGATCAAGCAATATGTCGCACTGATGCAGACCGAAGGCGTCACGCTCGACATCACCGACGACGCCATCGACGCGCTGGCCGATGTCGCGGTCGCCGTCAATTCGACGGTGGAGAATATCGGCGCGCGGCGGCTGCAGACGGTGATGGAGCGGGTGCTCGACGAGATTTCGTTCGCCGCGCCGGACCGTCATGGCGAGACCATCAAGGTCGATGCCGATTACGTGCAGAAGCATGTCGGCGACCTCGCCAAGAACGCGGATTTGAGCCGGTTTATTTTGTAGGCCGACCTCTCGTCGTCCCTGCGAACGCAGGGACCCATAGCCACAAATCTTCGTTGTGTGCTCTCGCTGGGGCCGCTATCCCGTTTACAATCACGGCCGGTGGTTATGGGTCCCTGCGTTCGCAGGGACGACGGTGAGAATGATCAATGAATTTGCGGCTATGGGAAAACCCCTGGCGCTTGATGCTGGCCGTCAATGCCGCCGTGCTGATCGGGGTGTTCTGGCACAAGATCGCGCTGCCGCCTTACGTCCCCTACATCCACCTCCTCGTCGACTACCATTTCGGCTTCACAAAACGCGCCCTGATCGGCGCGATCGTCTCGCTGTTTACGGCCAAGGTGCCGGTGTGGCTGGTGTTCGCGCTATCAGGCGCGGTGTGGCTGGTGACGGCCGGGCTGTTCGTCCGGCTGTTCCGGCGGACGTTCGGGTTCGACGAAAAGCACCTGCCGCTGTTCGTGTTCATGGCAGGCTCGCCGTTCTTCCTGAAGAATTTCATGCACACGCTCGGGCATTTCGACATCTACGGCTGTCTGTTTGCGATCTGCCTGCTGCTGATTCCAGCGCGCTCGCTTGGCTATGTGGCGCTTGCCGCGGTGTTCTCGATCGTGCTCGTTCTGATCCACCACATTCATCTCCTGATGTATGTGCCGACGATCGCCGTCATCGTGGTGCTGCGCCATTACCTCGTTCACGGAACCGGCCGAAATAGTATCGCTGTCGGCATCGCATCGCTCGCGGCGGTCGGCCTGCTTTTCATCGCCGCGCAATTCTACGGCACAATGACGGTGCCGGAGACCGAGTTCGTCGCCTATCTGCAGGGCCGGATGGCGGACCCGTCGCAGACGAACCTGCTGAGTTTTGCCTACATCTGGTACCAGCCGCTCTCGAAGGAAATTTCGGATACCTGGGCTCGCCTGCCGCACAATCTTCTCGGCGTGCCCGTGTTTGCGCTCCTGATCTGGCTGCACACGCCGCTCTGGCGATATTTTCGCAATCTGATCGCAGCGCTTTCCGTTGACGCACATCGCCGCATCGTCACCGCCGCGATCGTCGTGGTGAGCCTCGGCTATCTCGTCATGTTCGCGATCGTGTTCGATTATTCCCGCTGGATTTCGAACTGGGCGGTGTGCCTGTTCCTGATCCTGCATGCGGTGAAGATGCTGCCTGCTTCGAACGGCGTAGCCGCCGATTTCGGCGGATGATCGGAAGACGATCGTGTTCGGCTGGATCAACACGCTGATCCCGCGTGTCGGAATCGTGCGGCCGTTCTAGAGCCTTGAGCGCCGCACCCGGACATACAGGGCGCCCTCGCCGCCATGGCCGATATGGGCCTCCTCGAAGCCGACCACCAGCGAGCGGAATTCCGGCAGGCCGAGCCATTGCGGCACCTGACGGCGCAACACGCCGCGCTCGGATTCCGCGCCCATCTTGCCCTTGCCGGTGATGATGAGCACGAAGGTCAGCCCGTCATGATGGGCGCGCTGCAGGAAACCGAACAGCGCGCGATGCGCCCGCGTCTGCGTCATGCCATGCAGGTCGAGCCGGGCGTCGATCTCCTTCCGCCCGCGCGACAGATGCGACCGCTCGCGGCGGCCGATCGGCGCCAGCGGCGGCGGCTCCGGCTTTGACGGGGCAGCGATTCGCTGCGGCGCGACGGGCCTTGGCGAAGCCGTGGATTTTTGCGCGACGTTGGTATCGGCTTCAGCCGGGGCAGCCGATGATTTCGAGGCGCGCCGCTTGCGCAGCGGCTTGACCTGCTTGGCGACGCTCTCCCACAGCGCGCGGTCCTCTTCGCTCAGGCCGCGCTTGCGTCGCGGCGGCTCCGGCAGTTCGGGAATCAAATCAGGCCGCCGGCGTTTCATCGACGATAGCGGTATCGGCGCAGGTGACGCTGAACCGGCTTTGTCGAAACCGCTTCGACCTTGGGCCGCGGCTCGGGAAGCGGCACCGGCTTTGCCACAGGCGCCTGGATGGCGGCAGTTTGCGAAGGCCCGGGTGCTGGCGTCGCCGGTGCTGCCTGCGCCGTCGGCTTGGTATTGGTCGCCGCGGTCACCTCGGGCGGTTTCGTCGACGGTGCGGTTTGCGGGAACAGTTTTGCGATCACCTCCGACGGCCGCGCGTCCGGCACCGGCATCTTGCGGCCGCGCGCCATCGGATCGAGGCTCTTCGGCACCAGCATGACAAAGCGCGCATTGTGACGGAGGCGGCCGGCGACCTTGCCGGCATCGAGACCGGCGCCGAAATAGAGATCGGCGCGCGCGGGTCCGACGATGGCGGAGCCGGTGTCCTGCGCGATCATCAGGCGGCGGAACGGCGTCTTTGATGTCGCCGTTTCGATCGGCAGTTCGCCTTCGATGAAGAACGGCGTGCCGTAGACATGCAGCGATTTGTCGACCGCGATCGAGCGGCCCGGCGTCAGCGGCACGCCCTGGGCGCCGACCGCCTCGTCCTTGTCGGAAAGCTGCACCTCGCGGAAGAAGACGTAGGACTTGTTCTGCCGCCGCAGCTCGTCGGCCTCGTTGGGATTCGCCTCCATCCACTCCCGGATCTTCTGCATCGACATCTGATCCTTGGGGATGATGTTGCGCTCGATCAGGATGCGGCCGACCGCCGTATAGGGATAGCCATTATGGGCATCGTAATTGATGCGGACGGTCGAGCCATCGTCGAGGCTGACCCGCGCCGAACCCTGGATCTGCGAGAACAGCAGGTCGGTCTGTTCCTTCAGGTAGCAGATTTCGAGCCCGCGGCCGGCAATGACGCCATCCTCGATCTCACCGCGGTCGTAATAGGGCACCAGCTTGCGGCGGCCGATCTTGCGAAACACCTGGCCCTTGTTGGGCAGGCCGGCCGAACTCTGCGTGGTGCCGCGGACGAACAGATTCGACGGCCGGCGATAGACCGGCACCTTGTAGACCTCGTTCTCGGTCCGCGAACCATCGACGATGGGCTCGTAATAGCCGGTGACAAAACCCTCGCCTTCGCCAAGCCGCGAAATGCGCAACGGGAAGAAAATGCTCCTCGAAGAAAGCTTTTGCCTTCGGTTCGTCGGACAGTTCGAGGCCTTTCGCGATCTGGCAGGGATCGCGCAGCGAGGTGCCGAGCGCCTTCGGATCGGCCGGCGGCGTTCGCTGCGCCGATATCGGCCTGCAGCTGACGCGAAACGCGTTGTAGGCGGCGAGATGATCGTCCTCGCTCCAGCCTGCGATCTCGGACCAGGCGACCGGCGCGTACTGGCCGCCGTTGATCTGAAACGGCAATTCAAGCTCTGGATATGGCAGGTGACGGACGGCCGGCGGATGCGAAGGCTTGTGCGAACGCGTATAACGCGCTGCAAAGGCATCCACCGGAGCCAGCGAACACGCCAAAGCGATCACGCCAAACGCGAGCCTCGCAAGGCGTCGCGTCTCAGGCCGCGCTTCCGGTGCCAACCAGCTTCCAGTTCGGATCGCGAGAGCTCGTGTCGCGGGCGAATGTCCAGACATCGGTGATATCGGCGACCTTATCGGGATTGCCATCGACAATGGCGCCGGTCTTGTCGCGGGTGACCGAGATCATCTGCGACACGAAACGAACGGTGAGCTGCGCCGAGCGGTCGCGGGCTTCCGCACTCACCAGCTCGGCCTTGTCGATCGAAACAAACCGCGTTTCGGTTTTCTGCTCGTGCTTCTCGCGATCCTTGATCACGGCCTCGAAGCTGTCATAGACCTCGCTGGACAACAGATCCTTCAGCGCGCGGCGGTCGCCATTGGCGAAGGCCAGCACGATCATCTCGTAGGCGCTGCGGGCGCCGGAGATGAAGTGCCGGGGATCGAACGAGGAGTCCTGGGCGACAATGGCGTCGAGGCCCGCGGCGAGCGGCGTGCCCGGCTCGGCAATGCCCTTCCAGCGGTCGGCGCGGCGCGACATCGGCGCTCGGCGCCAGCGGCGCCTGATCGATCACCGCACCCGGCATCGGAACGACATTATTGTTGTCCTGCGTACGCTGCACGACGTTGGGCGCGGCGCGATCGTAGGGCGGCCGTTCGCTTCCGGTGCGCTGTCCGAGGACGCTGCGCAGGCGCAGGAAAATAAAGACCGCCAGCGCCAGGAAGATGATGGTGTAAATGTCCACGTCGTATTCGCTTTCTGGTTCTAACGCCGGCAACGGGCCCGGCGGTCGAGCGTTCCCTGGTGAGAAGCTCTCTTACGAGTTTTCCCTGAGAACGGCAGAGATTACATCATCGATTGAGACTGCAGCATGTAGGCATGAAACTACGCCCGGCCAATGGCGCGTTTTGGCGCGGGTGAATTGTAGCGCGTTTTGGGGGCGAGGGGAAACCCGATCGTGTCCGGAAATCACGCATATTCAATTATTTAGGGCAAGTATTGGGCGGTTGGTGGGACCCTATTAGGCATATCCGCCACATTTGATGATGGTCCAATGGGCCAGTCCGTCGTCCTTGTGGAACGAGGCGGGGCTATGATAGCCACTCGCCCGGAAAAGGCATCCCGCCCATCGAGCGAATTCAGACGAAAACGGGCTCCGCTCGCCAGCTTCAGGAGATAGTTTCATGACCAACGGCAACGGCGCACCTCCCGAGCAGGCCCCTCCCCAGCTCAACGTGCTGGCGCAATACACCAAGGACCTGTCGTTCGAGAATCCGAACGCCCCCTCCTCCCTGGCGCCGCAACAGCAGCAGCCGGCGATCAACATCCAGATCAACGTCGCCGCGAACAATCTCTCGGAAAACGAGTTCGAAGTGACGCTTTCGATCGAGGGCAAGGCTGAAAACGCCGGCAAGGTGATGTTCAGCTTCGAGCTGGCCTATGCCGGCGTGTTCCGCATCGTCAATGTGCCGAAGGAAAACCTGCATCCGCTGGTCATGATCGAATGCCCGCGGCTGTTGTTCCCGTTCGCGCGCGAAATCATCGCGACCGCGGTGCGCGACGGCGGTTTCCCGCCATTGATGCTCGATCCCGTCGATTTCGTCGGTCTGTACCGCCAGAACATGGAACGGCAGGCTGCGGAGCAGGCCGCTTCCGGCGCAAAGCCGAGCTAAACAAGCCAGCGGCCAAAAGCCGCTAGGCTCCCAGAAAATCGTTCCAGATCGGCTTATCGCCCAAGGTGGCGACGAAAGCGCGATGCGCTTCGCGGTCCGCATCGGTGATTCGCGGCGACAGCGGCACTTCGCGCTGCCGCCGCGGCGTTTCGCCAATGCCGCTGGAAATCGTGACGCGGGTTTCCGACGCCAGGATCAGTTGCGACTGCCGCGCCCCGATCAGGTCGATATAGACTTCGGCCAATAGCTCGGCGTCGAGCAGCGCGCCGTGCTTGGTGCGGCGGGAATTGTCGATCGCATAGCGCGAGCAGAGATCGTCCAGCCGGTTCGAGACGCCCGGATGCTTGCGCCGCGCCAGCAACAGCGTATCGACCAGGCGATCGCGCGAAATCGGTCCCCGCTTGAGGCGGTCGAGTTCGGCATTGATAAAGCTGATGTCGAACGAGGCGTTGTGGATGACGAGCGGCGCATCGCCGATGAATTCCAGGAACTCGTCGACCACTTCCGTAAACAGCGGCTTGCTGGAAAGAAACTCGCTGGACAGGCCGTGCACGGCAAACGCTTCCGCCGGCATGTCGCGCTCGGGATTGATGTAGCGGTGGAAACTTTGTCCCGTCGGCATGCGGTTGTAGATTTCGATGCAGCCGACCTCGACCAGCCGGTCGCCGCGCAGCGGGTCGAGGCCAGTGGTTTCGGTATCGAGAACGATTTCGCGCATGGATGTGTGACCGGAGATTTGGCGAATCAGGTTCGCCGCTGCGGCATCTTAACAACCTCGGCCAGGATGTCCTTGATTTGCGCACGCACCGGGTCGAGGCCGTGCGAGGTATCCACCACGAAATCCGCGCGCTTGCGTTTTTCCGCATCGGGTACCTGCCGCGTAAGAATGGAATCGAGTTTCGCGGCATCCATGGTGCCGCGCGCCAGCACCCGATCGCGCTGCAGTTCTGGCGACGTCGTCACCACGATCACGGCATCGACCCGCTTCTCGCCGCCGGTCTCGTACAGCAGCGGCACATCGACACGACGACCGGTGCGCCAGCGCGTTCGGCTTCCTCGAAGAATTTTTGCCGGCCGGCCCCGAACATGGGGTGGACGATCTGCTCGAGCTGCTTCATGGCCGCGGGATCGTGCACCACAAGCTCGCTGAAGCTTTTGCCGATCCACCTTTCCATTCGACGTCGTGCCGGGAAAGGCGGCCTCGATCGCCGGGACCGCTGCGCCCTCGTAGAGTTTGTGGACCTCTGCATCGGCGTCATAGAGCGGAACGCCCGCTTCAACGAACAGTTTTCCCGTCGTGGACTTGCCCATCCCGATTGAGCCGGTGAGACCAAGAACTAGCATGTTGTCCGCCGCATCGTTTCAAACACCGAGTAGCCCCTGCCCCCGCAGGAATGCAAGCAGAGGCAAAAGCGGCAGGCCGAGAATGGTGAAGTGATCGCCCTCGATTCGCTCGAACAGATGCACCCCCAGCCCTTCCAGCTGATAGGCTCCGACACTGGTCGTGACGGCGTCACCCGCCGTATCCAGATAGGTTCGGATCTCCTCGCCGCTCAACTGACGCATGGTCATGCGGGCAATCGAAACCTCGGAAAACAGCATCTTGCCATCGCGCGCCACCGCCACGGCTGAATGCAGTTCGTGCGTTCCGCCGGCAAGCAGGCGCAATTGATCCGCGGCCTGCGCGCGGCCGGCGGGCTTGCTGAACAGGCGGTTTCCCAAAGCCAGTGTCTGATCGGCGCCGACGACATAACGGCCGGGATTATTTGACGATACGAAGCACGCCTTCTCGCGCGCCAATAGCCCAGCGATTTCGCCGGGCGCGGAAAGACCGGAATTTTTCTGCACGGACCGTTCGTCAATATCGGCGGGAACGGCCTCGAAGGAAATGCCGGCATTGGTGAGCAGCATTTTCCGCGCGTGGCTTTGCGACGCCAGGATCAGCGGATGCTTTTCCACGCCAGATGGTCATCGTATCCACATCATTCCGAAAGCCGCTGCCGCTGGCGATCGGTGAACAGCTTTAGCACGGCCGCCGCGGTTTCCTCGATCGAGCGGCGCGTCACGTCGAGCTGCGCCCAACTGAATTTGGCGCTCAGCTTCCGCGCATAGGCGACTTCATCCGTCACCGACTGACGATCGATGTAATCATCATTGGGCGTATCGGAGCCCATGCTCAGCAACCGGTTTTGCCGGACCTGGATCAAGCCGTTCCGGCGTCGCGTGAAGGCTGACGACCAATGGCTTTTTCAATGTCTCGAGCTGGTGCGGCAGCGGAATGCCTGGCACCAGCGGAACGTTCGCAGTGCGCACGCCGCGGTTGGCGAGATAGATCGAGGTCGGCGTCTTCGATGTACGGGACACACCGACCAGAACCACGTCGGCATCTTCCAGGCCTTCGACATGCTGGCCGTCGTCATGGATCATGGTGTAGTTCAGAGCGTCGATGCGCTTGAAATATTCCGCGTTGAGAACGTGCTGGGCCCCTACCCTGCCCGTCGTTGCCGCACCGAGATACGCTTCGAACATTTGCATCACCGGGCCGATGATAGAGAGGCTCGGAATATTGATGTCCCTGCACTTGGTCTCGAGCCGGCCGACCAGATCCTTTTCCAGCAGCGTGAAGAGCACGATGCCCGGCGCCTCCTCGATCTCGTCGAGCACGCGGTCGAGCTGCTTCTGGCTGCGCACCAGCGGATAGACATGTTCGACCGCAGTCACGTTGGCGTATTGCGCAGCGACCGCGCGCGCCACCGTGATCAGCGTCTCGCCGGTCGAATCGGAGACCAGATGGAGATGAAAATAATTGCCGGTCGTAGGCACCAAGACCCCTGTGTAATCCTGTGTATCCTGTGGATGCCTGTGGAGCTTAGCCGAGATATTCGGCCCTGGGTCGCCACGTCAGGGATAACCCGGACTATTTCTTCACAGGGCCGCATGTGAGGACAACTCCACGGGCTCGTCACCATGATAGTGGGAAGGTGTGGACTTGTCTCTTCATAAGCTGATCGCGAACCCACGCAAGCAATTGATAGCGACGGGCGTTATCAGGATGATGCAATGTCCGGCCAAAATTGGGGAGGGCTGTGAACAAGCCTCGCAAAGATGCGGGATCATTTTGTGTGAGTCATAATCACGGTCACTTAGACTCAAACCTAAGATTTTAAAATTATTAGTTTAGAGAAGCGGTGCATTGCGGATATGTCTTGCGTCCCCTCTCCGGCAGAGCTTCTTCAGCAACGCTGAGATGGTCGGAACGTTCCGGGGACGAGCGAGGTCGGGCGACTGCAATGTACGAGTGGATCACGATCACTGCGTATCCGTGGATCAAGGCGCTGCATGTGATTGCGGTCATCGCCTGGATGGCCGGCATGCTCTATCTGCCGCGGCTGTTCGTCTATCACTGCGAGGCCGAGGTCGGATCGAAGCAGTCCGAGACCTTCAAGGTGATGGAATGGCGATTGCTGAAGGCAATCATCAACCCTGCGATGGCGATCACCTGGCTCGCCGGGCTCTATCTGGCCTGGAGCGGGCACTGGTTCACGTCCGGCTGGTTTCACGCCAAGCTGACGCTGGTGCTGATCCTGTCGGGTGTCCACGGCTTTTTTTCGCGGCTGGTCAAGGATTTCGCCGCCGACCGGAATACCAGAAGCCAGAAATTCTATCGTATTATCAATGAGGTGCCTACTGCCCTGATGATCTTCATCGTTATCCTGGTGATCGTGAAGCCGTTCTAGCCCAGCTTTTTCGTCGATCCCAGCGGTTTCTCTCCTGCTTGCGAAGCGGCGGCCGATTTTCTATATTGTCGAAATCCCACCCCACGCAGGCGGATGTGGTTGCGTTCCGGCTCCTTCACTGGACCGGCCGCCGCATCAGGTTTGAAGCCTCACCGGCGCTTTCCTTGCTTAGACCTGCGGACCTTCCATTTTTCGTGTCCGCTTTTTCTTCAAGCCACCTCGCACCCCTTCCCCCAAAGAACACTCCACAGGACCACCCCAATGCGGGAAATGAAACTCCAGGACCTCAAATCGAAAACGCCGGCCGAGCTCGTCTCGTTCGCGGAAGAGAACGGGGTCGAAAATGCCAGCACCATGCGCAAGCAGGAGCTGATGTTCGCCATTCTCAAGCAGCTCGCGATCCAGGAAATCGACATTATCGGTGAAGGCGTCGTTGAGGTTCTCTCCGACGGCTTCGGCTTTCTGCGCTCGCCCGATGCCAACTACCTGCCCGGCCCCGACGACATCTACGTCTCGCCGTCGCAGATCCGCCGCTTCGGCCTTCGCACCGGCGACACCATCGAAGGCCACATCCGCAGCCCGAAGGAAGGCGAACGCTATTTCGCGCTGCTCAAGGTCAACACCCTCAATTTCGAAGATCCGGAAAAATCCAAGCACAAGGTCAATTTCGACAATCTGACGCCGCTGTTTCCGGACCAGCGCTTCCGCCTCGAACTCGAAGACCCGACGCGAAAAGACCTTTCTGCAAGGGTGATCGACATCGTCGCTCCGATCGGCAAAGGCCAGCGCGCGCTGATCGTCGCGCCGCCGCGCACCGGCAAGACGGTGCTGATGCAGAACATCGCGCACTCCATCACCGCCAATCATCCGGAATGCTATCTGATCGTTCTGCTGATCGACGAACGTCCGGAAGAAGTCACGGACATGCAGCGCTCGGTGAAGGGCGAAGTCGTATCGTCGACCTTCGACGAACCGGCGGTGCGTCACGTCCAGGTCGCCGAGATGGTGATCGAGAAAGCCAAGCGGCTCGTCGAGCACGGCCGCGACGTGGTGATCCTCCTGGACTCGATCACGCGTCTGGGCCGCGCCTACAACACCGTGGTGCCGTCATCCGGCAAGGTGCTGACCGGCGGTGTCGACGCCAACGCGCTGCAGCGGCCGAAGCGATTCTTCGGCGCCGCGCGAAACATCGAGGAGGGCGGTTCGCTCACGATCATCGCGACCGCGCTGGTCGATACCGGCAGCCGAATGGACGAAGTCATCTTCGAAGAATTCAAGGGCACCGGTAACTCCGAACTGATCCTCGATCGCAAGGTCTCGGACAAGCGGACCTTCCCGGCGATCGACATCTCGCGCTCCGGCACGCGCAAGGAAGAGCTGATCACCGATCCGCAGCTCCTGAAGAAGATGTACGTGCTGCGCCGGATCCTCAATCCGATGGGCACCATGGATGCGATCGACTTCCTGCTCGACAAGCTCCGCAACACCAAGAACAACTCGGAGTTCTTCGACTTCGATGAATACCTGAGCCATCAGGCCAGGGTAGGAGAGGGCGCCTCGCGGAAGCGGGGCGCCCTTTTTCATGCTGCGGGCGTCGCTGCGAAGCGAACGCAGCAACGCAATATCGGCGTTAGGGATTGGTTAACCATATAACATACTGAAATTTATTATATTTATTTTGATCCGGGCGCCTGGGGGAGGGCGCATCTCCGGATTTTGCAGCATTCTTTGCCGGTGCCTGCGTGGACTTTGGCCCTCGTCTGACGATTCAGCCCTGAATCGAAATCGCGTTGCCTTTTCAAAACCGCCCGCACAAATAGGCCATGCATCCGCGGGATCAGACCATCTTTGCATTGTCGTCGGGCCGGCTCCCCAGCGCGATCGCCCTGGTGCGCGTCTCGGGTCCGCAGGCCGGAAACATCGTGACAACGCTTGCCGGCAAAACGCCATCGCCGCGAATGGCGACTCGCGCACTGCTGAGAGATGTCGGCCAACGGCCGATCGACGATGCGGTGGTGCTTTGGTTTCCGGCTCCCGCCAGCGCGACCGGCGAAGACGTCGCGGAGTTTCACGTCCATGGTGGACGTGCCGTGTTGGCCGCCTTGTTCACCGCGCTGTCCGCGTTCGAAAACGTTCGCCCGGCCGAGCCCGGCGAATTTACCCGGCGCGCGTTCGAGAACGGCAAGCTCGATCTGACCGAGGCCGAAGGTCTCGACGATCTCATCCACGCCGACACCGATCGACAGCGGCGCCAGGCGCTGCGCCAGTTGAAGGGACTGCTTGGCGACAAAGCGCGCGACTGGCGCGCTCGGATCATCGAGGCGTCGGCGTTGATCGAAGCCGGAATCGATTTCTCGGACGAGGGCGACGTGCCGGCGGAATTGATCGCGCCAGCCTTGGCGAAGGTCAAGGCGCTGCTGACCGAGATCGATGAAGTTTTGGCGGGGCAGGGGCGGAGCGAGCGGCTTCGCGATGGCCTTGTGGTTGCGATTGCCGGTCCGCCGAATGTCGGCAAGTCCACGCTGATGAATCAGCTCGCGCGCCGCGAGGTCGCGATCGTCTCGCCGCACGCCGGCACCACCCGCGACGTGATCGAGGTGCAGCTCGATCTCGACGGTTATCCAGTGACGGTGATCGACACCGCAGGCATTCGCGAGACGGACGACCCGGTCGAGCAGGAGGGCGTCCGTCGTGCCCGGACGCGTGCGGCGGATGCGGACCTCGTCCTGTGGCTGACCGATGTGCCGTTGGTGGCTATCTCGGACGACGGCACAGCTCCGGTTTGGAGGGTGCGAAACAAGATCGATCTCGAAGCTGGCAGTCGGCCATTGGCCGAGGCGTCGGGGCAGAGCGGTTTTCAGATCTCGGCCAGTCGTGGCGACGGTCTGCCTGAGCTGATCGCGGCCCTCGTCGGTTTCGCGCAAAATTATTTTGGCGGCAGCGAGGCTGGAATGATTGGCCGAACCCGCCAACGCAAACTCTTGCAGGAGACGGCGACCTCACTACGGCGCTGCGTTGAAGTGGTCGGGCAGGGCGAGGAACTGGCGGCGGAGGAATTGCGGATGGCGGCCCATTCGCTGGGGCGGCTTTTGGGGCGCGTGGATGTCGAGGACATTCTCGACGTCATCTTCCGGGAATTTTGCGTAGGTAAGTAACCCTTCCCTAACCCCAATGTTTCACGTGAAACAAGTTCCAAGGTTCCGGTCGGTGTTTCACGTGAAACAAACCATACAACGTAGAACAAAATTTAGGTTCGCATGACGGGGTCATGCTGCTTCCTACAGCCGGCCCCGGAGTGGACTTCTACTTTGCATGGGGTTGTTTTCGAGATTTTGTTTTCGGGACCGCTTCCGCGCCCCCGAACTCCGGGATAGAAGTCCCGCATGATTTCCCCACCGGACTCCTTCGACGTCATCGTCATTGGCGGCGGCCACGCTGGCTGTGAAGCCGCGAGCGCCGCTGCGCGGATGGGTGCAAAGACTGCTTTGGTGACCCATCGTTTCGCGACCATCGGCGCGATGTCCTGCAACCCGGCCATCGGTGGTCTCGGCAAGGGCCACCTGGTTCGCGAGGTCGATGCATTGGATGGTCTGATGGGTCGCGTCGCCGATGCCGGCGGGATCCAGTTTCGGATGCTGAACCGCCGCAAGGGTCCGGCCGTCCGCGGACCGCGGGCCCAAGCGGACCGCAAGCTTTACGCCGCCGCCATGCAGGCCGCGATCCGGGACACCTCTAATCTCAGCGTGATCGAAGGCGAGGCGGATGAGCTGATTGTCTCGAACGGCCGCGTCACCGGCATCCGGTTAGGTGAGGGCCGGAAACTCTCCGCTGGCGCTGTGGTCATCACCACCGGGACTTTTTTGCGCGGCTTGATCCATCTCGGCGAGAAGAACTGGCCCGCCGGACGGGTCGGGGAGGCGCCGGCAATGGGGCTTTCGGCCTCATTCGAGCGAGCCGGGTTTACGCTCGGACGGTTGAAGACCGGCACGCCGCCTCGCCTCGATGGCACGACCATCGACTGGTCCGCCGTTGAGATGCAGCCCGGCGATGATCCGCCGGAGCCGTTCTCAGTCATGACCGACCGGATCACGACGCCGCAGATCCAGTGCGGGATCACCCGGACGACGGCCGCGACCCATGACGTCATTCGGGCCAACGTGCATCGCTCGCCAATGTATTCCGGCCAGATCAAGAGTAGCGGTCCGCGCTATTGTCCCTCAATCGAGGACAAGATCGTCAGGTTCGGCGATCGCGACGGCCACCAGATCTTCCTGGAGCCCGAAGGCCTCGACGACTCCACGGTCTATCCCAACGGCATTTCGACCTCGCTGCCGGAGGAGGTTCAGCTCGCGATCCTTGCGACCATTCCCGGACTGGAGCGGGTGAAGATGGTGCGGCCGGGCTATGCCATCGAATACGACCATGTCGATCCCCGCGAACTCGATCCGACGTTGCAGACCAAGCGCCTGCCGGGTCTCTTCCTGGCCGGGCAGATCAACGGCACGACCGGATACGAGGAGGCGGCGGCGCAGGGAATCGTCGCGGGCCTGAACGCGGCTTTGGCCGCCAGTGGTGCCGACCCGATCGTGTTCGATCGAGCGGATGGCTATCTCGGTGTGATGATCGATGACCTCGTGACCCGCGGGATCACTGAGCCGTATCGGATGTTCACCTCACGCGCCGAGTATCGCCTGACCCTGCGAGCCGACAACGCCGACCAGCGCCTGACCGACAAGGGGATTGCGTTGGGCTGCGTAGGGCAGGCGCGCTCGCAGCGACATCGCAACAAGATGGCTGCGCTGGCGGCGGCCAAGGCATTGGCAAAGTCGCTGACGATAACTCCCAACGAAGCCGCCAAGCATGGCCTGACGCTCAACCGGGATGGCCATCGGCGTTCGGCGTTTGAACTGCTGGCCTATCCCGAGATCGAATGGGAAGCGCTGAGTGGCATCTGGCCCGAGCTGTCGATGGTCGATCCATCCATCGCCGTGCATCTCGAGATCGACGCCAAGTACGATGTCTATCTCAAGCGCCAGACCGCTGACGTCGATGCCTTCCGGCGCGACGAGGGATTGGTGCTGGCCGATATCGACTATGCCGATGTGCCTGGGCTTTCGAACGAGGCGCGCTCGAAGCTCGAGGCGGCGCGGCCGCGGACCGTGGGGCAGGCGGGTCGGCTCGATGGTTTGACGCCGGCAGCGCTCGGTATCCTGGCGGCGTATCTACGTCGTGAGGCGCGGCGGAAGACTTCGAAGGCGATAGCGTAAAAAATCTGTTTCACGTGAAACGGGGCAGAGCCGACTAGTCTCTGCTTTAAGAGGCGACGCCGTTTCTCTATCGTCATTGCCTTCAGCAAACGCGATGCGTTTGCGCAAGGGAGCGACAGCGACGAAGCAATCCATGCTTCCGCATGCCGCGAAATGGATTGCTTCGCTGCGCTCGCAATGACGGCCTAAAGAAACAACATGGGCAAAGTCCAACCGACAGACCTTCCCTCCGCTGACGACAAAGCGGCGGCGCTCGCCCTCACCCCCGTTTCAGGTGAAACGGAGGCGCGGCTTGATCGCTATGTCGACCTCCTGGTGGAGTGGCAGGCCAAGACCAATCTCGTCGCGCCATCGACGCTTCCGCATCTCTGGACCAGGCACATCGCCGATTCGCTGCAGCTGCTTGACCTGGCCCCGACGGCGAAGATCTGGGTCGACCTCGGCAGCGGCGGCGGCTTTCCAGGCGTCGTGTTGGCTTGTGCGTTAGCCGAGACGCCGGGCGCCAATGTCCATTTGGTCGAGCGCAACGCCAAGAAGGCGGCCTTTCTGCGCGAAGCCATCCGCATAACTTCTGCGGCTGCCACCGTGCATTTGGCGGGAATCGGGGATAGTGTGGATAGAATAGGTAGCCGCGTCGATTGCGTCACTGCACGGGCGCTGGCTCCATTACATCAGCTTGTCGGTTTCGCGGAACCGTTTGTGAGGGACGGGGCTAAAGCCTTTGTTTCTCAAGGGCCAAGATGTAGAGGCTGAATTGACCGAGGCCACTAAATATTGGAATATTGAACCGCGACTCCATTCCAGCCGCACGGGCGGGCACGGCTGGATCGTCGAACTCGATCGGATCGAGCGGCGCAACCCCTCCGCGATCACATATGGCGATCGGGCATGAACGAATTAGATGAACTATATCAAGAGGATCGGGACCAAACGCCACCGCCCCATCCGCGTATCCTGTCGCTCGCCAATCAGAAGGGTGGCGTCGGCAAGACCACCACGGCGATCAACCTGGGTACCGCGCTCGCGGCGATTGGCGAACGCGTCCTGATCGTCGATCTCGATCCGCAGGGCAACGCCTCGACCGGCCTCGGCATCGATCGCCGCACCCGCAACTGCTCGACCTATGACGTGCTGATCGGCGAAGCGCCGCTGCGCGACGCCGTGGTGCCCACCGCGGTGCCGCGGCTGCACATCGCCTCCTCCACCATGGATCTGTCCGGCCTCGAGCTCGAACTCGGTGCGACACCCGGCCGCGCGTTCCGCCTGCGCGATGCGATCGCGGCGCTGAACAAGAACGCCGCGCCGGACACCGACTACACCTATGTGCTGATCGATTGCCCGCCGTCGCTCAACCTCCTCACCGTCAACGCGATGGCGGCGTCGGATGCGATCCTGGTGCCGCTGCAATGCGAGTTCTTCGCGCTCGAAGGTCTGTCGCAATTGCTGCAGACGGTGGAGCAGGTGCGCTCGACGCTCAATCCGAACCTGTCGATCCACGGCATCGTGCTGACCATGTTCGACTCGCGCAACAACCTGTCGAACCAGGTCGTCGCCGACGTGCGGCAGTTCATGGGCGGCAAGGTCTACGACACCATGATCCCGCGCAACGTGCGCATCTCCGAGGCGCCGTCCTACGGCAAGCCGGTGCTGGTCTACGATCTCAAATGCGTCGGCAGCGAAGCCTATCTGAAGCTGGCGACGGAAGTGATCCAGCGCGAGCGCGAGCTGAGGACGCATTAGTCGAGCGTAGGGTGGGCAAAGGCGTCTTCGCCGTGCCCACCATGATCTGTCGCGAAAACCGGTGGGCACGCTTCGCTTTGCCCACTCTACGGTCAACCGAATTCTGTTTTCCGGAGTGGCGTAAGTGAATCCTAGGGAGTTGGCGGCGATGGCCGACGAAACGCGTTCGCGACTGGGTCGTGGTCTCGCAAGTCTGATCGGGGATGTCGGCGGCGAGGCGGCGCATGTCGACCGGCCGCGCAACCAGCGCAAGGTGCCGATCGAATTTTTAAAGCCCAATCCGCGCAACCCGCGCCGAACCTTTTCCGATGCCGAGCTCGGTGAGCTCGCGGCCTCCGTCAAACAGCATGGCGTGATCCAGCCGATCGTGGTTCGGCCGTTGAAGGGATCGCAGGATCGCTTCGAAATCATCGCCGGCGAACGCCGCTGGCGTGCAGCGCAACTCGCCAGCCTCCATGAGGTGCCGATCGTCCCGATCGACGTCAGCGACTTCGACGCGCTCGAGATCATGATCATCGAGAACGTGCAGCGCGAAGACCTCAATGCGATGGAAGAGGCGCAGGGCTATCACGCGCTGGCCGATGAGTTCAAACGCAGCCAGGAAGATATCGCCAAGGAAGTCGGCAAGAGCCGCAGCCACGTCGCCAACATGATGCGGCTGACGAAGCTGCCGGCGGAGGTGCAGGCCTTTATCTCCGACGGAAAATTATCGGCAGGCCACGCCCGCGCGCTGATCGGCGTGCCCGATCCGCTGGCGGTGGCGAAGCGCATCGTCGAGGAGGGGTTGAACGTTCGCCAGACCGAGGCGCTGGCGCATGAAGAGGGCGTGCCGGAGCGCAAGCCGCAGAAGGCGAGGGCAGGCGGCGGCGGGAAGGCCAAGGATCCCGATACGATCGCGCTGGAAAAGCGCGTCAGCGATGCGCTCGGTCTTGCCGTGACCGTCAACCATCGCGACCCCGGCGGCTACGTCCAGATCAGCTATCGCAACCTCGAACAGCTCGATGAGGTAATGCGGCGGCTGGAAGGGAAGTGAAGTCACATCACAAGCCTCTCGGCGTCATTGCGAGCGAAGTACTGTTGGCTCACCCCCGCCGCTTCGCATTGACCGCGATCGACAGCAGCGTCCGCAGCCCGATCGCCGACGCCAGCGTCGCTTGCTTGCGCATGTCGAGCGCGGCCGTTCCGAGCTGATCGATGATCGTGACCAATCGCGCCGCGCTGAAATTGCGCAGCGCAATTTCGACGGCGCCCTTGCGCGAGAAATGCAGGCGCGGATAGCCGCTTTCGAGCAAGGTCGAGACCGGCGTGCCTTCGGCCACCGCGAGCGCCGATTTGTGCAGCCAAGCCGCCTGGCGCTGCGCGGCGGAGATGATCACGCCGGGATAGGTGCCGGCGACCATCGCCTTGGCGAACTCGCTTTCGACCAGGTCCGGCTTGCCGGCAAAGGCGCCGTCCACGATCGGGTCCAGCTTCAGCTCGGACGCGTCGGAGACGACGGTCATGACATCGTCGAGCGCGATCTCGCCCTTGCCGTGGGAATAGAGCGCCAGCTTGCGCAGCTCGTTGCGCGAGGCCTGGCGGTCGCCGCCGAGCAGCGACATCAGCACGGCGCGCGCGTCGGCCGCGATGCGCAGATTGGAAGTCCGCAATTCCTCGTCGATCAATCTGGCGAGGTCGCGCTCGGTGTCGGGATAGCAGGCGATGGCGACCGCGGTCTTGGCGCGCTCGCAGGCCTTGCGCAGCGGCGACTCGGGCCGCAGTTCGCCGGCCTCGATCACGATGCGGCAATCCTTCAGCGGCGAATCGGCCAGCGTGTCGACGCCGCTGGCAAAACTGCGGGAGCCGGCGCGCACGCGAATGGCGCGGCGGCCGCCGAACATCGGGATCGTCATGGCCTCGTCGACCAGCCGCGACGGCTCGGCCGACAGTTCGTCGCCGTCCAGTCGCACCAGCGAGAAGGGATCGTTGGGGTCGTCGACGGCGGAGGCGATCAGCGCTTCGGCGCGTTCGCGGACCAGGCCGGCGTCCGGACCGTAAAGCAGGATGATCGGGCGGCCGGGATCGGGCCGGGCGAGAAAAGCGTCGATGTCTTTTCCGCGGAGCGCGACCACGACGGCGTTCGGATTCGGACGCGTCGCGTGCCGGCGACGAAGAACGATGCCAGCCGGGTCTGGATGTTTTCCGCGATCTCCTGGGCGGCGCGATCCTCGGCGTCGCGGAAGGCGCGCTGGCGGGCGAAGCGCTGCAGATTGCCCGGAATGTCGTACGACACGCGGGAGAAGGTCGTCCCGGTCATGACGGATTTGTTGGTCGCAAGGTCGATCAGATTGTACTGCGCGTCGATGCCGTAGTTTTCGCTCGACGGCAGCGCGGTGGCGGGATCGAGCATCAGCGAGGAGCGCGAGGTGCCGAAGCGCAGCACCAACCGATGGGTCGGCGGCATGCCGGTGGCGGTGCCGTAGAGCTTGAACGCCAGCGCGTTACGGATCTCCACCTGGATCCTGGCTTCGCGGGACGCGTTTGGCTTGTCGACCGGCGGGACTTCCACGCCCATCAGCTTTTCGCGCAGGCCGGGCGTGCCGTCGGTACGTTCGGCATACATCGGCTGGAAGCAGCCGGCCGTGAGCGCCGCCAGAGCGGCGACGGCGAGCAGCCGAACGGCGATCCGGGTCCTAGCCAACGACATTCACGATCCTCATGGGAACTACGATTACCTTGCGGACGGCCTTGCCGCCGAGAGCGAGTTTTACCGCATCGAGCGCCAAAACGGCAGCCTCAATTTCCGGATTTTGGGCGACCCGTGGCACGGTAACATCACCCCGTTTCTTGCCGTTGACCTGGACCACCAGCGTCACGGTGTCTTCAACCAGCAAATCGCGTTCGATTTGGGGCCAATCGGCCTCCGAAATCAGCCCGGACTGCCCCAGGACCTGCCAGCACTCCTCGGCCAGATGCGGCATCATCGGCGCGAAAAGTTGAACCAGGATGACCGAAGCCTCCCGGACCGCCCAGGCGGTGTCCGGCGACGGCTGTTCCGCCCTTGCCCAGCACCTCGGCCAGCGCATTGGCGAATTCCCGGATATGGGCGAGGCAGACGTTGAAATGCAGCCGTTCGATCCCGGACGACACCTTGTCCAGCGCGCCATGGGCGGCCTTGCGCAAGGCCAGCGCGTCGGCGCCGAACGAGGCCGGCCGGTCCGCCGGCGCCGTCTTGGCGATCTCGGCTGATTCGTTCACCAGCCGCCACAGCCGCTGCACGAAGCGCGAGGCGCCCTGCACGCCGTTCGTCGCTCCAGATCACGTCGCGGTCGGGCGGCGAGTCCGACAGCATGAACCAGCGCGCGACGTCGGCGCCATAGGTCGCGATGATGTCGTCGGGGTCGACGGTGTTCTTCTTCGACTTCGACATCTTCTCGATCGGGCCGATCGTGATGTCTTCGCCGGTTTCAATGCAGGATGGCGCGCTTGCCGTTGCCGCCGGCTTCGACCTTCACCTCCGCCGGCGTGACGTAAGAGCCGTCGGCCTTTTGATAGGTCTCGTGCACCACCATGCCCTGCGTGAACATGCCGGCGAACGGCTCGTCCATGCCGATATGGCCGGTGGCCTTCATCGCGCGGGTGAAGAAGCGGCTGTAGAGCAGATGCAGGATCGCGTGCTCGACGCCGCCGATATACTGGTCGACCGGCAGCATCCGGTTGACGAGCGGCAGCGTGGTCGGCGCCTTCTCGTTCCAGGGATCGGTGAAGCGCGCAAAATACCAGGACGAATCCACGAAGGTGTCCATGGTGTCGGTTTCGCGCTGCGCCTTGCCGCCGCATTTCGGGCAGGTGACGTGCTTCCAGGTCGGATGATGGTCGAGCGCGTTGCCGGGCTTGTCGAAGGTGGCGTCGTCGGGCAGCACCACCGGCAGATCGGCGTCCGGCACCGGCACCACATCGCATTTCGGGCAATGGATCACAGGGATCGGGCAGCCCCAATAGCGCTGGCGCGAGATGCCCCAGTCGCGCAGGCGGAAATTCACCTGGCGCTCGCCGACCGGCGCGTTGCCGCGCATCTCGCTTTCCAGCCGCTTCGCGACGTCTTCCTTGGCCTGCTCGATGGTCATGCCGTCGAGGAAGCGGGAATTGATCATGCGGCCGTCGCCGTCATAGGCGGTGTCGGTGATGACAAACGTCTTCGGGTCCTGGCCCTCGGGGCAGACCACCGGCGATATTGCCGAGCTTGTACTTGTTGACGAAGTCGAGGTCGCGCTGGTCGTGCGCCGGGCAGCCGAAGATCGCGCCGGTGCCGTACTCCATCAGCACGAAATTCGCGACGTAGACCGGCAGCTTCCAGCTCGGATCGAACGGATGGACGGCCTTGATGCCGGTGTCAAAGCCCTGCTTCTCGGCGGTGTCGATGATTTCCTGCGCGGTGCCGATCTTCTTCACGTCGGCGATGAATTCGGCGAGCTTCGGATTCTTCGCCGCCGCGGCCTGCGCCAGCGGATGATCCGCCGCGATCGCCATGAACTTGGCGCCGAACAGCGTGTCGGGCCGCGTCGTGAAAATCTTCAGTTCCGTCTCGCCTGACGGCGTCGTGGCCGGATCGAGCGCGAAGCGCAGCAGCAGGCCTTCGGAGCGGCCGATCCAGTTGCGCTGCATCAGCCGCACCTTGTCGGGCCAGCGGTCCAGCGCCGTCGAGCGCGTCCAGCAGTTCCTGCGAGTATTTCGTGATCTTGAAGACCCACTGGCTCATCTCGCGCTGTTCGACAACCGCGCCGGAGCGCCAGCCGCGGCCGTCGATCACCTGCTCGTTGGCGAGCACGGTCATGTCGACCGGGTCCCAGTTGAGCTTGCGCTTCTCGCGCTCGGCCAGCCCCGCGCGCAGCATGTCCAGAAACATCTTCTGCTGATGCTTGTAGTAGCTGGGATCGCAGGTCGCGAATTCGCGCGCCCAGTCCAGCGACAGCCCGATCGACCGCAACTGCTTCTTCATCGCGGCGATGTTGTCGTAGGTCCAGGCCTTCGGCGCGACCTTGCGCTCGATCGCGGCGTTCTCGGCCGGCAGGCCGAAGGCGTCCCAGCCCATCGGGTGCAGCACGTTGAACCCCTTGGCGCGCATGAACCGCGCCAGCACGTCGCCCAGGGTGTAATTGCGGACATGCCCGATATGGATGCGCCCGGACGGGTAGGGGAACATCTCGAGCACGTAGTATTTCGGCCGCGGATCGTCGTTTTTCGAGGCGAAGATCGCCTTTTCGTCCCACTGGCGTTGCCAGCGCGGCTCGGAATCACGGGCGTTGTAGCGTTCGGAGGTCATGGAATCGCAGCGCTTTTTGTGGATTCGGGTCCCGTCCAGAGGACGGCGGACTAGGCCACAAAAGCGGCTGCGGGGTCAACGGGTTGGGGGAGCGGAGGAAGGGCATTTGATCGAAGGCGCAGCGCGCCTGCATCACCCCGCCATCGCCATCCCGGCCTCGTCCACCGGCTTGGCAAAGCCGTGCTCGACGACGGTATTTCGGCCGCGGTGCTTGGCCGCGTAGAGGGCGGCATCGGCCGCCTCGACCAGGTCGCCGGGGGACTGAGCGTCGTTCGGCAGGGTCGCGGCGACGCCGACGCTCACGGTGACGGTCTGGTGGCTGGAGGTGCTGTGCGGCAGGCCGAGGTCTTGCACGGTCGCGCGCACCGTTTCGCCGATCTCCAGCGCTCGCTGGGGGCCGGTGTTCGGCAGCAGCAGGCAGAATTCCTCGCCGCCATAGCGGCCGGCAAAGCCCATGGTGCCGGCGGCGATACCGGCCAGCGCTTCGCCAAGCCTGGTGAGGCAGGTGTCGCCTTCCGGGTGGCCATAGGTGTCGTTGTAGAGCTTGAAGTGATCGACATCGATCATCAGCAGCGACAGCTCGCTGTTGAATTGCTGCGCCTTCATCCATTCGAAATCCAGCCGGCTCTGGAAGCCGCGGCGGTTGGCGAGACCGGACAGCATGTCGATCGAGGCCATCACGGTGAGCCGGTCGTTGGTGGCGACCAGTTCGCGCTCGCGCTGGCTGAGCTGGGCCGCCATCGCGTTGAAGGCCCGCGCCAGCGGCATGAACTCCGCAGGCAGGCGGCTGCGCGCAACGCGGGCCGACGAATCGCCCTCGCCGAACCGCTTGGCCATGCCGGTCATGACTTCGATCGGCTTGATGATGAGCTTCTCGGCGCCGATCAGCGCGCCGAGCAGCACGAACAGGCAGACAAATGCCAATTGCAGATAGGCGGTGCGGATGTCGCGATTGATCGCGGCCGTCACCTTGGCCTCGTCGACGCTGACGACCAGGCGCGATTGCGTTCCTGGAATGCGGGCGAAACTGATGGCGCGCCTGGAGCCGTCGGTCGCGGTAAACGAAATCGAGCCCGTATCGGAGTTGGCGCTGAGCGCCTTGTAGGTGATGGCCGACAGCAGCGGCACGTTGCCGAGCGGCTGGCCGATCATGCTGGCCTGGTCGGGCGGCGCCGCCAGCACGACGCCGGTGCTGTCGATCAGTAGCGCTGAGATGCCCGGTCGTCCGCTGAAGTTGGCCATGATCTTCGACAGCCAGTCGAGATTGATGCCGGCGACCGCAACCGATTCTTCCTCCGGATTGATCGCGGAGACCGGATAGGCCGCCATCATGATCGGCCGGTTGTTGGTCTTGCCGAACAAATAGTCGCTGAAGACGAAATCGCGGGTTTCCTGCGCCTTCCTGAAATAGTCGCGATCGCCGATGTTGAGGCCGACCTGAATGTTCAGCGTGGAACACTGCACCACGCCTTCCTTGCTCACGAGCATGATGCTGCGGATCCAGGGCAGGTTGGCGGGCAGGCTGGCGCGCAGGATTTCGCAACTGCGCCCGATGCCGCTGGCCGCGCGGATATAGGCGGCCGATTTCAGCATCGTCTCGACGGAGGAGATCACCTCGCGCTGGGTCTCGGCGCTGTGGTGGGTGATATTGGCGTATTCTTCCGAAGCCATCGCGATCTGCCTGGCGCGGGTGTCTTCGAGCGAGCGGACGCGCTCCAGCATCAAGGGCGCCACCAGCAGCACGGCCAGCATGGCAAGCCGCGCCCGGATTCCCAGAAGCTTCTTGAGTTTGACCCGATTGCGGTTGAAAGTTACGCCAGACATCTCGCCCCCCACACCGCAGGGTAGAGCGAAGGGTTCAAAAAGCCTTTCCCGAACTTGGTAAAATTCGAGGAAATGCCGTAAATTTACCGACGAAATCAGGACATGACGCGAGAGAGATGACAACGCCGCTAACCAAGTCTTTACCAAACGGTCTCGCCCAGGTGGAGCAGGACATCGCGCGTGCGTGCAAGGAAGCGCGCCGCGAGCGCGCGTCGGTGACGCTGATCGCAGTGTCGAAAACGTTCGACGCCGCAGCCATTTCGCCGGTCATCGATGCCGGCCAGCGCGTGTTCGGCGAAAATCGCGTGCAGGAAGCCAAGGCGAAATGGCCGGCGCTGATGTCGGCCTGCCCCGGAATTGCGTTGCATCTGATCGGGCCGCTGCAATCCAACAAGGCCAAGGAGGCCGTGGCGCTGTTCGACGCCATCCATTCGGTCGACCGTCCCAGCATTTGCGAAGCGTTAGCCAAGGAAATCAATTCCCAGAACAGGCGGCCGGAATTGTTCGTTCAGCTGAACACTGGCGAGGAGCCGCAAAAGGCCGGCGTCGCACCGGGCGACGCCGACGCCTTCATCGCCAGCTGTCGTGAGAAATATGGTCTCGTCATTTCCGGCCTGATGTGCATCCCGCCGGTCGACGAAGCGCCGGCGCCGCATTTCGCGTTGACGGCCAAGATCGCCGCGCGCAACGGACTGAAAAATCTGTCGATGGGCATGAGCGCCGATTTCGCGGTCGCGATCCAGTTCGGCGCCACGCATGTGCGCGTGGGCTCGGCGATTTTCGGACATCGGTAGATTGTCGTCATTGCGAGCGAAGCGAAGCAATCCATCGCGCGGCATTCGAAAGAGTGGATTGCTTCGTCGCGATGCTCGCCGTGCGCATACGCTTTGCGTTCGCAGGAATGACGTGGAGAGAGCGTCTACTCGAACCCCACCGACACCTTTCCGAGCGCACCGAAATCGACGGCGCAAAAATCGCCGGATTGAATCGGCAGCGGCGGATGGCAGGTGCCTGTCGTGACGATCTGGCCGGCTTTCAGCGTCACGCCAAGCTGGCGCAATTCGTTGGCGAGCCAGGTCAGCGCGACTCGGGGATCGCCCAGCACGTTCTTGCCGTGACCGATGAATTGCTGGCCGCGCATCGTGATGACGGGCCGCTCCTCGACCAGATCGCGCGAACGCCAGTCCGCGCTCGTCGGCGGGCCCGAGCACGAACAGATGCGCGCAGGCGTTGTCGGCAATGATCTGCGCGGCGCCGGCGCTGACGAAATCGGCAAACCGCGAATCCGGAATCTCGATGGCCGGATGCAGCGTGTCGACCGCGTCGAGGACCTGCTGCACCGTATAGGGCGTGGCGCGCGCCGGCAGATCGACGCGCATGCGAAAGGCGAATTCGGGTTCGGCGACGCGCATTTCGTTGCCCGCCATCGAAGCCGTTCCGCCATCGGATATCACGGTCTCGGCCAGGATGCGCCCGGCCATCGGGCCATCGACATTGATGTGCTTTTGTCCGGCCTCGCTGGTGGCTGCGATCTTCCAGCCGAACAAACTTTCGGACGAATATTTTTCGATTTCCGCCTGGATCGCATAGCCATCGATGCGATCGTGCGGCCGCAATCCATCGTCGAGGCCGGCGAATTTGGTGCCGGCGCGCCAGTGGTCGTGCAGCGTCTTCGATGCGGCTGCTATCGCTTTCTCGTCGAGCATGGCTTTGATTCCCTATCAGCCGATCATGATCTTGGTCTGCGGGCCCATTCGCCGCAACAGCCGCAGCATGGCTGGATTTCGTCATCGAAACGCATCCCGCGGTCGGCGAAAAATTGGTGCGCGCCAGATGCAGGAATACGGCGCTGCCGCGGCCGGCTACCCGTGGCCCGGCGTTGTGATCGATTTCGACGATGAAATCGTAGAGGTGGTCCTCGCGCGTCAGCCGGTCGCCAGGCTGGTCGCGGACCAGACGGATAGGTTGATTGTAATGGCGGTCCCGCGGGTCCTCGCACCAGGCGTCTTCCGGCCGGATCGGCCGGACCGGCAGATAGGTCCGCGGTCGGGGATGGCGGTCGGCACGCCACCACAATTGCAGCGGCTGATACGTGCCCCTCGGGGTGCCGCCGTCGCCCTCCCGCTTGTTGGCAAGGATGCCACCGCGGCCAAGTGCCACCGGCACGGTCCAGCCGTCCGCCGTCAGCCAGCCCCGGCGCGGGTCGCCGGCCGCCCCGCGGACTCGAATGGCCGCAAGCGGCCGATCACGCGCAGCTGTCTTATAAGTGATTGAAATAGCGCTTCTTTCCATACCAGTGTCCGAATCCTGGGATTGCCTGCTCCGGCCGAAATCGCCCTAATGACGCCATTACAGGACATTCATCCAAACGCGGCTCAAATTTGGGATACACTGCGGTTCGGCTTGTGAATCTGTAACAATCGCCTACTCAATCGGACGCCGTTGCCGAATTGCGCGAATCAGTACCTGACGACCCGGCTTGACGCTTCCCCTGTGTCCGCCGCCTGCCTCGAGAGGATCGTATCCTATGCCCAATGCCCGCAAGATCCTGATCGTGGAGGACGACAACGATCTGCGCGACACGCTGGTCGAGCAATTATCGCTGCACGAGGAGTTCGAAGCTTCCGCAGTCGATACCGGCGCCAAGGGCGCCAGCGCCGCCAAAGCCAATTCCCCCGATCTGGTGCTGATGGATGTCGGCTTGCCGGATACCGACGGACGGGAGGTCGTGCGCAGCCTCCGCAAGGGCGGCTTCAAGGCGCCGATCATCATGCTGACCGGCCACGACACCGATTCGGACACCATCCTGGGGCTCGAATCCGGCGCCAATGATTATGTCGCAAAGCCGTTCCGGTTCGCCGTCCTGCTCGCCCGGATCAGGGCGCAGCTTCGCCAGCATGAAGCCAGCGAGGACGCGGTGTTTTCCGTCGGCCCGTACAGCTTCCGCCCCGGCTCCAAGATGCTGACCGCCGCCAATGCCAGAAAAGTCCGGCTGACCGAGAAGGAAACCGCGATCCTGCGTTTCCTGTATCGGGCCGGCCAGTTGCCGGTGTCGCGCGAGACGCTGCTGCAGGAGGTCTGGGGCTACAATTCGGGCGTCACCACGCACACGCTGGAAACCCATATCTACCGTCTGAGGCAGAAGATCGAGAAGGATGCGGCCAATCCGGAAATCCTGGTGACGGAAGCCGGTGGCTACAAGCTGGTGCCGTGATACGATCCGCAGCATCGGTTCGCAATTTTCGCGCATCCCGGTCAAAGATCAATGTCGATCGAAGATGATGTAGCCCTGCTCGAGCGGGTCCCGACGTTGCGCCTGTTGGGAACGGCGGCGTTGCGCATGCTGGCGATCGGCTCGGAGCAGCGCGATTTCTCGCCCGGCGATTATCTGTTCAACTCCGGCGACGAGGCGGATGCCGGCTATATCGTCCAGCGTGGTTCGTTCCGCGTCGAGGACGGCGGCGCCGAAGTCGTTGCCGGGCCCGGTTCCCTGATCGGCGAATTGGCGCTGATCGTTGCGATGAAGCGGCCGTCGAGTGCGGTCGCGCTCGATCATTCCTCGGTCATTCGGGTGGCGCGCAGCCTGTTTCAACGCGTGCTCGAAAGCGACCCCGGCGCGGCGCGCCGGCTGCGCGACGAACTCGCCACCCGCACCAGCCAGATCGCCAGCGATATTTTGATGGCCGGCGCCAAGCTCAGTATCTAGCGAACCTCATGGCGAGGAGGCGCGTTAGCGCCGTCTCTGGACAATGCTCGCGTCGCCGGGAGAACCATGCGGCTCCGCTCTCGCCCGCGGCCCGTCCTTCGAGACGCGCGCTATGCGCGCTCTTCAGGATGAGGATGGTGGATGCTGCTCCATTCTAGACTTAAACGTCCAGCGTCACCGTCACCGGCACATGGTCGGACGGGCGCTCCCAGCCGCGGGCGTCGCGGGTGATCCTGAAATCGCTGACACCGTCCTTCAGCGCGCGCGAGACCCAGATGTGGTCGAGCCGCCGGCCGCGGTCGCCCACGGTCCAGTCGGCGGCGCGGTAGCTCCACCACGTATAGACCTTTTCCGAATGCGGGATCCGCTCGCGCGCGACGTCGAACCATTCGCCATGGGCCTGCGCCGCCAGCAGCTTCTCGCATTCGATCGGCGTGTGCGAGACGACCTTCAAGAGCTGCTTGTGCGACCACACGTCGTTCTCGTGCGGAGCGACGTTGAGGTCGCCGACCAGGATGTGGCGGTCGTCGCCGCGCGGATGCAGCGGTTCGCACGCCTTCATCTCGTCGAGAAACTTAAGCTTGTGATCGAATTTCGGATTGAGCGCGGGATCGGGAATGTCGCCGCCGGCCGGGACGTAGAAATTGTGCAGCACCAGCGGCTTTGCAAGCTGCGCCTTCTCGCCGAACGCCACCGAGATGTGGCGTGAATCGATCTTGTCGCAGAAGGTTCTGATGTCGGTGCTCTCGAACGGCAGTTTCGAGACGATGGCGACACCGTGATAACCCTTCTGACCGTTCAGCGCGATGTGCTCATAGCCAAGGCGCTTGAATCGCTTCAGCGGGAAGGCGTCGTCGATGCACTTGGTTTCCTGCAGACACAGCACGTCCGGCCGCGCCGATTTAAGGAATTTGGCGACGATGTCGATGCGCAGGCGCACCGAATTGATATTCCACGTTGTCAGGGAAAACCGCATGAGGGCCGTGTATTACCACGGTTCATGATGACGTCGCCGTGCTTGTCCACAGGTGGAATTTTGTAGGGTGGGCAAAGGAGCGCTAGCGACGTGCCCACCACCTATCGAACCGCGACACTGTTGGTGGGCACGCTGCGCTCTGCCCACCCTACAATTTTCCGCGTGCGAAGGCGCGCTGTTCAGTTCGCGGGGGTAATGTAGTTGGTGAAGTCGATCTTGAAGAGGCCGGGGTCGACCTTCTTGGACGAGTCCAGATTGTAGACCGCAACCGTGGTGTCGTAGCCCTGCGGGTCAGTCACCGTCCATTGCTTGAGCTGGCCGTCCTTGACGCCGACCATCAGCATCAGCCGGCTGGTGCCGATCAGGGCCTGCTTCTCCTCGATGGTGACGCTGATGTAGACGTCATCGGCCGTGACGTTGACGACATTGGTGTCCTTCAGCAGATCGATCCGGTCCGACAGCAGGAAGCGAAGCGGTGTCTGCGACAGCGGGTAGATATCCTGCGTCGCAAGCTTCGTATCGCGGACCGCCAGCGACGATCCATCGGCGATGATCGCGATCGGGCTGGGCGCTTCGTATTCGAAGCGCACCTTGCCCGGTTTCTGGATGTAGAAATCGCCCTTGGTCTTGCTGCCGTCCGGGCCGACCTGGACGAAATTTCCGACCAGCGTCTGCAGCGAAGACAGGTAGGAACTGACCTTGGCAGCTTGCGCCTTCTGGTTGGCGTCGAAGGTTGCAAAAATATTGGCAGGGGCATTGCGGCGCGGATCCGGAATCACCGGATTCGGCGGCGTCTGGGTGGCGCCCGTCGTCGACGGCCCCTTATTATTGTCCTGCGCGCTCATCTGCACGCCGCCCTCGCGCGCCTTAGGCGCGGGCTTCGGAACCGGCACGGTCTGCGAAAGAGCCGGCGTCGCGAAGCCAGCGATGGATGTGGCGATCAAAACGGCCAGTCCGGAGCGCAGCCCGCGATGGTTGGGGTATTGTTTCATCAGCTATTTCGGATCTCTTTTTGACGAGGCGTCCCGCTCCCGGCCATTTTATCGTGCTTTCGACCAAAGAAGGTATCGTTTTTCCGTGAAAATGGTTGCTGAATTCGCCGTCGGCGCCGGTACCCTTAGAATCCGCCCTCTTCTTCCTCGACCAGAATTTCGCGCTTGCCGGCGTGATTGGCCTGCCCGACGATGCCTTCGAGTTCCATTCGCTCCATTAACGACGCGGCCCGGTTATAGCCGATTTGCAGCCGTCGTTGAATGTAGGATGTCGAGGCCTTGCGGTCGCGCTTGACGATTGCAACCGCCTGCGAGAACAGGTCGCCGCCGCCATCGCTGCCCATGGCGCTGGAATCGAACACCGCGCCGTCCTCGTCGGTCGGCTCTTCCGCCGTGACCGCCTCCAGATATTCCGGCTGGCCCTGGGTCTTGAGGTGACGAACGACCTTTTCGACTTCCTCGTCGGAGACGAACGGACCGTGCACGCGGCTGATGCGTCCGCCGCCGGCCATATAGAGCATGTCGCCCTGTCCGAGCAGTTGCTCGGCGCCCATTTCGCCGAGGATGGTGCGGCTGTCGATTTTCGAGGTGACCTGAAACGAGATACGGGTCGGGAAGTTCGCCTTGATGGTGCCGGTGATGACGTCGACCGAGGGACGCTGGGTGGCGAGAATGACGTGCAGGCCGGCGGCGCGCGCCATCTGCGCCAGGCGCTGCACCGCGCCTTCGATGTCCTTGCCGGCCACCATCATCAGGTCGGCCATTTCGTCGACGATGATGACGATATAGGGCAGCGGTTCGAGGTCGAGCTTTTCTTCCTCGTAGATCGCCTTGCCGGTTTCCTTGTCGAAGCCGGTGTGCACCGTGCGCGTCAGATCCTCGCCCTTGCCCCTGGCTTCGACGAGGCGCTGGTTATAGCCGTCGATGTTGCGCACGCCGAGCTTGGACATTTTCTTGTAGCGCTCTTCCATCTCGCGCACGGCCCATTTCAGCGCGACCACCGCTTTCTTCGGATCGGTCACGACCGGCGTCAGCAGATGCGGGATGCCGTCATAGACGGAGAGTTCGAGCATTTTTGGATCGACCATGATCAGGCGGCACTGATCCGGCCGCAGCCGATAGACCAGGCTCAGGATCATGGTGTTGATCGCGACCGATTTGCCGGAGCCGGTGGTGCCGGCGATCAGCATATGCGGCGTGCGCGCCAGGTCGATGATGATGGATTCGCCGCCGATGTTCTTGCCGAGGCAGAGCGGCAGCTTCGCGTGCGACTCGTCTTTCGCGGTCAGCAATTCGCGCAAGTAAACTTTCTCGCGATGCACGTTCGGCAGCTCGATGCCGATGGCGTTGCGGCCGGCGACCACGGCGACGCGTGCCGAGAGCGCGCTCATCGAGCGGGCGATATCGTCGGCAAGGCCGATGACGCGCGAGGACTTGATGCCGGGCGCCGGTTCGAGTTCGTAGAGCGTCACGACCGGGCCGGGATTGGCCTTGACGATCTCGCCGCGGACGCCGAAATCGCCGAGCACGCCTTCCAGCGCGCGCGAATTGGCCTCCAGCTCAGCCTTGCTGAGCGGCTGCCGGTCCGACGCCTTGGGCGCCGTCAGCACGGAGACGGAAGGCAGTTCGAATTTTTCGGATTTGCGGGCCGGCGCGCGTGGTGCGGCTTTCTTGCGCGAAGCGCGGGCGGCGGGAACTTCCTCTTCCTCGTCTTCCTCTTCTTCCTCCTCCTCGTCCTCGATTTCCTCGTCCTGCGGGGCCAGTGCCGGCGCAGCGCGACCGCGGAGGGTCGGTTCCTGACGTTCGAACGAGGCTCGGCGCGGCGGCGTCGAACTCGATACCAGCGATCGGTAGGCCGCGCTCATCAGCCAGCCGAGCCGCGCCTTCAGGCTCATCAGCGCGTGATACATCCATCCTAGCGAAACCGAACTGCGATCCCCTTCTTCCTCGAAGGGCGTGTCATCGTCCTCGATCGGCGTCAGTTCTTCCTCTCGTGGGCGCGAGCCCCAGCCGCTGGCAAACAGGAAGGTCGCACACATCGCCGCGAACAGGATGATGCCGAGCACGAGACGATAGGTGAAGCCGGCCGGGCCGAACACCACCGCGGGCGCGCGCACCAGCGCATCGCCGACGACGCCGCCAAGGCCGGTCGGCAGCGCCCACGCTCCGCCATGCGGCCAGCAGCTTGCAAAGCCCGCCGCGATCACCGTGCAGAGAATCCAGCATCCAAGGCGCAATGCTTCGCGGTCGAAGGTGCGATGGGTCAGCATGCGCCAGCCCCACACCGCGACCGGGAGGATCAGCATGATCGCGCCGAGGCCGAGAATCTGCATCAGGAGATCGGCGCCGATCGCGCCGGGATAGCCGAGCACGTTGCGGATCGGACGCGACGTCGCGTGGCTCAGGCTCGGGTCCTGTACCGACCACGTCATCAGCGCCGCCGCCGCCACGCCGGACAGCGAGATCAAGCTGAGGCCTGTGAGTTCGCGCAAGCGCCGCGCGAGGGCGTCGCGAATGGAGGCCGGCAGATGACCGACCAGGGGGATAACACGTTCGATCGCTGGCATGCTCATGGGGCCCTGCGATTAATCAAGAATTTCGACCAGCCGGTGCAGCGCCTCGGCCGTTGATTCACTGTCTGAGACCAGTGCAAGGCGGATGTAGCCTGCGCCGGGATTGAAGCCGTCGTCTTGCAGCCGCGACAGATAACTTCCGGGTATCACGCGGACGCCCGCATCCCGATAAAGTTTCACCGCCACAGCCTCGTCGCCGCCGAGATCGGAGACGTCGAGCCAGACGCAGAAGCCGCCGGCGGGGCGCACATAGCCGTAGCGGCTGCCGAGAATCTGGTCGGCGAGATCGAACTTGATACGGTAAAGCCTGCGGTTTTCTTCGACATGCGTTTCGTCGCTATAGGCGGCGACCGCCACGTGCTGCAGCGGCACCGGCACCTGGGGTGCGGCGACATTGCGCAATTCGTGATAGGCCGCGAGAAACTTGTGGTCGCCGGCGGCAAAGCCGACGCGCATGCCGGGCAGGTTCGAGCGCTTCGACAGCGACTGAAATGCAACGACGTTGCTGAAGTCGGGCCCGGCGCATTCCAGCGCGCTGCCCGGCGCCTGCCTTGTGTAGATCTCCGAATAGCACTCGTCGCTGAGGATCATGAAGCCATAACGGTCGGCGAGTTTCTTCAGGCGGATGAAGTAGTCGCGCGAGGCGACCGCGCCTTGCGGATTGGCGGGCGAGGCGATGAACATCGCCACGGTTCGGGCCAGCGTCGCCTCGTCGAGCGTGTCGAGATCCGGCAAAAATCCGTTGGCGAGTGTGGTCGGCAGGTAGATCAGTTCGCAACCGGCGGCGCGGGCGCCCGCGCCATAGGCCGGATAAAACGGGTTGGGCATCAGGATCGCGGGCCTGCCCTTGCGCGGGCCGACATAGCGGGCGGCGGTGATCGCCGCGAAAAACAGCCCCTCGCGGCTGCCGTTCAACACCAGGATTTCACTCTCGGGATCGACCGCCCGCGGCAGGTCGAACCGGGTGTTCAGCCAGCTCGCGGCCGCGCGCCGGAACGGCTCGATCCCCTTGGCGAGGGGATAGCGGCCAAAATCAGCGATGTGTTTCGCCAGCACCGGCCCGACAAAGTCCGGCACCGGGTGCTGCGGCTCGCCTAAGGACAGCGTGATCAATGGCTTAGCTGGTTGATAGGGGGCCAGCAGCTCGGTCGTCCGGAGGAAAGGCGAGCGCTCGGCCTGACCGGCAGGCAAGCTGCCGGCGCCCTGCGCCACGCCGGAAGAGGCCGTCATTGCCATGTCTGAAACGCCAACACTTTCAAGAGCGGTCTAGGGCCCAGACCGATGACCGGAAACACATCAAACCACCATAGATACGGCGAGGTTAAGACGCGTTTAACCATCGGTGCTGCTGGACAATTTGCTCGGTATTACCATATCATAGGACGGTATTACCGGGAGACGGGCGATGGCAACAACAGTTACCCGCAAGGGCCAGGTAACAATCCCGAAGCCAATGCGCGATTATCTGGGAATTCAGCCCGGCAGTCGGGTGGATTTCCGCCGCAGCGCGGACGGTGGCGTGGTGATCGAGAAAGCTGACGGCCCTCGGCCGCCAAGCAAGTTTGCCAAGGCGCGCGGATCAGCCGGGCCGGGCCTGACAACCGATCAACTGATGGCTCTCCTGCGCGGCGAGCCGGAATGACGCTCGTCGATTCGAACGTCATTCTGGACGTCGTCACTGACGGTGAGGCATGGGCGGACTGGTCGCAAGAGCAGCTTGAGCAGGCGGCTGCGGCTGGGCGGCTTATTATCAACGACGTGATCTACGCCGAGATATCGACACGCTACTCCACGGTCGAAGACGTGGACGCGATGCTCCACAATCTGGAGATCAACGTCGCGACGATCCCACGTCCTGCGCTGTTTCTGGCGGGCAAGGCCTATCTGCGATACCGCGCAATGGGTGGCGTTCGCACGGGCGTATTGTCCGATTTTTTTATCGGCGCTCACGCCGCCGTCGAGCAGCGGCCACTCTTGACGCGGGATGCACAGCGCTATCGCACCTATTTTCCGACAGTTGAGTTGATCACACCGTCGGAAAGCGGAGGATAGCGCCTTGCAGCGTTACCGTTGCGGCAGCCGCTCAAACGCCGGCATGCCTTCGGGCACGTGGTGGAAGGCCTGCTTGTCGAGCGTGTGGATCGCCATCTGCGGATTGAAGAGGGCGGGGTTGTCGAAAGTTCCGACCTTGAGTACGACCGCCGGCAATCCGGGCACCTTGGTCACCAAATGGGTCCCGCATTCGGCGCAGAATTCGCGCGTCACCGCGCGCTCGAGGTCGCTGCGGGAGAACTGCTTGGGCTGGCTTGCGGTGTATTTGAAGCCGCTGACTGGCATCGCCACGAACATGTTCGGAGCGCCGCCCGAGATATATTGGCATTCGCGGCAGTGGCACTGCGCCGCCATCATCGGTTCGCCCTCGGCCTCGTAGCGCACCTTGCCGCAATAGCATCCGCCCTCGATTTTCATGACGCTCTCCCTTTGATTGTTGCAGCCATCTTCGACGGCTTGCAGGAGTTTTGGCAAATCCTTTCTCGGGTGGCCGAGGCAAAAAGAAAGGGGCTCCAACTTGCGCTGGAGCCCCTCAACGGTCAGGGCATTGCCGGGTATGTGCCCGAACCGGAGTTGTGGATACGGCCCTTGGGGGACCGCATCCCGGGAGAACTTACATGTTGTAAGCGCGCTCGGTGTGCTCGGTGACGTCGAGGCCTTCACGCTCGGTTTCGACGTTGACGCGCAGACCGACGATCACGTCGACCACCTTGTAGAGGATCGCCGAACCGATGCCCGACCACACCAGCGTGGTGCCGACGCCCCAGATCTGCGAGGTCATCTGCGCAACGAAGTCGTAGTCGCCGATCTTGCCGGCGGCGTAGTCCATGACGCCGGTGCCGCCGAGGGCTGGATTGACCAGAATGCCGGTGCCGAGCGCGCCGACGATGCCGCCGACGCAGTGGACGCCGAACACGTCGAGCGAGTCGTCATAGCCGAGCGAGTTCTTCACCACGGTGCAGAAGAACAGGCAGACGACGCCGACCACGAGGCCGAGCACGATCGCGCCCATCGGACCGGAATAGCCGGCCGCAGGCGTGACCGCCACGAGGCCCGCCACCGCGCCCGACAACGCGCCGAGCACCGAGGGATGGCCCTTGACGATCCATTCCGCGAACATCCAGGCCAGCGCCGCCGCTGCGGTTGCAACGAAGGAGTTGGTCATGGCGAGCGCGGCGCCGCCGGAGGCTTCGAGGTTCGATCCGGCGTTGAAGCCGAACCAGCCGACCCAGAGCAGCGAAGCGCCGATCATGGTCATGGTCAGCGAGTGCGGAGCCATCAGCTCCTTGCCGTAACCGACGCGCTTGCCGATCAGCAGCGCACCGACAAGACCGGCAATACCGGCGTTGATGTGCACCACGGTGCCGCCGGCGAAGTCGATCGCGCCCTTCTTGAAGATCCAGCCGGCATCGGCGTTGACCTCGTCGAGCTTGGCCTGCGCGGCAGTCTTCGCCGCACCGTCAGCCGCCGCGGCAAGCGCCTTGGCTGCATCCGCGATCGCGTCCGGTCCGGCCCAGTACCAAACCATGTGCGCGATCGGGAAGTAGATCAGCGTCACCCAGAGCGGGACGAACAACGCGATCGCCGCGAACTTCATGCGTTCGGCAAAGGCGCCGACGATGAGGGCAGGGGTAATGCACGCGAAGGTCATCTGGAAGCAGATGTAGATCAGCTCGGTGATGTTGGCGTCGACGCTGAAGGTTGCCGCTTTCGAATCCGGAGTGACGCCCATCAGGAAGGCCTTGGAGAAGCCGCCGATGAAGTCGGAACCGCCGGTGAAGGCGAGGCTGTAGCCGTAGAGCGCCCAGAGCAGGGTGACGATGCAGACGGTGTAGAACACCTGCATCAGGACCGAGAGCATGTTCTTGGAACGGACGAGACCGCCATAGAACAGCGCCAGGCCCGGGATCGTCATCAACAGCACCAGCACTGTCGACGTCAGCATCCAGGCATTGTCGCCCTTGTTGACGGTTGGTTCGGCGTAGGCCGCGGTTGCGGCGAACATGCCGACTGCGAGGGCGGCCAGTCCCGCGCTATAGGGACGTTTAAACGTCATTTGGTTTTACTCCTGAATGGTAAGGTTTGAGCGCGAAATCAGAGGGCCGCGGCATCCGCCTCACCCGTGCGGATGCGCACCGCATGGTCGAGGTTGATGACGAAGATCTTGCCGTCGCCGATCTGGCCGGTCTTGGCAGCGGAGGTGATGGCGTCGATGGTCTTGTCGACCTGATCCGAGGCCACAGCGACCTCGATCTTGATCTTGGGCAGGAAACTCACAGCGTATTCGGCGCCGCGATAGATTTCCGTATGACCCTTCTGGCGGCCATAACCTTTGACTTCCGTCACCGTGAGACCATGAACGCCAATGGCGGTCAGGGCATCACGGACTTCTTCGAGCTTGAATGGCTTGATGATCGCCATAACAATTTTCATGGGTCCTATCCCCGCTTGGGCCCGGTTCAGACCGACCGGGCGTTCTCGACTGAGGTTCACCACGCGGAGAGGTTCACTTCGCGGGCACAGCCAGGACCCATAGAATCAAATGCCGTGCCAGATCGGCATCGTTGCCTAACAGTTTATGAATGCGGCTCTTTTCGCCCGTTGCGGGAATTGCACGTTCCTGCGCCATTCCGTCGCGCCCAAAGTGTAGTCAGGCTTGCTTAAATCGTGAGCAGGCCTGACTGATGTCGCAATCGCTGCTCAGCATGCGGGCAAGAAAACGGTAATGGGGTGGGTGCCCCTATTGCAGCGCTTCGCCGTGCTGCGAGATATCGAGGCCTTCCAGTTCCTGCTGGACCGAAACCCGCAACGGCGCGAACGCGCCAACCAGCTTCAGCAGTACAAAGGTGACGCCGCCGGACCACACCAGGGTGGCGGCGATCCCATAGAGCTGGATCAGCACCTGCTGCGGATTGCCCTCGATCAGGCCCGAGGTGCCGCCGATCGCGTTCACCGCGAACACGCCGGCGAGCAACGTGCCGGTCAATCCGCCGATGCCATGGACGCCGAACACGTCCAGCGAGTCGTCATATTTGAAGCGCTGCTTGAGCCAGGTGCAGGCCCAGAAACAGAGTGTTCCCGCGATGACGCCGATGATGACGCCGTGCCACGGCGCCACGAATCCGGAGGCCGGCGTGATGGTGCCAAGGCCCGCGACGGCGCCCGAAATCATGCCGAGCACCGAGGGCTTGCGCCGCGTCGCCCATTCGATCGCGGCCCAGGTCAGTGCGCCGGCGCAGGCGGCCAAATGTGTCGCGGTGATCGCCATGACCGCGCGGGAATTCGCGCCCAGCGCCGAGCCGCCGTTGAAGCCGAACCAGCCGACCCACAGCAATCCGGTGCCGATCACGGCAAGCGACAGGTCGAACGGCGCGAGGTTTTCGCTGCCATAGCCTTGGCGCCGGCCCATCACCATCGCTGCCACCAGTCCGCCGACGCCGGCGGAAAGATGCACGACGAGGCCGCCGGCGAAATCCAGCACGCCCATGGTGCCGAGGAAACCGCCGCCCCACACCCAGTGCGCGAGCGGCACATAGACGAAGGTGAACCAGCTGACGGAAAAAAGCAGATAGGCCGAGAACCGCATGCGGTCGGCCACCGCGCCCGCCACCAGCGCCACCGTGATGATCGCGAACGTCATCTGGTACAGCATGAAAAGCGCTTCAGGAATCGTCTTCGCCGCCGGGTTGACGCTCTCCATCGTCATTCCGATCAGGAACCAGCGATCGAGTGTACCGATCCAGGGACCGTCGCCGACAAAGGCCAGCGAATAGCCGAACGCCACCCAGAGGATCGAGATGAGCGCAACCGCGGCAAGGCTCTGCGCCATGGTCGCCAGCACGTTCTTCTTGCGCACCATGCCGGAATAGAACAGCGCCAGGCCAGGTATCGTCATCATCAAGACCAGCGCGGTGGCGACGATCATCCACGCGGTGTCGGCGGCATTGATGGTGGATGTCTCGACGGCCAGGGCCGGCGTCGCGAGCGAACTCGCCGCAAGCGTAATGAGCGCAGCATTCCCCGCTGCACGATACGATAGTGCCCCCATGGAATTCCCCCGGCGTGTTGTCGTGTCGTTGTCGTTTCTTGGAATTCGCGCGTTCGGCGTCGCTGCCGCCGCGCCTTGATTTAGCGATGTCTCAGAGCGCGTCGCTATCCGTCTCGCCGGTGCGGATTCGCAGCGCGTGGTCGATCGGTGTGACGAAGATCTTGCCGTCGCCGATCTGCCCGGTACGCGCGTTCGCGGTAATGACCTCGACCGCCTTCGCGGCGACGTCGGAGGCGACCGCGATTTCGATCCGGAGCTTGGGCAGGAAGTTCACGACGTATTCAGCGCCGCGATAGATTTCGGTGTGACCCTTCTGACGGCCGTAGCCCTTGACCTCGGTCACGGTCATGCCGTGGACGCCGATGGCCGTCAGTGCCTGGCGCACCTCGTCAAGCTTGAAGGGTTTGATGATCGCGACGACGAGTTTCATGGTCAGGCCTTCATTTCCCTGGATATTTCTTGAGCACGAGGCAGCACGACCGCCTGGCGATCGCTGCCGGCGCAAATCTGGCATCTTTCTGGGCAAATGGCACAAAAAAGTTGCAGGAAGAAGAGGAAAACATTACGGGCTGGTGATCTTGATCACTGTACAGGCGGCGGGATCGTCCGCCAAAATAGGGTTTCATCGCCAGCCGCCCGGTTGGCTTCCCCTCCCCACGGCTCAAGGTACAAAAATGTCAAACCGATCGTGGTTTTATGCATCCGGCGGCCAGCAACAGGGCCCCTATCCGGAGGCGCAGCTTCGCGACCTCATTACCCGGGGCGCGGTGAGCGCGGACACGCTGGTTTGGACCGAGGGGATGTCGGGCTGGCAGCGGGCCGGAGACATTCCCGGCCTGGTCCCCGGCGGATCGGCTCCACCTTCTGTTCCGCATCCCGGCGGCCCACCGCAGATGGCCGGAAGCTATAGCGGAGGTCCGCTGTCGATCGATTTTGAGATCCTGGAGTTCACGTGGCGCACCCTGGTGCTCGTGGTCGGTTTGATCCTCATCATCCCGGCACCGTGGGTTCTGATCTGGTACATCAAGTGGATCGTCCCGTGCGTGCGCGTGCCGGGACGGCCGAATCTAAGCTTCACAGGCGAGGCGATGGCGATCGTTCCCTGGTTTTTTGGCTTCGTCGTTCTTACGATCGCCATTGGCATGATCGGCAGCCAGTTGCTCAGCAATCTGATGATCCTTGTTCAAATGGCTTTATACTGGCTGTTTCTCAAATGGTTCATCGCGAATCTCGCTTCCAACGGGCAGCCGCTCGGGCTCAGTTTCTCCGGCCCGGTATGGGCTTATGTCGGTTGGGGCGTTCTTGCGGTTATCTCCGTCATCACGATCGTCGGCTGGGCCTGGGTTTACGTTGCCTGGATGCGGTGGGTTTGCCGGAACATCCAGGGCACCAGGCGCGAAGTGCTCTTCATAGGCAGCGGTCTGGAGTTCCTGTGGCGTGCGATCGTGGCTGTAATCGCCAGCGCCTTCATCATCCCGATACCGTGGGTGTATCGATGGATGTGGCAGTGGCTGGCGTCGCAGACCGTTTTGGCCGAGCGAGGCGCATCGGCCAACGGCTGAAGCTCACTTGCGCCGGCGCACCGAGCCTTCCTTGGCATCGACGCCACTAGCGTGTTGTCCGGTTTGAAGATCAGGCCGCGGGTCAATCCGCGGCCATCTTGCGCCGGCATACCGCGGCACGCCGGCGAACGGCTAGCAAACACGCACCATACGCAGTCAAAGACAATTCTGCGCGGCCACCCGCTCTCGCCCCGGGGACGGCTGCCAAGCCGGGTCCCGGGTAGTCCCACAAAACCCTGAAGCTTGGGGAGGAATATCCCGATTTTTCGATCGGCCGGTCGATGGTATTTCAACCGGAGCGGCCTGGTGGCGAACGCGCGGCCACCGGTAGCGCGACCGAGTGCCCCTATGACAGCCGCTTCGAGCGACCCTGCGAACGCAGGACGAATCGAAATGAAACTGCGCACGGTCTCGCAGCTCTTCAACACGCTTGATCCTTCGCCATTCCGGGAACGAGACCTCGCAAAGGAGGCGGAAGACTACATCGTCGATTATGCGGAAGATGTGCCGAAGGGAGTTCCGATCGACATTGTCCTGCACTTGCCGGCCGAGGAATGTTCGCAATCCTCTTCGTCGGAGATTGCATCTGCCATCAAGGATTGGTTCGGTCTTCGAAGCCACGAGACCACGCGCGAAATGCAGGAGCTGTTCAGAACAGGCCGGTTTTCCCTCCTTGTCGGCCTGATCGTGCTTTCAGTCTGCCTGATGCTCGGCTTGTTCTTGTCGCAGAAATTTCAAAAGGGTCCATTTCCGGATATTTTGCGGGAGGGCTTCCTGATCCTCGGTTGGGTCGCGATCTGGCGGCCCTCTGAAATTTTTCTTTATGCATGGCCTCCGCTGTTGCGGCGTCGAAAGCTGTTCCAGCGGCTTATGCAGGCCCGCGTCACCGTCGAGCGCGGCGGATCGGGATGAGCGGCGTCGAGAGGCGCCATCGGTGATCGAAACCTCACATGTGTCAGCACACCAAACGAGGAGAATTCGATGTCAACTCCCTGCAAGTTTGAATTCAGCGTTCTGAAGCACGATGAACAGGAAATCGTTCGGGACACCCACCACCCCGCAATTGCGGAAATGAATCGGGAAAGGCTTGAGGACCTTCGCTCGGTGCTTCGGGACCTCGGTAGCAAGGAACGCACCCTCGCACGGCATCGACGACGCCAAACGAAGGGAAAGGCCGAGCCGCGGGGCAAGAGCTTTTCGGGGACGGCGGTGCATGCCAACCAGCGCAACCAGGTTTTCGTCGCCGCCATCAAGCGCGTCAACAAGGAGCTCGAGCGTCTGCGAAGGTTCGAAGCCAGGAAGGAGCTTGGAGAAGCGGCGCGACGCGCATTGGCGCTTCGCCGGGCGCAGCAATTCTCCCGGCCGCAAAACGAACCGCGCTCCCACGATGGAATGAGATCTCTTCCAAGCCGCCGCCGTCATATGAAGATCCCGCCGTCAAAAATCGGACGGGTATCGCAAGCGAACAAGCGTGCGCAGGCCAAACGAGACGCCAGCCGCGGAAGTGGCTGAAGCCGGGTCGCCGGCTATTTGCGCTGGCGCACCGAGCCTTCCTGGGCCACCGATGCCACCAGCGTGCCGTCGGGCTTGAAGATCAGGCCGCGGGTCAATCCGCGGCCGTCCTGGGCGCTTGGCGAATCCTGCGCGTAAAGCAGCCACTCGTCGGCGCGGAACGGCCGGTGGAACCACATCGCGTGATCGAGGCTCGCCGGCATCATGCGCTTGTCAAACAGGGTACGGCCGTAACGCGCCATCACTGCATCGAGCAGCGAGAAATCCGACGCATAGGCCAGCGCACACAAATGCAGCGCGGGATCGTCAGGTAGCTTGGCCGCGGTGCGAATCCAGACATGGATGCGCCCGTCGTCGATCTTCTGGCCGAAGTAACGTCCGAGCTCGACGGGGCGCAATTCGATCGGCCGGTCCGATTCATAATAGCGGCGGATGAATTCCGGCATCTCCTTGAACAGCGGCTGCTTCGACACTTCTTCCGCCGTGAGTTTTTCCGGCGGCGGGACGTCCGGCATCTGGTCCTGATGGTTGAATGCGCCTTCCTCTTCCGCATGGAACGACACCATGATCGAGAAGATCGCGTTGCCATGCTGGATCGCGGTGACGCGGCGGGTCGAATAGCTCTTGCCGTCGCGCAGGCGTTCGACCTGATAGATGATCGGGATCTGCGGATCGCCGGGCAGGATGAAATAGCAATGGATCGAATGCGGCAGGCGGCCCTCGACGGTGCGGCATGCCGCGACCATCGCCTGCCCGATCACCTGGCCGCCGAACACCCGCTGCCAGCCCGTTTTCGGGCTGTTGCCCCGGAACAGGTTCACCTCGAGTTGTTCGAGATCGAGGATGGAAATCAGGTCAATCAGGCCTTTGGACATGGCGGTGCTTTCAACTTCAGGGTCATTCCGGGGCGCCTCGAAGAGGCGAACCCGGAATCTCGCGCGAAAACCTCTGGATTCCGGGTTCGCGCTGAGGCGCGCCCCCAGGTGCGCAATTGCGCACCGGGAATGACGGTCAGGTTAAGTACCTTGTTTCCCGGCCCTGTTTCGCCCAGCTAATATCAGGTAGCAAGCGTAGTGTGATGACGTAACCGGGTAGGTATCGCATGGCGGCACAGCGAAGCATTGTCATCTGCGGCGGCGCCTTTGCCGGGCTGGCGCTGGCGCTGGCGTTGCGCCAGGGCCTTGGCGCGGAGATTCCGGTCATCGTGGCCGATCCGGCCCTGTCGGTGCGGCCGAGCCGCGATCCGCGGGCGACCGCCATTGTGGCCGCGTGCCGTCGGTTGTTCGACGCGCTCGGCGTCTGGGATCAGGTATCGGATTCGCAAGCCATCCTCGACATGGTCGTCACCGATTCCAAACTGGAGGACGCCACCCGCCCGGTGTTCCTGACCTTTGCGGGTGAGGTCGAGCCCGGCGAACCCTTCGCCCACATGGTCGAAAACCGTCGGCTGATCGATGCGCTGGTCGCGCGCGCCGAGGCAGAAGGCATCGATCTCCGGGCCACGGCGGTTTCGACTTACGATTCCCGTCCCGATGGCGTCACGGTGACGCTCGCCGACGGCAATGTGATCGAGGCAAGCCTGCTGGTCGCCGCCGACGGCGCGCGCTCAAAGCTGCGCGAGCGCGCCGGTATCGCCACCCACGGCTGGGACTACGATCAATCCGGCATTGTCGTCACCGTCGGACACGAGCGGGACCATCACGGCCGCGCCGAAGAGCATTTTCTCCCGGCGGGTCCGTTCGCGATCCTGCCGCTGACCGGCAAACGTTCCTCGCTGGTGTGGACCGAGAATCGCGCCGAGGCCGGGCGCATCACCGCGCTCGGCGAAGCCGAATTCCACGATGAACTGGAGAAGCGCTTCGGGCTGCACCTCGGCGAGATCAAGGCGCTCGACAAGCCGCGCGCATTTCCGCTCGGCTATTTCGTCGCGCGCTCATTCATCGCCGAGCGGCTGGCGCTGGTCGGCGACGCCGCGCATGTCATTCATCCGATCGCGGGGCAGGGCCTCAACATGGGCCTGAAGGACGTCGCGGCGCTGGCCGAAGTCGTGGTCGATGCAGCCCGGCTCGGCATCGATCCCGGGCAGGCCGACGTGCTCGACCGCTACCAGCGCTGGCGGCGCTTCGACACGATGGCAATGGGGCTCGCCACCAATTCGCTGAACTTCCTGTTCTCGAACGAATCGACACTGTTGCGCACCGTGCGCGATATCGGGCTCGGCCTCGTCGATCGCGCGCCGCCGCTGAAGAACCTGTTCATCCGCCAGGCCGCGGGTTTGTCCGGCGAAGTGCCGCGGCTGCTGAAAGGCGAGGCGTTGTAAGGTGCGACGAAATCTATCGGCGTCATTGCCTGCGACAAACGCGAAGCGCTTGCGCAAGGGAGCAAAGCGACGAAGCAATCCATTCTTTCTTTAGATGGCGCGATGGATTGCTTCACTGCGCTCGCGATGACGGGGAAGGCGGTCGTCTCGTCACTCGATCTTTCGCGCCTCTTCCGGCAGCATGATCGGGATGCCGTCGCGGATCGGATAGGCGAGCTTGGCCGAGCGCGAGATCAGTTCCTGCCGGCTTGAGTCGAATTCCAGCGGACCCTTGGTCACCGGACAGACCAGGATCTCCAGCAGCTTTGGATCGACGGTGCCGTCGAGGCGTTCGGGCGTGGCATTCATGGGAAGTCTCCGGCTAGGCGCTGGTCCTTAGCATATTGGATTGCAGCCTGTCATGACGTGGCGATCCGGACCAGTTCGTCGAGCACGGCCTGTTGCCGGGCTTTCGGCAACGGCTGGTCCGACAATGCAAAGCCGAGAAACGCCCAATAGAGAATTTGCGCGCGTGCGCGGGCCGCATCCGTTGATAATCCGGATTGCGTCAGAAGGCTTTCGACATAGCTGAGCCGCCGGCGGTCGATGGCCTGCACGGCGGCCCGGGCGGCAGGGTCGACGCTCGCCCAGGTGCGGACCGCCCGTTCCAGCGTCAGGCGTTCGCCGAATACCCGCCGCAGCAGCAGTGCCAGCGGGTCTTCATCCTTCGAGGCTGCCTCGACGTTGGCGATGATCTGCTCGGCCGCAACCTCGTGCCAGCGCGCAAGGATCGCGGCATGGAAGGCGGCGATATCGGCAAAGTGCCAGTAGAAGCTGCCACGCGACACGCGCAGCGCCTTCGCCAGCGGCTCGGCCTTCAGCGCGGTGAAGCCGCGGCTCGCCAACGCCTTGAGGCCCTCGTCGACCCAGTCCCTTGCCGAGAGTTGTTCGCTCATATTCGTTCCATGCGCCGTTCACCATACACTACTGTATTGACAGGCGCCAGAATGCGGCGCATAGCCATACAGTCCTGTATGGAGGCGTTTGGATGCGCGATCTCATTCTGCAATGTGCCGGTGTCGCCGGCATAGCCGTGGCTCTGATCCATGGCGTGCTGGGAGAAACCAAGGTGTTTGCCAGGGCAACCATCCAGCCGGAGAGCCTGCGGACGCTGATCCGGCTGGTCTGGCAGGCGGGTACGGTGGCTTGGATCGGTGGCGGCGTGCTGCTGATTGCCGCGCCCTCGTTTGGCTCGGAGAGCGCGCGGCACTGGATCGTGGTGACGATCGTCGCGATCTACGCCTTCGCCGCCGCCGCCAATGCCTGGTGGTCGCGCGGGCGCGGCTTCGGCTGGAAAGCGCTCGGCGCCGTCGTCGTGCTGGCTGTGGCGGGGTACTAAAACGCTACTGCAGCCCCGTGTCGCCGCTGGTGCGCTTCTTGGCGAGGTCCATTTCGGTCACCGCGATCAGGATTTCCGCGCGGGTTTTGAGGTCGGGCGCTTCCAGCATCGCCTGCTTTTCCGCCGGACCGTAGGGCGACATCATCGCGAGCGCGTTGACCAGCGCCTCGTTCGGCGCGCTCTCGATACCTTCCCAATCCACTTTCAGATTGTTGGCTTCGAGAAAATCGGTCAGCACGTCGAGCAGGGCCGCGCGGTCGACGGCGTCTTCGCCCCTGCGCGCGACGAAATCGTCGGCATAGGGGAAGAAATCCACCCTGCATTGCCGGTACGCGGTCAGGCCTGAGATTTCCTCGACCACCTTGAAGCGCGCGACGCCGGTCAGTTCCAGGATGTAGCGGCCGTCGCCGGATTCGGCGAGTTGCGTGATGCGGCCGACACAGCCGACCCGGAACAGCTCCGGCCTTGCTTCGTCCTTGCTGTGCGAAATATCCGGCTGGATCATCCCGATCAGCCGGTGACCGTCGCGCAGCGCGTCGTCCACCATCGCCAGATAGCGCTGCTCGAAAATATTGAGCGGCATCTGGCCGCGCGGCAGCAACAGCGCGCCCGGCAACGGAAACACCGGAATGATTTCGGGAAGCTCGCCGGGTCCGCGGTATTCGGCATTGATCGGCATCTGCAGTCCCGGTCAGTTCGTTGGTTCGGTGCGTGTTCTCTTCACAAGACCATGCCCGCTCTGGTGGAAACGCGCCTTACGAGAACAGAATCGTCGACAGCCGCTTTCGTCCATCGACGGTCGCTTCGTCGACGCCGCCCCACGCCTCGAAGAACTGCACCAGCTGCTTGCGCGCGCCGTCATCGTTCCACTTGCGATCGCGCTTGACGATTTCGAGCAGCTGGTTGGTCGCTTCGGCGCGGTTGCCCTGGGCGTTGAGCGCGGTCGCCAGATCGAATCGCGCCTGATGGTCGAGCGGGTTTGCGGCGACCTTCTGTTCCAGTTCGGTCACCGGACCGACCGCCTGGGCCTGCTCGGCGAGGTCGATCGAGGCCTGCACCGCCTTGACGGCGGCGTCGTTGCGCTTCGATTCCGGCACCATCGCCAGCGTCTGCTTGGCCTGTTCGATCGCGCCCGTGGTCACGTAGCATTTCGCCAGCCCCGCCAGCGCGGCGATATTGGTGGCATCGAAACCCAGTACCTCGGCGTAGATCTGGGCGGCCGCGGCAGGGTCGCCTTCCGCCAGCACGGCCTCGGCCTCCTGCAGGATCTCGGCGATATTCGGCTCGCCCGGCGCCGTCATGCCCTTGGTGAGCTTGTCGATGAAGGCGTTGACCTGGCTCTCCGGCACCGCGCCCATGAAACCGTCGGCGGGCTGGCCGGCCACGAACGCGATCACGGCCGGGATCGACTGAATGCCCATCTGGCCGGGGATGGCCGGATGGTCGTCGATATTCATCTTGACCAGCTTGACCTTGCCCTTGGCGGCGCGGACCGCCTTTTCGAGCACGGGCGTAAGCTGCTTGCAGGGTCCGCACCAGGGCGCCCAGAAGTCGATCAGCACCGGCTGGCGCTTCGATTCCTCGATGACGTCCTTGACGAAGGTCTGGGTGGTCGTCTCCTTGATCAGATCGGGTACTGCCTGCGGCGCCGGGCCGCCGCCCTGCTCAACTATCGTCACGGTATCCTCGCCTGATGTCTTGAGAAGATGTCTTGGAATTAGAAGGTGTCTTGATCTTAGAAGATGTCTTGGAATTCGGGCCCGTTCTAGCACGGCTAGGGTCGAAGTTCCTCATTCGGTAGATGGCGGCTTGGCCGCAAAATTCAATCGGCAGCCGCCTTTCGGAACCGGAACCCGGCCACGTCGATGCCCGGGCGTAGCCAAGGGCCTTTCGGCTGCGCTTGTATGCCTGGGGGCAGATCTACGGTGCCCATGGGGAGCCTGATTTCAAAAGAACTCGAATCGCCCACGTCACGCCGGGGGTGCGACCTTGGGTCCCCCGGCAGGCCTAAGGGGTCCGACAAACCCCGTTTGGGCATTGTTTCGGACCGATTTACTCCGATTTGTTCATAAAATCGGGCGATCCGCATGGCACGAGATCGCATCCCGACTGTTGCATTCGACGTCCGCATTTGTCATACGTCTGCCGTTGACGGCGCGCGTTCGCCGCCATCTCGGATGCGGGTGTAGCTCAGTGGTAGAGCACGACCTTGCCAAGGTCGGGGTCGAGGGTTCGAGCCCCTTCGCCCGCTCCAGATTTTTCTCAAACGGCAATGCACTGGATCCAACCGACAGGCCGCCTTTGGCGGCCGCGTCGTTTGCGCGCCCGCGGCAAGCGGATGCGGCCGAAGGGATTACCGCATGGCCGCCGGCGCTCATCTGGGGATGCGATAGACCCAGATCCTGGCCTTGCCCGCGTTCACGTTGCGAAACAGACTTGGGAAGACGCCGCCGACCGGCTGGTTCAGATAGACGAACATTTGCCCGTTGCGCGTGGCCCTGAAGGTCTCGTCCAGGCGACCGTCCGGCTGTGGCTCCCCGTCGATGAAGTTCTCCTCATTGCCGGTCTCGCCGTAGCGAATGATAACGCGTCCAAAGGGTCGATCCAGCGTTCGCTTGAGTGGATAGGCTGCCGCCAGCAAGCCGAATCGTCCGAGCGCGGCGGCCGAGCCCGGCATACCGGCGTTCCATTCCGGAAGAAACGCGCGGAGCGCCATTCCCCCCGGGCTGGACCGCGCGCCGAGAAACGACCATTCGCCATTCTGCTCAAGTACGAACCGGTAATTCCCGCGCCGCTCGAGCATGACGCCGACCGGCGTGCAAAGGCTGGTGGTGTCGAATTCGGCAAGGTGGACCCCGCGGCACGCCTTGGAGGTACAGGTGCTCGGGAAGCTGCCGTCGGGAGCCTGCTTGCACAGCTTCATGTCGTCCGGGTCGCAAACCTCCAGCGCGACTGGCTTCTCCGCCGGCTTGCAAAAGTCGCCAAAGCTGTCGCGAAAATTGAACAAGTAGTGGCTGGCGAAAGCACAGCTGCCAATCAGAAAGGTGAGCGCGAAAAAAGCAGGTGCGACCTTGAGTTTGATGCTGGTGATGAATTGCCTGTAGGCGTCCGTCAGCCTGAAGCGCGCGATGGTGCGGTCGGGAAGCCACATCGTGAACAGGACGGCAAAGGCGAAGCACTGGAAATAAGGGTGCGTGATGCGGTCGATGAAGGTCTGCAGCGAGGCGGACGCTTTTGGCAGGTTGAAGCCGACCCAGCCCGGCGTCGGATAAAGCGCGATCAATGCCAAACCGGCAGAGACAACGATCAGCGCCACGCCTACGCCGACCGGCGTTTTGGATTCTCCCCGGTTCAAGTCGACTTTTGCAAGGCTCGCCCGCCACGCGAGACGCATCTGATCGGTGATCCGGTCCTTGAGGCCGGCGCTCAACCATAACAGCAGTCCGACAAGTCCGGCACAGAGCAAAAACCAGAGTGGCTCCCTGGCATAGGCATTGGTCCAGCGCAAAGCCGCCCCTGGCAGGATCCACCCGACCATTCGAATGACGTCGGAAAGCGGTCGCAAGGGCGTGGTAAACTCGGCGGCGGCCGGCGCGGTGGATGTAAGCGGATAGGTCAGCAAGTAGATCGACGCGATGACGGTCAGGAAATAGATGATGCGCCGCCGCCAGATCGAACTTCCTACCACGTGCTCCTGAGTTTTTTCGCGGTGACGCGCGGAGCCGGAGCTTTCATATTGTGGTCTGTTCGGCCCGACGGTCAGGTTGTCCGGCGAGACGATCCTCTCGTCATAGGTCAAGACCTCATAGACCGGCGGCAATGCGACCGGCGCATAGACGTGTGCGTCGACACTGATCCGGTCGAACACGCTCTCATGGACCTTCGGGAGCGCGATCGTCACGCGATCCCGCTTGTCGGCGGAAAATTTCGTGTCCGAAAGCGCGGCCACGCTCCGCGGCCCGTATCGGTAGTAACCGCCCAGTCCGTTTCGCGAATCGTAGATGCGGCCGTCCTTGTCCTGGGTCGATCGTACCCGCGTGAACGCGTCGGGATCGGCTCCCGGCGCCGCCTTCAGGGTGAGGCCGCGGCTGCGCGCTTCGGACAACATCCAGGTGAGCGACACATGGGCGAGCGAGTCATCCGGATATCCGCCGCCGACATTGGAATGCACGCCGGCGAACCAGACCTGGGTGATCCGTTCTGAACCGGTCTTTCTGGTGCCTTTGGCAATCTTCTCCGGCTTCTCGTCCCACAGCAGGGGATGGAACGTGGTGCGCTCATCGTCGAGCGAGAGGGCGTGGCAGGCCTTGCGCACCAGGCGATTGAGTTGCCGGTCCGGCAGTTCGAGCGGCCAAAGATAGCGGCTGACGCCCCGCGTCATTTCGTCGACGGGAAGGCCGTAGGCGGCAACGGTATCCCAGAGGCCGAGGAAGGCAACGTGATCGACCGGACGCTCGTTCTTGTCGTGTTTGGCGGAAACGAAGAGGTTGCGCAGCTTTCGGAACACCCATTCGACCTGAAACCGCGATTTGAATTTTTCGGCCCGATGCGCGCGGTAGGCCACCGCGACCTTTCGATCGAGTTCCTCTTCGGTCTGGTAATTCACCAGCCCCTGTTCGCATATCAGCCCGTTCACCACGCGGATGGTGAATGCACCGCGGCTGAACCCAAAGGCGAAGATGTCGTCGCTCTGGTGGGGGCCGTATCGTTCCGTGTGGTTTTCAGCCTTCGCGGCGGCGGCTTCGAGCGCCAGATAGTCGAGATGCGAACGGTAGTTGCGGCAGGCGAACTTGTAGATATCGAGCACGTTTCGCTTCAGTCCAAAGCCGAAGGCGCCGCCCAGGATCGCGAACGGTTTGAAGGACGAAGTGCCGACGCCATCGTCATAGAACGCGATCTGTTGCGAACTGGTCAGGTCCAGCGATTCAAAGACGCGCCAGACATTCGTTCGCCAGACCTTGCCGGCAGAATTGCCGGTGCCGTCCGAGAGCAGGATGATCCGCTTGTTGGCCATAGCGACGCCCGCCCGAGCCCGGTCGTGGGATACGGAATTTGCGCAAAGAATGTTGCCAGCTTCCCAGCGATTCGTCGCCTTCGGTATGAGCCAGGCCACAAATAGATTCATTCGCGGGATCGCCGAGAATAGCCACACGCGCGATCGGCTTCCGTGGAAATCCGTTCATCCGACGCCGCGCCGCTGGATCATCGCAAGCGTTCGCGGTTCTCCGATATTGCGATGCAGCGCCCGTCGCAAAAAAGTCTCAAACAAAGCCGGGCGCAGAAAAATTCTTCTCAAACGGTTCTGTCGGACACAGCTGCGCATCGCGCGCTTCTCTCCGGCAGTGGATGTGCTACCATTTCACGGCCTGCTTACTTCACCAGACCAAGTACGCCTCTCGAACCTTCAAAATAATAACAGTCGCAGCCGCCAGGCTGCATAGGGAGTGACGCGATGAAATCGGCTTTCAATCGATCCATTCTTGCGCTCGCAGCAATCCTCGTTGTCGCGGGGGTCAGCCAGGCCAGCGCGCAGCAGAAGCCGCTGAAGAAATACGAGTCCGGAACCAAGGACTTCTGGACCAACCCGCCGCCGGACTGGTTCCTCGGCGACGAGACCGAAGGCCAGAAGGGCCAGGCGCCGCCATCCGGTCCGCCGACCGGCGCCTCGGACGCCGAACTCGCGGCGATGATGAAGAAGATCAAGCTGCCGGCGGGCTTCAGTATCGAAGTCTACGCCTCCAACGTGCTGGAGGCGCGGCAGATGGCATGGGGCGACAAGGGCACGCTGTTTGTCGGCTCCTTCAGCCTCGGCAACGTCTATGCGATCAAGGACAATGGCGGAAAGCGGGAGGTCAAGACCGTCCTCAAGGGCCTCACCATGCCGACCGGCCTGGCCTTTCTCGATGGTTCGCTCTACGTCGTCGCGATCAACAAGCTGATCAAATACGAAAACGCCGAAGCCAATCTCGACAATCTCGGCGCCGGCAAGGTGGTGTATGACGACATGCCGTCCTACGTCGCGCATGGCTGGAAATACATCGCCGTCGACAAGGATGGCTGGTTCTATATGCCGTTCGGACCGCCCTTCAACATCGGCATCCCGCCCACCAGCGTCTCGCAGGTCCGCCGCGTCGATCCCAAGACCGGCAATGCCGAGATCTGGGCGCTCGGCGTCCGCAACAGCGTCGGCGGCGACGTCGATCCGCGTTCCGGGCGATACTGGTTTACCGAGAACGCGCGCGACTGGATCAGCGACGACATGCCGAGCGACAAGCTCAACATGATCTCGAAGATCGGCGAGCATTTCGGCTATCCCTACTGCCACCAGGGCGATCTCCCGGATCCGAAGTTCGCGATGGGGCACAAGTGCGATGAATTCACCCCGCCGGTCGTCAAGCTCGGCGCCCACGTCGCACCGCTCGGGATGAAGTTCTATACCGGCGATCAATTTCCGCCTGAGTACAAGAACAACATCCTGATCGCGGAGCACGGCTCCTGGAACCGCGCCAAGTACCAGGGTGCCCGCATCAAGCGCGTGATCGTTGATGCCGACGGCAAGAACGCCAAGTCGGAAATCTTTGCCTCCGGCTGGCTCGAGGGTGACACCGGCTATCTCGGCCGTCCGAACGACATCATCCTCGCCAAGGATGGTTCGATCCTGGTGGCGGACGATTGGGCCGGCGCCGTCTATCGCATCAGCTACAAGAAGTAGGACGTCAACGATCAGGGGCTGCGGTTATCCGGGAACGGGTGGCCGCAGCCCTTGTTGTTTGAGGTGTGGTGCAGAGGAGTTCACATGCGGAATGCACTGGTCGGAATCGTACTGGCAGCGGAATTCGCCTGCGGTTCGCCTGTCCGTGCCGCCGATATCGCGGCCGGCAAGGAGAAGGCCGAGTTGTGCGTCGGCTGCCACGGCGAGGGCGGCATTTCGCAGATGGAGAACATTCCCTCGCTCGCGGCCCAGCCCGATCTCTTCATTCAATGGCAGCTCGTGTTCTTTCGCGCCGGCACCCGCAAGAACGAGCAGATGCAGCCGGTCGTCGAGCAGCTCAACAATGAGGACATCCGCAACCTCGGCGCCTATTACGCCTCGCTGGCGCTGCCGAAGACGCCCAAGCCCGACGACAATCCGGACCTTTCAGCTAAGGGCGCGCAGGCGGCGGTCGGCCGGCGCTGCGCCTCATGCCACATGGATACCTTCGCCGGCACCAAGGCGGTCGCCCGCATCGCCGGCCAGCGCGAGGAATATCTCGTGAAGGCGCTGGGGGATTACAAATCGGGCGTACGGGCCGGCGGCGCCATGGCGGCGATGGCGGATGTCGCGTTTCCGCTCAGCGAGGAAGAGATCGAGGCGCTCGCGCATTATCTCGCGCATTTGTAAAGGCAAGGCGGAGGGCGTTTTGTTTACCCGCCCCCTCAAGGGGCGGGTAAACAAAGTCACCCCCGTTGCTTCTCATACGCCTTGAGATGCGTATACGCGATGCGCAGCTTCGGCACCGGGATCTTGGCGGCGTCGGCGCGCGCGACGAGATCGCCGATCACATGATCGGCCTCGACCGGCAGGCCAGCCTTGATGTCGCGGAACATCGAGGCGGTCATCGGCGAGCCTTCGGTGGTCAACAAGCCGCTGGTGCGCTGGAAGAACGGGCCGGTTGGCACGTAGCCCGACGCCTTAGCAATCGCGCTGCATTCGTCGAGCATGCCGAGCAAAAAATCCTTGCCGCCGGCGACCGCCAGGATGTTGCCGACCGAGGTGCGCATCAGCGAGGTCGACGCCGCGAGCGAGGCAAGGAAAACCCACTTCTCCCACATGTCCTGCATGATGTGTTCGCTGGCCACCGCGCCAAACTTGCCGCTCTCGAACACCTTTGCAATCGCGCGGACACGCTCCGACATCGAGCCGTCGCGTTCGCCGAAATTGAGCGAGTGCATCGGCGCGAGCTGGACCACCTCGCGGGCCTCGTTGAGCGTCACCGCGATCGCGCAGAGGCCGCCAAGCACGCGGTCGGCGCCGAACCTCTCGTCCAGCACGTTGAGGTGCAGCATGCCGTTGAGCAGCGGGATGATCGCCGTTTTGGGCCCGACCGCAGGGGCAAAAGACTTGATTGCGTCTTCGAGGTCGAACGCCTTGCAGCTCAACAGCACGACGTCGAAGTTCTCGGCGAGCTTGTCGGCCTGCACCGTCGGCGGGTTCTTGAGCGTCACGTCGCCGTTGGGGCTCTTGATGACGAGGCCTGTGCCTGCAAGCTCGGAAGCGCGCTTCGGCCGGACCAAAAACGTCACGTCGTTTCCGGCCTGAAGCAGCCTGCCGCCGAAATAGCCGCCGATAGCGCCGGCGCCGACCACGAGAATGCGCATGCGAAACTTCCTTGGTTTTGGGGTGGCGAATGGCGAGCAGGAAATTCCCGACTCGCTTTATCACCGACCATTCGCTATTCGCCACTCACTATTCGCTGACTCCAGCTCTCGCGGAATCCGGGCGGCTATTTGCCTAAAACCATTTCCTCGACTTCGCGAAGCTGTTCCTTGCCGAAGAATATTTCCTTGCCTACAAAGAATGTCGGCGAGCCGAACGCGCCGCGCTCGACGGCAGATTGCGTGTTCTCGATCAGTTTGGCCTTTACATCGGAGTCCTGCGAGCGTGCCAGCAGTTTGGCGGCATCGAGGCCGGATGAGGCCAGCGCCTTGGCCGCGACTTCGGGGTCATCCATCTTCTTCGGCTCGACCCACATGTGATGGAAGGCAGCCTCGACATACTTCTCGAACACGCCTTCGAACTGGGCCGCCACCGCCGCGCGCATCAGGTTAAGCGTGTTGACCGGGAAGAATGGATTCCAGACATAGGGTTTGACGCCAAAGCGCTTCACGAAGCGTTCGGTCTCCAGCGCGTGGAATTCGCGCTTGTTCTTGATGCCGGCGAGCGTTTCGGCGGGCGACTTGTTGTTGGTGGCCTTGAAGATGCCGCCGAGCAGGATCGGCACATATTCGAACTTCACCCCAGTGCGTTTTTCGATCGCCGGGATCGCTTCGTGGCTGAGAAAAGCGTTGGGACTGCCGAAATCGAACAGGAATTGCGGATTTGAGCTCACGGCAGTTCTCCCTGAATATTTGGCGCATTGTGACGCAAGGCTGGCAGGGCGTCCACAGTATTATGACGAACGTAATATTGTGGAACGAATCCTTCACACGCTATTCGGCTGGAGGCGTACCGCGCCTATGGTTCGGCGCGATCGCTGAAGGCGAGTTTGACGACGTGGTCGCGGATATCGTCGGGCCAGCCGGCGATAAGGCCGACGAAGCGCCGCCCGTCGTCGGCGAACAGCGCCCGCGACGCTTCCTCGAAGCCAGCGAGATTGCCGGCCATCGCGGACATGAAGCGATAGGCGGCATCCCTTGCGGCGCGGGCGCGATCCGCATCGCCATTGGCGCGGCGCGCTTCTTCCACCAGCTTTCGTAGCGCGACCGATGCGCCGCCGGGCTGCGCCCCGAGCCATTCCCAATGCCGCGGCAACAGCGTCACCTCGCGCGCGACGACACCGAGTTTGGGCCGCCCGCGTCCGCGCGGCTCCGCTGCCGCCGTCTCTTCGGTTTCGACATCCGGAGGCGCGGCGGGTTGCGGCAGGCGGGCAATGATCTCGCGTTCGGTACCGCGAAGGTCGAGATCGATCGGCAGGCCGGTCGCGTCGCTGAAGATGATGATCGACGGCGCGGCCGGCCGGCGGGAAGCCTGCATGACCGCAATCGCGACCTCGGCGAGCGGGCCTGCCGCCAGGCGTTGTGGGCCGATAAAGGCCGTGAAATGGGGGCGAGTCTTGTCAGCCATCGGAGGAACTCTGGATTTTCGGCAGGTTATATTTACCCGGATAAATTGGATTGTCAATATTGCCCGGGTAAATATCGAGCTACTCTTTAGGCTGTCTCGACTTTGCCCCGCCCGGCTGGCACCAACGGCGGCCAATTGAAGGGAACGCCATGCTGACGGTTCATCATCTCAACAACTCCCGCTCGCAGCGCGTGCTGTGGCTGCTCGAAGAGCTCGAGGTTCCCTACGAAATCGTCCGCTATCAGCGTCAGCCGGACATGCGCGCGCCGAAGGAACTGCGCGCCATCCATCCGCTCGGTAAATCCCCCGTCATTACCGACAATGGCAACACCATCGCGGAGTCCGGCGCGATCTGCGAATACATCATCGGCACCTATGGCAAGGGCCGCCTAATCCCGCCGCCGAACACGCCGGAGCGCCTGCGCTATACCTACTGGCTGCATTATGCCGAGGGCTCGGCGATGTCGCCGCTGCTGCTGAAGTTGCTGTTCACGCTGATGCCGAAGCGCGCGCCGGCCTTGCTGCGGCCACTGGTACGCAAGGTCTCCAACACCGCGCTGACCACGCTCGTCAATCCGCAGCTCAAGCAGCACATGGATTACTGGGAGGGCGAGCTGGCAAAAAGCGAATGGTTCGCCGGCGCTGAATTCAGCGGCGCCGACATCCAGATGAGCTTTCCGCTGGAAGCCGCCGCGGCGCGTGGCGGGCTGGAGATGGGTCATCCCAAAGCGATGGCGTTTCTCGAACGCATTCACGCCCGCCCGGCCTATGCACGCGCGCTGGAAAAGGGCGGGCCGTATGTGGTCGGAAGGTGACGGCATGGTCATTCCGGGGCGCGAGGCGAACCCGGAATCTTGAGATTCCCCGATGCGCTATTGCGCATCTGAGGTCTGGTCCTTCGGACCATCCCGGAATGACGTTCCTTGTATAGCCGCGATCACTTCCTTCACCAGCCGGCCTAGCCCCCTGATATCGCCGGTCGGGTCGACGCTGTCACCAAGCCGCACCACGACGAGTTTCTGCGACGGCATGATCACGATGCGCTGGCCGAGATCGCCCGATGCAAAAAATGCATCGCGGGGAATGGCGAGCCGCACGCGCGCCTTCGCGTTTGGATGCTCGCTGCGATTGGTCCAGAAGCCGGCGGCGTAATCGGTGTCGAGCGTTGCGGCCGCGCAGAAGTCCACCCAGTCCTCATGCAGGATGCGTTTTCCCCCGACCAAGCCGTCATTGAGGTAGAGCAGGCCGAACTTCGCCCAATCGCGCGCGCTTGCGAACATGTAGGTCGAGCCCTGCAGTGTGCCCGCACCGTCGAATTCCAGCGTGACGTTGCGCATGCCGAGCGGGTTGAACAATTCGCGCCACGCGAACGCTAACGTCTGCTCCGGCCCGCCCACGGCATCGCGAACGATGCGAGCCAGGATCTGGGTGGTCGGACTCGAATAATGCCATCGCGTGCCCAGCGGTGCGATCATCTTGGTATTCACGGCATAGCCCGCCGTATCGTCCTCGAGAAACATCCGGCTGGATGGATCGAAGCCGGAATTGGTTTCATCGAGATCGAGCCCCGTCGTCATGCGCATGAGGTGCTCGACCTCGATCTCACGTCGCGGATCGTCGGCGCCGCGCCATTCCGGTATCGGCGCAGGCATCGACGGCGTGACCAGGCCCTGTTGCGTAAGGATGCCGATCAGCGCGTTGACCACCGACTTTGTCATGGAGAAGCCAAGCAGCGGCGTATCGACGCCGATGCCGGCGGCGTAGCGCTCGGCAATGACCTTGCCGTTGTGCACCACGACCACCGCCTTGGTTCTCCGGAACGGCGGTGCCGGCGGCTCCTCGAAGGCATGATCGAGCGCCGTCTTCAATGCCGGATCGGCGGGGTCCACCACGGCGGGCCCGGCAATCTCGGGGACCGACGGCGGTGTCTTCGCCTTCAGCGCTTCGACATCGCTCTTCAGGACATAAGGTTCTTTCTGTCCATGCTGCTCGACGCAGCCAAGCCCATCGTGAAACGACGCGCGGCTACGAAATAATCCGAGCGTGGAGGCGTCGACGGTCCGCGCGCCACGGTCGAGATCGAAGCGGAGCAGGGGACGCAGCCGGCGAATCCCGGCGCGGTCGGAAACCTCCGCGAAAACGTTGTGCGGATCGAGGCCCGAAACGAAGGTCTTCGAGCAGATGTTATGGGCCACGTAACTGGTAGCCACGCGGATAGCGCGGTCGGGCCGGAAGTGGACGGTCGTGCCCGCTAGCGCGGCGAAGAAGAGGGCGAGCCCGATGGCGATCCACTTTCGCAAGTTCACGTGCTCCCAACGGAACCGACACCAGCCTTTAACGCGATGTCTTCGCGGCACCCACCGAGGGCAGCGCCTGCACGGTGACGCCTGGTGGCGGCACGTCATCATCGGGGACGAAGAAATCCGACATCAACGGTACTGAGCGATCGACAAGGTAGCGCTCGAAATCCCTGACGCCGGAGACGTACAGCACCTTGTCGTCGATGCAGAACTGCCCGGTGAATTCCCGCGCCGGTCTGGTCAGGATCGCGTGCGCGGCATCGCCCATGATCTCGGGCGTGCGGCTCGCGCGCATCATGGCCTCGCCGCCGAGCAGATTGCCGACTGCGGCGGTGGCGATCGTGGTGCGCGGCCACAGCGCGTTGACGGCCACGCCTGCGGATTTCAATTCGCCCGATAACCCCAGCACGCACATGCTCATGCCGAACTTCGCCATCGTATAGGCAGTGGAATGCTCGAACCATTTCTGCTTCATGTCGAGCGGCGGCGACAGCATCAGGATGTGCGGATTGGCCGCCTTCTTCAGATGCGGGATGCAGTATTTCGACACCATGAAGGTGCCGCGGGTGTTAATGCCCATCATCAGGTCGAACCGCTTCATGTCGGTCCCTTGCGAGTTGGTCAGGCTGATGGCGCTGGCATTGTTGACGCAGATGTCGATGCCGCCGAACTCGGCGACGGTCTGCTCGATCGCCGCGATCACCTGCGCCTCGTCGCGGATGTCGCACAGCACCGGCAACGCCTTGCCGCCGGCGGCGCGAATCTCGTCGGCGGCGGTGTAGATGGTGCCCTTGAGTTTGGGATGCGGTTCCGCGGTCTTCGCCGCAACCGCGACGTTGGCGCCGTCCCGCGCGGCGCGGAGTGCAATGGCCAGGCCGATGCCGCGGCTGGCGCCCGAGATGAACAGCGTCTTGCCTTTGAGAGATGTCATTGGGCTCGCTCCCGGTTTCAGTTCAGCGTTGGCTATAATCTGTAGGGCAAATCTCCGTTCGCCGTCACTGCTTCACTGTCCCACTGCCGCCGCGCCTCTTGTGCGCGGATCGGGCGCGCCGAGCAGGCCGGTCGGCGTGACGGCGATCGAGTTCGCCGAGGTCTGGCCGAGCGGTTCGATCACCTTGTGGCCTTTCGCCCTCAGCTCGGCCAATACCTCGTCGGAAAAGCCGCGTTCCACGCGCACCTCATCGGGCATCCATTGATGATGGATCCGGGGGGCCGCCACGGCGGCCGCGACATCCATGTTGTAGTCGAGCACGTCGATCACGACCTGCAGCACCGCCGATATGATGCGGCTGCCGCCCGGCGTACCCGTGACCAGTACCGGCTTGCCGTCCTTCAGCACGATGGTCGGCGACATCGACGATAATGGCCGCTTTCCGGGGCCGGGCAGATTGGCTTCGAACCCGACCAGACCAAAGGCGTTCGACGCGCCGGGCGCTGCGGTAAAATCGTCGAGCTCGTTGTTGAGCAGCACACCGGTACCCTCGGCGACCAGGCCGACACCATAGGGAAAATTCAGGGTGTAGGTGTTGCTGACTGCGTTGCCGCTGGAATCGACAACCGAATAATGCGTGGTGTTGCTGCCCTCGCGCGGGCTCACCGACAGCACGTCGGCCGCCGGCGTCGCGCGTGCGAGATCGATGCCGGCGCGTTGCCGGGCCGCATACTCTTTGGTGATCAGCACATTGACAGGCGCATTGACGAAGGCGGGATCGCCGAGATAGCGCGCGCGGTCAGCGTAAGCGCGCTTCATGGCTTCGATCATGACGTGCAGCGATGGCGCCGTGCCCTGCTTCATGTCCGCCATCGGAAACCCTTCGAGGATGTTCAGCGTCTCCACCAACACCGTGCCGCCGGAGGACGGCAGCGGCATCGAGACGATGTCGTAGCCGCGGTAGTTGCCGCGCACGGGGTTGCGGATGACAGCCTGATAGGATTTCAGATCGTCCGCCGTCATGAGGCCGCCGCCGTCGCGGACGGCCTTTGCCAGCCGTTCGGCGACCGGCCCTTCGTAAAATCCGCGCGGACCCTGCTCAGCAATCGCCGAGAGCGTGGCCGCGAGATCGGCCTGGATCAACCGGTCGCCTTCCTGCAGTGGCGTACCGTCGCTGCGGGAGAACGCTTTCGCCGAGTTCGGCCACCGTCCCATCCGGCGATACATGTCCAACAGCGTGTCGGCCATGTCGTCGGCGACCACAAAGCCGTCGCGCGCCAGTTCGACGGAGGGTTTGAGGATTTGCGCCAGCGTGAACCGGCCCGAGCCGTATTTCTCCAGCGCCATCGCCAATCCGGCGACCGTGCCGGGCACGCCGATGCCAAGCGCGGAATTACGCGACTTGTCGCTGTCGGGCTTGCCGTCGGCTCCAAGGAAAACATCCTGCGTGATCGCACCCGGTGCGGTCTCGCGATAATCGATGGCGGCATCTTCGTTGCGCCCGGCCGAATGAATCACCATAAAACCGCCGCCGCCGATGTTTCCGGCGCGCGGATAGGTGACGGCCAGCGCGAAGCCGGTGGCGACCGCGGCATCGACCGCGTTGCCGCCTTGCCGCAGGATGTCGGCGCCGACTTGCGCGGCGATCCTTTCCTGCGCAACCACCAAGCCATGCTCGGCCGTGATGGCGCGAACCGTGGAGAGATCGGGGGGCGCGTAGACGCGGCGTTCCTGCGCAAAGGCCGTCGCCCCGTAGACAAACACAAGTACGAATGTGGCAGCTACTCGGCGCCACCGGATCGAAAAGTCCGCCATCGAAAATCCGCCGCAGTTGGAGCCTGTGTGACGCTTGGCAGCAACCGCCAGCATCGGTGACGCATGCTATATGGGTTTGGATTCGATCGGCAAAATGCCTCGCGGGACTTTTGAAGGAATTTCCTCACATGACGGTGATCGCTTCCGAGGCCGCCGGCGCCGAAATGCCGCGGAAATATCCGCGCCGCGCCGCCGTCATCGGCTGGATATTCTTCGATTGGGCTGCGCAGCCGTATTTCACGCTGATCACCACCTTTGTATTTGCGCCTTATTTCGCGAGCTTCGTCGCGCCGGATCCGGCGCAGGGACAGGCATTGTGGGGATTCGCCACCGCGGCCGCCGGCCTGATGATCGCGCTGCTGTCGCCGGTGCTGGGAGCGATTGCGGATGCCAGCGGCCGCCGCAAGCCGTGGATCGCCGGCTTCGGCGCGCTGCTGGTGATCGGCGCCTCGCTGATGTGGTTCGGAAAGCCCGGCGACCCGAGCGTCATCCCGCCGCTGTTGCTCGCCTATGCGATCGCAAGCGTCGGCGTCGAATTCGCTACCGTCTTCAACAACGCGATGATGCCGACGCTGGTGCCGCCGGATCGAATTGGGCGGTTGTCGGGCACCGGATGGGCCACCGGCTATATCGGCGGCATCCTCAGCCTCATCCTGGTGCTGGGCTTTCTGGCCGCGAACCCCGAAACCGGGCGCACGCTTTTCGGTCTGGTGCCGCTGTTCGGCCTCGATCCGATCTCCCATCAGGGCGACCGCATCACGGGTCCTTTGACAGGAATCTGGTTCGTCATTTTCGTGCTGCCGATGTTCCTGTTCACGCCGGATTATCCGGCGAGACGCCCGATCCGCGCGGCGCTACGCGAAGGATTGAGCGGACTGATGCGGACGCTCGGCGAATTGCCGAAGCAGAAATCGCTGGCAACATTCCTGCTCGCCAACATGATCTACACCGACGGGCTGGTCTCGCTGTTTGCATTCGGCGGCATCTACGCCGCCGGCACGTTCGGCTGGCATACGATCCAGATTGGAAGTTTTGGAATTCTGCTGGCCATCGCCGGCACTTTTGGCGCGTGGCTCGGCGGCAAGCTCGACGACAGGCTGGGACCCAAGCGCGTCATTGCCGGCAGCTTGCTGATCCTTCTGTTCGCGCTGAGCGCAATTCTGCTGGTCGACAAGGATTCTATCCTGTTCATGAAAGTCGCGCCGCCGGTGCCGGGCGGCCCACTGTTCTCGGGCGCGGCCGAGCGCGCCTATCTTGTGCTCGGCTGCCTGATCGGCGCGGCCGGCGGCCCGCTGCAGGCGGCGTCGCGAACGCTGCTGATACGCCTCGCGCCGAGGGACCGCATCGCGCAGTATTTCGGATTGTTCGCGCTGACCGGGAAGGTGACCTCGTTCATCGGTCCGCTCCTGATCGGTACGATCACGGCCGTGACCGCGAGCCAGAAAGCCGGCATGGCGCTGCTGGTGGTGTTCTTCGTCGCGGGACTGGCGCTGCTGACGCAGGTGAAGGAGTGAATGCGAGCGATTGGATGAGCCCGTCATCCCCCGCGAAGGCGCGGGATCCAGTAAGCCGCGGCCTCGAGGTTTAATCACTGGCGTCTCTGGAATACTGGATCACCCGTCTTCGCGGGTGATGACGACCCCTTGATCAGTCGCAGCGTGCCCGATGGTAGATGGTGGGCACGTCGCTTCGCGCCTTTGCCCACCCTACAACATCGCCGCTCAGTGCCTGAAATGCCGCACGCCGGTGAACACCATGGCGATGCCATGCTCGTCGGCGGCTTTGATCACCTCTTCGTCGCGGATCGAGCCGCCGGGCTGGATCACCGCGGTGGCGCCGGCTTCGATGCAGGCCAGCATGCCGTCGGCGAAGGGGAAGAAGGCATCTGACGCGACGACCGAGCCTTTGGTCAGCGGTTCGGCGAGCTTGGCGTCGGCCGCGGCATCCTGTGCCTTGCGCGCGGCGATACGCGCGGAATCGACCCGGCTCATTTGGCCGGCGCCGATGCCGACGGTGGCGAGATCCTTGGCATAGATGATGGTGTTCGACTTGACGTGCTTGGCGACGCGGAAGGCGAATTTGAGATCGCGCAGTTCGGCGTCGGTCGGCGCACGCTTGGTCACCGTCTTCAGCGCGATGTCATCGACGACGGCGTTGTCGCGGCTCTGCACCAGCAGGCCGCCCGCGACGGTCTTTGCGGTGAGGCCCATCGCGCGCGGATCGGGCAGGCTGCCTGCGAGAAGCAGCCGGAGGTTCTTCCGCTTCGCAATGATGGCGATGGCCTCTTCCGTAGCATCCGGCGCGATGATCACCTCGGTCAGGATTTCCGTGATGACGCGCGCGGCTTCGGCGTCGAGTGTCCGGTTGACGGCGATGATGCCGCCATAGGGCGACTGCGTATCGCAGGCGAACGCCTTGCGATAGGCGGTGACCAGGTCGGGACCTTCGGCGACGCCGCAGGGATTGGCGTGCTTGACGATGACGCAGGCGGCGGTGCGCTTCGGATCGAATTCGCCGATGCATTCATAGGCCGCGTCGGTATCGTTGATGTTGTTGTAGGACAGTTCCTTGCCCTGCAACTGCCGCGCGGTGGCAACGCCCGGCCGCTTGTCGGGCGTGCGGTAGAATGCGGCCGTCTGGTGCGGGTTCTCGCCATAGCGCAGCGACTGGATCAGCCGGCCACCGAAGGCGCGGAAATCCGGCGCGTCGTCCTTGAGCTGAAGCGCGAACCAGTTGGAGATCGCGGCATCATAGGCGGCGGTGCGCGCATAGGCTTTTGCGGCGAGTCGGCGGCGCAGCGCCAACGTCGTGGCGCCCTTGTTGGCGGCGAGTTCGTCGAGCACGGCCTGATAGTCCGTGCGCTTCGACGACCACCGCGACATCATCATGGTTCTTCGCGGCGGCGCGGATCATCGCGGGACCGCCGATGTCGATGTTCTCGATGCAATCCTCGAAGCCCGCGCCCTTGTCGACGGTTTCCTCGAACGGGTAGAGGTTGACCACGAGCAGGTCGATCGGCGCGATGCCATGCGCCTTCATGGCCTCGGCATGCTCCGTGTTGTCGCGGATCGCGAGCAGGCCACCATGCACCTTGGGGTGCAGCGTCTTGACCCGGCCGTCCATCATTTCGGGAAAGCCCGTTAGCTCCGAGACGTCCTTGACCTGCAGCCCGGCCGCCGCGATCGCCTTCGCGGTGCCGCCCGTGGACACGAGCTCGACGCCATGCCCGGCCAGCGCCTTGGCAAATTCGATCAGGCCGGTCTTGTCGGAAACGGACAACAGGGCGCGGGTTACACGGCGCGGATGGTCGGTCATCAGGAGGTTCCCAGGCTGGTAAGCCAGCCCGGTAGCATGGTTTGGAAAGCCAAGAAACTGGGGTTGGTACCGCTTTCCTGTGAAAATCTGAGGGAAACCGGCACTTCCCGGGGACAGATCTCAGGCGGCTCTGGCCTTGATAGTAGGAATGCGACTGACATCTTCGGTCCGTTCCGCATGCCACGTATCGTAGGCACCTTGCATCCTGGTCCAGACTCCGGCGCCGTCGCCGAAAAGCTTGCCGAGGCGTACCGCGATGGCGGGAGATACCGGCTTTCGTTCTCCCAGGATGTCGTAGAGGTGCTGGCGCGAAATTCCGAGCAGGCCGGCGATATCTGCCTTGGTCCGGCCGGTAGCTGGAATAATGTCGTCGCGAAGTAGCGCGCCGGGATGGGTGGGGCAGCGTTTCTTGCTGCGCTTGGCTGCATAGACCATGTCTGCTCCTTGCATATGCCCTCAGGCACGATTGAACAAAGCAACAATGGAATTAGGTCGTTTTGCTCGTCATTGCGAGCGGCTAAAGCGGCAATTCCGGCTCGCGGCGCGCAATGCGCCGGGCGCTGGTGCCGGCGGCCGACGTCGTTGAACGGACAAAACTCCAGCGGACCGAGGAGGCGTGGCGGGAATCCTGGCGGATCACGATCTGGGCGGTGCGGCGGGGGCCGTCATTGCCTGCCAGAAACACGCTGTCCTCGAGGTCGACCTTGTCGTCGAGCGCCTCGAAGGTCCAGACATCGCGGTTCGGCAATACCAGCATGACGCCGCGGGCGTCGCTGAGGCGGCTAGCCTTCACCGCGGGATGCAGATGAAACCGCAGGGCGAAATCGGTCCCGTCGCCCTTGATGCGCGCGCCCGGCGCCGGCGACACGGTGTCTTCGCCGTCGAGCCTGCCGCCGTCCTGGGAAATCATCAGCACCCGGCGATGCACGACGCCGAACCGCGCGAGATAGCCGTCATGCGACGTGGTCAGGAGGTCGCCGTCGGCCATCGCCTCGCGGTAGCTTTCGACATTGACCGGGCCGCTGACGACGGGCGCGCCCTGCAGCAGACGCTTCATCGCCGACAGTTCGATGAACTGGCACGAGGAGGTGTCGTGATAGGTCAGCGTCGAATGCGCCGCGGTGCTGCGCGCAAAACTGCGCCAATTGTCGCGGCCGGTCGAGGGCATGCCGCAATTGACGACGATCCGGCTCGGCCCGGACGACAATTCGAACGCGAGGCAACCGGCGTGCGCTTCCTGGCTGACATTCGGCGGCGGCGGCGGCCCGGTGTCCATGATGACGGTCGTGGTGCCGGCATCGAGGCGCTGGAAACCGGTATGCGGCATGTTCGCCATCGGCACGCCGTGGGTGTCGTCATAGGCGAGCAGCGTCGCCACCAGGTCGGAAGGCGCGTTGCTCATGCCGTTGAACAGCGCAAAGCTGCCGTCGCCGTGACGGAAGAAGCGCAGCATCGGCATCATGCGGTCGATCGCATTCAACAGCGCCGGCGGCGGCGCGATGTTGCGGGCGGCAAAGGTCTGCCGCAGCGGCAGCAGGTCGCTGAGCAGTTCGACCAGCGCGCCGGGATTGCGCGAGATGTGCCCGCCGTCGGGCATGATCTGCCGCTGCAATTCGTCGGAAAGCCGTCGCGTCGCGGCACGGATGTGACCCGCCTGATTGGCCAGGCACAGCGAGGCGTAGCACAGCGCGATCAGGACCTGCAGCCGCGGCACGCCGTCGGCGATGTCGAGCATCGCGTAGCGCAAATAGCGAATCTCGCGGGTCAGCCCGCGCAGATATTTGCGATAGAATTTTCCGTCGGTGTCGCCGAGCACCAGCGGCGCTTGCGACAACAGCGAGATCACGCGGCGCGCCAGCACGTCGGGGCGGCGCTCGAGCGGGCGCTTGCGCGCCGGATTCGAGATCCAGTCGTCGACCAGCGAGCGGGCATTGGCGCGGGTCAGCGCGGTGTCGGCGGCGCGCAAATGGCGCAGCCAGCCGAAGCCAAGCAGGGCGACTTCCCAATCTTCCGACGGCGGCTCGAGATCGAAGATCGAGCGGCCGTGGCAGGTCACGATCTTGCCGGCGAACACGAAGCGGCCGGCATAGATCTCAGCGGCGCGGGTGGCGTCGGCGGTGCGCAGGTCGTGCGGCGCGATGATCAGCCGGTCGGCGCGGCCGGGCCACAGTCGTGACACCGCCACCGTCGCCCCGGTCGCACGCGCGATCACGGACCGCGCCGAGCGGCTCATGATAAGCGTCGAGATGCGTCTGCGTTGAGCGACCGACACGCTGTGCCTTGTTGAGGGAGGGAGGGTTGTTCTGGCGAATCCTTTTAATCCGGAAACGCCGCAATGGCACCATCTTGAACAGGCGCGAATCACCCCAACATCGGGGAATTGCGGTTTAGAATCAGGATTTAACCAGCCGCGCGGCGTAAAATCCGTCCAGCCCGCCGAGCCGGGGGTCGGCATGGGGCAAATGGCAGGGCAGGGTCCGCAAGTCGCCGTCCGCCGTCACGATCTCGCTGAGGCCGGCGACTTCGCCGGCTTCGACCGGTACGCGGCGCATGCCGGATTCGGCGGCCAGCAGCGACGCGATGGCCTGTTCGCCTTCCTCAGGCTCCAGTGAACAGGTGCAATAGACCAGCGTTCCGCCCGGCTTGAGCAGCTCGACCGCCCGTTGCAGCAATCGTTTCTGCAATGCCGCCAAGGCGGCAATGTCGCCTTCCTGACGCAGCCAGGCCACGTCGGGGTGACGCCTGATCGTGCCGGTGGAAGTGCAGGGTGCATCCACCAGCACGCCGTCAAAACCGCCATCGCCTTGGCCGGGCCACTCGGCGGCATCGGTCACCAATTCATCGGCCTGCAGCGAAAGCCGCGCGAGATTGTCGCGGAGCCGCGCCATGCGCGCCGGCGAGCGGTCGACGGCGGTGACGCGTGCGCCGGCTTGCGCCAGTTGCGCGGTCTTGCCGCCGGGCGCGGCGCAGAGGTCGACGATGGTCTTGCCGCCGACGTCGCCGAACAACCGCACCGGCAGCGCCGCGGCGGCATCCTGCACCCACCACTGGCCATCGGTGAAGCCGGGCAGCATGGTCACCGAACCCTGCAGCAAGGTGCGCACGGAGCCGGTCGGCAAGGTTTCGCCGTGCAGGCGGCTCGCCCATTGCGCGGCGTCTGATTTCACGGTGATGTCGAGCGAGGGTTCATGGCCGATGGCGAGCGCCATCTGCCGCGCGGTGGTCTCGCCATACGCGCCGATCCAGCGCGCCAGCAGCCACGGCGGAATATCGAGGTTCTGCGATTTGACTTCGTCGATCAGCGGCTGCCCCTCGCGGGCGCAACGGCGCAGCACGGCGTTGACGAGGCCGGCATATTTGGCGGCGCGCCGGTCCGATTGCACCAGTCGCACCGAGAGATCGACGGCGGCGTGATCGGGCACATCCATCCAGAGGATCTGCGCAGCGCCGATCAAGAGCGCGCTTTGCGCGCGCGGCGCATCGGTCGGGATGCCGCGGTCGAGCAGGCGCGACAGCAAATGGCCGAGCGTGCCGAGCCGCCGAAGAATCGTCGCCACCAGCCGCCGCATCAGGGCGCGGTCGCGATCGGCCAGCGTCTTCAGACCGGGATGCGCGCCGGCGCCGTCAAGCTGGTCGTCGAGGGTGCGGTGCTTGTGCAGCACGCCGTCGAGTATGTCGGCCGCGATCCGCCGTGCCGCGAGACCGGGCACTTCGGAAGGTACTGCGAATCTGGAAGATGGCATGAAGCGGCAACGTCTCGGAAAGCGGAAAGGTTCTGGCCCATGCCATTGGAATGAAAGCCTGTTTGGCATGTGAATATGCCAAATGTAAGAATTGCCACAGACAATTTCGCGATTGTGATGTGATCTGTATGCTCATCCCTGTGCTAAGAGGAGAGCTGCGATGACCGACAGTCCCTCATCTCCCGCGCCAACCGCGGAACGCAAGAAGCTGACGCCCGCCGCCGAGCGCGCGCTGGCCGAGGCCGAAGCCCGCCGCAAGGCCGCCGCGGCCAGCGCCCTGCCGTATCAGAAGGAGTTCCAGGGCCCGAAGGGTCTGGAACCGACCCGATATGGCGATTGGGAGCGCAAAGGCATCGCTTCGGATTTTTGAGGGATCGAGGGAAGCCTAAGGGATCGCAACAGGCCCTTGCCGGATTCCCCGACTCAGCCCTTAGTCGGGAAATGCCTCCATATGAGAGACTAAGTGCTTATTGGGCTCCGCGCCGGGGCTTCTGGCGCCGATGGTTTGCGGCGGCCTTGCCCTGGATGTTCGTGATTTGCGTAGCGGCGGGGACGATGCTGCCGGTGCGGGACTGGGTGCGGCGGTCGCTGCCGAACGCGGTCGACAGCCAGTCGGCCCGCGATGCCGAAACCATCTGGAAGCGGGCCGGAAGTCCGGACACGCGTCACGCCGTCGACGTCGTCCGGACCATCGATGGGGACACGTTCGAGGCGCGGGTTCACCTGGAGCCAGGTCTCGATCTCAACACAAGGGTGCGTCTGCGCGGCATTGACGCGCCTGAATTAAAGGCGTCCTGCGCGCAGGAATTGCGGATGGCCGAGGCCGCGACGGGTGCGCTGCGTGCCTTGCTCGGTGAAGGCGGCGTCACGATCTTCAATATCGGGCCGGACAAATATGCCGGCCGCGTCGTCGCCGAGGTTGCGACGCGGCGTACCGGAAATGTTTCGACGGCGATGCTCGCTGCGGGCCACGCCCGCAGCTACGGCGGCGGCCATCGCAATGGCTGGTGTGCGAACGCAGGACAAACGCCGTCCAAATGAAAGAGCCGCGCCATCGCGCGGCTCTGGTATCAATCTGGGCCGTCGATTAGTGCGTGACCGTCACCGTCGTTCCGACCGATACACGTTGATAGAGATCCGAGATGTCGTCGTTGAGCATCCGGATGCAGCCATAGGACACGAAGCCGCCGACCGAGCCCGGCACGTTGGTGCCGTGAATGGCGTACTCGCCGCCGGCCAGCGTCATCGCCGCGACGCCCATCGGGTTGCGTGGCGAGCCGCCCGGAATGACGTCGGGCATGTTAGGCTTGTCGCGCCTGACTTCGCTCGGCGGCGACCACGCCGGGTGGAGGTACTTGCCGTCGATCGTGGTGGTGCCGGCCCACTGCTTGCCGGTCTTGCCGACGCCGACCGGATAACGCATGGCGCGGCCGGAATCGAGAATGAGATAAAGCCGGCGCTCGTGGGTCTTCACCACGATCGTGCCCGGCGCGTACTCGCCATTGATACCGACCAGTTCCGGCCGCGCTTGCGCGCCCGACGACATCACAACGCTCGCACCGAGTGTGGCGGCCAGCGCCACCGCAATTCTCATCGACATGATTAGCTCCCAATCGCCCGCCCCCTTCCGGGGCCCTCAAAACATCATGCAAGCCTTTTGCCGGCTCGAGTCTCGTCCACGCATTTTTCACCACGTGTATTCACCGGGCGGTTTCCACTCCGGCGTCGGGACTCATTTTGTCGTTGGGAACAAAGGAAATGTTCGAATCAAAGTAAATGACCTGAAAACAACACCGGGCGCCGAAACGCCCGGTGGTCAGGTATTGCCACTGACAAGCGCGTGAGCGGAGCAGGAAATGGCGGGTCCGAATTTGCCGCCGGCCTTACGCCGGCGCGCCCTTCTTGTTCTGGCGGTTCTCGACGAGATCGTCGACCACGGCGGGGTCAGCCAGCGTCGAGGTGTCGCCGAGGCTGGAGGGTTCGTCCTCGGCGATCTTGCGCAGGATACGGCGCATGATCTTGCCGGAGCGGGTTTTCGGCAGGCCGGGCGCGAACTGGATCTGGTCGGGGGAGGCGATCGGGCCGATGTCCTTGCGGACCCAGGCGACCAGTTCTTTCCGTAACTCCTCGGTCGGCTCAGTGCCGGCCATCAGGGTCACATAGGCGTAGATGCCCTGGCCCTTGATGTCGTGGGGATAGCCGACCACGGCGGCTTCCGACACCTTGGCATGCGCGACCAGCGAGCTTTCGACTTCGGCGGTGCCCATGCGATGACCCGACACGTTGATGACGTCGTCGACGCGACCGGTAATCCAGTAATAGCCGTCGGCATCCCGGCGGCAGCCGTCGCCGGTAAAGTACTTGCCCTTGTAGGTCGAAAAATAGGTCTGCTCGAAACGGGCATGGTCGCCATAGACCGTGCGCATCTGTCCCGGCCAGGATTTGGCGATGCAGAGATTGCCGGTGCATTCACCCTGTTGCACGTTGCCCTCGGCGTCGACGATCTCGGGCACCACGCCAAAGAACGGCCGCGTCGCCGAACCCGGCTTGAGTTTTGTGGCGCCCGGCAGCGGCGTGATCAAAATGCCGCCGGTCTCGGTCTGCCACCAGGTATCGACGATCGGGCAGCGGCCGTCGCCGACCACGCGGTGATACCATTCCCAGGCTTCCGGATTGATCGGCTCGCCGACCGAACCGAGCAGGCGCAGGCTCTTGCGCGAGGTCTTCTTCACCGGGTCGTCGCCTGACTGCATCAGCGCGCGGATCGCGGTCGGCGCGGTGTAGAAGATGTTGACGTTGTGCTTGTCGATGACGTTCCAGAAGCGCGAATTATCCGGATAGTTCGGCACGCCTTCGAACATCAGCGTGGTCGCGCCGTTGGCCAGCGGCCCATAGAGAATGTAGCTGTGGCCGGTGACCCAGCCGACGTCGGCGGTGCACCAGTAGACGTCGCCGTCGTGATAATCGAACACGTATTGATGCGTCATCGCCGCGAACACGAGGTAGCCGCCCGTGGTGTGCAGCACGCCCTTGGGCTGGCCGGTGGAGCCCGACGTATAAAGGATGAACAGCGGGTCTTCCGCGTGCATGTGCTCGACCGGGCACTCCGTCGTCACCATCGCGGCCGCGTCGTGGTACCAGAAGTCGCGCGACGGATTCATGTCGACGGCAGCACCGGTGCGCTTGACCACGACGACCCAATCGACACCGCCGGCTTTCGCGATCGCGGCGTCGACATTGGCCTTGAGCGGCACCTTCTTGCCGCCGCGCAGTCCCTCGTCGGCGGTGATGATGACCTTGGACTGGCAGTCGGTGATGCGCTGGGCGAGGCTGTCGGGTGAGAAGCCGGCGAACACCACCGAATGAATGGCGCCGATCCGCGCGCAGGCCAGCATTGCATAGGCCGCTTCCGGGATCATCGGTAGGTAGATGGTAACACGGTCGCCCTTCTGGACGTTCCGCGTGCGCAGGATGTTGGCCATCTTGCAGACTTCGTCGTGCAGTTGCCGGTAGGTGATATGTTTGGATTGCGAGGGATCGTCGCCCTCCCAGATGATCGCGGTCTGGTTGCCGCGCTTGTCGAGATGGCGGTCGACGCAGTTCCAGGCCGCGTTCAGGACGCCGTCCTCGAACCATTTGATCGAGATGTTGCCGGGGGCGAAGGAGACGTTCTCGACCTTGTGGAAGGGCTTGATCCAGTCAAGGCGCTTGGCTTGCTCGCCCCAGAAGCCATTGGGGTCGGAGACCGAGCGGGCATACATTTCGCGGTATTTGGCGTCGTCGACATAGGCGCGCTTGGCCCAATCGGCGGATACGTCGTAAATTTTCTCGGACATTTTAGCCTCCCACTCGTTGCGGCACCGCACGCGCTGGCGGCCGCAAGTCGTCCTGATTGTTGCAGCGATTATGCGTCGCGGGGTGATACCCGGACAAGGCGGAAACGTCTGCGACCTTGGTCGCGCCGCCGGCTTGCCGTCTTGTCGCCGATCAAACCGGCGTTATTTTTGGATATTTTTAACGATCCGGCCGCGCCAAAAATCAACGCTATCGCCGAATGGCTCCCATGATAGGTATTTTAATACCGTCAATGACGGAATCGAGACTCGCAAAGCTAACCTTTACCCCCTAAATGCCGTCCCCGGGGCCGGACGGCCCTCCGGAACCAAGCTATAATAACAGCATTGCCGGCAGACAGGTGGAGCAGGGCGATAACGGTCATGATGGATCAGCAGAGTTTCGAGGCTACGCGGCCCGTTTCCGCCGATCCCGCCGTTGCATTGGCCGAAGCGCTGGGGCAACTGCCAAAGCCCACGCCGAAAGCGCCCGGGGCAAAGCCGCATATCGTCGCCAAGACGTCCGTCGAAGACCTGGCCGAGGAACTCGGCCTCAAGCTCGGCGACCAGAACGGCCTGACCATCCGCCGCGTCAAGCGCGGCAAGGGCTATTCATTCCATCGCGCCAACGGCACGCAGATCCGTCATGCCGGCACCATCCGCCGCCTGCATTCGATGGCGGTGCCCCCGGCCTATCGTGACGTGCGCTATTCGGCCGATCCGAGTTCGCACCTGCAGGCCGTCGGCATCGATGCGGCCGGCCGGCTGCAGTATCGCTATCACGTCGATTGGGAAAAAGTCCGCGAGCAACGTAAGGCGCATCGCCTGGCGCGGCTGGTGGGCGCCCTGCCGAAGATCCGCCGCAAGGTCTCGGCGTTTTTGTCCGGTGACGAGCCGACGCGCGAATTCGCGCTCTCGGCGGTGATCGAACTGATCGCGCGTACCGCGATCCGCCCGGGAAATGAATCCTACGCCCGCCTCAACGGCACCCGCGGCGCAACCACGATGCTGAAATCCAACGTCACGCTGGAAGACGACAGCTTCGTCCTGACCTTCAAGGCCAAGGGCGGCAAGGCCGTGCGCAAGGAATGCGACGCCGCCAAGCTGGTGCGCGCCATCGGCATCCTGAGCACCGTGCCGGGCAAGCGCATGTTCCAGTACCGCGACAATTCCGGCACCGTGCGCACGGTCTCGACCACGACGGTGAACGCGTTCCTGCGCGAGATCGCCGGCATCAAGATTTCGCTGAAGGATTTCCGCACCCTGATGGCGTCAGCCGTGGTGCTGGAATCGCTGTCGCGGATCACGCCCGCCGCAAGCGAGCGCGGCCGCAAGAAACAGGTGCTGGATGCGGTGCGCGCCGCCGCCGATGAACTGTCGAACACGCCCGCGATCTGCCGCAAGAGCTACGTGCACGACACCATCGTCACCGCGTTCCAGGACGGCATCCTCGAGCGTTTTGCCGCGACGATGAAGGGCTACCGCACCCAAGCCAAGCGCGAGGCGCTGCTGGCCGAGGTGGTAACGGCAGCGGCGGCGTAACGCCGAAGCCGTAGGGTGGGCTGAGCGAAGCGAGCCCACCATTTCAGAACACCGCGAGTAGATAGATGGTGGGCACGGCGCAAGTGCGCCTTTGCCCACCCTACGAAATCAACACGCGTCGCCGCTACATCCCGCCCATCTTGCAGACCATCTTCCATTCTTCCGCCGTCACCGGCTGCACCGACAGCCGCGAATATTTCACCAGCGCCATGTCGGCGAACTTCTTGTCGGCCTTGATCGCGGCCATCGTCACCGGCGTCTTCAACGGCTTGTCCGCCTTGATGTCGACGCAGACGAACTTTCCGGTTTTGTCGGAGGGATCGGGATAGGCTTCCTTGATAACTTCCGCGATGCCGACGATCTCCTTGCCCTCGTTGGAATGATAGAAGAAGGCCTTGTCGCCTTTCTTCATGGCGACGAGGTTTTGGCGCGCGGTGAAATTGCGCACGCCGGTCCAGGCTTCGCCCTTTGCGCCCTTTGCCACCTGCTGGTCCCACGACCAGACCGAAGGCTCGGATTTCACCAGCCAGTACGCCATCGTCATTCCTCCGCCTTGAACGGCCGCGTCAGCAGGCCTTCGATCGCCGCGTCGATCGTGACCTTGCCGCTCAATATGGCCGCGACCGCATTTGATACCGGCATATCGACGTTCTGCGAAGCCGCCAGTTCGATCAGGACCGGCGCGGTGAATTCGCCTTCGGCGAGCTTGTCGCGGTTCGGCGCTTCGCCGCGGCCGAGCGCGATGCCGAAAGCAAAGTTGCGCGATTGCAGACTTGAGCAGCTCAGGATCAGGTCGCCGAGGCCGGAAAGTCCTACCAGAGTTTCGCTGCGCGCGCCGCAGGCGCGGCCGAGGCGGGCGAGTTCGCTGAAGCCGCGCGTGGTCAGCGCCGCGAGCGCCGAGGCGCCGAGCTTGCGTCCTTCGACGATCCCGGCGGCGATCGCCAGCACGTTCTTGGCCGCGCCGCCGATCTCGACGCCGCGCACGTCCGTGGTGTGATAGGGCCGGAAGGTCGACGAGCCCAGCGCCTGCACCAGATCGCTCGCCAGCCTTTCATCCCGTGCGGCAAGCGTGACGGCGGTCGGCAAGCCGCGCGCCACGTCGTCGGCGAAATTCGGTCCCGACAGGATCGCAGGGATCGCCTCCGGGATGGCCTCGGCGATCACCTCGGTCATGAACCGATGCGTGCCGCGCTCGATGCCCTTGGCGCAGGCGATGACGGGTGTCGCAGGCTTGAGGTGCGGCGCAAGCGTCGTCGCGGCTTCACGCAAATTTTGCGCGGGCGTCGCCAGCAGGATGATGTCCGCGCGGGCTGCTGCAACAATGTCGGCGGTGATGCCGATGTTCTGATCCAAGATTGCGCCGGGCAGCTTTGGATTCTCTCGCGTCGTCAGCATCTGCGCGACGGCCTCAGTGCTCCGCGCATACAGCACGACGTCGCGGCCGGCGCGACGCGCGGCGCATGCGAGCGCGGTGCCATAGGCGCCGCCGCCGATCACCGCGACTGTATCAAAGGACGCCATGTCAGAATCCCGCGCGCGTGTTGGTGTAGCCGGCCGGCGCTGTCGCGTTGGCATCGAGCAGCCAGCGCGCACGGGGCGGCGCATCCATCGTATCGGTCAGCCCGAGCGCCATCCGTTCCGCGCCGGCCCAGGCGATCATCGCGCCGTTGTCGGTGCACAGCGCGGGCGGCGGAATGATCAGCGTGGTCTGCGCCTTTGCGGCGACGTCCTGCAACGCGCCGCGGATGGCGTGATTGGCGGCGACACCGCCGGCCGCGACCAGCGCGCGCGGCGGGCCGAACCGCTCGTGAAACAATCTCAACCCCACGTTCAGCCGGTCCGCGGTCGATTCCAGCACCGCGGCCTGAAAACCGGCGCAGAGATCGCTGATATCCTGCGGCTCCAGCGGCATCATGTCGGCTGGCCTCGTTGCGAACCGCCGTCTTCAATCCCGACAGCGAGAAATTCGCATCCGGCCGCCCGAGCATCGGCCGCGGAAAGGCGAACCGCTTGGCGTCGCCGCTCGCCGCCGCTCGTTCGACCTCCGGCCCGCCGGGGTAGGGCAGCGACAGCATCTTGGCGACCTTGTCGAAGGCTTCGCCCATCGCGTCGTCGACGGTGGTGCCGAGCCGGACATATTGGCCGACGCCGACCACGGCCACGATCTGGGTGTGGCCGCCGGAGGCCAGGAACAGGCAATAGGGAAAGGCGAGCGCGCAGGTCAGCCGCGGCGTCAGCGCGTGGGCTTCGAGATGGTTGACCGCGATCAGCGGCGTATCGTGCACCATCGCGATCGCCTTTGCCGTGGTGAGGCCGACGATCACGCCGCCGATCAGGCCCGGGCCGGCGGCAGCCGCCACCGCCGACAATTGCGCAAAGCCGACGTTGGCGTCCTTCATCGCCTGGCCGACGATGCCGTCGAGCAGGTCGACATGGGCGCGCGCCGCGATCTCCGGCACCACGCCGCCGAAGCGGGCGTGCTCTGCGGTCTGCGAGCGCACGATATTGGACAGAATCCTGCCGCTGCCGTCGCTCTGGCGTTCGACCACGGCGGCCGCGGTTTCGTCGCAGGTGGTCTCGATACCCAGCACCAGCATCGTCTTGTCGTTGTCCAATTTGATCCCTTATTTGACGCTAGCTCGCAACCGCTTCCGTAACCGGGTAGCATTACGAGGTGACGGCGTGCAATCGCTTGGGCATGCCGAAATCGTGTTGGCGGAGATCTGAAATATGGCCGTTCTCGTCACGCGCCCGCATCCGGACGATGAGACGACGGCCAAGGCGCTGCGCGCGCGAGGGTTCGATGTCCTGCGCGCGCCGATGCTGCGGTTCGAACCGGTGCCGTTCCGGGACGATGCGGACGCGGCCTATGGCGCCGTCATCGTCACCAGCGCCAACGCACTGCGTGCCATCGCGCCACATCTGGTCGATAGCCGGCTGCTCAAGTTGCCCGTGTTTGCGGTCGGCGAGAATACCGCGGCCGCGGCGCGTGACGCCGGGTTCGCCGAGGTGATCGCGTCAAAGGGCGATGCCGGCGCGTTGCGCGATCTGGTGCTGGCGCGCGCGAAGTCGAAGCAACTGAAGAAGGCCAGCCCGATCCTGTACCTTGCAGGCGCCGATCTCGCGCGCGACCTCGCCGGCGAACTCGGCGAGAACGGTTTTACGGTGGTGACGCAGACCACCTACCGGATGGTCCCCGCGCCCAGCCTGCCGCGGGAAACATGTGACGCCTTTGTGGCGCATGAGATCGAGGCCGTGCTGCACTACTCACGGCGCAGCGCGCGCGCATTCCTGGAGGCGGCGCGCTCCGGGGGCGTCGAAATCTCGGCGCTGGCGCTGCCGCAATGCTGCATTTCGGCGGCGGTCGCCGCGGTGCTGCGGGATGCCGGCGCGACCCAGGTCACGGCGGCAACTTCGCCGGACGAAAATGCCCTGTTCGAGGCGCTGGGCCGGGCTTTGCAACCGCGGTCCGGCTAAATCATTCGGGCCCTAATCTTTAAGTCTGGCATGGTCTTATCGGAAAACCGGTGCCGCCATCACCGGATCATGCTCTAAGACGTCTCGATTCTGCTAAGTTCCGGAACCTAACCATTCAAGGGAACCGCTGTGATGGTCGATGACAGGCCCGAAGACACTGGATCGCTGCCCGATTCGAGCCGGCCGAAGCGCGAGCCGCCGACCATCGACCTCGAGGCGACCGAAATATCCAGCGAGACGAAGAGCGCCGCTGGCGCATCGTCCGAGGCGACGCCCGAGCCCGTGGCTGAACCCACACCGGAAGCCGCCAAAGCTTCCGTTGAGGAATCGCCGGTTGCAGATACGCCGTCCCGGCCGGTCTCGCCCTGGATCGTCGCGCCGGTCTCCGGTGCGGTCGCGGCTGCGCTGGTGATCGGCGTCGGCTGGATGCTGGGCTGGCCCGCGATTCAACCCGTGTCCGCGCCGCCTGCCCCGCAGCTCAGTGCCGCCATCGACGGTCTTGCCGCCCGTGTCGCCGGACTGGAGCCAAAGGTCGGCAAGCCCGATCCCGCGGCTGCCGCGCGTACTGACGCCCTGGAAAAAACCGTCGCGGCGCTGCGCACGGAGCTCGCGACGACGCGGGCGCAAGGCGAAAAACTGGCGTCCGCCGTCAACGAAGTGAAATCCGCGCCGCGCGGCGACGGCACAGCATCGCCCGATCTCTCGGGGATCGATGAGCGCATCGCCAAGATCGAGAGCCAGATGCGAACGCAGGGCGCCGAGATCGCGCAGCAAGGCAGCAAGCTTGCCGAAACCAAGGCCGCCGCCAAGCCCGCCGACGACATGGCGCTGCGCCGCCTGGTGTCGGGAGCGCTGCTCGATGTGCTGGTCCGTGTCGGCGATCCCTATCCGGCCGCGCTCGCCGCGACCAAGGCGCTGGCGCCCAATCCGGATGACTTGAAGCCGCTCGATCGGTTTGCGGAGAAGGGTGTGCCGAACGCCAACAGGCTGAGCTCGGAACTGCTGGCCCTGGTGCCGAAACTGTCGCCGGCGGCGCAGCAGAACAATGCCACGACCGGCACGGGCATCGTCGAGCGCCTGCAGGCGGGCGCCGCCAAGCTGGTCAAGATCGAACGCACCGACACCGCCGGCAGTGATCGCGGCGCCGTGGTGGCGCGGATCACGGCGGCTGCGCTACGGAATGATTTCAACGAGGCGCGGCGGGAACTGAAGACGCTGGAGCCGGACGATCGCGCCGCGGCGCAGTCCTGGCTCGAACGGGCCGACGCGCGCGACGCCGCGCTGGCGGCGTCCCGCCAATTCGCGACCGACGCGATGGCTGCGCTCGCCAAACCGGCGAATTAAGGATTTCGATGATCCGGATCATTCTGTTTCTGGTGTTGATCGCGCTGGGCGCGGCCGGTGCGGCCTGGATTGCCGAGCAGACAGGCGATGTCGTGCTATCCTGGGGCAGCGTGAAGCTCACGACCACGCTGCCGGTGTTCGTGCTGGTGCTGGGCATCGTCATCGCGGCGGCGATGATGATCTGGTCGATCCTGCGCGGCGCATGGCGTACGCCGGCGCGGATGCGCAAGAACCGGCGCGAACGGCGGCAGGCCCGCGGCCGACATGCGATCACGCAAGGACTGCTCGCGATCGGCCATGGCGATTCCTCCGCCGCCCGCATCCACGCCGAAGCTGCACGCAAACACGCGGCGCATGATCCGCTGGCGTTGCTGCTGCATGCGCAGTCGGCGCAGCTCGACGGCGACCGCGAGGGCGCGCAGCGTGCCTTCCGCGCCATGGCCGAGCGCGAGGACACCCGGCTATTGGGTCTGCGCGGCCTGTTTATCGAGGCGCAGCGCGCCGACGATCCGGTGGCGGCCGTGATGGCCGCCGAGGAAGCGCTAAAGCTGTCGCCGTCCTCGTCATGGGCGTCGCATGCGGTGCTCGGCTTCTGCTGCGCGAAGGGCGATTGGGCCGGCGCGCTAAAGATCCTCGACAACAATCAATCGGCCGGGCTGATCGACAAGGCGAGCTATCGAAGGCAGCGCGGCGTGCTGCTGACGGCGCGCGCGTTGGGGCTTGAAAAGGTCGATCGCGACCTGTCGCGCGAGAGCGTGATGGAAGCGGTCAAGCTGGCGCCGACGTTGGTGCCGGCCGCGGTGCTGGCCAGCAAGTTCGAGAGCGAGGCGCATCAGGTGCGGCGTTCGATGCGCCTGGTCGAGACGGCGTGGCTGGCGCAGCCGCACCCGGACCTGGCCGACGCCTATTCGCATGTGAAGCTCGGCGATTCCGCGCGGCAACGGCTGGTGCGGGTCGAGACGCTTGCGGCGAAGGTGCCCGGCCACATCGAGGGCGCACTGGCGATTGCGCGCGCCGCTATCGACGCGGCCGAATTTACCAAAGCGCGCGAGGCGCTGGCGCCGTTCATCGCCGCGCCGACGCAACGCGTCGCGCTGTTGATGGCGGAGATCGAGCGCACCGAACATGGCGATAGCGGCCGCGCACGGGCCTGGACCTTGCGCGCGGTGCGCGCGCTGCACGATCCGGCCTGGACCGCGGATGGCTATGTCAGCGATCGCTGGCGGCCGGTCTCGCCCGTCACAGGGCGGCTGGATGCCTTCCAGTGGCAGACGCCGGTAGCCGCACTTCCGTCCGACCGGGGAGCCACGATCGAACCATCGCCGTTCGAAGAGGCGATGCTGGCGACCCCGCGCCGCGCCGTCGTGCTCGAGCCGCCAAGGGACATCGAGGCGGAGGAGCCGGCTCCGTCACCCGCCGCCCCGGTGCCGTCCGACGCGCCCGCTGTCTCAGCCCCTGCCGCGGTCACCGAGCAGGACAATGCGCCTCCTGCTGCGGCGGAGGCTATTCTCCCCGAGGCCGCTCCTGCGGAGCCCGGTCCCGCCCCAGCGCCTGCCGAATCGGCCCCGAGCCGGCCGGCCCCCTTGTTCCGGTCCCGGCAGGACATTCCGAAGGCTGTTCCTACGCCGATTCCGGCGGTCATTCCGCTGATCCGGGCGCCCGACGATCCCGGGGTCGACGACGACGGCCCGGCGGATGAATTCGCGGAACAAATCGGCCCGCCCAAGGCCCAGGCCGGCGGCTGGCGGGGATTTTTGTCACGCTGGGGCGGCGACTAGTCCCGTTTTTCTTGCCAATCGGGGCCGTGCCCGATATCAGGTGCGGGCGTTTCGGGTCGCGCCCGAACGCTGATTTGGTCCGCCGCAATAGCTCAGTTGGTAGAGCACGTCATTCGTAATGACGGGGTCACAGGTTCGAAGTCCTGTTTGCGGCACCACATTCCCATCTCAGGAAATTCGACCTGGTCCAAAAACCCCTTGAGTATCGGGGGCGTTCTGCTTTTTTTCTCGTCAGGAAGCGCTTGGAAGGGAAGGCGGAATGCACGACAGCCGGGGTCGGGTCGCTCTGGACCTTGTCCCGCCCCGACCTCGGCGCGCGCCTGATTGCCCCCCGCCGAGGTCTCGCGAGTCTTGAGGGTCGTGGAAGCGCGGGGCAGGCTGCAAACTGCCAAGCGGCTGCGCGCGAAACGCTTCGTCTTTCCATCCAATCGTTCGCGCCAGCGATGCAAGTGCGAAAGCACGACCAACGCCGCGCTACGCAGACTTGGTTGCGCAAGGAGGAAATGATTGCGCACGGCTCCGCTCGGCGGTCTCGTCGGTATTGACTGAATGTGGTCTTTGGCAAGCCGACGCTGTCGAACGTCAGCTAGCTCATGTTGATAATGATAGCGTTCGTCGCGCCTACGCGCGCGCCGACGTTTGGGACGAGCGGGTGCGGATGATGACTTGGTGGGCGCATCGATGCCGTGAGCTGCCGGCCAGTGGCATCGTCGTTCGTTGCGCGCGTGACGACAATCCATCAAACCTTTCAGCAGCACGGCCATGCAATCCCAAGGTGTGCCGCATGCCACTCAAATGTGCTATTGTCGGCCCACGGGTGTGCCATGACAGGTATTGCAGAGTGGCTAGCATCGATCGGCTTGGGCAAGTACGCCGAGCAATTCCGCGAAAACGCCATCGACCTCTCGGTCGTTCGAGATCTCACGGAGCAGGATCTAAAGGACCTGGGCGTCCTGCTTGGGCATCGCCGCAAGATGCTGCGCGCGATCGCAGAGCTTCAGGGAGAGCCACCGCGAACACCGCGAACGGGCACCAGGCCGGCGTCGGCAGACAACGCCGGGCGGCGTCAACTTACAGTCATGTTTTGCGATTTGGTCGGTTCGTCGGCACTTTCGGCTCGCCTTGATCTGGAGGACTTGCGGGCCGTAATGGGCACCTATCACGGCTGCGTGGCGGAGGTTGTTGCCCGGAATGAGGGCGTTATCGCGCGGTACATGGGAGATGGCGTGCTCGCCTATTTCGGCTATCCCCAGGCGCACGAGGATGATGCCGAACAGGCGACGCGCGCCGGGCTGGCGCTGGTCGATGCGGTGGCGAGCCTCCGGACCGATCCCGCTACCGAGCTACAGGTTCGCGTTGGCATCGCGACCGGTACGGTGGTGGTGGGCGATTTGACCGGCGAAGGCTCGGCTCAGGAGCAGACGGTTATTGGCGAGACGCCGAACCTGGCTGCGCGCCTTCAGACCTTCGCCAATCCCGGTACCGTGTTGATTTCCGAGAGTACGCACCGGCTCGCGGACGGGCATTTCGAATTCCGCAATCTCGGCCCTGTCGCGCTTAAGGGATGGGCGGAGCCAATACCAGCCTGGCAGGTCCTGGGAACGACCGAAGTGGAAAGCCGTTTCGAGGCACAGCACAAAACCCGATTGGCGCCGCCAATCGGGCGTGACGAGGAAATCGAGATGCTGCTGCGTCGCTGGCAGCACGCCAGGCGTGGCGAAGGTTGCGCGGTGGTGCTCACCGGAGAGCCCGGTATCGGCAAGTCGCACATTGCGCTGGCGCTTGACGAGCGGCTCCAGGCCGAACCGCACATCACGGTGCGCCAGTTCTGCTCGGCGCACCACACTAACAGTGCACTCTATCCATTCATCCGCCAGCTCGAACGCGCTGCCCGGTTCGAGCGGAGCGACCCGCCCGCAGAGAAGTTCGCCAAGCTTGAAGCTCTGCTCGTGCGGGCTGATGCCGACCGCGTATTGTTACCTCTGGCCAACCTTCTGTCGCTGCCACCCAGTGACCGCTACCGCATTCCAGAGCTGAGCCCGCAGAAGCGCAAGGAGATGACATTGACAGCGCTTCTGACCCAGCTCGATGGTTTGGCGGCTCGACAGCCCGTGTTCGTCATTGTTGAGGATGTCCATTGGGCGGATCCGACGTCGCTGGAGCTGCTCACGATGACCTTGGAACAGGTTTCGCGGCTTCGGGTGCTGCTGCTTATTACCGCGAGGCCAGAGTTCACGCCGCCCTGGCCAGGTCATGCGCATGTGACGACGATCTCGCTCACGCGGCTGAACCGACGCAACGGGGCGGCATTAATCGAGCGCGTCACCGCCGGCAAGACGCTCCCGGAAGAGGTAATGGAGCAGATCCTCGCCCGCACCGATGGCGTGCCCCTGTTCGTGGAGGAACTGACAAAGACTGTGCTCGAAACCGGGCTGCTGCATGAGCAGAACAATCACTACGTCCTCAACCGTCCTCTGCCCTCGATGGCGATTCCGACGACATTGCACGCATCGTTGTTGGCGAGGCTCGATCGATTGGCTCCGGTGAGGGAGGTGGCTCAGATCGGCGCTGTGGTGGGTCGCGAGTTCTCCTACGAACTGCTGAGCACCGTAGCCGGGTTGCCAAAAGAGCGACTTGAGGAGGCGCTTTCCCAGCTGGTTCGGTCGGAGTTGATATTCTGCCGGGGCGAGATACCCCAGGCGGTCTATACCTTCAAGCACGTGCTTGTGCGGGACGCCGCCTACTCGGGATTGCTGAAGAGCAGACGCGCAGCGCTGCATGCCACGATCGCGGACGCCTTCGAGCAACGGTTCCCGGAAATCGTGGAAGCTCAACCCGAAACTCTCGCGCACCATCTGACGGAGGCCGGGCTGTTCCAGAAGGCGGTGGCATATTGGCTGCAAGCCGGCAAGAAGGCCGCCATGCGCTCGGCCGACCTCGAGGCCATCGCGCATCTGCAACGAGGCATCGAGGCTTCGGGCCATCTGCCCGACAGCGCGCGGAAGGACAGGTCCGAACTTGACCTTCAATTCGCTCTCGGGCCCTGCCTGATCGCTACGCAGGGGCCAGCATCAAACAAGACGATGGCAACCTTCACGCGTGCGCGTGAGCTGTGCGAGCGTCTTGGAGACCCTCCCGAACAACACCAGGTGATGTTCTGGTTGACCACCGCGAGCGTCATGCGCGGCGAGTTGCCGCTGGCCGAGGAAACGATCGCGGTCCTGATCCAGCTCGCCGAAGCGCGCGACGATCGACCGGCGTTGCTCAATGCGATGCGCGGGCAGGGGATGATCCGCCTCTTCATGGGACAGCTCACCGGTGCACGTGAGGTGATCGAACGTGCCTACGAAGCGTTCGAGGCGAGCAGCGAGGAGCACAGGCTCGCGGCGCGTTCGGCCGGCCAGGATGCCGGCGTGGCCGACCTGGCGCTGATGTCGTGGGCGCTCTGGCTGCTCGGCCAGGCCGATACGGCAATCCTGCGCATGGGCGCTGCCATTCGGCGCGCCGATGCTATAAGTCATCCGCATTCGCAGGCGTATGCCTGCTACTATGCATGCCTTCTGCATGCCCTTCGCGGCGAGTTTCTGATCGCGCAAGGTCATGCCGAGCGCTGCATCGCGCTGTCGGAGGAGCACGGATTCCGGCAATGGCGCCTGGCGCGCGCCATTCGGGGCATATGCGTGGCATCACTCGATCCTTCACCCGGCGCACTCGCCGACATCCGTGCAACGTTGGACGAATATCGCAGCGCCGGTTATCAGGTGACCACCACTGCGCTCGACGCGCTGTTGTGCCCACCATTATTGAATGGCCGCGACTACGAGGCAGCACTGGAACTGATCGAGCGCGGCCTCGCGGCGACCAGCCGCAACAGCGAACGAATTCTGGAAGCCGAACTGTATCGGCTGAAGGCAAAGGTGCTGGTCGCCCGCGGTGGCCCATGCGTCGAAGCCGAGGCGCAGGCGCTGCTCGACCGGGCATTGAGCACGGCAAGAAGCCAACACGCCAGGACGCTTGAACTTCGCGCTGCGACGGACATTGCCGCGCTGTGGATCGATTGCGGCAGGCGCGAGGAAGCGCTCAATCTCCTCGCGCCGGTCTACGCCTCGTTCACCGAGGGTTTTGATACGCAGGATCTAAAGCAGGCAAAGGCTTTGCTCGACCGGTTGCGATAATTTGACTTGGACTAAAGTCTGTCCAATCCAGGTCCCGGATCAAGCTCTTGATAGGCGTTGCGCACGTCGACGTTCCGCCATGCAAACGCGGCATACGGTACCGAGCCCACTGGAAATTCGCCCTTGTCGTCCGGTTGCACTGGATCGCCGTTGGCGTCGACGAACCAATTCAACTTTTCCGCCAGAAGGTTCGGATCGCTATCGGGCTTGGCCTTGCGAATCGCCCTTACGAGCAGCCCTCTATCTGTTCCCATGCGCTTGAACCAGTCGTCCACCTGCGCCACCACCCTTCCGGCCTTCTTCGGATTCTCGTTTATGAATCGTACCTCGTTGTTTTGAGCCAGAGCCTTTACGCCAGCAGCTCCGTAAGCTGCGATTGCGTCCTGCGCCGCGGCTCTTCCCAGCTCTCGCCCTTTATTCAGATTCTCGTGATTCCATTTGAAATCGATGTGCGCCGGCACGTGAATCTCGATGACGGTGCCCTTCCAGCGCTTTTCTTCCTTGAGGTGATATTTAAAGAGTTTGACGTCATCCTCGCCTACGGTCGCTGCAAACAACTCGCAGAGATTTGCAAGCGAGTCATGAAGGTTTTTCGGTTTGCGAACCTGCTGAGAATCGACGATCCGGCTTACCCATATTTCGTCCAGCGTATTGCCATGTTCCTCAATCAAGCTGTGGAAATTGACGGTATCGACCAGCGCGCCTTCGCAGTATGTATCTCCGCCGATCTTTACCGTTTGCTCGATGTAGGGAAGAGCCGAGCACGCGCACATGGTCGTTGCATTGATGGCGCCTCGATACGCCTTGTCCTTAATTCGCTTGTTGGAAAATAGCGCAAGCTCCTTCTTGTCAAGATTCCAGGCATTGTGAAAAATGAGGGGCTTCTCCTCCAGTTCTTTACCTGTCTCCCTTTTCTCGAACAGGTTTTCGAATTTGATGCTCTTCATAAATTCGCTGTCGGGATAGTTGATCTTGGCCAGACCAGTGACATCGGACAAGTACATCATAGACGTCAAATAACGAACGAGGGGATTGGGCGCCAGCGCTTGATTAAGGATCCATCCATTCACGTCGCCTTCGTCCAATTTCTTGAACTTCTTGTCGCGGCCAGGCATGTGATCGAAGAAAAGTGACATCGATTCCTGAAAGGAATCCATCATTCTGTATGGATCCCATGCGAAATCCTCATAATTATCAGGATTGGCTATGAACTTATTCAGAGCCTTTGTGTTGCCGCGCCAATCCGTTCCAAATACTTTATTGATCGGAAAGTGTTCATAGCCCTCATCGTCTCGAAACACGCCATTCTTGAAGAACTGATAGGTCAGTTCGGCCCTGTCCGTGTTTTCAATTTTTTTTTTGTTTTCAACGTCATCGCCGAATTGATTGTAAACAATGCCAACCCAGGCTCCGATGCAGGACAATGCCCATACATCAAACTTTATATCGGCAGCGGCAAGAGCTTCCAGAACTCCGATATGCAGCCCGGCCGCTGGACCACCACCGCCGAGCGTAATGGCTCTCTTCACCATAGATTCCTCCCCTAAATTTGCTGTGTGCTGTACTCCGATCTGATTATTCAATTGCACGAAGGGGGAGAGGCTAGTCCTTTTTGCAACCATTGGAAAGCGGACGCAGACGCGGGCCACGCAGATCCGGCTCAGCATTGCGAAATACCAGACATGCGACGGCGCGGCGGACAGCTTTGATTTACGCCGGACCTGCTGATCGCATTGGCGAACTTCCGCTTTCAAGAACCCGGCCACGCGGAGTGAGTGAGGGCACGCGCCAGTAGCGTCATGCCGTCGCGGCTTCCGCTATTGATGCCACGCGAGCAACCGTGCCACAAGGACAGCGGGCGTGACCTATTGCGGCACGTTAGGACAATAGTACTTCGTGCTGTTTTCTGATTTGATCCTGCGCATGATGATGGAGGGCTCTATGAGAACGGACCCACGCGCCTCCGATATGGCCTCTACACCGAAACACCGGCTGATTCAGTAGAGCGCAAACTGCTTTCCATCTGGGCCCTGTTTGCCTCCGAAATAGCTCAGTTGGTAGAGCACGTCATTCGTAATGACGGGGTCACAGGTTCGAGTCCTGTTTGCGGCACCACTTCCCACCTGGTCCTGAGACTTAGCGCCATCTTGGCTTTGGGTTCGGTGGGATTTCGCCAACTTTAATTTCAAACCAATCCGTTACTTCGCCGAGCCAGCAGCGTCCAGAAACGCATCGTAGTCGCGGATGTAATCGGCTGGATCATAAAGTTCCGAAGCAAAGACAAGCAGTGCGGCGTCGGCGCTGTACTGCCACTGTCTGCCCAGATCATGGGAGGAACATAAATACCTATGCTCGGTCTGTTCAATTGGAATTCAAGTCGCGTCGTCCCGTCATCGACTGTGACGCTGCATTGTCCATAGGCGCAAATCAGAAATTGATGACATTGCCTGTGAGCATGCTCGCCCCGAATCTCGCTGGATGGAACTCCCGATATAATGAAATATCGCTTCGGTCGAAAAGGAAATCCGCGATCGAGCTCCCCGACTGTTAAGTCGCCGCGAGGATCGCTCACGGAAGGAAAGTGATAAATATCCACGCCTCGAACCACGGTGGAGGTTATCAAGACTTTGGTTTCTCCGGGTTTCGAAACGCTTTTTATCGGCTCCTGCTCCGACATGCCCTACTCTCCTTGAGCTCAGATCGTTTTCTAGTATCAGCAAGGTGCCGATACTGTTGCAAGAGACGAAGATCGAACGACGTCGAAAACCTCGCAAAAGTCGGATCTTTGGTCGATGCCGGCATGCTCAGTTGTCTGGAAGAAATTGCCTTCCGCAGCGCCCGCATTCACGGATGCGTGTGCGTGACCGATCTCACATCACGAACCGCTCGCCCCGCATAGTCTCCACCCAGACCACAAGGGGAGATACAAACATGCGTAAATTTATTCTGATTGCAGGGTTAGCTCTCGTGTCCGCCGCCGCGCAAGCCGGCGAACGGAGCTTGTCGCTCGGTGGCGGTGAGACCACGAAGGTGAGCGCTCCGGCCAAGGTCACCGAGGGATCACGAACTGCCGAAGTCCCGCAGGCTGCCGAGGCCCCGAAATATGTCGAACGGCCGGCGGCCGTCGAGCCCAAACCTGAGACAGTTAAGCCCGAGACGGCCCGGTCCGAGACGGCCCGATCCGAGACGAGCAGGGCCGCAGCGGGCAACGCCGCGAGGACGAGGCACAGGCCGGCCGGCATGCAGCAGCAGTACGCCGGTCGCCCCCAGAGCGCCGGGGCTGGCGGAGCGTCGGCCCGGAGAGCTGCGATGATGCAGAGAGGCGCCGGCCAGCACCGCATGCGCTTCGGGATCCGGGCGCGCATCATCACCGCCCTGCACCGGCACGGCATCTACTGGTAATCTTGCCAAAGCAAAACGCGCCTCTCGGATTCCCATCCGAAGGGCGCGTTTTTCGTTGCGCAAGCTGGAGCCGGTGAACGGCTTCCTGCCAATCCTTACTGCGTGACCGTCTGCACCACGCTGCTGATCGGGCGGCTGGCAACGGCCGGCACTTTCTGATCCTTCACCAGCATCGCATCATACTCGGGCAGGGTTTCGAGCTGCTCCTTGGCCTTCATCTGCACCACCTTGTAGCCGCCGGCCTTCAGGCGGCGCAGCAGCGTCGGCAAGGCGATCGCGGTATGCTTCTGCAGATCGTGCATCAGGATGACGCCCTTGCCCTGCTTGTCGAGCTTGGTCATGACATTGCTGATGACCTGGTCGGGACCCGACGACTTGAAGTCGTTGGAATCGACATCCACTGAAAACATCGAGATGTTGCGCGAGGCGAGATAGCCCAGCGCCGCCTGCGTGTGCCCAAGTCCGGGGAAGCGGAAGAACGGCGCGGGCGCGGTCCCGATCGCCATCTTCACGGCGCTGAAGCCTTTCTCGATCTCTTCCTTCATCTGCGGCTCTGTCATCTTCTTGCCGTCGAGATGGGCGTGCGACCAGGTATGCGAGCCGACGGTGTGGCCGGCGGCAAAAACCTGCTTGAGAATCTCCGGATGATAGGTGGTGTGCTTGCCGACCGGGAAGAACAGGCCCTTGGTGCATTCGTCCGCGAGCGCCTTCAGCACGGCGGGCGTGGTCGGCCACGGACCGTCGTCGAAGGTGAGCACGATTTCCTTGTCGGTCAGGAAATCGAACTGCTTGTATTGCAGGAAGCCGAAGCCGGGACCGCCGGTGGTGTCGATCACGACAACGCGGCTGACGCCAAGCGCGTCGGGATTGGCGCAGACTGGTCGCATCGGCTGGGCTGCCGGAACGGGCGCGGGGGCGGGGGCCAGCTTCGAAAGGGAAGCCGTGATCTCGACGTCGTCCTTGGACGCGGGCTTTGCCGCAGCGGCCGGTAACGGTTCAGCCTTGCGGGCGGCGACGGTTTGAGGCGGAGCCGCGTCGGCGCGCGGCGAGGAGGTCCAGAACCAAACGCCGGTGATCAAAACCGCCATCACCACACTGGCCAGCATCAGGCCCAACGCATTACGCATCGCTACTCTTTCCACATGCTCGGGGCACACACACGCAACGGAGCATTAGTGCCAACAATGTCTTAACGGCTCGCCAACACGCGCCGGTTTGGCGCTCAAAACGAGGGGTTTAAGGCTATGTGATGTCAGTCACAGTCGGCGCGATGGTTCGGGCGCATGCTCCAACCATCAACAACGGGCCCAATGCACCGGGCCAATGGGAGCCGACAATGACCACACTGTTCACCACGACCGCCCGGAAGATCACTCTGGCGCTGGCTTTCGCCGCATCGTTCTCCGCCGTTTCCTCCACCGCGAGCTTCGCCTTCAGCTCGGAAGCGCAGCAGCAGTGCACCGGCGACGCGTTCCGCCTCTGCAGCTCGGAAATCCCGAATATTCCGAAGATCACCGCCTGCATGATCAAGCACCGTACCGATCTGAGCGCGGGCTGCCGCACCGTGATGGACAAAGAACTCGCCCAGAAGTCCGGCAAGCTCGCCGCGCAGTAATCCACTCTCTCTTTTGATTGGCTCCCGGGAACGCTTGCGTCGATGCGACGCAGGCGTTTTCCGCTTTCAGGGGTGCCCACAAGCAAGTTTCTGTCCGGACTTAGCTGCCCGGATCGCCGTTTCGGCCCGTTTTTTCTTGCTGAGAGCCGGTATCAACTTCGCCTGAAAACGTTATAGAGACGTCCTTATTGCGGTTCCCGGGTACGAAAGCATAGCAAATGAGCAAGATTCTTTTCGTTATTCCCCTGGTTTTGATCACCTCCGTCGCCTCGGCCCAGGAACAGAAGCAGGGCCATGACGCCTGCGCGCGCGACGTCTCGCGGTTTTGCCGGGCGCAGATGCAGGACGGCGACCAGATCGTGCTCGCCTGCCTGAGACAGAACCGTGCCAAGATCAGCAAGGCCTGCCAGCAGATGCTGGCGAGCCACGGGCAGTAAGACCTCGCGCGGGCTCAGCCGCCGTAGAGATAGTTCGGCAGCCACAGCGTCATGCCCGGCCAGAGATACATGATCACCATGCACAGGATCACGATCAGCATATAGGGCATCATGCCGGCGAAGATCTGGTTGAGGGTGACATGCTTCGGGGCGACGCCCTTGAGGTAGAACGCCGACATCGCGACCGGCGGCGACAGGAACGCGGCCTGCAGGTTCACGAATACCAGCGTGCCCCACAGGATCGGGTCGATGCCGAAATGTTTCAGCATCGGCAGGAAGATCGGCACGAAGATGATGATGATCTCGGTCCATTCCAGCGGCCAGCCCAGCACGAAGATGATCGCCTGCGACAGGATCATGAACTGAATCGGCGACATGTTGAGCGAGAGCACCCAGTGTTCCAGCAGCGCCTGGCCGCCGAGAATGGCGAACACGGCCGAAAAAAGCGCCGAGCCGACGAACAGCCAGCACACCATGGCGGTGGTCTTCGCGGTCAGGAACACCGCTTCCTTGGTGCGTTTCCAGTCGAGCGAGCGCGCATGGAAAGCCAGGATAAAGGCGCCGGCTGCGCCGACCGCCGCCGACTCTGTCGCGGTCGTGATACCGAACAGGATCACCGCGAGAACGATCACCGTCAGGATACCGAGCGGCATCACCGATGACGTCAAGAGCTTGAGCACCTCGAAGCGCTCGCCGTTCATGCGCCAATAGGAGCGCGCGTTCCACAGCAACAAGACGGCGGCGCTGATCCCGAACCAGAGATAGAACTGGAAATCCGGACCTTTTTCGGCAGGCGTAGCCTCCGGCGCCGTCACCGCGCTGCCGAGTTGCTGCAGCCCCTCAACCGGTCCGGAGGCTGCGCCGGCCTGCTGATGGATCACGACGTACCACCACACGGTCGCCAGCGTGATGGTCGTGATCAGGAACGGCACCAGGGCGATGATGAAATTCTTCACCACGGCCCCATAGGTCATCGGCTTGCCGTCGATCTCCAGGGTGCTTGCCTGCGCGGGCGACACCAGCGCCTTGAGCAAAGCGACGAACATGTTGGGCGAATACAGCGTCTCGAACTTCGTGATCCAGGCCGGCACCTTTACACGGGTCTGCTCCTCCGGCAGAGGCGGCGCGATCTTCGGATTGATCAGCGCCCAGCCGATGACGTAGACCAGATAGAGGAACGCCAGGAAGAAGCCGGGGAACATCGCCGCCGCGTACAGCTTGACGACCGATTGTCCCGCAACAGCCGCGTAGACGATGATCATCACCGACGGCGGGATCAAAATGCCGAGCGTGCCGCCGGCCGTAATGACGCCGGAGGCGAGCTTGACGTCGTAGCCGGCGCGCAGCATCGGGTTGAAGGCGATGACGCCCATCAGCACCACCACCGCACCGACCAGGCCGCTCGCGATGCCCCAGAATGTGCAGACGATCAGGGTAGCTACGGCCAGCGAAGCCGGCACGCGGCGGAACGCGAGCTGGATCGAATAGAACATCTTGTCGACCAGCGCGCCACGCTCCATCACGTAGCCCATCAGCACGAACAGCGGAATCGAGATCAGGACGTCGTTCGTCATCGCGCCGTAGGTGCGCTGGACCATCAGGTCGAAGACGCGGTTGTGCGCCCAGGGTTGCGAGGGGTCGTAGAACGCGATGAAGCCGAAGAACATGCCGAGGCCCATCAGCGTGAAGGCCGTGGCAAAACCCATCATGATGACGACGACAATGAGCGCCAGCATCAACAGGCCGAGTGCCGGATCGCTCATGTTTGCACGTCTCCGCCCATTCCGCGCTGGCGCGCCATTTCGTCGATTCGCGCCGCGCCCTCGATCGCCATCTTGCGCGATTCCTCGTCGACATATTCGCTATGCGCGAGTTGCTCCTCGATGACGTCGATCTCGGCGACGTCCTTGAGCCGGCTCGGCCATTCGCCGGTCTGCAGGCAAGAGACGCAGCGTACGATCTCGGCTATGCCCTGCAGCATGATCAGCGCGCCGGCGATCGGTATCACCGATTTGAAATGGTAGACCGGCGGGCCGTCCGCGGTGACGTTCGAATGCTCGGCGATACGCCAGGAGTCCGCGGCGTAGAAGTAGCCGGCATAGACCAGCGCGGCGATGCCGGGCAGGAAGAACACGATGTACAGCACGAGGTCGAGCGTTGCCTGGGTGCGCGGCCGCATCGAGGAATAGAGGAAGTCGCCCCTGACGTGGGCGTTCTGCGCCAGCGTGTAGGCGCCGCACAGCATGAACAGCGACCCGTACAGCATGTTGTCGAGGTCGAAGATCCAGGACGTCGGCATGTTCATGATGTAGCGCTTGAACACTTCGATGCAGACGACGCTCATCAGCACGATCATCAGCCACGCGGTGGCCTTGCCGACCCAGGTGCTGATGCCGTCGATCGTGTGCAGGAAACTCTGGACGCTCATGGGGTGCGACCGTTCGGCGCGAGGAATCGACAGTGCAAAGCACCATCCGGGTCGCGCGCCCGAACGGTGCTTTGCTGTTTAGAGCATTTTCGAGCGCGGCGTCAGATCTTCTTGGCCGCGCCGTTGGCGCCCCAATAATGGTCATAGGCCATCTTGCGGCTCACCACCGTGTCCTGCTCCCACTGCGTCGTCCGCTTGGCGAAGGCGAGCTGCGATTGCAGGATTTCCTTGAACAGCGGATTTTCAGCCGATTTCTTCTTGACGACCTCGTCGTAGACCTCGAGCTGCTGCTTGAGAATGGCGTCCGGCGTCTTGTAGAACTTGACGTTGTCCTTGGTCTGCAGCTCGATGTAGTCCTTCGAATACCGGTCGATCGCCTTCATCGACATGTCCGCCGAGGCCGCATCGACGGCGTTGGCGATGATCGCCCGCATCTTTTCCGGCAGGCCGTCATACTTCGTCTTGTTGAAGGTGATTTCGAACTGCTCGGCGTTCTGGTGGTAGCTCTGCAGCATGCAGACCTTGGAGACGTCGGCAAATCCCAGCGCGCGGTCCGACGAGGCGTTGTTGAACTCGGCCGCATCGAGCAGGCCACGATCCATCGCCGAGACGATTTCGCCACCCGGCAGCGCGTTGACCGCAGCACCCATCGCCGTGAACACGTCGATCGAGATGCCGACGGTGCGGTACTTGAGGCCCTTCAGATCTTCGGCCTTGGCGATCGGCTTCTTGAACCAGCCGAGCGGCTGCGTCGGCATCGGCCCGTAGGGGAACGAGACGACGTTGGCGCCGATCGATTCATAGAGCTTGGCGAGCAGTTCCTTGCCGCCGCCGTATTTGTGCCAGGACAGCAGCATGTTGGCGTCCATCCCGAAGCCCGGTCCCGAACCCCACAAGGCCAGCGCGGTCTGCTTGCCGTAGTGATAGACCAGCACGCCGTGGCCGCCGTCCAGCACGCCCTTGGATACCGCATCGAGCAGACCGAAGGCGGGCACCACGGCGCCGGCCGGCAGCACTTCGATCTTGAGGTCGCCGCCGGTCATGTCGTTGACCTTCTTGGCGTAGTCGAGGGCGTATTCGTGAAAAATGTCCTTTGACGGCCAGGTGCTCTGCCAGCGCATGCTGATCGGGCCCTGTGCGCTCGCAATGTTCGGCGCGGCGACGGTCGCTGCGGCGCCGGCGGCGGCCACTTTCAGGAAGTTGCGGCGCGTCGAATTCTTACCCTTGATGGGTTTGCTCATGAGTATCCTCCCGGTTGTGCCGATCCTTATTGGCCGGCTGTATTTGATTGGCCGGAACTCTAGAGGCGAGGCCGGAGCTTTGGCAAGGATACGTTATACCAATGCGGCGTTGCGGCGCGGGGTCGTGGGCAGCAACCCATGAGCGCTCCTTATGGCGCCGGCCATGTGACCCGGCTGGTTAACGGCCAGCCTGGAGCACTACCCGACCGCACGGCTTCGGTGAATCAGGTGCTGCTGCCTGCTGCGGTCGCGACCACCGGCAGGACCTCGTTGGCGGCGCGGTCGGGGGTATCTTCCTTCCAGCGGACCGAACCGAACGGCCGCTCCAGCATGCGGCGGACGCGGATCGGGTCGGGTCCGAGATGAAAGTCGATCGCGCGCTGGTGCAGGGCGCGCTCGGACTGCGTCGCGCGGTTGCGCTGGCGCAGATAATCCAGCCAGGTCGGGCAATGGTAGCGCTCGGTCCATAATTCGGGATCGCCGATGTCGCGCGCGATCGACCAGCCATAGGCGCCGTTGCGCTGCCGGCTGAGCTGCACTTCCTGCATCACATTGTGGAACGCGCGCGCATTGTCCTGCGCGACGCGATACTCGATCTCGACCACCAGCGGCCCGCTGCGCGCCGTCAGCGACAGCTGCACCTCGGGATCGGCGAGGAGCTCGGTGGCGTCCTCGTTGCGCGCGCCGACCGGCGGCATGCGCAGCCAGATTCCGAGCAGGGGCGAAAGCAGCATCAGGCCGGCTGAAACCAGCAGCGCGGTCTCGACGCCGGCGAGCGTCGGTGAGGTGCCCCCAGCCCCAGCTTCCCACTGCGATGCCGCCGGCGATCGAGGCCTGGAAAGCCGCCAGCGAGCGGCCAGCGACCCAGCGCGGCGCCGAAAGCTGCACACCGATGTTGAACAGCGCGACCGCCAGCATCCACACCGCGCCGGCCAGCACCAGGGCGACCGCCGTCAGGATGGCGCTCGTGCTCAGGGCGACCGCCGCGATCGCGCCGGCCATCGATATCGCGCAGGCGCGCACCGCGGCCTCGCCGCTCATGCGCCGGCGCACCTCGCCGATATTGAGCGCGCCGATCACCGCGCCCATGCCGAAGGCCCCGAGCATGATGCCGTAGGTCTGCGCGCCGCCATGCAGCAGGTCGCGCGCGACCAGCGGCATCAGCGCCGAGACCGAGCCGCCGATCAGGCCGGTGACCAGTGTCCGTGATCAGGACGATACGGATCGACGGCGAGTTGGCGATGTAGCGCACGCCCGAGACGATGGCGCGGTTGAGCCGTTCGCGCGGCAGCCGCGACGGTTCGTGGGTCCGGTTCCACAGAAACAGCACCACCATCAGCGGCAGATACAGCACGGTATTGACGGCGAACGCCGCCACCGCGCCCGCGGTCGCGACCACGATGCCGCCGATCGCCGGGCCGAAGCTGCGCGCGATGTTGTAGCTGATGCCGTTGAGCGCCACGGCTGCCGGCAGCGTTTCCGTCGGCACCTGCTCGCTGACCGAGGCCTGCCAGGCCGGCCCGAACAGCGCCATGCCGCTGCCGACCACGAAGCACAGCGCCAGCAGGATATTCGGCGTCACGAGGCCGAACCACGCCAGCACCGTCAGCGTCGGTCGCGCCGACCAGCGCGATGCCGAGCGAGATCAGCGCGACGACGCGGCGGTCGTGCATGTCGGCGATGGCGCCGGCGGGCATTGCGATCAGCATGATCGGCAGCATCAGCGCGGTCTGCACCAGCGCGACCTTGTCGGCGGACGAGGTCATCTGCGTCATCGCCCAGGCCGCGCCGACGCCCTGGATCAGGATCCCCAGATTGGAGACGAGGCTGGCGAGCCAGATGCGCCGGAATACGGCATGCCGCAGCGGCGCAGCGATGCCGTCAGTCGCAAACCCCAGGCGTTTCGGCTGGTTCGTCATGATCGGTTCCGTTGGCGTTCTGTCACCGGCTTGATTCCATTCCAGCTTAAAGTGATGCCTGTGAAAACCCTGGCCTGTCCAGTCGTTAGACCGCTATCGGCGGTGCTACAGCACAGCTAAGGTACTGAAAAGCAACGGGAGGTTTCGAAATGAGGTTGTCACGGCGGGGGATTCTCAGGAGCGCGGGAGCACTGCCTCTGCTGGCCGGCTCTTCGGCGCTTTCGGCCTTCAGTTTGCAGGCTTGGGGTCAGACGGCCTCCACGACATCGCAAGCGGCGGAAGTTCCGCCGGTCCTTTTCGTGCACGGCAATGGCGATCATGCGGCGCTCTGGCTCACCACCTTATGGCGCATGGAATCGAACGGCGTGCCGCGCGAGCGAATGGCGGCGATCAATTTCACCGATCCGCTGGCGCGCACCGATGACAAGGTGGAGCAGGCAAACCGTTCCTCGACCGAAGACCAGCGCCGCGAGCTCGGCGAGGCCGTCAAGGAATTGCAGCGCCGCACTGGTGCGGCGCGCATCGCCCTCGTCGGCAATTCGCGCGGCGGCTATTCGATCCGCAACTACATCAGGAATGGCGGCGGCGCCGATATCAGCCATGCGGTGCTGTGTGGCGTCCCAAACCACGGCGTCTATGATTGGGACGACGGTCTCAATGGCGAGTTCAACGGCCGCGGCCCGTTCCTGCGCGGCCTGAACGAGGGCGAGAGCGAGGTGACGCCGGGCACGGCGTTCCTCACGTTGCGCAGCGACGGCAACGATAAATTTGCGCAAGCCGACGGGCGCTTTGCCGGCAAGCCGGGCACGCCGACCGGCGTGACGTCGGAGGGGCCGGCGCTGAAAGGCGCGACCAATCTCGTGCTCGGCGCGCTCGATCATCGCGAGGTCGCGTTTCATCCGCGCGCGTTTCGCGAGATCTACAAATTCATCGCAGGGAACGAGCCGTCGCGCATCGACATCGTGCCGGAGGCGCAAGTCAGACTGAGCGGGCTCGTGACGGGCACGCCGGGCGGCGTGGTCACCAACCGCCCGGTCTCGGGCGCGACGGTCGAAATCTATCGCGTCTCTCCTGACACCGGCGAACGTACCGGCGGGCCGATCCATTCGTCGCAGACCGGCGCCGATGGCCGCTGGGGTCCGGCGCAGGTCGAGCCGACCTGGCATCTCGAGATCGTGCTGACATCGGCCGGCGCTCCGACGACGCATCTCTATCGTTCGCCGTTTCCGCGCTCGTCCGACGTCGTGCATCTGCGCGCCGCGCGCCCGCTCGGGCCGGCCGATGCCGGCGCAGGCGCCGTGGTTCTGATGTCGCGCCCGCGGGGTTATTTCGGCCTGCCGCGGGACGTGGTGCTGATCGACGGCAAGGAGCCGAAGGACGTCAAATCCGGCGTGCCGACCGATTCGGTCACGACCTTGCGGCTTCCGGCCGAGGAGGCCGGCCGCCCGGTGGTGGCGATGTTCAATACAGAGCGAATCGTGGCGCGGGCCTGGCCGGCCTCGGAGAACCGCATTGCGGTCGCCGAACTGACTTACTAGCTATTTCGCGAGCGGCGCGCCTTCGTGGCGCCCGGATCGGAGGCATAGGTGAGTCTGTAGCCCGCATGAGCGCAGCGATATGCGGGGCTTGGCGCGGTCCCGGATATCGCTTCGCTCATCCGGGCTACGAGAGCGGCACCCATGAGCATGCGAAACCTACGACATGCCGGCCGCGCGCGCGCCGCTGGTGCCGCCGAGCCCGCCACGGGCGCCCGACGACATGGGTCTTTTCGGGCGGCTGAAGGCAATCAGCATCAGCCCGATCGGGAGCTGGGGCCAGCGCGCCTATGAGGAAGACATCGTCCGGGGCCGCTTCCTCGACCACAGCAGTTTCATCCTCAACGCGCCGGATGCGATCCGGCATGTGCTGGTCGACAATTACGAAAACTATACCCGCACGCCGGCCGGCCTGCGCGTGTTGCGTCCGATCCTCGGCGAAGGCCTGCTGATCGCGGAAGGCCGCGCCTGGAAACATCAGCGCCGGACGCTGGCGCCGGCCTTCACGCCGCGCGCGGTGACGACGCTCATTCCTCACATGCTGGCCGCGACCGACGAGACGATCGCCAAGCTTCAGCGCCGCCAGCAACGCGCCGGTCGATTTGCGCGAGGCGATGCAGCGGATGACGCTCGAGATCGCCGGCCGCACGATGTTTTCGTTCGGCATGGACAAGCACGGCGCCGCGTTGCGCGACTTCGTGATGGAGTATGGCGAGCGGCTGGCGCGCCCGCAATTTTTCGATCTGGTGCTGCCGCTGGGCTGGCCGACGCTGCAGGATTTTGCCCGCGCCCGCTTCCGCAAGCGCTGGACCGCGTTTGTCGCCATGCTGATGGCCGAGCGCCGCGCCGCCGGCAAGAATGAGGGCGCGCCGGCGCGCGACCTGTTCGACCTGATGGGCGATGCGCGCGATCCGGAAACCGGCCAGGCTTTCACCGACGAACAGCTCGGCGACCAGATCGCGACCATGATCCTGGCCGGCCACGAGACCACGGCGACCGCGCTGTTCTGGGCGCTCTATCTGCTGGCGCTGGATCCGGCGGTCCAGCAGCAGGTGGCGACGGAGGTGCAGGGCGCCACCGTCGATGGCGCGCTCGATATCGAGCGGCTGAAATTCACCCGCGCGGTGCTCGACGAAACCATGCGGCTCTATCCGCCGGCGTTCCTGATCGCGCGCTCGGCGAGCGGGCCGGACACGATCGCGGAATTTCCGGTCAGGAAAAACGACGTCATCCTGATCGCGCCGTGGCTG
>CAWFMW010000033.1:0-91800 GCA_963816815.1 uncultured Alphaproteobacteria bacterium
GATCCCGGTCAGCACGATGTTCTCGATGCCGCGCAGCCGCAGCATCAGCTCGAGGTCGGTGGCGCAGAACGATCCTTTGCCGGGCTTGTCGATGATCGGCTCACCCGGCAGCGGCGCCAGATCCGGAATGATCTCCCAGCCGGGCTCGCCGCGCACCAGCACACGGCCGCAGGGGCCGGGGTCACCGATCCCGGCGCCGATCTGGCGCGAACGCCATTGCTTGTTGGCGGGCAGGTCGGTGAGGTCGGGGCGGTGTCCTTCGCGGGTGTGGATGATGTGAAAGCCTTGCGCGCGCATCGTCGCGAGCAGCTTCTTGATCGGCTCGATCGGCGCGCGGGTCAGCGAGAGGTCATATCCCATTTTGTCGACATAGCCACCGACGCCGCAGAAGTCGGTCTGCATGTCGATGATGATCAGCGCGGTATTCTCCGGGCGCAGATCGCCATTGTAGGGCCACGCATAGGGTTCGGATTTGATGTAGCGCTCAGCCATGGCTCGTTCTCGCTGGGACACAGGTGTCATCGGGTGATGGATAGTTCCGCCGGCGCGCCGGTCAGCGTGCGCTTCGGCGAGCAAGTGATGATCATGATCGCCAGCGTCAGGATGTAGGGCGCGGCGTTGAACAGATGATAGCCGGAGGTGACGCCGACGGATTGAAGCGCCGGACCGAGCGCCGCGGCGCCGCCAAAGGCCAGCGACGCCCACAGGCACAGCATAGGATCCCATCGCGCGAAGATCACCAGCGCCACGGCGGTGATGCCTTGTCCGCTGGAAAGACCCTCGTTCCAGCTGCCGGGATAGAACAGGGACAGGAACGAACCGCCGATCCCGGCGAGGAAGCCGCCGACCATGGTGGCGCGCAGCCGAATCCACAGTACGGAATAACCCATCGCGCGCGCGGCATCCGAACTTTCGCCGGCGGTACGGATCAAAAGTCCCCAGCGCGTGGTTCGAAACGCCCAAAACAGGATCGGCGCGATGGCAACCCCGATCAGGAACAGCACGTTGATCCGGAGTGCGGCACGCACTTGCGGAATGTCGCTCCACCAGCCGAAATCAATCGCCGGCAGGCGCGCGGCGGTCGGCTCGATCAGCGGCTTGCCGAGATAGAACGCCAGACCTGTCCCGAACAGCATCAACGCGATGCCGACGGCGATGTCGTTCACCCGCGGCAGCGAGCAGATACCGGCATGGAGCGCGCCGAGCAGCGCGCCCGTGATGCCGGCCGCCAGCACCCCAAGCCAGGGCGAGCCCGAGAGATAGGAGATTCCATAGGCGCTCATCGCGCCCATGACCAGCGTGCCTTCGAGGCCGAGATTGATGCGTCCCGAGCGCTCGGTAATGCATTCGCCCAGGCTTACAAACAGAAATGGTGTCGAAACGCGGATGGCGCCGCCGAATACGGCCAAGGGAACGGTCCAGAGTCCGATCGATCCGTCCGCCATGTCAGGATTTTCCTTTCAGGAAGCCGATGCGTCCGTACAGCGCATCACTCGCCAGCACGAAGACGAAGATGATCCCCTGCAGCACCAGCACAGAGGCGTCCGGCAGGCCCAACCGCCGTTGCAGCAGGCCGCCGCTGGCGCTGATGCCGCCGAGCAGGATCGCAACCGGAATGATGGCCAGCGGATTCTGCCGTGCCAGGAAGGCGACGAGGATGCCCGTAAAACCATAGCCGGCAGCGAGGTTGGCGTTGGTGCGGCCCTGGACGGCGGCGACTTCGATCATGCCGGCAAGGCCAGCCGCGCCGCCTGCGAGAAAGCAGATCGTCAGGATGAGTTTGTTGACGCCAAGTCCTACGATCTTCGCCGCGCGTATGTTGCCGCCGGCAACCCGCGACGCGAAACCGAACACGGTATGGTAGATCAGGATATAGGACGCAAACGCTGCGATCAGGCCGAATACCAACCCCCAATGCACGTCAGTGCCGGGAATGCTGCCGATCATATTGGCCGCGCCGATTTCGCGGGTAGAGGGCTTGTTGAGACTGGAGGGGTCGCGCATCATGCCCTCGACCAGATGGTTGAGGACTGCAAGACCGATATAGACCAGCAGCAGGCTCGAGATCGTCTCGTTGACCCCGCGATACTGCCGCAGCGCGCCTGATAGCGTGATCCAGAGGCCGCCACCGATGACGCCGGCACACACCATCGCGGCTTGAACCACCAGCGGCGGCGCCCACGGCATCGCCAGCGCCACCGAGGTCGCCGACAAGGCGCCGATCAGCAGCGCGCCTTCGCCGCCGATGATGACCATGCCGAGTTGCGCGGGCAGGGCGGTACACAGTGCCGTCAGGATCAAGGGCGCGGCGCGCGTCAGGGTGTTCTGCCAGGAGAACCAGGTGCCGAACGCGCCCTGGTACATGTAAAAATACAGGTCGAGCGGGTTCTTGCCGAACAGGGCCACGAATATTCCAAAAGCCGCGAGCGCGCCGACCAGCGCCGCGCCCGGGATCAGGATATATTCGATGGTTGCGCCATAGCGCTGAAGAAAGCCGGGATCGGCGGCCGGAGAGACTGCGACCGCATCGACCGGATCCGCAGCCTCAGTTGTCATGAAGTGGCTCCGATCACGCCCTCGACCAGATAGTCCATTTTCTCCAGCTCAGGATCCTTCTGGCCGCGATCGGTGCCCGCGGTGATCACCGCCTTGCCTTTGTTGTCCATGATCGGGCCCTTGAAGATGCTGTAGCCTTCGGCGGACAGGAACTTGGCCTTGATATCGTCGGCGTGCTTGCGCGCTTCCGCCGAGACCGCCTCGCCATAGGGCGAGCATTTCACGATCTCTTCTTTCAGGCCGCCGCGGTAGAAGTTCGGGATAGCTTCGCCGGCGGCGATCATCTTGACGAACTTCGGATACAGCGCTTCCCAGTTCCACTCCGCGCCGGTGAGATAAGCCTTCGGCGCCAAAGGCGACTGGTTGACGTGATAGCCGCAAACCATCGCGCCGCGGCGTGCCGCGTTCTCGACCATCGTTTTCGGGCCGTCGACGTGGCAGGTGAGGACATCGACGCCCTGGTCGATCAGGCTGTTGGTGGCTTCGGCTTCCTTGACTGGCATTGACCAGTCGCCGGTGAAGATCACCTGCGTGGTCGCCTTCGGGTTGGCGAGCTTGGCGCCGAGGGTGAAGGCATTGATATTGCGCAGCACCTGCGGGATCGGTTTGGCGGCGACGAAGCCGAGTTTACCGCTCTTGGTCGAGTAGCCGGCGACGATGCCCGAGATGTACTGGGCTTCGTCGATATAGCCGAAATAGCTGCCGGCGTTGGTCGGATCCTTGTCGCTCCACAGGCCACCGCAATGTTCGAAGCGAAGTTTTGGAAACTTCTTGGCCATCTTGATCATGTGCGGGCTGTAGTAACCGAACGACGTCGGGAACAGCAGCGACGCGCCGTCGAGATTGATCATGGACTCGATCGTCTTTTCGACCGCGTCGGTCTCGGGCACTTTCTCTTCCTCGACCACCTTGAGGCCGGGCAGCTTCTTCAGCGCTGCCGCGCCTTGCGCGTGCGCCTGATTGTAACCGTAGTCGTCGCGCGAACCGACATAGATAAAGCCGATCGTGGTGTCGGCCGCCAGCGCGGAACGCGCACCGAGCGCCGAACCAAGCGTCAGGGCTGCGCCGCCTTGCAATAAATGCCGTCGTGAAATCCTGCCAAAATCCATTGCCTGCTCCCCTGTGGGCGACCGGGTCGCCAGTTGTTTCGCAGCCGCGCCGATACGGCGGAGCTCAGGGAGATGTCGCAATGTTCGTGCCAGAGATTACGGGATCAGAATTTTGTCGTAAGCAATTGAAGTTATTTCCGAATAGTCGCTCGATGGAATCTTGTGCAATGCGCTAACTGCCTAAGATATCGGCATCATTTGTGGATTGTATGCAAGGTAGTTAAGCAGCCGCACCCATCGCTGGCAGGCCAATCCGTCAGGATTCGGATCGCCGTCCGGCCAAAAGCTTTGTTTCTATTGGAGCCAATCTTGCCAAGGACCGCGAGCGCCTTAGCGAGGCACGAGCACGAGTGCGAGACCCGGGAACAACAACAGAATCAGAACGGCCAGCATGTAGACGCCGACGAAGGGCAGCACCCCACTGAAAACGTCCGTGATGGGCCCGGGCGTACGCCGCATGCCCTGCAAGACATACATGACGGTCCCGTCGGGCGGGCTGATCATGGCGATCTCGATCAGCATGGTTACGATGACGCCGAACCAGATCGGGTCGTAGCCGAGGCCCTTCACGACCGGAAAAACCACCGGGATTGTCGTGATGATCATGGAGAAGCCCTCCATGAAGGTGCCGAGCGCCAGGTAAAACCCGATGATGACCAGCATGATCGCCCAGGCCGGCAGCGGCAGGGCGCTGACGATTTCCGCCAGCGACTGCGGCACGCGCAGTTGGGTCATGATGAAGTTCAGCATGTAGGCGCCGAACAGGATCAGGCCGAGCATCGAGGTGTTGCGCGCAGTTGCTTCCGCCAACTCGTTCAAGAGCTTGAAGCTGAGCTTGCGGGCGACGAGGGCGAACACAAGGGAGGCGACCACGCCAAGGGCTGCTGCTTCGGTCGGCGTCGCGATGCCGCCATAGATCGTCCCAAGGACGATCAGGATCAAAAGCGTCGTCGGCATAAGGTCGACGAGGCTTCGCCATCTTTCCTGCGCGGTGGCCGGCGGAGGCTTTTCCTTGTTCGGCAGCCGCAGGCCATGGATGAAGATGACGGCGAAAAACAACAGGCAGACGAGCACGCTCGGAACGATAGCGGCAATATACATCTTGCCGACCGATGTCTCGGTCATGAGCCCATAGACAATGAATGTGATGCCGGGTGGTATCAAGTTGCCGAGGGCGCCGCCGGCGGCCAGCGAGCCCAGCACCATGCGCTGATCGTAAGCTTTCTTCTCGAAGTAGGGCAATGCGACCGACCCCATGGTGGCTGCGGTTGCCACACTCGATCCCGAGATCGCGGAGAATACCGCGCAGGCCGCAATATTCGTATGCAGCAGGCCGCCCGGCCAGCGGCGCATCCAGACATTGAGCGCGCGGTAGAGTTGCTCTGATAGCCCCGACCGCAACAGGATCTCACCCATCAGCAGGAACAGCGGCACGGCGACCAGCACGAAGCTCGATGAAGGTGCCCAGATGACCTGGCCCAGGAACAGCCAGAACGGCCGATCGGAGAAAATGAACCCCGACAACAATGCCAGCGCGCCGAGCACCACGGCGATATAGACACCCGATCCGAAGAACACCAGGAACAGGCCGACCAGCATCATGATTTCGCCGATCGGCAGCGCCGCCGCGCCCTGGCTCGCCGCGAAAATGGCGATAGCGAGCATGACGAGCAGGAAAACAATGGCAATCACCGTTACGCGTCCCTTCCATCGCCGCTTCGGGCGGGGGCCAGGCCGACCGCCTCCAGCGCTTCCTGCGTCTCTTCCTGATATCCGCGGGGACCAAGCAGCTTGTCGATCTCGGCGGCGTCGCCTGCTATGAGCAGGCAAGCGACCTCCAACAGCAGGACAACCGCAAAGACCGCGAGCATCGTGATGCCGAGGGCCCACAGGCCCTGCGGTATGACGAGCGGGATCGCTAATGCGCTCGTGTCCTTAGCGTCGAACAGCACGCTCTCCCCGACAAGGCCCCATGCGCACCAGGCGAGAAACAACGACAATCCGGTCAGGAGAACCAAGGCAAATGCGTGAAGATACTGGCGAACGCCGATGGGCAGGCGATTGACCAGGACGTCGATACGAATATGGGAGTGCGTTGCCAGCGCATGGGCAAGGCCCCAGGCAAGGCCGAAAGCAAGCATGTAGCTTGTAATCTCGGTGGTGGCGCTTGAGGAGAAGCCGCCGAAGTTGCGGCAAACGACATCGATCGTGATGAACGCGGCGCAGAAAATGAAATTCCAGCCCGCCACGTAGTTCATGAACGACGCCACGGCACTCGCGGCTTTGCGTATCGTCCGAGGAAATTCCGTTCCACGCGTGGTGACGCGAGATCCACGTTCATTCGCGGCGTCTGACATCGAATTCGAGTTCTCCCGCCTTGTTTCGCTGTCTTGACCCGACGACATGCATCACGAGCCCTGTGAGCTTCCGGGGAAGCCCATCAGTTCGCCGTGAATTTCAATCCCGTGATCGGTGCGACGACTTCATTGTAAATTTCACCGCAGCGCGCGCCACAGCGCTTCACCCACCCGGGAATGATGGTGGTCTCGACGATCTTCTTGAGGGTGGCCTTGTCCTCAGCCGTTGCATCCACGACCTTCATCGGCTTTTCCGTGACGAGGGTGTGGATCTTGCAGCCTTCCGCCTTTCCGGCATTGCAATCGAGTCCGTCCTGGGTGGCCTCGGCGCCGAGCTTCCATTGTGCGAGTTCGACCTCCTTCATCGTTGCGGAGATCAGGTCTCGCGTCGGCTGGTCGAGCTTGTTCCACCACGCCGTATTGACGTAGTAGGCGGCCACCGCCCATCCGACCGAAAGGTTATAGATGCTGGTCGTTACCTCGTACCACTTTGCCGCATTGCCCGAGCCGGTGCCCGTCACGGCGCAGTCGGCGACGCCGCGCTCGAGCGCGCTGTAGACCTCGGGAAAACCGATCGACACCGGCTGCGCACCGATGGCGGTCACGTAGTCATTGAGCGAGGCGCCGAAGGTACGGATTTTTCGGCCCTTGAGGTCGGCAAGGCTGGAGACCGGTTGGCGACACCAGATCACCTGCGCCGGAAAGGGATAAATCGCGACGATCTGGCTGCCGAACTTCGCCAGCTCCTTGTTGGCAAGGGGGACCAGGGCAAGCGCGGTTTTTCGGGCCTGTTCGATGTCGGGATGCAGGCCCGCCAGATCAATCCCGTCGAGGAACGGCACATCGCCGGAAACGGTCGAGAGCGGCGCTGCGCCGATATCGACTTGCCCGGCGCGTATGAGACGCAGGACTTCGGGACCGTTCAGGTTCATCTCCGGCCAGGCCGAAAGCTTGACGTCGATTTGTCCGTTTGATTTGGCCTTCAGTCCGTCGCGCAGGAACGGCTGATCGACTTTGGTGAACTGCGGCTGTGTACCAAAGGGTTGGGTCACGATGGTGATGGTCAGCTTCTGCTGCGCGTCGGCGGTCGCGACCGTTCCGAGCCAAAATGCAGCAATGGCTGTTAGCACTCGATGGCGGGAGGTCATCACAAACATCTCCTCTGATCCCGCAGTGAGCTGTTGCAATTTCCGCACCAACCGATCGTCGGCTTCTTCTCGCGCGCCGACGTCGGTCATGCATCGGCTAATGCTCGCAAACTGGGCAAAAAGCTTACGAGAACGCCTTGATCACGTGCTGGCGTCACGATCCGATCTGTGTAGGATCGCAGATGCAGTCCGCGGCTTATCAAGTTTGGGGAAGTTCTAGTGGCGTTGATCGAGGTAGCGCCGGTCAGGATCGGTGTTGACATCGGCGGCACTTTTACTGACCTGCAGATTTATGACGCCCGCTCGGGTGCGATCGTCGGCTACAAGACGCCGACGACGCCGGAGGATCCTTCCATCGGTCTGATGACCGGAATTAAGGAGGCTGCGGAACGTCACGGCTTCACGCTTCCCGATGTCGGCTTTTTGCTCCACGGCACGACGATCGCCACCAATGCGATCCTTGAACGCAAGCTCCCCAAGGCAGCGCTGGTGACCACGGCAGGCTTTGAAGATGTGCTGGAGATCGGCCGCCACGTCCGGCGCGAAGTCTATGCGCTCAATCCGCAGCAACCGCCGACACTCATCCCGCGCGATTGCCGCATCGGCATCATGGAAAGAATACGGCCGGACGGTCGGGTTGAGGTGCCGCTGACATCGGCGGGGCTGGAAAGCCTCGCCGCGGCGCTCGACAGGATCGATCCGGTCAGCGTGGCCGTCTGCCTGATGAATTCCTACCTCAATCCGCAGCATGAACAACGCATCGCCGAGTATCTTGCGAAGACCCGGCCTGCGCTCAAGGTCTCCTGCTCGAGCGCATTGAGCGCGGAGATCCGCGAATACGAGCGCACGTCAACCACTGTGCTCAACGCGGTGCTGATTCCGGTCATTGCGGGATATCTCGACAAGCTTACCCACCGCATGGAGGCGGAAGGGTTTGCGCCGCGGCTGCTTCTGGTGCAATCGAACGGCGGTGTGTGTGCCGCCAGAACCGCGGCGCTGGAGCCGGTACGGCTGCTGCTCTCGGGACCGTCAGGCGGGAGCGCGGCCTGCGCGCTGCTGAGCAAGACCCTAGGCGAAGACAACCTGATTGGCGTCGACATGGGCGGGACCAGCTTTGACGTTTCGGTCGTGCGCAACGGTCGCGTCAACGTTGTCATGCAGGGAGAGGTGGATCGCATGCCGGTCCGCATTCCGATGGTCGAAATCCGCGCCATCGGCGCCGGCGGCGGCTCGCTCGCCAAAGTGCAGCGGGGCAAGCGACTGACGGTCGGGCCAGAAAGCGCCGGCTCAAACCCGGGGCCCGCCTGCTATGGTCGCGGTGGAGCAGGGGCGACGGTGACCGATGCGAATGTCACGCTTGGGCGAATAGACGGCGAGAAATTTCTGGGCGGCGGGATGCGTCTCGACAGCGAAGCGGCGCGCGCGGTGATCGATACCGAGGTGGCAACACCGCTCGGCCTTCCGATCGAGGCCGCGGCAGAAGGATTGCTGGCGGTGGTCAACGCGAATCTGGGCGCCGCGATCCGCTTGTCGCTGTTCGAGAAGGGCGTCGATCCGCGCGAATTCACCATGATCGCCTTTGGCGGCGCCGCCGGGCTGCACGCGGTCGCAGTCGCCGACGAGACCGGGATCCGGCGCGTCGTATTCCCGGAAAATGCCAGCACCTTGTCCGCCTACGGCATTCTTCATTCGGACCTGATTCATGACCTCGTCCGCTCGCGCGTTCTCGACGCAACGCCCGAAAACCTTGCCGCGATCGGGCCTCTCCTCGAAAACCTCGTTGCCGACGCGCGGGCAAGGCTCGATGCCGATGCCATCCCCGAGAGCGACCGTCACATCGAACTCGCTGCCGACATGCACTACAAGGGGCAGGCATTCGAGCTTACGGTGCCGTTGCGCTCCCTCCAGTTCGATGAGGCGGCGCTGTCGGTGCTGACCGGCGATTTTCACGATCTCCACCGCCAGTTTTTCTCTTATTCGAATCCAGGTTCGGCCGTCGAGATCGTGTCGTTGCGTGCCTCGGCAGTGGGCCGCTTGCCCAAGCCCGCAGCCAAGGCGGGGGCTGCGCGCGACAGCGGCCAGCCCATCGGCAAGCGAAAGATCTGGCTTTCGGGCGGTTGGCGGGATGTCGCGGTGTGGAATCGCGACGACGTAGTTCCGGACGCCACGATCGAGGGGCCGGCCGTCATCGAGGAAGCCTACACCAGCGTCCTTCTCGTCGAGGGATGGAGTTGTCGGCGCGACAAGAGCGGCCACCTCGTCGCGGGGAGGCATGAATGAATGTGAATGCGGCGGATGTCGAGATTACGCCGATCGAACTCGAGATCATCTACAACGCCCTGACCGCCGCTGCCGCCGAAATGGACGTTACCATCTGGCGCACCAGTCGCTCGACCATCGTGCGGGAATTGCTCGACTACTCGACCGCGATCTTCGACCGCGATGGCTGGAACGTGGCACAGGCGGCGCGTATCCCGAGCCATCTCAATTCGATGAGCTACTTCCTCACCGAGATACTGGCTCGTCACATTCCGCCCGACAGATGGGGTCCCGACGACGTCGTCATATCGAACGACCCGTACTGCGGAGGCCAGCATCTCCCCGATATCGTGGCCTACAAGGCGGTCTTTCGCAACGGCCGGCGCATCGGGTTCGTCGGAGCGTTGTGCCATCATCTCGACGTCGGGGGGTCCTCACCGGGAAGTTATGGCTCGAGCGCGACGGAGATTTTTCAGGAAGGCCTGCGAATACCGCCAGTGAAGATTGTCGAGGCTGGCAAGCTAAACGAGCCGATCCGCGACATCATCCTGCAGAACGTCCGCCAGCCGGACATTCTGTGGGGAGATCTGCAGTCGCAACTCGCCTCGCTTCACATTGGCGCGGCAAGCGTTGAGCGCCTCGCCGTGAAACTCGGAGAAGTGCGTTTCGAAGCGGCGACCCGTCAATTGCTAGATCGATCCGAGGCCGCCATGCGGGCTGTGATCGGCCGTATTCCTGATGGCACTTACGAGTTCGAGGATCACGTCGACGACGACGGGATTATGGATACGCCTATCCGCATTCATGCCAGGTTGACGGTCCAAGGTGACGAACTCACGGTTGATCTCTCCGGCTGCAGTCCGCAGGTAATGGGGCCGAGCAACGCAACGTTGTCGTCGACGTGCTCGACGGTCTTCTATGCGCTGATCGCTTCCGCCGACGTACCTATCGCTGCGAATGCGGGTTGCTATCGTCCGGTCAAGATTGTTGCGCCGCCCGGCCTGTGCGTGAGTGCGGCCGTGCCGGCGCCCGTCGTGCATCGCATCGCCATCGGCCACCGGTTGGCGACGGTGTTGTTCGGCGCGCTGCATCAGGCCGTGCCGGAGCGCATGCCGGCAGCCTATTATGCCGTGTCCTATGTCGTGACGCTGCAGACCATCGATCCCGAGCTTGGCCGTCGCGTTCTTGTCGAGATCGAGGTCGGTGGTATCGGCGCGCTGCCGGTTTCGGACGGCGCGTCGGCGCTTTCGTTCGGCATGCATAACAACGCGAACATCCCGATGGAGATGATCGAAAGCGACATGCCAGTGACGTTCCTGGGTTATGGATTGCTGACCGATACGGGTGGTCCCGGCCGGTGGCGCGGCGGGCTGGGTCTCTGGCGCGAATGGCGGATCGACTGCGCGATGGCGCAGCTTTCAACCAACCTCGATCGATTCAAGTTCCGTCCATTCGGTCTCGCCGGCGGAGAGCCCGCAGCGCCAAGTGCGCTCTATTTGATCCGGGACGGTCAAAAGCAGGCGTTGCGCTCCAAAGTCACGAACATGATGCTGAAAAACGGGGACATCGTTCGGCTCGAGACTTCCGGTGGCGGCGGCTTCGGCGAAGCCCGGTTGCGGGCGCGGGAGCTTGTCGAGCGTGATGTCCGGCTCGGCTATGTGAGCGCCGCAGCGGCAAAGGAGAGTTACGGGCAGGGGCGGCTGAGCTAAAGCCGGCCGTCCAAGACCTCAATCCGCGCCATAGACTGAAACCGGCACGCCTTCCATCCGCGCCTTGATCTGCAGGGCCGTGTATAGCGAAAAGTGCCGAGCCTGCTGCAGATTGCCACCCTGGAACCAGAGCGCTTCCTGCTTCGTCGGCTTCCACATGTTGCGCAATTCACCTTCCCAAGGCCCGGGATCCTTTGCGGTATCCGAACCAAGACCCCAGCACAGGCCGATTTTTTCGGCGACCGCCGGAGAGATTAGCTGCGCCGCCCAGTCGTTCATCGGCCCGTAGCCCGTCGCATAGACGATGAGGTCGGCGGGCAGGGTGGTTCCGTCGGCCATGACCACGGCATCCTCGGTGAAATGGCTGATCTGCACACCGGACTTCAATGCGATGTGGCCCTCGATGATCAGGTCCGAGGCGCCGACATCGATGTAGTAGCCGGCCCCGCGCCGCGCGTACATCAAGCCGATGCCGCTCTCGTCTTCACCGAACGTCAGCATGAACCCTGTCGCCCTGAGCCGCTCGTAGAACAGGGCGTCTTCCTGCTTGATGCGCGCGAACACAGGCTTCGCGAATTGCGGGAGAATGCGGTAAGGGAGCGAGGCCGCCATCAGGTCCGCGCGGTCGGCATCGATGCCGGCAGCGACCGCCGCTTCCGAATAGAGCGGCCGTCCGTGACGCTCCAGCGCTTCGGCTTTGACCACCAGTGTGGGCGAGCGCTGGATCATCGTCACATCAGCGCCGTGCTCCCACAAGTCCGCCGCGATATCGTGAGCGGAGTTGTTGGCGCCGATGACGACGCATCGCTTGCCGGCATAGGGAGCGCCGTCCCGGTGCTCGCTCGAATGATGCGCAATGCCGCGGAAGCGATCCTGCCCTTCGAATGCCGGCCGGTTTGGCACTCCCGACATGCCGGTTGCCAGAACCAGCTGTGCAGGATTCAGCGTTATGATCCGGCCTTCGCGTTCGACCTCGACGGTCCAGCGCTTCGCGGCGTCGTCCCATTCAGCCCGCTTGCAGGTGGTCGCGTTCCATATGTCCAGCTCCATGATGGAGGCGTAGGCCTGCAGCCAATCGCCCATCTTGTCCTTTGGCGTGTAGACCGGCCAATGATCCGGAAAGGGCAGATACGGCATGTGATCATACCAGACGGGATCGTGCAGGCAGAGCGATCTGTAGCGTCTGCCCAGCCGTCGCCCGGTCGCTGCAATGCGTCGACGACCAACGTCGGCACGCCAAGCTGCTTCAATCGTGCTGCAAGCGCCAGGCCGCCCTGACCGCCGCCGACGATCAGGCAATAGGGTTGCTTCGATATCCCGAGTTCGGCTTTCTCGTCGTTCCGCCCGTCGAGCCAGCTTCGCCGGTCCTTTACGACGCCGCGCGTCGTGCCGGCGATACGTGTCGGCCCGCGCTTCTCCTCGTGCCCCTTCAATTCGCGGAGCGTGGTGAAGAAGGTCCAGCAGCGCCCGTCCTTCAGCCGCAGGTGACCCTTGCCGCGCCCAACCGCGGTTTCGAAACTGAACCAGGCCCCGATGGTGTCTTCCGGTTCGTCGATCTGCTCAATCTGCCATTTGTCCGGCTTTACCTCGCCCAGACGTGCAGACAGCATATCCCAGATGCGCTCGCGGCCTTCGAGCGTGACGATATTCCAGGTCAAGGCCAGGAAATCCCGCCAGTAACATTCATCCGCGAACAGCGCCTGAAGCCTGGCCTTGTCGCGCGCGGCAAGCGCATCCTGGAAGTCCGCGAGCCAGCGCGCGGGTTGTTGATCAGACGGCATCCAACAGCTTCACCTTCTTAAAATAGAATATATGATATATGATGAAAGCGTCGATGGCGGCAAGGTTCGTGGCGCCACGATCGCATTTTTAGTATGAGGCGACGATTGTCCTCGCGCGCTCTTCGGCTTCGCTCAACCAACGGCGCGAGCGGGTCGATTGCAACATTCGGGATCAGGATATGGCTTTGACGGGTTTCGTTTCGAGCAGTCGCGAGAATTTGGCGTCGCGCACCTATGCTCAGTTGCGCGAGGCATTGATGGCCGGACGGTTCTGGCCCGGTCAGCGATTGCGCATTCGGGAGCTTTCCGAGGCGATGGGGGTGAGCGACACGCCGGTGCGCGAAGCCATCATGCAGCTGGTTCGCGAGGGCGGCCTCGAGATGCGCTCGGGGCAGTCCATTACCGTGACCCGGTTGTCGCTGACGCGCTACCGCGAACTTCGCGAGATACGCTTGTTCCTCGAGGGACTGGCGACGGAAAAAGCCGTGCCGCTGCTGACGGGAGCTGACCTCAAACAGCTCAAGAAGCTGCATGACGCGTTGGTGCGGGCCGAGAAAGACGGCGACTCCGAGGCCGCCACGCTGACCAACTTCAATTTCCACTTCCTCATCTATCGCGCGTCGCAAGCCGAGGATCTGGTCTCCATCCTGGAGACCATCTGGCTTCGCAACGGACCTCTTCTAAAGTTTCTCTACCCGCACGCGCGTCCGACCTATCCCGGGCGTCATCAGCATTTGATCCTGATGGATGCGTTGCAGGAGCGAAATACCGCTGCGGCCCGCCAGGCGATCCAGGATGACATCCTCGAGGGCGGCGCATTGCTCGTGAAATTGCTGTCGCAAATCGAGAAGGGTCAGGCGGCCGTCAAGGAAGACTCCGAAGGCAACATGCATCTGGAATTCCTGACGCCAGCAATGCGATGAGGTCATGCGGGGTCAGCTTGTCGGTGCATTGACCGGCCCGCCGATCACGGCCATTCTGAATATATGATATATCTCCTGGTTGGCGCTTCCTGCGTCATCGGCACCGCGCCGGACAAGCTTGAATGCGCCGACAAGGTTTGGTTGCAACCCTCATTCCGGACGGCGTCATGACAACAGGCACTCTCGACCCGGCTTCAAAGAGCCGTTTGCCGGACTTCAACAGCGCGGCGGCGGTGCCTGGACTGTCCGGAAAGGTCGATCTGCGACGCGACACCTGGGGCATCCCGCATGTCCACGCGGCCTCGCATCTCGACGCCTTTGCCGGGCTCGGCTTCGCCCATGCGCAGGACCGGCTCTGGCAGATGGAAGCCCTGTTGCGCCGGGGTACCGGGCGCTACGCGCAATGGGTTGGAAAATCAGCGCTGGCCGGCGATATGCTGGCCCGGCAGGTCGACACCGCAGGCGCCTCGCGGCGCGATTTCGCGCTGCTTAATAAAGACACCAAGGCGATGCTCGAAGCCTATGCGCGCGGCGTCAACGCCTTCATCGGGCAGGGCACATGGCCGGCGGAATACGCCATTCTCGGCGCCAGGCCCGCGACATGGGCGCCGTGGCATTCGATCGCGGTGATGCGCCAGATCGGATTCCTGATGGGCTCGGTGTGGTGGAAGTTGTGGCGCGCAGCGGCGCTGCCGATCGTCGGCGCGGCCGAAATCTCGAAACTGCGTTTCGACGATGGCGGCGACGATATGCTGTGCATTCCGCCCGGCGCCGAGGGCGTGCGCTATCTCGCAGCGCTCGCCGACCTGAAGCCGGGTCTCGAAGCGCTGCTGGCCGGCCAGGGGCAGCAGGAAGCGGAAGTCGCCGGCGGCAGCAACAACTGGGCGCTCGGACCGCAGCGAACCGCGACGGGACGGCCATTACTGGCGGGTGATCCGCACCGCGTGCTGGAAATGCCGAGCATGTATGCGCAGGCTCATCTCGCCTGCGACGACTTCGACGTCATCGGCCTCACGGTTCCCGGCGCGCCTGGGTTTCCGAATTTCGGCCATAACGGCAAGGTGGCGTGGTGCGTGACCCACGCCTTCGTCGACATTCACGACCTCTATGTCGAGCGCTTCGACGCGGCGGTGGAGAACACCAGCTTCAAGGGCGGCTGGAAGCCGGTCAAACACCGCGCAGAAACCATTTCGGTCCGTGGCGAAAATGACGTCACCATCGACGTCGTCGAAACCATCCATGGTCCGGTCATCGCGGGCGATCCTGCTGCGGGCACCGGCCTGGTGCTGCGCTCGATGCAGTTCGCCGTGCCGGATACGTCGTTCGACTGCACGCTGCCGGTGTTGCGATCCTCTACGGTCGAAGAATTGTACGAGGCCGGCCGCGAATGGGGCCTGATGGATCACAACCTCGTCGCCGCCGACACGACCGGCCGCATCGGCAACCGCGTTCGCGCGAAAGTGCCGGTGCGCCCGCGCTCCAATGGCTGGCTGCCGGTGCCGGGCTGGACCGGCGAGCACGAATGGAACGGCACGATCCCGTTCGAGCATATGCCGTGCTGCATCGATCCGATCGAGCAGGCCATCGTCACCGCCAACAACCGCGTGATGGAAAACGGCGAACATTATTTTGGCACCGACAGCATGCCGCCGCATCGCGCTCGCCGCATCTGGCAGCGCCTCGCCGAACTTTCGAAGGCGACGGTGGAGGACATGGCGTCGATCCATCGCGATACCGTCAGCGTCATCGCGATCGAATTCCGCGACCGGATTCGGAAGCTTGCCGTCGATGGCGCGGCCGCGGCGTTGCGCGACCGCATCGTCGACTGGAACGGCGACATGAATGCGGAGTCCAAGGCAGCCGTTGCCTATGTCGCGTTGCGCACAGCGCTGACCAAACTCGTTGCGGACAAGAGCGGCGTGCGAGGTGTAGCCGATAGCCCCTACAGCAAAGTCCCGCCCGGCATTTTCGGCGAGAGCCAGATCTGGTGGACGGTGCCGCAGCTGCTGCGCGCCAACGACACGGGCCTGCTGGCGGGTGCTACCTGGGACGAATTGCTGGTGCAGGCGCTGGCCGATGCTGCGAAGGATTGCCCGGCTGAAGGTTGGTCCGCCGTGCACAGGCCGATCCTGCGCCACCCGCTGTCGGCGGCCTTTCCGGAGCATGCGCTGCTGCTCGACAAGCCCTGCGGACTGCTCGGCGGCGACAATGATACGCCTTTCTGCACCGGTTACATCGCGCGGCTCGGCATGCGCGCTACCTATGCCGCGCTGTCGCGCTATGTGTTCGACGTCGGCGCCTGGGACAATTGCCAGTGGATTGTGTTTCACGGTGCATCCGGCCACACCGGCAGCCCGACCTACGACAACCAGAATGCGACGTGGGCCGCCGGGAAAATGGTGCCGATGCTGTACGCGTGGGACAAGATCGAGGCCTCCTCAACGTCACATCAGCAATTACTGCCTTCGTGATTGCAAGGAAGGCCGTGAAGTCAGTGCTTGTTGCAGAAAATATATGATATATCCTTCGCCTGTTTGAACCGGAGAATTGATGACAACCGCGCTCGGCCCCATCGATCACAGCCTGCGTCATCGCGCCAATCTGGTCGTGCCCGGCGGCATGTATGGCCACATGCGTGCGGGCGGCCTGCCCGAGGGATATCCGCAGTTCTTCGCCCGCGGCGAAGGTTGTCACCTCTGGGACGTCGACGGCCGCAAATATCTCGACTTCATGTGCAGCTGGGGACCTGTCGTGCTCGGGCACCGGCATCCCGCCGTCGATGCCGCCGCGCGACGGCAGATGGAGCAGGGCGACTGCCTGAACGGTCCCACCGAACGCATGGTCGAACTGGCTGAGCGCCTGGTCGGCCTGGTGACGCACGCCGATTGGGCGCTGTTTTCCAAGAACGGCACCGATGCGACCACGACCTGCGTCACGCTGGCGCGCGGCGCCACCGGCAAGCGCAAGGTGCTGCTGGCCAATGGCGCCTACCACGGGGCAGTTCCCTGGTGCTCGCCGTATCCATACGGCGTGATGTCCGAGGATCGCGCGCACATCCTCTATTTCGACTACAACGATGTCGCGAGCTTGGAAAACGCGGTGGGTCGCGCCGGTAACGATCTGGCCGCGATCGTGGTATCGGCGTTCCGTCACGATTTTGGCAAGCATCAGGAATTACCGGACCCGCGCTTCGCGGCGCGCGCACGTGCGCTTTGCGACGCCAACGACGCCGCGCTGATCCTCGACGACGTCCGCGCCGGCTTTCGGCTCACGCTGCATGGCAGCTGGGACCAGATCGGCGTGCAGCCCGACCTCAGCGCCTGGAGCAAGGCCATCGCCAACGGTTATGCGCTGTCGGCCGTGATGGGCAACGACCGGTTTCGCGATGCAGCGGCGCAGCTTTACGCCACCGGTTCATTCTGGTGCGGCGCGACCTCGATGGCGGCCGCGCTCGCGACCATCGATGTGCTTCAGGCCGAAAACGGCCCGGAGCATATGCGGCAGATGGGCCAGCGGTTGCGCGACGGCATCGCCGAGCAGGCGCGGCGCTATAACCTCGGTATCAGGCAAAGCGGCCCGCCGCAGATGCCCACGATCTTGTTCGAGGACGATGCCGACTACGCCCGCGGCTCGCGTTTCGTGCAGGAGGCGTTGAGCCGTGGCGTCTACATGCATCCGAAGCACAACATGTTTCTTTCCCTTGCCCATACCGCCGCGGACATCGATTTCGCGCTGTCGGTGACGGACGAGGCCTTCAAGATCGTTGCGAGGCTTTAACATTCTGGCGCCGCGTGTACGTGGCGGCGAACCCGTAGGAGCAGAGCGAATGAGACGGTGTGTTGCAAGACGGGGCGTCGTCCTGGCGCTGACCCTGATCATCGGGGTGTCGTTCGCCGCAGTCGGCACGTTGCAGGCGCAACAGCCCAAGAAGGGCGGCACGCTGGTCTATGCCAGTGTGTCCGGACCAGGCACGCTCGATCCCTACATGGCATCAAGCGCCGTCGAACTCGAGGTCATCCACAATCTGTTCGAAGGCCTCGTGACGCTCGACGCCGGCAACGCAACCCGTCCCATGCTGGCGGTGAAAGCCGCCGCGTCGGAGGATTTCAAGACCTACACGTTCGAGCTGCGCAAGGGCGTCAAGTTCCACAACGGCCAGGAGATGACTTCGGCGGACGTCAAGGCGTCGTTCGAGCGCTTCAGGCGCGTCAGTCCCGCCGCCAAGAACCTTGAAGCGATCGACCATTTCGACACGCCCGATCCCTACAGCTTCGTCATCGCGCTCAAAGAGCCTAATGTCGTGCTGCTGGACGTCCTCAAGTCACCGATCTATCCGCTGATGATCCTGCCGGCGTCACAGAAGGACAAGCCCGCCCGCGATATCGAGGTGATCGGCACCGGCCCCTACAAGCTCGGCGAATGGGTCAAGGACAGCCATCTCGTCATCACCCGCTTCGACGATTACGTGGCCGATACCAGTGCACCGGGTCGCGACGGCTATGGCGGCCGCAAGACGGTGTATCTCGACGGCGTCCGCTATCGCTTCATGCCGGAGGCGACGACGCGGATCGCGGCGCTGCAGAACGGCGAGGCGCAGCTGATTTCCTCCGTCCCCAGCGAACTCAGCGCCCGCGTCACCCAGCGCAAGGATCTCGCCATACGCGAAGTCTTTCCGGTGCTCGGCAGCTATATCATCGTCAACTCGCAGAAGGGGCTGACCGCCAACGTGCTGATCCGGCAGGCCATCGCCGCAGCGATCAATGTCGACGACATCATCGAAGGCGCCGGCGGCCTCAACAAGCGGAATCCGTGGATGTCGTTTCCCGGCACGCCGTATTATCTGGGCGAGACCGCACCGACGCCCTGGTACGACATCAAGGATCCGGCCAAGGCCAAGGAGTTGCTGAAGCAGGCCGGCTACAAGAACGAGAAGATCGTCATCGAGACCAACAGCAACTATCAGTGGATGCGCTCCACCATGCTGATCGTCGCCGAGCAGCTCAAGGCGGCCGGCATGACGGTCGATGTCCAGGTCACTGACTGGACCACCAACGCATCGCACATGCAGCAGGGTACTGGCGACTGGAACCTGTCCACCACCGCCTTCGGGCCCGACCACATTCTGGGGCCGCAGCAGTGGCGGCCGATGGTCTACACCTTCCCTCACATTGTCGGGAACGAAGCTCTCGACAAGGCCTACAGCGAGTTCTTCATGGCGCCGACGCTCGAGGCGCGGCGGGCCAGCTGGCTGACGATCCAGAAGGAGGTGCTCGGTGGCGCCTATCTGATCAAGATCGCGGACACTGGTCGGCTCAGCGGCTATTCCAAAAAACTACAGGGGCAGAACGATTATGCCGGCGTGCTGCAGCTATGGGACCTGTGGCTTGATTGATGGCCACATGGCTGCGCGGAGGAGGCTGCTCTGATACGCATCGTGGCCGTGAAATTTCTGCAGGCCGTGCCTGTCATCGTGATCATTTCGATCCTGGCATTTCTGCTGCTCAGCCTGCTGCCCGGCGATCCTGCCATCATCATCGCCGGCGAGCAGGCGTCGCCCGCGGCGGTCGAACAGGTGCGCAAGCAACTTGGCCTCGATCGTCCGTTCTTCGAGCAGCTCGCAATCTGGCTGTTCAATCTGGCGCGCGGCGATTTCGGTTCGTCGCTGATTCTCCACCAGAGTGTGCTCTCGGCCGTGGTGGAACGCCTGCCGGTCACGCTCTCTCTTGCCGCGCTGTCGATTTCCTTCACGATCCCCGTCGGCGTGCTGCTGGGGTCGATCGCTGCCTATTTTCGCCGGACCTGGATTGACTCGCTGGTGATGACGGCGGCGCTGCTTGGGGTGTCGATCCCGGCATTCTGGATCGCCATCCTCGGCGTGATCCTGTTCAGCGTGCAGCTCGGCTGGGTGCCGTCGAGCGGCTTTGCGCCGATTTCGCAAGGGGTAGGGCCATGGTTCTCCTCGATCGCGCTGCCGGCGTTGATCCTGTCGCTGTTTCAGATCGGCTTCCTGTCCCGCATGACGCGCTCGGCGATGCTCGACGTGCTCGGCCAGGACTATATCCGCACCGCACGTGCCAAGGGGCTTAGCGAGTGGCGGACCGTGGGTAAGCACGCACTGCGCAACGCGCTGATCCTGATCATCACCGCCACCGGCATTCTGCTCAGTGCCGCGATCGGCGGCTCTGTGATCATCGAGCAGGTGTTCGCGCTACCGGGGATCGGCCGCATGGTGGTGCAGGCGATCATGGCGCGCGATTATCCGCTGGTGCAGGGCACGATGCTGATCCTCGGCTTCAGCTTTGTAATGATCAATCTGACCGTCGATATTCTCTACACGCTGGCGGATCCGCGGGTGCGCCATGACTGACGTCGGACTGAGATCGCTGGCGACGGCTTCCGTGATCGCGGCTCCGCGCGGCCACGGCACGCTGCGCCGCCTGCTGCGCCATCGCTCTTTCATGATCGGCTTCTCGGTGATCCTGCTGTTGACGCTGGCCGCCGTGCTGGCGCCGCTGATCTCGCCGGTCGATCCTTCCGCGATGCGGGTGCGTTTGCGTTTCCGTCCGCCGTCATCGCAATTCTTCTTCGGCACCGACATGTTCGGGCGCGACATCTTTACGCGCGTGCTTTATGGCGCGCGGGTATCGCTGTTCGTCGGCATCGCGGTCTGCGTGGTCTCCGGGCTATGCAGCGCCATCATCGGCGTGATCGCTGCGCAATTTCGAAAGCTCGACGGTGCGATCATGCGGTTGATGGATGCGCTGATGTCTTTTCCGGCCATTCTGCTGGCGCTGGGCATCGCCGCAGCCCTCGGCCCGCGCGTGTCCAGCGTCATCATCGCGCTGACCGTCGCCTACATCCCCGCGGGGGTTCGCATCGTCCGCGCCGCGGCGCTGACGGTGCGCGAAATGGATTTCGTGCACGCCGCGCAGGTTTCGGGCGCTTCCTCGCTGCGGATCGTGCTGCGGCATATCCTGCCGAACTGCTTCAGCCCGCTGCTCGTGCATCTGACCTTCATCTTTGCCTATGCGATGCTGGCGGAAGCGGCGCTCAGCTTTCTTGGCGTCGGTATCCAGCCGCCGATCGCCAGCTGGGGCAACATCATCGCCGAGGGCCGCGACTACGCCACCGAGGCCTGGTGGGTGATGCTGTTTCCCGGCATCGCCATCAGCCTCGCCGCATTGAGCTTAAACCTGCTCGGCGACGCGCTCGGCGACCTGCTCGACCCGCGCCAGAAGGGAGGCGATTGAGTTGGCCGCGCCGCTTCTCGCCATTCGCAACCTGACGGTCCAGTTCCGCGTCGATAGCGGTTGGGTGACGGCGATCGATGACGTCTCGCTCGATGTCGACGCAGGCGACTGTGTCGGCGTCGTCGGCGAATCCGGCAGCGGCAAGAGCGTTACCGCGCTCTCGATCCTGCGACTGCACGCGCGCGCCACCACGCGGATGCCGAGCGGCACGATCCTGTATCAGGGGGAGGACCTGCTGCGCGCGCCGGGGTCGACCATGCGACGGATCCGCGGCAGCGAGATCGCCATGATCTTCCAGGATCCGATGTCGTCGCTCAATCCGGTGCTGACCATCGCCGACCAGATTTCCGAGACTTTGCGCCAGCACCAGGGCCTCACCGGTGCGGCGGCGCGCAAACGCGTGGTCGAGCTGCTCGGCCTGGTGCGGATTCCCGATGCCGCACGTCGCGCCGACGATTATCCGCATCGCCTGTCCGGCGGCATGCGGCAGCGGGTGATGATCGCCATGGCGATCGCCTGCAAGCCGCGGCTGCTGATTGCCGACGAGCCGACCACCGCGCTCGACGTCACCATCCAGGCGCAGATACTCGAATTGCTGCGCGACCTGCGCAAGGAGCTGAGCATGTCGGTGATGCTGATCTCCCACGATCTCGGCGTCATCGCCGAATTCGCCCAGCGCGTGATCGTGATGTATGCCGGCCGCGTCGTCGAGGATGCGCCGGTGTCGCAGCTGTTCCGGCGGCCAGTGCATCCCTACACCATGGGGCTGATCGCAGCGGTGCCCAAGCTGGACAGCGATGCGCCGCGCCTTGCCACCATTCCCGGCCGCATCCCGTCACCGCAGGAGGTCATCCCGGGTTGTCGCTTCAGCCCGCGCTGCGCGCTGGTGCAGGACGGCTGCCTCGACGCGCAACCGTCCATGCAACTGGTCGGCGATCGTCAGTCGGCGCGTTGTCCGCCGCGGCTTCTTGCACTGGGCGGGCGCCATGGTTGACCAGCCCCGGCCCATCGTCGAGGTCCGCGACCTGTGCAAGACCTTCGCCGTCAAGCATGCCGGCGGCGTCTCCACGCTGCACGCCCTGAGCGGCGTCAATTTCGACATCATGCGCGGCGAAACGCTGGGGCTGGTCGGCGAGTTCGGCTCGGGAAAGACCACGGCAGGACGAATTCTGGTCGGGCTGATCCCGGCGACCAGCGGGGCGGTCAGCCTGTTCGGCCACAGCATCACCGGACCGGACGGCAGAGCCCAGCTCGCCTCCGTGCGGTCGCGGCTGCAATTCGTGTTTCAGGATCCTTATGCATCGCTCAACCCTCGAATGCGTATCGGCAACGCCATTGCCGAGCCGCTCGACATCGCCGGCACGCATTCGCGCAAGGATCGCAACGATCGGGTCGCGGAACTGCTCGAGCTGGTCGGACTGCCGAAGAACAGCGTCGAGCGTTACCCGCACGAATTCTCCGGCGGCCAGCGGCAGCGTATCGTGATCGCGCGGGCGCTCGCGCTCAACCCGGATTTTGTCGTCTGCGACGAACCGGTGTCGGCGCTGGATGTCTCGATGCAGGCGCAGATCGTCAATCTGCTGCTCGACCTGCAGGACCGGCTCGGGCTGAGCTATCTGTTCATCGCGCATGACCTGGCGGTGGTGCGCGCGGTCTCGACCCGCGTTGCCGTGATGTATGCCGGCGCCATCGTCGAGACGGCTCCGAAAGCGCAGATCTATTCCGATCCCCAGCATCCGTATTCGCGTGCGCTGCTCGACGCCGTGCCGCGCGCCGACCCGGATTTTATCCGCCATCCGGTCGTGGCCGGTGAGGTGCCGAGCCTGCTCGACCCGCCGACCGGCTGCCGGTTTCACCCGCGCTGCGCGTTCGCGATGGAGCGATGCCGGGTTGAAATGCCGTTGCTCAAGGAGTCCGGCACCGATCGCCGTGTCGCCTGCCATCTCTTCTCGACGTGAGCGCAACCGCCGCCTGCCAGCCCGAAAAGCTATTGAAACCAAGAATTATACCGTTTCCGTCATCCCGATGATGGATTGGAGCGAGACTGCAAATTTTCAATTAGTTAGTAGTGACGCTAGTCACCGGCGCGGAACGTTCCGCGAAGTCCAGCGACCAGGTGATGTGAGTTTATCCCGTCGCCCGGGGTAGGCTACCGTTTGCCGCGATCTCGGCCGACATCTGCTCGATCGTCTTGCGCTGCTCCATGGCGGCGCGCCGGATCAGTGCAAAGGCGGCGGGTTCAGCAACCGAATGTGAATGCATCACTTGAAGCACAGCGGCGAGCACGACCCGACGCGAGCGAAGGCGATCTTCCAGCTTGGCGACCTGCTGCTTCAGTTCGTTGGTGCGCTCGGTCCGCTCGAACGCCATGACCAATGCTGCGTAGATGCCGGCGGAGCGCAGCGGTTTGACAAGAAACGATGCCGGATCGAGCTCCAGCACCAGCTTCAGCCGGCTTGGCGTTTCCGTGCCCAGCAGGGCGATGACGGGACATCGTCCAGGTAGAACCCGCTGTGCGGGCGAGGCGAGCGGCAGGAACTCATCGTCGATCAGCGCCACATCCGGCTGACATTCGAGCGGGCCACCCGGTCCCCATATGAAGATGTCTATTCCCAGGCGTTCGAACTGCCGCCTGACGATCGACAAGTCACGCTCGTCCTTGATGGCAACGAGCGCTCGGCGTCCGCGAAGGGAAAATGACGACGGCTTGTTCATTTCACCACCCGCAGATGAGGCGCGCTCGGCAATGATCCGTTCTTGGAAGTTTCCCGCGCAAGTCCGGCTGCGATGTCGAGCTGCGTCAAATAGGGATCCGGCCTGACGGGCGCCTCGGATTCCCAGAACAGGTCGAACTGTCCTTGCGCGTTGGAGACGGCCAGGCGTGGCGTGAGAACGCAATGGTTGTTGTTGCCGTCGATCCAGACCGGCCCTTGCGGTGAATTGTAGCGATAGCCAGCCGCCGCACGCCGCACTTCGCCAATACTGGAAGTGCCGGCGCGGCGGAGCGCGCGCGCCAGCAGATAGACCGCGACATAGGCGGATTGCCCGTCGACGGAGGGGCTGCTGGCTTCACCGTAGCGCGCCTTCCAGCGCTGGACGAAAGCGCGGTTCTCGGGCAGGCGGATGCTCTCGAAATAGGCTGACGAAGTGATGCATCCGGCGGATGCCGGTCCGACGATCTTGAGTTCCGGCTCGCAAAGACTGCAGCTCAGCATCGGAATCTCGAGACCGGCGGCCGCGGTAGCGGCATGAAAGGCGCGGATGAAATCGTAGCTTGAACTGCCGACCAGCGTGTTGAAGACTACCGGCGGCTTGCGGCGAACGATCTCGTCGACGATGTGGTCGACCGCGCTCTCGCCCAATTCCAGCAACCGTTCTGCGAGAATGCTTCCCTGTGCCGCCGTCACCAGTTCGCGCGTGACGCGATTGGTCTCCCAGGTCCAGACATAGTTGGAGCCGACGCAGAAAACCTGCCGCGAGATGTTGTCGAGCATGTAGCGTACGAGCGGCAGCACGTTATGGTTGGGCGACGCGCCGACATAGATGACGTTGTCGGAACATTCGAATCCCTCGTAACGGGCGGGATACCACAGCAGGCGATCGGTGCGCTCGACGATCGGCAGCACCTGCTTGCGCGACGCCGATGTGTAGCAGCCGACAATATGCTCAACCCCGGTGTTACGGATCAGGTCGTCGCAAACCGTGTGATATTCCGTAATGACGCCGCGGGGATCGCGAACATGCGCCGTGAATGAGAAATCGAAATCCGGGTGATTGTTGATCTCGTCGACCGCCATCAGGGCGCTCTTGAGTATCTCTTGCCCCATGGCCTGATATGGCCCGGACTGGGAACTTATGATGCCAACCGGAATCGATGGCTTCGCCATTGATGACTTTCTACTGCGCGCCGCCTCTGAGCAACTCATCATCGCCGATGCTGGTCCAACAAGTCTTGCTCATTTGCTGCGCATGAGGCCTGCGAAATTTGTGCATCCTCTCTCGTTGACAATGTGCGGGGCGCGAACCTAGACTTTCTCCTACAGGGCTTCCTGTCGAACCTTGCTTGCTTCGATCGGGCCGATGACGTCCCGATCCCTGCTCTCGGCGCTCCGTTCGATCCAGGGTCCATGCGATAGATCATAGCCGCGGCATCAGAGCCATTCGTCACCTCATTCGGGAGGGGCGGGTGGCTTTTTTCGTTTGCCGCAGAGGGAGTTGGCGATGCATGCGTGTCGCCAAGCCGGAGACGCATGCGCGGCGGTCAAACCGTGAATGCGCGTGAAAAGCGACCAGCACGGGGGCGAATGGCGATGCCAGCGACAGATCTTTGTTACCTCGGGTTGGTCGAGGTTGGGCAACAGATACAAGCGAAAAAGCTTTCGCCGGTCGAAGTAACGAAGGCGATGCTCGACCGCATTGGGCGGCTCGATGGCAAGCTCAAGAGCTACGCGTATGTCATGGCCGATTCCGCACTTGCGGAAGCGGCCGTTGCCGAGAAGGAAATCGCGGCGGGCAAGATCAAGGGGCCGCTGCACGGCGTGCCGATCGCGGTCAAGGATCTTTGCTGGGTCAAGGGCGTACCGTCCGCGCACGGCATGACCATCCATCGCGACTTCCGTCCGACCGAAGATGCCACCGTCGTCGCACGTCTGAGGGACGCAGGCGCGATCATCCTCGGCAAGTTGCAGCAGACCGAAGGCGCCTACGCCGATCACCATCCCAAAATCGATCCGCCGAAGAATCCATGGAACGCGGATTTGTGGCCGGGGGCGTCGTCGAGCGGCTCCGGTTCCGCGACCGCGGCCGGCCTCTGCTTCGGATCGCTTGGAACCGACACCGGCGGATCGATCAGGTTTCCGTCAGCAGCCAACGGCATCACCGGGCTGAAGCCGAGCTGGGGACGGGTCAGTCGCTATGGCGCGTTCGAACTTGCCGCAACGCTTGATCATATCGGACCGATGGCGCGCAGCGCGGTCGATTGCGGTGCAATGCTCGGTGTGATCGCCGGCCAGGATGCCAAGGATACCACCTCGGTGCCGCTGCCAGTGCCGGACTATCTCGCGGGACTGCCGGGCAGTCTGCAGGGAGTGACGATAGGCGTCGACCGGCGCTGGACCAGCGAAGGCACCGATGAGGCTGCAAACAAGGTCTTCAGCGAAGGTTTGCGCGCAGCGGCGGAACTTGGCGCGAAGATCACCGAAGTCACGTTCCCCGACCCCAAGGCCGTGATCGACGACTGGTTTCCGCTTTGCGGCATCGAGGCGGCGGTCGCGCACGAGGCGACCTATCCCTCGCGCAAGGATGAATATGGCCCCGGCCTTGCCGGGCTGCTCGATCTCGGCCTTGCGCAATCCGGCACCGATTATCAGAAGATCGTGCTGCGGCGTGAAGCGTTCCGCGGCGCGGTGCGGCTGTTGTTTGAGTCGGTCGATCTTATCGCCGTGCCGGCCCAGGCCTTTGCTGCGCCGACGCTGGCCAAGATGGCCGCGCTTGGCGAGGACGCCTCGCTCATCGCTGGATTGTTGCGCTTCACCTGTCCGTTCGACATGACGGGAAGCCCGACCATCACGCTTCCCGCCGGCTTCGCCCCGAACGGTGGTCCCGTCGCCTTTCAGTTTGTCGGCCGCCACTTCGATGAAGCGGCGCTCGTCCGTGCCGGCGACGCCTTCCAGCGCGTGACCGATTGGCACACGCGTCATCCCGCTCTCTGATCCCGAGGAACCGTCGCATGGCAGAAGATTGGCTGAAAAGTTCCATCATGGCGAAGCGAGCCGTCGCCAAGGGGGCGGCTGGCGCTCGGCATAGCCTGACGATCGAGCAGCAGGGGAAATTTCACTACGTCTACGGGCCCTATGCGAAGCCGACCCTGTCGATCGATCCCGGAGGTGTCGTTGTCGTCGAAACCGAGGACGCTTTCGGCGGCGTGCTCACGAGTGAGAGCGACAGTCCCACGGCGAAACTGAACTTTCCGTACCTGAACCCGCAATGCGGTCCGATCGCGGTCAAGGGCGCCAAGAAGGGCGATTGTCTCGCGGTCCATATCCTCGATGTCGAGACGCGCGGCGAGCAGCCGGCCGGAACCACCTGCATCATCCCCGAATTTGGCGGGCTGGTCGGGACCAGTTCCACGGCGATGCTGAACCCGCCTTTGCCCGAACGCGTCCGCAAGCTGCATGTCGACCGGAACGGCGTGCGCTGGAGCGACAAGATCACGCTGCCTTACGAGCCGTTCATCGGCACGATCGGCGTGTCGCCCGAGATCGAGGCGATTTCCTCCCTGCAGCCGGACTATCACGGCGGCAACATGGACCTGCCTGACGTCGCCCCCGGAGCCATCATATATTTTCCCGTGCATACCGAAGGAGGACTTCTTTACGTCGGTGACTGCCATGCAACGCAGGGCGATGGCGAACTCTCCGGCGTTGCTCTTGAACAGCGCGCGACGGTCACGCTCCAGGTCGATCTGATCAAGAACTGGAGCTTTGCCTGGCCGCGCCTGGAGACGCGCGACTTCATCATGACGATCGGCAGCGCCCGGCCGCTCGAGGATGCCGCGCGCATCGCCTATCGCGAACTCACGCGATGGATGAGCGCCGACTACGGCTTCGACGAGATCGACGCGTACATGCTGCTCAGCCAGGCCGGACGAATGCGGCTCGGCAATATGGTCGACCCGAAATACACGATGGGGGCCTCGATCCTGAAAAATTACCTCAAGGCGTGAACTGCACCAGCTTTCAACAAAGGGACATCTAAATGAAATCGGGACATCTGTTCAGAACAGCGCTTCTTGGTGCCGTACTCGGGGCGGCGGCATTGGGGGCCGCCCAGGCGGCCGAGCCTCCGTTGAAGATCGGTCTGCTTGAGGACGTCTCCGGCGATCTCGCGTTCATGGGGATGCCGAAACTCCACGGCACGCAGTTGGCCGTCGAGGAGATCAACAAGAAGGGCGGTATTCTCGGACGGCAGATCGAGCTGATCCATCTCGATCCGCAGGGCGATAACGCCCGATATCAGGAGTTTGCACGCCGCCTTCTCAGCCGCGACAAGGTCGACGTGCTGATCGGAGGCATAACATCTGCCTCGCGCGAGGCGATCCGGCCGATCATCGACCGTACGACGACGCCGTACTTCTATACGAACCAGTATGAAGGTGGCGTCTGCGATGCCAGCATGATCAGCATGGGGGCGGTACCCGAGCAGCAGTTCTCGACGCTGATCCCCTGGATGGTCGACAAGTTCGGCAAGAAGGTCTACGTCATCGCCGCCGACTACAATTTCGGCCAGATCTCGGCGGAGTGGAACCGCAAGATCATGAAGGACCTCGGCGGCGAGGTCGTCGGCGAAGAGTTCATCCCGCTCGGCGTTTCGCAGTTCGCGCAGACGATCCAGAACATCCAGAAGGCAAAACCGGACTGGATCCTGACGATCAATGTCGGCGCCGCCCAGGACTCGTTCTTCGAGCAGGCCGCCGCAGCCAAGCTCAATTTGCCGATGGGCTCTTCGATCAAGGTGATGCTCGGCTTCGAGCACAAGCGGTTCAAGCCGCCGGCGCTCAACAACATGCATGCGACCGCGAACTGGTTCGAGGAGATCGACACCCCCGAAGCCAACGACTTCAAAAAGCGCTGGAAGGCGAAGTTCGCCGACGAACTCTACATCAACGACATGGGCTACAACGCCTACAACACGGTCTACATGTACAAGACGCTGGTCGAGAAGGCGAAGTCGATCAAGCTCGACGACATGCGCAAGGTGATCGCGACCGGCGAAGCCTGCATCGAAGCGCCAGAGGGCCAGGTCTGCATCGATCCGAAGAGCCAGCACACATCCCACCGCATGCGCTTGATCTCCGTTGGTCCCCAACACGAGGTCAAGGTCGAGAAGGACTACGGAACGATCAAGCCGTATTGGCTTGGCGAGATCGGCTGCGACCTCACCAAGAAGAATGACAAGGATCAGTACACGCCGAGCCACCTTCCCAAGAAGTCGTGACATGGTGATGGGCACGAATCTTGCTCTTGCAATCGTGCTCAGTCGTGCCCATTCGCGTCATGATTTTGAGTTGCACGGTGCCGCAACGATGCGGCGCCGTGAAAGGGAAGCAGGAGACCAGAATGGCGGCTGAAATATTCTCGGTCTTCTATCAGTTCGCCGACGTCTTCGCGTTTCTGATTCTTTCGGCGGCAGGCCTTGCCATCGTGTTCGGCATGATGGGCGTCATCAACATGGCGCACGGCGAGTTCATCATGTGCGGCGCCTATGTGACGGTCGGACTGGTGAAGCTCGGCGTGCCGCTTGCGATCGCTCAGGCGCTCGCCGCGGTGACGGCAGGATTGATCGGTGTGGCCGTCGAATACCTCGTGGTCCGGCGCTTCTACAAGAGACCGCTGGATTCGCTGCTCGCGACCTGGGGCCTCAGCCTGATCGTCACGCAATCGATGCTGCTGATCGTCGGATCGTCGATCACGGGCATCGGCACGCCGGAGGGCAGCTTTGCGATCGGCGGCTATACGTTCTCGACCTACCGCCTGGTGCTGTTCGCATGCGCGGTTGCGGTGCTGGTCGGTCTTTATGTGACCTTCATGAAGACGCGCTTCGGCGTGATGGCGCGTGCGACGATGCAGAATGCGGCGATGGCCAGGGCATTGGGCGCGCGCACGGGACGCATCTATGCGATCAGTTTTGGCATCGGTGCCGGTCTCGCAGGGCTTTGCGGTGCGCTTTATGCACCGACGATGACGTTGATCCCGACAATGGGCGCAACATTTGTGGTGGAGAGCTTCGTCACCGTCGTCGTCGGCGGCGCAAATGTTCTGCTCGGGACCGCACCGGCCGCCGTGTTCCTCGCGATGATACGAATGGCGCTGAATGCGAGCTATGGTCAGATCATCGGCCAGATCGGCATGCTGTTTGCAGTCATCCTGATCATCCGCGTCCTGCCGGAGGGCATTTCCAGTGTGCTGGTTCGTCGTGGACGGTGAGCGGGAGAGTTGATGTTCAAGTTGCTTGATGGTTCGCAGACCTTGGGACGCGGCTGGACTTTCTGGTTCTGCTTCCTCGTCGTGCTGGCAGCTGCACTGGTCTATCCGGTCTTTGCGGACTCCTATGACGTCGGCAACTTCTCCTATTTCCTGATCTGGATTTTCATGGCGCTCGGTCTCTGCCTGATGTGGGGATACGGCGGCATGCTGTCGTTCGGCCAGACGCTCTTTTTCGGTATCGCCGGTTACGCCTATGGCGTACTGGCCATCAATATGGGAGGCGGCTCGGCGACGATCGCAGCCCTCGTCCTGTCGATCGTCATCGCGATGATCGCGGCGGGCATCCTCGGCTACTTCATGATCTGGGGCGGCATCAACGGCATCTTCTTTGGCATCGTGACGCTGTCGGCGACGCTGGTGCTGGCGTTCTTCCTTGGACAGACGGCAGGGCCGGAATGGCACATCGGCCCGGCGCGGCTGAACGGCTACAACGGCATGAAGGGCATGGACCCGCTCGCCATCGGCGATTTCTTCATCGAGGGATCCGCGCTTTACTACGTCATGGTGGCGCTCATCGTGATCGTTTACCTGGCGCTGCGCATGCTGGTGAATTCGCGCGTAGGCAACGTGATCGTCGCGACGCGCGAAAATCCGCAGCGCGCCGAAATGCTCGGCTACGACGTCCGCAAATATCAGCTGCTCACCTTCGTCATCGGCAGCGGGCTCGCGGGCCTCAGCGGCGCGCTTTACACGTCCTGGGGGCAATTCATCACCCCATCGAGCATCGGGCTGCCGGCGGCGGCGATGCCAATCGTGTGGGTCGCCTTCTCCGGCCGAAGCGATCTGACAGCGACGCTGGTCGGTTCGTTCCTTCTCCTGTTCGGCTTCCAGACCATCACGGTCTATAGCCAGCAGGCGGCGCTGGTGCTGATGGGTGCCCTTCTGCTCGCCACCGTGATGCTGGCGCCGCAAGGCTTTGTGCTCGGTATCGGGAAGCTCGTTGCGGACCAATGGAGCGCGCGCCGGCGGCGCGGCGCCAGCCCCGCGCTGGTGGACGCCGGCCGCCTGCAACCGGACGAGACCTGACATGGCGCTTGTCGATGTGAAGGGCGTGACCAAGCGCTTCGGTGGATTGACGGCGGTCTCCGACGTCGACCTGACGGTCAACGCCGGAGAGATCCACTGTCTGATCGGCCCCAACGGGGCAGGGAAGAGCACGCTGTTCAAGCTGATCGTCGGCCTTTATCCGCCGACCAAGGGCACAATCCTGTTCGACTCCATCGATATCACCGAGGAGCGGCCCTTTGCGCGCGTGCAGCGCGGCATGAGCATCAAGATGCAGGCGCCGAGCGTCTTCAAGGAGTTGCCGGTTCGGCAAAATATCCAGATTGCGCTGCAGAGGCGTTTTTCGGATGCCAAACGCATCGTCGAGGAAGACCGGCTGCTGACGCTTCTCAATCTGGTGGCGGACAGCGGCAAGCTTGCTGGCGCCCTGTCGCATGGTCAACAGCAGTGGCTGGAGATCGGAATGGCGCTGGCACTGCAGCCGCAGCTTTTGCTTCTGGACGAGCCGACAGCCGGCATGTCGCCGGAGGAAACGTTCAGGACGGGCGAACTCATCAAGTCGTTCAATGCCGAGGGCATGACGGTTCTGGTCGTCGAGCACGATATGGCATTTGTGCGCCAGATAGCCCAACGCGTAACGGTGCTGCATCTCGGAAAGATCTTCGCGCGCGGAAATCTGGAGGCGATCATTCAGGACGAGAAGGTGGCCGAAATTTACCTTGGGAAGACCCATGCCCACTGATCAGGTGCTGGAAGTCTCGGAACTCTGGGCGGGCTACGGCGCCACGCCGATCCTGCAGGGCGTGAGCATGTCGATCTCCCGCGGCGAGATCGTCGGCGTAATCGGCCGCAATGGCGTAGGCAAGTCGACGTTGATGCGTTGCCTGATCGGGCTTCTTGATACGTGGCGAGGCACGATCACTTTCATGGATCAGGATGTGACGCAGTTGCAGGCTGATGCCCGGGCGCGCGCGGGGTTCGGCTACATCCCGCAGGGGAGGGATGTGTTTCCGCAGATGAGCGTCGAGGAAAACCTGCAGGTTGGTGAATTGATCGGCGGACCGGGGGGCAAGAAGCTGCCGGAGCTCGTCTACGAGTATTTTCCGCGGCTGAAGGAGCGCCGGCGACAGATCGCGGGCACCATGTCGGGCGGCGAGCAACAGCAACTGGCGATCGGGCGCGCGCTGATCGGCAATCCGACCTTGATGATCCTCGACGAGCCGTCGGAGGGCGTGCAGCCGTCGATCGTGCAGCATATCTGCGAAGCGCTGAAGTCGTTCCGTACTGAACTCGGGACGACGATCATCTTTGTCGAACAGAACCTCGATACGATCATGGCAATCGCCCAGCGATGCTACATCATGGAAAAGGGCAAGATCACCCGGTCGCTGACCGGAGAGGACGTAACTGCGGAAAATGTCCGTGCGCAATTGCTGTTGTGACGCGGACCGCGTTTAGCGCCTAACGTGAACATAAGCGCCGGTCGCCAGAGGCCGGATCACCAGGGAGGGAATCGAACATGGATTTGGGACTCAAGGGAGCCAGGGTTCTCGTCACGGGAAGCACCAAGGGGATCGGCAGGGCGATCGCCGAAACGTTCGCGGCCGAAGGCGCCAATGTCGGGATTTGCTCGCGCAATCAGGCGGACGTGGATAGCGCCGTGGCGGCGCTCAAGGCCACGGGCGTCGCGGCCTATGGCGGCGCAGTCGACGTTTCTGACGGAGCGGCGCTGAAGGACTGGGTCAGCGATATGGCATCGAAGCTCGGCGGCATCGATGTCGTCGTCGCGAATGTCAGCGCCTTGTCCATCGGGCAGGACGAGGAGAGCTGGGAGAAGGAATTCTCCACGGACATGATGGGGACGGTGCGGCTGGTCAATGCCGCGATGCCGTATCTGGAGAAGAGTAAGGCCGCTGCGATAGTGACGATCTCCAGCGTGTCGGGACGCGAGGTCGATTTTGCGAGCGGTCCCTACGGCACGTTCAAGGCCGCGATCATCCATTATACGCAAGGTTTGGCTTACCAATTGGCCAGCAAGGGCATCCGGGCCAACTCCGTGTCCCCGGGCAACACCTATTTCGAGGGTGGGGTCTGGAACATGATCAAGGATAACAACCCCGAACTGTACAACACCGCGCTAGCGCTGAACCCGACCGGCCGCATGGGCACGCCGCAGGAAATGGCGAATGGCGCCGTGTTTCTTGCGAGCCGGGCTGCCAGTTTCATCACGGGCACGAACCTCGTCGTGGACGGCGCCCTGACCCGCGGTGTCCAGTTCTAGGCGTGGCGCTTGTCGCTGGCTGCGAGGAAGCAATCCCGATGAACGCAGGGTGCCAATATGTCTGTGGATGAGCTGCACTACAAATCCATATCCGAACTCTCCGAACTGTTTCGTCGCAAGGAGCTGCTGCCCTCAGAGGTCACTGAGGCGAGCCTGAGCCGTATCGACAGGCTCGATGGAAAGTTGCACGGTTATGCCGTAGTCTTGGCGGAGCGAGCCATGGCGCAGGCAAAGAAGTACGACAGCGAGATTGCCAAGGGCATCTGGCGGGGGCCGCTTCATGGCGTTCCGATAGGGCTGAAGGACCTGTGCTACACGACCTTTGCGCCGACCGCGGGCGGCACGACGATTCATGCGAAATTCGTGCCGTCGTTCAATGCGACCATCGTCGATCGGCTGGAGCGCGCCGGCGCGGTGACGCTCGGAAAGCTCAAGATGACGGAGGGGGCTTATACGAGCCATCATCCTGACGATCAGGCCCCGCTCAATCCCTGGAACGCGAATTACTGGGTCGGCTCGTCGTCGAGCGGATCCGGCGTCGCGACCTCGGCCGGGCTCTGCTACGGGTCGATCGGCACTGACACCGGCGGTTCGATCAGGTTTCCATCCGCGACCTGCGGGCTGACCGGAATCAAGCCGACATGGGGCCGGGTCAGCCGGTACGGCGTTTTCCCGTTGGCGGACTCGCTCGATCATGTCGGACCGATATGTCGAAGTGCGGCGGATGCCGCGGCGATGCTGGGCGTCATCGCAGGCGCGGATGCGAACGACCCGACGGCTTTGCGGGCTCCCGTTCCGAATTATCTGGTCCGGATTGGGGATGGCGTGCGCGGCCTCAGGATCGGCGTGGACCGCACATACACGCAGGAAGGCGTGGAAGCGGAGGTCGTGGCGGCGCTGCTGGAAGCGGAGCGCACGCTCGCTGATCTCGGCGCCGAAATCCGTGAGGTCAGATTTCCCTCCTACGAGAAACTCGTCAGTCAGTGGATCCCAATGTGCTCGGTCGAGACCGCCGAAGCTCACCTGGAGACATATCCGTCGCGCAAGTCGGAATACGGTCCCGACCTTGCGCAGTTGATCGAACAGGGCAGTTCGGTGAGCGGCGTCGAGATCGCGGCCATTCATCACGAGCGGTTAAAATTCTCCGGCAGCCTGGCGGCATTGTTCGAAGACGTCGACCTGTTGCTGGTCCCGACGATGCCGATGCCGATTCCGACGCTTGCAAAGATGGGTGAGTATGGTGCCGATCCAAGCGTGCTCTTGAGTATCTTGCGGTTCACCGCCGTATTCGACTTCAGCGGCAGCCCCACGATTACGCTGCCCGCGGGGTTGGCTTCAGATCGAATGCCGCTGAGCATGCAACTGGTTGGTCCCCATCTTTCCGAGGAGGTGCTTGGCCGCGCGGCACATGCGTTTCAGTCGGCGACAGACTGGCATGTGCAGCAGCCTCCCGTTTAGTGATATGCAGAAAGTGGACGTCTGGGCGTTCAGACGACGGAATGGTCCGGGAAGGACGTTATGCCGCTGGTAGAAGAAACTCTGCGGAAAGTTAGGTCTTGAACGTCACCGCACCCGCTAGCCGAAGGAGGTTCATGGCGACCCTGTCTTTGAAGTTAGCGTTGATCTCGGCGGCAGGGCCGTCAGAGACGCCGGGCGAGATCCGCTTGCTTGGCGCGGGGCTGGGTGGCCACGAGGATATCCACAAAGGGTTGCTCGAATTTAGCAGCGCAGAGATCGAGGATTTGCAGATATCCGGCATAATTCAAGAGATCGGTCCTTTCGACCACATTGGTTGGGGCTAGACCAAATTTCCCCATGACGGATTGGAGCGAGAGTTCAAGCGTTTCAATCAGTTAGAGTGCGGCGTGTGCCCGATATGTGTACCGGGAGATCTGGAAAAATCGAGTGATAACGAATGTGAGCACTTGAGGTTCGACTCGAGCGAATTGACGGGAGCAGTGCAGGTGGCTTCGACCGAGCAGCGGCGTTTGTTCGTCGTATGGTGGGCCGGGATCATCTATTGGCGCGAGTGGGCTTAGGGGAATGCAGGCTTGGGTTACTCGGCTGCCTTGGTGTTCCTTGGCCCGAACAGTCGAGCGGGCATTGGAAAGCCACACGATGTGCCGTCGGTTACCTTGACCTGGTCTTCCCACGGCAAACGGAATGTGCCGGCCACCATGTCCTGCATGAAGGTATAGGGACAATCCATCGCGCCGCCCTTCACTGCGACGTAACCGCGGTGCCAGAGTTGATAGATGTTGTTTTCGACGCCCCAGTGAATCCGTGCTTCGCGCACGAGATCAGGGCGGACCTCGGCAGTGATGATCTCGTCGGCACGTCCTGTCGCGCCATGGGCAATGATGCTGCCGTCGAAATTCACGATCATGCCTTCGCCCATGGAATTGAATGAGCCATCCGATCCGCACATGCAGACATTGGCGGTGACCATCAAATTCTGGAAAGCATTGGCCTGGTTGGTGAAGCGCCAGCTTTCGCGTATCGGCGCGGTATAGCCGGCGGTGCGGATCATGATCTCTGCGCCCTTGTAAGCGCACTCACGCGCCATCTCCGGGAACATGCCGTCGTGACAGATGATCAGCGCGATCTTCGCACCCCTCGGTCCCTCGATCACGGGGATGCCGATATCGCCGGGCTCCCACGGCTCAACCGGAATCCAGGGATGGAGTTTTCGATAATACAGCTTGATCTCCCCGTGATCGTCGATGATCAGCCCCGAATTGTAAGGGTTGCCGTCGGGGTTGAACTCCATGATGGAGAAGCAGCTCCAGATCTTGTTGTCGACGCAAGCCTTCCGGAACGCCGCCACCTCGGGGCCATCGAGACGGCACATGATTTCCGGGTTGGTGTCCATCGACAGGCCGTGCAGGGAATACTCGGGAAACACCACCAGATCCATGGTGCCCAGATTGCGCCGCGCCTTGCCAACCATGTACACGATGCGCTCGGTCTGACGCGCCAGGTCTGTCCTCGTGACCACGACAGGCAATTGCAATTGAACGAGCCCGATGACGACGCCATCAGGCGATTTGTTGAGGCCGCCAAGTCCGTTCATGTCCTGGTTCCCTAAGCAGTTTGATCGCTTGCATGAAGCACCGAGATGAAACAAAGCCGATTTCGGCGGACGACAACAGATTATTTTTCAGGCGGCTGGCGAGCTGGCAGGCACCGGGGCCGCGGTGCCAAGGCGCTCACCCGACAATTGCGCCGGAACCCCAATCATTCCCGAGTGCTGACGACGCCCTCGTTCCGGCAGAAGCCAGTATGGTCGGGCACGCGATCGCGAGTGCCCGACCGACTCCGCGCCGAGCTGCATACGGCTGGTCGTTGGCGGCCAAATGCTTCGAGTAGCCGTTGTGATCTCATTCGGCGAGCTCGGAATTATCGCAGCCGATCTTGTGTGCTGAGTTTCGAGGATCAATTCGCGTAACAGGCGGGATCGAACAGTACGCCAAAAAAAGCGTGGCACGAAATAAGCTACGCGGCCGGCATCAAACTTCAAGCATCAAACCGACACAGGTTTGCCTTGCAAGGGGTCAGATTTCCGCCGCGCATTCGAGCTAACGTCTCTCGATATTGCCGAGCTCTCGCATCGTTATCGGGGTGATATGTTTCAAGCATCCAGACGATATGGCGAGAGAAGCCAACGACGCTAGCGAGCGTCGGCGGTTTAACGGCGAACCCGCAGGCGGCCCCCATGCCACAGTTTCGCTACCGCGCTGTTACGCATGCAGGAGAGATTGTCATTGGCGAAGTCGACGCCTCGTCGCGCGAGGAGGTCGTGCGGCGTATTGAGTATCTGGGACACCTGACGATTGATGCCGAGATCGCGTCCACGGGAATTCTGACCCGCGGTCGCCGCAGTGTCAGGAAGTTGCCGCGATCCCGCGATGTTTCGATTTTTCTGCGTCAGTTGGCACTTCTGATCGGGGCCGGATTGACGCTCGATGCAGCGCTCCAGACGCTCGGCGACGATGCCAGCAAGGGCTTGGCAGACTTTGCCAACGGGCTGCGCGCATCGATCTCGGCGGGCGAAGGCTTCGCCGACGCCCTGGAACACCATTCTTCGATCATTGATCCCACTTATGTCGCGATGGTTCGGGTGGGCGAGGCGTCTGGCAAGCTCGAAGCCGTTCTGCGTGCGATCGTCGAAGACCGGACGCGCCGCGAGTTGATGGCCGATCGGATCAATTCGGCGATCCGCTACCCCTTGTTTCTCATCGGCACCGCCGCGGTCATTCTTCTGTTTTTTCTGATTTACGTCGTTCCGCAATTCGAACCGGTGTTCAAGGATTTGGGAGGGCGTCTCAATTCCGGCGCGGCATTGATCGTGGCCGCTTCGATTTGGCTGCGTGCCAATGTCGATGTGTTTCTGGGGGGGAGTTTAGCTCTGGTCCTCGGCGCTTGGCTGGGGCTGAGCAGACGCGAATGGCGGGCGCGGTTCGTCGCCGCCATTGCAAGGCTTCCGGGAATTTCCGGTCCTATGGGTGATCGACGTACCGCACGCATCGTCGGAACGCTCGGCCTTCTGCTCGAAAATGGCGTGGCGCTTCCGACCGCGTTGAAAATCCTGCGCGATGTCGTGACCGAGCCGGCTTACGTCGCTGCGGTTGACCGCGTACATGAGCAGGTACGAAATGGTCGTCGCTTTGCAGACGCCCTGGCGGGAACGGACCTGCTTCCACCGCTTGCGGTGAGGATGCTCAGCGATGAGGACACGCTGCTCCCCGTCGACCGACACCTGGCGCTCTCGCCCCGTCATGACAGCGCCAAGCCGCTCGCGCCGAAGCAGCGCTGCAATTTCGAGCGTCAACGCCTTGAGCCGCCCCCGTCCCGTGCCGGGCATGGTCGTGACTGCAAGCGACGCGACCAGGGCAATGATGAGCATGACGGCGACGACCTCGACGAGGCTGAAACCGGCCCGCCGATCTATGGCCGGCGTTCGAGGCGGCCGCGAAATCATTGCGCAAGCTCCGTGATGTTTCACGGCAGCTACGCGATCGATCGACTTGGGGGACCCGCATCGCATGGATGCGTACGGTTGCATCCCCATCACGCCGCAATACTCTTCGACCTGGTGCAACAGGAAGGCCCGAACCGAACGAGTATCGAAATAACAGACCAGGGACGCCCTGCGGAGCCATCGTTGCTCAGGCGCGAGATTGCTGAGGGACCAGGCGTGAACCAGCCCATGCCGAGGAAAGTGCGTTATCCTGTCCCCGGTGACATGGCCAACTTGCCTCCTGTACAGCGCAATCGGCTGATTGCCGCGAAAAATGCCTTGCCGCCCAGGCCGGCGCCGCCAGCCGATCGTCGTATATTCGCCGATGTCAGGCCGCCCGCCAACGCGCTGCGCGCGCCCGGCGGGGCAGGCGAGGCCGATGCAGCAAACGGCTCTCCACGGCCACCGAACGAATTTTCCGACTCGCGTTCCAAAGCGAAGGTCGTTGAAGGACCGAAGGTCGCCGAAGGATTGTATCCAGAACCGGCGTCATCGGCTTCCGGCATCAAACTCCTGCCTGCGTCCTGTTGGTCCGGTAGCGCTTCCCGATGGAAGTGGTGGGCGTCGAGCCAGGGAAATCCATGCAAGTAATTTCGCTTTGCCTCTATTCTGGGCATTGGCCAAGGGTCGTTCGGATTGAGGCGAGTGCCGCCGCTTACCAACTTCAATGATACATCCGACTGCGTGCCAATCTCCTTCAAAAAAGCCGCCTGTACTTTGGCGGGATATCGACGGTGAATACACGGGCTAATTGAGGATCGAACTGCGGCGATCCCTGCGTAGAGCAATCGGCTCCTGGAAGCCGCGCAGCATCAGATGGTCGGCGCGCACCTCAAAGCTGTCGAGCCGATCGAGAAAGCTCATGCCGAGCAGGTTAGTCTTCATTTGACCGCGCGGCACCACCAGTGCTGGCACTGAGCGTTCGACCAGCTTGCCGATTGCCATCCGATCGAGCCATAGCCGCGCCGCCTTGGTCTGCCCGCTGGCGGTTTGAACATCCACATTGTATTCGAGCAGCTCCAGCGGCAGGCCAACGGCCTTTGCGGTCTCGTAAGTCAAGACGACGGAGGTCGCCCCGGTATCGACCACCATCGCCGCGGCAATCCCGTTAATCCTGGCCTGCACGGCGAACCCGCCGTTCGAGCCGCGCGGGATCTGCACGGCGTGGACCGGCTCAGGCTGGCGCCAAAAATCCGGAACAGTGCCTTTGGCAAGCGCGGTCCGCTCCGGACCCTTGGGAGCAATGACGGCGACTAAGGCCAGCAAGAACAGCAAAAACAGCAAAGTCAGCAGGCGCCTCATGGTTTGACTCCCCCGACGGCGCGGCGATGCCTTGCTCGCATTCTGGATCCGTCGCTATCGTCGGCAAGCCGGCGTCCGCCATGCGTTGCGGCAATTTCGCCATAACGGCACGCTGCTCGGCGCTGTCCATGCCGTGCCAGCGCGCTATCCTGGGGACCGAACAGCCGCGGCCAAAACATCGGCTGGTTTTGGGATCGATCATGCAGATTGCGATACACGGCGTCTCCTTGTTCATTCAAACAAAAGACCCCGGTGCCAAGCCGCGGTCCTCGCCGTTCCAACGCTGCCATGACTGGATCAATATTTGATCAACGCTTGGCGGCCGTCGGCATGTAGAATTGCTGGTTCAGACGGGTGCGGGAGCTCAACTATTGCGGCTGATCGAAAAATCGAAATAACGTCAATATGTTGGGCCGACGTTTTAACGTTGCCCCATGATGGATTGGAACGAGACTTCAATTTTTCAAATAGTTATCAGGCGCCGTGTGCACGATGTGTGCACCCAGAGATCAAAGAAATCCAGCAACAACCAACGTGAGCGGGCTGAACTGAACGCGCTGCGGTGTCAGCGGCGGGCCAATGTTTCGAGGGGAGAGTGATCTCGTTCGGCATGCCGCGAATTTGCGGTCAATTTGCCGAGGATTCAATTCGCGGAATGTTGGATCTGGAATATCCGCCAACAGGCGGGGGAGATCTTGCGCGGAACTGCTCTGACATCAAGTATGCGTCCAGAACGAATATGCGCCCCCGCTCCGGCATGATATTCTGCCGCAACAACCAAACGCGGTTCGATGGTGCGCGTATCTCGTTGCCGAACATCAACCGGCTTACGGATAAAGTGCGATGGGAGGTCCCATGAGAGTCTTTGTCGAGACCCTGAGAGTGCTCGGGTCGAGGTTACGATCCGCACTGTCGGCAGCGGTCGTGCTGGCGTTTGTGCTGGCAGCGCCCGGCTCCGGTCTTGCGGATCAACGTTCAGCTCAGAGCGTCAAGCCGGCCGGCGTAACGTTCAACCTTGCACAGGTTCTCGATTGGATCGGCGAAGGGGTCTTCGCAGTCGGACGCTGGGACGGGACAATCTCGGTGTTTAGGGTTCCGGGCCCAAATGAATTCGGTCCAATGATTCTGCAGGCAATGTCGACGCCATCGGGGCGTGGAATTGAGATGCTCGCTGTTGCCGACGACTTGAGCTTCTTCACGTCTGATGGCCCAAATCGTCTGACGCTCTGGCGACGCAAGGGCGCAGGAGCGCCGTTCGAGGTCGCAGCCAGTCCCAGCTATGACACGGCAATCGGTGTCGCCAATAGCGGTCTGGCGCTCAAGGCTAACGGCAGCGACTACTTCGTTTCGGGTCACGAGGGTGGTCGCCTGCTGATCTGGCGTCGCGAATCCGACGGTAACTATCAGCTCGCCAATACGGTGGACGTGCGCTCGCCCGATAAACCGTCCAATCCTTGGATGTTGCGCAACGTACGCGGCCTGGCTGCTTGGCGGGCTGACCGGCTGATCAGTGGCTCTGAGGACGGCGACCTCGTTGCAATCAGCGTTCCGGACGGCCGCGAGCTGTTCCGATACCGCTACAACGCCGCAGCCCAACGCGGCATCAATGCCCTATCGATCGTGGGGGAGAAGTTGGCCGTAGCGAACTGCGCGGTAGGACAGGCCGACAAGAATATCTGGCTGTTCGATTTAACAAACGACCGTCCGAAGCTGGTCGACGCAGAGAACCTCGCCCTGGACACAGGTCGCGCGCAGATCTTCAACTTTGACGTCGACTTAATTTCTGTCCCAGGGAAGGCTGGCGCGCTGCCAACTCTGACATTCTTTAGCAGCACCGAGGAGGGACTGATTTGGGAAGGGCGCATCGACGACGACCAACTGACGGTAACCGGGGTCACTCGGGTCTCGCCTGAGGGCGGCGCAGTGATGGCTGTTGCGCCAAGAGGCGACTTTGTCGCGGCGGCGGCTTATGCGATCCGTCTCTTCAAGCCCGATTAATTGATTTCGGAGCAATGGTCCGAGGATGCGGTTGCACAGGATCACATCTGTCAGCAGTTGTACTTCCGGGCATGATTTTAGAGCGGCGGCGCGACGCATGACGCGTGCTCTTTGATACTATCAATCTTCGTTCTTACGGGCGCGAGACACGTCCGAACACGATGCTGGTGCAGACGCCGAGCAAAGCCCAGAACAGCAGACTAGTGAGCGTCACTACCACGATGAACCTGTGCGCCAGTGCAGCCGGCACCTCGCCGTGGGACTCCGGCGCAAGGGGAGCGCCGATCAGATGAGGTAGCACGATGAGACCGAGGCCCAGTACCGCAGCCCATGCTGCGGAACGGAAGGCCAGCAAGCAAAGCCCAACAGCTGTTGCAGCAGCCGTGGCTATCCACCAGGTCTGCCGTGCCGCCAGTTCGGCCACTGGCATGCCCGGCAATTCTGGCGGCAGGCCGAGTCCAGGCGCCGCAGTAAACACCACAAAGCCGCCAAGTCCCCACAGCAGGCCTTCCCGCCACGTCACCGGCCGGCCCCGAATCGCATAGACTCCGGTGAGCAGCAGCGCAAAGCCGGTCGCAGTCAGGATATTCGCTGCGACCGTGAAAGCGTTGCGCTGAAATCCATCCTTGGGCTCCCATTCGCTATCATGGCTGCGTTCCTTACCATGATCGTGGGGGGCGGCAGTCTGCTCATGCGCAGCCGCCGGAGCCTCGGCTGCAGCCTTGCGTTCGTAAACTTCGCTCTGCTGGATCAGCGGGACCGTCCCGAAGAATTGCACAACCGAGATCACTGCGCCGACGATCAGCCCCGCCAGCGTGGCCGAAAATACAATAGATCGGAAAACAGGCATCTGGCGTCAGTGACAGGGAAACGCATTCGCGTGGCGGACATCGTGAGCGGCGTTATGAACGGCGCTGATGTGCGAAAAGCCGACTACGCCGACAATGAAAAGGCCAAGGGCCATCGCCAGCACAGCTTGAACCACCACGCCCGAATCGGTGGTGACAGCGTGTAGATCGGCGGTCTGGGCCTGTCGCATGTTCGGTCCTTAGCGAAGATGACTGTGTGTTAGCCGAAAACGAGGGCCGGCGCGACCCTAATTTCTCAACTGCCGGGCCACATCCCGGCTGGTGAGGTGGAAGTTCGCGGTGTTCGCAACGCTGGCGCGAAGTACTTTTGCGCGGGCCGCTGCTTGAAACGCGTCTTGATGGGTGTTGAAGAAGTCCACGCATTGTTGCGGTGATGGCGTCGTCCGCAACAACGTCCTGAACGCGCGACGATGCACCATGCAGACGCCCTGGTGATCGGCCAACCCGAATGCCAACGCGTCGATTTCGTCCCGCCAGGTCGGCATTTTGCTCTGGGACATCAGGCAGCATCCGGATCAATCACGCTGCGCAGGCTCTCCCTTGTCAGCCTCTCGCTAGGTTCTTACCAAATCTGGGCGGCTTGCGACAACCAATACGGTTTCGCGCAAATAGACCAGGTGCGATAAACGGGCCCGCTGGCCGGTAGCTTTCCCGCGCTGCCCTTCGTGTCGCTTCGTCCATCGCTGCACTATCTGTCTGCAGAAGCGTTTCCTGTCACCGCGTAAGCTAAATTCGTCCGTCCAGCGCTCCGGGTGAGGTCAATTAGGCCGTTGACTCTCAATACGATCGGATGCCACGATTGTGATTGGTAGTGCCCGCAAGGGCTAACCAAGGGAATGCGGTGCGCGCATCTTCGTGTGCAAATCCGCGGCTGCCCCCGCAACTGTAGGCGGATAGCCGACGACCATAGATACCACTGGAGACCAAAAAATCTCTGGGAAGGTGGTCGGAGGCGATAACCCGCGAGCCAGGAAACCTGCTGCCGGTCATAGTCACGCGCGAACGCGTCGGGCGGGGTGCTCCGATGTCGCAAGAGTAGCTGAAGCATCTGCCGATTGGGGCGAGGGCAGAAGGCGATAGCGACCGCGCTGACGGGTAAGGACTTCGCCGTCGAGCGGTAAGGTGTTGAATTTCATAAATCATGGTCATCCTGTGCCACGCCATGCTTGCGCGTGTCATCATTCCAGTCAGAGCTACGCCAATAGAAGCGACGGGTTCCCGATCAAGCGTTGGTTGCGTTCGTCCCTAGCGTTGCTCGGCCTGGTTGCCGTCCTTGCCTCGGGCGCCACGGCTCCGGTAATGGCGCAGGGTACTCCGCAGGCAGAGAAAAGGCCTGCCAGTCTCGCGCCTATCGTCGTCTCACCGCCACAGCGCAAGCCGGTACGTCGAACCGAGTCTGAACCGCAGCGCAGTCCTGGCGCCGGACGCGTTGCGGGCCGCGCCCGTACCCAGTTCGCGGTGCCTGCGCCCGTGCCGGCTTCAGGCGGAGGCGGGGTTGTCCATTCACCGCTCAATACCAACGTCGTGGCTGAAAGTGCTTCCCGATTGGGACTGACCGTGCGCGAGATACCGGCGACGGTCGAGGTGATCGATCAGCAAACCATCAGGGAGCAGGGATATCGGACCGTTTCGGAGGTGGCCCAGGGCGCGGTCGGCGTGACATCCGGCGATAACCCCGCAGAACCGTCCGCTTTTTCGATGCGGGGCTTTACCAACAGCCAGATCAACACGCTCTACAATGGCATCAAGATCGGCCCGCAAAACATGACGTCGCGGGTGATGGACACCGCCAATCTTGAAAGCGTCGAGTTTCTGAAAGGACCGGCATCGTTAATGTCAGGCGAAGGCGCGGCCGGCGGAGCCGTCAATTATGTGACAAAGCAGCCAACCACCGGACCGATCCGGAATGAGGCGTTCGTTTCTTACGACTCATTGCGTTCGTTCCGTAGTTCGTACGGTTCCGGCGGCAGTACCAACGTTCAGGGGCTGGACTATCGCTTCGACGTCAGCCGTTCGTCGCTCAATGGCTTTACCGACGACACCAACATCAAAACCCTGAACGTCTCCGGCCAACTGAACTATCGCGTTTCCGATAGCTTCAAGATCTGGGGCGCGATCGAATACAAGCAGGACAAGGGCACGGCCTATTGGGGCACACCGCTGGTGCCGATCGCGTTCAGCGGGCCGCATGCGACGACCGGAATCGTATCGGGGAACTATGTGTCCAACTACAACGGCACCAATCTGGGGCCGGTCACGATCGACAACCGCACCTTCAATACGAACTACAATGTCCTTGATAATTATGTGAAGGCCGACGAACTATGGCTGCGGGGCGGGTTCGAATGGAACATCACCCGCGATCTTACGCTGAAGAGCCAGATGTATGGCTACGGCGCCAAGCGCGAATGGTTCAACAACGAGGTCGAGGCATTCAACGCCGGTTCGAATCGGGTCGACCGCGAGCGGTTCTTCGTCGCGCACGATCAGAAGCTGATCGGAAACATCACCGACCTGACATGGAATTCGAATGTCGCCGGCATGGACAACCGACTGGTGACGACATTCGCGGCCAGCAACCTCGATTTCGTCCGACCGGGCGCGGCCAACTTTCCATCCGATTCTGTCTCGCTTGTCGATCCCGACCGGGGCACCTACGGCCTGCTGACGACACAACGACAGACCGCGAAAATCGACAATGAATCGCTGTCGATCGAAGATCGCCTGAAAGTCACGCGAACCGTTGCCCTGATCGGCGGTTTGCGCGTCGAGCATATCGGGCTCGACCGCAGCTCCAAAAATGTCGCAGGCGTTGAGCGCGCCGGCTTTCCATTTTCGAAGTCCTGGACGCCCGTGACCGGGCGCTTCGGCTATACTTGGGAGGCGATCCCGGGCATGACCTTCTACAGCCAATACGCCACCGGTGCCGACGTTTCGGCCAACAACGTCTTCCTGCTGGGTGCACTGCAGCCGCTGGATCTGACCACATCCCGCATCTATGAAACGGGGATCAAGCAGTTGTTCTGGGACAACAAGGCCGAGTGGTCCTTCTCCGCCTTCGACATTCTGCGCAAGAACGTTTACGCCGCAGCCGGTGGGATGCAGCTCAACATCGCAGGACAACAGCAATCCAGGGGTATCGAGATCGCGGCCGCGATACGCCCCACCTCGGAATGGAAATTCTGGGGCAATCTCGCCTATGTCGATGCGCGCTATGCGGATTATGTTTTCGGCGGCGGATCGTTCTCGGGCAATACGCCCCCGAACGTGCCGCGAATCGTCGCCAATGCCGGCGCATCCTATCGCTTTGCGACCGCATTGCCGGTTGAACTCGGGGCATCGGTTCGTCACGTCGGCAACCGCTTCAATACCGACGCCAATACAGTCACGCTCGACGCCTATACGGTTGCAGACGCCTATGTTTTCGTTGATATCCCGAAGTCGGTTTTCCAGGTCGTCGACCAGACCAGATTGACATTCCGGGTAAGAAATTTGACCGACAGAAGATATGCCATCTGGGGCGATCCGTTCTACCCGGATCAGATTTTGCTTGGTTCACCGCGCACCTATGAGGTGTCCGCTGCGTTCAAGTGGTGAAGTCCAGCACCATGCGCGCGCTCATTCTGCTTCATCGCTGGCTGGGCGTTTCGTTCTCTCTCTTGTTTGCTATGTGGTTCTCAACCGGCATCGTGATGCATTTTGTCCCCTTTCCGGGCCTGACGGAGGCAGAACGCATCGATGGGCTGACGCCGATCGACCCATCCCAAGGACCTTACGATCCCGCCGCTGCCGTCAACGCCAGCGGCGTCAAGGACGGGACTCGCGTCCGGCTGCTCCGGCGAAGCGACGGACCGGTTTATGTCGTGACGGGCCGGTCGGGCATCAGCGCGGTTCGCGCTGATGATCTGTCCAATGCCGCAATAATATCCGCGCCACTGGCGCTGACGATTGCAGAAGCCGCCGCGCGGCGGCGTGGGCAGAACACGTCGCAGGCAGCGCTCGTCGATTTCGCGAATTACGATCAGTGGACGGTACCGAACGGGTTTGATCGTCACCGCCCGCTGTATCGCATCGCGCTCAACGACAATGCGGGCGCCGAGCTTTACGTGTCCTCGGTCACCGGCGAAGTCGTGCTCGATACCACACGCCGGGAACGTGCGTGGAATTACGTGGGCAGTGTGACGCACTGGATCTATCCCACAATATTGCGCAAGAGCCATGGCGCCTGGGATGCTACGGTGTGGTCGCTGTCCCTTTTTGCCTTGATCGCGGCGATCTCCGGAAGCCTACTTGGCGTTCTCCGAGTGAAAATAGCGCACCGGCACGTCGTCTCTCCCTATTCGGGCTGGCAGAAGTGGCATCATTTGCTCGGGTTGGCATGCATGACCTTCATGCTGACCTGGATTTTCAGCGGCTGGTTGTCGATGGATCACGGCCGGTTATTCTCAACCGGAAGGCTTTCCGCCGCGGAAACGGCGGCGACCGCTGTCACGCCTGCGTGGGAGAGTATGCCGGCGCATGGGGCGCGGTCGATTTCTGCCCACGCCAGGGAAGTTGAATGGTTCGTGTTCGATCGGAAGTTCTACAGGCGCGACCGAACCAGCCTCGACACACAGCGCTTGGTTTCGCTTGATTCCGGCATTTCCGGGTCTTCTCCCCAACGTGAGTTTCTGGATCCCGGGGAGGTAAGCGCGTTCGTCGAGCGGATGGCGCCCGATTGCAACGTTCCCGTGATTATCCGTGCCGACGACAACTATGCGATCGTGGCGCCCATGCCGAATGCGCCGGTCTACCTGTCGGTATGCGGCAGTGTGTGGTTTCACATTGACGGTGCGAGCGGCGCAATCCTGGAGCGACTGGATCCTTCGCGGCGCGCCTATCGCTGGTTCTACAGCGCGCTGCATACGATGGACTTTCCGATATTGTCGGCTCGTCCAACATTGCGCAGCGCGTTGATCGTCATACTCTGTGGTTTCGGGTTCGTGTTCAGCCTGACCGGCGTCGTCATCGGCTGGCGAAGATTGCGGCTGCAATTCTCACTATGACGGCCAATCGGACCCGTCCTGCAGCCAACACCGGTTGACCCCGGCTACCCCCGCGGATAGCGTCATCCGCGATGGTCCTCCCTCGTGGGAGGTGAAAAGGGAATCCGGTGCGAGTTCGCTCAATGCCGGCGCTGCCCCCGCAACTGTAAGCGACGAGCCCCAAGCCGGTGCCACTGGGAATTCCCGGGAAGGCGGCTGATGGCAACGACCCGCGAGCCAGGAGACCTGCCATCACGAACTGTGCTTTGGAGGCGTCGTCGGGGCGGGGTGCACCGGACGGGAGCGAGCCTGATGGCGATGAGCCATCGGCGCGACCCAACAAAGCTCGTGGCCTGAAGGCCGTGATGTGAGCCTGTGATGGATCGCGAGAACGCTGATCGAGAATTCTGCTGATTTGGCGTTGGTTGAAGCTGCGCGCGTTAACGCGCCGAGCGGTCCCACGCTCGTGAGCGTGTGCATCACCTGCAAGACCGCCGACGGCGGCTTCCGTGGTCGGTCCGGACATGTTTGAATCGGTCAAGGCCGCGATCGGTCCGTCCGATCGCGTCCAGGTGCGGCCGGTGCAATGCCTCAGCGTCTGCAAGCGGCCCGCGACCGTCGCGGTGACAAGCGCCGACGGCTACACGTTTTTGTTCGGCGACCTGCAGACCGAGAGCGGCACCGCGGCCCTGGTGTCGTTCGTCAAATCCTATCAGAACTCCGACTACGGCCTGGTGCCGTGGCGCGAGCGCGCTGAGGTGCTGCGCAAGGGCATGGTGGCGCGGGTGCCGCCGATGCGCTGGTCGCCGGACGATGGAAGCGCGCCGAAATGACCGCGCTCGCCACCACGCTGGTGCTGGGCGGCGCACGCTCCGGCAAATCCGCCTTTGCCGAGCAATTGATCGTCGAGAGCGAACTTGCGCGGATCTATCTCGCCACCGCGACCGCAGGCGACGACGAGATGCGGTCTCGCATCGCCCATCATCGCGAGCGGCGTGGCGATGGCTGGATTACCGTCGAGGAGCCGCTGGCGCTGGTCGATGCACTGACCCGGGAGGCCACCCGCGGGCACGCCGTGCTGGTGGATTGCCTGACCTTGTGGCTGTCAAATCTGATGTTCGCGGAACGCGATCCCGAGGTGGAAGCGCGTCGACTCACGCAATTTCTCGGCGTGGCCAAATATCCCGTCGTCCTTGTGTCGAACGAGGTCGGCCTCGGCCTGGTGCCGGAGACGCCGCTCGGCCGCAGCTTTCGCGACGCACAGGGCCGCCTCAACCAGATCGTTGCCGCCGCTGTCCCCAATGTTGCGTTCATCGCAGCCGGGCTTCCGCTCTGGCTGAAGCGCTCGTCTTGAGGAGAATATAGCAATGTCCCGTGTCCCCGTCACCGTACTCACCGGCTTTCTCGGCGCCGGCAAGACCACGTTGCTGCGTTCGCTGCTGACGCAGGCCGATGGCCGCCGCATCGCCGTGATCGTCAATGAATTCGGCGATGCCGGGTTCGACGGCGGGCTGGTCGAGGAGTGCGCCGCAAAGGCCTGCGCGCCTGGCGATATCGTCGAACTCACCAACGGCTGCATCTGCTGCACTGTGGCCGACGATTTCATTCCGACCATGGACAAATTGCTGGCGCGGGACCGTCCGCTGGATGCCATCGTCATCGAGACCTCTGGTCTGGCGCTGCCGCAGCCGCTCTTGAAGGCATTCGACTGGCCCGCGGTCCGCACCCGCGCCACGGTCGACGGCGTGGTCACCGTGGTCGATGCGCTGGCGCTGTCGGAAGGCCGCGTCAGCATCGATGAGGATGCTGTTGCCGCGCAACGGGCCGCCGATGATTCGCTGGATCACGACGATCCGATCGAGGAAGTATTCGAGGATCAGCTCGCCTGCGCCGATCTGGTGGTGCTCTCGAAGAGCGATCTGGTTTCGCCGGCGGCACTGGCCGAGATCGAGGCGCGTCTCAAATCCGTGCTGCGGCCCGGCGTCAACATCGTGCGTTCCAAGGGCGACCTGGCGGCGGCGGTGCTGATCGGCCTGAACGCCGCCGCGGAAGACGACATGGCTGCGCGGGCTGGTCATCACGGCGAGGAAGAAGAGCACGACCATGACGATTTCGACAGCATCGTGGTGATGCCGTCCGCGGCCGCCAGCGTCGATGCCATGCGTGCGCGCGTCAGCGACGCCCTGAATCTTACCGGCGTGTTGCGCGTCAAGGGTCACGCCCGCATCGCCGACAAGGCAGCGCCGATCGTGGTGCAGGGGGTAGGTGGTCGCGTCGACCTCGCATTCGCGCGTCCCGACGTGAAGCAGGCCGAGCATCTCGTCGTGATCGGGCTGAAGGGTTTTGATGGCGACGCTGTCCGCCGGGCGCTGGCGGGGTAGCAAGGACTGCCACACGTATGCACCTGAAGCTCGACAGCAGCGGCACATCGACGATGGCGACGTCGCCCGCGATCTCGGGCAGGAGCCCGCCGACATTGTCGTGCTGTCGGCGGCGGATAGCGACCTTGCCGCATTCGGTGCCGCCTATGCGACGCTGGCCGGCAACTTTCCGAGCGTGCGGCTGACCAATCTGCTCGCACTGGGGCATCCGGCGTCGGTCGATCTCTATGTCGAGCGTACGCTGTGCAAGGCCAGGATTGTGGTGCTCCGGATGCTCGGCGGTGAAAGCTACTGGCCGCACGGCGTCGAAAGCCTGCGCGCCGATGCGCTGCACCGCGGGGCACTGTTCGCGTGCATACCCGGCGAGATGGACTGGAACGCCGCACTGGCGGCGCGCGGCACGCTCGGATGTGACGAGACCCATGCGCTCTGGCGCTATTGCAGCGAAGGCGGCGTCGAGAATGCCGAGCTCGCGCTACGTTTCGCCGCGCATCTGATCGGACATGGCGAGATGCCGCCGCGGGCAAGGCCGATGCCGTCGGCCGGCTTCTGGCGCGGTGAGCCCGCGAATGACGGGCGGCCTAATGCCATTGTCATCTTCTACCGTGCGCTGGTCGCGGGAGGCGATACCGCCGGTATCGATGCGCTGCGGGCGGCGCTTCTGACGCGTGGCCTCAATGCCGTGTGCCTGTTCGTCACCAGCCTGAAGGACGAACGATCGGCGGCGTTCCTGCGCGCGGCGCTATCGGCGCATCCGCCCGAAATCATTATCAACGCCACCGCATTTGCCACGGCAACCGCCAATGACGATGCGGGCATCCTCTCGATATCCGATTGCCCGATTCTGCAGGTGGCGCAGGCCGGCATGTCCCGCGCGAGCTGGGAGGCATCGACGCGCGGGCTTAACCCGCGCGATCTCGCCATGCATGTCGTGCTGCCGGAAGTCGATGGCCGCATCTTTGCCAATGCCATCGCCTTCAAGGAGCGTGGCGAGAGCCTGGCCGGATTCGCGCCGACGACATTCCAGCCGGTAGCCGATCGGATCGATGCGACCGCCGATCTCGCGCAGGCCTGGGTGCGGCTGCGGCGTGCCGAGCGGTCAGTGCGCCGCATCGCCCTCGTTCTGGCGAACTATCCCAACCGCGACGGACGGCTCGCCAACGGCGTCGGCCTCGATACGCCGCAAAGCCTGATCGACGTGCTCGCCGCGATGCGCGGCGAAGGCTATCTCACCGACGAGGCGCCTGATGACGCCGCCGCGATGATGGATCTGCTGCAGGAAGGTCCGACCAACGCAATCGAGGGCCGCGCGTCACGTTCTGGCGGCGTATCGTGGCCGCTCGCGAATTATGCGGCTGCGTTCGCGACTCTGCCTGAGAACGTGCAGCGTTCCGTTGAGTCCCGATGGGGAAAACCGCAGCAGGACCCGCATGTCATCGCGGGAGAATTTCGCCTCGGCCTGCATCGCTTCGGCAATATCGTTGTCGGCGTGCAGCCGGCGCGCGGTTACAACATCGACCCCAAGCGCACCTATCACGATCCCGACCTGGTGCCGCCGCATCACTATCTCGCGTTCTACCTGTGGCTTCGGCGCGAATTCGACCTGCATGCCGTCGTGCATCTCGGCAAGCACGGCAATCTCGAATGGCTGCCCGGCAAGAGCACCGGTCTATCTGCGGATTGTCTTCCGGATGCGGTGCTAGGGCCGTTGCCGCATCTCTATCCCTTTATCGTCAACGATCCCGGCGAGGGCATCCAGGCCAAGCGCCGCGCCAGCGCGGTCATTATCGATCATCTGACGCCACCGATGACCCGTGCCGAATTGCACGACGACCTCGCACGGCTGGAGACGCTGGTCGACGAGTATGCGCTCGCCGCCGATCTCGATCCGAAGCGGGCCAACGTGCTGGCCGAAGACATCCTGTCGCTGGCGCGGGCGCAGCGGCTCGATGCGGACGTCAATGTGACGCGGGATACGCCGACCAACGACGCCTTGCGCGCGCTCGACGCGCATCTCTGCGATCTCAAGGAGATGCAGATCCGCGACGGCCTGCATGTATTCGGCCGCGTGCCCGCCGACGCCCAACGCAACGACCTCATCGTCTCGATCGCGCGGCTACCGCGCTCGGATTTGAAGGTCGCAGGATGCTTCGTTGCATCGGGCCCTTGCGCTCGATCTCGGCCTTGGCGAGTTCGATCCGCTGACCCGCGATCTCGCCGCCGATTTCGAAGGACCGCGTCCCGCAATCCTTGCACGAGCCAGCATCGCTGCATGGCGCACGGCGGGCGATACCGTCGAGCGGATCGAATGGCTCGCACTTCAACTGGTCGCCGGCGTGCAGCCCTGCAACGGCGCGTGGACCCGGACACGGGAGGTATTGGACTGGATCGACGCAAAGCTCCGTCCCGTCATTGACGCCTGCGGGGCGGCTGAGATCAGCGCATTTCTTCGCGGGCTGGATGGCCGTTTCGTCCGGCCCGGTCCATCTGGGGCACCGACGCGGGGACGGCCGGATGTGCTGCCCACTGGCCGCAATTTCTTTGCAGTCGACGTGCGAGCAGTGCCGACGCCTTCGGCGTGGCGGATCGGGCAGCTGGCGGCGGAACGTCTGGTCGAGGCCTATTGGCAGGAGGTTGGCGAATGGCCGCGCGCGATCGCGCTTTCGGCCTGGGGCACCGCCAACATGCGCACCGGCGGTGACGACGTCGCCCAGGCGCTGGCCCTGATCGGCGCACGCCCACTGTGGGAGGAGATTTCGGGCCGGGTCACAGGCTTTGCGATTATCGCCCCTCAGCGAACTGAGGCGTCCGCGGGTTGACGTTACCTTTCGCGTGTCCGGGTTGTTCCGCGACGCTTTTCCGACCCAGATGGACATTATCGGTAGCGCCGTCAACGCCATCGCCATGCTCGATGAGCCTGACGAAGCCAATCCGATTGCTGCCAACGTTCGTATCCGGCGGCAGGCGCTCGAGGCCGGTGGTATGGATGGCGAGCCTGCGCAGCGCCGGGCAGCGTATCGCGTGTTCGGCTCGAAGCCAGGCGCCTACGGCGCGGGCTTGCAGGCTCTGATGGACGAGGGTGGCTGGAACAATCGCGGCGACCTTGCCGATGTCTATCTCGATTGGGGCGGCTTTGCCTATGGCAGCGGCACCGAAGGCGAGGGCGCGCGGGACGATTTCGCCGAGCGCCTCAAGGGCGTCGATCTGGTCGCGCAGACCCAGGACAACCGTGAACACGATATTCTGGATTCCGACGACTACTACCAGTTCATGGGCGGCTTGGCTGCGACCGTGCAAAGCTTACGGGGGCGCGCGCCGCGGATTGCCCATATCGACACCTCGCGGCCGGAAGCGCCGCTGTCGCGGCCGCTCAGCCACGAAATCTCGCGGGTGGTGCGTGGGCGCGCCGCCAATCCGAAATGGATCGCAGGCGTGATGCGCCACGGGTACAAAGGCGCCTTCGAGATTGCCGCAACGGTGGACTACCTGTTTGGCTTTGCCGCTTCGACCGATGCGGTCTCCAATCATCATTTCGATCAATTGTTTGCTTCCTATCTCGAGGACGAGCGCGTACGAGACTTCATGCAGACCGCCAACCCGGCGGCGCTGCGCGAGACCGCTGACCGCTTTGCCGAGGCGATCCGGCGCGGGCTGTGGACCCCGCGCTCCAATCGCGCCGCTGATCTGATTGCCGAACTCTTGCCGACCGCGCGGAAGGAAATCGCATGACCGGGACCTCGACTGAAGCAGATGAAGCCGAGAATGAACGGCACCGGGAGAAGGCGCGCAAGCACAAGGCGGCGCGCGACAAGATCATGGCAACCAAGACCGGCGAGAAGGGGCTCCTGATCGTCAACACCGGTACCGGCAAGGGCAAGACATCGGCGGCGCTCGGTATGGTATTTCGGCACATCGGACATGGTTATCCCGTGGCAGTCGTGCAGTTCACCAAATCGCCGGCGTGGGATACCGGCGAGGCGAAGGTGCTGGCGAAATTCCCGGAACTGGTGACGCTGCACATCATGGGCGAAGGCTTCACCTGGGAAACCCAGGACCGCGAGCGCGATATTGCCGCCGCCACCAAGGGCTGGGAGCGCGCCAAGGAACTCATCCGTGACGACTGCCACCGCATGGTGCTGCTCGACGAACTCAACATCGTGCTGCGCTATGATTACCTCGACCTCAAAGAGGTGCTGACTTTCCTGCGCGAGGAAAAACCCGCCGACAAGCACGTCGTCATCACCGGCCGCAATGCCAAGCCGGAACTGATCGAGATGGCCGATCTCGTCACCGAAATGACGTTGGTGAAGCACCCGTTCCGCGCGGGCGTGAAAGGCCAGAAGGGCATCGAATTCTGATGAAGCGGCCGACACCCGCGCTGATGGTCCAGGCCACCGGCTCCAACGCCGGCAAGTCGACGATTGTCGCGGGGCTGGCCCGTGCGCTGGTGCGGCGTGGTCTGAAGGTGGCGCCGTTCAAGCCGCAGAACATGTCGAACAATGCAGCCGTGGCCATCGAGGGCGGCGAGATCGGTCGCGCCCAAGCCGTGCAGGCGAGGGCGGCGAGGGTGCCGCCCAGCGTGCACATGAACCCGGTGCTGTTGAAGCCGGAGACCGACACGGGCGCGCAAATCATCGTACAGGGCAAACGCTGGGGTACGCTGCGTGCCAGGAACTATCTGGAAAAGAAGACGGCGTTGCTGCCGGCGGTGCTGGAGAGTTTTGCCTACCTCACCGGCCAGGCGGATATCATCTTGGTCGAAGGCGCCGGCAGCCCGGCGGAGATCAACCTTCGCGCTGGCGATATCGCCAACATGGGATTTGCCGCGGCAGCTAACGTGCCCGTAGTGATGCTCGGGGACATTGATCGCGGGGGCGTTATCGCCAGTCTCGCCGGCACGCATCTCGTTCTGGAACCGGACGAGATTGCGCGGATACACGGCTTCATCGTCAATAAGTTTCGCGGCGACGTTGGATTGTTCGAGCAAGGCCTGACGGCGATCACGCGCTTCACTGGCTGGCCCTCGCTCGGCGTCGTGCCGTGGTTACCGCAGGCGGCATGGCTGCCGGCAGAGGATGCGGTCGATCTCGATCGCGCGCATGGTTCTTCGTCCACGCGAATCATTGCGGTGCCGGTTCTCGCCCGCATCGCCAATTTCGACGATCTCGATCCGTTGGGGATGGAGCCCAATGTCAAATTGGTCTTCGTCAGGCCCGGCGAGCCAATTCCTGCCGATGCCGAAATCGTCATTCTTCCCGGCAGCAAATCCACCATCGGCGATCTCATCTTTTTGCGCGCGCAAGGCTGGGACATCGACATCAAGGCGCATGTTCGCCGTGGCGGCCATGTGCTCGGGCTGTGCGGCGGCTATCAAATGCTTGGCCGAACCATCGCCGATCCCGATGGCGTCGATGGCCGCGCCGGCACGGTCGAAGGCCTGGGTCTGCTCGACATCACGACGGTCATGAGCGCCGACAAATCAACCACGCTCGTCGGCGGCACACATTGCGCAACGGGCGCCGCGGTCGAGGGTTACGAGATTCACCTCGGCCGCAGCGAGGGTGCCGACTGTGCGCGGCCCCTGCTTGACATCGAAGGCCGTGCCGACGGAGCCAGCTCGGCCGATGGCCGGGTGCAGGGTACCTATGTGCATGGCCTGTTCACCGGCGATGCCTTTCGGAAGGCGTGGCTCGCGCATTTCGGCATCGCGTCGTCGTTGGCCTACGAAGCCCGCATAGAAACCGCGCTGGACGCGCTCGCTGATCATCTGGAAGCGCATCTCGACATCGAGCAGCTCCTGAAAATCGCGCGCAGCCGTCAAACGACCAGCGCGAGTGAGACGTAGGCCGCCGCCTCCAGCAGACATGCCGCCACAAGCAGATCGAGCGCACGGCCGATATCGCCCGGGGCCGCATCCTTGCGCGCCTCGGCGTTGAGAAAGGGATCATCGACGATCCTTTCGCCATACCGGCGTGGCCCCGCGAGGGCCAGCCCCAGTGCGCCAGCTGTGGCGCTTTCCGGCCACCCGGCATTGGGAGAGCGATGTTTCGCAGCATCGCGCACCATCACACTGAGGGCTGCCCCAGTCGTCCCACCAGCGATCGGAGCGACTATCGCAACCATTAATCCCGATAGCCGTGCCGGGACCAAATTGACGAGATCATCCAACCGTGCGGTCGCCCAGCCAAAGGACTCGTGGCGCGTACTACGGTGGCCGATCATGAAGTCGGCGGTATTGATAGCCTTATAGGCAATCAATCCCGGTAGACCGAGTAGCGCCAGCCAGAATACCGGGGCCACCACGCCGTCGGAGAAATTCTCGGCGCAGGATTCGATGGCCGCGCGGCACACACCGGCCTCGTCAAGTTGATCCGGATTGCGGCCGACGATCATGGAAACGGCGCGGCGGGCCTCAGCGAGCCCACCATCGGCGAATGCCGAGCGTACCCGCGCGACGTGCTGATAAAGGCTTCGCTGCGCGACGAGCGTCGAAGCTGCCAGTCCAAGCAGGACGTTTCCAAGCGGGATTTGACGCAACACGAACTCGATCAGAAATCCAATCAGTGTAGAAGTGATCAGGAGCAGGACCACCACGCTGGCGCCGGCAAATGTTCGCTGTCCGGGTGAGCGCGCATCGAGATTGAGCGTACGGTCGAGCAATCCGATGAACGATCCAATCAGGGCAACCGGATGCGGCAGCCGCCGCCACAGCCAATCCGGATCCCCGATCAAGGCGTCGAACGCGAGGGCTGCGACGACAACATAGAGCGTGTCGCTCCAGATCAACATTTCAGTGAGTCACGCGCTCGAGTTCCGAGGCGAGGCGATCGAGCGCCTCCGACAGCCTCGGGCCGCCGCATACGGTCAGCCTTTCCGGGATCACAAGGCGCTTTGCCGCCGGATAAAAGCGCTCCAGTGCCGGATGCAGCATGAAGGCCCGGCCTTCGTCCTCGGCAAAGTCGCCGGCTTCGGATACCAGCAGGAAATCGGGCCTCAGGCTGACGATGACTTCAAGTGAGGCAAATCCGCCAAGCTTGTAACCGAGGTCGGCTGCGGCATTGCTGAGGCCCGCGGTTGCCAGCAGCGAACTCGTCAGGCTGTCGCCGCCGGAAACCCAGCCACGCCTGGATAGCGCCAGCACGCGATAGGGCTTGCGCGAGACGACTTCGCGCGCATGCGCAATCGCCGCATCCAGCTGTTGGATTTCGGCGGCGGCGCGGTCGGGATGCCGTACGAGATCGCCCATCTGGCGAATTTGCTTTTTCACGTCGTCGAGCGAGCGTGCCGCATCGAACTCGACGACGCGCAGCCCCTTTTCTTTGAGCAGCTCCCGAGTCGCGCGCTTGGTGAAGCGCCCGGCGACGACAACGTCCGGCCTCAAGACCAATACGTCCTCCGCCTCGCCGGAGAGTTTTGGGAATTGAGCGGCCTTTGCCGCATCCCAGGATCGCGCGCGATCGCGGGAGTAGGGGCTGAGGCCGAGAATTTGCGCAGGGTCCGCCAGCGTCACCAGCAACTGATCGGTGCACAGATTGATCGAGGCGATCCGCGGCAGTTCGGTGGCGTACGAGGCGCCTTGCAAGCCGACGGAGGCCAGGAAGGCGACCGCCACGAGCGCGCTTCGTAGCCCCTCGCATTTTATCGCTGATGATGGCATGAAGCACCCATGAAACATGGTGGTGACCTCACCGACGCAATCGCGCGCCATGGCGGTGCACCCGGCAGTTGGCTGGATTTGTCGACTGGGATCAACCCCTGGCCGTGGCCAATTCCGCAGCACCTGCCGGAAAGCGCATGGCAGCGTCTGCCGTCGCGCACTGAATCGGAGGCGTTGCTGGACGCCGCGCGAAAAACCTATGCCGTGCCCGATGGCGCCAGCATCGCGGCGGCCGCCGGGACGCAGGCGCTGATTCAGTTGCTGCCCTATCTGGCGCCGCCCGGGCCGGTAGCGATCGTCGGACCGACCTATGGCGAACATGCGCTCGCCTGGCGCATTGCCGGTCATCCCGTGATCGAGATTGATAATCTCGACGCGTGCCCCGAAAGCGCAGTTCACGCCGTCGTCGTCAATCCCAACAATCCCGATGGCTGCGTCACCGATTGCGCTGCGCTGACGCGGATAGCGACGCAACTCAGAGGCCGCGGCGGACGGCTCGTCGTCGATGAAGCATTTTCCGATGTCGATCCGGTCATCAGCGCGGTCGCATTGTGCCCGGATTGGCCTGTGGTGATCTTGCGCTCGTTCGGGAAATTCTATGGCCTTGCCGGATTGCGGCTGGGATTTGCGATAGGCGCGCCCGATATGATCGAGCGTATCGTCGGGGCATTGGGCCCTTGGCCGTGTTCGGGACCCGCCCTGTCGATCGGTACGGCGGCGCTCGGCGATCAACCATGGGCCGATCGCACGCGCGACAAGCTTGAACAGCAAGCGCGCAAGCTTGATCAGGTTCTGGGGAACGCTGGCTTTACGATAGCCGGAGGTACGCCATTGTTCCGGCTTGCCCGGCATCCCCATGCCCAGAAGTTGCACGCCGCGCTGGCGCGAAGGCATATCTGGTGCCGAAGTTTCGATTGGGCCGATGATCTTTTGCGATTTGGCCTGCCTTCCGACGACGCCGGCCTCGACCGCCTGGCGGCAGCGTTGCGCGATTAGCCGGACCATCGGTCAACCCCCGCCCAGGGCAGTATCACGGTCTCGTTGCGGTAATCGGCGCGATACGCGCTGATGCGGAACACGTCGGCCATGATCTGCTCCGAAAGCGCTTGTTCAGGCTTACCTTGCGCGACGAGACGGCCGTCCGACAGCACGAGCACAGTGTCGGCAAAGCGTGCGGCGAGCCCGAGATCGTGCGTCACGACCACGACCAGCACGCCGCGATCGGCGGCGCTGCGAAGGTTGAGCATGACGTCGATCTGGTAGCGCGGATCGAGCGAGGCGATCGGTTCGTCCGCGAGTATGACCGGTGCCTCGACGGCCAACACCCGCGCCAGCGCGACACGGCTGCGTTCGCCGCCGGACAATTCGGTGACCGGGCGTTCGGCGAACTCGACAACGTTGGCGGCCTGCATCGCGCGCAGCACGGCCTGCTCGTCACGCGACGACAGCCGTGCCGGATCGGTCGCGCCATGCGGGTAACGCCCGAGCGCGACGACATCTTTGGCCGGCAGCGGCCAATGTACCTGATGACCTTGCGGCAGGTAGCCGACGCGTCTGGCACGCTCACGCAATGACAGCGATGACAGGCGCTCGCCGCCGATTTCGATGCTTCCGGTCGACGGCACCAGACCCGCGAGAGCGCGCAGCAGGGTGGTCTTTCCGGCACCGTTCGGTCCCACCAGCGCCACAAGCTGCCGTGATGGCAGCGACAGCGAAACACCGTTCAGAACGGGTCTTCCCGACAACGCCACTTCGAGTTGTTGCGCAGCCAGAATCGGTTTGTCGTTCATGCGACGCCTCCACCGAGCGAGCGTCGTTCGCGTACGATCAGGTAGAGAAAGAACGGTACGCCGATGATCGAGGTAAGCACACCCACCTTGATGTCGGTGGTGGACGGAATGATCCGCACCGCGATATCCGCGGCCAGCAACAGCGCCGCGCCGGTCAGCGCACTCGGGATCAGCAGGCGCGCCGGATCGTGGCCGATCAGCGGCCGCACCAGATGCGGCGCAACCAGACCGATAAAGCCGATGGTGCCGCTGACGGCTACCGCGCCACCGACCCCCAGCGCAACGCCTGCGATCACCAGCAACCTCAACCGGCCGACATCGACGCCAAGGCTTTGCGCGGTTTCTTCGCCAAGGCTCAGCGCACGAAAAGCGTTGCGCTGGCTGATCAGGACGATGGCGCCTGCGATGATGAACGGCAACGCGAGCAGGACATGTCTGAAGCTGCGGTCCTCCAGCGAGCCGAGCAGCCAGAATGCGATTTCGAGCGCGGCAAAGGGATTGGATGACAGGTTCATCACCAGCGCGGTGGCAGCTCCCGCAAGGCTGGAAATCGCCAGGCCTGAAAGAATCAGCAACAGCAGCCCGGCGCTTCTTCCGGCGATGCCGAGCAGCACGAACACCGACGCGAACGCCATCGTGATGCCTGCGACCGGCAGCGCGTAAGACCGGACATCGGCCCAGCCGAGCGCAATCATCAGCACGGCTCCGAACGCGGCCGATTGCGGCGCGCCGAACAGGGAAGGCGACGCCAGCGGATTGCGCAGCAGGCCCTGCAGGGCAGCGCCCGACAGGCCGAGTATCGCGCCGATGGCCAATCCGAGGATCATTCGCGGCAGGCGAATTTCCCGTACGATAATCTGGTGTACCTCCGTTCCGCCGCCGAGCAGCGCGTCGATCACGGTCGGCGGCGACAGGCGTACGGGTCCGGTGCCGAGCGAGCCAAGCGCCAGCAATGCCACCAACGCGGCAAGCCCTGTTGTCGCGATCATCAGGCGTTTGCGGGAATCCAGCTTCACCATGTGGCGTTAAACCCGGCATAAGCCGCGGGACCGGTGGTGCCGAAGTTGAAAACCTCCTGATAGTGCTCATTCAGGATGTTTTCGCCGCGCGCAAACACCTTCCAGTTCTTGTCGAGCTTGTACTCGGTATAGAGATCGACGCGGGTATAGGCGTCGACCCGGCTGGTCTGGCCGGCGCTGCTGAAGCGCTTGGAAACCGTGAGAACACGGGGTTCGATCAGCCATCTGTCCGTCGGCGTGATGGTGAGCCTAAAGTTAGCCAGGTTTTTCGGTCGCCGCGCCAGCACCAGGCCGGTCGCAAGATCGATCGCGTGCAGATAGGTGTAGGCCGCATTGAACTTCGCGTAGCCGGGGAGCACGTCGACGGTGGACCCGACTTCCAGACCGTTGGTCTCGGCGCGCGAGACGTTGAAATAACATCCCGATGCGTTCTTGTCAGGGCAGGAGACGCCAGGACCAGTGCTGACAAAATCAATCAGGTTGCTGAATTTGTTCGAGAAGCCAGTGAGCGAAACCGTCACGCGGTTATTAAACAGGCTTTGATCGATGCCGGCGTCGTAGCCAAAGCTTTGTTCCGGGGCAAGCGACGCCCCCCTGTTGATAGAGTAGAGCTGATATAAGGTGGGGGCCTTTGCGCCTGTTCCGGCGCTGGTGTGCAGTTTGGTGCCGGTTTCGGAGATCGTATAGGCCGCGGTGGCCCGCCAGGTCTCGAACCGGGAGACGTCCACCACGTCATCGACACGACCGCCCAAGGTGACAATCAGACGTTCTCCGATCGGCAGTTGCCACAGCCCGAACAGGGAATTGGTGTCCTGCTTGGCCCGCACCTGAGGCACATAGGCGGAGAATTTCGGCACGAAGCTGGTTTGGAAAATATCCGCGGTTTCGTGCTGGGTCTTTGCCCCGTAGATCAGTGAACCCAGCGAGCCCATGCGCAGGGTCGCCTGATATTCGGCGCCGACGCTGTTTCCGGTATAATCGGTGATGGTTGAGGACGTCTTCAGGGGATAAGATAATTCGCTGAACGAACGAACGGCCTGGGTCTCAAACATATTGAGACTGTGCGTCCACCTGCCGTCGAGCGTATCCACGGAAGCTTTTGCCCACACCTGATCGAGCAGGCGCCGCGCCTTGTAGAAGGGGGCATCCGCCCCCGACGCGTCATAGTTCGACCGGGTGAGCGTCGACAATATGCCGGTCTCAACCCGCACGCCGTCGGCATCGTATCCAATCCGCGCAGAACCTCCCAATCGGCTGAAACCATCCCGCTCAAGATTGGGATTTTTCGCCTCGATGGCGGGAATGCGATAGCCATAACGCGAAAACCCTTCGCTGCTCTGGCCGCCGCCGGTGAACGCATAGGACCAGGGCCCCTGCGATCCGATCACCGATCCGTTGGTCACCGCGGTGCCGTAGCTTCCGCCTTCGGTCCGGACGTTGAATTGCGCCGGACCCGAGCCCTTCTTGGTGATGATGTTGACGACGCCGCCCATCGCGTCCGAACCATAGAGCGCGCTCTGCGGGCCTTTCAGCACTTCGATCCGCTCGATGGCGCTCGGCGCAAACATCGCGAAATCGAAATCGCCGCTCGCAGCGGTCGGGTCGTTGATCCGGATCCCGTCGATCATCACCAATGTCTGGCCCGTATTGGCGCCGCGCAGCCGGATGTTCGTGGTTGAACCCGGTCCACCGCTCTCCGAAACATCGACGCCTGGAACCGTTCGCAACACGTCCACAAGCGATCCGGGATTGCTTGTCGCGAGTGTCTCACCCTTAATCACACCGATCGAACTGCCCGTGCGGGTGATGGGCTCTGGTTCTCTGTCGGCAGTCACCACCACCTCGACGGGCTGAGGAATCGATGGGGCCGGGGCATTCGCGGCCGGCCGTACCGGGCCCGTCGTGCGGCGATCTCGATCTCTGCGAATTTGACGGGCCGGTTTGGGTGGATCGTTTGGATTGACTACCACCGGTGGAAGTTGATCCGAATTCGACTGTGCGTACGCAGTACTGTGACAACAAGCCAACACGACAACAGCTGCCGAACCGGCAGCATACTTCAGCAAACCCATAACGCCCCTTCCGTCGACCCACCGTCGAACGAGTTAAATCCTCGTCAGCGGCCGGTCTCCTGGCTCGCGGTCGTCTCCCGATCCCCCTTCCCAGACCTGTTGCAGGTCCAGTGGCATAGCTGGATCGAGAATGGCCGCTTACAGTTGCGGGGGCAGCTGCGGAATTGGGCGAATTGGCCCGCACCGCATTCCCGTTTCACCCTCTTGGAGGGCACCGATGACCATTGCTAAAAAGCACAATGTCACCCCAAGTTCAAATGCCGTGAATCGGCCCCAAATGCACCAATCGGCCGCCTGCAGACCAAAACCGGGCTGCAAACCTGGAAGCTGATAACTTCTGCACAATCGACATTGGCTCGGCCTCTCGGGTTGTTTGCGAGCACAAGTGAAGGCGAGTATGAACCATAAACCGGCTGCGCCCAATTTCGACAGCGCGTTTCGCGCAAGCTTGCTTGATCTGTTTGCCTGGCGCCGCGACGTGCGCCGCTTCCGCACTGAACCGCTGCCTCAAGGCATGCTGGAGAGATTCATCGATATCGCTTGTCTGGCGCCATCCGTTGGCCTCAGCCAGCCGTGGCGGTTTGTGATCGTCGACGATGCTGGCCGTCGCGAAGCGGCGATCGAGAATTTTAGGGCATGCAATGCCGATGCGCTCGGAGACTATACTGGCGATCTATCGACTCGATATGCCGCCTTGAAGCTGGCCGGATTGCGCGAAGCACCCTGTCACCTGGCTGTATTCACCGACCGCTCAACTGTCGTCGGCCACGGTCTCGGCCGACGAACGATGCCTGAAATGGCCGATTATTCCGTGGTGACGGCGATGTTTTCGATCTGGCTGGCGGCTCGGGCGGAAGGTGTTGGCATGGGATGGGTATCGATCCTCGATCCCGTCGCCATCGGCAGGATTCTTGATATTCCCGCGGACTGGCGGCTTATTGGATATTTTTGCCTCGGCTATCCGCAGGATGAAGTCGAAATTCCAGAATTGGAGTTGGTTGGCTGGGAGCAGCGTCGGCAGTCGGGAGAATTCATTTATCGCCGATGACAGCGGACACCGGCCGGGCCCTGGGGCAACGTCGATGAACCGGTCGGCGCCGCCGTATTCCTGTCCGGCAAGGCGTCATCCTCCGTCAATGGGCTACGCTCTATGTCGATGGCGGGATCACCACCAGGGGTCCCACCGCCAAACCCAGCGTAGCGCCAGCATGTCTTCGAGCCTCAGGCCGTTGTCTGGCGTGAATTGCTATGCTGCTCGCACCGAACTCAAGAAGTTGCTCACTTCAATCTTCAGCCGGTTGCTTTCGGAGGACAGCGACTGCGCGGCCGACAGCACCTGGGTAGACGCAGATCCGGTCTCGGAAGCGCCGCGCTGCACGTCGGTGATGTTTGACGACACCTGCAGGGTACCCTCCGCCGCCCGCTGCACATTACGCGAGATTTCCTTGGTCGCCGCGCCCTGCTGTTCCACCGCCGAGGCTATGCTCGAGGAAATCTCCGACATCCGGCCAATGGTGTCGCCGATGTCCTTGATGGCACCAACCAATTCCTGGGTCGCCGCCTGGATGCTGGCAATCTGCTGACTGATCTCGCCGGTGGCTTTTGCCGTCTGCTCGGCCAGCGCCTTCACTTCGGAAGCGACGACGGCAAAACCGCGGCCGGCATCGCCCGCCCGCGCCGCTTCGATGGTGGCGTTCAGCGCCAGCAGGTTGGTCTGACCGGCAATCGTGTTGATCAATTCGACGACGTCGCCGATCCGCGCCGCGGCTTTCACCAGCTCGCCGACGCGGTTGTTGGTCTTGCGTGCCTCGTCGACCGCCTGGCTGGCGATGTTGGCGGATTCCTGCACTTGGCGGCTGATCTCGTTGACCGAGGACGACATCTCTTCGGTGGCCGATGCCACCGACTGGACGTTGGTGGAAGCTTCCGCGGAAGCCGATGCCACCACGGTGGTGAGCTTCTGCGAACGCTCGGCGGCGCTTGTCAAGGTTCCGGCGGAAGCTTCGAGCTCGGTGGAGGCCGAAGAAACCGTTGCGACGATCTCGCCGATCAGCGCTTCGAAATCGCGGGTGATGGCGTTGACGCGTTCGCCGCGCCGAATCTTTTCTTCGGCATCGATCGCGGCGGCCTCGTCGGCAGCCTTCTTGGCAATCAGCGCTTCCTTGAAAACCTGCAGGCTATTTGCCATGTCGCCGATTTCCGTCGTCTCTCCCTGATGCGGCACCATCGCGGTGAGGTCGCCGGCGCCCAGCGCCTGCATCGGCGTCATGATCGACTTGATGCCGGTGGAGACATCACGCACCAGAAAAACTGCGGCGCAGATGCCGACGATCATGGCCAGCACAAGCGACAACAGCACCATCTTCATGGCCGCAGCGTAGCTTTCGGCCGCATCCGTGGCGGCCCGGTCGGCGCCCCCGTTGTTGAGGTCGATATCTTTCTGAAGGATCTCGTCGGATTTGACGCTGGCGAGCGATGCCTTGGTGTGCAAGGCGCGTGCCTCGTTGTCCTCGTTCTTGCGGGACAGAATCAACACCTGCTTCACCCCGTCCAGGTACTCGTTCCAGGCGGCCTTGGATTCGTTGTAGAAGGCGCGCTCCTCGGCCGAGTTGATCATGGGCTCATAGCGCTTGTGGGCCTTTTCGACGTTCTCGATCCACTTCTTCAGAAGGACTTCCTGCGCTTGCTTACCGGATTCGTTGGTAGCCAGCAGATGGGAGCGAACGATAGCCCGGTAGGTGATGGTAGCCGCCCGGATTTCGCCGAGTACGCGCACGCTTGGCAGCCAACTGCGGGCGATCTCAACGGTCGAGTTGTTGATGTCGCTCATCTGCTTCATGGCCAGCCCGCCCATCGTCGACATGGCGATCAACAGGAAGCACACCACGATCGTGATCTTGGCGCGGATAGAATAGCGGGCGAGCATGCTGGTCTTTCCCTTGGCAAATCCCTCGCCGGATCGGCGAGGCAGTTATGGCTGCGATTCTCGCCGCTTTTGGTTAAAGGGCCTTTGCGAAAGGTGATAGCCGTTTCACATAGCGCGTATGCAATACCGTTGTAGTTCAATCGGAAATTGTATCACAATTTTCTCGCCCAAGGGGCTGCGAATACAACGGTTCGTTGAGTCAGTCGATACTGATGCCGCCGGCCTTGATGGTGGCTGCCCATTTCGCGGTTTCGCTCTGCACGAAACTGCCGAGATAGTCCGGCGCGGTTTGGTCGTCCGTCGCGATCTTCAGGCCGGCGGCTTCCAGCTTCTCGCGCACCGCCGGCGTCTTCATCGCCTCGATGGTGGCATCGCGGAGCCTCCTGACAATGGGTTCTGGCGTGCCCTTCGGCAGAAAGAACGCGTTCCAGGTGTAGGCGTCGACATTAAAACCCTGCTCCATGGCCGTGGGCATGTTTGGCAGCGCCGGAGAGCGCTCCTTCGACAGGATCGCGATCGGCTTGACCGTGCCGACGTCGATCTGCGCCTTGGCGGTGGTGATGATGTCGCAGAGGTAATCGACGCGGCCGCTCATCAGGTCCTGCATCGCGGGGTTGGCACCTCTGTAGGGGACATGGGTGACGTCGATCCCGGTGACCATGTTCATCAATGCGCAACCCAGATGAATGGCTGATCCTGTGCCGGCCGAGGCGAACTGCATCTTGTCCTTGTTGGCCTTGGCGTAGGCGACGAATTCCGTCATGTCCTTGACCGGCAGATCCTGGCGCGCCACCAGCACCAGGGGTGCCTCGATCACCAGCGTTACCGGCGCGAAGTCGGTCGTCGCGTTGTAGGCCGGCTTCTTGTATAGCGTCTGGTTCTGGGCCTGGGTGCCGACGGTGCCTTGCAGGAAGGTGTAGCCGTCGGGCTCCGACTTGGCGACGCGGCTGGCGCCGTTCATGCCGCCGGCGCCGCCGACATTCTCGACGATCACGGATTGCCCGAGAATTTCTCCCATCCGCTGGGCGAACAGCCGAGCGACGACGTCGTTCGGGCCGCCCGGCGCGAATGGATTGATCATGATGAGCGGCCGTGTCGGCCAGTCGGCAGCGCGGGCGGCGGGGGTGAAGCTCAGCCAAATGGCAGCAAGCAACGCAAGGCGATGACGCGACATGTTTCTTCCCTATGCTTGTTTCTTGTTCTTGTAAGCGGTCGTGCGGTGAGTTCAGACGAAAGAGATCGCCTCAGCCATTTCCAGGATGCGCCTGATCTCGATCAGTGCCCGCTCCAGGTTTTCTTCGGTCGCCGGTGCGCCGAGGCACAGCCGGATTCCCAGCTGTTCGGTCGGCATGCGCTGCAGTGAGCCGGGAGGCGCCAGCGTGATGCCGGCCTGCGCGGCCTGTGTAACCAATGCGTTCATCGTGCGGCCCGCGGGCAGCGGCAGCCAGATGTGAAAGCCGGGTGCAGAGTCGGAAGGCGGTAACCATTCTTTCAGCACACGGCGCACGATGGCGTTGCGCAGGGCCGCCTTGTCGCGCTTCATCCGGGCCTGCCGGGCCAGATCGCCACTGGTGATCAGCCGTGCCACCACTTCGGCCATCAAAGGAACCGCCATCCAGCCGGTCGCGCGCACGGCATTGATGGCGCGGTCGCGGAATGAGTTCGGCGCGATCATCGCGGCGATCCGCAGCCCCGGCGCCAGGCACTTGGCGAAGCTCATGACATAGAAACTGCGCTCGGGGATCAGCGCGGAGACGGGCGGCAGCGGCGGCGTCAGCAGATAGGCGTAGGCATCATCTTCCACCAGATGGGCGTCGTGCTTGCGCACGATCGCGGCAATGGCCTGCCGCCGTGCCGGCGACATGATGGCGCCGGTAGGTGTCTGCAGCGTCGGCATGCAATAGAGCACGCGCGCGCCGGTCTCGGTGAAAGCAAGGTCGAGGCTTTCCGGTACCAGGCCCTCGCCATCGATCGCGACGCCTTGCAGGCGATAGGAATTCTGCACCGACAAAGCGAGCATGCCGGAATAGGTGAATGCCTCGGTGAGGATGGTATCGCCGGGCCTGGCGATCATACCGAGTGCGATCGAAAGCGCGTGCTGGCCGCCATGCGTGATGAAAATCTGCTCGGCATCAGAAGTCACCCCGAGCGATGCGAGCCAGCCGACGATGGCTTCGCGGTGCTGACGAAGGCCTTGATGCGGCAGATAGCCGAGCAGAATTCGACATTTCGCCGGTGGCGACAATGTCGCCGATCGTCGATGCGATCACGTCGTCCTCGCCGGTATAGGGCGGTACGTTGAGCGCGAGGTTGATGGTGGCGTCCGAGGTGCCGAGCGCGGTGCGCTGGTCCGGCCGGCGGCGTTGAACGAAGGTGCCGCGTCCGACCTCTCCGGAAATCAGGCCGCGCTGTTCGGCTTCGGCATAGGCTTTCGACACCGTTCCGACGCTGAGGCCGAGGCGCTGCGCCATGTCGCGCTGGGGCAAAAGCCGCATCCCGGGCTTGACGCGGCCGGCGGTGACGTCGGCATCGAGTGCGAACACGAAAGCGAGGTAGCGAGGGCCCAAAATCGGTTCGAGGTCGGGTACCCAGTCGGTCATCTCGGTTCATTTTCCAAAGCCCGCATCCCGCAAGCTATCAGTCGGCAGACAAGGTAGTACAATATCGACATTGATGCAATATTCGATGCATGACTTCGATATTTGTACAGTTGGGAATAGTGCAAAAGCGGCCAATATCATACCAATCCCCCCGAAGTTGCGACGGCGAGGGGCATTTGCAAGGGCAACTAAGGCTTGCATGCGTGCTGCATTGCAAGAATTGGATCATATCAATTGTACGTACTAGGTATGATTGAGTTAGTTTATGTTTGACAATGATCCGAGCGGGCTCTTAGCTCTGAGCCAGCCGTCGCTTCTTGGGGGAGTGAGAGTTGATCTACGAGATTCGTGTTTACGAAGCCGTCGAGGGCAAGGCTGATGCGATGCGTCGCCGCTTCGTTGAGGTTGTTGCGGCCAAGTTCTTCCCGCGACACGGCATCGAACTGATCGGCGCATTCGCGTCCCAGACCGAAGACGGCCGTCTCACCTACATGACGCGTTTTGCCGATGAGGATGCCCGCAAGAAAGCCTGGGCCGCATTCGGCGCCGATGCCGACTGGGCCGCGGCCAAGGCCGCCAGCGAGGTCGATGGGCCGCTGCTGAAGAACCAGGTGATTTCTGTCCTGTCGCCGGTAGCTGCAAGCCTGCTGCTGAGCTGAGCGACGATCATGAAGTCAGCGCCGTTCGAATACATCAGGCCGCAATCGCTCGCTGAAGCGTGCGAACTGCTGGCTGGTGATGAAGATGCCCGCGCCATTGCGGGCGGACAGAACTCTGGTGCCCATGCTGGCGATGCGTCTGGCCCGGCCGACGAAGCTGATCGACATCATGCGCCTTCCCGAGCTTGCGGGCATTCGCTCCGAGGGGGACGCGCTCGTCGTCGGCGCGACAACACGGCAGGCCATTGCCGAGCGGGATCCGCTGATCCGTGCCCGGGTGCCTGCGCTGGCGCGCGTGCTGCCATGGGTCGGTCATCAGCCAACGCGCAATCGCGGCACGGTCGGCGGTTCGATCGCCAATGCGGACCCGTCTGCGGAAATTCCGCTGGTCGCCGTCACGCTCGGCGCCGAGATCATGCTGGCGACGCCTGACGGCCCGTCGTCAATGCCGGCCGACGACTTTTTCATCGGTCCGATGCTGACCACGATTGCGCCGGGCGAATGTGTGAGTGCCGTAAAGTTTCCGGTCTGGGAGCACAAGCGCATCGGCGTCGGGTTCTTTGAAGTGAGTGCCCGCAGATCCGATTTCGCCTTCGCTTCAGCGCTGGCGCAGGTCGCGCTCGATGAGGACGGGCGCTGTGTCGATATCGCGCTCGGCGTCGGTGGCGTCGGCGATCGTCCGCTTCGGCTGGATGTCTCGCCGCTGCTCGGCACAAGGCTCGATGCAACGTCCGTCGCAGAAGCCGTCCATGCCGTCGCAAGCGACATGGACGCGTCGAGCGATCTGCATGCCAGCGCGTCCTATCGCCGCCGCGTCGCCATCACGCTTGGCAAGCGTGCTATTGAGCAAGCAAGAACCGAAGCCGGCGCCCACGCGCTGAAGGGAGCGGCATGATGAAAGTCGAGCTTCGGGTCAACGGCGTCAGCCGGACAGCCGATGTCGAGCCGCGCAAGACGCTGCTCGATACGTTGCGCGAGAATTTCCTGCTCAACGGCGCCCATGCCGGCTGCGAGCACGGCGTGTGCGGTGCCTGCACCGTGCTGGTCGACGGTGAACCGGTACGTTCATGCCTGATGTTCGCGGTGCAGGCCGATGGCTACGAGATCACCACGATCGAAGGTCTCGCGCCGGCCCGGGGCGAACTCAGCGTCATTCAGGATGCGTTCTGCGAAACCCACGGTCTGCAGTGCGGCTACTGCACGCCGGGCATGATCCTGTCCGCGCACGCGCTGCTTCAGCACACCCACACGCCAAGCCGCGAGGAAATCGTCGAGGCGATCTCGGGCAATATCTGCCGCTGCACTGGCTACGGGCAGATCGTCGAGGCCGTGCAATTCGCAGCGGACCGCCTGCAGAAATCCAATGCGTTGCGGCCGGAGCATGTCAGGCCCGGACAGTCAGGTGCCGGGCATGATGCGCCGGAGGAGGGCATTCTCGAAGCAGCCAAAGCCGATACGCCTACGGAGATCGTGCGATGACCGCCGCTCCTTCAGCCTTCCGCTTCGTCTCCAGCAATCGCCGCGTTCGCGAAGACCGTCGTTTCGTGGCCGGGAAGGGACGCTATGTCGCCGACATCGCGCTCGAAGGCATGCTGCATGTCGCGGTGCTGCCGTCGCAGCATCCGGCCGCAAGGATTGTGTCGATCGAAACCTCCGCCGCGCTGGCGATGCCGGGGGTGCACTACGTGCTGACCGGCGATGAACTCGCCGGCGCCACGGATCAGTTGATGAACGGTCTCGACACCCCGCATGTGAAGCGCTTTCCGCTGGCCGTGGGACAGACGCGCTATGCCGGTGAATGGGTCGCGGCGGTGGTCGCCGATACCCGCGCGCTGGCCGAAGATGCCACCGAAAAGCTGCGCGTCGTCTATGAGCCGCTGCCGTTCGTCATGAAGGCAGAAGAAGCGCTGAAGCCGGACAGCCCGCCAGTCCATGCGGGTCACGGATCGAACGTGTTGCTCGACAAGCTGTTCGTCTGGGGCGAAGTTGACCGGCACTTCGCCGAGAGCCCGCACCATCTGTCATTCCGCGTCACCTGGGGTCGCAATTCGACAGTGCCGATCGAAACCTTTGGCGTGGCTGCGTCGTGGGATCCGTGGCGCGACATACTCGATGTCTGGGCCTCGATCCAGATGCCCAAATACCCTGACCAGATCGCCCGCGCCCTGCGCATTCCCGCAAACAATGTCCGCGTCCATCACGACGTCGACGTCGGCGGCAGCTATGGCGTCAAGCGCGGCATCAAGCAGTCCGTTCTCGTGGCGCATCTCGCCCGCCGCGTCGGTCGCCCCGTGCGCTTGATCGAGGATCGCCTTGAGAACATGCGCAGCGGGGATGCGCATGGTCCGGAACGCATCTTCGACGTCGATGTCGCGTTCGATGGCGACGGCATCGTCAAGTCGATGAAGATTCGTGCGCTCGACAATGCCGGTGCCTATGCCGGACGTGCGCCGTTCCAGTTGGGCAAGCCGATCGGCGCCATCGTCGGTCCTTACAAGATCGAGAGCGTGCAGTACCGCGCGCAGTCAGTCACCACCAACAAGGCGATGCAGGAAGCCGTACGCGGCTTCGGTCAGGCGCCGACGAACTATGCCATCGAAACCGCGATCGACAAGGTGGCGGCTGCGGTCGGCCTTCCGCGCATCGAAGTGCGCCGCCGCAACTTCATCCGCAAGGAGGAGTTCCCCTATCTCATTCCGAGCGGCAGCACCTATGACAGCGGCGACTATCACACCGTGGTCGAGAAAGTGTTCAAGCACGCCGACTTCGAGGCGATGGAGCAGGAGCGCGACCGGTTGCGCGCTTCCGGTATGCTTGCAGGTATCGGCATTGCGGCCTGCCTGGAGCCGAGTGGCGGCAATTCGTCGTTCGAGCCGCTGCTGAACGAGAAGAATACGACCACGACCTGGATGGATTCCTGCCGCATCAATATCGATGCCCTGGGCTTCGTCACCGTGACTATTCACACGACCTCGTCAGGGCAGGGCCACGAGACGCTGGTCGGCACCATCGTCGGCGAGGTACTGCAGATCGATCCGGACATGATCCGCGTTGTCAGGCCGGACACGCTGGCATGTCTGCCGTCGAATTCTCCTGTGGGCAGCCGCATGGCGATCATGCTCGGTGGCGCGGCCTTCCATGCCGCGCAGAAGCTGAAAGCCAAGCTCGGCAGGATCGCCGCGCACCAGTTCGGTTGCGCCGAGGAGAACGTGACGTTCGCTTCCGGGGCTGCCAGCGACAATGCCGGCCACGCGTTGAGCTGGGCCGAACTCGTCAACATCGCGCATCGCAACTATCACCTGCTGCCGCAGGATATGGAGCCCGGCCTCGAGGCCACGCACGTCATGCAGGTGCCGACCGGCAACAAATTGCCGGAAGACGGCCGCGTGCAGATGTATCCTTGTCACTCCTTCGAGTTTCATCTGGTGCTGCTGACGATCGATCCGGATCTCGGCAAGCCGGAAATCAAGCGCTATGTCATCGGCCACGACTGCGGTGTCGTGATCAATCCGCATATCGTCAGGGGCATGACCCTCGGCGGCATCGCTCACGGTCTCGGTGCGACGCTGCTGGAGGAGTTCGTCTATGATGAGCAGGGCCATCTGATCACCCAGAGCTTCATGGACTATCTGCTGCCGTCTTCGCACGAAATGCCGGACGTGGAGATTGTGCATCACTGCACGCCGTCGCCGCATACGGTGTTCGGACAGAAGGGGTCGGGGGAAAGCGGCTATCTTGGGTCACCGGCGGCGATCTCCAGCGCCATCAACGATGCGGTTTCGCCGCTCGGAATTTCCTTCAATAAGCTTCCTATTCGCATTTCCGCGATTGGCGACGCCATCGCCGACGCGCAACAAGGCAAACCGCAAGAGCAGGCCACATGATTATCGATTGTCACGCCCATCTCGTTCCGCCGAGCCTGCTCGAGGATATCAAGTCGCAGGCCGCTAAGTTTCCGTCGGTCCGCCTGATCGAAGACGGTGCGAGCCTCGGCTTTTCTTTCGCCGGGGGTAAGCCGACGCGGCCGGTGTCGAAGCCGCTCAGCGATTTGCCAGGTCGCCTGAAGTGGATGGACGAGCAGAAGATCGAGCATCAGGTCGTCGCCGGCTGGCTCGACATGTATGGCAACGACCTGCCTGCCGCGGAAGGTGCCGTCTGGTCGCGCCTCATCAACAAGCATCTGGCCCAGACCGCCAAGGCCGAGCCGCGCTTCATCCCGCTCGCCACCGTGCCGACCCAGGATGGAAGGCTTGCCGCCGAGGTGCTGCGCGAAGCCCATGCCGCCGGTTTCAAGGGCGTCATGATCGGTACCCAGACGAAGGGCAAGGGCGGGGTACTCGACGATCCCTTGCTCGATCCGTTCTGGGAAGCGGCCAATGAACTCGGCTCGATCGTATCGCCGCATCCGGTGTTCGAGAGCGGCGACGACCGGGTTCATGATTACGGCATGGCCAACGCTGTCGGCCGCGTCACCGACACGATGATCGCGGTGTCCCGCATGATCTATGCCGGGCACTTCACGCGCTTCCCGAACATGAAGTTCCTGGCCCTGATCGGTGGTGCAGGGCTGCCATACGTCATGGGCCGACTGCGCACCAATTACGCGCTCGACAGAAAACTAGGCGACCCCGACGCCGCGCTGGCCGCGATGTACTACGACACCATCGTTCAAGACCCGCGCACGCTGCGTTATCTCGCCGATATCGTCGGTGCGGACCGGTTGATGATGGGCTCGGACATGCCGTTCCCGATCGGCGATCTTTCGCCGCTGAAGATCGTGGCCGATGCAAAGTTCTCCGATGCGGAGCGCGCCTCCATCAATGGCGGTCTTGCGCAGAAGCTGTTCGGACTCTGAAGGAGCGCGTCATGAAGCTCGACATCGGCGGTGAGGAAACCATCCAGGCAACCGTGGAGCAGCTATGGTCGGCATTGAACGATCCACTGGTGCTGACGCGCTGTATCCCCGGCTGCAAGACGATGACCGAGATCGCACCGGACAATTACAACGTCGAAATGCAGCTGCGGGTGGCTGCAGTCGGCGGTTCGTTCGAAGGCGAGATTTCCCTGTTCGACAAAGTACCCCCGAATACCTGCAGCATCAGAGTATCGGGCGCGGGCACCCTCGGTCACGGCAATGGCAGCGCGACCTTCGAGATCATTCCCGAAGGTCCCAATGTGTGTAGCCTGAAGTTTCGGGGCGTCGGCGAGATCGGTGGTCTCGTCGCCGGTGTCGGCCAGCGCATCCTGAGCAGCGTGTCCAAGCACCTGGTCGGCAAGTTTTTCACCGCGCTGCGCAAGGAATTCGATAATTCCGTGGCGGGTGTGGCCTGACAAATCAAGGAACTTACGGGGAGGGATGGCCATGAAGACGTTCTTGACGAGCATTGCCTGTGCATCCGCGCTGGCTGCAGCCTCGCCCTCATATGCCCAGGCACCTGAACCGGTTTCCATCGTGGTATTCGGCGCGCCGTCGCTTGGCGCCCTTCTGCCGCCGGTGATCAAGGCGCAGAAACTCGATGAGAAGAATGGGCTCGCCATCAAGTTTGAAGAACGTACACCTGATGCCTATACCGCACAGTTCAATTCCGGCGAGTTCCAGGTCGGCGGCAGCGCGGCGCTGCTGACGGTAGGTCTTGCCGATGCGCGCGGTGTCAAGGTGACGTATCTCTTCAACCTGTTTGACTTTTGGGGCGCCGTTGTGACGTCGCGCCCCGATGTCAAGGAGCTGAAGGATCTCGAGAGCAGGGATCTCGCGGCCGCCAAGGGCACCACGAACTATGTGATGTTCGACTGGTTCGCGCGCCAGCTCGGTGCGGACACCGGCAAGTTCTCGGTGATCAACACGGCAACGCCTGGCCTTGTTGGCTATGCGATGGCTGACCGTGCCTCTGCAATTCAACTATGGGAGCCCGCTTACACCACGCTGATCTCGAAGAAACCCGAGATCCGTACCATCGATATCAAGATTGCCGATAGCTGGAAGAAGTTCACCGGTAGCAGCAGCATTCCGTACCTTGGCGTCGCGGCGCATGTGGCTTGGGCCGAGAAGAACAAGAATCTGATCCCCAGGCTGTTCGCGGCCTACAAGGAGGCCGCCGAGTGGGTGACGGCAAATCCGGAAGCGGCTTCCAGGCTGATCTTGCCGAAAGGGACGCCCGACGACCAGAAGGCGATCGCGGCGCTGATCCGGAACAATGACCGTCTCGGCATGAACATCAGGTGGGCGTCCGACCTCCGCAAGGAAATCAACTCGGTCTATGCGGCCGGCAAGTCGATCGCCTTCCTGCCCGCGGATCCGTCGCCGACGACGATCTATGAGGGCGGGAAATGACCGATATGGCGGAGCAGATTGCATCTCCACCCACCGCGTCGAGCGTGGTACGGGCGATAGCGGGCAAGGTCTGGACATCTGTTTTCCCATTCCTCGTGGTGATCGCGCTGTGGCAGTTCGCGTCGCTGTTCTTCCCGCGCTTCCTGTTCCCGTCGTTAATCGACGTTTTCTGGCGCTGCATGGACATCTTCTCCACCGGGGCGATGTTCTGGGACGTGATGGCGACAGTGTTGCGCATTCTCGCCGGCCTTGGCGGCGCGTTCGTCATTGGCGGCATACTCGGCTTGATCATGGTGCGGTCGAAGGCGGCCGACAAGTTCCTGTCGCCCATCCTGACGCTGTTCCAAGGGATCCCCGCGCTGTCCTGGGTGGTGTTCGCCATCATCTGGTTTCACGGCGTTGAATTTCGAAATCTTCTTCATCATGGTGATGACGACGTTGCCTGCCTTCACCTTCCAGGTGATCGGCGCGCTGCGCGGCATGTCGAAGGATCTCACGGAGATGGTGTTTTCGTTCCGGCCGACACGCCTGAAGCTGTTCCGCGTGATGATCGCGCCGGCCATCCTTCCAGACATCCTGACGGCGTGGAAAGTAAATCTCGGCAACGCCGCGCGCGTGGTCGTGGTGGCCGAACTGGTCGGCGCTACCGGCGGTGTCGGCTACCAGCTGCTGCAACAGCAACAGCTGTTCGACATGGCCGGGGCGTTGGCCTGGACGCTGCAACTGGTGTTCTTCGTGCTGATCGTGCAAGGCGCGCTGACGTTGATCGAAAACACCGCCTTCCGCTACCGGGCTGTTTCGGAGCGTGCGCTATGACCGATACTCTGGTGGCCGAAAAAACGGCAGCGATCAGCGGCGTCATCCACCTCGGCGACGTCTCTAAGGTGTTCGGCAAGGAAGGGGCGGCCGGTTCCTACCGCGCCGTGGATCATCTCAATCTCGATGTCGCGCCCGGCCAGATGCTGGCACTGCTCGGAAAGACCGGCTGCGGCAAGTCGACCATTTTCAACATGATCGCAGGCCTGACCGAGCCGACCGCCGGTACGGTACGTGTCAACGGCAAGAACCCGTTTGCCGACTTCGACGCGTTCCGCGGCAAGATGGCCATCGTGTTTCAGGGCGATCGCCTCCTACCGTGGCGTACCGCGATCCAGAACGTGCAACTCGGTCTCGAGATGCTGGATAGGCCGCCGCCAGACCGCAAGGACACCGCGCGAAAATGGCTGATCAAGCTTGGCCTCGGCGGCCATGAGGACGACTATCCGCATCAATTGTCGGGTGGCATGCGGCAGCGAGTGTCGATTGCGCGTGCCTTTGCGACTGATGCCGACATCCTGCTTTGCGACGAGCCGTTTTCCGCGCTGGATGAATCCACCGCCGGCAAGCTGCGCGGCGAATTCGTGCGGTTGGTGAAGGAGAACGGCAAAACGGCCGTGTTCATCACGCACTCGATCAGTGAAGCATTGGAAATCGGCGACCGCATCGTCGTGCTGAAGCGCCCGGCCATGATCGCCTATGATGTCAGCTTCGACAAGGACACTTCGCTCGAGGAGCGCATGATGATCCGGGAGCGGATCGGAGAAGTTCTGGCGGCCTAGTCGATGGCGACCGGGAGGCGTCGAAGCTCTTGGCTGGGACTGTTCCGTCGCACGGCGCGAGGAAGCTCAGGGATGCCGGAAGTAAGACGGCAGACATGAACAAGGCTGTTCAAGACCTGCAGGATATCGAGGTCGAAGCTGGCATTGGGCTGGCGGTAACCGTATCCAGAGCTTTGGACAAGCAGGCAATAGTCTTCTGCAACTCGCTCGCCGCCTCTTATGGAATGTGGGACGAAGTCGCAGATCGCGGTGCGCCTCATGCGTTACGATGCGCGCGGGTACGGGCGTTCTGACGCGCCCGAGGGCGGCTATGCGATTGAAACGTTGGGTAGGGATGTGCGGGCTGACGGCAGCGAGAGGTCAATTTTTTCAATTAGTTAGAAGGCGCCGTGTGCGCAATGTGTGCACCGAGAGATCAAAAAAATCCACCGACAACTAGCGTGAGCAGGCTGAACTGAACGCGCTGCGGTGTTGGTGGCGAGCCGATGTTCCGGGAGGGGAGTGATCTCGTTCGGCAAGCCGTGAATGTGCGCCAGTCAGTTGCCGAGCCTTCAATTCGCGGAATGAACGATTATGGAACGACCGCTCGTGGCACAAAGCTGACGTCGACGGTTGCCGTCCCTTGAGCCCACCGCAGGCGAGACCGATCAGAGACACGACATCGCAGTTCACACGCGACAGCGCCCGAACTGCCATTCAATGTTCGGCTTTCCAATCGCTCTTGATCTTCTTGGCAACGACGATTTGTGACCTGCGATCGGGCCATTAGATACGGAAGGCTCGCGAAAAGCCTGCTTGACGATCGTTCGGTCGAGACGCTGGCCCCCACCTGCACGCAGCGATCGACGACCGCATCAGCACTTCCGACATCGCGACCTTGGTCTAGGCCAAGTGTCGGAAGCGGACGAACTCCAGCCGATCAGTCGCTTCGCAGTGTACAATGAGCCAATCAACAGCTGGATTATCGCCGTTGATCGGCTCGACGGTGTCAGTCCACTGATATCGCCGTCACTTTGACCCAATCCTGTCCGTCGAACTTCTGTACGACGAGCTGTTTGAACGGGACGTAATTATCCGGGCTCGTGTTGTAAGTCGTGCCCGGCAGCAGGGAAGGCGCCGCCATATTGTTCAGATGCGTTGCCTGGTACAGGAGATTCTCGCGGGTGAGATCGTTCCCGCACGCCTCGATGATCTTTCCCATCACGAAGGCGAACGAGTAGACCGCAAACCCGATTTCATTCTTGAAGTCTTCGTTAGGCAGATATTTTTTCATAAAGGCCTGATAGGCGAGCACGTCGGGGTCGTCGGCCCATTTCGGACTTGTAATTTGCTTGTACGGCGTCGCGGCGATAATTCCCGTGACGGCCGCAAGTCCTGCGGCTTCAAGAAACTGGCGTCCGACCGACGGGCTGACCACAAGCTGCAGCGGCTTCCAATCGAGTTCCCAGGCCTTCTTGAAGGATTGCGAGGCGGCCTTGCCCAGCGAGACGTTGAAGAATGTGTCGGCGCCCGAGGACTTGAGCTGTGCGATCGGCGAGTCCAGCGTCGGGTCCGTAAGCTCGTAGGAGACTTCTTTCACGATCATCGTCGACGCCTTGTCGCCTAATCCCTTCTTGAATCCGGAAACGTAGTCACGACCGAAGTCGTCGTTCTGCATCAGGATCGCGACCTTTGCGTCGGGTTTGATCGACAACAGGTATTTTGCGAGTATCTCGCCTTCTGTGCCATAGAGGTGGAAGGCGGGTGTCGACCAACGGAAGGCTTTGGGCTGGTTCCACTTGTTCGCACCGGTGGAGACCAGCAATTGCGGCACCCCTTTCGAGTTCAAATACTTCTGTACCGACGATTGCGCTGCCGTACCTGACGATCCGAACATCGCCAGGACGCCGTCGCTTTCGACCAGCTTGCGCGTTTGTTCGACCGTCTTCGGCGGCGAGAACGCGTCATCGAGCGAGATCAGGTTGATCTTGCGCCCGTTGATGCCACCCTTCTCCTCGTTCAACATGCGGAAATAGGCGACTTCGGTGCGTCCCTGAATTCCATGGATCGACAGCGGGCCGCTGTAGGGCATGGTCTGGCCCAGCTTGATCTCCGTGTCGGACGCTCCCTCGTCGTATTTCTTGTCCGCTGCCTGCGCAGCTGCGGCGAGCAGCAGCGCGGCAGCGGCTAGCGCGATCGTCGATATGATTTGTTTCATTTCATCCTCCCGATTATTGGTTGTTGGTTTCTTATCCGAGTGGCGTCCCGAATTTATCAGCAATCTCCTGACGGAGCCGCGTCTTGACGATCTTCCCGCTCGCGGTACGTGGCAGCTCGTCCGTGCGCAAATCGACGTGTACGGGCAACTTGAAGGCGGCCAGCCTTGGCCGTAGATGCTCGATGACGTCCTGCGCGTCGATCGCCGCACCGCTCTTGAGCTGAACCACCGCGCCGACCAGTTCGCCGAGTAGGCGATCGGGAATTCCGACGACCGCGGCGTCGAGGATGTCGGGATGCGAGAGCAGGGCGTCTTCGATCTCGACGCAATAGATGTTTTCGCCGCCGCGGATCAGCATGTCTTTTGCCCGATCGAGCAGATACACAAAGCCTTCGTCGTCCATGCGAACGATGTCGCCGGTACGATACCAGCCTTCCCGAAAGGCTTTGGATGTCGCTTCCGGATTGTTCCAGTAACCTTTGACGACGTTGCCGCCGTAGATTTCGACCTCGCCGACTGCGCCGATCGGGAGCACGTTGCCGTCGGGATCGATCACCCGCAAATCGGAACCGGGCACCGCCGGTCCCACGGAATCCGGTCGCGCGAGATAGTCTTCGGCGCCGTTCGAAGTCGAGACCGATGACGTTTCGGTCGCCCCATAACCCTGGCTCGCGAACTTGCCGGGATAGAGTGCCGCGATCTTGCGCGCGAGTTCGGGAGACGCGGCGGCTCCGCCGTACGAAAGCCCTTCGAGACTGCCGAGATTGCGCTTCTCGAATTCCGGTGATTCGAGCAATTGCCAGGTCATCGAGGGTACGCCGGACATCGTCGCGATTTTCTCGCGCTCCATCAACTCCAGCGCTCTTTCCGGATTCCATTTGTGCATGAGAACGATCTTCGTGCCATTGGCGACGGCGGGAATCATGGCGGAATGACAACCCGTCACATGGAAGAACGGCACTGGCAGCAGGATCGCTTTCTGGACGTCGGAAGGAGCAGGCAAAGGGTCGCCCCGTCGGATCGCGGCGCGTGCGCCCGCGAACGTGATGTTGACGAGATTGCACGCGATGTTCCGGTGCGTGCCGAGCGCTCCTTTCGGGCGCCCCGTCGTACCGGATGTGTAGAGGATCGTGGCGTCATCGTCGGGCTCGATATCGCGATCCGGCGGGGGGCGATCGGGCAGTGCTTTGTAGTCTGAGGGGGGACCGATCAGGTCCTGCAGGGCCTTCGCGGCGCCAAGCTTGTCCCGAGGCGTGCGCACCGCAATGAGCGCGGAAGTATATCCATCTGATGACAACGACCCGAGACGCTCCAACCGCTCGCCGTCGATGATGGCAACCCGGGCACCGGAATCGCCAAGGCCGTACGCGAGATCGGCACCGGTTCCCCAGGCATTGAGCGGGACCGCGATCGCGCCGATGACGGCCGCAGCCCAGAACGCGATCGACCATTCCGGATAATTTCGCATGGCGATCGCTACGCGATCGCCCTTGCGCACGTTGTAATCTTCAGCGAGGCGCCAGGCGAGCGCTGATGCAGCCCGGTAGTGATCGTGGAAGGAGAGGCGTTCGTTCTGGTAGACGACGAACGTTCGGTCCATCCATGCAAGGCTGCCGTCGAATATCGCGCGCAGATCCCGGTGAGCCTTCTTGTAGACCCGAACCGGGCGTCCATCGACGTCGATCGTTTCCATTTCGAAGGGAGCGCCGGGTGCTGTGAGAACGCGATAAGCCTCAGCAATCGAAACGACCGGCCAGTCGCGTCGCTCATGCGCCATGGCAGTCACCAAACCGGCTGGCGAACGAGTGCGCTTGCTTTTCTTTAAACACCGTTTTCTTTGCACCAGCTATGGTCGACAGGCGCGAATCCTGATTGCACCGCGCACTTCAAGTTAATTGCTGATTTGGAAATTGAAACTTGCGTTGAGGCGCTGGGACGCGTCGGGATTTACCTGCGATGCTCAATTGTAGTTTACCTTGCGGACGCCGCGGGCCGAAGTTCCAGCGCGTGTCGATGCGCAGCCCGCTTCTGTTAGGCGTGGACCTGAAGGCCCCGATTTACTTCACATCATCCCAGCTCGTCCCGTTGAAGCGCTGTAGTTGCATATAGGTCACGACACGGTAGTCCGTTGGCGATGTGTTGATGCGGCTATCTGGTAACAGAAGTCCTACGCGAAAATCTTTCAGAGTTGCCGCCTGCTTCATGATGTTCTCTCGGGTGAGATTGTCCCCGCACTGCCTCAGCACCTGTTCAAGGGTCTGAGCAAAGCTGTATCCGGCAGCGGTGAGGCTGTCGTTGCGATCGGCGCCAGGCATGTTCGCGACCATCCAGTCGGTCCAGGCCTTTACGTCGGTGTCGCTGGCCCATTTCGGATCAGTGACATCCTTCATGAAACCTGCGCTCATGATGCCCGTCGACTTGTCGAGACCCGCCGGCTTGAAGGTGGCGCCGACGGATGCTGCGCCGAGATGCAGATAGGTCGCCGGCTTCCAGTTCAGGTCGGACATTTTCGAGATGGCCTGCGCCGCCTGCTTGGCATAGGTAAACAGGAACAGCGCGTCGGCGCCGGAATTCTGCAGGATGACTACCTGGCTGTCGATCGTGGGATCGATCGACTGAAAGTTCTGTGCGCTGACGATCATCTTGTCGGCGTCTTCGCCCAGGCCTTCTTTGAGACCGTTCAGCAGGTCCTTGCCGAAATCGTCGTTCTGGTAAAGCACTCCGATTTTCGGTCTCGGATTGTGGGCCAGCAGATTTTTGGCGTAGAATTTTGCCTCGTCGCGCAAGTTTGGCTGCCAGCCCATCGTCCACGGGAAATGCGCAGGATCGTTCAGCGCCGAGGAACCGGCGGCGACGAATAGCTGAGGAACGCCCTGTTTATTCAAATAAGGCCTGATCGCCATGTTCAGGGGCGTCCCAAGCACGCCGAAGATCAATGCAACTTCGTCACCTTCCACCAAGCTTCGCACATTCTCCACCGCCTTCGGGGGCGAGTATGCATCGTCGCGACTGATGAAGGTGATCTTGCGTCCGTTGATGCCCCCCTTTGTCTCGTTTAGCCACTTGAAATAGGCGGCTTCGACCTTTCCGAGCGTGCCATATGCGGAGGCGGGCCCGCTATAGGCGATGGTCTGTCCGATCTTGATTTCGGTATCGCTGACGCCAGGTCCGTATTGCTTTTGAGCCAATGCCGGCGTCGCGGCCAGCATTGCGATGGTTGCGGCAAGTAACATCATCCGGCGAGCAGGCATGGACGTCCTCCCTGGCTTTTTTGTTGGGAGGAAGTGTCGGTGAAATCTGCGCGTTAGGCAAGAGTTGCACGAAGGGGGAAACGCCACGTAAAGAGCAAGGCGTTACGTTCCCGTACTCTCCCAGGTCTTCCCGTTGAACCGCTCCAGCCTCATATATTTGACGACGCGGTAGTCGGTGGGACTCGTGTTGATCAGGCTGCCCGGCAGCAGGGCAGTATTGCGAAAATCCTTCAAGCTGGTGGCCTGTCGCATGATATTCTCGCGCGTCAGGTCGTCGCCGCACCGGCGCAGCACTTCCACCAGCATTTGACCGTAGGTCCATCCGCTCAGGTAAAAGGTGTCCGCCGGATTCGCATTCGGAAGGTATTCCTTGAGCCATTGATAAAACGGCTTCAACTCCGGATCCTCTAGCCACTGCGGATCCGACGAGTCCTTGGAGTAGCGCGCGGCCTTGATACCGACGGAGATATCGAGGCCGGCGGGCACCAGGGTAGCGCTCACCGAAGTGGCACCCGAGTGCAGATAGATATCGGGCTTCCAGTTCAGCTCGTGAATCTTGCGGATCGCCTGTGCGGCCTGCTTGGCGTAGCAGAACAGCAAGACGGTATCGGCTCCGGCCGACTTTATCTTAACTATCTGGGAATCGATGGTCGGATCGGACGGGGTGAAGCTTTCGGTGGCGAGTATGCTTGCCGCCTTGGCGCCGAGCCCGTCATTCAGGCCAGCCAGCAGCTCCTTGCCGAAATCGTCAAACTGGTAGAGCACGCCGATCTTCGGTTCGGGATTGGCGGCCAGGATCTGCTTGCCGAAGAAGGTGCCCTCGAAACGCAGCGTCGGCTGAAAGCCGATGGTCCAGGGAAATTTCTCCGGGTTGGCGAACTGCTCGGAGCCGGCGGCGACGAACAGTTGCGGCACCTTTTTGATATTCAAATAGGTGCGGGTCGCGAGGTTCAGCGGCGTACCCAGCATGCCGAACATCACGGCTACTTCGTCCTGCTCGACCAGCCGGCGGGTCTGCTCGACCGCTTTGGGCGGACTGTAGGCGTCGTCGATTGAAATGAAATTGATCTTGCGGCCATTGATGCCGCCACGGTCGTTGATCATCTTGAAATAGGCAGTTTCGGCGATGCCAATCTGGCCGTAAGCCGAGGCAGGACCGCTATAGGCGATGGTCTGGCCCACCTTGATCTCGGTGTCGCTGACCCCCGGCCCGTATTTCTTCTGCGCGAAAGCCCGATCCTTCGGAGCCAGCGCTGTGGCCAGCGTCGCCAGCGACGCCAGTGCGATCGTCCGCCTTGTGAAATTCGGCATACTTCCTCCCTGTGTTTCCTTGGTATTTTTTGAAAGAATCCGCCCGCGCCGTTACGCGGGCGGACTTTGGCCTCAGTCCCTCTTGTTGGGGCCCATGAAGCCGAACAGATAGCCGGCCACCTTGCGCATCTGGATTTCCTCCGAGCCTTCGGTGATGCGGTAGCGGCGGTGGTGGCGATAGATGTGCTCGAACGCCTTGTGCCGGGAATAACCGATGCCGCCATGCACCTGCATGGCCCGGTCGGCGGCCTCGCAGCACAGCCGGTTGGCCCAGAAGTTACACATCGAAACCTTGTCGGAGAGCCGCTTCTCGACTTCGGGATGCGGCATGCTGTCCATTTCCCAAGCGGTCTTGCGGATCAACAGGCGCAGCATTTCGATTTGCGTCGCGAGCTCCACCAGCGGGAACTGGATGCCCTGGTTGACCGACAGCTTCTTGCCGAACGGTTTTCGGTGGTTGGCGTATTTCACGCTCTCGTTGACGCAATAGGCGGCAGCGCCCAGCGAACTCGCAGCCTGCCGGATCCGGTTCTCATGCACAAAAGCCTGTGCCAGCGCGAGGCCGCGATCGATCGCGCCGAACATCGCACTGTCGGGAACCCAGACATTGGTGAAGCTGACGCGTGGATGATCGGTCGGCATGTTGAAGGTCCAAAGATACTCCTCGACCTTGATGCCGGGTGTATCAGCCGGAACGAGGAACGCCGTGATGCCCTTGGCGTCGCCGTCCTCGCCGCTGGTGCGGGCGAACAGGCAGCAATGGCTGGCGGCATGCATGCCGGTGGTCCACATCTTCTCGCCGTCGATCCGCCAGCCCGCCACGCCGTCGCGCCTTTCACGCACCGCACGGGTTTCCATGTGAGTGGCATCCGAACCGTGCTGCGGCTCGGTCAGCCCGAAGGTGACGCGGATCTTGCGCGCCAGCGAACCGCGGATGAATTTTTCCTTCTGCTCCTGGGTGCCGAAATCGCGCAGCATCACGATGAATGGGAAGTTGCCGACCACCGAGTGCTCGTTCTGCAGATCGTTGTGCAGCCCGAGGCCCTGTGTCGCCAGATGCTCGCGGATCACCGCCATCCAGAGATTGCCGCCGCCCTGGCCGCCGAACTCGGTGGGCAGCGAAAAGCGGAAGAATCCGGCCTTGTCCGCCAGCGCCTTGGCCTTTTCGAGCAGGGCTTCCCATTCCGGTCGCGGCAGCCCGCCATTGTCGAAGTCGGTTCGGGCCCACTCGCGGCGATGGTCGAAGAAGCGTTCGTTATCGTCCTGCGCCTGCAGTGGCTTGATTTCGGCATCGACGAAGGCGTCGATCTTGGCCAGATAATCCACGAGATCCTTGGGTACGTTGAAATCCATCGCAGCTATTCCTCTGTTTTGATTTGTTGTTGTTGTTGGCCGGCGCGTGCCTGCAGCTCGCGCCGATAGCCCGCATAATTGGGCTGGTCGATCTTCATCTTGGCGAGCGTGGTCTGCCACAGATGCTCGGCAAGGCCCTCGCTTTGCAGATCGAGTTCGCCGTTGCGGATGCGTAGCGACAATTCGCGCTCCAGCTCCTGCAGCGAGCCGTCGCGGTTGAGCAGCGCCTGCAGCCGCTGCAGCGCCTCGCGTTCGACGGTCTCGCCGAACCTGATTTCGCGGGCCACCAGGTCCAGCGCGTTGGCGGCGACCCTAGCCTGGAAAACCGTGTCGGGCGGCAACCGGGGCATCAGCGTATCGCGCAGCAGCCGCGAGACCGCGTCGAGGATGTCGGCGCCGTGAGGCTGATCCAGCATGTCAGTGGCTCCCGGTCAGAATGCGCATCAAATCGAGTTCATTCTCGGAGACACGCCGCGCAATCATCGCGCGCTCCACCGTCTGGTCGCGGCCGCTGGCGAACCAGTCGAGCATGCTGGCGCAGCTGACGCCCCAGCGCAGGCTGCCCATGACTTCCCAATAATGCACGCGCGCGGGATCGATGCGTTCGCCGGTCGCGGCCTCGAAGGCCCCGAACAATTGCTGGCGCGAGCCCAGTCCGCCGACGGGGCGATCGAGTTCGCCGAAACGCCATGGTGGCGCACAGATCCAGGCCAGATCCTCGGCGGGGTCGCCGATATGGGCGACTTCCCAGTCGAGCACCGCACGTACGCCGTCGCCGCCGAAGATCATGTTGCCGTTGCGGAAGTCGCCATGGACCAGGCGGTATTGCGCGAGTTCGGCGGGCGCGTTCTGCCGCAGCCAGCGAAAGGCCACTTCGAACACTGGCCGCGCCACGCCCAAGGTCTCATAACGGTTCGACAGCCGCGTCACTATCACGTCCGCCGGCTTGAACGGCAATGGCGGCAGGCGTGAGGTGTCGACCTTGCTGATGGCGCCGAGGATCGCTCCGAACTGTGTCGCGAGGTGCGGCCGTATCGCGGCGAATTCTTCGTCGCGCAGGATCTTGCGCGGGATCGTCTCGCCCTCGATGCGGGTCATCAGGAAGCCGTCACCGAGCCCGTCCTGCGGCACCAGGGTGTGCACCACCGTCGCCACCGGCGCGCCGCTGCCGGCCAGCGCCCGGATCAGCTCGGCTTCCACTTCCAGCGACAGCGACTCGGTACTGCGCAAGCCCCCGGGCGAACGGCGCAGGATCAGCGGGTGCAGCACGGTGCCATCAGCCACTGCGTCGAACGACCAGGTCTGTAACGTCGCGCCGGCGGACAGCCGGCGCAGATTGGCAACGCCGCTTGCGCCCGGCACGATCCGCGCGGTCATGGCCTGCAAAGCCTGGCTGAAGCTTTCGTCGACCGCGCTCATGCCTGTTGTGTCCGTTGCCGGCCGGCCGGTCCACCCGCAATGACAGCCTGAATCTTCATGAGGAATCCTTCGGGTCGAAATGGCCGGAGCGCACCAACTGGCGCAGTTCGGCCTTGAGGATCTTGCCGGTTGCGCTTTTGGGCAGTTCCTCGACAAAGATGTAGCGGCGCGGGCGCTTGTATGCGCCGATGCGTGCCTTGCAGAATTCGTCGAGCGCGCCTGAGGTGGCGGTGCTGCGCAGGCGCACCAGCGCCACGACGGTTTCGCCCCATTTGCTGTCGGGGACGCCAACCACAGCAACTTCAGCCACCGACGGGTGTTCGTACAGCAGGTCCTCGACCTCGCGCGAATACACGTTCTCACCGCCCGAGATGATCATGTCCTTCTTGCGGTCGACGATGTAGAAGCGGCCGGCCTGGTCGCAGCGGCCGATATCGCCGGTAAGAAACCAGCCGTCCCGGAATGATTCCTGCGTGGCCTTCTCGTTGTGCCAGTATCCGGCAAACACCTGTTCGCCACGGACGATGATCTCGCCGGGCTGACCGGGAACGACGTCGCGGCCTTCGGTATCGACAATGCGGACGTTGGAGAGGGGATTGGGCATTCCGCAGGACGCCAGCACCGACTGGTCATGGGCAAGTGCATACTCATGGTCCTCGCGCGTCAGATAGGTGACGTTGCCCGCGAGCTCGGTCATGCCGTAGGCGGTGCGGAATCCGACATTCGGCCAGCGCGCCATAGCGGCGCGCAAGATCTCCGGCGCCATCGCAGAAGCGCCATAGGAGATGTTGCGAAGACTCGATGTGCCGAAGCTGATGGTGCGAGGATCGTCGAGCACCATCGCCAGCATGGTCGGCGCGATCGCGTGCTGGGTGATGGCGTATTTTTCGACATTGGCAAGGTAGGTTTCGACGTCGAAGCCCCGCATCAAGACGATGGTGTAGCCGCGCAGCAGGTAGCCCGGCAGCACGTAACCGGCGATATGGAACATCGGGAACATGAACAGCGAAACTTCATTGCGGCCGAGATCGGACCCGCACAGCATGTTGAGTACCGCCGCCATGATGTTGCGGTGGGTCAGTAGCGCGCCCTTGGCGCGGCCGGTGGTGCCGCTGGTGTAAAGCAGCCAGGCCGGTTCGTCTTCGCTGGGACGTGGTGGCATGTCGCCGGCGAGACCGCGATCGAGCAGCGACTCATAGGTTAGTCTGCCCGCTTGTGCCGCGCCGAACACGACGATGCTGACATCGGCGGGCAGGTCGCCGCCGAGCGCTTCGATCAGCGGCAGGTAGGCCGGTTCGACCATGACCACGCCAGGCTCAGCGTCGCGCAAGACATGGCCGAGGTCGCGCAAGCCCAGGCGGAAGTTCAAAGGCAGCATGATCATGCCGGCGCCGGGAACGCCAAAATAGCATTCCATGAATTCAGGCCGGTTGCCCGACAGCACGGCGATGCGTGCGCCGCGCGGCGCCAGCGTCGTCAGCGCGCGGCTCAATTGCAGGCAACGGTTCGCAAACGTCCTGTAGCTGGTGGCATGGCCCTCGAAATGGATCGAGCGGTCGGCCGGCGCGTTATGCGCGGCGAGGCTGGGCACATCGGAGACCAGCATGCCGGCTACCTCCTGCGTCTGCCGCCGGCTGTCGCCGGTTGCAGCTTTCCGGCGTCCGGCCGTTGCGAACGGTCTGGGTCGATGTAAACCGCGCGGCACCAGATTTCGGTTACCTGGGTGCACAGTCTCTGCAGTTCGAGCGGCTGTTCGAACGGTTCCATCTGCAGCACGGCAAAGGCCTGCGCCGTGCCTTCGACCATCATCCCCAGCGACAGCGCCGCTGCATCGGGATCGATCGGCCGGCAACGACCGAGCTGGCACTGCCGTTCGAGATGATCGCGCACCCTGATGATATAGGCGCTGCGCATCTCGGCCCGGATCTGGCCGATCTCGGGATCGACGTAGCTGGCCTCGAAGAACGCGCGGAGGATGCCGCGGTTGGCGCCGAAGATCTCGAAGTAGCGCAGATTGCTGTCGTAGAGGCGCTGACGCAACGTGTCGCCGGAACGCACCCGCGAAGAAGCGACGATCTCATCGACCACCTTGGTGATGGTCCGGACGAAGATGTCGTCGGTGCTGCGGAAGTGCAGGTAGAACGTGCCGCGGCTCAGCCCGGTGGATTCGATGATGTCCTGCACGGTAGCGCGGATGTAGCCCTTCTGGGCGAACACCCGCTTGGCGGCATCGAGCAGCAATTGTTCGGTGGTCTCGGCGGAATTACGGGTGCGCCGCAATTCGCCGGGCAGCGCGCCGCGGCGCACGGCAGCCGACCGCGTGATGCGTCGTTTTCCTGGCACGTCCGGCTCCCTTTTTTATTTGGTGAGGCGTGTGTTGGCTCACACCATCGGTTGAGCAAGCGCTAACTGACATTGATGTCAGTGTCAATTTAACTTGCCTTGCGCGCCGGAATTGTGTCATGCGGGACGGGCGGGCCGTTTCGCGGGTCCGCGCCGGCGCCGCCGTACGCCGAGCCATAAGCGAAGGCGGGTCAGCCGCCCGGAGGAAATGCCATGCGCTTGCGCAACCCATCGTGGCGGGCGTCGCACGCCTGCGTCCTGCTCGCCGGCCTCGCGATTGCACTGCCGCCGCTGTCGAGCGCAAGCGCCGGGGACAAGTCCGACATCAAGATCGGCAACCTCGCTCCCTACAGCGGCCCGGCTTCCGCCTACAGCGCCTTCGCCAAGACCGAAGCCGCCTATATGCGCATGCTCAACGACAGAGGCGGCATCAACGGGCGCAAGATCCAGTTCATCTCCTATGACGACGCCTACAGCCCGGCCAAAGCGGTCGAGCAGGCGCGCAAGCTGGTCGAGCAGGACGAGGTCCTGGCGATCTTTCAGGCGGTGGGCACGCCGTCGAACGCCGCCATCATGAAGTACATGAACATCAGGAAGGTGCCGCAGCTCCTTGCCGCCACCGGCGCGTCCAAGTTCGGTGACCCCAAGAACTTTCCCTGGACGATGGGATTCTCGACCTCGGTCTACCGGATCGAGAGCGCGATCTACGCCAAATACATTCTGGCGAATTATCCCGCCGGCAAAGTCGCGGTGCTGTTCCCGAATGACGATTACGGCCGCGATATCTACGGCGGGTTCAAGAGCGCGCTCGGCGACAAGGCCAAGACCACGATCGTCGCGGAAGCCTCCTACGACAGTTCCGAGCCGACCATCGATTTCGCAGATCGGCAAGCTGAAGGCATCCGGCGCCGATATCTTCGTCAACTTCTCGACGCCGCGGTTCGGCGCGCTGGCGATCCGGAAAGTGGCCGAGCTCGGCTGGAAGCCGGTGCACTTCATCAACACCACCGCCGCGTCGATTTCGACCGTGCTAAAACCCGCCGGAATCGAGAACTCGACCGGCCTGATCACCGCCACGTCGATCAAGGAGCCGACCGACCCCAAATACGTCGATGACCCCGGGGTGCAGGAATATCTGGCCTTCATGAAGCAGTACAATCCCGACGGCGAAACCGCCAACGGCCAGAACGCCTACGGCTTTCTCGCCTCGCAAGTGCTGCACAAGGTGCTCGAACAATGCGGCGATGACCTGTCGCGCGAGAATATCATGAAGCAGGCGGCCAATCTGAAGGACCTCAAATTCGGCCTGCTGTTCGATGGCATCCTGGTCAACACCAGCCCGACCAATTATTTCCCGATTACCCAGATGCAGATGCTCCGCTTCAATGGCACGAGCTTCGACAAGATCGGCCCGGTCATGTCGGAGACGGTGATGGTACCGAATGACTGATTTTGAAAGGCGCGTGCCGCGGACGTGGTGGCGCCTGCAAGCAAGGCAGAGGGAGAACGCATCGCGATGAGCGCAAAACCGACCATCCCGCCGAATGAATTCCAGTGTCTGAAGTATGACGTGAGCGACCATGTCGCGCTGATCACGCTCAACCGGCCGGAGCGGCGCAATGCGCTGAACCGCCGCGCTTATGATGAGCTTGAGTCGGCATTCCGAACCGCGTCCGGCGATCCGCTGGTGCGCTGCGTCGTTGTTACCGGCGCCGATCCCGCGTTCTGCTCCGGCGAGGACGTCAAGGAGATGATGACCGGCGAGAAGAAGGCGCCGCCAGCGACGGTGCGTCGTCCGCCGACTCCGGCGGCGATGGCGGCGCTGGAGTGCGAACTTCCCGTTATCGCCGCGGTAAACGGCTCCGCGGTAGGCTGGGGCATGGAACTGGCGCTGTACGCCGATATCCGCCTTGCGTCGGAGAAAGCCAATTTTGCCGAATTGTTCATCCGGCGCGGCCTGATCTGCGACGTCGGCGGCTTGCTGCGGCTGCCGGCCATCGTCGGCCCCGCCAAGGCGGCTGAACTGCTTTACACCGGCGATGTGATCGACGCCGCCGAGGCCGGCCGTATCGGCCTCGTCAGCGAGGTGACGCTACATGGCGACTTGATGCCGAAGGCAATGAATCTGGCTGGTCGTATCGCGCGCAATTCGCCGCTGGCGCTACGCTTCATGAAGGAAGGCCTGCGCCGCACCACCCATGGCGATCCGCGCGAGACCGGAAGCTGGGCCATCGAGGTGATCTACAAACTGTTCGACACCGAGGATCACCGCGAGGGCGTGCGCAGTTTTCTCGAAAAGCGCGAGCCGGTATTCACTGGCCGCTAGTTCAGGAACAGGCGATGGATTCGTGGGTCAGGATTGGCGACCGTGTAGAGGCCAAGGCAGCGATCGACGAGCGGGCGCGGCGCGCGGCGCGAGGTTACGCCAGCCTCGGCGTCGGGCCCGGCGACGTGGTCGCGGTCTACATGCGCAACGATTTTGCGTTCATGGAAGCCTCGCTCGCGGCGGGGTTTTGTGGCGCCTATGTGGTGCCGGTCAACTGGCACAACACGCCGGACGAAGCTCGTTACGTGCTCGAAAATTCCGGCGCCAAGGTGCTCGTGATCCATGCCGATCTGTGGCGCGGCATTGGCGAAGTCGTTCCGGCGTCGGTCACTGTGATCGTCGCGGAAACGCCGCACAGCCTGCGGGCGCCCTATCGGATCGATGAGACGGCTGCCCAAGTGCCATCAGGCGTCACCGACTGGCTAAGCTGGTTGGCCGGCTTTGAGCCGGCGACACCGCCATTCCCGACCTCGCCGGGCTCGATGATCTACACGTCGGGCACCACGGGCAAGCCCAAAGGCGTGCGCCGACAGCCGCCGACGCCGGAGCAGGTGCTGGTCAACCAGCAGACGATGCGGACGTTGGGCGGCCTGACCGATTTTGCCGGCCGGCTCGGCGAAGTGGTGCTCCAGATTTCCGGGCCCCGCTTATCACTCCAGCCCCAATGGCTGGATGTTTTCCTTCTACAACATGGGCGCCAATTTGATCGTCGAGCCGCGCTTCGAGCCGGAGCGGATGCTGCGGACGATCGAACAGCACGGCGTCACCCATGCGCTTGTAGTGCCGACCATGTTCGTGCGGCTGCTGGCGCTTCCCTCCGAGACCAAAGCGCGCTACGACCTGTCGAGCCTCGTGCATGTGATGCACGTCGGCGCGCCCTGTCCGCCGCACGTCAAGCGCGGCATGATCGACTGGTGGGGCCCGATCATAAC
>CAWFMW010000034.1:0-170918 GCA_963816815.1 uncultured Alphaproteobacteria bacterium
GGTCCTGCACAAGCTCGGGGTCTTGATCAGCATCACGGTGATCGCCGTTGCGTGCTACGTGCTCTATCACATGCTTCGTGGCATCGACACCGATGAGGTGATCGACGCCATCAAGAGCACCGAGCCGCGCCAGGTCGCGCTGGCGGCGCTGTTCGTTGCGGCGGGCTATTTCACGCTGACCTTCTACGACTGGTTCGCGGTCCGCGCGATCGGGCAGGGCCACATTCCCTACCGCGTCAATGCGCTTGCCGCCTTCACCTCCTATTCGATCGGACACAATGTCGGCGCCAGCGTCTTCACTGGCGGCGCGGTCCGTTACCGGATCTATTCGGCCTGGGGGCTGAACGCGATCGATGTCGCCAAAATCTGTTTCCTCGCCGGGCTGACCTTCTGGCTCGGCAATGCCGCCGTGCTGGGGCTGGGCATCGCCTATCACCCGGAAGCCGCCGCCTCGATCGATCAGCTCCCGGTCTGGTTCAACCGGGTGGCGGCGTTCGGCATCCTTCTCGGACTGATCAGCTATGTGGCCTGGGTCTGGGCGCAGCCGCGAAGTGTCGGCCGCGGGCCGTGGACGGTCACGCTGCCGGGCGGCCCGCTGACGCTGCTGCAGATCGCCATCGGCATCGTCGATCTCGGCTTCTGTGCGCTGGCGATGTATGTGCTGGTGCCGGACGAGCCCAATCTGGGCTTTGTCGTTGTCGCCGTCATCTTCGTCTCGGCCACGCTGTTGGGGTTTGCCAGCCATTCGCCGGGCGGGCTCGGCGTGTTCGATGCCGCCATGCTGGTCGGGCTCTGGCAGATGGACCGCGAGGAACTGCTCGCCGGCATGCTGCTGTTCCGCATGCTGTATTATATCGGGCCGTTTGTCATATCTGTAATCTTGCTGACGCTTCGGGAGATTATCATCGGCGCGCGATCGAAGCGCCTGCGCCAATTGGCAGCCAGCGCCGACGCCGAGCCGACGAGGCATGAGGCCGCCGTCTATGTGCGCGAGCGTGGAGACACGGGCGCCTGATGACGCGGCGGGAGCTTCGCGATTAGAGGAAAAGAGCCTGCGCCATGGCGATCGACGATTCCAGCTCTTCCTCCATCTTTGCGCCGTGGCCGGACCGGTTGCGGCATTCGGCCATTATCCTGCTCGCCGCCGGGCTTGCGCTGTGCGCGCTCGTGGTGCTGGCCGATCTCTCGCTGGCGCGCGCCGTGGCGGTTTTCATCTGTATCGCCGCCGCCGCACTGGTGCCGTGGCGGCTGCATCATGTGGTGGCCTCCCGTGACGATGCCCGCGCCGTCACCCCGGTCGAGTCTGCCGCCGTCAGCGCCGTCGTTGCCGGCATGCCCGATCCGGCCGTGCTGCTCGACCGCGCCGGGCGCGTCATCCATCTCAACGCGGCGGCCGCCCAGCTTGCGCCCGCTTTGCGCAAGAACGAACTCGCGCAGTTTGCGCTGCGCTCGCCGGAGATCATCACCGCCTTGCGCGAGGCGATCGCAACCTCCGAACCGCGCCGGACGACCTATCTGGACCAGGTACCGGTCGACCGCTGGATGGAACTGATCATCACGCCGGTGCCGGTGCCGACGCTGTTCGGCGGCACCGAGAAATGCATGCTGATGACCTTCCACGACCAGACGCCGCTGCGGCGGGTCGAGGAAATGCGCGCCGATTTCGTCGCCAATGCCAGCCACGAGCTGCGGACGCCGCTCGCGGCGTTGTCCGGCTTCATCGATACGCTGCAGGGGCCGGCCAAGGAGGATGCCAAGGCGCGCGAACGCTTTCTCGGCATCATGCATACGCAGGCGACGCGAATGGCGCGGCTGATCGACGATCTGCTGTCGCTGTCGCGGGTCGAATTGTCGGCCCATGTCCGGCCCGACGCGTCGGTCGATATCGTGCCGATCATTCGCCAGGTCGCCGACGGGCTGGAGCCGCTGGCCCGGGAACGCCAGGTCGAAATCGAGATCGATCTGCCAGCTGCGCCGGTGACGATTGCGGGCGACCGCGAGGAACTGTTGCGGCTGTTCGAGAACCTGATCGAGAACGCGCTCAAATATGGCGCGTCGGGCGGCCGGGTGATCGTCTCCCTGACCCAGGCGACTTCGGGCGAGGGGGCGCCGGAAGTGCGCGTCATGGTCCGCGATTTCGGCCCCGGCATCGCGCCGGAACATTTGCCGCGGCTGACCGAACGCTTCTACCGGGTCGACGTCGGCGACAGCCGCGCGCAGGGTGGAACCGGGCTCGGTTTATCCTTGGTGAAACATATTCTTAACCGCCATCGCGGCCGGCTTTTGATCGAAAGCGTGCCCAAAAACGGCGCGGTCTTCACCGCCTGTTTTCCCCAGGCGAAAGCCCCGCCGTCGGAGTAAATACAAGCAATTTCAATAGCTTACTTTTGTCATCCAGGTGTCATCGAACCTTCGTAAAAGCTCTATCGATCGCTCCTAGATGGAGCGGCAAGTGAGCGCTATCGGGCGCATCGGCGCTTCGCTCACCAGATGGAGACCACCATGAATTTCCTCAGGACAATCGTCGCTGCCGGCCTTGTCGCCGTGTCGACGTCGGCCTTCGCTGCCGATATCACCGGCGCAGGCGCCACCTTCCCCTTCCCGATCTATTCGAAGTGGGCCGACGCCTACAAGAAGGAGACCGGCAACGGCCTGAACTACCAGTCGATCGGCTCCGGCGCCGGCATCAAGCAGATCCAGGCCAAGACCGTGACCTTCGGCGCCACCGACGCGCCGCTCAAGCATGAGCAGCTCGAAAAGGACGGCCTGGTGCAGTGGCCGATGGTGATGGGCGCGATCGTGCCGGTCGTGAACCTCGAAGGCATCAAGTCGGGCGAACTGGTGCTGTCGGGCGAAGTGCTTGGCGACATCTATCTCGGCAAGATCAAGAAGTGGGACGATGCCGCGATCGCAAAACTCAATCCGAAGCTGAAACTGCCCGCTGACGCCATCACCGTGGTGCGCCGCTCCGACGGTTCGGGCACTACCTTCAACTTTACCGACTATCTCTCGAAGTCGAACGCCGAATGGAAAGCCAAGGCTGGCACCGGCACCGCGGTCGAATGGCCGACCGGCGTCGGCGCCAAGGGCAATGAAGGCGTTGCCGGCAATATCGGCCAGACCAAGAACGCGATCGGTTACGTCGAATATGCCTATGCCAAGCAGAACAAGCTGACCTATGCGGCGATGATCAACAAGGCCGGCAAGACCGTGCAGCCGACCACCGCAGCGTTCCAGGCGGCCGCTTCCAACGCCGACTGGGCCAAGGCGCCCGGCTATTACGTGATCCTCACCGACCAGCCTGGTGAGGCTTCTTGGCCGATCACCGCGGCGACTTTCATCCTGATGCACAAGGATGCCACCGACAAGGCGGCCTCCCAGGAAGCCATCAAGTTCTTCAAATGGTCGTTCGAGAAGGGCGGCAAGATGGCCGAAGAGCTCGACTACATCCCGATGCCGGAATCGGTGGTCAAGCTGATCGAGAAGACCTGGACCGCCGAGATCAAGAGCTGAGACTGAAGCGGGTTCCTCGCGCCCTGTCATTCCGGGGCGCGAGCAAAGCGAGCGAACCCGGAATCTCGAGATTCCGGGTCTGGTCCTTCGGACCATCCCGGAATGACGCGGGGCAAATCGTCAGCAAGATCGCTCAAAGCAGAAGCGACATTCTTTCGACGTTGAAGTAGAAGTACAGGGGATTGGCGTGGCGGAAATGGCGGTCGAAAGCGACGTAATGGATGCTGCCGGACCTTATGATCGCGCAAAGGCTCTCAGTGCGTTCAAGCTCGGCGATGTTACCTTCTACTGGATCACGCGCGCCTGCGCGATCTCGGTTCTCCTCATCCTCGGCGGCATCATCCTTTCGCTGATCGTCGGCGCCTGGCCCGCGATCAGGGAATACGGCCTCGCCTTCCTGTGGACGCAGCGCTGGGCGCCGTCCGCCGATCCGCCGGTGCTGGGCGCACTCGGCCCGATCTACGGCACGCTGATCACCTCCGGGATCGCGATGATGATCGCCATTCCCGTCGGCCTCGGGATTGCGATCTTCCTCACCGAGATCTGCCCGATCTGGCTGCGCCGTCCGATCGGGCTTGCGATCGAACTGCTCGCCGGCATTCCCTCGATCATCTACGGCATGTGGGGCTTCTTCGTGCTGGGGCCGTTCCTGGCCAACACGTTCCAGCCGTTCATGATCAGCGTGTTCGACGGTGTTCCCGTGCTTGGCACGATCTTTGGCGGTCCGCCGTCCTATCTCAGTCTGTTCAACGCCGCACTGATCCTGGCGATCATGGTGCTGCCGTTCATCACCGCGATCTCGGTCGACGTCTTCAAGACGGTGCCGCCGGTACTGAAAGAGGCCGCCTACGGCATCGGCTGCACCAACTGGGAAGTCGTCCGCAACGTCGTGATACCCTACACCCGCGTCGGCGTGATCGGCGGCGTCATGCTGGCGCTCGGCCGCGCGCTCGGCGAGACCATGGCGGTGACCTTCATCATCGGCAATTCGTTCAAGATCCAGTCCTCGATCTTCGCGCCGGGCACCACGATCTCGGCCGCCATCGCTTCCGAATTCGCCGAGAGCGACGGGCTGCATCAATCCGGCCTGATCCTGCTTGGCCTGCTGCTGTTCGTGCTGACGTTCTTCGTTCTTGCTGCCGCAAGGCTGATGCTGATGCGGCTGGAAAAGAAGGCGGGGAACTGAGATCATGAACCCGATTTACGCATCCCGCCGCCGCAACAACATCATCATCAAGTTCCTGTGCCTGGGCGCTGCGCTGTTCGGCGTGACCTGGCTGGCGCTGATCCTGTTCACGCTGTTCTACAACGGCCTTGCCGGCATCAACCTCGCCGTCTTCACCCAGGATACGCCGCCGCCGGGTTCGACCGATGGCGGCCTGCGCAACGCCATCGTCGGCTCGATCATGATGACCGTGATCGGGGTGGGCATCGGTGCGCCGCTCGGCCTGTTTGCGGGAACGTATCTCGCCGAATATGGCAAGCACGACAGGCTCACCTCGGTGATCCGCTTCATCAACGACATCCTGTTGAGCGCGCCGTCGATCATCATCGGCCTGTTCATCTATGGCGCCATCGTGGTGCCGATGGGCGGCTTCTCGGCCTTCGCCGGCTGTCTGGCACTCGCCGTGATCGTGATCCCCGTGGTGGTCCGCACCACCGAGGACATGCTGGGGCTGGTGCCAAATCCCTTGCGCGAGGCGGCGTCCGCGCTCGGCCTGCCGCGCTCGCTGGTGATCCGCAGGATCGCTTACCGCGCCGCGCGCTCGGGTCTGATCACCGGCGTGCTGCTCGCCACCGCCCGCGTCGCCGGCGAGACCGCGCCGCTGTTGTTCACCGCGCTGTCGAACCAGTTCTTCAGCCTCGACATGACCAAGACGATGGCGAACCTGCCGGTCACCATCAACAACTTCGTGCAGAGCCCCTATGCCTACTGGAAGCAGCTCGCCTGGAGCGGGGCGCTGCTGATCACCCTTACCGTATTGGCCCTGAATATTGGCGCGCGCGTTCTCGGCGCCGAGAGGACATCCAAATGACCGAACTCTCCGTATCCGTGAGTACCGCCGGCGGGCCCGTTCCGCAGGTGGCGCTGCCCGAAGCGGCGCCGAAGGTGACCGCCCGCGGCCTGAACTTCTACTATGGCGAACATCACGCGCTGAAGAACATCATCCTGACGCTCGGCACCAACCGCGTCACCGCCTTCATCGGTCCGTCCGGCTGCGGCAAGTCCACGCTGCTGCGCATCTTCAACCGGATGTACGACCTCTATCCCGGCCAGAAGGCGACCGGCCAGTTGATGCTGGACCAGACCAACATTCTCGACCCCAAGCTCGACCTCAATCTGCTGCGCGCCCGCGTCGGCATGGTGTTCCAGAAGCCGACGCCGTTCCCGATGACGATCTACGAAAACATCGCCTTCGGCATCCGCCTCTATGAGAAGATCTCCAAGTCCGAGATGGACGGCCGGGTCGAGAAGGCGCTGCGCGGCGGCGCGCTGTGGAACGAGGTCAAGGACAAGCTGAACGCCAGCGGCCTGTCGCTGTCCGGCGGCCAGCAGCAGCGGCTCTGCATTGCGCGCACGGTCGCGGTGCGGCCTGAAGTCATTTTGTTCGACGAGCCCTGTTCGGCGCTGGACCCGATCTCGACCGCCAAGATCGAGGAGCTGATCCAGGAACTGGCGGAAGACTACACCATCGCCATCGTCACCCATAACATGCAGCAGGCGGCGCGCGTCTCCGACAAGACCGCCTTCATGTATCTCGGCGAGCTGATCGAATTCGACGACACCAACAAGATTTTCACCTCGCCAAGCGATCGACGCACCCAGGACTACATCACCGGCCGGTTCGGTTGAGGAGATAACACATGGCTTCTGAACATACCGCCAAGGCATTCGATAGCGATCTCCAGGAACTGACCCGTCTCGTCGCCGAGATGGGCGGCCTGGCTGAACGCATGATCACCGAATCCGTCGACGCGCTGGTTCGCCGCGACGTAGCCCTCGGCAAGCGCGTCGTTGCCTCCGACGTCGAAATCGACCGCCTGCAGCATCTGATCGAGGAGCGCGCGGTGCTGACGATCGCGCGGCGCCAGCCGATGGCGATCGATCTGCGCGAGATCGTCGGCGCCATGCGGGTGGCCACCGATCTGGAACGGATTGGCGACCTCGCCAAGAACATGGGCAAGCGCGTCGCCGCGCTGGAGAACGATTTCCAGCCGCTGAAGCTGATCCGCGGCCTGGAACACATGACCGATCTGGTGCAGTCGCAGGTCAAGTCGGTGCTCGACGCCTATGCGGCGCACGACCTGCCGTCGGCGATGGCGGTCTGGAAGGGCGACGAGGAAGTCGACGCCATCTGCACCTCGCTGTTTCGCGAGCTCCTGACCTATATGATGGAAGACCCGCGCAACATCTCGTTCTGCATTCATTTGATGTTCTGCGCCAAGAACATCGAGCGGATCGGCGATCACGCTACAAATATCGCGGAAACCGTGTTCTACATGATCGAGGGACAGCAGATGCTCGACAAGCGCCCGAAGGGCGACATGACGACGTTTGCCACGACCATACCGAATACTTGAGGAAACCAAGATGAGCGCGCGCATAATGGTGGTCGAGGACGAGGAAGCGCTGACCACGCTGTTGCGCTATAACCTCGACGCCGAGGGTTATGATGTCGAAACCGTCGCCCGCGGCGACGATGCCGATACGCGGCTGAAGGAGCGCGTGCCCGATCTCGTCGTGCTCGACTGGATGCTGCCGGGACTGTCAGGCATCGAGCTGTGCCGTCGCCTGCGCGCCCGGCCGGAGACCAAGCAGTTGCCGATCATCATGCTCACGGCGCGCGGCGAGGAGAGCGAGCGGGTGCGGGGGCTGGCGACCGGCGCCGACGATTACATCGTAAAACCGTTCTCGGTGCCGGAATTGCTGGCGCGTGTGAAGGGCCTGTTGCGGCGGGCAAGCCCCGAGCGTCTCGCCACCGTGCTGACCTATGGCGACATCGAACTCGACCGCGAGAAGCGCCGCGTCGCGCGCTCGGGCCGCTCGATCGATCTAGGCCCGACCGAGTATCGCCTGCTGGAGTTTTTCCTGGAGCATCCCGGCCGCGTCTTCAGCCGCGAGCAATTGCTCGACAGCGTCTGGGGCCGCGACATCTATATCGACGAGCGTACCGTCGATGTGCATATCGGCCGCCTGCGAAAGTTGCTAAATCCCGGTCGCGAGCAGGATCCCATCCGCACCGTGCGCGGCGCGGGCTACGCGCTGGATGATCGGTTTGCGAAGGTGGAGCAGCAATAGCTCCACCGTCGTTGCGCACACTCTCTCGTCGCCCCTGCGAACGCAGGGGCCCATAACCACAAATCCTGATTGTTGAAAAACGCTGGAGCTCCAGCGAAGCATAACCACATACACCTGTGGTTATGGGTCCCTGCGTTCGCAGGGACGACAGCGGATATTTTCCGCGCAGCTTACTACCGCGTCGGCTTCGGCGCCGCACGACGGCGATCGGAGGCCGGCTGATACGCCACGCGCGAGTGGTGCGCGCAATAGGGCAGGCCCGCGAGCGCCTTGCCGCCGCAGAAGAAGAATTCCGGGCTCGAGGGATCGCCGACCGGCCAGTGGCAGGTGGCTTCGTTCAGTTCGAGCAGCGACAGCCGCTGGCTCATCGGCACCACGTTGTCGAAGGCGATCGGATCGGGCTCCATCTCAACCTCGAAGGCGTGCGCCAGCGCGGTGTTGCCGCGCGAAACCGGGCGCGACACCCGCATCATCTGCTGGGCAGGACGCGCCTTGCGCTGCCGCGGGGCGGCCGAGGAGGGGCTCTTGGCACGGCCGGACAGGCCGAGCCGGTGCACTTTGCCGATCACCGCGTTTCGCGTCACATTTCCGAGTTCCGCGGCGATCTGGCTGGCGGATAATCCGGCTTCCCAGAGCTTCTTCAGCTGCTCGACGCGATCGTCGGACCAGGTCAAAACCGTCATCGTCTTCTTCCCTTCGCTTCGCGCCGGCCGATCAGGGGCCACGCAGGCGACGTCATTCGTCTCAAAAATCCCTGCGGTCAGAATCCCTTAGCCCTCGCCGGGCGCGAAAACTGCGCCCGAACGTGTACGCTGTACAAAATGGACTCTAGGGATCTGAACTGCCGCACGAGATGTCGTACCCGACAGCCCAAACGCTACAATATGGCGTGACTCGGGCGCAAGAGTCCGGGCCCATGCGTCCACATGTTCCGAACATCTAGGCATTGCAGTGCGTGTTTTCCACCACACCGCAATCCTACGGAATTGAGCATCTTGCACTGCAGGAAAGGCTGTTCCATGGCGTGTTGACAGCGCTCCGCGCCCACATAGAATACCTCTTACGTGCCGCCCCAAAGAGGCGGCACGTTTCGTTTCGAAAGACCGGCTGTTGCCGCCCTCGCGCCAATGCACGCATGTGCTCCGCGGCAGGTCTTGAAGACAGGCCTCGAACCTCAAGTGATTGCCATGACCCATAGCGCCACGTCGCATCTGCTCCCCGTCTTTGCCCGGGTCGATCTCGGCTTCGAGAGCGGCGAGGGCTGCTGGCTGACATCAACCAATGGCGAGCGCTATCTCGACTTCACCTCGGGCGTCGCGGTGAACGCGCTGGGCCACTGCCACCCGTATTTGATCGCGGCGCTGCAGGAACAGGCGACGAAGCTCTGGCACATGTCGAACCTGTTCAAGAGCCCGGACGGCGAGAAGCTAGCCGCGCGGCTCTGCGAGCAGAGCTTTGCCGACATGGTGTTCTTCTGCAATTCCGGCGCCGAGGCGATGGAAGGCGTGATCAAGGTCGTGCGCCGCTATCAGTTCTCCAAGGGCCACCCCGAGCGCTATCGCATCATCACCTTCGAGGGCGCGTTCCATGGCCGCACTTTGGGCACGCTCGCCGCCACCGGCTCCGCCAAATATTTGGAAGGCTTCGGCCCGCCGATGGACGGCTTCGACCAGGTGCCGCATGGCGATCTCGAAGCGGTGAAAAAGGCGATTGGCCCGCACACCGCGGGCATCCTGATCGAGCCGGTGCAGGGCGAGGGCGGCGTGCGCTCGGCGCCGCAGTCCTTCTTCAAGGCGCTGCGCCAGCTCTGCGACGAGCACGGCCTGCTGCTGGCGTTCGACGAGGTGCAGACCGGCATGGGCCGCACCGGCGATCTCTTTGCCTACAAGCGCGTCGGCGTGACCCCTGATGTGATGTCGCTGGCGAAAGCGCTCGGCGGCGGTTTTCCGATCGGCGCGGTGCTGGCCACTGCGGAAGCAGCAAGCGGCATGACGCCGGGCTCGCACGGCTCGACCTTCGGCGGCAATCCGCTGGCGATCGCGGCGGCCAATGCGGTGCTCGACGTAATGCTGAAGCCCGGCTTCTTCGACCACGTGCAGAAGATGTCGCTGCTGCTGAAACAGAAACTCGCCTCCGTGGTCGACCGCTATCCCACCGTGCTCTCGGAAGTGCGCGGCGAGGGGCTTTTGGTCGGCGTCAAGGCCGTGGTGCCCTCCGGCGATCTCGTCAATGCGTTGCGCGGCGAGAAACTGCTCACCGTCGGCGCCGGCGACAATGTGGTGCGGTTCCTGGCGCCGCTGATCGTGACCGAGGCCGAGATCGCCGAGTCCGTTCAGATGCTCGAGCGCGCCTGCATCGCGCTGTCGGGCAATCAGTTGAAGAAGGCGGCGGGGTGATGAGTAAATCCGTCCGTCACTTCCTCGACATCAACGAATTGCCGCCGAAGGAGTTGCGCAACATGCTGGCGCTGGGCGCCGACATGAAAGCAAAGCTCAAGGCGCACGAGAAAGCCGGGAAGCCGCTCGAAGGCAAGACGCTGGCGATGATCTTCGAGCGTCCCTCGACCCGCACACGGGTGTCGTTCGATGTCGGCATGCGCCAGCTTGGCGGCGAAGCCATCATGCTCACGGGCGCGGAGATGCAGCTCGGCCGCGGTGAGACCATCGCCGACACCGCGCGCGTACTGTCGCGCTATGTCGATGCGATCATGATCCGCATCCTCAACCACGACGCGCTGCTGGAATTGGCCGCGCATGCCACCGTGCCCGTGATCAACGGGCTGACGCGGCGCTCGCATCCCTGCCAGGTGATGGCCGACCTGATGACCTTTGAGGAGCATCGCGGGCCGATCGAGGGCAAGACCGTGGCCTGGACCGGCGACGACAACAACGTGCTGGCGTCGTGGGCGCATGCGGCGGAGCGTTTCAAGTTTCAGCTCAACGTCGCGACCCCGCCGCAGCTCGCGCCGAACAAGGCGATGAAGGACTGGATCAAGGCGACGCAGGCGCCCATCGTGCTCGGCAACGATCCCGAAGCCGCCGTCCGCGGCGTCGACTGCGTCGTCACCGACACGTGGGTGTCGATGGGCGACAAGGACGGCGAACACCGCCACAACGTGCTCAAGCCGTATCAGGTCAATGAGAAGCTGATGTCGCTGGCGAAGCCGGATGCGATCTTCATGCATTGCCTGCCGGCCCATCGCGGCGAGGAAGTCACCGACGAGGTGATCGACGGTCCGCAATCGGTGGTGTTCGACGAAGCCGAAAACCGCCTGCATGCGCAAAAGGGCATATTGGCCTGGTGTTTTAACGAAGTGGCGTAAGGCGCGTTTCGCAGTCTGTGTTCCCCGGACGCTGCGCAGCACGCAGTGATGCGCTGCAGAGCCGGGGCCCATGTAGCCGCATGAATAGGTCCCGGCTCTGCGGAGCAGCGTTGCACGCTGCACCGCGTCCGGGACATGGAACTACCCCCTTCAATTTTTCCTCCTGGACCCCAGATAAAGCGCCATGGATTCACAATCAGACGCAAAAATCACGACCGAGGCGCCCGTTCGCGCGCCGTCGTCCGTTCCCGTCGATGACGCGGTGCTGCCGTTCGAGGTCGCCGAGCTCGACCTGCGCGGCCGGCTGACCCGGCTCGGCCCCGCGCTCGACGACATCCTGACCAAGCACGATTACCCCGCACCGGTCGGAAAACTGCTCGGCGAGGCCATCGTGCTGGCGACGCTGCTCGGCTCGGCGCTGAAATTCGACGGCCGCTTCATCCTGCAGACGCAGACCGACGGTCCGGTATCGTTCCTGATCGTGGATTTCCAGTCGCCCGGACGCCTGCGCGCCTATGCGCGCTATGACGCGAAGCGGCTGAAGGACGGCCAGGATTTAGGCGCGTTGCTCGGCAAGGGCCATCTGGCGATGACCATCGACCAGGGCGCGGACATGAGCCGCTACCAGGGCCTGGTGGCGCTCGACGGCGGCAGCCTGGAAGACGCAGCCCATGAATATTTCCTGCGCTCCGAGCAGATCCCGACCCGCGTGCGGCTCGCGGTCGGCGAGGAATGGCGCGGCGGCGACGGCGGAAAGCATCGCTGGCGCGCCGGCGGCATGCTGCTGCAATTCCTGCCCAAGGCGCCGGAACGGGCACGGCAGGCCGACCTGCATCCCGGCGATGCGCCTGACGGCGCGGTGACGCATGCCGTTGCCGAGGACGACGCCTGGGTCGAGGGCCAGTCGCTGATCGGCACCGTCGAGGATGTCGAGCTGATCGATCCCGATCTGTCCGGCGAGCGGCTGCTGTACCGGTTGTTTCACGAGCGCGGCGTGCGTGTGTTCACGCCGCTGCCGCTGCGCGCGCAATGCTCGTGCTCGCGCGACGCGGTCTCTGCGATGCTGAAAAGTTTTGCGCCGAAAGACCGCGCCGAGATGGTCAAGGATGGCAAGGTGGTGGTGACCTGCGAGTTCTGCTCCTCGGTCTACCAGTTCACCCCGCATGAGGCAGGCGTGGAGGAGTAGCGCGACCGTCTCGTAGGGTGGGCAAAGCGTAGCGTGCCCACCATCTATCCGCGAAATTTCTGCTGAATGGTGGGCACGCTGCGCTTTGCCCACCCTACAAACCGCGCCTCGGTCTACCAGTCCACCTCGCACAAAGCGGTCGTGGAGGAGTAGCGCCGCGATGCTCTAGTCTAGCTGAGCAACGTGCGCGTCTTGGTGGCAGCATCATAGATCTCGATCTGGAGCATTGGATAAGCCGACTTCAGCTTCCGGCCCGCTGCTTCGGCAGCCTCGGCACTGTCAAACTCCGACTTGAAATGGCCGTCGACCACCGTCACGAAGCCCTCGGTCGGAGGCCGGTCGGCGCGTATCGCTTTTTTCGGCTCGGGTTCTTCAATTGTAAGGACGGGTTTTTTCATCATTGGTTCTTTCAGTTTTGTTACGTCGGTTTGATCTGGAAAGCGCGGCTGGCCAGCCCGGACGGATGCTGGCAACGACGGGCTTCCGGAATGTCCGAGTACGGGCTTATGACGCCGCCGAAGTCAGAGACGCCATCGGCACGTCGAATGTATAGACGAACCCGGCCGGCTCATAGGTCAGCCGCACGTCACCCCGGAGCTGCCTGCCGAGCGTCTCGACCAGCCGTGTGCCGAAGCTGCGCTTTTGGGGCGGACGGACGGCCGCACCGTTCGTTTCGGTCCATGTGAAGTGCAGGCGCTGCGCCTGTTGATCCAGTGTCCATTTGATTTCGACGCGCCCTTCCGGGACCGACAGGGCGCCAAACTTCGTGGTGTTGGTGCAAAGCTCGTTGAGCGTCATCGCGATGGCGATGACGGCGCCGGATGTCATCCGGATATCGGGGCCCGAAATCGAGAATTTCGGCTGATCGGGATTATCGAAGGCTTCGGTGGCGCTGCGGACGATCGTGCCCAGGTTCGCGCTGCTCCATCTTGCCTGCAGAAGCAGATCGTGCGCTCGCCCGAGCGCGAGCAGGCGGCCCTCGATGGCGTGCTGCGCTTGTTTGGCTTCGGGCAGGTCGCGCAGGCTCTGCGAGACGATGGCGCCGACGGTTGCGAGCGTATTCTTGATGCGATGGTGCAGCTCCTCGAGGATCAGCTTCTGCAGCTTGTCGGCCGCCTCGCGCTCCCTGGCGTCGATGCCGGCCGTGGCCAGCAAACTCCGCGCATCGATCTCGGCCTGCGCGAGCAAAAGCCGCAGGCTGACATTTTCTGCCGCCAGTTCGTCCTGGTATGGGGATCGGCTGCTTGCGGGCCGCGGGTCGGTTCGGAGATCGGCTTGAGACATTGCCGACTGTATCACCATAGGTTGGGTACCGCACTGATCTTCGGTGGCTCGGTTTTCACCGTATTCACGCGCTTTGGGCTGAATTCGACGCCAAACTGCTGACGCCTCAGGCGTGGCCGATCATATCTCGCATTTCGGCGATCACTTCCCCGGCATCGAGCGGCTTGCCGAGAAACCTGCTGCGGGGAGGTAGATCGAGGTGCGGCAGGTTCAACTGCCCCGATACGACGATGATCCTGATCGCCGGCCAACGCGCATGAACGGCATGTGCAAGTCCGACGCCGTCCATTTGGCCTGGCATCTGGATATCGGTACACATCAGCGCGACGTCGGATCGGGATTCCAGGATGGCGACCGCTTCGGCGGCATCCAGCGCCTCGAGCGGCGTGTAACCGGCGTCTTCGACCATGTCGACCGCACGCATACGAAGCATCATGTCATCCTCGACAATGAGAACGACGGCGGGAACGTATGAATGATCAAGCGCCATCGTTATGGAGCTCGGGGGGCGCGGCGATGGATTTATATAAGTGTTCATGTGGGACAAGCATCTCGTGGCCCATACGATCCCGATGACTTAACAATAACACCACGGCTTGCCGCCAACGGACCAAGCCTTCGTCATGCGTCGCGCTTGCCGCCGAAAAGGAGTTGGATTTCGGAGGCATTGCGCAGGACCAATGCCTTTTGCATCGCCTCGGTGCGCTCATCCCCCGGCGGCATCTCGCTAGCCCTGTCCAGCGCGGCGGCCGCGCCGGTGTTCAGATCTTGAGCCAGCGTCGATGGGTTTTGTTTCTGCCGTGAAACTGCGTGAGGCCGGGTTACCATTGAATAACCATCGCAGCGGCGACCAGCAGCACAAGAAAGACCGGCATCAATACCGGGGGCGCCAACCACTCACGCAGGTCGAATCTGGAATTTGGCATGTGACCGCCTTTGGTTCTAGGCGGGAGCGCAAAGCTCTCAGTCATCGATAACAGCCAGGGGGCGCGCGATGATACTGACCATATAGCGATCGTCTGCCGAATAGCGAGAGGAATCGTTATTTGTTTTCGGCGCGGGACCTGACAAGCCTTGCAATGCGACGCCGAGTAGCCAGTTCAAAGGGAGCGCAATCGTATTGCCTCAGCATCCCCTTTGCGGCAGCGCAGACGCCACGCCAATTCTCGTCAATGACACTGACCAACCGCACGTCGCATCGACGGGCGCGTCACCGGTCAGCGCAACCCGTGGCCATCGACCATGCCGCGGTGCGGGTCGCGCAAATCCCGGCACGGCGCGTGGTTCGCCGGCGCGAATTTGATCGGTCCCAGCCTTATGATCGAATTTCCAAATCATAGCCGCTCATATGACCAGACCCGGCGAGCCGTTCGGTTCTGGGGGCACGACAGCGCGCTGGAAACGACGTTCTTCATCGACGAGGGCGCATTGAGACGAATTCAACCAGATGCGCACCCCGACGAGTCAGGTTTCCTGAACGCGTTCGATTGCAACCGCGATGTGATATGCGCCGCGGCAGCAAAGGTTTACGTCCGTGGAGGGCGGGGCTCCTACGACCTGGTCGCGGCAGATTTTCGCAAATGAATGTTTTGATCTGATCAGCGAGGCGACGCGGCAGAGCGGGCGGGCGCCCCGTTAGTCGTGACCATAAACCTGCAAGCGCTCGGAGGATGCCATGGATAGCAGTTCAGTGCCGACGTTGCTTGCCTGCGGAGGGTTTTTCGTTCTCTCGTTCGTTACGATTTGGGTTTTCTGGTTCGTGGAGCGACTGCGCGGAGCAAGCGCCCCTCACGTGTGAAAGCCGGCCGAGGCGAGCGCCGCATGTCGGAGTGCGGGCTTGCTTCCGGTTGATCGCCCGCAGACTTTTTGGTTTCGAACGGCAAAGGCCGCGGATTTCTCCGCGGCCCTGCTTGTATTCAGATCGGACTGTTGTCGGCTCGTTCAGTAGCGATCGGTACCGATTCCGACGCTGATGCCGGGCGCGCGGATGCCGATGCCGCCACGCTCCTCGTAGCCGCGACGCTCGATGTAACGCTCGCGGCGGGGAGCATATCCGTATGAATCACCTTGCTCGCGGATGATGACGCGGCGTTCACCACGTTGGCGCCAGCACTGGCCTGACTCATTACAAACCATGCGCACGGTTTGAATGTTGCTCTCCGGAGCGACCGATGCATTCGGGGCAAGCGGAGCTGCGGAAGCGGCGGTCACGAGAAGCGCACTTGCGCCGGCTGCCAGATAGATCGCGAGATTTTTCATAATGTCTCTTTCCAAGGATAATTGTGTCAGTGAGCCAATAGACTCGCAGGGCAATGGTTCCCGCAGCCGGCAACTAATCGTCACCGATCGCAGGTGATGAGCTCCCGCGATGCTGAAAGCCTTGCGCCGGAAGGTCGTGCCGAGATGGTTAATGGTGACAAAGTGGTGTGAGCTGCGCGTTCTGCTCGTCGTTGATGAGTTCACCCCGCACGAAGCGGGTGTGGTTTCGTAGGGTGGGCAAAGGAGCGTTAGCGACGTGCCCACCATCCATCATCGAGCAAGCTTCGAAATGGTGGGCACGCTGCGCTTTGCCCACCCTACGACAGATGATTTTCTTTGCGCGCAAGCGCAATCTTCCGCCTGTGACCAACGACTAGCAAATCACTTCCGATTTTCAGAAATCGTGTCAAGCTCAGGAATCAAAAATATTCCGCTTTCGTTCTCACGCAAATCAGTCGCATAACTCCGCTCGTCTCACGGCGGATGAGGGGCGCTCGCGAACGTCAGGAACGCGCGGTGAGATGCGATGGACGCAAGGGCTGCGACTGACGTGTGCGGCTCAAGCGTACGGTGAAGTCGTGTGGTTCGGGCGCCGCGGTGCTGGCGCTAAGTCCACGAGAAGCGACGCTTCTCGCGGGCGACGGAGGCAAAAGAGCCGTTCTCCGGGGAGAGCACGAAGTAAGCCGTAAGCCATTGCGCAGGGAAGGCCGGAATGCTCCAGCTGCCCTGTATGCTCGTGTGCAACTTGTTATGCGCAAATCGCACGCGAGACCGCGGGTGCAGCAAGCACCCGGTCTTCCCTGCGCCCTCCAAACAAGAGGGCGGGAAGTTTGATAGCAAACCTCGGGCGCAATGCGCTGCGAGATCGCGAAACTGTATCCACCGTCATTGCGGGCGCAGCGAAGCATCCGCCTATCCGCTTGCCGCGCTATGGATTGCTTCGCTGTGCTCGCAATGACGGGGAGAGAACGGTGGCCTGGAAAATCCGTAGCCCGGAGGAAGCTGCAATGCCCCTAGTTCAACACCCGCCTGTTGTCGGGGCTGTCCAGCGAGAACGTCGGCACTTCGATCTCGAACCGCTCGCCGCTGGCGCTGACCATCTGGTAGCGCCCGGTCATGAAGCCCGACGCGGTCGCCAGCGGCACGCCGGAGGTGTATTCGAAGCGCTCGCCCGGTGCGAGCACGGGCTGCTCACCGACCACGCCTTCGCCGCGGACTTCCTGCTTGCGGCCCGTGGCGTCGGTGATGGTCCAGTGCCGGGTGCGCAGCTGCACGGTCTCAGCGCCGGTGTTGGTGATGACGATGGTGTAGGACCAGAAATACTGGCCGCGATCGACCGACGAGCGCTCGGGCAGGAAGCTCGGCTCGACGGTGACTTCGATCTGGCGGGTGACGGCGCGGTACATGCGGCAAGCTTCCGGAAATCCTGTGCGTATCATAGCCAAGAATGCCCGGGGAACAATCGCCAGCCCGCCCGGATTGCCGGTTGTTTGATCGCGGTTTCAACATAGTTCCGCTCTAGAGCGCACCCGCGCGCGTCCGGCCCCGTATCTGCTTGCGTATCTTGTGTGGAGGTTGCGGGCCGATATTATCGTTTCCCGGGCCGTGCACGCGTAAAAGCCAAACCAACGGTGCCAGATGTCGTCCATTGCCGATCCAGTTGCCGCAACGCCTCTCAGCGATAGCAAGGCCGCGGCAGCTGCCGCGCCGGCGATTACGCTACCGGTGGCCGGCGAGCGCGAATTGCGGCTCGACCTGTTTCGCGGCATGGCGCTGTGGCTGATCTTCGTCGATCATCTGCCGGCCAATATCCTGACCTGGTTCACGATCCGCAATTACGGATTTTCCGACGCCACCGAAATCTTCATCTTCATCTCCGGCTACACCGCCGCCTTTGTTTACGGCCGCGCGATGCTGCAGGCCGGCTTCGTGGTGGCGACCGCGCGGATCCTGCGCCGGGTCTGGCAGATCTACGTCGCGCACGTGTTCCTGTTCACGATCTTCCTCGCCGAAATTTCCTACGTCGCCACCCGTTTCGAGAACCCGCTCTACAGCGAAGAAATGGGCATCATGGATTTTCTCAAGCAGCCCGACGTCACCATCGTCCAGGCGCTGCTGTTGCGCTTCCGTCCCGTCAACATGGACGTGCTGCCGCTCTACATCGTCCTGATGCTGTTTCTGCCGGTCATCCTGTGGCTGATGAAATGGCGGCCCGACGTGTCGCTCGGCCTGTCGGTGCTGCTGTACGCGCTGACCTGGCAATTCGACTGGTACCTGACGGCCTATCCCGGCGGCTTCTGGATCTTCAACCCGTTCGCCTGGCAGTTGCTGTTCGTGTTCGGCGCCTGGTGCGCGTTGGGTGGCGCCGCGCGGATGTCGCGGATCCTGTCGTCGCCGGTGACGCTGTGGATCTGCATTGCGTACCTGCTGTTTTCATTCTTCGTCACCTTGACCTGGCACATCCCGCAGCTCAGCTTTCTGATGCCGAAGCGGCTCGAACAGTGGATGTACCCGATCACCAAGACCGATCTGGATGTGCTGCGATTTGCCCATTTTCTGGCGCTGGCGGCGCTCACTGTGCGCTACCTGCCCAAGGATTGGTCTGGCCTCAAATCGCCCTGGCTGCGACCATTGATCCTGTGTGGCCAGCATTCACTTGAGATATTCTGTCTTGGCATCTTCCTGGCCTTCGCAGGGCATTTCGTACTGGCCGAGGTTGCCGGCGGTGCCTTCATGCACGCACTGGTTAGCCTATTCGGAATCCTCATCATGTGGGGCGTGGCGTGGGTGATTTCGTGGTACAAGCATTCGGCCGACAAAGATGCGTCCAAGACCAAGCGCACGGGCGGCAATGCCGATATGGCTGGAGGCAGCGTATGAGGCCCGGTTCTGCAGCCGTACTAGCCCTGTCCCTGCTCTCGGGACTTGCGGCTACCGATTTGGCTCGCGCCGAGGATGCCCCCCAAGCCACCTCACCCCAAGCCACCTCACCCCAAGGCTCACTTCAAGCCTCGCCTCAGGCGTGCGAAGTGCCGGCCTATCTTCTGAGCACCGACAGCGTGCTGCCGAGGGTCACTGAGGCAGTCAAGAGCGGCCGGCCGCTGACCATCCTCGTGGTGGGCAGCCGTTCCTCGACCATCGCCGCTTCGGCCGATAGCGCCTATCCCGCCAAATTGCAGGCCGCGCTGAAGGAGAAGCTGCCCTCGATCGAGATTAATTTATCCGTAGAACTACAGCCCGGGAAAACCGCGGAGGAGACGGACACCACCCTCGTTAAGCTGGTGGAAGCAAAAAGGCCTACTTTGGTCATCTGGCAGACCGGTACCGTCGATGCTATGCGATCCGTCGATCCGGACGATTTTCGCGGCGCCGTCGGCGACGGGATTGCTGCGCTGCAAAAGGCAGGGGCCGACGTGGTTCTGATCAATCTGCAATACAGCCCGCGCACGGAAACGATGATTTCCGTGCCGCCATACCTAGATAATATGCGTGTGGTCGCGCAGCAGCATGATGTTCCGCTGTTCGACCGGTTTGGCATCATGCGTCACTGGAATGACGCCGGAGATTTCGACCTGTTCAGTACCGTTCATGGTCCCGACATGGCCAAACGGGTTCATGCTTGTCTCGGCCGCGCGCTGTCGAAATTCGTGCTCGATGCGGCCCGCCTCGATCCGGCGCAGCAGAATTAGGGAATTAGCCTTAATGAGCCGTCACTACCCTTTTCGTTTGTCGACATTGCCGACCATCTGCGCCATGAGCCTGGCGCTATTGATGTCCGCCGCGATGTCGCCGCTGCTTGCCCAGACGGGCCCGCAACAGACCGCGCAGCAGGCGGCGCTGTCCGATAACGCCAAATCCGGAAACAAGACCGAGCAGAAGCCCGCGGCTGAAAGCGCCGCGTCGCAGCCTGCAACGATGGCTGCCAATCCGGCCGCGAAGGGCATCACCGGCAACGCGATCGACAAGGTGAAGGAAGTCGTCAAATCGGCCGGCGACATCTTCAGCCGTGTGCCGTGCCTGCCGTCAAAGGGCGGCTCCAAATCGATGGGATCGCTGCCGCACGTTGCGAGCAAGCTCGTCGCGGGCCAGCCGGTGGTGATCGTCGCGTTCGGATCGTCGTCGACCGCCGGCTTCGGCGCGACCTCGCCGGACTTCAACTACCCCAACCGGCTCGCCGCACAATTGCGCCGGCAATATCCGACGGCCGACATCTCCGTCGTCAATGCCGGCAGGGGCGGCGAGGATGCGCCGGAAATGATGAAGCGGCTGCAGACCTCCGTCATCGACGTGCATCCGGACCTCGTGATCTGGCAGGTTGGCACCAACGCGGTGCTGCGCAACCTCGATCCGGGTGAGACCGCAAAACTCGTCGAGGAAGGCATCGCGCAGATTCAGGCTGTTGGCGCCGATGTCGTGCTGATCGACCCGCAATATTCGCCGCGGGTCAACGAGCACGCCGAAAGCGCCGGCAAGATGATGAGCCTGCTGAACAAGACCGCCGAGCTTCGCAAGGTCGGCATTTTCCCGCGCTTTGCCGTCATGAAAGACTGGCACGAAAAGCAGGCGATCCCGATCGAGAATTTCGTGATCTCCGACGGCCTGCACATGAGCGACTGGGGCTACGCCTGCTTCGCCCAACTGCTCGGCGACGACATCATCAAGTCGGTCGGCCAGATCAAGCTCGGCGTCAACGTGCCCGCCGACGTGCGGGCGTACCGGCCGATGTAGCCCGTCGTCCCTGCGAACGCAGGGACCCATACGCCGCGGCCCCAGTAATTACAGGCAGTGGCTGACACCTTGCTTAACTCGCAACGGCCTGTGGTTATGGGTCCCTGCGTTCGCAGGGACGACACCTGTTGTGCAGCTACTTGTGTGGCGCTCTCACGCATGCTCCAGCGCTGCCTCGAAATCCTCGATCAGATCATCCACATGCTCCAGCCCGGCGGAGAAGCGAATAAAACCCTCGCTGATGCCGAGTTCGGCGCGCGCCTCCGGCGTCAATCGCTGATGCGTCGTGGTCGCCGGATGGGTGACGAGGCTCTTGGCGTCGCCGAGATTGTTGGAGATGCGCGAGATCTGCAGCGCGTTGAGGCAGCGGAAAGCGCCGGCCTTGCCGCCCTTGACCTCGAAGCCGACCAGGGTCGAGCCGGCGCGCATCTGCTTCTTCACCAGCGCCGCCTGCGGATGATCCGATCGCCCGGGATAGATCAGCCGCGAGATCTTCGGATGCTTGGCGAGCGCGTCTGCCACCTTCGCTGCCGTCTCGGTCTGCGCGCGCACGCGCACCCCCAGCGTCTCCAGACCCTTCAGCAGCACCCAGGCATTGAACGGCGACATCGACGGGCCGGTCTGGCGCATGAAATTGTGGATGTGCTCGGCGATGAACGCTTCCGACGACAGGATGATGCCGCCGAGGCAGCGGCCCTGGCCGTCGATGTGCTTGGTGGCGGAATAGATCACCACGTCGGCGCCGAGCGACAGCGGGCTTTGCCAGATCGGGGTGGCGAACACGTTGTCGACGATCAGCCGCGCGCCGCCCTGGTGGGCGATCTCGGCGATCGACTGGATGTCCAGCACGTCGAGCGTCGGGTTGGTCGGGCTTTCCAGGAAGCACGTCTTGGTGTTCGGCTGCATCGCCTTCCGCCACTGGTCGAGGTCGAGGCCATCGACGAGGGTGGACTGGATGCCGTAGCGCGGCAGCAAATCCTCCACCACATAGCGGCAGGAGCCGAACATCGCCTTCGCCGCCACCACATGGTCGCCGGCCTTCAGCGGCGCCAGGATCGCGGTGGTCACCGCCGCCATGCCGGTCGCGGTCGCGCGCGCGGCTTCGGCGCCTTCGAGCTCGATCATGCGGCGCTCGAACATCGAGATGTTGGGATTGGAAAAGCGCGAATAGAGAAAGCCGGGATCTTCGCCCTTGAACCGCGCCTCGCATTGCTCGGCGGTGTCGTAGATGAAGCCTTGCGTCAGGAACAGCGCCTCGGACGTTTCGCCGAATTGCGAGCGCAGGGCGCCGGCATGCACCAGCTTGGTTTCGGGACGATAGCGCTTGTTAGAAGCAGTCTCAGACATGTGACCTCCGTCGTGACCACCTTGGAAAATGGTCACAAAAAACCGGCCTGGAAAAATTTCCACAGGCCGGGATCACACGTGTCCCCGGCCTGTTTAGCTACTTATTTAACGTGGCTGCAAGCCGGCCGGCTCAAATCACCACGGGATAAGTCGTTCTGATATTACCTCCCGCCCTTCCCGTCAAGCCGGCCATCGGATAACCCCTAAAAGCCCATATTTAAGAGGTTTGGATGAGTTTTGGGCCGTATTGAGGATCGCGCCGTGCCGTTCAAGCTTCCGCCCGACGCCAACGGAATTCTGCCCGACCGCATGATCGCGGCGATGACGGATGCGGGCCTGATCCTGCCGGAATATCCCTTTGTCGAAAGCCAGATCCAGCCGGCGAGCCTCGATTTGCGGCTGGGCAACATCGCCTACCGGGTGCGCGCGAGTTTCCTGCCCGGCCCCGGCTCAACCGTCGCCGAGCGCATCGACGAGCTGAAGCTGCATGAAATAGATCTCTCCGACGGCGCGGTGCTGGAGACCAACTGCGTCTACATCGTCCCGTTGCTGGAAAGCCTTGCGCTGCCGCTGTCGATCGTGGCGGCCGCCAATCCGAAAAGCTCGACCGGGCGGCTCGACGTGTTCACCCGCGTGATCGCCGACGGCACCCGCCGCTTCGACATGATCGGCGCCGGCTATCACGGCCCGCTCTATGCCGAGATCAGTCCGAAGACATTTCCGGTGCTGCTGCGCGAGGGCTCGCGGCTTTCTCAGGTGCGCTTCCGCACTGGAGATGCCATCCTCAACGCCGACGAACTCGAAGCGCTGCATGATGCCGAGCGGCTGGTCGATATCGACGACGCCGACCTCGCGAACGGCGTCGCGCTGTCAGTCGATCTCTCCGGCAAAAACACATCAGGCTTCGTCGGCTACCGCGCCAAGCGCCACACCGGCGTGGTCGATATCGACCGCCGCAGCGGCTACGCCGTCGATGAATTCTGGGAACCGATCCCGGCCCGCCCGGACGGCAGTCTCATTCTCGATCCCGGCGAGTTCTACATCCTGGCCTCAAAGGAAGCCGTGCAGGTGCCGCCGGACTACGCCGCCGAGATGGTGCCGTTCGATCCGCTGGTCGGCGAATTCCGCGTGCACTATGCAGGCTTCTTCGATCCCGGCTTCGGCTATGTCGGCGCCGGCGGGAAGGGCGCGCGCGCCGTGCTCGAAGTGCGCTCGCGCGAAGTGCCATTCATCCTCGAGCACGGCCAGATCGTCGGCCGCTTGGTCTACGAGAAAATGCTGTCGCGGCCCGACGCCATGTACGGCCAGCGCATCGGCTCGAACTACCAGGCGCAGGGCCTGAAGCTGAGCAAGCATTTCAGGGTGTAGTCCCGCTACCGGGGCAGCCGGCTCGGCAAGCCCGACCATACTGCGGCGCACGAGCGCTGCCTCTCCTGACAATCGCGGTTCACTTTCCTCGCCACAGCGATCATGCTGAGCCCGCTACGGGAGCGATGGCATGGACTCCGGCGATAACCCGCCCGTTACGAATCTCGCCTTCTTCGCGAAGCGTCAGCGGACGCTGCTTGCCGAATTCATCGATGCCGCGATCGATCATCTTTCGCCGGCGCGAATCCTGGTCGTTGCCGCTGCCGGCAAGCCGCCGGCCAGCGGCAGCAGTGTGACGACCATGTGCAAGGCCTATTCGGATTTGGCGTTTCTCGATGTGCCGATTTCATTCGCGCAGGTCGAACGCCAGATCGAGCGCTGGCTCGAACTCGAAGGGGCGGCGCCGGAAACGATCCTGGCGATCGACATGGGATGGGGCCTGGAAACGAACTCGGCGGCCGCGAATTTCGAGCACTGGACGTTGGTGGCGCACAGGCTGTCGTCCAGGCCCGGCATCCGCGTGGTGTCGCTCTACAATCGAAGCCTCTTGATCGATGAGCAGTTGCTCGCCGCGTTGCGCGGGCATCCGGCAATCCTGACCGCCAAGGGGGTGGCCGCCAATCCGCATTGGCTGCCGGCCGATCTTCTCACCCAGGGCACGCTGCGTCAGCAGATCGACCACTGGCTCGGCGAGATCATATCGGATCCCTCGGATCCGCCGGCCGCCGCGATCCATGCGGCCGAGGGCGCCGACCCCATGTGGCTGTTGCGACGTTCGGCCGAGGAGCCGATCGAGGCCTATTTCGACAGAAGTGACCGCTGGAAGATACGCTGCTTCGGCCGGCTCCGGATCTATCGCACCGACGGCAGCCAGGTGAACTGGGAGATTTCCGGCGGCGCCACCCGCAAGTCCAAGACGCTGTTTGCCTATCTGCTGCAGAAAGGCGGGCAGGGCGGCACGACGGACGAATTGTGCGACCTGCTGTGGCCGGAGGCGGACAAGGTCGAGACCGCGCGCAACCGGCTTTATCACACCGTCAAATGCCTGCGCGAGGCCTTGCAGGGCAAGCCCGGACGTGGCGCCGGCATGCGCGAACATCTGCTGCGCGACGGATCGCGCTACATTCTGGTGCCGCCCGAAAGAAGCTGGCTCGACATATCGACGTTCGAGCAACTCTGCCGGCAGTCGCACAGCCACATCAAATCAGGCGCAAGCGACGAAGCGCTGATCTGCCTGCAGGCCGCCGACCGGCTCTACACCGGCGATCTGTTCGAGGACATTCCGGCCGATTACGCCGACAACACCGAGCACGACTGGTGCTGGTCGAAACGCTATTGGCTGCGCGACATGTTCTTCAAGGTGCAGCGCGACGCCGCGCGCATTCACCGCGAAAGGCAGGATTTTTCGACCGCGCTGTCGCATTGCCAGAAGGCGCTCGCCATCGATCCCCTGTGCGAGATTGCCCATGAAGAGGCGATGCGCGTGTTTCGCGCGCAGGGGCGGCGTGAAGCCATCGATCGGCAATACAAGCTCTATCGGGACTCGCTCCGTCATTTCGACGATCGGCCGCAAAGCGCCTGGCTGCGTCAGGTCTATCGTGAGCTGGCCGACCGAAGTTAGTCTGGTGGCCCAGTAGTCTGCTGATACTCCTCGATTTTCTGGCTAAAGAAAAACCAAAGATCGAGCTGTATCCTCTCAAGAAAAAACACCCTTACGGGCCCATGGAGGAGACGATGGCGACGGTGACGGCCGCAAAGGGCTGCCCCTTTTCAAACGCATCGATCGATTTCGATCCGTTTGACATCACCGATCCGTTCGCTTTCTACCAATGGGCGCGGGCCGAGGCGCCGGTCTTTTTTTCCGAAGAACTACAGTATTACGTCATTGCCGGGCACGCCGATATCAAATCGGTGTTCGAGGACTGGCGGACGTTCTCATCCGAAAATGCGCAGGCGCCGCTGCGCCCGATCGGCGAGGACGGCAAGCGGATCATGCGCGAGGGCGGCTTCACCGCCTATTCCGGCCTTTCCGCCCGCGTGCCGCCCGATCACACCCGCATCCGCAAACTGGTTCAGGGCTGCTTCGGCCCGCGCCGTTTCAAGGCGATCGAGCCGCAGATCAGGCAGGTCGTGACGCACGCGCTCGACGCGATCATCGGCAACGGCAAGGCTGAGTTTGTCCGCGAGTTCGCCTACGATGTCCCGGCTTTGGTGCTGTTCAGGCTTGTCGGCGTGCCGGACGCTGATGTGGCGAAGGTCAAGGCCTGGGCGGTCAGTCGCGCACTCCTGACCTGGGGCAATTTGTCGGACGCTGAGCAATTGCCGCACGCCCGCAACATGGTTGAATACTGGAACTATTGCCGCGCCCTGGTCGCGCAGCGCCATGCGATCCCGTCCGACGACCTGCCGGGCGATCTCGTTCGCCTGCAGAGTGAGGGCGCGGAGATCAGCGACGACGAAATCGCCGGCGTTCTCTACAGCGTCCTGTTCGCCGGCCACGAGACCACCACGACGCTGATCGCCAATGGCTTGCGCGAATTGCTGCTTCACCGTCGCAACTGGGAAGCTCTGGTAGCAAACCCCGCGCTGATTTCCGGCGCCGTGGACGAAATCCTCCGCTTTAGCCCCTCGATCGTGGCGTGGCGGCGGCGCGCGCTGAAAGACGCCGAGATCGGTGGCGTCGCCATCCCCAAGGGCGCGGACATATTGCTGCTGCTCGGCTCCGCCAATCGCGACGAGGCGGCGTTCTCCGAGCCATCGCGCTTCGACATCGCACGCACGGATTCGCGCGGCCATCTTGCCTTCGGCTATGGAATCCATTTCTGCGTCGGCCAGCAACTTGCCAAGATGGAGCTTGCGATTGCGCTGGAAGAACTGACGCGGCGAATGCCGGACGTGACGCTGAAGGCGAAACAGGCCTTCGGCTTCGTGGCCAACACGTCATTCCGGACTCCCACTGAACTCCACATTGAATGGGACGCGTGTCACCATTCGTAAACAACACGTGCTGCCGCGGTCGTCTTGAGGAGACTGAAAATGCTAAGGGTTCCAGACGCCAGGTTCATTGTCGCTTTCGACAGGGCGTCCGAGGCTGACAGCGTCCGCATCGGCGGCAAATGCGCGAGCCTTGCCCGCATGATCGCGGCCGGGGTGAATGTGCCCAACGGTTTTGCGATTACTACCGACGCCTATGCCGAACATCTCGAATCCGGCCGCCTGCGCGGCAGGATTGAAGCCCTCATGCGGTCGATCGACATCGGCAATGTCGACGACGAGGAGGAAAAATCATCCGAGATCCGTCGGCTGATCGTCTCGGCCGCCATGCCCGCCGGCGTCGAGGTGGAGATCCGTCGCGCCTATCGCGCCATCGCGGAGGACGACGATCTGCCGGTTGCGGTCCGCTCTTCGGCGACCGCCGAGGACATGCCAGATGCGAGCTTCGCCGGCCAGCAGGATACTTACCTCTGGATCGTCGGCGAAGATGATGTTGTGGACAGGGTCAAAGCCTGTTGGGCCAGCCTGTTCAACGCCCGCGCGATCTCCTATCGCGCGAAGAACGGGCTTGGGTGGCTCGACGCGCAGATGTGCGTCGGCGTGCAGAAGATGGTCGACGCGGCGGCGGCCGGCGTTGCCATGACGCTCGATCCCATCACCGGCAACCGTACCCGGATCGTGATCGACGCCGCCTTCGGCCTTGGTGAGCCCGTCGTGTCAGGTGAAATCACGCCCGACAATTTCGTGGTCGAGAAGGTGATGCTCGAAATCCTCAAGCGCAAGATCGCGAACAAGGATTGGGAATTGGTGGCCGATCGCGCGGCGCGCAGAACTGTTCACAAGGTGGTCGAGACTTCGCGCCGCACGCTGCCTTCGCTGAGCGATGCGCAGGTCATTGCGGTCGCTCGCGTCGCCAAGGCGCTCGAGAAGAGCATGGGCTGCCCGCAGGACGTCGAGTGGGCGATCGATCGCGATCTGCCCGACGGCGAAAACGTCGTCATCCTGCAAAGCCGGCCGGAGACGGTCTGGAGCCGGAAGAAAATGGAGCGGGAAAAGACCTACGCGGTGGGAATCGAGGGCGTGCTCGGCGCGCTGCTCTCGCCGCTCAGGGTCAAGCCATGAGCAGACACACGATCGATCAATAGCCGGTGGCCAGAGCGGGGAGAAACGAATGACGACGCATGTGAGATTTCCCAGTCCTTACGACATCAAGGCCCCGCAGGCGCGGAAGACTGGAAGCGCCTCTATCCCTATTATCTCGTCTTCCAGGACAATCTGAAGCAGAAGGAGGAAAGCAAGTTCTGGTTCTGCGACAGCCAGCACTGGCCGACCCCGTTCAAGCCGTTCGACGCCGTGACGGTGGAATTCGCGGTCAAGTGCCTCGGCCAGTACAACACCCGCCACTATATGATTCCGCCGGCCAACGGCGTCGATTACCGGATCCACAACGGCTATTGCTACATGAGCCCGGTGGCCGTCGCGCCCGAACTCATCGCCGGCCGTGTGCCGCAGTTCATGGAGCGCGCCGGCTACTATTTCCAGAACTGGGACAGTCTGCTCGCCAACTGGGACAAGAAGGTCCGCGCCAACATCGCCGCGCTCGAAGCGCTGCACTTCGAGAAGCTGCCCGACGTCGTGCCGCTCGACTGGGTCACCGAGGGTGTCGGTCTCGATAACACCTACGGCCTGATGGAGACCTACGACCGGTCGATCCAGCTTCTCTACAAGACCTGGCAGTATCATTTCGAGTTTCTGAACCTCGGCTACGCCGCCTATCTGGATTTCTTCGGCTTCCTCAAGGGACAGTTTCCCGACATTCCCGACCAGGCGATTGCCAAGATGGTGCAGGGAGTCGATGTCGATCTGTTCCGGCCCGACGATGAATTGAAGAAGCTGGCCAAGCTCGCCGTCCAGCTCGACGTCGCAACCGCGCTTCGGACCGGCCCGGCTGACGCGGCGCTGGCGGCGGTCGCGCAACGGCCGAACGGCCATCAATGGCTCGAGGCGTGGAAGCAGGCGCAGGATCCCTGGTTCAATTTCACCTCCGGCAACGGCTTCTATTCGACCGACAAATACTGGATCGAACACCTCGATATCCCGCTCGGCTACATCAGGGATTACATCGTCCGTGTTGAGCGAGGCGAGGAGATCGACCGCCCCACTGCAAGGATCGCCGCCGAGCGCGACCGCATCACGAAGGAATATGCCGAATTGCTCGACGCGGACGCCCGCGCCGCGTTCGAAGGCAAGCTCGGCCTGGCGCGCACCGTGTTTCCCTATGTCGAGAACCACAATTTCTACATCGAGCATTGGTCGATGGGCGTGTTCTGGCGCAAGATGCGCGGATTGAGCCGCATCCTCCACGACGCCGGCTTCTGGGAACAGCCCGACGACATGTTCTATCTGACGCGGCAGGAAGTCCGCGACGCGCTTTTCGACTATGGCAATGCCTGGGCGGTCGGCACCGATCCGATCGGCCCCACCTATTGGCCGGCGGAGATCGCGAGCCGCCGGAAGATCATGGCGGCGCTGGCGACGCAGGCGCCGCAGCCGGCGCTGAACGAACCTCCCGCCGTGATCACCGAACCCTTCACCATCATGCTGTGGGGCATCACCACCGAAAGCGTCGGCCGCTGGCTGAACGGGTCTGCCGACAAGTCGGTTCTGACCGGAATGGCGGCGTCGCCGGGCACCGTCGAAGGTCCTGCGCGTGTACTGCGGTCGGCTGACGATCTTGGTCTGATCGAACCGGGAGAAATTCTCGTGGCGCCGGTTACGGCGCCGAGCTGGGCGCCGGTGTTCGGCAAGATCAAGGCGACCGTCACCGACATCGGCGGGATGATGTCGCACGCGGCGATCGTGTGCCGCGAATATGGCCTGCCAGCCGTGACCGGCACCGGCAACGCGACGACCTCGATCAAGACCGGACAGATGCTTCGCGTCAACGGTTCGACGGGCGAGGTCACGATCCTGTCCTGACGAAAAGCAAAGGCGTGGCGGCGATATCCGCCGCTACGCGAAACGGAACCTGAGCATGCTGACCAGATCAGACATACCCGGCCGATACGACGCCGTCTGGCGTGAAGCCGAACCCTATATGCGCGCCCGCAAGAACGACGTGCATATCCCGCTGTCCTTTGCCTTCGCGCAGGCGCTGTTGAAGCTTCATCCAGACGCCGACGAGGATATCGTTTCGCTCGCCATCCTCCTGCACGACATCGGCTGGTGGTCGATCGACATGACCGACATCATCGAGAAGGGGTTTGGGCCGAACATGATGCAATCCGACGTGCGCTTCCTGCACGAGAAGGAAGGCGTGCGGCTGTCGCGCGAGGTGCTGGCGAACACCGGCTGGCCTGAGCCCGTCATCGCGGCCGTCGGCGAGATCATCGACGGCCACGACACGCGGCCGTATCCGCGGTCGCTCAACGATCGGCTGGTGCGCGATGCCGACAAGCTTTGGCGTTTCACGGTCACGGGTGTTGCGGTCGCCTGCGACTGGTTCAAGCTCAATCCGCGCCAATATTCCGATCGCCTTGATGGTCAGTTTGCGCTGCTCGAAACCGAAGCCGGGCGACAGATGGCGACGCAGGAACTGGCCGGCACCAGGCAGGCCCTGTTGCTTCATTTGATATGAAGAGCCCGGGACAGCCGATGGGTGGGCTCGAACTGGGCGGAAAGCGGGTTATCGTCACCGGGGCGGCGGGCGGCCTCGGCCGTGCCTTTGCCGAGGCCTTCGCCGCTGCCGGCGCGAGCGTGGTCGCTGCCGACATCGACATCGCGGGCGCTGAACAGACGGCGCGATTGATCGCCGCAAAGGGCGGCCGGGCCCTTCCGCAGGCCGTCGACGTAACGGACCTCGCCTCGGCCGAGCGGCTGGCCCGTGTGGCGCATGAGGGTCTCGGCGGCGCCGACGTGCTGGTGAACAACGCCGCTGTTTATGCAGGGCTGCAGCGCACGAGCTTCGAATCGATTTCCGAAGCGGAATGGGATCGCGTGATGAGCGTCAACGTGAAGGGCACCTGGATCATGACCAGGGCCGTCGCGCCGCTGCTTCGCGCGTCAGGCGGCGGCGCGATCGTCAATGTGTCTTCCGCGACCGTCATGAGCGGATCGCCGATGTGGCTGCACTATGTCTCCTCGAAGGGCGCGATCATCGCCATGACCCGGGCGCTCGCCCGCGAACTCGGCGACGACAACGTCACGGTCAATGCGATCGCGCCTGGCCTCACGCTGACCGATGCGAGCCTCTGCCTGTTGGAGAATGCTGCCGAATACGGCGTGATGCGGGGCGCGCTGAAGCGCGCGGCCGTCAGCGGCGATATCGTCGGCACCGTACTGTTTCTCGCTTCGCCGCATGCGACCTTCGTCACCGGCCAGACGCTCGTGGTCGATGGTGGCCGGCAGTTTCTCTAAGCCGGAACAAGACAGGCACGCGATGGGTCGGCTATTGCCTCAGCAGTGCGCCGGTCCACGCCGCGCCCGCGACCAGGATCAGGCCCGGGATCAAGCGCAACGCGAACGACCGGCTGCCGCTGCTCCAGGCGAAGATGACCTTGCTGATCGTATTGGTAGAGAACGCGGCGAGGATAGGAAACACGGCGTCAGCAGCTGTCATCTTTCCGGATGCAACCAGCGAAGCAATCGCGATGGCGGGGGAATGCGTGTCGACGAAGCCGGCCGCCGCGGCCGCTACAATGACTCCGGTCTCGCCGAACCATTCCCGTAGCGCGGCCGACGCGACGAGCATTGCGGAAAGGGCCAGCGCGAATACCAGCGCGACCGGGAGGCTGAACGCGTGTCCCGGCTGAGGTTCAGCCGCGTCTCGTTCGCGCAAGGCCCGCACTGTGAAGCCGGCGCCGTAGGCCGCGGCAGCGATGCCGGCGCAAATCAGCGGCGCGGACAGCGCGCGCAAGGTGACCGGGCTGGTGGCGGCCAACACCAGGCACATCTGAACCACCGTGGCGACTGTCGAGAGCGCCGCGCCTGCGACCGCGGCGCTGACGACATCCGGACTCTTTCGAACCCGCGCGCCCATGGCGCCGATCGTGGCGGCGCTTGAAATGAAGCCGGACGCGAAACCTGTGAGCGGAAGTCCAAACCGCGCTCCGACCATCCGAACGAGAACATATCCCGCGGCGCTGATGGCCATCACCAGAATGACGACGATCCAGATCGACCGCGGATTGAGTGCGCCATAGGGTCCATGCGCCTGATCGGGCAGCAACGGAAGCACCACCAAAGTAGCGCCCGCGAAGATCATTGCGTCGTTCACCTCACGCTCGGTGAGCACGGAACGGACGAAATGATGCAGAGGGGTTCGCGCCGCGAGCAGGGCGGCAACGCCGACGGCCATGCCCGCCGCCAAAGCCGGCTGCTGCATCGCCAGGCCGCCCAGCAGCGCGGTTACGATCAGGGCGATCTCGGTCGTAAGGCCGGGATCGTCGCTGCGGGATCGCAAGTATGCGATCGCGGTCAGCACCGCCACGCCTGTGACCGTCACAGCCAGCATGCCTGCGCCGCCCGCCATGACGCTGGCTGCACCGGCAAGCGAGGCGATGGTGAAGGTGCGTATTCCCGCCGGCGAGCGCGCCGGACCTCCTCCCTTGCGGCGCTCCCGCTCGGCGCCGATCAGGAGTCCGATGCCCAGCGCTGCCACCAGGTTCAGGAGCACGGAAGGGAGATCGGGCATGTTCTTCCTGTTCGCGGGGAATGTCTCAGCACACTCGGCAGGCCGCGCCGCTGCAGTCGCGTCTGATGTCGATCATGACGGCAATTGTCTGATGTTGATTCAGATCATTGCGGAACGCTCGACGCTTTGGGAAGCTACCAAGGTCTCGACCGCGGTTAAGGCGCCAGCCCGCTCGACAGGAAGATCAATCAATGAGTCGCCTTCACCGCGAGAATCACCTTGTTGAGCGCATAGGTTGGTTGAGAGCAGCGGTGCTCGGCGCCAACGACGGGATCATATCGACCGCCAGCCTGATATTGGGTGTGGCGTCCGCGGCGGCATCCCGCAACGATATTCTGTTGACCGGCGTGGCCGGGCTTGTTGCCGGCGCCATGTCGATGGCGGCTGGCGAGTATGTCTCGGTCAGTTCACAGTCCGATACCGAGCATGCCGATCTCGCACGCGAAAAGCGTGAGCTTGCCGACGATCCTGTGTTCGAGAGGGAAGAGCTCGCTCAGGTCTATATCGCACGTGGCCTCGAGGAGGGGCTCGCTCGCGAAGTAGCCGAGCAATTGATGGTCAGGGACGCCTTGGGCGCCCATGCGCGGGATGAACTGGGCATTTCGGAGATCACGACTGCGCGGCCAGTGCAGGCGGCGTTGGCATCGGCTGCGACCTTCTCTGTTGGAGCGGCAGCGCCGCTCGTGCTGGTGCTGGTTTCGCCGTCCAACGCACTGATCCCGATCGTCTCCGTGGGATCGCTGCTGTTCCTGTCGCTGCTCGGTGCGATTGGTGCAAAAGCCGGCGGCGCCGGCCTGTTGAAGCCGACCATCCGTGTGACATTTTGGGGTGCTTTCGCAATGGGGCTGACAGCCGGAATTGGCGCGGTTTTCGGCAAAGTCGTCTGAACGTCGACCGTCCTACCGCGCCGCCGATTTCGCCGCGGGCGTGACGCGCCAGATCGCGTTGCCGACGTCGTCGGCGACCAAGAGCGCGCCCTGCTTGTCGACCCGCACGCCGACAGGGCGGCCCTGCGCCTCGCCCTTTTCGTTGAGGAAGCCGGTCAGCACGTCTTGCGGCGCGCCCGAAGGCTTGCCGTCCTTGAAGGATACGAAGATCACCTTGTAGCCGGCGCGGGGCTTGCGATTCCATGAGCCGTGCTGGCCGATGAAGGCGCCGCCTTCCATCTCCGCCGGAAACAGTTTTCCGGTGTTGAAGACGAGCCCCAGCGAAGCCGTATGCGCGCCGAGCGCATAATCCGGCGCCATCGCTTTCTGCACCAGGTCGGGCCGTCGCGGCTCGACGCGCGTGTCGACGTGGTCGCCGTAATAGCTGTACGGCCAGCCGTAGAACGCGCCGTCCTTCACCGAAGTCATGTAATCGGGAACGAGATCGTTGCCGAGTTCATCGCGCTCGTTGACGACGACCCAGAGTTCGCCGGTTTTTGGATTCCATGACGGACCGTTAGGGTTGCGCAAGCCCGAGGCAAACACACGCCATTGGCCGCTGGCGCGGTCTACTTCCAGCACCGCGGCGCGATCCTTCTCGGCCTCGATTCCATTTTCACCGACATTGCTGTTGGAGCCGACCGTTGCATAGAGCTTCGCGCCGTCCGGGCTTGCTGTCAGGTCCTTGGTCCAGTGGTGATTGAGGGTGCCGGCGGGCAGGTCCGCAAGCTTGACGCCGGGCGCGCTGATCCTGGTGTCGCCGGTCGAATAATGGAATTTCATGATCGCATCGGAGTTGGCGACGTAAAAATCCTCGCCAACCAGCACCATGCCGAACGGCGAATTCAATCCACTGAGGAAAAGGCTGCGCGTTTCGGCAACGCCATCGCCGTCGGCATCGCGCAACAGCGTGATGCGGTTGGCGCTCGGCACCCCGGCGCCTGCCCATTTCTGCGCTTGCCTGTAGACAAAACCCTTGATGCCCTTGCCGTCGTCCGGTTTCGGCGGCGCGTTGCTCTCGGCGACCAGCACGTCGCCGTTGGGCAGCACATAGACCGTGCGCGGATGCTCGAGCCCGCTCGCGAAAGCCGTGACCGTCATCCCATTGGCGGCGATCGGTTTGGCGCCGTCGGGCCAGCGGCTGACCGAGGCGATATCGACCGTCGGGATCCACGAATGTTCCGGCGGCGGCAGGTTGGGTGAAGGACCGTAGCTTTGCGCCACGGTCGCGTTGTCGGTCGAAGTTTCCTTGGGATCGTTACAGGCCGCAAGCGGAAGCGCCAGCGCGGCGACGCATGTTGCGAGGAGGATGTTGTTGCGCATGGCGGGTTTCCGTGAGGTGTCGTCTTACCAATGCGGTGCGGGCCCAAACGTTCGTAAGGGCAACATGAATTCCCCGTGAAAGGGCTGCCGGCGTGCACCTCGCCCACAAGTGGAGGGGCTGAGAGAGGCCCGCCTGCAATCGCGCAGGCCCCCATTGCGCCTTTCGCACGTGGAATCACCCCCCGCCATGCTAGGAAACAGCCGCGCCGCGGCTCCAAGTCCGCGCGCGGGGAGCTGAAATGTCCGACCTCGGCGTTGCCGAAATTCCTGTAGACGAGAAGGAGCGCCCGCTTCCGCCGCCGCCAGCGCCGTTGAAGAACGCGCTGGTCGACGGCCCGATCCTGCGCACGCTGTTGTGGCTGGCCTGGCCGAACGTGATCGCGCTGACCGCCGGCACCTGCGTCGTGATCGCGGAGACCTCCTATATCGGCCGCCTGGGCGTGGAATCGCTGGCCGCGATGGCGCTGGTGTTTCCTACCGTGATCCTGACCATGACGATGTCGGGCGGCGCGATGGGCGGCGGCGTGGCGTCGGCGATTGCGCGTGCGCTCGGCGCCGGCGACGTCGACCGCGCTTCCACGCTGGCTTCGCATGCGCTGCTGATCGGCTTCTGCTTCGGGCTGACCTTCATGCTGGGCATGCTGATTTTCGGCCCCGCGCTGCTGGAACTGCTCGGCGGCCGCGGCAATGTGCTGGCGCAGGCCGTCGCCTATACGCAGATATTTTTCGGTGGCGCGATCATCCCATGGTTGATGAACACCATGGCCGGCATTTTGCGCGGCACCGGCAATATGAAGCTGCCGTCGCTCATGATGCTCTCGTCCGCCGTCTGCCAGATCATTCTCGGCGGCACGCTCGGGCTGGGTTTGGGCCCGATCCCGCAATTCGGCATGCGTGGTGTGGCCGCCGGTTCGTTGACCGCCTACATCATCAGCATCTCCGTAATGTCCTGGTACCTGTTCTCGGGCCGGGCGCGCGTCGTTCCCAAGATCCGCGGCCTTCGCATTCGGATGCCGATGTTCATCGACATCCTGAAGGTCGGCGCCATCGCCTGTTTCTCGCCGCTGCAGTCGGTTTTGACCATCAGTATCTTCACCCACATGCTGGCGAGTTTTGGCACCGAAATCCTCGCCGGCTATGGCATCGGCGCGCGGCTCGAATTCATGCTGACGTCGATCGCGTTCGCCGTCGGTATTGGCTCGGTGCCGATGGTCGGCATGGCCATCGGCGCCCAGCGCATCGCGCGCGCCCGCAGGATCTGCTGGATCGCGGGGGTCGTGGCATTCGTTTCGGTCGGCGCGGTCGCGAGCTTCATCGCAATATTCCCCGACATCTGGGTCAACCTCTTCACCGACGATGCGAGCGTGCGCGCTGCCAGCCGGCAGTATTTGTCGACGGCGGCGCCGATGTATGCCTTCCTCGGCCTTTCCACGACGTGCTATTTTTCCTCACAGGGCGCGGCCAAGGTGATTGGTCCGGTGCTGGCGCAGACCGCGCGGCTGCTGTTCATTGGCGCGGGAGGATGGTGGCTGTCGACACATGACGCGACCGCACAGAATTTCTTCATGCTCGCGGCGGCCTCGATGGTGCTGCTCGGCGTGCTGTCCTGCGTGAGCGTGATGCTGACGCGATGGGGGCCGAAGCAGCCTATGCCGGTGGTTCGGCCGGCGCTGTCGTGATGCTCGTCATGGCGAGCCGCCGGGTCGCGCCAATGCGCGCCCGATAGCAGGCTCCGCTAAGCAATCCATTACGCGATACCGGAGATGGATTGCTTCGTCGGGGGGCCTGTCATCAGGCGCACATGACCGCGACTCGTTGGTTCCTCGCCGGCTGAAATAACTACCGCCGCCGGTGACGCCGGCCGTGGCGACCACCGCCGACATTCGCGATGCGCATCAGTTGCGGGACCATGCTCATCAATTCGCCGCCGCCGAAACCGCCGATGTTCATGCCGCCGGTGGTTACGCCGTATCCTTCAGGCACATAACCGCCGCCGAAGCCGGGAAATCCGCCGCCACCCATCATGCCGCCGAGTCCACCAAGACCGCCGCCGCCTTCCGTCATGCGGCTCATCATCGGGCCCATGGTCTGCATCATCGCGGCGAAGCGACGCTTGCCCATCTTCGCCTTCATCATTTCAAGCATCGGCGCCATCTGCGTCATCATGTCTTGGCCGCCGCCGCCGAATTGCGCCTTGGCTGGCGTCAAGGTCAGGGTGAACAGCAAAAGCAACGCGGCCGCCTGACAGATTATCTTGTCAGCTCCAGTCATGGTTCGAACTCCTCATGCGCGGGCGGCCGCGGGCGCGGCGCCATTCGGACGCACGAGCCGAGGCTAGGAGCGAGAGGGGAGCCGATCTGTGAGAAAGATCACGCGTCCCTGCGGCGGGCGGTGAACTCGGTGACGACACGCCACGTTGCGCCGTCGTCGGCCGAGACTTCGCCGCGCCAGAGGAATGAATCGGCGGCGACGTCTCTGAAACTCCAGCGGGCCAGTTGTCCGTCCGGCCGCGTGCCCAGCTGCACGATGTCGCGGCCCTCCGCGCGGCCGATCATTTGCAGGAAATTCCGTGTGACCGGATCGCTCCACTGAATCCGCCAGGCGTCGATATCGGGATCGTAGATCCGCAGCGTGGTGCCGTACGAGTTGAAATTGGTCGCGGCATCGCCGCGTCGCAGCTCGCCGCGAGGCGGCACGATCCAGACATCCTGGATCGCGCGGCCCTCCAGCGCCCAGCCAAAATGCCATTCGCCGGCGCGGCGCCGCTTCCTGCCGTCTTCGGAAAATTGCCTGACATCGAGATCCCAGGAGCCGACGAAGCGGCCGTAGAGATCCATCTTGCCGGCGCGGTCGGCCGAGGGGCCGTCCGCGCCGAGGGCGTCGAGAAACGCTGATATCATGCGGCGCTGCGTCCCAATGCCTTCTGCATGGCGTGCATGCCCAGATCCATCTGGGCGTCCATATAGGACGCGATCTCGTTCGGCAGCACGTCGGCGATCCACACGAAGCGGGTGCGGCCGTCGCTTTCGGCAAACACCTGCGCCGAGGCGCTGTGCTGCTTGATGCGCTCGCTGACGATGGCATAGGCCAGCCGCCGCTTCGCGTCGTCGCAATCGACCAGGATTTCGCGGGCTACCGTGCCGTTGGCGAACGTGACGATGCGGGCGTCGCCGTCGAGCCTGGTGTCGGTCACGAAGTCCGGCACCAGCCGCGTATGCAGCGCGCCGAAATCGCGCAGGGCGTCCCAGACGTGATCGGGGGAGGCGTCGATGAGGATTTCTTTGTGGATGGAGGCCATGGGTAAGTCCTTGTTGAAAGAGAATGAACGTTCAGCCGTCATTGCGAGCGAAGCGAAGCAATGCATCTCGCGACTTGCGGAGGCATGGATTGCTTCGTCGCTACGCTTCTCGCAACGACGTGGAGAGATCACGTACAAACCGCCTCGACATTGTTGCCGTCGGGATCGATCAAAAACGCCGCGTAATAAGTCGGGCTGTAATCGGCGCGCGGCCCGGCGCCGCCATTGTCGCGGCCTCCGGCTTTCAGGCCTTCGGCATGAAATTGCTTGATCGCCACGTGGTCTTTGGCGCGGAACGCGACATGCGCCGCTGACCCCGCCGATCCCTTGTGCAGATGGAGCCAGAGCGCCGGTGCGCCCTTCGGGCCGAAGCCTGCGCCGGAATCGTCCCGCGAGCACAGCACGAAGCCGAGCGGGGCGAGCGCCGCCGTATAGAAGCGTACGCTGGCGTCGAGATCGCCGACGCGTAAGCCGATGTGGTCGTACATGGTATTCTCCAGTTCGAAAGCGCGCGAAGCCGCGCGGCCTGGAGAAAGCCTAGCTAGTGGAGCGCCAGCCGTTCTTGGAAAATCTTGCGGTCGCCCCGCGAGGCCTGACGGAATTTCAGCGGCGAAGCGCCGGCGGCGCGGCCAAACGTGCGCACGAAATTGGACAAGTCCGCGAAGCCGACATCGTAGGCGATATCGGTGACCGGGCTGTCATCGTCGGCGAGCCGCCGCGCCGCATGGCGCAGCCGCGAGCGCACCAGATATTGGTGCGGGGTGACGCCGAGCGCTTGCGAAAACAGCCGCAGAAAGTGGAACGGGCTGATCCCGGCTTGGGCTGCGGCATCCTCCAGATTGATCTGGTGGTGCGAGTTGGCGTCGATCCACAGCGCGGTCTCCACCGCGCGGCGGCGGTCGCGCGCGGCGTCGGGGCCGGATTTGCGTGGCTTGCCGGACACCACCTCGACAAAGCGGCTCGCCAGCACCTGACCGATTTCGTCGAGACCGATGTCGCTGCTGCCATCTGCTGCCGCTTGGGCCAATTCGCCCAGCACCACCAGTTCCGGCAATGGCGGCGCGGACCCGACCTGCCAGGGCACCCCGCTGTCGCCGATCGTTTCCACCAGTTCGGGCGCCAGGAAGAACGACAGGCACTCGTCGCCGCAGACGTGCTCGTGGGTGCAGGTATACTCGTCGCCGGGATGGCCGATCAGCACCGAACCCGCCACCAGCTCGCTGAATTTGCCGCGGCAATGCAGGCCGAAACTGCCCTTGCGGACATAGGAGATCGAGTGGTGGCAATGCTGCTCCGCAAACGGCTTGTCGCCCGGCCCCGCGGTGCAGCGAAAGTCGGAAACGGAAATGGATTTGCGTTCGAGCAGCCTGGTGGACGTCATCCCGCAGATTTAGGGATGCGTGCGCGGCGGCGCAACCGGCATCCGTGTGTCGCGCATCTGGAAGTTTAGGAAGTTAACAGTAAGGCGAGAAGGAAGATAGAACAGCTTGGCGGATGGCGCGAGGTCGGCTAATCATGGGGACGTCCGCGGGCGTAGTTCAATGGTAGAACGGCAGCTTCCCAAGCTGCATACGAGGGTTCGATTCCCTTCGCCCGCTCCATTCATGGCGTTGTATAGTGCGCCATTAACCAGCCAGAAAAAAAAGCAGTTTTTCCGATATACTCCGCGATCGATTTTGCAGGGCTCACTATGGCCCATCGCCTTTAATACGCATTCGAGATAGGAAATCGCAGCGATAAGGTGGCCGAGCTACAGTGCACACTTATCAATGCGGGGTTGCTCAGAATTGCTGCCCCGACTCTATACTATGGGCCGCTCACGCATAAAGCGCTCCAAGCATATTACGCATCAGTTGCTCGAGCGGAGGAGCCTGTCTGTCATCAGGAGCGGTACGTCTCGCACGCCGCGTGGACGCAGGTTATCTGGATCGGAAAAATGATGATGCCGCTGTATCACCCGGCACAGTACAGCACCCGAGAGATTTGCACCGACTGACACGTCGCACACCCTGCCTTTTGCGACTTGCGTCATTCTCCCCGTTGTACCCGACCTTGCCAAAGCATCCTCCGGGTATAAGCTCCGCCCCTTAAAATCAGGGAGGAATGCATGCGGACGCTTATTCTCGTCGCGTTTATCTCGTTGACCTCAACCTCAGCATTTGCCGTATCCTGCACGCAGCAGGGTGGCGAATGTCGTAGTTGGGCCGCCGGTCAGGGCGCACAGGCCGCGATGTTTAGCGCCAAGTGCAATGCCGAGGTCAAGACCTGCATCAATCGCTGCAAGGGTGGCAACAAGGTCTTCATCGGCGTGTCGCAGGGGCTGGCGTATCCGATCAGCGAGTGCAAGTAATTATTTCGGGCAGTTTTTCGAGCAATAGTTGGAGGATTCAGCGTTTGAGAAACCGTTCTTGGCAGCGTAGGCTTTGCACCGCTCGTAGGTCACACACTTTCCGTGCACCGATTCTACGGGTTTCTCGCGCGGTTGCTTCGACTGCTGCGCGTATGAGGGGTTGACGAGAGTAGCCCAGGCGATGAAAGCAATCAGCGCGCGTCGCATGACAGTTCTCCCCGGGTGAATAATGATTTTATGCGCCGGCATCGTTCATTCAAGCGGCTTAGCTGAGCTGTTTCGATATCCGAGAGCGTTTCCCGCCCGCTCACACTTGCGAATCCGGGTCGCGTCGCGAATGAGTGAGTCGCCAGCTACGGGCTGATTATTGTCCGTAGAACCCCGGTGAGCGAAAAATACCTGCCCTGTGGACGGGGCTCTCGCACATCCACTCAACATCGAGAGGGAATTGCCGAGCTGAATAGATAGCTGGGTGTGTACCCGCTACCGTTGGCGGTTGATTGATGGAGGCAACGAATGGCCGACGAGGACGAGAGGGCGCATTTAGAACACATCGTAGCGATTGCCTGTGATCAAGGCGGCTTTGCCCTCAAGGAATCTCTGAAAGTCGCTTTGCCCGATGTGACGTGGCTGGATTTGGGTACGAATAGCGCCGATTCCGTCGACTATCCCGATTTCGCCGACAAGCTGGCCGATGCCATCAAGGCGGCCAAGGCGGAACGCGGCATTCTGATCTGCGGAACGGGCATCGGCATTTCGATCGCCGCCAATCGCCATGCGCATATCCGTTGCGCGCTTGTGCATGATGTCACGGGCGCGCGGCTGTGCCGTCAGCATAATGACGCGAATGTTTTGGCGATGGGCGGACGGATGATCGGCGAAGCGGTGGCGAAAGAATGCGTCGAAGTGTTCTTGAACACGAAATTCGACGGCGGTCGCCATCAAAAGCGCGTCGATAAACTGGGTTCCTGGTAGGACTGCAGAGTTCGGTGCGTCAGCGCTGTGCCAGTTCTGTTCAGCGCCGCTGCTAGTCGGTGGTGAGTTCTTGGCGCTTGGCGTGATTGCGACGATGAGTGCAGCCCGCATTTCAGCCTTCCCCGTGTTTCTACGGTCAAATGCGCGCTCGACGGCGAGCGGCGCGCTGACGAAGAACGCCGAGAGTTTCTTCGCTGCACCAGTAGGAACTTCGACGTCGTCCCGCACGAACGGGAAAGCAACAGTCCTGCCTAAAAAAGCTTGCAGCTCAGAAAAGAGGCTCCCAATTTTTTTGGAATCTGGCCTCATTGGTTTGCCGGAGAGTTCGTGTGATTCGCGAATTGATGACAGTCCACAACGGAGGCTGCCATGAAAGCGTTCGGTCGCGTGCTAACGACGTTCGGTATTCTTCTGGTGTCTTTTTGTGCCGACGCACACGATGCGTCGATGCCGCACCACGAGTGGTTCAACGCGCAGGAAATGAATCCGGCCGCACGGCAGCGGCTCGGTGTCCCCTGGAAATCATGCTGCGACAACGGCGACGTATTCAAAACCCGCTTCAGGGTGGCTGAAGATCGCTCGGACCAGTGGCAATATCTGAAGGATGGGCAGTGGAGAGCTATCCCGCCTGACATCATCAAGGAAGAGGATACGCCCGACCATCTGCCGGTGCTGTTCATCAACAAGCACACGGGAGCGGAACTCTGCTTCTTCGTGCCGAAGGGTGGATTGTAGCGCTTTTAGTAGCCCGTCGCCAATTCGACCCGCCGGCTGTAGGCAACTGAAGCCTATCTTTCGCGAGCGATCGCGCGTAGGGTCGCTTTGTCGCAAGACGATGGCGCTGAACCTTAGAGTGGACTGCGGGCAGACCCGGGGGCAGTACCCGGCGCCTCCACCTTAGCAGCTTGAGCTTAAAGGTCTCATCCCGGTGAGATCGATTCTGCCGGAAGGCCGAATCCCAGGGCTGCTAGGGCGGGGGCGAACCAGGATCGATGGTCGCAAAGAAACTCTGAATTGTGCTCGGCATGATACCGCCGTTATCGGGTCAAAAACCTAAATGCAAACGATAACGTTGCATTGAACGAAGTGCGCCTCGCGGCGTAACCTGTTCGGGGTTGGTCCACCTGGCAACAGAACGGCCATCGCCGCGTCAACCTTCGGGTTGGCGCGGCTTTTATTTGTGCCCGGCTCTCGCGGCGCCCGCTGCCTTCAAGTTCCGTCGCTGCCGTGCTAGGTGTTGTGCTGGCCGTAACAAGGAGTGAGCGTTGACCCAGGCGATCGCCTCCGCCGGCATCTTCCGCAATAGCCTGCTCATGGTCGCCACAGGCGGCATCATCTCCGGCATCCTCACGCCGCTGTTGCCAACGCTGATCGACCATATCGTAGGCGTGCCCGGCCAGTTCCGCATTTCGCTGATCGCGGTGCCGTTTGCCGTGCTCGTCTTCATCTTGGTGCGGCGCTTCAGCGCCAATCCGTTTTGGGCGGCAGCACTCGCGGCCATCGTCACCATGGTCGCCTTCGTCTGCGCGGTGAACGCAGCCATCTTCATCGAGGGACAGACCGCAGGCGCTGCTGCGGTCATGCGCTATCTGCTTGCCGGATTGACCGGCGGCCTGGTCGGCACCGCCGTAATGGCGCTCGGGATCGGCCTGCTGCCGGCGGGGCCGCGCGCCGCGGCCGCGTGGTGGCCGATGCTGATCACGGGGACGTTGGCCGGCACGCTGCTGGCGCTCGACAATGCGCTCGGCCTCGACAACACCTCGTTCCTTTATCCGGTGTGGCAGGCGGCGGTGGCGGTGCGGCTTTCGATGGTGTTGCGCCGGATCCAGTCTTTCTGAGAAGCGGGTCCCACACGGCGCGGGCGGCATAGGGGAACGGCGCGGCCGTGGCCGCGTTATCCGCCGTCGCGAGGGCATGAGCATTGATCGGGCTGGGGCCTGCGCCGGATTTGGCGTAGAAGCTGATCTCGACCTCGCTGGTTTTGATCGGAGTCAAAGCTTGGGTCCTTGCCGTCCTCATCATGGTGGGACGGTCAATCGGTGAATCGCCATGGCAGAGCAGACCAAGACCCCGGAGCAGCACGCGGGCGCCGACTGGGCGCAACAGGTCTGGCTGTGGCCGCTGGAAGCCACCCAATTGGCGCTGCACAGCTACGCGCAATGGTTCGATAGTCCCAAGACCGCGCCCTCCCCCGCGCCAGACCACGAGCCGCTGGCCTGGACCACGCCAAACGCGGAGATGCTGCAACTTCCGTCGCTGCGATTGCGGGAGTTTTCGCGAGGGAATACCACGCAGCAGCAGCCGGTCGTCGTCTGCGCCCCCTATGCGCTGCACGGCGCGCTGATCGCGGATTTCGCGCCTGGCCATAGCCTGGTGGAGGCGCTGCAGAAAGACGGCGTGAAGCGGATCTATCTCCCGGACTGGCGCTCGGCTGTAGCGGACATGCGCTATCTGTCGATCGACAATTATCTCGCCGATCTCAATGTGGCGATCGACGAGATCGGCGCGCCGGTCGATCTCGTCGGCCTGTGCCAGGGCGGATGGTTGTCGCTGGTCTATGCCGCGCGGTTTCCCGGCAAGGTGCGGCGGCTTGTGCTCGCCGGCGCGCCTGTCGATATCTCCACGCCGTCAGAACTCTCGAAGATGGTGGCCGCAATTCCGCAGCAAGCCTTCGAGCAGATGGTGCGGCAGGGCGACGGCCTCGTCAGCGGCGAGCACATGCTCAAGCTCTGGAACCTGCCGTTCAACCAGCAGGACGTGGAAGCCGTGCTGCAACGGAATCTCGGCGACGGATCGGACGAGGCGAGGCGGCTGCTGGATCGTTTCGAGCGCTGGGACCGCGCCACACTGGATCTGCCGGGGACCTATTATCTCGAAGTGACCGATCGGGTTTTCCGGCAGAACCAGATCGCGAAAGGCAGCTTTGTCGCACTTGGCCGCCGGATCGATCTCGCCGAGGTGCGCGTGCCGGTCTTCCTGCTGGCGGGAGCGGACGATATCGTTGTCCCCCGCGATCAGGCGTTCGCCACCGCAGGGCTGTTGGGCACGCCGCCCGCGTGGCTGGAGCGGGCCTGCGAGCCGTGCGGTCACCTCAGCCTTTTCATGGGCCGCAGTGCGCTGGGCCATTCCTGGCGCCGGATCGCGCGATGGCTTCAGGCCGACATCGGCGATGCCGCCGGCACGAGGATCAGCGCGTGAAATGAAAATGCCCCGGACTGTGCGTGCAATCCGGGGCAAGACTCTTTGCGGCAGATAGTTTTACTTCGCCGCGACCACCATGATCTCGACATTGTACTGCGGCGAGGCCAGCTTGGCCTCGACGGTGGCGCGCGCCGGCGTATTGCCGGCCGACACCCAACCGTCCCAGACCTTATTCATGTCGCCGAACGTCTTCATGTCGGTGATGTAGATCGTGGCCGACAGCAGCTTCGACTTGTCGGTGCCGGCCTTGGCGAGGTGGCCGTCGATGGTCGCCAGGATGTCCTGGGTCTGTTCGGTCACGCTCTTGCCGGCCGCGTTGCTGGCGACGACGCCGGCGAGATAGACGGTGTCGCCGTGGACGACGACCTGGCTCATGCGAGGTCCGGTTTCGAAGCGCTGGATGGTCATGTTTTTCTCCTGATAAGGGACGGCGGCTTCTTAGCGCGCTCAGGTCTTGAGGGCTACTGCGTTATTTGCATCGACCCTGGTCCTGTCGCGGCTTGACGTAGTGGCCATTCACCCCGCCGCCTTCGCCGCCGCGCGTCCCGCATTCCGCCCCGAGAACAGGCAGCCGCCGAGAAATGTGCCTTCCAGCGAACGGTAGCCGTGCACGCCGCCGCCGCCGAAGCCTGCGGCTTCGCCTGCGGCATAGAGTCCCCTGATGATTTCGCCGTTGTTGCCGAACACACGCGAGTCCAGATCGGTCTCGAAACCGCCCAGCGTCTTGCGCGTCAGGATGTTGAGCTTGACGGCGATCAGCGGGCCGTGTTCGGGATCGAGAATGCGGTGCGGCTTTGCCGTGCGGATCAGTCTGTCGCCGATGTAACGCCGCGCGTTGTGGATGTTCATCACCTGCGCGTCCTTGACGTAGGGATTGGACATCTCGCGGTCGCGCGCCTCGATCTGCGCCTTGATGTTATCGTGCTGGAGCAGATTGCCGCCGGCCAGCGCGTTCATCGCGCTGACGAGGTCGGCGAGATTATCGCGCACGATGAAATCGGCGCCGTTCTGCTTGAACGCCTCTACCGGCGCGGGCGCGCCCTTGTTGGTGGCGCGCTTGATCGTCATGCGCCAGCTTTTTCCGGTGAGGTCAGGGTTTTGCTCGGAGCCGGAGAGCGCAAACTCCTTCTTGACGATGCTCTGGGTCAGGATGAACCAGGAGTAATCGTAGCCGGTCGACATGATGTAGTGCAGTTGGCCGAGCGTGTCGGAGCCCGGAAACAGCGGTGCGGGCAGGCGCTTTCCCGTGGCGTCAAACCACATCGAGGACGGGCCGGGCAGGATGCGGATGCCGTGGCGTGGCCAGATCGGATTCCAGTTTTGGATGCCCTCGACGTAGTGCCACATCCGGTCGCGGTTGATCAGCCGTGCGCCGGCGGCCTCGGTAATCCCGATCATGCGGCCGTCGACATGTTCGGGCACGCCGGAGATCATGAATTTCGGCGGCTCGCCCAGCCGCTGCGGCCAGTTCTGCCGGACCATGTCGTGATTGCCGCCGATGCCGCCGGCGGCGACGATCACCGCTGGCGCGCGCAAGCTGAAATCGCCGACCACCTTGCGCGAGGAGCTCTTTCCGCGTTCGACGCTGTCAGGTTCGAGCACTGCCCCACTAATGCCCTCGACCGCACCGTTCGTCATCACGAGTGTGTCGACGCGGTGGCGAAATCTAAACGTGAGCCGGCCATTTTTTTGCGCTTCGCGTGCGCGACGTTCGAACGGCTCGACGATGCCGGGACCGGTGCCCCAGGTGACGTGAAAGCGCGGCACCGAATTGCCGTGGCCCATCGCGTCATAACCGCCGCGTTCGGCCCAGCCGACCACCGGAAAGATACGGTGGCCCATCGCGCGCAGCCAGTCGCGCTTCTCGCCGGCCGCGAACGCGACATAGGCTTCCGCCCATCGCTTTGGCCAAAGGTCGTCGTCGCGGTCGAAGCCGGCGGTGCCCATCCAGTCCTGCAGTGCGAGATCGTATGAATCCTTAATGCCGAGCCGGCGCTGCTCGGGCGAGTCCACCAGGAAGAGTCCGCCGAACGACCAAAAGGCTTGTCCGCCAAGGCTTTGTTCGCCTTCCTGGTCGACGACGATGACGCGCTTGCCGCTGTCTGCGATTTCCGTTGCTGCCACCAGCCCCGCCAGGCCGCCGCCGACCACGATTACGTCTGCGTCTTCAGCCATCGTTTCCTCCCCCGTGCCGTTTTTGATTCAAGCCCGCGTCCTCGCGCGCGGTCAACGGCAAATGGGGTCTTGTCTGTGACTTCGGTGACAGATCGGTAAGGTTGCGTGTTCCAGTTTGGGACCTGTCCGCGCGAAGGGTGCAGCGGCGCAGCAACACTCGATTTGAATTTGATTGGAGTGGCCTTCGCTGCCTAGACAAAATCACGATCTCAAACGACGTTACATCCTGTCTTGCATCACTGAGACGATCAGATTCGGTTTCGACATTCTTCGACTGGGGCTGGGTAATGAAGCTGCTGACGGGGTTGGTTGCCGCGGTTTTGCTGCTGGCGGGGGTAGGGGCGAGCCAGGCGGTGGTGCGGATTGCCGACGACCGCGGCGGCCGGATCGGCACCTATGTCGACAAATACCAGGGCCTGCGCACTTCGGGCGAAACCGTCATCATCGACGGCCTGTGCGCCTCGGCCTGCACCATCGTGCTCGGCGCGGTTCCTCATGACCGGATCTGCGTCACCTCGCACGCCAATCTCGGCTTCCATGCTGCCTGGGATTTCGGCTCCAACGGCCGCGCCGTCACCAACTCCGAAGCCACCCACATGCTGTATTCGATGTATCCGCCGGCGGTCCGGAAGTGGATCGCGGCACGCGGCGGCCTGACCCCGCGCATGATCTTCCTGCGCGGCAAGCAACTGCAAGCGCTGTACAAGCCCTGCTACCTGGACGCGCAAGCCTCCACCAACAAGCCGGCGCCGCACTGAAGCAGCCAGTCTTTTCCACCAAATTCATGGTTCGAGACGCGCGGCGTTGCCGCGCTCCTCACCATGAGGACCGAGCCAGACCTCATCCTGAGGAGCGGCGCCTTCGCCGCGTCTCGAAGGATGAAGCCATTGCTATCTCCTGACTTTCCTGCTCCGCATGACGTGATGTCCGGCGCGGCCATTGTGCTTGCCTGCCCCGGGAACTAGCCCTATCTGAAGCGCATGGCGCAGCCGGTTTCCACCCACCAGGACATGATGGCCACTCGGTCGCAGGGCAGGGTCGCGTCCTTCATCGTTTGGAGCGCCGCCGGCATCAGTGCGCTTGCCGTGCTTGGCGCGGCGGCATTGTGGTTCCATTACGGCACCGCGGTGTTTTTCGAGATGATCGCCGCCGGCATCTCGGCCTGCTTCTGATACGGCACAAAGGAAATCCACAATGGACCGGACGATCCGCCCGCTGGTGATCATCGCTGCCTTCGCCGCAAGCCTCGTGGTCGGGCTGGTGATCATGCTGTGGGCGATGGGCGGCTTGCGCACCGTGACCGCGCCGGCCGCGATCGGCGGTCCGTTTCAATTGACCGACCAGGCCGGCCAGGCCGTCACCGAACAGAATCTGAAGGGCAAGCCGACGCTGATCTTCTTCGGCTTTACCCATTGCCCGGATGTCTGCCCGACCTCGCTGTTCGAGATTTCGGAAGTGCTGAAGGCGATGGGCACGGACGCCGACAAGGTGAATGCCTGGTTCGTCTCCGTCGATCCCGAGCGCGACACGGCCGCCACGATGAAGGATTACCTCTCCAGTTTCGATCCGCATTTGAAGGGGCTGACCGGCGAGCCTGCGGCGGTCGCCAAGGTGATTTCGGCCTACCGGGTCTATGCCAAGAAGGTCCCGCTCAAGGACGGCGACTACACCATGGACCATACCGCGCTGATCTACCTGATGGACCGCGACGGCCATTTCGTATCGCCGTTCAACCTGAAACGGACGCCGGAGGAAGCCGCCAAGGATTTGAAGCGGTATCTCTGACCGGTAACCCCGCGTTAAAGCCGAAAACGGCCCTCGCATCGCGGGCCGGATCGTCTATAAGGCCGTGAAATTCCGCAAGCATTGCCGAAGATGCCATATCCTAACGTGCCGTTAACCATTGCAAGACCGCATCGAACCGTCCGCGCCTGGCTGGCCGGATTGTCGGTCGCGGCCGCGTTGATGACGGCTGGCGGGAGTGCGGCGCAGGCGCAAACCCAACCTCGCCCGACGGTCGAGGCGGCCCCGCAGGCGGTGCCCGGCTTCTGGGACCCGCGGCGGCGTCCGGACCGGCCGGACATGTCGCGCCTCACCGTGATCCGGTTCCTCACCGAGACCGATTACCCGCCGTTCAACTTCACCGGCGCCGATGGCAATCCGGCCGGCTTCAATGTCGATCTGGCGCGCGCGCTGTGCGACGAGATCAAGATTTCCTGCACGGTGCAGATGCGCCGGTTCGAGACGCTGGTCGATGCCATCACCAGCAATCGCGGCGACGCCATCATCGCCTCCATGGCGGTGACGCCGGCCTTGCGCGCCAGGCTAGATTTTACGGATCCCTATTACCGCGCGCCGGCGCGCTTCGTGTCGCGGCGCGACGCCGTAATGCCGGAGGTCCGCCCCGAATATCTCGAAGGCAAGAAGGTCGGCGTCATCGCCGGCACCTCGCACGAGGCCTATCTGAAGGCGATGTTCACCGACGCGGAGATCAAATCCTACGGCAATGACGACGCGCTGCGGCTGGCGCTGCGGCGAAGCGAGGTCGACTTCATCTTCGGCGACGCGATCTCGCTGGCGTTCTGGATCAACGGCACCGATTCGGGCGAATGCTGCGCGTTCTCGGGCGGGCCCTTTGTGGAGAGCCGTTTTTTCGGCGAAGGCATCGGCATCGGCGTCCGCAAGGGCAACGATCTGCTGCGGACGTCGCTGAACTGGGCGCTGTTCAGGATCTGGGAAAAAGGCCGCTTCACCGATCTGTGGCTGCGGTATTTTTCCATCAGCCCGTTTTGACGCCGCTTCGTAGGGTGGGCAAAGCGAAGCGTGCCCACCATTTCAGACGCAGATCGGTGAGAGATGGTGGGCACGTCGCTTCGCGCCTTTGCCCACCCTACGGACCGCCCGTGATTTTGCATTTTGCCGCGGAAGCGCTAGTTTCCCGGCCTCCGGAGAAAGCCTTTAAAGATGTCCACCATCGACCTTGCCTTTAGCCCGAGCGATTTGCGCGCGCTCGCCGAACAATCCAACGCCTGGCCGTTCGAGCAGGCGAAAGCGATTGTCGCGCGGTTGAAGAAAAGCCCGAAGGACGATGTGCTGTTCGAGACCGGTTACGGTCCGTCGGGCCTGCCGCATATCGGCACCTTCGGCGAGGTCGCGCGCACCACCATGGTCCGCCACGCCTTCCGCGTGCTCACCGAGGACAAGATCAAGACGCGGCTGCTCGCGTTCTCCGACGACATGGACGGCCTGCGCAAGGTGCCGGACAACGTGCCGAACAAGGATATGCTGGAGAAGCATCTCGGCCGGCCGCTGACGCGCGTGCCGGACCCGTTCGGCACCCACGAAAGCTTCGGTGCGCATAACAATGCGCGGCTACGGGCGTTCCTCGATACTTTCGGCTTCGACTACGAATTTGCGAGTTCGACCGACTACTACACGTCAGGCCGGTTCGATGCCGCGCTGCTGCGCATGCTGGAGCGGCTCGATCCCGTGATGAAAATCATGCTGCCGTCGCTTCGCGAGGAGCGCGCTGCGAGCTACTCGCCGTTCCTGCCGATCTGTCCGAGCACCGGCATGGTGCTGTACGTGCCGGTCACCGCGCATGACGCAAAGGTCGGCACGATCTCCTACGAGGATCCAGAGACGAAGGAACCGGTCACCGTTCCCGTCACCGGCGGCCACTGCAAGCTACAATGGAAGCCAGACTGGGCAATGCGCTGGTTCGCGCTTGGCGTCGATTATGAAATGGCTGGCAAGGACCTGATCGAACTCGGTGAAGCTGTCCGGCAAGATCTGTTCCGCGCTCGGCGGCACGCCGCCGGAGGGCTTTAACTACGAACTCTTCCTCGACGACAAGGGCCAGAAGATTTCGAAGTCGAAGGGCAATGGCCTGACCATCGATGAGTGGCTGCGCTACGCCTCGCCCGAATTGCTGTCGCTGTTCATGTATCGCGAGCCGAAGTCGGCGAAGCGGCTGTATTTCGACGTCATCCCGCGCAATGTCGACGACTATCAGCAGTTCCTCGACGGCTTCACGCGGCAGGACGCGAAGCAGCAGCTCGCCAATCCGGTCTGGCACGTCCATTCCGGCAAGCCGCCGAAGGCTGACATGCCCGTCACCTTCCAGCTCTTGCTGACACTGGTGTCGTCGTCGAACGCGGAAAATGCCGAGACGCTGTGGGGCTTCATCGGCCGTTATCGTCCGGGCGTGACGCCGCAGACCCATCCGAAGCTGGACGCGATGGTCGGCTACGCCATCAACTACTACCGCGACTTCGTGGCACCGACGAAAAAATTCCGCGAGCCGACCGACGGCGAGCGCGCCGCGCTGCAGGACCTGCGCGATGCGCTGTCGAACATGCCGGCGGGATCAAGCGCGGAAGACATCCAGAACGTGGTCTACGAGATCGGCCGCCGCGAGCCGTTCCTGGATCAGGTGAAGAAGGGCAAGGACGGCCGGCCCGGCGTTTCGCTCGACTGGTTCAACATGCTCTACCAGGTGCTGCTCGGCCAGGAGAAGGGCCCGCGCTTCGGTTCGTTCGTCGCGGTCTACGGCGTGGCGAATGCAGTCGCGATGATCGACGGCGCGCTGGCAAGGAGCGCGTAGCTTACACCTGCTCAATTTTCATCGGCCTTCGTTGGGTTCCCGGGCTTCGACCGTCTTGTTTCCGAGGGGCGGTCAGGCGCCATTTGGCGCGCGCCGGAAGAGCAGTCCCTCAATTTCGTCAGATTGTCGGTGAATGTCCGGCCCAATTGCCCGATCGCTTCGTCGGCGAGGATCGATCTCGCGCTGCCGAGTCGGTCGACGCTGACATTGAGGACGGTCAGTGCCTCCTTGAGTTGCGCCAGCTCGGATTGAAGGACCGGGTGTTCTCCTGTCTTGATCTCCCGAAGGGTGTTGCCAAGCGTCCTGAGTTCCGTCGTCAGGTTTTGGATATTAGCCAGTACGTCTTTCTGCGGCAGACCGACTTTCGACAGCACAGCCTCAGTCATCGTTGCAGCGACGTTTTCGGCCAAATGGTTGATCCGCGCCACCGCGACGAGCGCAACGATCGCGGCGACGATCACCAGGATCGCCGTCGCATTAATCAGCGCCAGCAGCAACTGGCCAGGCAGCGTTAGCAACCGCGCGGAAATCCCGCTGCCATCGGGCTCGACCATGGTCGCCTCCTGTTTTTGGCGCCGCGCGCTCGTCCTTGATCGCCTGGCGTTGGCCACACCGACGCGCTGCTCGCGCAGAGGTCAAGCCGGTGCTCTTGCGCTCCTTCCGGCATGGGTTGGTGTCAATGCCTTCGCTCCTTGATTTAGATCAATGCCGCCACTTTGGAATTGCGTCCGCATGGACATTCACCAAGCGGAGTTTTGACCATGAGTGAAATCAGCAAATCGGAAGCGATCTCCCGCCGAAGCGCTCTTTCCCTTTTCGGAAAAGTTGCTGCCTTCGCCGCCGCAGCATCCACTACCGCACTGACAGTATCCGATGCCGAGGCCCAGACCGCTGGCATGCTGCGGCGTCAGGAACGGCGTGAAGGACGGCACGAGCGGCGGGAGGACCGGCGCACCGGACGCGCAGACCGACGTGAAGAGCGGCGCACAGGTACAACTACCGGCGCAGCTACAGGTGCAACTACCGGTACGGGTACAGGCGCAGCTACCGGAACAACTACCGGCGCAGCCAAGTAATTCCGCTGGCTCGGTACACTCACTAAGCGAACCTGTTGCGTGTTCATCGCGCCGTGATTGCGCGGATGCGTTTCCTCAAGGGAGGCGCGTCTCAGGCCCTGCGACGAGGTTCGCTCGTACCTTTACCTGCGCGCTTTTTGCTGCGGTAACTTCGACGCAAGGCGTCCATCAGATCGACCGCAGCACGTAGCGGCGATTGTCTCGTTGCGCCGGGCGGGCATTCATCGGATAGAGTTTTGCGAAGCCCGCGACATCGGCCGCCGCGACCTGGATCGGATCGGTCAGCACCAGCCATTCGACCACTTCCGAACAGGGCGGTGTCGTCAGCGAACCCGAATACCGATAGTAGCCGAGCTTTGCCGGCAGCAGTCCGTTCGGGTTGATGGCCGCAACGGCCTTCACCGCCGGACCTTCCTTGGCGGGCATGGTGGCGACGATCTTGCTGAAGGTGGCGTTCGGCTTTCCTTCCGAGAGCATGACGCCGACCACGGCGAGCCCGCCGGATTCGGCGCGATGCACGAAATGCGCTTCCATCGGAAAAGTCTTGCCGCCGATCAGATGCTCGCTTGGCCGGTGAAAATGCACCTGCAGGAGTTTGTAGGTGGTGTCGCCGAGCTTGAGCGTACTGCCCTCGGCGAAATTAAGCTGAATGGTGTGGCCGTTGTTGACGATGGTGTCGGCGGTCTTGTCCCATGAGAGCTTCAACGCCGGGAGCCGCGACTTGATGGTGGGACCGATATCGATCGGCGATTGCTGCGAGCCCAGCGAGCAGGCCTTGTTGGCGGCGTCGAGGTCGCCCCATTGGGCAGGTCCGCCTGCGCCCTCGTAACTCCAATGGGCGCCTTCGGCGGCAAAGCCCGTGGTCGTGCAAACCGGGCAAGCCGCAAGCCCAGCCAGCGCCTTCAATAGATTTCGACGATCCATTTGAGGCCTCCCCTGATGAGCTGAATGGATTGACGTAATCCGATTCCGGGGAACGGGTAAGTTGAAAATTCCACCGGGTTGCGGCGCGAAAATCTGGCAACCATGCTGCCCGGGGTCCGCAAAGTGGGATGGCAGGCCCGCCGCAAATTCAGCCACGGCCGCGCCGGATTGCGTTACAATGCCTGACATAACAGCCGTCAAAGCCCCGCCGAGGGGCAGGCCACACAGCGGATCAGGGAGAAGGTTCATGCAGTTCAGGGTTTCGCCGCAATCGCTCGAGAACTACAGCACCGAGGAATGGCAGGCGCGGATCGACCTTGCCGCCGCGCACCGCCTCGCGTTCAACCAGGGCTTTTCCGAAGGCATCTTCAACCACCTGACCTTCGCGGTGCCGGGCCGCAGCGACCGCTACTACCAGATTCCGTTCGGCACGCATTGGTCCGAGGTCACGGCGTCCTGCTTCATGGAAGTCGGCATCGACGACGGCGAGGTCAAGCGCGGTGAAGGCGAGGTGGAGCGCTCCTGCTATTGCATCCACGCGCCGATCCACAAGGCGCTGCCGCAGGCGAAGGCGGTGTTTCACACCCACATGCCCTATGCCAGCGCGCTGACCCGGCTCGACGATCCCCGCATCAAGGAGATCGGCCAGACTGAAGTCGGCCTTTCCGGCGCCATTGCCTATGACGACGAATATACCGGTCCGGCGCTCGACCCGGCCGAAGGCGCGCGTCTGGCCGGCGTGATCGGCGACAAGTCCGTGCTGTTCATGGCCAATCACGGCATCTCCACCGTCGGCGCGACCGTCGCGGACGCCTATGACATGCTGTATTACGTCGAGCGCGCCGCCCAGGTACAGATCTACGCGATGTGGACCGGCCAGAAGCTGAAGCAGCTTCCCGCTCCCGTGGTGGAGAAAACCAAACGCGATTACAAGGATGAGCATCTCTACAAGGGCCCGACCCCGGCCCAGCGGCACTTTGATGCGCTGAAGCGGATGCTGGATCGCAAGGAGCCGGACTACGCGACGTAGTTCTTCTTCCTTCTTCCCTTGTGGGAGAAGGTGGATCGCTGACGCGCAGCGGCGGCGAGACGGATGAGGGGTATGTCTCCGCGAGCCCCGCTCGTTGGAGAACCCCTCATCCGGCGCTGCGTGTCCAGCGGATGGATTGGTAACAAACCAGACCGGATGGATGGGTGACACTTTTTCATGGTTCGGTCTGCTGAGGCGCTGCGCTAGCGCAGCGCCTCAGCTTGCGTGTTTTCTGGTCGATGACGCCGATCGGCACGTTGAAGAAGCGCACTTGCCATTGTCCATCCTTGGTTTCCTCGATGGCAACAGCTTCACCAACGAGAGCGCTGCAAATGTGAACGAACTCGCCTTGCCATTTGATCTCGCCGTTGGACCGAACCTGACGCACCGCGGCTTCGGTCAGGTAATCCGGCTCTGGAAGTCGCTTTGGCATGGCACGCGGCGAAGGTCGGTAGACGCTTGCAGGAGGGCGCTGGCCGAGCAACTCGTGCGGCCGCTCCTCATTGTAGTCGCGCACGAATGTCGCAAAGCGCCGGGCCTGAGCAGCGCGGTTTGGCGACGGTGGCCGCATGGCTTCCAGAAGCGTGAAATGAAACCGCTCGTGTCGGCCATTCTGCTGCGGATGGCCGGGATCGATCCGTTCGTGCCGGATGCCGAGCTTGATCCACCACACCGACAACGCCGTCAGGCCGGTGGTCCCGGTCGAGGCGAATGGCGAGCCGTTGTCGGAGCGGATCACCTCCGGCAGCCCGTACTCGCAGAACGCCCGCTCAAGCGGCGGTTTACACTCGGCATATTGCGTACTGCCGGTCGCCGCCAGGCGGATCAAATAGCGGCTGAAGCCATCCGTCACCGTAAAGGGCTCCAAACGAGAGCCGTCGCCCAGCCGGATCCAGCCCTTGTGATCAAGGCCCCACACATGGTTGGCGTGCTGCGGCTCCGTCAGTTGCCCCAGACGCGGGGGCGCTCGACGCCGCACCCGATGGCCGCAAACCAATCCCGCCCGTTTGAGAATCTCGCCGGCCGTCGAGGCCGATGGCCATTCAACATCTGCCTGGCGAGCCTCTAGTTTGCTTACGATTTTACGTGGGCCCCATGTCGGCCGCTCCCGCCGCAGCCCAACAATCGCATCGACGATGTTTTGCGGTGTCGCGCGCCCATGTACCTTGGCAGCGCGAGACCGCTCCATCAGCCCGGAAGCTCCCTCCGATCGATAGCGATCCAGCCATTTGTAGCCAGTCTTGCGACTGACCTCGTACCGCTCGCAAAGTTCCGTCATCGTCCACAACCCAGTGAGTTGATCCGCGATAAAACGCACTCGTTCATCCATTGCGCAGCTCTCTCGCCAAGACATCGGCTGGTCCTCCCAGCCGACAGAGAACTGTCACCCTTCCATCCGGTCTACTCCGTTACCCATCTATCCGGTCTGGACAGCGCGCCACCTTCTCCCACAAGGGGAGAAGGGGAGGAAGTCACCCCGCCGCTCTCACCTCATCCGCAAACTGCTGCCAGATCTCCGGGCGCCAGCTTCCATTGGCGGCGCCCGAGGTCGACGGCAATATCCACACCCTGGTGTCGCCGATCGGCTCTGACTGCTCGCCATAGTCCCGCTTGCCGTCGAAGAATTTCTGTCCTGCGGTCTTGCTGGTGAAGGCGAGAAACTGCGGACGGAAGGTCGCGATGGCCTTGCTTAGCCGGGCGCGATCCGCCGCCGTCAGTTTGGGAAGCGTGGCGCGATCCATCCCCGCGCCCGCTTTCACCAGATCAGTCAGCCCGATCCCATGTTGCAGCAGGCTGCGATATTGATGCGGCTGCAGTAGCTCCGGCGTCAGCCGCGTCTCGTGCAAAATCTTCCAAAACTTGTTTTGCCGGTGCGCGTAGTAGGCCCGCTCGGCGGCGGACGTTGTCCCCGCGGCGGTTCCGCACAACACGATGCGAAGGGAATGTTGCAGCAGGTCGCTCAGCACGTCCGTCACGGCGCGGCAATCCTACTGGCTCGCCCACACGATCCTTGCGATCCAGGCGACATCGTCAGCGTCCAGCGCGCGGTCGGCCTGGGCCGGGTTGAGCGAGGCCAGTTCCAGCGTCCTGGTGGTGCGGCGCTTCAATTCCTTGACCATCACCTCGCCGTCAGACGTTTTAAGCACCACGCGGTCGCCGCGCCGGATTGGCGTTCCCGGCGACACAACGATGATGTCGCCGTCGCGATAAGCGGGCTTCATCGCATCGCCCGAGATCTCAAGCGCATAAACGTGCTCGTCGCCGGCCGCCGGCAGCGCCACCTCGTCCCAGCCGCGGCCGGCGGGAAAGCCGCTGTCGTCGAAATGGCCGCCGCTGCCGGCCTGCGCGAGCGCGAGCAGAGGAACCGATTGCAGGCTGCGCGCGCCGTCGCCGATCAACTGCACAAAGGTGTCGATCGACGAATTGGTCGCGGCCAGCGCCTTGGAAACCGATTCGGTCGAAGGCCAGCGCTCGCGGCCGTCGGCGGTGATGCGCTTGGATTTGTTGAAGGTGGTGGGGTCCAGGCCTGAGCGTTTGGCAAGGCCCGAGGGCGACATCCCGGCGCGTTCGGCCAGCCGGTCGAGCGCGGTCCAGACCTGGCTGTGGGTCAGAATCCGCTGCGCCTTGGATTGTCTCGCCATGGAACATCTCTGAAATCGCCTAGGAATTATTGCCTCATTCCGCTCCATTGCGCAAATCTTCGTCCTGTGCCTGATGCGGCAGCGCTTGAGTTGGCGGGCTGCCGCCTTTACGGTCGGCCGCCACCCGGTCATTTTCCGGGAAAATCCCCATCGTCTCAACGACAAGCCCGGAAAGCCGTGCGCACGATCTATAAAATCACTCCCGCCTCGGCCTGGCGCGAGGCCGAACGGCAGGGCGTCTATAGGGGCAGTCCCGACGATCTGCGCGACGGCTATATTCATTTTTCCACGGCCTCCCAGGTCGTGGAGACGGCGCGAAAGCATTATTTCGGCCAGACCGGCCTGTTCCTGGTTGCAGTCGATGCAGGCGCGCTGGGCGACGCGCTGCGCTGGGAGCCCTCACGCAACGACGAACTGTTCCCGCATCTCTATGGCGAACTCGATCTCGGCGCGGTGACCGCCGTCCTCGACATGCGCGCACGGTCGGACGGCACTCACGACATTCCGGAGCTTATCCCGTGATCCGCGCCTTCGACGCCTTTTCGCTGCCGCTGCTGCGCTGGTTCGATCCGGAGGATGCGCACCGCATGGCCATTCAGGGCCTGCGGCTGCTGCCGCCGGTCAAGCCGCGCGCCGACGACCACAAGCTGGCGGTGCGCGCCTTCGGCCTGAACTTTCCCAATCCGATCGGCATGGCCGCGGGCTTCGACAAGAGTGCGGAGGTGCCCGACGCGCTGCTGCGGCTCGGTTTCGGCTTTGTCGAAATCGGCACGGTGACGCCGAAGCCGCAGGGCGGCAATCCGCGGCCGCGGTTGTTTCGGCTGGAGCGGGATGAAGCCGTGATCAACCGCATGGGCTTCAACAATGACGGCGCCGAAGCCGTGCTGCGCCGGCTTGCGGCGCGCGCCCATCATGGCGGCATCGTCGGCGTCAATGTCGGGGCCAACAAGGATTCATCGGACCGCGTCGCCGATTACGTCAAGTTGATCGAGACGTTCGCGCCGGTCGCGAGCTATTTCACCGTCAACGTTTCCTCGCCGAACACGCCGGGCCTGCGTAATCTGCAGCAGTCGGCAGCGCTCGACGACCTGCTAGCCAAGGTCATCGATGCCAGGGAGCGGGTGCGCAAGAATGCCGGCGATTCGCCGGTGCTGCTCAAAATCGCGCCGGATCTAAGTTTGACCGAACTCGACGACGTCGTGCACATCGCGCGCTCGCGTCGGGTCGACGGCATGATCGTCGCCAACACCACGCTGGCGCGTCCCTCGGCGTTGCGTGAGCAGTCGCGCGCAAAAGAGCAGGGCGGGTTATCCGGACGGCCGCTGTTCCGGCTGTCGACCCGCATGGTGGCCGAGACCTATGTCCGCACCGAGGGCGCGTTTCCGCTGATCGGCGTCGGCGGCATCGATTCCGGCGGCGCGGCGCTGACCAAAATCCGCGCCGGCGCCAGCCTGATCCAGCTCTACTCGTCGCTGGTCTACAAGGGGCTTGGCCTGGTCGAGGACATCAAGAACGATCTGGCGTCGACCTTGCTGCGAACGGGGCGCGACTCGCTGTCGGAGATCGTCGGCGCGGATGCCGCGACGATTACCGCCGAGGATTGGCCGGTGAAGTAGTCGCGGGTGAGGAGCATGTAGCCCGGATGAGCGCAGCGATATCCGGGACCACTCTAATGGAGTGCACCTCAATAACACCGCCCCGGATGTCGCTGCGCTCATCCGGGCTACGAGGCAAACGACTTCCTCAACAGCGCCGGATACCTCAGCGCCTCCAGTCCGCCGCGGGCGGCGTAATGCACCAGCAGTGCGCCCCACAGCCCGGCATTGCCGAACGATCGCAGCGCAAACCATGCGGTGAGGAAGATCACCAGCGAGGCCATCATCAGATTGCGCATGTCGCGCGCCCAGGTCGCGCCGATATAGATGCCGTCGAAAGCAAAGGCGAATACGCCAAGCAACGGCGCAAAAATCACGAACGGCAGATAATCCCGTGCGATGCGCCGCACCTCCGCGCTTGCCGTCATGATGTCGATAAACGCAGGCCCGAACACCAGGAAACAGACGGCGACCGCGAGCGCAAAGCCAAAGCCCCACATCACGACGAGCTTCACGGCGCCTGCGAAGGCCACCTTGTCGCGGGCGCCATAGGCACGGCCGCAGAGCTGCTCGGCGGCGTTGGCGAGGCCGTCGAGGAAAAAGGCGCCGATCAGCAGAAAATTGTTGAGGATGGCATTGGCGGCGAGCGTCACGTCGCCGGCACGCGCGCCCTGCGCGGTGAAGAACAGGAACGCCGCGATCAGCGATGCGGTGCGGATCATGATGTCGCGGTTGACCGCGAGCATGCGCGTCAACTTGGAGCGGTCGAACAGCAACGCGCGGGAGGTTGTGAATTGCCCTTTCGAAAGGCGGCGGGCGACCAACAAGCCGAACAGGAGGCCTGCGGCCTCCGCGATCAGCGCTGCGATTGCAGCGCCGGCAATTCCGAAGTCGAATATCAGCACCAGCACGACGGTCGCCGCCACGTTGATGAGATTGATTGATATCTGCATGCCCAGCGCCAACTTGGCGCGGGCCTGCCCGATCAACCATCCCAGCATGACATAATTGCCGAGCGCCAGCGGCGAAGACCAGATCCGGATGATGAAGTAGGTCTTGGCCGCGCGCGTGACGCCCTCGCTGCCACCCATCGCGTTGAGCAGAATAGTGGCGAGCGGCGTCTGCAGCGCAATCAGCGCCGCGCCAACCAGCGCCGCGACGATCAGCCCGCGCAGCAGGATCGCCCGTAATTCCGACGTCTCGCCGGCGCCGAGCGATTGCGCGGTAAATGCCACTGTGCTCATGCGTAGGAAGCCGAACAGCCAGAACAGGCAGTCGAACAGCACCGAGGCCATCGCCACGCCGCCGAGCATCGTGGCGTCGCCGAGCCGGCCGATCGCGGTGGTCGAGACAATGCCGATCAGCGGTGTGGTCAGGTTCGCGATCATCGCGGGACCCGCGATGGCAAACACCTGTGCCGTCGTGACCCGGGATGGCGTTAAAGGCGAGTGCATGCCTAGAGCTCGACGGTCATGCCGTCATGGGCGGCAAGGTAGGGCAGCTCGTCCAGGCGGGCGAGCATGTCATCGCTCATATGTGTCAGCACCAGCCGCTTGGCGTTGATCTCAGGCAGGTGCGCTTCCAGCGTCTTCAGGCTGAGATGGTTCTTGACGATCTTGTCGTAGTAATAGGCCTCGGCAATGAACAGGTCCGCGCCGCGCGCCGCCGGGATCAGCGTATCCGTCCATTCGGTATCGGCGCTGTAGGTGATGACGCGGCCTTCGGCCTCGATGCGATAGGCCAGGAACGGTCCGCCGGATTCGCCGTGAACCACCGGATACGGCGTCACCTGGACCTCGCCAAACGTCCGGCTCTGCTCCGGTTCGAGCGCAACGACCGAGAGATCGAAGCGCTGCTTTGTTTTCGAGGAATGCTCGAACAGCGCTTCCATCAAATTGGCGAGCTTGGTCTCGATGCCCTGCGGGCCGGCAATCACCAGCGGCCGGGTGCGCCGCGTGAACTGTGCGTCCAGCAGCAGGAACGGCAAGCCGCCAAAATGGTCGCCATGGAAATGCGTGATCAGGATCAGGTCGATGGCCTCGCGCACGATACCGAACCGTTTCAGCGCGGGCAGCGACGAGGCGCCGCAATCGATCAGGAAGTTGACGCGGGCGCCGGTGGCATGAAAGCAGGTGTTGAACCTGCCGCCGGAACCGAGCGCGTCACCGCAGCCGACAAATCGCAATTGCATCGGCTGCAGCCTTACCGGTCCGACCTATCGTCCGCGCGGGCTGCCGAACAGCCGCGACAGCAGCCAGATCGGGATCACGATCACGGCGCCGAGCAGGAAGTAGCGCCACAGCCAGTTGACGGCGTCGAAGCCAAGATCCCACAGCCGCCGGAACAGGGTCTGGATGCTGTGCAGGATATTCCAGGGATCGAAGCCGATCGCTGCCAGCACCACGCCGACCAGGATCGACAGCAGGATCAGCCGGAACGCCACCGCCATCGGCGAGCCGCCAAGGAAGCGGTACAGGCCGTCATTGCTGGCGGGCAGGTCTCTCACGTCGTTCGGCATCGGTTTCTCCCGCGGAAGGTGTCCGCACAGTATAGAACACGGCGGGGCACATGGGGAACCCGCTCGTATCAGTCAATGGCCGCCATGCGCGTCCAGAATGTTAATTTGCCGTCACGTCCTTCAGCATCCGTTCCAGTGTCTCCAGCCGATCGGCTTCGCGCGGCGGCTTGTCCCAGCGCAGCCGGCTGATGCGGGGAAACCGCATCGCCACGCCGGATTTGTGCCGTGGCGATCGCGCCAGCCCCTCGAAGGCGACTTCCAGCACCAGGCCCTGGTCCGGCTCATGCACGACATGGCGGACGGGGCCGAACTTTTCCGTGGTGTTGCGGCGCACGAAACGGTCGATCTGTAGCAGTTCCTCGTCGGTGAAGCCGAAATAGGCCTTTCCGACCGGCACCAGCTGCTCGCCGTCCTCGCCCGCGGTCCAGACGCCGAAGGTGTAATCCGAATAATAGGACGAGCGCTTGCCATGGCCGCGCTGCGCATACATCAGCACAGCGTCGATGATATGCGGGTCGCGCTTCCATTTCCACCACTGGCCCTTGGGACGGCCCGGCAAATAGGGCACGTCGCGCCGCTTCAGCATCACGCCTTCGACGGCTTCGGCATCCTCGCCCGCGCCGGCGCTTAAGGGATCGGCACGCGCCGCCATCAGCGCCTCCCAGCTATCGAAGGCAATGGTCGGCGACAGGTCGATGCGCGGGTCGTCGAGCTTCTTGATGAATTTCTCAAGGTGTGCGCGGCGCTCGACGAACGGCAGTTCGCGCAGATCGTTCTCATCGTCGCCGAGCAGGTCGTAGGCGCGCAGGTGAATCGGAAAATCCTTGATCAATTTCGGCGAAACGATCTTTCGGTTCAGCCGCTGCTGCAGCACGTTGAAGGTCTGCACGCGGCCTTCGCGCAGCACTAGCAGCTCCCCGTCGATGGCGCCGGGCAGATGCAGCGACGGCACCAGGTCGGGAAAGCTCTTGGTGATGTCCTCACCGGTGCGCGAATAGAGCCGTGCCTGCATGTGGCCGCGCTCGTCGCGGCCCGAGACCGCCTGCACGCGAATGCCGTCCCATTTCCATTCCGCGATGAAATCCGCGGGATCGAGGGCGGCGAAATCCGTATCCTCGATCGCATGCGCCAGCATGACGGGCCGGAACGGCGCGGGATCGCTGTTGACGGGTTTGCCGCCGCGGCCTTCCAGCCATGCGAACAGGTCGAGATAGGGCGGCGACAGTCCCGGCCAGATCAGTTCGATCTCATGCGGATCCTTGTCGCCGAGCGCGGCCGCGGCGGTTTTCGCCAGCCGCGCTGAAATGCCGATCCGCATCGCGCCGGTGACGAGTTTCAGCAGCGCCCAGCGGCCGGTCTCGTCGAGCTCGTCGAGCCAGCGTGCGAGCTGTTTTGGCAGCTCGGTCTTGCCGAGGGTACGGAGGGTAGTGACGACCTCGGAAAGGGTAGGGGGCGGAGGGTTGTTGTGGAGGCTGGTTACAGGCCACAGAGGTTCCTTACCTCTCCCGCTTGCGGGGGAGGTCGGATCGTCGGGCAGCGCGCGAGCGCTGTCGGACGATACGGGTGGGGGCTCTTTCTCTCCGCCGGGCAAGTGGCCAGACCCCCACCCCGACCGTCCCCCGCAAGCGGGAGAGGGGGAAGATTTCGGCCACATCAGCGCGACCGTCTCCGACAGATCCCCGACATAGTCATACGACAGTCCGAACAGCACCGGATCGGTACGCTCCATGATCAAATCGCGGATCAGCCCCGGCTTGGCATGCTTGAACGACAGCGCGCCGGTCAGCGCAGCTAGCGCGTAACCGCGGTCGGGATCGGAGGTGTCGCGCAGATAGGCCGTGAGCAGCCGCAGCTTGTTGTTGCGGCCGGGCTCATAAGCGAGGCGATCGAGCAGTTCGGCAAAACGGTTCATGCCTCGGCCTCGTCGGCCGCGACCGTCTCGTGCTCTTCCTCATCGCCATAGCCGACGAGGTCGAGCGGCCGTGCGGCAAGCCCGCGTGACTTGCACCAGTGCACCAGCGCGTCTTCCTGCCCATGCGTGACCCAGACCTCGCCCGCGCCGGTGGCGGCGATGGTCGCGGTCAGGCCGGCCCAGTCGGCGTGGTCCGAGATCACCAGCGGCAGTTCGATGCCGCGCTGGCGGGCGCGCGCCCGCACCCGCATCCAGCCCGAGGCGAATGCCGTGACCGGATCGGGGAAACGTCGCGTCCAGACGTCCGAGGTGGCCGATGGCGGCGCCAACGTGATGGTGCCGGCGAGATCGGCCTTCTTCACGCCCTTGGCCGGGCGCAGCTCGCCAAGCGCGATGCCGCGGCTTTCATAGTAGTGCGTGATCTTTTCCATCGCGCCATGGAGATAGATCGGCGCGTCATAGCCTTGCTCGCGCAGCAGCGCGATCACCCGTTGCGCCTTGCCGAGCGAATAGGCTCCGACCAGATGCGCGCGCTCCGGAAACAGCGCGACCGACGCCAGCAGCTTCTTCACCTCATCCGCCGCATCGCCATGGCGAAACACCGGCAGGCCGAACGTCGCCTCGGTGATGAAGACGTCGCACGCCACCACTTCGAACGGCGTGCAGGTCGGGTCGGCGGCGTCCTTGTAATCGCCGGAGGCGACGATGCAGGTGTTCTTGCAGCTCACCGCAATCTGCGCCGAGCCCAGCACGTGGCCCGCCGGATGGAATTTGACCTTGACGTCGCCGAGCCGGATTTCCTCGCCATAGCGCATCGCCTGCGTGCTGCGGGCGAAGTTGTCGCCATAGCGCAGCCGCATCATGTCGAGCGTTTCCTGCGTGGCGAGCACCGCGCCATGGCCCGGCCGGGCGTGATCGGAGTGGCCGTGGGTAATCACGGCGCGCTCGACTGGGCGCACCGGATCGATATGGAAGCCGCCCGGCTTACAGCAAAGGCCGGCGGGGACGGGCATCAGGATGTCTTGCGGGCGCATGCGGGGTTATATAGGAGGTCTTGCGTCGAATTTTACCCGTCATGCGCGGGCCTGACCCGCGCATCCATATTGGAACCCATGCCCGCGCGCCTGTTTCTCTCCTCCGGCGATCTCATGGCCGACCGCCGGTTTGATTTCGCGCGCGATTTGCAATTGAAGGGCGATCTGGCCGCCGCCGCTGATCTTCTGATGCAGGCGATCGAGCTGGCGCCGAATTTCGTTTCGGCCTGGTTCACGCTCGGCGGCATCCGCGAAGAACTCGGCGAGCATCGAGCAGCGATTGCGGCCTATCAAAAGGCGCAGGCCAGCGATCCCGAGGACCGCCACGGTGCCGGGCTTCGATTGATGCGGCTTGGCGCCGAGCCCGTGTCCGGCATGCCGCAGGCCTATGTGCAAACGCTGTTTGACCAGTATGCGTCGCGGTTCGAAGCCTCGCTGGTCGGCGATCTCGGTTATCGCGGCCCGGCGCTGCTGTTCGAAGCCGTGCTGTCGCTGCGAGCAGCCGCCCGCAAGCCGGCGTTTTTCAAACGCGCCATCGACCTCGGCTGCGGCACCGGGCTCGCGGCGTTGGCCTTCGCCAAGGGAGTCGATCATTTCATCGGCGTCGATCTGTCGCCGCGCATGATCGAGCGGTCCCGCGCCACCGGCCTCTACGCCGAGCTTGCTGTCGCCGACATGTTGCACGGCCTGCGCGCGCGGCCGGACGCCAGCGCCGATCTTATTCTCGCCGCGGATGCCATGGTGTACGTCGCCGAACTCGCGCCTGTCCTCGCGGAGGTCGCCCGCGTGCTGGCCGCCGGCGGGCTGTTCGCCTTCACCACCGAAACCCATGAAGGCGAAGGCGTCGTGATCGGCCAGGGGCTGCGCTATGCCCATGCTGCGGCGTACGTCCGCGCCACGGTCGAATCTGCCGGCCTCAAATTACCCCTGCTGGAAGATCGTTCCGCCCGCAACGAGGACAACACTCCCGTACCGGGCCTGGTCGCCGTTGCCGCAAAAACTTGAGTCTAGACGCTACCCACGCCGCGAATGGCGCATTGCGTGCGGCATGTCAGCTATTGCCACTGACGCCGGAATGCCGGATCAAGGCTCCCATCAGGGAGAGACAACAATGAACAAGAAGCAAACCCGGCGCGAATTCGGCGCCACCGCCCTCGCTACCGTGCTCGCATCCGCAATGCCTGCGCCGTTCGTCTGGGCGGCGGAGAAGAAATACGATCCCGGCGCCAGCGATACCGAAATCAAGCTCGGGCAGACCGTGCCGCATTCCGGCCCCGGATCGCTCTACGGCGTGCTGGGCCGGGTCGGCGAGGCGTATTTCCAGATGCTCAACGAAAAGGGCGGCATCAACGGACGCAAGGTAAAATTCTTCTCGATGGACGACGCCTATAGCGCGCCGAAATGCGTCGAGGCGACGCGGCGGCTGGTCGAGCAGGAGGAAGTGCTGGCGCTGTACGGTTCGCTCGGCACCGCGCCGCAGACCGCCGTGCATAAATATCTCAACTCCAAGGGCGTGCCGCAACTCCTGCTCAACACCGGCGCGTCGAAATGGAACGATCCGAAGAACTTCAAATGGACCATGGCGGGCCTGCCGCTCTACCCGACCGAAGCGCGCATCCTCGCCAAGCATGTCATTGGGGTAAAGCCGAACGCCAAGGTCGGCATCCTCTACCAGAACGACGATTTCGGCCGTGACTTCCTCGGCCCCTTCAAGAAGGTTCTGGCCGATGCCGGCGGCACCGCCAAGGTGATCATGGAGCAGACCTACGATCTAACCGAACCGACCATCGATTCGCAGATCATCAATCTCTCGAAGTCCGGCGCCGATGTTTTCTATAATATCACGACCGGCAAGGCGACGTCGCAGTCGATCCGCAAGGTCGCGGAACTCGGCTGGAAGCCGCTGCACCTGCTCTCGGCTGGATCGACGGGACGCTCGATTCTCAGCGCCGCCGGCCTCGAGAACGCCACCGACATCGTTGCGATCCGTTACGCCAAGGAAGTCGGCGTGCCGCGCTTCGAGAAAGATCCTGACGTGATCGCGTTCGAGGAACTGCGCAAGAAATATCTGTCCACGGTCGATCCCGATAACACCATCGCATTTGCCGGCTATGGCCAGGTTGTGTCGATGGCGGAAATCCTGCGCCGCTGCGGCGACGAACTGACCCGCGCCAACGTGCTGAAGCAGGCGACGACCTTGGCGGGCTTCCACTCGCCTTACTTCCTCGACGGCGTCAATTTCAGCTACACGCCAGAGGATTACACGCCGATGAAGACGCTCTACATCTCGATCTTCAACGGCAAGGACTGGGATATTTCGGACAAGCCGGTGACGGAGTAGTTAGTCATTCCGGGTTCGCTGCGCGCCCCGGAACCACGGGCGTGCGGCTTCTGCCGTAGGGCGGGCAAAGGAGAGCAAGCTACGTGCCCACCATCCATCACCGCGCAAGCTGCGGGATGGTGGGCACGCTGCGCTCTGCCCACCCTACGGCAGCGAATCGCGCCTTGGCACCTCGACGAACCCGTTCCGACAGCTTAGCTCTAGCGGGTGCCGTCATCCGCCCCCCTCACGCTTGCGTCGCCCGAAGCGGCTGACTTGTTGCCGGAAACCTTCCGCCGCTGGTTCGCGGCGCGCGGCTGGTCGCCGCGCGAGCATCAGCTCGCGCTGCTTGCCAAGGCCCGCGACGACAGGTCGACGCTTTTGATTGCGCCGACCGGGGCCGGCAAGACGCTGGCGGGATTTCTGCCGACGCTGGTGGAGCTTTCTGCGGTTCCCAAGGGCGCGGGCGAGAAGAGCCTCATCTCCGCCGGCAGCACTGTAAAACGCACCGGTGGTCTCCACACCCTCTACATCTCGCCGCTGAAGGCGTTGGCGGTGGACATCGCGCGCAATCTGGAAACGCCGATCGCCGAAATGGGCCTGCCGATCAAGGTCGAGACCCGCACCGGCGACACGCCGGTGTCGCGGCGGCAGCGGCAGCGGCGCTATCCACCGGACATCCTGCTCACCACGCCGGAACAACTGGCGCTGTTGCTGTCCTCCGACGACGCGCCGTTTCTGTTCTCCTCGCTCAAGCGCATCGTGCTTGATGAGTTGCATGCGCTCGTCACCTCCAAGCGCGGCGATCTGCTGTCGCTCGGACTGGCGCGGCTGTGGCGGCTGGCGCCGCAGATGCGCGCGATCGGGCTGTCGGCGACCGTGGCCGAGCCGGAATCGCTGGCACGGTTTCTGGTGCCGCAGCATGACGGCAAGGAAGTCTCCGCCGATATCGTCGTGGCCGGCGGCGCGGCCGCACCGGTCGTCGAGATGCTCGACACCAGGGAGCGGCTGCCATGGGCCGGCCATACCGCGCGCCATGCGCTCGGCGAAATGTACGAGCTGATCAAACGCAACAAGACCACGCTGATCTTCGTCAACACCCGCAGTCAGGCCGAAATGCTGTTCCAGGATTTCTGGCGGATGAACGACGACGGCCTCGCCATTGCCCTGCATCACGGCTCGCTCGACGTCGCCCAGCGCCGAAAGGTCGAAGATGCGATGGCGGCCGGAAAACTGCGCGGCGTGGTCTGCACGTCCTCGCTCGACCTCGGCATCGACTGGGGCGACATCGATCTCGTCATCAATGTCGGCGCGCCCAAGGGTTCCTCGCGCCTGATGCAAAGAATCGGCCGCGCCAACCATCGGCTCGACGAGCCTTCGCGCGCCGTGCTGATCCCGGCCAACCGTTTCGAGGTGCTGGAATGCCGCGTTGCGATCGATGCCATCGCGGAGAACGCACAGGACACGCCGCCGCTGCGCACCGGCGCGCTCGACGTGCTGGCGCAGCACGTGCTCGGCTGCGCCTGCGGCGAGCCGTTTTTATCCGACGAACTCTACGCCGAAGTGCTGACATCGGCGCCGTATGCCGCGCTGACGCGAATCGATTTCGACGACGTCGTCGATTTTGTCGCCACCGGCGGCTACGCGCTGAAGACCTACGAACGCTTCGCGCGCATCAAGCAGGACAAGCAGGGCCGCTGGCGCGTCACCAACCCGCGGGTGCGCCAAAGCTACCGGCTCAATGTCGGCACCATTGTCGAAGAGCCCATGCTGAAGGTGCGCCTGGTGCGCGGGCGCGGCGGCGGTTCGGGGGCGACCGGCGCTCTCGGGCGCGGTGGACGAATGCTCGGTGAAATCGAGGAATATTTCATCGAGGGGCTGGTGGTCGGCGATACTTTTGTGTTCGGCGGCGAAGTGGTGCGCTACGAGGCACTCGCGGAAGATCAGGTCTACGTCTCGCGCGCCAACGACATGGACGCAAAGGTGCCGTCCTATATGGGCGGCAAGTTCCCGCTCTCGACCTATCTCGCCGAGCGGGTCCGAAAGCTTCTCGACGACCGGCGTGCATGGAATGCGCTGCCCGATCAGGTGCGCGATTGGCTGTCGTTGCAAAAGAATTTTTCAACTGTGCCGGCAGTGCGGGAATTGCTGATCGAGACTTTTCCCCGCGGCAACAAGCATTATCTCGTTTGCTATCCCTTCGAGGGGCGGCTGGCGCACCAGACGCTCGGCATGCTCTTGACGCGGCGGATGGAGCGCGCCCGGGTGCGGCCGCTCGGCTTCGTCGCCAATGAATATGCGCTCGCGGTGTGGGGCCTCGGCGACATGTCGTTCATGATCAGGCATGGCAAGCTCGATCTCAACGCGCTGTTCGATCCCGATATGCTGGGTGACGACCTCGAGGCGTGGCTCGCCGAATCCGCGTTGATGAAACGCACTTTCCGGACTTGCGCCGTTATCTCCGGCCTGATCGCGCGGCGCTTCACCGGCGAGGAAAAATCCCGTCGGCAGGTGCTGTTCTCGACCGACCTGATCTACGACGTCTTGCGCAAGCACCAGGCCGATCACGTGCTGCTGCGCGCCGCGCGCGCTGACGCCGCCACGGGCCTGCTCGATCTCAAGCGATTGGGTGATATGCTCTCGCGCATTCAGGGGCGAATCACCCATCGGGAACTCGAACATGTTTCGCCGCTCGCGGTCCCCGTCATGCTGGAAATCGGCCGCGAGTCAGTTTATGGCGAAGCAGCGGACGAGTTGCTGGCGGAAGCCGCCGATGAACTCGTCAAAGAGGCGATGTCGTAAGAAAATGAATTCGCGGGATGCTGAGCCATCAACATCGTCATGCCCGGGCTTGTCCCGGGCATCCACGTCTTTCTTTGCGGGAAGACATGGATGGCCGGGACAGGCCCGGCCATGACGGAGAGTATGGTTCTTTCGGTCATCCCGAACAGTATTCTGGAAATCGCCGACGTTACGTTTATCGCCGACCTCTCCGGCGCGCTGTTCTGGCAGGAGCAGCGCCTGCTCGTCGTCTCCGACCTCCATCTGGAAAAGGGCTCCAGCTTCGCTGCGCGCGGCGTATTGCTGCCGCCTTACGATACCATCGCAACGCTGAGCCGGCTTGCGGCCGTCATCGCGCGTCACGATCCGCGCATGGTGATCGCGCTCGGCGACAGCTTCCATGATCGCAACGCCCATGAGCGGCTATCCGCGCCCGACCGCGATGCGCTCTCGGCGATGCAGGCGCGGCGCGACTGGATCTGGATTTCAGGCAATCACGATCCGGCGCTGCCGTCCGATCTCGGCGGCCTGGTCGCGAGCGAAGTCGCGATCGGGCCGATCGCGTTCCGCCATGAGCCCACCGGTGCGCCGGGCGAAATTGCCGGCCACCTGCATCCCAAGGCGCGCGTTGCCACCCGGGGCCGCTCGATGGAGCGGAGATGCTTTGCGTCCGACGGCGAGCGCGCCGTGATGCCGGCGTTCGGCGCCTATACCGGCGGCTTGAGTATCCGCGATGCGGCGTTCGCGAAAATTTTCCGAACGCCCGGTTTGATGGCCCACGTCCTCGGCGACAACAAGCTCCACGCGATCTCGGCGTCACGCTGCTATTAAGCATCGCTTGTATGCCATACGGCTATCGGGCAGGTTCCGGCGCTGGAACCCACACCGCTTCGTTGTCGGTGCGACTGGACCAATAGCATGGCAGATCAAAAAAACTCTCACCCAAAACATTCGCTGCACGCCGACCATGGTCATTCGAAGCCGGCGGCGCCGCCTGAGCCATCTCCGCCGTTCCGTTTTCGCAATGCGCTGAAGGCGCTCGGTCCCGGCCTGATCACCGGTGCGTCCGACGACGATCCGTCGGGGATAGGCACCTACAGCCAGGCCGGCGCGCAGCTCGGCTACGGCATCGGCTGGACCATGCTGTTGACGTTTCCGCTGATGGCGGCGATCCAGGAAATCTCCGCGCGGGTCGGCCGCGTCACCGGCCATGGCATATCGGGTAATGTGTGCCGGCATTATCCGGCGTCGCTGCTCAACGTGGTGGTGGCGCTGCTGTTCATCGCCAACACCATCAACATCGCCGCCGACCTCGGCGCCATGGCGGACGCGAGCAAGCTCTTGATCGGCGGCCACAGCATCGTCTACGTGCTGTTGTTCGGCGTGACCTCGGTGGTGGCGCAGATCTTTCTCGATTACAAGCGTTACGTGTCGGTGCTGAAATGGCTGACGCTCAGCCTGTTCGCCTATGTCGCGGCGCTGGCCTTTGCAAAAGTCTCCTGGGGCGAGGCGCTCGCCGGCGTCCTCGTTCCGCGTCTGACCTGGAGCGAGGATTACTTCACCACCATCGTCGCGATTTTCGGCACCACGATCTCGCCCTATCTGTTCTTCTGGCAGGCCTCCCAGGAAGCCGAGGACCAGCGCGTCGACGCGAAGAAGCAGCCGCTGATCGAAAAGCATTATGGCGCGCGGCAGGAATTCCATCGCATCCGCGCCGACACCATCATCGGCATGGCGTTCTCCAATTTGATCGCGCTGTCGATCATCGTCACCGCGGCGGCGACGCTGCATGCGGCAGGGAAGACCGACATCCAGACCTCGGCGCAGGCGGCCGAAGCGCTGCGCCCGATTGCCGGCATCTTTGCCGAAGTAGTGTTTGCGCTCGGCATCGTCGGCACCGGGTTGCTGGCGATACCGGTGCTCGCCGGCGCCACCGCCTATGCCGTCGGCGAGGGACGGCAATGGCCGGTCGGTCTCGCGCGCAAGCCCAAGGAAGCCGCCGCCTTCTACGCCGTGCTGGCGCTGTCGGCCGGAATCGGCATTGCGCTGAATTTCACCCCGATCAATCCGATCTCGGCGCTGTACTGGAGCGCCGTCATCAACGGCGTGCTTGCCGTGCCCGTGATGGTGCTGCTGATGTTCATGGCCCGCCGCAAGGACGTGATGGGCGGCTTCGTGGTCGGCGGCCCGCTCTATTGGCTCGGATGGCTGTCGACCGCGGCGATGCTCTTGAGCGTGCTCGCGATGGGCGTAGGTCTTTTCGTCGGGGAGTGAACAGCACGGGCTTGCTTCCGGACAATGCTGTTCAGATGCCGGGCGGCCCGAACAACGCGCGCAGCTTTGCTCGCGCGCCCGCGGCCTTTCGGACGTCGTGGAGCATCGCGATCCATTCGCCGAGTGCGATCCGCAGCGGGTTAAAGGACCGCTTGCCACCGACCAGCCCGTAGCAGAGCGGTTCATCCGCCGGCGCCTGTGCGAAGGTGCCGAACAGGCGATCGAATATGATCAATATGCCGCCGTAATTCTTGTCGAGACACGGTTCGTTCGACGCGTGGTGCACGCGATGGTGTGCCGGCGTGTTGAGAACGTATTCGAGCGGACCCAGCCGAGGTGCAAGCTCGGTATGGATGAAGAACTGATAGGTCAGGTTGATGCCGAGCATCGTGACGACGGCAAACGGATGAAATCCTATCCAGACCATCGGCAGAAAGAACAGGAAGTTGCCGGAGATGTTGCCGGTCCAGCCGAGCCGTATGGCCGCCGTCAGGTTGAATTTGGTCGGCGAATGATGGACCCGATGTGTTGCCCACATCCAGCGGATCCGGTGCGAGGCATGGTGCTGCCAGTAATACAGAAACTCGCTGCCCACGAACAAGCCGAGCATGGCAGTTGCGCTGGTCGCGGAGAATTCGAACAGCCGGTGCTGATAGACGAACGCGAATGGGATCGCGACCATGCCGGCCTCGACGAGGCGGATGAGTTTGTGCACGACCGCGACGCCAAGCGTCGCGGCACTCTCGCGCCAATCATGCGTTTCGCGATGCGTGAGGCGGCCGAGCCCGTATTCCAGCGCCATGAAGCCGAGCGCCGTCACCAGGATCAGGCCGCGAAAATAGGGGCTGGGGAATAACGACTCCATGGCGGCCACGTTCCTGTTACTTCGGCATCGTGCCGGCAGCGGCCGCGCGGTCCCTGAGCGCTTGGGCGCGTGGCATCGCCTGTCCGCAGGCGGTGCTGAGCTGGTTCGCATGGTTCTGGAGACAGGCAAGCACCCGTCCGCCGCCTGGCTGCACGCCGGCGCACAGCCGATCGTAATCGCCGCGGCAAATCTGCATCAGCGTCATCGCCTCGCCGCGCATTTGCGGCGATACCTGCGCCTGCGCCGAACGCGCCATGGGGAACGCTGCCGATATAAAAGCCGAACCGGCCAGCGTGAGAGCCGGTATCGAAGGTATGGAAAACCTGGGCATGGTGATCTCCGGAGAGTAACGGGGGAAGTGGTGGCTGGAGGAGCGATCGCCCGGGCAAGGGGATCCCCGAGCGATCGCTGCTGCCGTCAGTAACGCGTGACCGTGCCCTGACGGGTGTAGGTGTTGCCGGCCGGGCCGGTGCGGGTCACGGAGCGCGAGCAGGAGCCGTTGGCGCAGCTGCCCGTGGCCTGCACGCTCGACGTCCCACGCGGGCCGGTCGAGGTCCCGGAGCGTGTCCAGGCGCTGGCGTCGGCGGCGGCAGCAATCGAAAGGGCTCCGGCAAGCGTGGACATGGCGATGAGTTTCTTCATGGTCGCGGTCTCCTTGATGGATGAAGGGCTGCCGTTGCGGTAGCCATGCAAGGAGACTGGGGGCGCCGTGTCAGCCTGATATTGCTGCGGAGAAACGGCCGATATCGTTTTGTCGATGGAATGTAACAGTGCGTAACAACGGTGCTGGAGGCCTTGCACGGCGCGCGACCTTGTTCAGAATGCGGCCATGACTGCACCCCTGGCCTCGCTCCTGATCGTCGAAGACGACCCTGAAATCAGTCGGCTGCTGGCCGATTTTCTGCAGCGGGAGGGATTTGAAGTCGCGTGCGCCGACAGCGGCAAGGCGATGGACGCCGTGCTGCAGCGAATGCGTCCCGATCTATTGGTGCTGGATCTGATGCTGCCGGGCGAGGACGGGCTGTCGATCTGCCGGCGGCTGCGGGCGGACGGCAACATGCCGATCCTGATGTTGACGGCGAAGAGCGACGAGATCGATCGTGTGGTCGGTCTGGAAATGGGCGCCGACGACTATCTGGCCAAGCCGTTCGCGCCGCGCGAATTGCTGGCGCGGGTCCGCGCCATCCTGCGTCGGGCCAATGCGGCGCCGGCAAAGCTTCCGGTGCGGCGCTACGCATTCGACCGATTCGTGATCGATCTCGATGCGCGTAGCATTGAGTTCGGCGATTCCAGCCGGGATCCCCTGCAACTCACCAGCGCGGAATTCGACCTGCTCGGTTGCTTCGTGCAACGTCCGCGCCGGGTACTGACGCGCGATCAGATCCTCGACTGGACTCGTGGGCGTTCGGCCGAGCCGTTCGATCGCACCGTCGACATGCTGATCTCGCGGCTGCGCAAGAAGCTCGATGCTGCAAGCCCGGGGTCCAACCTGATCACCACCGTCCGCAACGGCGGCTATCTGTTTACGCCATCCGTGAAGCAGGTGTCGTGATGCTGCGCGTGACGCTGGCAACCCGCCTCGCGCTGATCGTGATCGTCGCATTGTCGGCGATCAGCCTCACGATCATCGCAGTGTTCTACCGGACATCGGTCCGGGAAAACGAATCGGCTCGGCCTTCACCGGGCCGGATGGCGGCCATCGCGGAAATGGTCGAGCAGTCCGATCCGGCGATGCGCAGTACGCTTCTCGCAGCCGTTTCATCGCCGCAATTCGCGGTCCGCGTCGAGGCCGCCGGTGCTGCTCCGGCGGCGCCGCGCGTCGTGCGACATCAGCAAGCCAGGCTTGACGAAATCTATTCCACTGCGTTTCCCGGACGCGAGGTTACGGTTTTGCCGACAACGGCTGCGAGCCACGACCGATGGTTTCCGCGGCTGGCGAGAGCGATGTCGAACGCGGTCGAGTTCAGGATCGGACTGCATACCGGGGAAACGCTGGTCATCGACGCAACGACCCGCCTGCCGGTGACGTCGCTTGGCCTACCGGTTGGCCTCGGCGCCGGATTGTTCGGCACCATCGTCGCGCTGCTGGCCTTGCTGGTGATGCAGCGCGAGACCCGGCCGCTGGCACAACTCGCTGCCGCCGTCGACCGGGTCGATCTATCGGTTGATCCGCCGCCGCTGCCCGAGGCGCGTCGCAGCGCGCCGGAGATTCGTGCGGTGATCGCCGCATTCAACCGCCTGCAGACGCGGCTGAACGAGATGATGCGGTCGCGCATGACCCTGATCGGCGGCATCGCGCATGATGTCAGGACGTTTGCGACTCGCCTGCGGCTGCGCGTCGAGAAAATCCCCGATGCGGCCGAGCAGCAGCGCGCCGTCGCCGACATTGACGACATGATCCGCCTGCTTGACGACGCGCTGCTGTCGAGCAGAGTCGGAGCCGGCCAGCTCTCGCAGGAGATGGTGGACTTTGCGGCGCTGGTGCGCACAGAGGCCGACGACCGCCGTGCCCAGGGAGGGCGTGTCGAATTGTCGGCAGATGAAGCGACGCGCGATGTCATCGTGCTCGGCGATCGGTTGGCACTGCGGCGCGTCATCGCCAACATCATCGACAACGCCGTCAAATACGGTCGCGTCGCTCGCCTGCGGCTTCAACTGGAAAATCCCGCCATCATCATGATCGTCGATGACGAAGGGCCTGGGATTCCTGTGGACCGGCGTCAGGCGATGCTGGAGCCGTTCAATCGTCTTGAGACCTCGCGCAACCGCGCAACGGGCGGCGCGGGGCTCGGGTTGGCGGTCGTGCGTAGCCTGGTGGAGGCGCATGACGGAACGATCGGTCTGATGGAGGCGCCGGGCGGCGGCACGCGCGTGCGCATCGGATTGCCGGTGTTCCGTCCCGGCGCCTGACTGTCGTGTTGTTCAACGGCGTGAGCGCGAAGGGGGTGAGAGGCGGTCCGGGAAAAAAGTAAGCCACACCCACCGACCTCATCCCCGGATGAGCGCACTTGCGCTCACTCGGGAGGAGCCGCGTAGCGGCGTCTCGAAGGATGCGAGGGGGCGAGAGCCGGGCCTCATGGTTCGAGACGCGTGAAGACGCGCTCCTCACCATGAGGGTTGGGCTAATCCTTCCGGAACACGATCGACGCCATCCATCCCGTCATCAGCGCCATGAAGGCGGTGATCAGCCCGTAGACGAAGCCGTGCTGCTGCGCCGTGGTGGCAACGAACTGCTCGAAGCCGACCTTGACGATTTCGAACGCGGTGTCGGTCTTTGCCACCAGCGCGCCGTCGGCGAACAGCTTGATCTCGACGTTATAGAGACCGATCGGCACTTCCGCGGGCAGGGGAATGCCGGTGCGGAACAGCGTCGGCGTCAGGAACGTCACCGCAGAGGTCTCCTCGCGATAGAGGCCGTGCTGCCGGCGCAGCCGGACGAAGGCGCTGCGGAACGCGTCGTCGGGCACCACGTCGGCGTAGTCGCCGCTAACGCGCTGGGTCAGCAGGACGTTGTTCAACCCAAGCTGTTGCCGCCGCTGCACCTCGGGCGAGGCGATGGCGTCGAACGGCCGGTTGGAGAACAGCGCCAGATAGGTCGGCACTTTCAGGAATTGCCGGGAGTCGGTGTTGATCCAGATCCCGAACCGGCGTTCCTTGCGGCGCGTCACCATGTCGGCGCGCGGGCCGGCCACCGTCACCACCAGGTCGTAAGTGCGATTGGCCGGCGTGTCGGCGTCCTTCTCCACCGAGCCGAACAGCACGAGTTCCTCGCCGGAGTAATTCGGCGTCACGGTGACGCGGTGGTTCGACACCGACACGATCAGCCGCTCGGCCTGCGCGGGCGAGGCCGCGAGCGCTATGCCCAGCAGCAAGCCAACCAGCGTGAGCGGGACGCGCGCGATCATCCGGTAACCCCGGTTTCGCGGATGGTGAAGAGATCCTCGGGCCGGAGCACCAGTTCGACGGCAAAGCGGACGCCGACCGCGAGCACCAGCAGGCCGAGCAGCAGCCGCAAATGTTCGCCACGGATCTTTTGGCCCGCACGCGCGCCGAACTGCGCGCCGGTGACGCCGCCGACCATCAGGATCAGCGCCAGCACGGCATCGACCAGATGATTGGTGACGGCGTGCAGCATGGTGGCGAACACCATCGTGACCAGGGTCAGCACCATCGAGGTGCCGATCACGGTCGAGGTCGGCACCCGGAGCACGTAGATCAACAGCGGCACCAGGATGAAGCCGCCGCCGATGCCCATCACCGCACCGATGAAGCCGATCACCAGGCCGATCACCACGATGGGGATCACGGAAAGATAGATTTTCGAGCGCTTGAAGCGCATCTTCAGCGGCAATCCATGGATCCAGACATGGCTGCCCGGGCGGCGCATGGTGACCGGACCGCCGCGGCGGGCCCGCAGCAGCGCCCGCAGGCCTTCCCAGAACATCAGGCCGCCGACGGTGGTCAGCAGGATCACGTAGGACGTCGCGATCATCAGATCGAGCTGACCCAGCGAGCGCAGCAGCGTGAAGGTCCATACCCCCAGCGCGGTGCCCATACTGCCGCCGGTCAGCAGCACCGCCGCCAGCAGCGGATCGATGGCGCGCCGTCGCCAATAGGACAGCGCGCCGGAGAACGAGGAGGCGGCGATGTGGCTGGCGACGGAGGCGACGGCAACCGCCGGCGCAATGCCGACGAAGATCAACAGCGGCGTCATCAGGAAGCCGCCGCCGATCCCGAACATGCCGGACACGAACCCAACCGCCGCGCCCATCGCCAGGATGAGGAAAACATTGACGGGAATGTCGGCGATCGGGAGGTAGAGCTGCACGCGCGTCTGCTTTTTAAGCTTTGCCGCAAGAGACGGCCGGGTGGCCGCTCCGGGCTTGGTTTCTGTTGTATTTGCCGGCAGTGGAATCCGGTTCGCGCATGCAGCTTTGCGTACGCAGGGCCGGTTCCCGCGTCTTTGCATAACTGAATTCGAAGGGATGAGGCACTAAAAATGCCCGGGAAGGCAAATTTTTGCCTGCCATGCCCGCGCGTGGGTCAGCGTTGAAACGCTGTTACAAATCCGCGAGACGAAGGCGCGGCTCGCGGGACCGGCGACTGGCCGGCTCAGGGCTTTCCGAGCGGGTCGGTGACGAGGTTCATCGCCAGCGCCTGTTTGGGGCTGAGCCAGCGAATGTCCCGCGTCTCGGACATCGCTTCCACGATTGTAGACGAGACCCCCATTCTGGTCATGTAGCCCAGCACGGCGCCGGCAATCCGCTGCGCCTCCGCGACGGGGTCGTCCACGGGCCTGGTTGTGACAAACCGATGAACGCCCAGTGCCGAGCCCAGCACGCCGAAGCGGGTCTTGCCCCCGGCATAGACGAGCACGCAGGCGCTGGCGCAATAGGCCGGCTTTACGCGGCCCCAGGCGTCGCTGCTGCCGACCGCGGTCGCGAGTGCGCGCTGCCGGATGATCTCGCCCATGATCGCGGCCTGGCTCAGATCGCCACCGGGGGAGGCCAGCAGGACAATGTCGCCCGCCGCAAGATTGGCCTGGTCCAATCTGGTGCGAAACCAGTTCGCGGCGGCAGGGCCGATCGTCCCGCTGACGAACAGCGCCCGCCGACCCTTGCTCGCGCCATCGAGATGGAGCGTGTCGATCACCTGCGATGCCAGGCTTGGCGAGACATACTGGTCTTTCCAATAGTCCCAGGCATCCGGCTGCGACAGGTCGCGGTAGGCGCGAATGCCGACGCCGGATACCAGCAGGATGAAGATCGCGACCGACCAGTAATGCCGCTTGTGCCGGGGTGCCGGAGGTGGTGGCGCCGGCGGCTGGCCGGCCGGTATGCGCGGCGCCACGACCGCAGGGCCGGTCGGCGACCTGCGGAAGCGATTTTCTCCCTGGCTGTCTTCGGTCGACAATCGGTCCTCGTTGCAAGCCGGATCGGGCAGGCTCGCAGCATTATACGAATTTATGGCCGAGGATATGGCGGCGATGACCTGTCTAAATGGACCGCGGCATCGCGACCGTTTTACTGAACGGCGGCGGTGCGCTTCGTCGCGGCCGGCTTTGCGCCGGGCTTGCCCGTGGCCGGTGCGGGAGCTGAATCCCAGCCGCCTGCGGGCGCGGCCACGTTGACGGCGTCGTCGGGCTGCGGCTCCGGCGTAAAGGTCTGGATCGCGAGCCTCGCCGCCGCCTGCGACTGGACGTCGAGGCGCTTGGCGATATCGTCGCGCTTGCGCCCCGCATCCGCATCGCCCTGGGCTGCCGCGAGGCTGAACCATTTGAAGGATTCGGCGAGGTTCTGTTCGACGCCGATGCCGCGGGCATAGAGGATGCCGAGGTTGAACTGGCTGTCGGCGACGCCGCGATCGGCGGCCTTGCGGAACCAAATCGACGCGCTCTTGTAATTGGCGCCCTTGCCGCCGCCATCGGCGTCGAGCACGGCCAGATTATGCATCGCCTTGGCGCTGCCGCGATCGGCCGCCTGCGCATAATAGCGCCGCGCGATATCGACGTCCTTCTTCACGCTCAGGCCCTTCTCGTAGAAGGTCCCGAGTCGGAACAGCGCTGGCACCACGCCGGCCTGCGCCGCGCGGTCGTACCATTTTGCGGCCTGATCGAGATCCGAGGCAACGCCCTTGCCTTCGGCAAAGCGCACGCCGATCTCGTAAGCCGCGGCCGGGTTACCCTTCAGCGCGGCGGTGCGCAATACCGGGCCGCCGATGCCGTCAGGCAGCCGCTCGGTCGGCGGCACTGCGATCATGGCAAGCTTGCCGCCGGTGGTCGGGATCGTCGTGATCGCACCGGTAATGTCGTTGATTGCAGGCGGGGGCGGCACGGCCTGCGGCGGCACCGCGGTCCGCGTGCTATCCAGCGTGTTCGGTGCGGAGGAATTGTTCGACTGCTTCTCGACCGGCGTCGGCGAGATCATCAAGGGCGCTGGTGCAGGCGCTGCGGGCATTGCCGGCATGGTGCTGCTCTCCGCGGGCACCGGCGCCGGTGCGGCCGGCTCGCTGGAATGGTCCATCATCGGCAGTTGCAGCACGCTGCCGGTGTCGAGCAGCGTCATCGCCATCTTGAACGTGCCGAGCACGATCACGACCACGCTCGCGCCGACCAAGAGCGAGCGGATCTTGGAGGACATGGTCGAGGGGGTCTTGTCGTCCGCCTTGTCGCCTCCCTTGGCCTTTTCAGCGCCCTTGTCCTTTGGCGCGGCCTTGGCGCGTCCCGCCTTCTCAGGGGGCGGCGCGGCGGCCGCAGCCTGCGCGGCGCGGCGCGCGGCGGCAATGAAGCTTGACGAACTGACCGGCTCCTTCGGCCCGGCAGCGATCTCGCTGATGGCGTTTTCGGAAGCCGCGATCCGTTCCGACGGCGAAGACATGCGCCCGGGCGGCCGGGTGCCCGGCTCAAGCGGGTGATCCGGCGGCAATTCCGGCGCGATCGCGGTGCGCGGCGCTGCGGCATGCGGCTCCAGGATTTCGCTGATCGCGCGTGGCGGCAACGGCGGGGCGGCCGGCGCGACCGGCTGTGCGGCGTGGAATTCGCGCGGCGCGGCTTCAAAATGGTCCTGCGGGTTAGCCTGCAGCGCGGCGGGGTTCGGCAATTCCGGCTTCGATTGCTGCGGCCAGGTCTGCAGCGGCGTCATCGGGCGCGGCGCTTCTTCGAGCACTTCAATCGGCGGCGGAGAAGATTCGGGTGCAGCCGGCGGCGCGGTGCGAACCGTGCGCAGATCGCCTTCGATCGTGGACAGGCGGTCGACCACGTGGCCGAGCGTGCTGTGTACGGTCTCGAGCGAATCCTGGGTGCGGCGGTCGGTCTCCGACTGGCCGAAGCGGATGTCGGACAGCTCGCGCTTGACCAGGTCGACGATGCCGGGGTCCATCGGCTGGACGGTGGTTTCGGCGGAACTGCGGTTGTTGGAATCGGCGAGCGCGACCAGGCTGGCGTGCTGGCGTTCGAGCGAACGCAGAATATCGTGCAGCCCTTCCTCGACCCGTCCGAGATCGACGGCGGGTGCGGCGGACCGGTCGTTGTTGGAAGTTTCCAGGCGCTCCAGCAGATAGGACACGCGTTGTTCGAGATGGGCAAACGCTGACGCGTTGTCGTTGCCGACCGGGAGGCGGTCGAGCCGTTCCGACAGCGAGCGCACCGCGTTTTCGAGGAATTCCGAATGCTCGCTGGCAGCCGGCGGCTGCCTTGCTTCCAGCGTCGAGGTCAGGGCGGCCAGACGCTGCTCGAGCATGCCGAAGGCATCGCTGTTGCCGTCAAAGCGGGGAAGCTGATCGACCTTGGCCGACAGCTTGTGCACGTCGTCGGCGAGCCGGGCCAGCGCGTCGTTGGAGGCGACATTGGAGACGATGCCGCGAAGTGCTGCGATCGCGCTTTCGAGCTGCTGCACGGTCGAGGGATCGTCGTTCGAGCGCAGGATCAGGTCGAGCTTGGCGCCGAGATTGCGGATCGCTTCGTCGTAGCCGGTGAGCTGCTCGGCCGGGGTCAGCGAGCGCAGCACTTCGCGGATTTCACCGAGCGCGTGCTCGATGCCGGCCAGGGTCTGGCCGTCGCTGCCGTGCTGGCGGTTTTCGTCGATGCGGCGGGACAGCGAGCGGATTTCGTTCTCGAGCGATTCGATTTCCCGGCGCGGCACCGCCTCGGTGATGGCCTGTCGGATTTCGGCGAGTTCGCTGCGGAACGCGGCAATCGATTCCTCGATATGATCGGGACGCTGCAGCGCCTCGATCTGGCTGGTGATCTTGAGCAGGTGCCGCTCGAGCGACGAAAAGTCCGGACCGGCGGGAGCGGCTTGCGTCGAACCGGTCGCCGGCGCCGATTGGCGTGTCTGGCGCGGCGGCGGACCGTCGAGCTCGTTCTGGCGCGCGGCGATTTCGGCGATCGCAAAATCCATCGAGGCCGGACTGAGCGGCGGTGAGGGGCGATAGACCTGGGCAGCGGCACGCTCGACCAGGTCGGACTGGCGCTGCTTTTCCTGCATCTGGGCCTGCCGGGTCGGCGCGGGGTTGGAAATCTGCGACAGCCGCGCGTCGAGGCGCGAAATGGCCTCGTTTAGCTGTCGGGCCACCGTCGGCTCGCTACGGGCGGCGTCGCCGCGTGAAACGTCGCCGCGCGGCGTGGCGGGCCGTGAAATCTGCTCGATCTGCCGGGTGATTGAATCCAGCCGCTGGTGAATGTCCGCCACGTCGGGCATTTGCCGCGACATCGCCGGCCGCGGCTCGGAAGGCGCGCCGAAACTGGGCGAGGCCGGCTCGCCGACGGTCGAATTGAGCCAGTCGTTCAACGTCATGCCGGCGCGGCGCGCTGCCGCCTCGGCCCTTTCGCGGACGGAGGGATCAATGCCGTCAACACTCCACGATACGCGCGAATTCATGCTCTCGTCCGGTTTCGCTTCGGCGCCCCACCAGCGCCATCAGCCTCCCCGCGCGTCCCACCGAAGAGACAATCTTATTTCCGCGCAGGTCGCCTGCCTCGGATCTGACTTTTGTTCCTTACGGTAAAGAACGGGTTAAGGAATGGGACGTACGGCCGCAAAAGTTACCGGGGCGACAACTCGACCGTGGCCGTTCCGGAACGCAACCGCAGGGCTCAGAAACAAAATCGCGAAAACAACCCCATGCAAAGTAGAATTGGGCGCCGGCTCGTATCCCTCTTGCCGCTTGCATCCGGGGTGCGTGGTCGTGCTCTACCCGTTGCTTTCACGCTGGCCGTCTTCGATCGGCACGACGTTGGTCCGGACTGCGCCGGCGGTGAGGGCCGACAGCGCCTCGATCGCCTCTTCGCACCACTCGGCGACGGCGCGCTCATGGGCCAGGCCGATGCGAAGTCCGAGCAGCTTGCCGACATCGGCCCGCGGCGCTGTACCATCCGGGAAGCGTTTGTTGAGCAGGCGCTCGTAGCGGGCGCAACGGTCACGGTGATGTTCCAGCCGCGCCATCAGGTCGGTTCGCAACGGCTCGACGTCGACGCTGTCGAGCGCGTAGAGCCGCACCAAGAGGTCGTCCTTGATCGAGGCCGGCACGCTCGGCCGCGCGGCCCAATGCCTGAGCGCCGCCCGGCCTTCCGGCGTTAGCGTATAGACCAGCTTGTTCGGCTTGCCTGATTGCACCACCTCGCGGCCCTGGATATGGCCGCGGTCGCGAAGTTTGGTCAGCTCTCGATAAATTTGCTGGTGGTCGGCCTTCCAGAAGAATCCAATGGAGTTGTCGAACGTCTTGGCGAGCTCATAGCCCGTCATCGGACGTTCGGTCAGGCAGGCTAGGATCGCGTCACCAAGCGCCACGACGCCGGCCTCCGGATTAACGGTAATTGACATTATGCATAAAGTTGCATATGCGTCAATGTGCATAAGTTCCGGAGAAGCCTATTCCCCGGCGCCAGCCCCGTCACACCCGTCGGAGGAGACATGATGACCATGAGCGGCCTCGACAAGTGGTACGGCTACATGAAGTCCCATGACACGGCGGCGTTGTGGGACTTGCTGCATCCGGATGCGGTGTTCGAAAGCCCCGTCGTCCACACACCGCAGCGCGGGCGCGACATCACCTTCAAATATCTGGCGGGCGCCGAGAAGGTGCTTGGCGGCCCCGGCTTCAAATACACAGGCGAATGGCGCAACGCCAATGGCGCGGTCCTCGAATTCGAAAACGAGATCGAGGGCATCAAGATCAACGGCGTCGACATCATCACCTTCAGCGATGACGGTAAGATCACGCATTTCAAGGTGATGGTGCGTCCGCTGAAGGGAATCAACCTGCTGCACCGCCTGATGGGGGAGCAACTCGCCAAGCCGTAAGTCGCGCCGTGCGCGATGCCCGCCGCCGTTTATGCCGCATCGGCTGACGGGATATTTGCCCGCCTGATCACTCCCCGGAATCTCTCGAACCGGATAAGGTCTGGTTCCGGTACGCCAACGAATTTCATCTCGAACGCCGTCGTCACCTTTTGCCCTGCCGGGAGAACATCATGCCAATCTACAAAGCCCCAGTGGAAGACGTCACCTTCCTGCTCAACGACGTGTTCCAGATCGATCGCTACGACAATCTGCCCGGTTTCACCGACGCCTCCGCCGACGTGCGCGAGGCGATCCTGGGCGAGGCCGCAAAACTCTCCGAAGAGGTCTTGCAGCCGCTCAATCGCACAGGTGATCTCGAAGGCTGCAAGCGGCATGATGACGGCTCGGTGACGACGCCGAAGGGTTTCAAGGAAGCTTTCAAGCAGGTCGCCGAGGGCGGCTGGCTCGGATTGTCGGTGCCGGCGGAATATGGCGGGCAGGGGCTGCCGGTGACGCTGAGCCAGGTCGTGACCGAATTCCAGAGCGCGGCCAACATGGCGTTCTCGATGTATGGCGGCCTGACCATGGGCGCCACCGCGGCGCTGATGGTGCACGGCAAGCCCGAGCAGAAGAAGATGTTCGTGCCGAAGATGGTGGCGGGCGAGTGGACCGGCACCATGAACCTCACCGAGCCGCAATGCGGCACGGATCTCGGCCTGTTGCGCACCAAGGCGGTCAAGCAGGCGGACGGCAGCTACAAGATCACGGGCACCAAGATCTTCATCTCGGCCGGCGAGCACGACATGGCCGAGAATATCATCCACCTCGTGCTGGCGCGTATCGAAGGCGCGCCGGCCGGCATCAAGGGCGTGTCGCTGTTCGTGGTGCCGAAGGTGTTGGTCAATGCCGACGGCTCGCTCGGCGCGCGCAACGGCGTGTCCTGCGGCTCGATCGAGCACAAGATGGGCATCCACGGCAATTCCACCTGCGTGATGAACTACGACAGCGCCACCGGTTGGCTGATCGGCGAAGAGAACAAGGGCATGCAGGGCATGTTCGTGATGATGAACGAGGCCCGCCTCGGCGTCGCCGTGCAGGGCCTGGCGCAGTCCGAAGTCGCCTATCAGAACGCCGTCCAGTATGCGCGCGAGCGCCTGCAGGGCCGTTCGCTGACCGGCGCAAAGGAGCCGGACAAGGCGGCCGATCCGATCATCGTGCATCCCGACGTTCGCCGCGTGCTGCTCACCATCCGCGCCTTCAACGAGGCCGCCCGCGCCATGGTGGTGTGGACCGCGCTGAAGAGCGACGTCGCCCACCGCTCCACCGATCCGAAGGACCGTCAGGAGGCCGACGACCACATGGGCCTGATGACGCCGGTCATGAAGGGCGTGATGACCGATGTCGGCTTCTCCAACGCGGTGCTGGCGCAGCAGATGTATGGCGGCCACGGCTACATCGCCGAGCACGGCATGGAGCAGTTCGTGCGCGATGCGCGCATCGCCATGCTGTACGAGGGCGCCAACGGCATTCAGGCGCTTGATCTGGTCGGCCGCAAGCTGCCGCGCGAAGGCGGCCGCGCCGTGATGGCGTTCTTCGGCGAAGTCGGCGCTTTCGCCAAGGAGCATGGCGGCGACGAGGCGATGAAGCCGTTCGTCACCCCGCTGTCGGCCGCCCTCGGCCATCTGCAGCAGGCCACCGGCTGGCTGATGCAGAACGCGATGACCAAGCCCGACAATGCCGGCGCCGCCGCCACCGACTACATGCAATTGTTCGGCCTCGTCACCTTCGGCTACATGTGGGCGCGGATGGCCAAGGTGGCGCAGGACAAGATTGCGAGCAGTGGCGCCACGCCCTACCTCTCCACCAAGCTCGTGACCGGCCGCTTCTTCATGGAGCGGATGCTGCCGGAAACCCACGTCCATCTTGCACGCATCCAGACCGGTTGCGCGACCACCATGGAATTGGCGGCGGAAGCGTTCTGATATTTTTCATCGCTTCCCCGTCCTTTCGCCTATAATATTATGATCCTCATACCAGGAGGGCGTCATGCCTGAGGCATATATCTACGATCACGTTCGTACCCCGCGCGGCCGCGGCAAGGCCGATGGCGCACTCCATGAGGTCACCGCGCTGGCGCTCGCCACCGTGCCGCTGCAGGCGCTGAAGGAACGCAACAATCTGGCGGAAGACGTTGTCGATGACGTCATCCTCGGCGTGGTCGATCCGGTCGGCGAGGCCGGCTCCGATATCGCGCGCTTCGCGGCGTTGAAGGCGGGTCTCGGCGAATCCGTGCCCGGCGTGCAGATCAGCCGCTTCTGCGCCTCCGGCCTCGATGCCGTGAACTTTGCCGCCGCCCAGATCATGGCCGGCCAGCATGAACTCGTGATCGGCGGCGGTGCCGAGTTCGATGAGCCGTGTCGGCATCGGCGCGTCCGGCGGCGCCTGGCCGATGGATCCCTCGATGGCGGTGCCTTCCTATTTCATGCCGCAGGGCGTCTCGGCCGACCTGATCGCCACCAAGTATGGTTTCTCGCGCGACGACGTCGACGCCTACGCGGTGCAGAGCCAGCAGCGCGCCGCAAAGGCCTGGGACGAGGGCCGCTTCAACAAGTCGGTGGTGCCGGTCAAGGACATCAACGGACTGACCATCCTGGCCAAGGACGAGCACATGCGTCCGACCACGACGATGCAGTCGCTCGGCCAGTTGCAGCCGGCGTTCGTCGTGATGGGCCAGATGGGCGGCTTCGACGCGGTGGCGATCCAGTCCCATCCCGAAGTCGAGAAGATCAACTATGTGCACCACGCCGGCAATTCCTCCGGGATCGTCGACGGCGCCGGCGCGGTGCTGCTCGGCAGCAAGGAAGCGGGTGCCAAGCACAGCCTGAAGCCGCGTGCAAGAATCCGCGCCTTTGCCAATATCGGCTCGGAGCCTGCGATGATGCTGACCGGTCCGGTCGACGTCACCGAAAAGCTGTTCGAGCGCTCCGGCATGAAGAAGTCGGACATCGACCTGTTCGAACTGAACGAGGCGTTTGCTTCCGTTGTGCTGCGCTACATGCAGGCCTTCGACATCGATCCCTCGAAGATCAACGTCAATGGCGGCGCGATCGCGCTCGGCCATCCGCTTGGCGCGACGGGGGCGATGATCCTCGGCACCGTGCTTGACGAGTTGGAGCGGACGAACAAGTCGACCGCGCTGGTGACGCTGTGCATCGGCGGCGGCATGGGGACGGCGACGATCATTGAAAGAGTTTGAGAACGTAGGGTGGGCAAAGGCGCTCTTGCGCTGTGCCCACCATCGCGAACTCCGCTGGGAATGGTGGGCACGCTGCGCTTTGCCCACCCTACGAGATCACAAAATTAACCGCCGCGCCTGACATCGGCTGCCGGCATCGAGGGAGCAACCAACATGGCCTTCAAGAATTTCAAGCTAGAGACCGACGCCGACGGCATTGCGCTCGCCACCTGGGACATCCCGGGACGTTCGATGAACGTGCTGGACGAGACCTCGACCAGCGAACTCGAAGAGATATTGAAGCAGACCACGGCGGACGCCGCGGTGAAGGGCGTCGTCATCACCTCCAGCAAGGAAGCCTTCTGCGCCGGCGCCGATCTCTCGATGCTCGAGGGCATGAACGTCGCTTATGCCAAGATGCTGAAGGAGAAGGGCGAGGAAGCCGCCAACCAGATGCTGTTCGAGCAGAGCCGCCGCTTCTCGCTGGTGCTGCGCGGCATTGAAACCTGCGGCAAGCCGTGGGCGGCCGCGATCAACGGGCTGGCGCTCGGCGGTGGTTTCGAGGTGACGCTGTCCTGCCATTACCGCGTTGCGGCTGAAAATCCCAAGACGCGCCTCGGCCTGCCTGAGGTCAAGGTCGGCCTGTTCCCCGGCGCCGGCGGCACCCAGCGCGTGCCGCGCCTCGTGCCGCCGCAAGATGCCATGACGATCCTGCTCAAGGGCGATCCGGTCACCGTCGAGAAGGCCAAGGCGCTCAATTTGATTCACGCCATCGTGCCGGCGGCCGACTTGGTCAGGGCGGCCAAAGACTGGATCAAGGGCGGCGGCAAGGCCGTCGCGCCCTGGGACGAAAAGGGTTTCAAGCTGCCGGGCGGACCGGTGTTCTCCAAGGCCGGCATGATGATGTTCCCGGCCGGCAATGCCATCTACCGCCGCGAGACCTACGACAATTACCCGGCGGCGCGCGCCATCATGAGCTGCGTCTATGAGGGCCTGCAGTTGCCGATCGACGCGGCGCTGCGCGTCGAGTCGCGCTACTTCACGAAAGTGCTGCGCTCCAAGGAAGCGGCGGCGATGATCCGCAGCCTGTTCCTGTCGATGCAGGAACTGAACAAGGGCGCGCGGCGTCCGCAGAACGTGCCGCCGACCAAGATCAAGAAGGTCGCCGTGATCGGCGCCGGCTTCATGGGCGCCAGCGTCGGCTACGTCTCCGCGCGTGCCGGCCTTGACGTCGTCTTGATCGACCGCGACCAGGAAAGCGCCGACAAAGGCAAGGCGCACGCCAAGAGCGTCATCGACGGTCTCATCGCCAAGGGCCGCGCCAAGCAGGCCGAGGCTGACGCCATCATGTCGCGCATCACTCCCACCGCCGACTACGCCGCATTGAAGGATTGCGACCTCGTCATCGAGGCCGTGTTCGAGGACCGCAAGGTCAAGGCTGACACCTTTGCCAAGGCGCAGGAATATCTTCGGCCCGACGCGATTTTCGCCTCCAACACTTCGACGCTGCCAATCACCTCGCTGGCCGAAAGCTTCAAGGAGCAGGGCAAGTTCGTCGGCATCCATTTCTTCTCGCCGGTCGAGAAGATGATGCTGGTCGAAATCATCCTCGGCAAGAACACCGGCGACGTGGCGCTCGCCGCGGCGCTCGACTACGTGCGGGTGATCGGCAAGACGCCGATCGTCGTCAATGATTCGCGCGGCTTCTACGCCAACCGCTGCGTCGGCCGTTACATTGCCGAAGGCAACGAGATGTTCCTCGAAGGCGTGCCGCCGGCGATGATCGAGAACTGCGCCAAGATGGCCGGCATGCCGGTCGGTCCGCTGTCGCTGTCGGATGAAGTCGCGCTCGACCTCGGCCTCAAGGTCATCAAGGCGACCGAAGCCGATCTCGGTCCGAACTCGATTAACCCGGACCAGAAGAAGCTGATGGTGGAGCTGGTCGAAAAGCAGGGCCGCCTCGGCCGCAAGAACAGCAAGGGCTTTTACGACTACCCCGAGAAGGGCAAGGGCCAGAAGAGCCTGTGGCCGGGTCTGTCGGCGCTGCAGCCCAAGCAGCTCGATCCGGATACGCTCGACATCGAGGAACTGAAGCAGCGTTTCCTGGTGGTACAGGCGGTGGAAGCCGCGCGCACGGTTGAGGACCACGTCATCACCGATCCGCGCGAGGCCGATGTCGGCTCGATCCTCGGCTTCGGCTTCGCGCCGTTCACCGGCGGCACGCTGTCCTATATCGACTTCATGGGCACGCGGAAGTTCGTCGAACTCTGCCGTAAGCTCGAGGCCAAATACGGCTCGCGCTTCACCCCGCCAAAGCTACTGGAAGACATGGCGGCCAGGAACGAGACCTTCTACGGCCGCTTTCCGCCGAAGAAGCAGGCGGCGTAAGGCTCTCTTCGTCATTCCGGGGCTATGCGAAGCATAGAACCCGGAATCTCGAGATTCCCCGATGCGCAATTGCGCATCTGTGGTCTGGTCCTTCGGACCATCCCGGAATGACGGCACTACCCGGACGGGCTTCCAAGCCTGTCGCTCAAACGGACCTCGCACGCACGATCAGACCGTTCAACTCGTCGCGGCTTTGTTGCTTGGCGAACTTGACGGCAAATCCGTCAGGGGTGTGCCGGATGACGCGGCCGACGCAGGCGCCGATGGCGAGCGGCGTCCCGATCGGCGGCTGCAGTTCCGACGTCACGGCGACGCCTGACTGCGAGGCGTCGATGACGACGCATTCGTGAACCGCACCGTCGGCAAGCGTCAGGGTGGAGCGAGAGGCCTTCGGAACGAAGCGCGGCGTTTTCCGGACATCGACGATACCGACTGGATCCAGGGTCTTTTTTTCCAGCCAGGTGAGCTTTTCCGCGAGCTTCGCGCGCATCGCCTGCGTCATCTCGATTTCGAGCAGGACGCCGCTTCGCGCGGTGTCGCTGATCGTGCCCTCGAAGTTGCCGATATCCCGGAAGTAGGAGGTGAGGTTGTCGCCGACCTTGCCGACCACCGGCATGTCCACCATCATCCGGAACGGCGAAACACGCGTGGCGCGGCAGGCGAAAGTGCGGAGCTTGCCCTGCGGGTCGTACCAGTTTGAAAGCACAATGGTGCCCTCCATCACGATATCGACGGCGCGCTGTTTCATGAAACGCTCGATAGACACGACAAAGCCCCACGGAAGAAGTTGTACCTGCTTCAGCGAACTGTGACCGATCGAAGGTCGTGGTGAATTCTTGAACGACCGAAACGCGACGTCGGGCGTAACATCCCCGCGCGTAGCCCCGGAATCTACGGGGTAGTCTATAAGAAATTGTAATGTCGTACTGCGTACTTCTACAGAGCATCCACTACGGAGCATCCGCGCGATTTGTGCGTGCCGATCGAGTGATCGTACAATCGAGAATTGCGAACGATGCCGTGCGCATCAGCTTTTCCACGAAATCAAACGGGCGAGGAAATGCGTCGTCAGCATCGCCCCGCCCGATTCCAACCCGTACCATGTTGTATCGCCGCTATAAGAAACGACGATGATGCCGGCGGCTTACGCCGCCTTCATCAGTCCTTCCTTCGTCAGCGCTTCCTGCACCTTGGGCCGGGCGCCGACGCGGGCCTTGTAGGCCATCAGGTTGGAGAGATGAGCGAGATCCCATTTCATCCGTTCGGCCCATGACAGCATCGTGAACATGTAGCCGTCGGCGACCGAAAACTGCTTGCCCATCAGGTAGTCTTTGCCGGCCAACTCGCCGTCGACGTACTTGAACTTGCCCATCGCCCGGTCCTTGAAGAATGCCTTGGCGTCATCTGACAGCGCCGGAGCGAACTGCGGACCGAGGTTCTTGTGCAGCTCGCTGTTGATGTAGGTGAGCCAGGCCTGCAGCTTGTAGCGATCGGCATGGTCGCGGCTGGGGGCCAGATTCTTGTCCGCCGCCTTGTCGGCGATCATCTGGACGATGACCGGCCCCTCGGTGATCAATTCGCCCGAATCAAGCGCCAGCGCCGGTACCTGGCCCTTCGGGTTGACCTTCAAGAAGTCGTCGCCATTTTCCAGCTTCTTGGCGCGCAGGTCGACCTTGACCAAATCATGGGGCAGACCGGCCTCGAGAAGCGCGATATGGGGGGATAGCGAGCAAGCGCCTGGGGAATAATACAGTTTCATTGGCTTTTCCTTCCCTCGATATTATTGGGTGGGGTGACTAAATGCATCTGCATGAAATAGTCAAGATTGATGCAGCTGCATTTAGTGCGGTACACTGACCTGTGACAGATATGGACCGGACCATGAAACGCAAACCATCGACCGAGGCGACCGCCGCCTGGATCCGCCTGATGCGGGTGCAGAGCCGGGTGCTCGATGCCGTCGAGCAGGATCTGAAGAAGGCCGGTTTTCCGCCGCTGGCCTGGTATGACGCGCTGCTGGAACTGTCACGCGCACCGTCCGGCGAGATGCGCCCGGTGGAACTGGAAAAGCAGATGCTGATCCCGCAATATTCCACCTCGCGGCTGATCGACCGCCTGGTTGACGAGGGTCTGGCGGCGCGGCGCGAATGCAAGATCGACAAGCGCGGCCAGTTCGTGGAGATCACCGAGGCCGGGCGCGAGTTGCAGAAGAAGATGTGGAGCGCCTATTCGGCGGCGATCGAGAAGCACGTCGGCTGCAAACTGTCCGATGCCGACGCCATGAAGCTTTGCGGACTGCTCGACCGGCTGGGCTGCTCCTGCTCCGACATCAAGCAGGCCGCCGCCCGCGACGGCGTGCCGGCGCGATGAGCGCCCTGATATTTTTCGTTGTTGCGGACGACGCCGTCTGCATTCCCTTGGCCATACGGCGCGTTCGGTCGAATCGCCAGATATCCGGATTTTTTCATGGCGCGTGACCAGATCGATATGACGCCGCTGCAATCGCGCGATGAACTCGTCGCGTGGTTCGAGGCCGGCAGTAAGCCACCGTCCGAATTCCGCATCGGCACCGAACACGAGAAGACCCCGTTCACGCTGGAGGGCCACCAGCCCGTGCCCTACGAAGGCGCGCGCGGCATCGGCGCGCTGCTCGAAGGCATGCAGCTTTTGCTCGGCTGGGAGCCGATCATGGAGCGCGGCAACATCATCGGGCTCTACGACGTCACCGGGGGCGGCGCGATTTCGCTGGAGCCGGGCGGCCAGTTCGAATTGTCGGGCGCGCCGGTCGAGACCGTGCACCAGACCCAGTCCGAGCTGATGGCGCACCTGGCGCAGGTGCGCGAGATCGCAACGCCCTTGGGAATAGGCTTTCTCGGGCTCGGCATGACGCCATCCTGGTCGCGGTCGCAGATCCCTGTCATGCCCAAGGGCCGCTACAAGATCATGTCCAACTACATGCCGAAGGTCGGGCAATACGGCATCGACATGATGTACCGGACCTGTACGGTGCAGACCAATCTCGACTTCTCCTCCGAAGCCGACATGGTCAAGAAGTTGCGCGTCTCGGTCGCGCTGCAGCCGGTCGCGACCGCATTATTCGCCAATTCACCGTTCACCGAAGGCAAGCCGAACGGATACCTGTCGTTCCGCTCCGAGATCTGGCGCGACACGGACAATGCTCGATCGGGCATGATCCCGTGGGCGTTCGAACACGGCATGGGGTTCGAACGCTATGTCGATTATGCGCTCGACGTGCCGATGTATTTCATCAAGCGCGGCGACGCCTATATCGACGTTTCCGGTTCCTCTTTCCGCGATTTCTTCCACGGCAAGAATACCGCGTTCCCCGGCGAGCGTCCGACGCTGTCGGACTGGGCCAATCATCTGTCGACGATTTTCCCGGAAGTCCGCCTCAAGCGTTATCTGGAAATGCGCGGCGCCGATGGCGTGGCGTGGGGCCGGCTGCCGGCGCTGCCGGCATTCTGGGTCGGGCTGCTCTATGACGACGAAAGCCTTAACGCGGCCTGGGATCTGGTCAGCCACTGGACCGCGCAGGAGCGTCAGTCGTTGCGTGACGACGTGCCACGCTTCGGCTTCAAGGCCCGGATCAGGGATCGCTATTTGTTCGAGATCGCCCGGGAGTGCCTGACGCTGTCGCATGCAGGCCTGCGGCGGCGTGGCCGCATCGATCAACTTGGCCGCGACGAGAGCCGCCACCTCGAACCGCTGGAACGCATCCTCGAATCGGGCCGCACGCCCGCGGAGGAGATGCTGGACAAGTTCAACGGCGAGTGGGGCGGTTCCGTGGAACCGGTCTATCGGGAATACGCGTTTTAACCCAACGGTTTGCCTGACCTTTGGGCCGTTCATCCGCCGTACAGGTTGATGGCGCTCAAATGGCGGCCCGACGGAGTTTGATCTCCGCGCAAACAAAGGTCTGGAGCGGGAGTGCTTTGCCATCCCGCGCCGGAAACGCGTACTCGAAAGCAACCCGCAAATGGGGACTGTTCGCCTGCTCAGGGCGTGTCTGGTGATGCTCGCCTTCCTGGCGGCGGCGGCATTCGCGCGCCCGGCGCTGGCGCAGGCCAATTTCGACCGTCCCGGCGGCGATTATCTCAGCGCGCCCGTGACCTCGGGCGATCCGGCGGAATGCGCGCTGGCGTGCGAGCGCGACCGCCGCTGCCGGGCCTGGACCTTCAGCTATCCGACTGACCTCGCCAACCGCGCGGTGTGCTGGCTCAAGAGCAACGTGCCGGCGCGCGTGCAGAGCGATTGCTGTGTTTCCGGCGTGCGCGGCGCCGGTGTGGTCGAACGGCGCAACGACGCCATCGAGACCTCGATCGACCGCTTCGGCGGCGACTACAAGAGCTTTGATCTCAAGAGCGGCGACGGCGACGACGCCTGCAAGGCCGCCTGCGCCGCCGACAACAAATGCCGCGCCTGGACCTATGCCCGGCCCGGCTATGCCGGCAAGGAGGCGCAGTGCTTCCTGAAGAAGGACATCAAGCCACCGCGGCGCAAGGCGGGGTTTACGTCGGGCGTGGTGCGGTAGCCGCGACGTACACCGCCGTCGTGTAGGATGGGCAAAGGCGCGCTTGCGCCGTGCCCACCAAACCTTTCAATGGTTACACAAGCGATAGAATGGTGGGCTCGTTTCGTTCAACCCACCCTACGAAACTGCTTTCGCAGGGACGACGATGGTCGTTACAAAGCATCCGCCGGCAGCACCGTGATCTCCGGCCACAGCGCTTTCCACCGCGCAGCCTTCGCTTCGTAATTCGCCGCTGAAAAATTCGCGCCGGGATTGGGCCGCACGATCATTGCGGCGACATCGTCGTAGCCGTTCGGCGCGTACACGTCATAGCCCTCTTGCGTACGCCGGATTCCGATCTGGGTATTCTTGGTCAAAAACCGGTCGATGCCTTGCGTCGAACAACGCAGCTCCGGATAGGGCAGGCCGTGTTTTTCCGGGTACCACAGATGCACGCGCGCCTGGTTGCGCGCTTCGACCGCGATGCCGCGGCCGGCGAACCGTTCGGCCAGCGTGCGGATGATTTTGTCTTCCGCTTCCCACGACGTATCGGGATCGAAATAGAACACATCGTAGTCGTTGATGCCGTAATCGACCGCGCGGCTCGTCAGTACGTTCCACACCGTCTGCACCAGGCATCCGGAAACCAGCCACGCATCCGGCAGCGCCAGCCGAAACAGCTCTTCGGCAATGATTTCGTTGGCGGGATTGCGCAAGGCGGCGGTGAGGAATTGGTCTTTATTCATAAGGCACGCTGCCACAACTGCTAGACCCTCATGGCGAGGAGGCGCGCAAGCGACGTCTCGAACCATGCGGCCCCGCTGGTGCCAGGCCACGCCTTGACGGCGGCGAGCACGGCGTCATGCTTGTGGCAGCCAATGGACAATCGATTGCCCACAATCAATCGGCCTAATGGTTGCTATGAATCCGTATCGAATTCCTTCACCGCCTTCTTCGATGCCAGCGTACGCCAGTGCCGCCGCAGCAACGGCTCGACGGTCGGCGCGCCTGGCCTTCGACAGGCGGATCAACGCAATCGGATAATCGCGGTAGTGGTCGGTGAAGTAAAATACCTTAGGCTTGCTTTCCACCAGCATCGCGCGCTCGTCTTGCGGCACGCCCGGCATCACCAGGCTGTCACCGTCTTCCTTCAGCCGCGCCAGCATCTTCTTGCGTACCTTCAGCGCCGGTGTGCCGTAGGAGGTGCCGTCCTCGACCTCCGGCCAGGGAAGCGCGAATTTCCTGATGTCGTCGAAGGTCATGCGATTGCACTCTCCTTCGTCATGCCCGGGACAACAAGCCCGGCCATGACGGCGAGAAGTTACGCCCTCACTGCACCGATGTGAAAAACCGCGCCAGCCGGAAACCCGACAGCCATGTATATACCGGCTGGCTGCGCATGCCGAGATCCCAGGAGCCGACCACGGCATCGGCGCGGCCAATGAGATTGTCGATCGGCAGCAGTCCGACGCCGCCGTCGCGCACGGCGACGCGGCTGTCGGCGGAATTGTCCCGGTTGTCGCCGAGCACGAACAGTTGGCCCGGCGGCACCGTCACTTCGGGCGTGTTGTCGAGCCGGCCGTTGTCGCGCATCTTGAAGATCGCGTGGCTGATGCCGTTCGGCAGCGTCTCGACGAAGCGATAGGCCCGCTCGGTGTTGCCGCGATCGTCTTCCGCTTGGCCCATCCCGTCCGGCTTCAACGCGGCGGCATGGTCGTTGACGAAGAGCTGGCCCTGACGCATCTGGATGCGGTCGCCCGGCAATCCGACCACGCGCTTGACCCAGGCCTGCGAGCGGTCGCCCGGCCAGCGGAACACGACGACGTCGCCGCGCTTGGGCGTATCGCCGAACAGGCGGCCGGTTTCCGGCAGCGTGATCTGGATCGGCAGCGACGCCGCGCCATAGCCGTAAGGGAATTTCGACGCCACCAGCGCGTCGCCGATCAGAAGCGTCGGCTCCATCGAGCCGGACGGCACGTAAAACGGCTCGGCGATTGCGCCCTTGGCGACGAACACCACGGCCACGATTGCAGCGAGCTGTACGGCCTGCGCGCGCCAGCTCGTCGGTTTGGCAATCGGGCCTTCCTTCCGGCTGCTAACCGTTTTTTCGTCACTCACTAGCCTGTTCCTCCGACCGTGATCTTTTCCATCCGCAGCGTCGGCTGGCCGACGCCAACAGGCACGCCCTGGCCGTTCTTGCCGCAGGTGCCGATGCCGGTATCGAGCGCCAGATCGTTGCCGACCATGGTGATCCTGTGCAGGTCGGTCGGCCCGTTGCCGATCAGCATCGCGCCCTTCAAGGGCGCGCCGAGCTTGCCGTTCTCGATCTTGTAGGCCTCGGTGCACTGGAACACGTATTTGCCCGAGGTGATGTCGACCTGGCCGCCGCCGAAATTCGCGGCGTAGATGCCGTTCTTCACCGAGGCCAGAATTTCTGCGGGATCGCGTTGGCCCGCCAGCATGTAGGTGTTGGTCATGCGCGGCATCGGCACGTGGGCATAGCTCTGGCGGCGGCCGTTGCCGGTCGGCTTCATGTTCATCAGCCGCGCGTTCTGGCGGTCCTGCATGTAGCCGACCAGAATGCCGTCCTCGATCAGCACGGTGCGGTTGGTCGGCGTGCCCTCGTCGTCGATCGAGAGCGAGCCGCGCCGCGAGGCCATGGTGCCGTCGTCGACAACGGTGACGCCCTTGGCCGCGACCTGCTTGCCCATCAGGCCTGCGAAGGCCGAGGTCTGCTTGCGGTTGAAGTCGCCTTCGAGGCCATGGCCGACCGCCTCATGCAGCATCACGCCGGGCCAGCCGGCGCCCAGCACCACGTCCATTTCGCCGGCCGGGGCGGGGATCGATTCCAGATTGACCAGCGCCTCGCGGATCGCACCGTCGGCCGCCTCGCGCCACGCCTTGGTTTCGATGAAGCGCGCATAACCCTCGCGGCCGCCATAACCCTTGCTGCCGCTCTCCTGCCGGTCGCCCTGGCCGGCGACCACGGAAATATTGACCCGCACCAGCGGGCGGATGTCGCGATAGCTCTCGCCGTCGGGGCGGAGGATTTCGACCACCTGCCAGGTGGCCCCCAGGCTGATGGAAGCCTGCCGCACCCGCGGGTCCTTGTCGCGGACATAGGCGTCGATCTCGGCCAGCAGCTTTACCTTGGCCTCAAAGCCCGGCGCATCCAGCGGATTGTCGTCGCCATAGAGCCGCACATTGGTATGCGCCGGCGCCGGCGCAAGGTTGCCGCTGTAGCCGCCGCGCACGGCCGACACCGCATCGGCCGCGCGGATCAGCGCCGGCAAGGACACGTCGGAGGAATGCGCGTAGCCGACCACATCGTCCTTCACCGCACGCAGGCCAAAACCCTGGCTGGTGTCGTAGGTCGCCTGCTTCAGCCGGCCATTGTCGAAGCCCAACGCTTCGGTCTGGCCATATTCCAGGAACAGCTCGCCGTCGTCGGCCCCTGCCAGCCCCCGCGTGATCTCGCGTCGGACGGCATCGCGGTCGAGATTGGCGCGGTCGAGGAGGGAGGTTGTCGCGGGATTGGTCATGCAGGCTCCGATTCAGCGCAAATGCCGCGTCGTCCCCGCGTTCGCGGGGACCACGATGGCCCGAAGATAGTCATGAGCGCAATGAAAGGGGAGGCCCCTCACGGCAGCTTGTCATACCCCTCGCCGATCCCATTCAGGCTGAGCGGAAAGCCAATTCCCTCTTCGGGCGTCTCAAAAATAATAAAAGTCGCGGTTTTGGCGGTCCGGAGCTGCCCGAGCAGCTTCTCGTCCATGACCACCTCGGCTACGCAGCCATTGGGCAGGCAGCGGACAAAGCCGGCGCGGCCGACGTCCTGGTTGTCGAGTTTCAGGCCGAGGCCGGAGGGCAGCAGCACGCCCAGGGGCGCCACCACCCGCATCAGCTTGCTCTTCTGGTCGGCCGTCTTCAGCACGATCACGGTCAGGCCGGCGTTGGAGCGGTCCTCGGCTACCACGCTCTGGATCAGGGCGCATTGCTCGCCCTGGGCGCCCGGCGGGGTGTCGCAGCGGATCTGCCAGTCGCCATGGACCGAGCGCACCGCGCCTTGGGCGCTCGCCGCCTGGGTCAGGCCGAGCAGGAATGCTACGGCGAACAGGCCGCCAAGCCAGCGGGCCGGTTCCAAGCCAAATCCCACCTGATGTTTCGAACGCCCCATTTGGGTCGATCCTCTTGCGATTTCCGGCAGCGCCGGCGACATTTCCGGCTCGGGCCGGCAGCATACATTGTAATTGGACTTACCCGGACTGATACGCAATGACGGCGCCTTAAAGGCGGCCTGCGGCCAATCCACGCCGTCCAGGACTTGCCCGGCCACGGCGCGAATCAGGTCGCTCGGGAGCGTTGTGACTGTGCCTACATCCGGCAATCGGGCTGTCAAGCGTCGGGCCATCGCAAAGCGGCGCGTTTTGCCTGATTTGCCTGGAAAATCCGACATCCGGCGAATAGCAGGTGACGCATGGCTTTGTGCCCTACTACTGCATTGCGAGAGCCTTGGAATTATGGTTTGAGAGGCTGGATTTCGACGCGTTCTAACGATCTGGCCCGAGTACTTTTGGAGGTGAACTTCCAAAGTACCTCCGGAAGGCCGTTTGTGAGGGCGGATCGTGCGGCATTTTTCGCCATTCGGCGGGAGTGCTTTGGGGACTTATTCAAGGGAGCGCGAGCGGCATGAAGATGTCGAGTGGCCAGATGGGCCGTCGGTTGCTGGGTTTGATGGTAGCGGGCATGACGCTCGCCGCCGGCGGGGCGGCTTTTGGGGATCAGCCCAGGCCGTGGGAGATCACGCTGCAGGACGCCGCCACGCCGGTGATGGAAAACATCATCAGCTTCCATAATTTGCTGCTGTGGATCATCACGATCATCACCCTGTTCGTGCTGGCGCTGCTGGTCGTCGTGGTGGTGAAGTTCAACGCCAAGGCCAATCCGGTCCCCTCCAAGACCACCCACAACACGCTGATCGAGGTGGCCTGGACGCTGATCCCGGTACTAATCCTTGTCGCCATCGCCGTGCCGTCGTTCCGCCTCTTGTTCCAGCAGCTCGATCTTCCCAAGGCTGATCTCACCGTAAAGGCCACCGGCAAGCAGTGGTACTGGAGCTACGCCTATCCCGATAACGGCAAGTTCGAGTTCGATTCGCTGATGGCGGCCGACAAGCAGCCGCGCCTGCTCGGCGTCGACAACGAGATGGTGGTGCCGGTCAACAAGGTGATCCGCGTCCAGACCACCGGCGCCGACGTCATTCACGCGTTCGCGGTGCCGTCGTTCGGCATCAAGATCGATTCGATTCCCGGCCGCCTGAACGAGACCTGGTTCAAGGCCACCAAGGTAGGCATGTACTACGGCCAGTGCTCCGAACTGTGCGGCAAGGATCACGCCTTCATGCCGATCGCGGTGCGGGTGGTGAACGATCAGGAATTCGCTTCCTGGGTTGAGGCGGCGAAGAAGAAATATGCGACCAACCCGGCGAGCACGTTCGCCGCGGCTGGTGGTCAGGCCGCGCAGTAAAGCGCGGCCAAGGGACAAGCTAAGGGACAAGGGCGACGGGACCTGAAAAGGTCCGAAACGGGACTGCAAGGCAGGATTTCAAAATGGCAACGACCGCAGCGACACACGACGATCACGCCCATGATGACCATGGCCATGCCAATCCGACCGGATGGCGGCGCTGGGTCTATTCGACGAACCATAAGGACATCGGCACGATGTACCTTATCTTCGCGATCATCGCGGGCTGCATCGGGGCGGCGATGTCGATCGCGATCCGCGTCGAGCTGATGTATCCGGGCGTGCAGTTCTTCCACGAATCCCACACCTACAATGTGTTCGTGACCTCGCACGGCCTGATCATGATCTTCTTCATGGTGATGCCGGCGATGATAGGCGGCTTCGGCAACTGGTTCGTGCCGCTGATGATCGGCGCGCCTGATATGGCGTTCCCGCGCATGAACAACATCTCGTTCTGGCTGCTGCCGGCCTCCTTTGCGCTGCTCTTGCTGTCGACCTTCGTCGAGGGCGAGCCGGGCGCCAACGGTGTCGGCGCGGGCTGGACCATCTACGCGCCGCTGTCGACCTCGGGCCATCCGGGACCGGCGGTGGATTTTGCGATCCTGTCTCTGCATCTGGCCGGCGCCTCGTCGATTCTCGGCGCCATCAACTTCATCACCACGATCTTCAACATGCGCGCGCCGGGCATGACCCTGCACAAGATGCCGCTGTTCGTCTGGTCGATCCTGGTGACCGTGTTCCTGCTCTTGCTGTCGCTGCCGGTGCTCGCCGGCGCCATCACCATGCTGCTCACCGACCGCAACTTCGGCACCACCTTCTTCGCCGCCGACGGCGGCGGCGACCCGCTGCTGTTCCAGCATCTGTTCTGGTTCTTCGGCCATCCGGAAGTGTACATCCTGATCCTGCCCGCGTTCGGCATGATCAGCCAGATCGTCTCGACTTTCTCAAAGAAGCCCGTGTTCGGCTATCTCGGCATGGCCTACGCCATGGTCGCGATCGGCGGCATCGGCTTCGTGGTGTGGGCGCACCACATGTACACCGTCGGCATGTCTTCGGCGACGCAGGCCTATTTCGTCGCCGCCACCATGGTGATCGCGGTGCCGACCGGCGTGAAGATCTTCTCCTGGATCGCCACGATGTGGGGCGGCTCGATCGAGTTCAAGACGCCGATGCTGTGGGCAATCGGCTTCATCTTCCTGTTCACGCTCGGCGGCGTCACCGGCGTCGTGCTGGCCAATGCCGGCGTCGACCGCGTGCTGCAGGAAACCTATTACGTGGTCGCGCACTTCCACTACGTGCTGTCGCTCGGTGCCGTGTTCGGCATCTTCGCCGGCTGGTACTACTGGTTCCCGAAAATGTCGGGCTACATGTACTCGGAGGCCATCGGCAAGGCGCACTTCTGGGTCACGTTCATCGGCGTCAACCTGGTGTTCTTCCCGCAGCACTTCCTCGGCCTGTCGGGCATGCCGCGCCGCTATGTCGACTATCCGGATGCCTTCGCGGGCTGGAACCTGGTGTCTTCGCTCGGCTCGTACATTTCGGGCTTCGGCGTGCTGATCTTCATTTACGGCGTGGTCGATGCCTTCGCGAAGAAGCGGGTCGCCGCGGCCAATCCGTGGGGCGCCGGCGCCACCACGCTGGAATGGACGCTGCCGTCGCCGCCGCCCTTCCACCAGTTCGAAGTGCTGCCGCGCGTCCAGTAAACGGCTATTCGCGGCGCGCAGCCGTTGCGCGCCGCGGCTTTAGTGAAGCGAGATAAATCTTGTCGGTAGTCGATCACAACGCCATCGATGCTCTCCCCCGGATTTCCGAGGCGGAGGTCGGTGATTACATCGCGCTGCTGAAGCCGCGGGTGATGTCGCTCGTGATCTTCACCGCGCTGGTCGGCCTCGTGATCGCGCCCGGCCATGTCCACCCGGTGCTGGCGTTCACCGCCATCCTCTGCATCGCAGTCGGGGCCGGCGCCTCGGGCGCGATGAACATGGCCTATGAGGGCGATATCGACGCCTTGATGTCGCGCACCGCCAACCGGCCGATCCCGCGTGGACGCATCACGTCGGGCGAAGCGATGGCGTTCGGCCTGATCCTGGCGTTCTTCTCGGTGCTGACGCTCGGCATCCTCGTCAGTTTGCTGGCCGGCGCGCTGCTGGCGTTCACTATCTTCTTCTACGTGGTGATCTACACCATGTGGCTGAAGCGCTGGACCGCGCAGAACATCGTGATCGGCGGCGCCGCGGGCGCGCTGCCGCCGGTCGTGGCGTGGGCCGCGGCCACCGGCTCGCTGTCGATGGAGCCGCTGCTGCTGTTCCTGATCATCTTCTTCTGGACCCCGCCGCATTTCTGGGCGCTGGCGCTGTTCCGTTCCGACGACTATGCCCGCGCAGGCGTGCCGATGCTGCCTGTCGTTGCCGGACCCGATGCGACGCGGCTGCAGATTCTGCTGTACACGATCGTGCTGGTCGCGATTGCGGTTGCGCCCTGGCCGCTCGGTTATTTCGATGCGATCTACGGCGTCACCTCGCTGGTGCTCGGTGCCGGCATGATGTGGCTGGCGATCGAGGTCTACCGCTACCGCGAGGGCAAGCCGGCCGCTCGCGCGACGCGCCGGCTGTTTGCCTTCTCGATCCTTTATTTGTTCGCGCTGTTTGCGACCCTCCTGCTTGAGGTCGTGGTCCGCGCGGCCGCACCTCTTCTCGGGTAGGGGGCGCATGGAACGCGAATGGACGACAATCGCAAGCCAGATGGCATCGTCCTCACCGAGGCGCAGAAAAGAAGCCGCCGCCAGCGCTCGATCGCGATCGCGCTCGCGCTCGGCGTCCTCGTCGTGCTGTTCTTCGCGGTCACCATGGTCAAGGGGCCGGCCGTTCTCGTCCGACCGATGTGATTGAGATGGAAAACAAATCGCAGATGCCTGAAGGCGTGACGGGGAGCGGCAAGACCGCTTCGCGCCGTACGCTGACGCGCGATGCGGTGGTCGCCTCGATCTGCGGCTTCGTCGTGGTGCTGATGGTCGGCGCGTCCTACGCGGCCGTACCCTTCTACGACTGGTTCTGCCGCGCCACCGGTTTCAATGGCACCACCCAGGTCGCGACCTCGGCGCCGTCAGACGCGCCGCTGGCACGCAAGATTTCCGTGCGGTTCGACGCCAATGTCGGCCCCGGCCTGCCCTGGAAATTCGAGCCCGAGCAGAACGAGATCGAGGTTCGGATCGGCGAAGTCGTCACCGTGTTCTATACCGTGACCAACCAGGCCGCGCGCGCTACCACCGGCGTTGCCGCCTACAATGTCGCGCCGCTGACGGTCGGCGCCTATTTCCAGAAGATCAACTGCTTCTGCTTTACCGAACAGACCATGGGCCCGGGCGAGAAGCGCGAGATGCCCGTGGTGTTCTACGTCGATCCCGCGCTGGCCAAGGACAGCGAGAACGACGGTCTGAACACGATTACGCTATCATATACCTTCTATCCCGTGCGCGAGACCGCGCCGAAGCCGCTTGCGGCCGGCGAAGGCGACAAGCGCAAGGGAAACCTGTGAACCAGGAATTCCGTATCTCACGGGATTTCGGCTTTGAAATTTGAGACGAATATGTGCCGAAGGGAACGGCACACCTAACGGAGAGACCGCAATGGCTACGGCGCACGCGAAGCAGCACGACTACCATCTCGTCGATCCGAGCCCGTGGCCGGTGGTCGGCTCGATCTCGGCCTTCATCATGGCAGTTGGTGCGATCACCTGGATGCATCACATGACGGCCGCTGCGCCGTTCATTTTCGGCGCCGGCACCGTCGGCGTGCTCTACACCATGGCGAGCTGGTGGGGCGACGTGATCCGTGAAGCCCAGTACAAGGGCGACCACACCCGTGTGGTGCAGATCAGCCACCGCTACGGCATGATCCTGTTCATCGCCTCCGAGGTGATGTTCTTCGTCGCCTGGTTCTGGGCCTTTTTCAATTCCGCGCTGTTTCCCGCCGACGCAGTCCATGCCACCCGCGACGCCGTGTTCGGCTGCGGTCCGGGCACCCTGATGGGCGCCTGCAGCGTGCCGGGCACCTGGCCGCCGAAGGGCATCGAGACCTTCGACCCCTGGCATCTGCCGCTGCTGAACACGCTCTTGCTGCTGACCTCGGGCACAACCGTCACCTGGGCGCATCACGCGCTGCTCGAGAACGACCGCCAGGGCCTGAAGTACGGCCTGATCCTCACCGTGTTGTTGGGCGCCGCATTCACCTGCGTGCAGGCTTATGAATACGCCCACGCCACCTTCCACTTCTCCGGCAACGTCTACGGCGCGACCTTCTTCATGGCGACCGGCTTCCACGGTTTCCATGTGCTGGTCGGCACCGTGTTCCTGCTGGTCTGCCTGATCCGCACCTACGCCGGTCACTTCACGCCGACCCAGCATCTCGGCTTCGAATTCGCTGCCTGGTACTGGCACTTCGTCGACGTGGTGTGGCTGTTCCTGTTCATCTGCATCTACGTCTGGTTCCGCGGCGCGGGGGCCGTAGCCGGCGGACACTGATACAGGCTTGACGTGCTACAAGGGGGCGGTCGGAAGGACCGCCCCTTTTTGCTTTTCGCGTGCCCCGGACGCTGCGCAGCGTCACTTCGTGCCGCATCGCGTCCGGGACATGAGCACTCGGTACCCTCTCCCAAGAGGGGAAGGAAATACATGGATCAGCCGCCCCCCACCGTCGCCCAGAGCGCACTCCGCGGCATCGCCTGCCGCTGCCCGCGTTGCGGCAAAGGCAAGCTCTATGCGGGCTTCCTCGACCTGCGCCCGAATTGCGAAGCGTGCGGGCTCGACTACGCCTTTATCGACGCCGGCGACGGGCCGGCGATCTTCATCATCATGCTGGCGGGTGCCATCGTCGTCACCGCCGCCCTGATTGTCGAAATCAAGTATCAGCCGCCGTTCTGGCTGCACGCGGCGCTGTGGCTGCCGCTGATCTTAGCGACCACGCTGTTGCCGCTGCGCTCCATGAAGTCGCTGTTGATCGCGCTGCAATTCCATCACAAGGCGGCGCCCGGCCGGCTGATCGACCGCGAGCCGAAATGACCGGTGTTTCGTCACGGCGACCGGCGGTGACCGGTTTCGCCATCTTCACGCTGGTCATGTTGGCGGCCTTCGCCGGCCTTGGCATCTGGCAATTGCAGCGACGGGTCGAAAAGCATGCGCTGATCGCGATGCTGAACGAACGCCTGGCGGCTGAGCCTTCGGCGCTGCCGGCGCGAGCGCAATGGAATGCGCTGACGCCGGCCAAAGACGAATTCCGCCGCGTCAGTTTTACCGCTACTTACGCGCCGGTGCCGGACGCCATGGTCTACAGCGCCGGCTCCGCGGTTCGCGGCGACGTCTCCGGCCCCGGCACCTGGGCGTTCCTGCCGGCGCAACTCGCCGACGGCAACACCATCGTGGTCAATACCGGCTTTGTCCAGAACACGATGCAGGATCGCAATCAGCAAGATCGCGCCGCAGGCCGGCTGATCACCGGTGATCCTGCCGACCTCACCGGCTATATCCGGTTTCCCGAAAGCGCCGGCACGTTGACGCCACCGGAGAGCCTGGCGAAACGGCTCTGGTTCACCCGTGATCATCTCGCAATGGCGCGCGCACTGGGCTGGGGCGAGGCCGGCAAGGTCGTCGCGCCGTTCTATGTCGATCTGGAAACGCCTGCGCCCGAAAGCGGCATTCCCAAACCCGGCCCTCTCTCCGTGCATCTCAAGGACGATCACCTGCAATACGCCGTCACCTGGTTTTCGCTGGCATTTGCGGTCGTCATCGCCTTCGGGGTGTGGTGGCGCGGGCAACGCCGGGCGTGAATTCCGGCGGTCCCCGTATTCAACCGGACTGGTTGCAGGAACCTTTGTTCCGCACAATCGTTTGGATTTCCACGGTGCGTACCGGACAATAGGCCGTTCAGTGTCCATTCACGACGATCGCCATACTCCGTCAGCCGCGTCAGCGCTCGGGACAAAGTATATCGACGTGGATGGGATCGCGGATTTGGCTGATGATTTCGATCAGGTTGCGTTGGTGGTCGACTGGCTGGACGCGTGCCGGAACCGCGACCTGGCGGCGCTGCTCGACCTCTATGCTGACAACGCGAAGCTTGAATGCCAGTGCGGCGAGTTCAGGGTCAGCGAAGGCCGCGCCGAACTCGAATCCTACTGGCGGCCGCGCCTCAATGGCCTTGTACCCACCGCCTTCGGGCTGGAGGAAGTCACGCCGACCGCCGAGGGCGTCGTGCTCGATTATCTGAGCCATGAAGGCAAGCCGGTCCGCATCCTGTTTACCTTTTCGCGCGACGCCAAGATCCAGCGCACCGCTTGCGCGCCCGCGGCGCAGCCGTCGCGTCAGGCGGCTGCCGGCGCTGTGGATCAGGCCGACTGACGCTTAGCCTTCCTTTGCGCGCCGCGCATGCCCGGCGGAATCTCCCGCCGGAAGCCGGCAACGCACGCAGGTACGGCCTTCTTCGCGCAGCAGTTCAAGCGTCCCGCTCAGCGCCCGCGCCCGCTCCAGCATTCCCGTCAATCCCCGGCCGAACATGCGGTCCGCGGGAAAGCCTATGCCGTCGTCGGATATTTCCACGATCACGTCGCGGGCGTTGATGTCGGCCGCGACGTGCATCGCGTTCGCCCTGGCGTGACGAAGCACGTTTGTCACCGCCTCCTGGATCACGCGATAGATCGTCTGCGACAGCAAACCGTCGACCTCGTTCAGCGTCGTGTCGATCTGTGACGTCACTTTGAGGCCGGGCGCCTGTGCCTTCACGTTCTGCAACAGCGTCTGGATGCTCCGCTCCAGGCCGAGCTCCTGAATGTAGAGCGGTCGCAGCCGGTCGAGGATGCGGCGGTTCGTCTGCTGCAACGTTTCGACCGACTGCAAAATGCTCTCGGCGGCGCCCCTCGACTTCGCCTGGGCGGACGGAATCGATTCCAGCAGCGCCACCGTGTTGGCGCGGATCCCGAACAGCAGCGGCCCGAGTTCATCGTGAAGATCTCGCGCCATGTCCTGCCGCTCGTCGTCCTGCAACGACACGATCTGTCGCAGCAACCTGCGGTTGTCGTGGCTTAGTCGATTGAGGGTGCGGGCGAGTTCGTTGGCTTCCTCGGCGCTCTTGCGAATCTCGGGCGGGCCGGAGGAAGCAATCGGCTGCTCGTAATCGCCCGATCGCATTCGGGTCAGGCCGTCGCCCAGGTTTTGCAGTGGTCGCAATGCAGAGCGCGCGGCGAAATGGGCAATGGCCCCCGTCAACAGCATCAGACTAATTCCGGAGCAGGCGATCGTGAGAAATCCAATCCACTTCTCGTAGACGTCGGCAGACATATCCGGCGCGAAGACGATGTCGCCGACCTGCTTCCCCTCGATCATGACGGGGAAGGCGGTTTTGAGTTCGGGCAGAATGAGGAGGCGGACGAACCAGTCAGGCACCTTTCCCAAGGGGGTCTGCACCTCGAGCGGGTGAACATCGAGGGCGGTGCCCGGGCGTCTAAACCGAATTGCTTCGGAGGCGCCGAGCGATTGCACGAACGCTTCCAGCGTAGCTTGCGGATTATTGGAGGTTCGAAGCGCACCATTGAGCGCAGCCGCGACGGCCTTGGCGGAGCGAGAAGCCGGTTCGGTTTCCTCCATAAGTTGCGTCGTGGCAAAGATCTGGAGCGAAACGCCTCCGGCCAGCAAAGCAGCTATGAACAACAGGCCGAGCGGCAGCAACAACCGCGCTCGCAGAGAAAGTCTTTCCCATATTCGGATCAATATAACCCTCGCAACCCAAGATTTCTCTTTTAAAAAATCGCCAACAGCCTATTTAATCCCGAAGGGGATGGGTTGATGCAAAATTCTAGCAGATCGGCAACGAAGGTGTTGATCGTCGACGACCACCCGGTGGTCCTGTCGGGTTGCCGGTCGCTGTTTGCGTCAGACAATACCGTGAAGATCGACGAGGCCACCGACGCCAAGTCCGGGCACCGCGCCTATGTGACGAAGCGGCCCGACGTCACGGTGATCGATATCAAGCTTCCGGATGTCTCCGGTTTCGAGCTGATGCGGCGCATCCGCAAGGACGATCCGGATGCCAGGATCATCATGTTCAGCATGAATGACGATCCGGCGTTCGTGGTCCGCGCCATCGAGATGGGTGCGCAGGGCTATGTCTCGAAGGGCGACGATCCGAGGATGCTGGTGAAGGCCGTCCGCAAGGTGGCCGCGGGGGATAACTTCATTTCGCCGCAACTGGCGGAGGCGGTGACGTTTTCGGGCGCTTCGATCAAGGCCAATCCGGCGTCGCAAATGACGGCGCGCGAACTGGAAATCCTGCGGCTATTGGGCCGCGGCGACAAGATCGTCGAAGTCGCCGATGCGCTGGAGATTTCCTACAAGACGGTGGCCAACACCACCTCGCTGCTCAAGCAGAAGCTCGGCGCCAAGAATCACTCGGACCTGATCCGGATCGCGGTGGAGATGGGGCTCGGCTGAGCGCCGTCGGCGCATGGGAGGCTGAACCGGCCGCGCCGCGTAGGCGCGACCCGTTCTTGCCGCTGCAATTCGCGTTCGCCCGGGCAATGGAATGGCGAACGCGGATCCAGCGAAGGCTTATCGGTGATGGCGGTGACCGCGGCCCCTGGACCATCCGTAATGATGACCACGGCCTCTGCCCCAGCCGTAGTGGTGACCACGCCCGCCGCGGCCCATGTGTCCGTGACCATGCCCGTGGCCGCCCCTGACCTGAATCAGGGAGCTGTCCACCGCGGGCGAGGGCGCCATGCCCAGCCGGGCCGAAGCGGACGCGGTCATTGCCAGCAGTGCAAGACCGATCAGGGCGATACGTCTCATTATGGTTTTCTCCCCGTCGCATGATTGCGACGTCAGGCACAAGCCCGCTGCGGAACGTTTGTTCCGGCACATACGCAGTAAAATAATAAGCGGGATTATCGAGTCGCCTTTCTGTCCGAGGCGTCGCTCTGGCCGTTATCGGGAAAAACAGGCAAAATGTGCACCGCTGGTCGATGGCCAGGAGTAGTGAATGGCTGACCTGGATATAGTGGAGATCGCCTGCACCCGGGCGTGGAGCGCTTACCTCCTGATTAACCGCGGCATCGCCGATAATGACGATAGACGCGACAAAATGAGAGATTTCATTCGCGAACGCTGGGAGGCGGGCGCCAATGAGAGCGAGGTTCTGGCGGTCGAAGGCCTCAAATATCTCAAGACGCTGGATGGGTCCCCGACCGGCTAGGCGCATTCTGCCGATGTCCAGATGGCGCAGCCGCATTCGGGAAAAAAGAGAAATAGTATCGACCTCTGCAACGCTATGCCACAACCCCCGCGTGTTCGCGGCCCGATCCGGCATGGCGGGAATATGGCGGTGGATGAAGATTGTTGATCGAAGCGGGCGCTCGAATCGGTGCGAAAACGCGCTAGAGTGGCGCCATGGAGAATGTCCGCCGCCCCCTGCCGTTCTCGGCGTTTGAATGGCTGCTGTCCGGGCGCTACTTGCGGGCGCGCCGCAAGGAAGGCTTCATTTCCGTCATTGCCGGCTTCTCGTTCCTCGGCATCATGCTCGGCGTTGCGACGCTGATTATCGTGATGGCCGTCATGAACGGCTTTCGCAAGGAATTGATCGACAAGATCGTCGGCATGAACGGCCATCTTGTGCTGCAACCGATCGAGTCGCCGCTGACGGATTGGCAAGACGTCACTGAGCGCATCCGTCAGGTTTCCGGCGTACGGCTTGCCGTTCCCGTGGTGGACGGTCCGGCGCTGGCGTCGTCGGCGCAAACGGCCTCGGGGGTGCTCATTCGCGGCATTCGCGCCGACGATCTCAACAAGCTCGCCTCGGTCGCCAGCAATATTCAGCAGGGTTCGCTGGAAGCATTCGAGCAGGGACAGGGGGTCGCCATCGGACGCCGCCTGGCCGAACAATTATCGCTGCGTGCCGGCGACCAGATCACGCTGGTCGCGCCCGCCGAAAACGTGACGTCGAAGGCCATTGCGCCGCGCATCAAGCCTTTCAAGGTTGCGGCGGTGTTCAGCACCGACATGTCGGAATATGACTCCGTGATGGTTTTCCTGCCGCTCGCCCAGGCGCAGGCCTATTTCAATCGGGCTGATGACGTGAGCGCGATCGAGATTTTCATCGAAGCCAGGCCGGACAGGGTCGACGACTTCCGAAGGCCGGTGGCAGACGCCGCCGGGCGGCCGGTGTTCCTAGTCGACTGGCGGCGGCGTACCTCGGCCTTTTTCGCGGCCCTTCAGGTCGAGCGCAACGTCATGTTTCTGATCCTGACCCTGATCGTGCTGGTCGCCGCGCTGAACATCGTTTCGGGTCTGATCATGCTGGTGAAGGACAAGGGCGGCGACATCGCCATTCTGCGCACCGTGGGCGCCTCGCGAGGGTCGATCATGCGGGTGTTCCTGATCGCGGGTGCTGCGATCGGCGTGGTCGGCACGCTGACCGGGCTTGTCGTCGGAATGCTGATTTGCGTGAACATCGAATCGATCCGGCAATTTCTTTCGTGGCTCACCAATACCGAATTGTTTCCGCCAAAACTCTACTTCCTGTCGAAGCTGCCGGCGGAGATCGATTTTGGCGAGACCGCCGCCGTTGTTATCATGGCGCTGACGCTGTCATTCCTCGCGACGCTCTACCCATCATGGCGCGCGGCGCGGCTCGATCCGGTCGAAGCATTTCGATATGGATAGCTAACGCGCGCGGGCTTCGCATGTTCGCGATCGCCCCGAGTTTACATCACGTAATTCATCCAGCTCTTCATCCGCAGCAGGATGCGGCGAACCACGGCGATTGGTTGCCAGTGGTCGCTGTAGACCGCCACCTGCGCCACCGCGCCGGGCGGCAGGCGGAAGCCCGTCATGTCGTCGGTCAGGTCGACACGAACCATGGCCCGTCCGGCGGACTTGCTGCGATCTTCCGGATTGAGCAAGGCGCCTGTGACCTGCAACTGGCCCGGCGCCACCGCATCGGCAAATGCCGATATCTTTCCCTTGAACACCCGGCCCGGGACCGCATCGAAGGCGGCTTCCGCTTCGTTGCCGACCTGCACCCGCGACAGCGTGTTCTGGCCGAACGATGCCGAAAACACCGTGTCGCCGCTATGAATGAACACCATGGTCGGCGTGGCCGGTGACACCGACATGCCGGGCCGCAGCAGCATCTGCGTGACATAACCATCGGTCGGCGCGGTCAGCGTCGTCTGCGCAAGATCGTATTCGGCATTGCGCAGGTCGGCCTGCAGGCGCGCGACCGTCGTATTGACGCCGCCGATCTCCGAAACCGAGGCGAGGCGGGCGCGCTCCTGACCGGCTTGCGCGGCCGCCAGCGACTGCTTGGTCGACTCCAGATTTCGCGTCGCCGTATCGAGCGTGGCTTGGGCTACGACCTTCTTCTCGAACAGCTCGGCCTGGCGGTCGTAATTCTGCTGCGCGAGATTGACCTGGGTCTGGGCATTCTGGGTGCCGGCGGCGGCCTGGTCGAGCGACGAGCCGAGCTGCTTGACGTTCTGCTCGGCTTCGGCGAGCGCCGCGCGCTTCTGGTCGACGACGTACTGATATGGCTTTGGGTCGATCCGGAACAGGAGATCGCCCTGCTTCAGCTTGACGTTCGGCTTCGCGTCGACCTCGACGACCTTGCCCTTCACCGTCGGCGTTATCGCGGTCGTATAAAAGTATATCCGCCCGTCGGTCGTGAATGGGTGGTTGTAGTTGAGCCCGGCCAGCAGGCCGCCGACGACCGCGACCGCGCCGAGCGCGGCCGTCGTCAGCGACCATTTGTTGACCGGCACATGCAGGAACTTGAAGATCACGACGCAGATCGCGGCGTAGCCCAGCAGAAGCAGAACAACCATGGCGTTACCCCTTCTGTGTTGCGCCCTGGATCGCAGCGATGCGACGTTCCGGCTCGGCGACGGATGGATCGGCGGGCGACGTGCCCGGATTGTCCGAAAAGCCCCAGCCTTTGCCGGGTTGGTAAAGCGTTGCCCAGATCCACAGGAACGGCCAGAGAATGCCGAGCGTGAACAGGCTGACCCAGGTCGCGACCCCGATCGCTTCCTGATGCGGGTGGTTGCGGCTCTTGGCGATCTCGTGGGGAATGCTCCAGACCGCAATCAGCCCGTAGACGACGAGCGCGAGGATTGCGATGAGCAGGACGAGTGCGATGTAATCCAGCATGGTGAAACACCTCTCCTTGACGAATGGCGGCCGAAGTCTCCTGGCCGACATCTGATTTCAGCCGGCAGCCTTGATCACCGTGCATCTCGCATGACGATCGGGTCAGGCAGCTGCCTTGTTCTTGATGGCGCCAGCGATCGCGGTCAGGATTGCTCCTCCGGCGCCACCACCGATTAGCTGGGTGATGATCGTGCCGGCGTCGAGTTTTCCGGATACCAGGCTCGGAAGCAGCAACGTAATGATCTGCCCGAGTACGCCGCCGCCAACGAGCCCGGCGATCGTATTGCCGAGCGTGCCGAGATCGAAGCTCGGCGAGGCCTTGCCAACTGCGTTTCCGCCAAGAGCCCCGGCCACTAGATTCATCAGTATCTGTTCCATCGTCAGCTCCTTACTTTCTCGATTGCATCGTTAGCTCATTAAGCACCTTGCCGAACCGGATCGGGAAACTTGTAACTGTGATCCAGGATGTGAGCATCGGGTCCGTACATTCGCGAGATGATGCTCATCGGACCGTTAGGCGCGGGTAGCCAATTGCTCTCCTTATCCTTGCCCGGCGAGTCCTTCTGTACGTAGATCGTGAGGCTGCCGTCCGCGTCGCGCTTCAGCCCATCGGTTCGATCGCCGATTGAAAAACGGTCGATCGGATTGTCGACCAAGAGGCGCGTCGTGAGATCGTACATGGTCAGGCTCCAGAAGAAGCGGACGGGAGGAAACTGCCCCTTCGGGAAGGTGAATGTGTATTTGGCTTTCGAGCCATCCATCGCTGCGCCGCTCGCGTCCTTGGTCCACTGGCCGTAGAACGCCTGCTTCGGAACGTTCGGGATGATGCCGCCGACCTCAACACCGACAGCGCGGTCCAGATATCGCGTGCCCATGAACTCGCGCGTGCCGTAGTACTTGCTGGAGTCGACCGCGGTTGCGGCGCCATCGACAATCTGCTTGTGGCCTTCCGCAATTCCCTTGTTGATGGCAGCGAGGATTTCCGGCGAGAGTTTCCCCGGATCGTAATTGCCGTTCGGTCCAATGCCGAGCTTTGCCATCTCCTCGTACATCGGCCGGTCGGCATCGTTCGGAACGACGAACTGCATCAGGAAATTGGTTAGCCGGAAGAACTCGGCGTTGGTCATGTTAGCTTCGTTCCAGGTCGGCCAATCGGGCTTCGGCGCGGTCGGTAGTGCGGGTTGCTTCAGGTATGCGCTCAGCGGCATGAGCTGGTAGCTCTGTTGAATCTTCTCCATGTTCGGGATGTCTTTGCTCCCGAAAACGGCGGTGCGCGTCAGCGTGCCGAGAATGGTCGTCTCACCGCGGATGACTCGATTGACGCCGCTCGGCGGTTCGCCCTTCCACGACGTCGGCGCCAGCAGATAGGTGCCGCCCTTCTGCCCGTCATTGGTCGAGCCGGGATAGTCGACGATGTGGGCAAAGAGATCGCCCCATACGCTGCTGTAGAAGCGATCCCCGTCCGCAGGCGGCTGCACCAGCACCCAGGGCTCGCTGCGAAGATCCACCCACGCCCAACTGTAGGGCGTGTCGTTGTTCGGCATGGTGGTTTCCTTGTCCGCCGGCGTTGCGAGCCCGTCATGCCGCCATTTGCCGAAGCCGCCGAGGCCCTTCTTGTTGTTGGGATCGGCGATCTGCGAATAGATCGTGCGATAGTAATAGTTGAGCGGGAACGCGAAGATGTAGGCGTCCCTGGCGATCTTCTGCGCCTCAGTGGCGGTGAGGTCGATGCCCTGTTCTGTCGCGAAGCCGGACAGCGTCGAAAGCGCCGCTGCCGTCAGGATCGAGCCTCCGCCAAGGATCAAATCGCGTCGTCCGATAACAAAGCGATGCTTCGAGCAGACGTTCTGAGACTTCTGGAAAGATCGAACTTCTTTCATGACGCTCTCCGACGGTGTGTCGATGTCGTAGAAACGAAGGGCAGATAGCCGGCAGTGGCTATCTGCCTTCGCAACGGTTCAATCCAGCACCAGTGATACCCTTGATTTAGTGCGACCCCATGATGGCTCTCGCCAAGTGGTCTCGCAGCTTCTCCTGTTCCTCGGCGCTCAGCTTCTCCGGCTCCAATACGACACCGAGTTTTTCGAGGGTGCCGGTAAACTCGAATGGCATCTTGTTGGCATAGTCCTCGACAATTGGGGTACCGGTGTCGGCACCGACATCGAAGGTCTCGTCGAGCGAGAACCGCGCAGGCAGCGTTTGGGAAATTGAAACTTCTCCAACTGGTTTCTCGTCCACGAGGAGCGTGGCGGTTCCACCTTTTCCGACGCCTCCGCCGGCGTACTTGAACGCCACGCGCACTACGTGACGGCCAGGTGTAAGGGGGTCTTTGGAAGCTATTCGGAACTTGTGGCTCGGCTGGTTAGATAGCGCGTACACAAAACTTGGTTTGCTCTGGTCCAACCAAAGGCCCCATCCACCAAACCGACCGCCGATTGTCGCGAGGACTCCGCTTGCACCCCCGTCCGGAATGGTGACCTCCGCAGCCGCGGTCCATGACTTGTTCTTGAAGTCAGGCGCCGAACCTTCGGGGATGCGCACCATGCCCGGATAATAGACAAACTTGGTACGCCCAAGGCTGAGACTCGGTCGGATCGACGTGTCGAACCGGGCCGTGAAGGATGAGTCCAGCGGGTAGACATTGTACTTCCTGGCTTCGACATCGAAGGCGGCCTGAAGCTCCTTCAGTTTGTCAGGATATTTGTCAGCGATATTGTTGGCCTGGCTGAAATCCTCATTGACGTTGTAGAGCTCCCACTTGAAGTCTTCAGGACTGACTTCAGCGGTTGTCATCCAGGGGAGTCGCAACGGAGTGGTGTTGGCCATCCACCCATCTTTGTAAAGCGCGCGATTGCCCACGAGCTCGAAATACTGGGTCGGATGCTGCGTGGGCGCAGTTTTGCTGTCAAAGGTGTAGGCGAGGCTCACGCCCTCGATGGGCTTTTGCTTCACGCCGTCCAACACGTCCGGTGCCGTGATCCCGGCTGCTTCGTAGATCGTCGGGACGACGTCAATCAAACTGGAGAACTGCGAACGCAGGCCGCCCTTGTCCTTGATCCTGGCCGGCCACGAAATCACCATTCCGTTCCGTGTTCCGCCAAAGTGCGAAGCAACCTGCTTCGTCCATTGCATCGGCGTGTCCATCGCGTGGGCCCAGCCCACGGCATAGTGATTGTAAGCCATCGGGCCGCCGAGCTCGTCGATCATGGACATCAAAAACGGAAGGCTTTCCTGGACGCCCTGGTTGGAAGTGATTTCGTCTGTGGTTCCCTGTAACGAGCCCTCTGGGCTCGCGCCGTTGTCGCCCATGATGAAGATGACCAGCGTATTGTCGCGTTGTCCCGATTGCTCCAATTCGTCAATTATCCTGCCGATCTGATTGTCCGCATATGAGAGTGCACCGGCGTACACTTCCATCTGGCGCGCGTAGAGCCGTTTACGATCCGGTTCGAGTGAGTCCCAAGCGGGAATCTGTTCAGGACGCCCAGTGAGCTTTGTGCCGGCCGGAACGACGCCAAGCTTGATCTGTCGTGCGAACGTCTCTTCGCGCAGCTTGTCCCAGCCCTGGTCAAATTGACCCTTGTATTTGGCAATCCAGTCCTTCGGGGCATGGTGAGGAGCATGCGCCGTTCCGGTGGCGTAATAGACGAACCACGGCTTCTCGGGTGCCATGGCGTGCTGCATGCGGACGTAACCGATTGCCTTGTCGGCGAGATCCCGATCAAAAATGTAATCCGGTTTGCCGTGGGCTGGCTCTATCGGTTTCGTGTTCTCGAACAGGGCCGGATGCCACTGGTCGCTGTCGCCCCCGATGAAGCCGTAGAAATACTCAAAACCGAGGCCAGTCGGCCACAGATCGAACGGCCCCGCCTGGCTGGACATCCAGTCAGGGACGTTGTGCATCTTGCCGAACCACGACGTATTGTAGCCGTTGCCCTTCAACACCGCGCCGACGGAGCCAGCGCTCTTGGGTACTAGCGAGTTGTATCCGGGATAGCCGGTCGCCATTTCGGTTATGACGCCGCTTGCGACCGAGTGGTGGTTTCGGCCCGTGATCAAGGCGGCCCTGCTTGGCGAACAAAGAGCGGTGGTGTGAAACGTGTTGTAGCGAAGGCCGCTGTCGGCGAGTCTTTGAAAATTTGGTGTCTGGATCGGGCCGCCAAACGTCGAGGATGCACCGAAACCCACGTCATCGGTCAGGATGAGCAGGACGTTAGGCGCGCCTTTTGGCGCCTCAGTTCCTTTCGGGAAGTCAGGTGTCGACGCCTTTGCTATAGGTCCAATATTGCCTTGAAAAGCAGGTTCCGGTTTCGGCAGGACGTTCTGTGCCGAGGCTAAGGCCGGCACGAAATACACGATGGCCGCGACGGCAAGTACGGCGGACTTGTTCTTCTTGATGATACCACTCGACATCTCACACTCCGTTAGTTTGAGGCTGTGGGATTGGATTGCTCTTCGACAATTCGCGAACTACACATCGGAATCCGATGTGGCTGGCCGACGTATCGACGGGCTGCGCATGACGCGCGGCCGGCCGGTAACGCCGGCAGTAATTTGGCGCGCACAGATGCGAGCCGCCCTTGATCACCTTGCGGGGAATCTGAATGTTGGGCTGGCACGGGTCGTGGCTCGCAGCCTCGGGCCCGCCGCGCGGGTTTTCCGGGATGCAGCACGCCTTCGGCGCGTCGGCTTCGTGCTTCGCCGAATACCAGTCGGCCGTCCATTCCCAGACATTGCCGATCATGTCGTAGACGCCGTAGCCGTTGGGCGGAAACGCCGTCACCGGTGAGGTGCGCGGAAAGCCGTCTTCGTTCAGGTTCTGAAGCGGAAAGTTTCCCTGCCAGGTGTTGGCCATGTGACGGCCTCCGGGCGCGAGTTCATCGCCCCAGGCATATTCGGCGCCATCAAGTCCACCGCGCGCGGCAAACTCCCATTCAGCCTCACGCGGCAGCTCCTTGCCGGCCCATTTCGCATAGGCGGCGGCATCTTCGTAAGCGACATGTACGACCGGATGATTGTCGAGCGCGTTGATGCTGCTCTTGCGCCCATTGGGATGACGCCAGTCCGCGGCCCTGGTGAAGTCCCACCATTGCGACCAGTCGTGCAGGTCGACCGCATGTTTCGGCGGCGTGAACACCAGCGAGCCCGCAAACAGCATATGCGGCAGCGCGCCCGGATACTGCGTCGGATCGGGCGGGATTTCGGCTGACGTGACGTATCCGGTCGCGCGAACGAACTCCTTGAACTGGCGGTTGGTGACAGGCGTGCTGTCGATCAGGAAAGGATCGACAGTAACGCGATGGACCGGAGCTTCCTCCGGATAATGGTGGTCCGAGCCCATGCGGAACGTGCCGCCGGGAATCTCGATCATCCCTTCTCGAAGCTGGTCCGCGACGAACGCCGCGTCTTGCTCGCTGGATGCCATGAACCTCTCCCTCGCCGGAGGCCGAGGAGAATGTCTTGCATGTCAAATACGAATGGGATGGGCGGCGGACCGATCGCGTCAATTGCCAGGCTGCCGGCACCCTTGTTCGCGCCTACCAAACAGCGCTTCGATGCCGGGCAATATGCAAATTCCGCAAATTTGCGGGGGCAGGCTAATTTTCCGACGGCGGCCGGTGCAATGTCGCGGAAGCCGGTTCGCCGAAGAACGAACGATACTGCGTTGAGAATCGTCCCAGTTCCCAGAAGCCGTGATCCATGGCGATTTGGGTAACGGTAGAAACTTCCGGTGTTGCCAGCAGCAGGGCTCGCCGCACCAGATGCATGCGGCGTAACCAGAGATACCGGACGGGGCCCATGCCCAGATGCTCCTGGCAGCAGGCGCGCAGGCTGCTTTCGGAAGCTCCGGTGGCCGCGCATATTTCTGCGAGATACAGCGGCTGAAGAACATTCGCCGCCAGAAAATCCTCAAGGCGGCGAATGATTTTGGCGTGGTTTCGGCCGGCATGCGATGCCGTTACGGGGGAGTTCTCGTCAAGGCATCGCACCAGGACGTGTACGATCTCGTTCTCGATTGCGCGAACCACCTCAGCATCGGACAGGCTCTCGATCGACTCTTCGGCAAGCCGGCTGAGCCGTTGATGCAGGTAGCGTAGTCGAGCCATCTGGTCAGGGTTCGGCCGAACCAGACAGGCCAGCGCGGATGCATCCAGTTCGCGTCCGCAAAGGGATTTGCTGGCTGACCGCAGATCGTCGCGCGCGAGCGATATCGATCCCCAATGGCTGGCTCCATCTGTCCTTCGATGCATCACATCGGAGTTGTTGACGATGAGAGCTTCGGGCGGGACCTCCGTGCCGCAATGATAGGTTTGAGATTGGCTTGCGTCTGTAAGGAAGCCGATGATGGCGCGCTCGGGGCTGACAGTGCCCAGCAACAGGCGCGGCAGACTTTCATCCGCTCTTTGCATCCAGATTTTTGTTCAACCGGATTTGAGTAAGCTTGGCGCTAAAATCGCCACCCGCCGTGGGCAAGAGCTCCACGTCGGCTGCGTGAAACACCTTCTGATAAGGCAGCGGATCGGAGAAAATCTGGACCGTGCCACTGATCACGACACTTCTCCCACTCACCGAAACGAGAGACACGGAGAACGTACGAATGCGTCCTGTCGAAATTCTGGACGCAGGCATATTAGGTTACCACCTTGTGGTTGTCGTTTACTTTTTTGCCAGTGTGACAACACATTCCGCGCGTCGAGTTCCCAGCAGAACGCTCTGCGCGGCCGCACGAAATTCTGCAACGGGTTCAATGGGATTTGGCCCGTCCAGCCTTTCGCGACAAAATATTCTGCTTTCGTCGCAGGCCAAATCACCCGCATAACTCCGCGCGTCTCACGGCGGATGAGGGGCGTTGGCCATCGTCACGAACGCGCGGTGAGATGCGATGGACGCAGATGGCGCGCTAGACGTACGCGCCGGACGCGTACGGTGAAGTCGTGTGGTTCGGGCGCCGCGGTGCTGGCGCTAAGTCCAAGAGAAGCGAAGCTTCTCGGGGGCGACGGAGGCAAAAGAGCCGTTCTCCGGGGAGAGCACGAAGTAAGCCGTAAAGCCATTGCGCAGGGAAGGCCGGAGTGTTCCGCTGAACCTGTATGCTCGTGTGCGCGTTCTTATGCGCAAATTGCACGCGAGACCGCGGGTGCGGCGTGCACCCGGTCTTCCCTGCGCCCTCTGATTCGATGGAGGGCAAACGAAGATGCAAACCTCGGGCGCAATGCGTCGCGAGACCGCGAGGTCATATCCACGTCATTGCGAGCGCAGCGAAGCAATCCACGCCTCCGCTTGCCGCACTATGGATTGCTTCGCTGCGCTCGCAATGACGGGGGAAACGGCCGGGCTCCGACCGCAGGGGTGGCCGTCCCGCTCCCCACTTTTTCACCCCAGCCATTTCCCCTTCGCCCCAAAACGCTTTATGGTGCCCCTTGCTTCGCGTTTGGCGAAATAGAAATCATGATCAATATCAAAGGCTTGGCACAGGGCTGACGCCTTTGGAGGGTGGTTTGACGCGCTATATTTCGACGCGGGGGGAGGCCCCCGTCCTGGGTTTTTGCGATGTGATGCTGACCGGGCTTGCCCGCGACGGCGGCCTCTACGTGCCCGAGGTCTGGCCGCAGCTCTCTGCCGAGACCATCGCGGGCTTTTTCGGTCGGCCGTATTGGGAAGTCGCGGTCGACGTGATCAGGCCGTTTACCGCGGGTGAAATCTCCGACGCCGATCTCGGCCGCATGGCGAACGAGGCCTACGCGACCTTCCGCCATCCTGCCGTGGTGCCGCTCGATCAGATCGGGCCCAATCAATTCGTGCTGGAGCTGTTTCACGGCCCGACGCTGGCGTTCAAGGACGTCGCGATGCAGCTGATCTCGCGGCTGATGGATCACGTGCTGGCCAAGCGCAACCAGCGCACCACCATCGTGGTCGCGACGTCAGGCGATACCGGCGGTGCCGCGGTCGATGCGTTCGCGGGGCTCGACAATGTCGATCTGGTCGTGCTGTTTCCGAACGGGCGCATCTCCGACGTACAGCGGCGGATGATGACGACGTCGGGCGCGGCCAACGTGCATGCGCTTGCGATCGACGGCACGTTCGACGATTGCCAGGCGATCGTGAAGGCGATGTTCAACCATCACGGCTTTCGCGATGCGGTCTCGCTGTCGGGCGTCAACTCGATCAACTGGGCGCGGATCGTCGCCCAGGTGGTCTACTACTTCACCTCAGCCGTCGCGCTCGGCGCGCCCGCACGCATGGTGGATTTCACCGTGCCGACCGGCAATTTCGGCGATATCTTTGCGGGCTATGTCGCCAAGAAGATGGGTCTGCCGGTTCGCCGGCTGCGCATCGCCTCCAATGTCAACGACATCCTGCCGCGGACGCTCAAGACCGGTATCTACGAGGTGAAGGAAGTTCACGCCTCCGCTTCGCCCTCGATGGACATCCAGATCTCCTCGAATTTCGAGCGGCTGCTGTTCGAGGCGAGCGGCCGCGACGCCGACAGCGTTCGCCGGCTGATGGGCTCGCTGAAACAGTCCGGACGTTTCGTGCTGCCGGATGCCATGCTGGCCGCGATCCGCGAGGAGTTCGACGCCGGCCGCGCCGACGAGACCGAGACGTCGGCTGCGATCCGCGCCGCCTGGCGCGAGGCCGGCGACCTCGTCGATCCCCATACCGCGGTGGCGTTGGCGGTGGCCGATCGCGACACCTCGGATTCGAGGATTCCCAACATCGTGCTGTCGACCGCGCATCCGGCCAAGTTTCCCGATGCGGTGGAAGCCGCCTGCGGCGTGCGGCCGCAATTGCCGGCCTGGCTCGACGGTCTGATGACCAAATCGGAACACATCACGGTGATGAAAAACGATTCAGCCGAAGTGGAGCAATTCGTGCGCTCGGTGAGCCGTGCCGCGAAGCAGGGAGTTGCCGGATGAGCGTTGACGTAACCAAGCTGCCGTCCGGTCTGACCGTCGTCACTGATACCATGCCGCATCTGGAAACGGCCGCGCTCGGCGTCTGGGCCGGCGTCGGCGGCCGTGACGAGAAGCCGAACGAGCACGGCATCTCGCATCTCCTCGAACACATGGCCTTCAAGGGCACGACCAGGCGCTCCTCGCGCGAGATCGTCGAGGAAATCGAGGCGGTCGGCGGCGATCTCAACGCCGGCACCTCGACCGAAACCACCGCCTATTATGCGCGGGTGATGAAGGCCGACGTGCCGCTCGCGCTCGACGTGCTCTCCGACATCCTGGCCAATCCGTCCTTCGTGCCTGACGAACTCGAGCGCGAGAAGAGCGTCATCGTGCAGGAAATCGGCGCGGCGCAGGATACGCCCGACGACGTCGTGTTCGAGCACCTCAACGAACTCTGCTTTCCCGACCAGCCGATGGGCCGTTCGCTGCTCGGCACCGCGAAGACGCTGAAGAATTTCGATCGCGACATGCTGCGCAGCTATCTCTCGACGCATTACCGCGGCCCCGACATGGTGGTGGCGGCCGCGGGCGCGGTCGACCACAAGCGCGTGGTGGAGGAAGTGACGCAACGATTTGCCAGCTTCGACGCCACGCCGGCGCCGAAGCCGGCAGCCGGCGATGTTCGGCAAGGGCGGCTCGCGCGTGGTGCACCGCGACCTCGAACAGGCGCATCTGACGCTGGCGCTCGAAGGCGTGCCGCAGACCGATCTGTCGCTGTTCTCGCTGCAGGTCTTCACCAACACGCTCGGCGGCGGAATGTCGTCGCGGCTGTTCCAGGAAGTGCGCGAGAAGCGCGGCCTGTGCTACTCGATCTACACCTTCCACGCGCCCTATACCGACACCGGCTTTTTCGGCCTCTATACCGGCACCGATCCCGACGACGCGCCGGAGATGATGGAAGTGATCGTCGACGTCATCAACGATGCCGTGGAAACCCTGACCGAAGCCGAGATCGCCCGCGCCAAGGCGCAGATGAAGGCGGGGCTTCTGATGGCGCTGGAAAGCTGCTCCTCCCGCGCCGAACAGCTGGCGCGGCACGTGCTGGCCTATGGCCGGCCGCAGACGGTGGAAGAGCTGGTCGCCCGGATCGATGCGGTCAGCGTCGAATCGACCCGCAACGCCGCGCATGCGCTTTTGTCCCGCAGCCGGCCGGCGGTCGTAGCGCTCGGCAGCGGCAGGGGTCTGGACACGGCGGTGTCTTTTGCGGAAGGATTGACGAGGTCGAAGGCGAAGACGCTCCTGCATTAGAGCATGATCCCGGAAAAGTGGGCTCCGGTTTTCCGTAAGGATCATGCTCCAATAGCAAGACAGCGGGGAGTAAGAGGGCATGGCCCTGTTTCGTTTGCCAACCAGCGGACCGGCCGCGCTTGTGCCGCGCGGCCACGGGCTGCTGCTGCGCGCCCCGCAGATGTCGGATTTCCTGCAATGGGCGCAATTGCGCGAACTAAGCCGCGCCTACCTCACGCCGTGGGAGCCGATCTGGCCGTCGGACGATCTGACCCGCGCCGGCTTTCGCCGCCGGTTGCGCCGCTACGCCGAGGATATCGCCGCCGACCGCTCCTATCCGTTCATCGTCTTCCGCGAGTCTGACGGCACCATGATCGGCGGCATCACGCTCGCCAATGTCCGCCGCGGCATCGTGCAGGCCGGCACCATCGGCTATTGGGTCGGCGAGCCCCATGCCGGCCGCGGCTACATGACCGCGGCGCTGCGGGTGCTGCTGCCGACGCTGTTCGGCGAGCTCAACCTGCACCGCATCGAGGCCGCCTGCATTCCCACCAATTCGCCCTCGATCCGGGTGCTGGAGAAATGCGGCTTTACCCGCGAGGGGCTGGCGCGGCGCTATCTCTGCATCAACGGCGTCTGGCAGGACCATCTGCTGTTCGGCCTGCTGCATGAGGATTTCCGCGGCTGAACCGTTGATTTCCAGGCCCGTTAGATGCCTTGGGTTCGCCGCCATTGGGCTGCTATAAGGCCGCCCGGGAACAATGACGTGGAATGATGGGATCAGGGACGTCGCATGGGTGACAATCGTTTGGCCAGGGTGATGGCGGTTGCGGCGGTCGCGGGCGGGCTGGCCTGCCTGACGGCGGCGCCGGCATCGGCGCAATCGATCACGGATCGTTTCAAGAGCCTGTTCGGCGGCAAATCGGACGAGGAGCCGGCGACAAGCGCGCCGGGAGCGGCGGTGCCCCAGGACACCGGCGATCTGACCTGTCCGCCGGTCACGGTCCGGGCCGGCGCGTCCACCTATGCGGTCGGCGCGCCCGGCAAGCAGCCGGTCGGCAACGACCTGCGCTTTCAGGCGACGATCACCAAGATGGCCCGCGAATGCACCGTCAATGGCGGCGTGATCACGGCGCGGATCGGCATTCAGGGCCGCGTCATTGCCGGCCCCGCCGGCGCCCCGTCGTCGGTCCAGGTTCCGATTCGCGTCGCGGTGGTGCAGGGCGGCGTCTCCGAAAAAACCATCGCCACCAAGGCCTACCAGACCACGGTCACCATGACCGAAGGCGGCAGCGAGCCGTTCACGCTGGTGGCCGAAGATCTGACCTATCCGGCGCCTCCCGGCGCCGTCGGCGACAGCTACATCTTCTATATCGGCTTCGACCCGCAGTCCCTGAAGCCCGAACGCCCGGCGCCAAAAAAGAAGAAGCAATAAAAAAAGCCGGCGCGAGGTGATCGCGCCGGCTTTGATCTGGTGGGTCGAAAGCGCTCAGTTCAGCTTGGCGCGAACCTCGGCGATGCCCTTGGCGAGCAGGTCGTCGGCGACCGAGCCCTTGACCGACTGCGACAGGATGGTCGAGGCGGCTTCGACCGCGGCGTTGGCGGCGGCGGCGCGGACGTCGGCCAGCGCCTGGGCTTCGGCAAGCGCGATCTTGCTCTCGGCGGTCTTGGTGCGGCGGGCGACGAAGTCTTCCATCTTGGCCTTGGCCTCGACCGCGATGCGTTCGGCTTCGGCCCTGGCGTTGGCGATGATTTCCTCGGCCTCGCGCTCGGCGCTGGCGCGGCGGGTCTTGTACTCGCCGAGCAGCTTGGCGGCCTCTTCCTTGAGACGGCGGGCGTCGTCGAGTTCGGCCTTGATGCGCTCGGCGCGATGATCGAGCGCCGTCAGCACCGTCTTGTGGATGCCGAGATAGGCAAACAGCACCATCAGGATGACGAAGGCGATCGCGACCCAGGTTTCCGGTTCGGTGAACATCCCTCTATCCCTTCAACGAGGCATCGACGGCGCTGCTGACCGTTTTGCCGTCGGGCAGCACGCCGGTGAGGCGTTGCACGATCGCGCCGGCCGCATCCGCGGCGATGCCGCGGACGTTGCTCATCGCGGTCTCACGCGTCGCTGCGATCTGCTTCTCGGCGGCGGCAAGCTTGGCGGTCAGCTGGTCTTCCAGCTTCTTGCGCTCGGCTTCCGCGGCCGCGTTCAGCTTCTCGCGGGTCTCGTTGCCGATGGCCTGCGCGCGGGAGCGCGCCGAAGCGAGCTCGGTTTCATACGCCTTCAGCGCAGCGTCGGACTCGTCCTTCAGCTTCTGCGCCGCGGCCAGATCGCCCTCGATCGCATTCTGACGTGCGTCGATCACGCTTTCGACGCGCGGCAGCGCAATGCGGGACACGATCACATAGAGCGCGACGAACGCGATGACCAGCGACACCAGCTGCGAAGCAAACGTGCTCGACTCGAACGGAGGAAATCCTCCGCCGTGTCCGCCGTCGGCTTCGGTGTGGGCGCCGGTACCCTTGGCCGGGGTACCATGACTTTTTTCAGCCACGGGGTTCTCCTCTTGCTGTCAGCGCGCCGCCCGGACCGGGCGGCGCGAAAAGGTGCAGCTCAGAGCGGAACGAACAGCAGCAGCAGCGCGATCAGCAGCGAGAAGATGCCGAGCGCTTCGGTCACGGCGAAGCCGAAGATCAGGTTGCCGAACTGGCCCTGGGCTGCCGAAGGATTGCGCACCGCTGCGGCGAGGTAGTTGCCGAAGATGATGCCCACGCCGACGCCCGCGCCGCCCATGCCGATGCATGCGATGCCCGCGCCGATAAGTTTTGCTGCTGCCGGTTCCATTTTCTTGAGCTCCTTGAGAGATAAGACAGAGTGAGGGTGGAAATTCCCCGGACGCTTAGTGTCCCGGATGAATGGCGTCGTTGAGGTAGATGCAGGTGAGGATCGCGAACACGTAGGCCTGCAGGAATGCGACCAGCAGTTCGAGCGCGGTCAGCGCGACGGTGAGCGCCAGCGGCGCAATGCCGCCGATCCAGCCGATCGCACCGAGCGAGACGCCGAGCATGGCGACGAAGCCCGCGAACACCTTCAGCGCGATGTGGCCGGCCAGCATGTTGGCGAACAGACGGACGCTGTGCGAGACCGGCTTCAGGAAGAACGACAGGACCTCGATGAAGATGACCAGCGGCAGAATGTAGATCGGAACGCCCGAGGGTACGAAGATCTTGAAGAATTTCAGCCCGTTCTTGTAGAGGCCGTAGATCAGGACCGTGAAGAAGACCAGGAGCGCCAGCGCCACGGTGACGATGATGTGGCTCGAAACCGTGAACGTGTAGGGAATGATGCCGATCAGGTTCGAGACGCAGATGAACATGAACAGCGAGAAGATCAGCGGGAAGAACTTCATGCCTTCCGAGCCGGCGGTGCAGCGGATCGTGCTGGCGACGAACTCGTAGGAGATTTCGGCGATCGACTGCAGCCGCCCGGGAACCAGCTGCCCTCTCGCCATGCCGCCGATCATCAGCAGCGAGATCACCGCCACCGTGATGAACATGTAGAGCGACGAGTTGGTGAAGGCGATCGTGTGCGTTGCCGATATGGCCGATCGTGAAGAGGGGTTCGATATTGAACTGGTGGATCGGGTCGATTTTCATCCGCGCGGCTCTTTGTCCACCGGCCTGGCCGGCAATCGAATTTCAAATGTCGTGACTTCCCGTCGACGCTCAGCGTCTGCCTGGACCTACGCCTGCAGATCTCACCACGTTGACCACGCCGGCGACAAAGCCGAGCAGCAGAAACACGATGAAACCGAACGGCGATGTCGACAATAAACGGTCGAACCCCCAGCCAATCGCCGCTCCGACGACAACGCCCGCGACCAATTCCGAGGAAAGCCGGAAACCAAGCGCCATGGCAGAAGTTCTGGCAGCTCTGTCTCCGCTTTCAGTTCCGGGTTGATCAGTCCTGATTTTGCGGCTGTCACGAATTTCGGACAACCGGTGATCCAGACTTCCGAGCCTTGCGGAAAGCGCAGCTTCGTCGGAAGACGACTGATCGCGATTTCCACTTGCGTTGTCGTTCTTGTCTTCGGCCATGCCCAAGACACTAAACGATACCAACGGTTGATGGAAATTACGCCCGTCACCCTTAAAAGCCGCGCGGACCATACTTACCGCGTCTAATCAAGTCAAGATTAGGCCGTAACCAGTTATTTCATTGATTTGATTGGATTTATTGAGTTGCTGCCTGCGACACTGTGGACCCGGGATCGCAGTGCAGCAGTATTGCCACACGGATCAATCTTGCGCCCGTTTGAACGCTCTGTTGGGATGTCCGAAGCGAAGCGAAAATCCCCCATGCCGGAGCCCGCATGCCACGTCAGGTCGATTACTATTTCTCACTCCAATCTCCCTGGGCCTATATCGGGCATCAGTCCTTTCGCCGATCTGGTAAGTGCTTATGATCTCAAGGTAAATCACAAACCGGTGGTGCTGGTCGATCTGTTCTCGGAGACCGGCGGCCTGCCCTTGATGAAGCGTCACCCGGTGCGGCAGCGCTACCGGATGGTCGAACTGCAGCGCTGGCGCGACAAGCGCGGACTGAAATTTCATCTGCAGCCGGCAAACTGGCCGTTCAATGCACGGCTGGCCGATGGCGTCGTGATCGCGGCGCTCGAGGCCGGCCACGATCCCGACCGCTATTTGCGGCGCGCCTTTGCCGCCGTCTGGGAAGATCAGCTCAATCTCGCCGATCCCGCGACGATCGCGAAACTCGCTGACGAATCTGGGCTGCCCGGCAAGCAATTGGTCGAGCGTTCCGGCGCGGAGGAAGTCAGCGCGGCCTATGAGCAGAACCGGCAGGACGCGCTGGCAGCGGATGTGTTCGGCTCGCCGGTCTATGTGCTGGAGGGCGAGGTGTTCTGGGGACAGGACCGCCTCGAATTGCTGGAAGATGCGTTGAAGTCCGGCCGCGCGCCCTATAGCTCAAAGGTTTAGGGACGCGCCTTGAAAGCGCCCCGGCGGTCGAGGAAACCGGTAACTGTCCTGAGGCGGGAGCAAGCCCATGCGCACAGCGAAATCGTCCTCGAAATTCCCCCGCGATTATCGTGCTGGCCGTTTGCCTCGCCGGCGCCGGTCAGGCGCTCGCGGGCCCGATGCCGGAGACCGAGAACGGCCGCTACGCGCTGTCGCCGGCAGGCGATGGCGTGCTCCGGCTCGACACCCGCACCGGTGCGGTCTCGACCTGCAACAATTCGGGCGCGGGCTGGGCCTGCTACGCCGTGCCCGACGAGCGCGCGGCGATGGACGCCGAAATCGGCCGGCTGCAGGCCGACAATGTCCGGTTGCAGGCCGACAATGAAAGGCTCAAGGCAGAACTCGCCTCGCGCGAGCCGACGGTGCCCGGCAAGATCGAAGAGCCGCTGCCGAAATCGGACTCGCTGAAGAAGAGCGAGCCGAAGGTGGCCGAGGGCGAGCGCAAGATCGAAATCCCGCTGCCGAGCGACCGCGACATGGATCGCATGATGTCGTTCCTGGAGCGGGCCTGGCGGCGGTTGATCGAGATGGCCAACCGGGTGCAGCGGGACGTCAACGGCAAGATTTGACAATAAGCCTCATGGTGAGGAGCGCGTCTTCGCGCGTCTCGAACCATGAGTCTGTATCGCTTGGTGCCCCAAACACATCCTTCGAGACGGGGCTTCGCGCCTCCTCAGGATGAGGACCGTGCAATGAATTGAGGCTTTATGACCTCACCCAAATCCCTCTCTCGCACCGCGCCGTCCGCCGTCACCGCCACCACCATCGTGTCCTCGCTGCTGACGGTGCAGACGTCAGGCGCAGGCTTTACCGATCTCACCGCCGAGGTCGCGAAATTCGTGATGCGACGCGCGGGCGCGCGAAGGCGCGGTGACGCTGTTCATCCGTCACACCTCGGCGTCGCTGACGATCCAGGAAAATGCCGATCCGACCGTGCTCGTCGATTTGACGACGGCGCTGAACCGGCTCGCGCCCGAGAATGCCGGATGGCGCCACGACACCGAGGGGCCGGACGACATGCCGGCGCATATCAAGACCATGCTGACCGCGACCTCGCTGCACGTCCCGGTGCTGCAGGGCGCGCTCGCGCTCGGCACGTGGCAGGCGATCTATCTGATCGAGCATCGCGCGCGGCCGCACCGGCGCGAGATCGTGCTGCAGTTCATCGGCATGACAGATTGAGCATTCGCAAAAGCAAACCGGCCGCGGATCGCTCCGCGGCCGGTTCGTTGTCGCTGTCCGGCTACCGCCGGACGGGTCGATTACTTGGTGATGTCGACGTCCTTGGTTTCCGGCAGGAAGAAGAAGCCGACGACCACGGTGATCGACGCGAAGATGATCGGATACCAGAGACCCGCGTAGATATCGCCGGTCGAGGCCACGATCGCGAACGCGGTCGCGGGCAGCAGTCCGCCGAACCAGCCGTTGCCGATGTGGTAGGGCAGCGACATCGAGGTGTAGCGGATCTTGGTCGGGAACAGTTCGACCAGCATCGCCGCGATCGGCCCGTACACCATGGTGACGAAGATCACCAGGATGAACAGCAGCCCGATCACGGCCGCGACCTGCGGACGGAAGATGTCGAACGGATGCGACATCTTCACGATCTGGGCGTCGCCGGTCTTCGGGTAGCCGGCGGCCTGCACCGCCGCCAGAACCTGCGGGTTGGAAGCCGCCGCCGGTGTACGGCACGTCCTTGCCGTTGACGACGACCTTCACGCCGGAGCCTGCCGCGCCGTAGCTGGTCGTATACTTGACCGACGACTGCGCGAGGTAAGCGCGGGCGGTGTCGCAAGGTGCGGTGAAGACGCGGGTGCCGACCGGGTTGAACAGATCGCCGCACACCGCGGGATCCGCGACCACCTCGACCTTCACGCTTTCGATCGCCTTCTCCAGCGCCGGGTTGGCGTTGGTGGTGATCATCCTGAAGATCGGGAAGAAGGTCAGCGCCGCGATCAGGCAGCCCGCCAGAATGATCGGCTTGCGGCCGATCTTGTCGGACAGCGCGCCGAACACGACGAAGAAGCCGGTGCCGAACAGCAGCGACCAGGCGATCAGCAGGTTGGCGGTATAACCGTCGACCTTCAGGATCGATTGCATGAAGAACAGCGCGTAGAACTGGCCGGTGTACCAGACCACGCCCTGGCCCATCACGCCGCCGAGCAGGGCGATGATCACGATCTTGGCGTTGCTCCAGTTGGCGAAGGCTTCGGTCAGCGGAGCCTTCGAGGTCTTGCCCTCGTCCTTCATCTTCTGGAACACCGGCGATTCATTCAGCCGCAACCGGATCCAGACCGAGATGCCGAGCAGCAGCACCGAGACCAGGAACGGAATACGCCAGGCCCCAATATCGCCGGGAAGTCCCGCGAACCCGGCCTCTCCGGTCCATGTGCGCGTGAACAGGATCACCAGCAGCGACAGGAACAGGCCGAGCGTCGCCGTGGTCTGGATGAACGAGGTGTAGTAACCGCGTTTGCCCATCGGCGCGTGCTCGGCCACGTAGGTCGCCGCACCGCCGTACTCGCCGCCGAGCGCGAGGCCCTGCAGCAGGCGCAACGCGATCAGGATGATCGGCGCTGCGATGCCGATGGTGCGCGGCGTTGGGCAGCAGGCCGACGATGAAGGTCGACAGGCCCATGATCAGAATGGTGACGAGGAAGGTGTATTTGCGGCCGACGATGTCGCCGACGCGGCCGAACACGATGGCGCCGAACGGACGGACGATGAAGCCCGCGGCGAACGCCAGCAGCGCGAAGATGTCGCGGGTGGCCTGATTGAACATCGGGTTGGTGGCGGGATCGATGACGCCGAAGAACTGCGCGCCGATGATGCTGGCGAGCGAGCCGAACAGATAGAAGTCATACCATTCGAAGACGGTGCCGAGCGAGGAAGCGAGAATGACGAAACGTTCGTCCTTCGTCATTCCTGCGGCCTTGCCGGATGTGGCAGTCATAGTGGACATTTCGATCACTCCCCAAAATTGATGCAAAGTCCGCCCTCGCCGAACTTGGCCGGATTAGCTGGGCTTCGCCCCAAGGTAACATCCCCGTGAAACCCGCCCCAATACGACTTTCGGCCCTTTGCACGGCGTTTACAGCGTATTGTCGGGTTAACTTTGCACAGAGCCACCAAAGCACGCAGGGCGTATTGCGGCGCACAAGCGTGCGGGTTAACTGCTTTCAAACATGATAGGATTGGGCGCTTGCGCGCGCCGGCCCGTCGGGAGACAAAGTCGAGGCGGACTAGTCGCAAGCCCATGCAAGAGAGCCGAATGACGACCGCTGCCAATACCCACCTCGTCATCGCCGATGACCATCCGCTGTTCCGCGACGCGTTGCGGCAGGCGGTCACGAGCGTCGTGGTCTCGGCCGTCATCAGCGAGGCCGGGTCGTTCGACGATCTCACCGCGCTGCTGGAACGGGATTCCGACGTCGATCTGATCCTGCTCGATCTCACCATGCCGGGGATCTCGGGATTCTCCGGCCTGATCTACCTGCGCGCGCAGTACCCGGCGATCCCGGTGGTCATCGTGTCCGCCAGCGACGATGCCGGCACGATCCGCCGCTCGCTGGATTTCGGCGCCTCCGGCTTCATCCCCAAGCGCTTCGGCGTCGAAACGCTGCGCGACGCCATCATGAAGGTGATGGAGGGCGACGTCTGGGTTCCGCCGGACACCGATCTCACCTCGGCCGACGACCCCGACATGACGCGGCTGCGCGACCGGCTGGTGACGCTGACGCCGCAGCAGGTGCGGGTGCTGATGATGCTGTCGGAGGGGCTGCTCAACAAGCAGATCGCCTATGAGCTCGGCGTGTCGGAAGCGACCATCAAGGCGCATGTTTCGGCGATCCTGCAGAAGCTCGGCGTCGAGAGCCGGACCCAGGCCGTGATCGCGGCGGCGAAGATCGCCGGCGGCCAGTGGCGCCAGGGCACGCCGACGGGGTAACAGTGCCACGTCCGGATCCGGGAGGGCGCTGCTGTTCGACATCGACGGCACGCTGGCCGACACCGATGCGCTTCATCTGGAAGCATTCAATCAGGTGTTCGCGCCTCATGGCCACGTTTTCGATCGCGACCGCGCCTCGAAAGAGCTGATGGGGTTTTCCAATACTTCGATCAGCGAACGGTTTCTGCCGGGTGAATCGCCGGAGCGCCAGGCGGCCATCATGGCGGAGAAGGAAGCAAGCGTTCCGCAGGCTCGCGTCGGGGCAAATCAAACCGCTGGCGGGTCTGATGACACTGCTTGCCCTGGCGGATCGCGCCGATGTTCCCATGGTGGCGGTAACCAACGCGCCGCGCCTGAATGCCGAAATGATGCTTTCCGGACTGGGCATCATGCAGCGGTTCAAGGCTGTCATCATCGGCGACGAGCTTCCGCACGGAAAGCCGCACCCGCTGCCGTATCTCGAGGGCTTGCGCGCCGTAAGCGCCGCGCCCGAGCTGTCCCTCGCATTCGAGGATTCCCGCTCCGGCGTTCAATCCGCTTCGGCTGCCGGCATCGCGACGATTGGAATACGGACGAGCCTCGGCCACGGCGATCTGGTCGCTGCGGGCGCGGTCCGCACGGCCGGGACCTTTGACGATCCGGAGCTGATCGGGCTGGTCGGCAAGACAATGAACTGGTGACGTCCGAGCGCGCGCCGGCTACTCCGCCGCCACCATCTGTTGCGCCCGCCACTGGCCGAGCAAAGCGCGCAGCGAGGCCGGTTTGACCGGCTTGTTGAGGATCGCGATGTTTTCCTCGCGCGCGGCGGCGCGGACGTTCGGGCTGCGATCCGCCGTGATCAGGATCGCCGGAATGTTCTCGCCGAAGCGGCGGCGGATCTCGCGGATCGCGGCGACGCCGTTGCCGCGGTCGAGATGATAGTCGACCAGAAGGCCGGTCACGCTGCTGCCGGAGGCTTCGATCGCCGCGATCGCGGCGTCGGGATCGGCCACCGCGATCACCTCGGCGTCCCACGCCGTCAGCAGCGTCTTCATGCCGTCGAGGATCGCCGGATCGTTCTCGATGCAGACGATCAGGGCGCCGCTCATCGGCGTCCTGGAAAGCGGCGTCGCGCTGGTGACGGCGGCGGTATGGTTGATCGCCTTGGCGATCGGCACCGTCACCGAAAACACCGAGCCGCCGCTGGCATTGGCGTCGATCGCGATGCCGTGGTTGAGCACGCGCGCCAGCCGTTCGACGATCGATAGTCCGAGGCCGAGGCCGCGCGCGATCCGCGCGCCCTGTTCCAGGCGGTGAAACTCCTTGAAGATCTCGCCGCGCTTCGCCACGGGAATGCCGACGCCGGTGTCGTAGACGCCGATCTGCAGCGATTGTCCGTGGCGGCGGCAACCGACCAGCACGCGCCCGCGCGGGGTATATTTGATGGCGTTGGAGATGAAGTTCTGCAGCAGCCGCCGCAGCAGCGAGCGGTCGGATTGCACCGGCAGCGAGCAGGGCACGAAGGTCAGCTCCAGCCCCTTGGCGCGGGCGATCGGCGCGAACTCGATTTCGAGCGAGCGCATCAGGTCGGCCATCTTGAAGCTCGAGATCGAGGTCGTCATCGCGCCGGCATCGAGCCGCGAGATGTCCAGCAGCGCGCCGAGGATTTCCTCGATCGCCTCCAGCGAGTCGTCGATGTTCTCGACCAGCCGCGAATCCTCGCCGCCGCGTTCTGCCGCTCGACCAGGCTCGTCACATAGAGCCGCGCCGCGTTGAGCGGCTGCAGGATGTCGTGGCTGGCGGCCGCCAGAAAGCGGGTCTTCGAGATGTTGGCGTCCTCGGCGGTGCTCTTGGCCTGCGCCAGCTCGGAGTTCAGCCGGGTCAGTTCCTCGGTGCGGTCGCGGACGCGCTTTTCCAGCGTCGCATTGGCGCGCTCCAGCGCTTCGGCGGCCTCGAAGCTCGGCGTGACGTCGGAGAAGGTGATGACGAAGCCGCCGCCCGGCATCCGGTTGGAGCGGACCTCGATCACCATGTGGCGGTCCGGCAGGCGCTCCAGATAGGGCTCGCCCTCGGTGGTGTAGGCCTCCAGCCGCCGCTGCAGCAATGCATCGGGGTCGCCGTAGTCGGCCGGGCTGACGGCGCCCATGAATTCGAGGATTTCCTGCAAGCGGGATGCCGAGCTGCACGAGATGCGGCGGCAGCGCGAGAATTTCGCCGAACTGGGCGTTCGAGCAGATCAGCTGCAAATCCGCATCGAACACCGCGATGCCCTGGCGCACATGGTTCAGCGCGGTCTGCAGGATCTCGCGGTTGAAATGCAGCGCGGCGTGGGAATCGTCGAGCAGTTTCAGCGCGGCCTTGGCGGAGACGGTGCGCTTGCGCAGCAGCAGCGACATCACGAGGCGCGAGGAGGCGGCCCCGATCGAGGAGGCGATCAGGCGTTCGGCGTGTTGCAGCAATTCGAAATCGGCGGGCGCCGCCGGATCGAGACGGCCGGGATGGCTGGCAGCAAAGGCCTCGAAGGCCTGGGCGGCGCGCTCGGGGCCGAGATATTGCGCCACCGTGCTCTGGATGTCCTGCACGGTCACGGTGGTGCGCCAGCGCCGGAACGTCGGCGCGATCGGCGTCAGCGTGTTGGGCACGAACAGATCCGCCTGCAGCCGCTCGATCGACGACGGCCGCTGCGCGAGCGACATCACGATGTAGGTCAGGATGTTGAGCGAGAGCGACCACAGCACGCCATGCATCAGCGGCGGCAGATCGGCGCCGAACAACGCCCGCGGCCGCAGCGCCTCGATGCCGAACGGTCCGTGTTGCAGCAGCAGCAGGCCGGCGGTATTGCCCTCCAGGAAGCTCGGCAGGAACAGCGTATAGGCCCACACCGCGAAGCCGACCAGCATGCCGGTCATGGCGCCGCGCGCGGTTCCCTGGCGCCAGAACAGGCCGCCGAAGAAGGCCGGCGCCAGCTGGGCAAGCGCTGCGAACGACAGCAGGCCGATCGCCGCCAGTTGGGTGTTGCCGAGCGCGCGATAGTAGAAATACGCCATCACCATGATGGCGAAGATCGCAAAGCGCCGGATCCTGAGCAGGAAGTCGCCGAAATCCTTGCTGCCGTCGCGCGTCGCCGGGCCGCGCTGCAGCACCAGCGGCAGCACGATGTCGTTGGAGACCATGATGGAGAGCGCGACGCATTCGACGATCACCATCGCGGTCGCGGCCGACAGGCCGCCGACGAAGACGGCGATGCTGAGCAGCGGGGAATTCGCCTCGATCGGCAGCGCCAGCACGTACATGTCGCTGTCGACGGCGCCGAACGGAAAGGTGACGAGGCCGGCGAGCGCGATCGGAATCACGAACAGGTTGATGGCGACCAGATAGAGCGGAAACAGCCAGCGCGCGCGGCTGACCTCCGCGGGGCTGGAATTCTCGACCACGCTGACGTGAAACTGCCGCGGCAGCAGCATGATCGCGCAGAACGACAGCAGCGTCATGGTGAGGAAATTGCCGATCGACGGCACGTAGTCGATCGCGCGCACCGCCTCCGGGGTCTTCATCGCGCGTTCGATCAGTTCGACCGGCGTGAACATCCAGAAGGTGACGAAGGCGCCGGCGGCGAGAAAGGCCACCAGCTTGACGATGGATTCGGTGGCGACCGCCAGCATCAGGCCGTGCTGGTGCTCGGTGGCGTCGGTCTGGCGGGTGCCGAACAGCACCGCGAACACCGCCATCGCCAGCGTCACCACCAGCGCGATGTCGCCGATGATCGGGATCGAGGAGAACAGCTTGTCCTCGCTCAGGATCGTCTCCAGCGAGGACGCCACCGCCTTGAGCTGCAGCGCGATGTAGGGCACCGAACCGACGATCGCGATCAGCGCCACGGTGGCGGCGACCGCCTGGCTCTTGCCGTAGCGCGCGGCGATGAAGTCGGCGATCGAGGTGATGTTCTGCGACTTGGCGAGCTGGATCACGCGCCGCAGCAGCGGCGTGCACAGCCCGATCATCAGGATCGGGCCGACATAGATCGCGAGGAAGTCGATGCTGGTGCGGGTGGCGAAGCCGACCGAGCCGAAGAAGGTCCAGGAGGTGCAGTAGATCGCCAGCGACAGCGGATAGATCAGCATGCTGGCGCGGCCGCGCTGGCTCGGCGACAGCCGGTCGCCATAGCTGGCGACGACGAACAGCAGGCCGATATAGGCGAACGCGGCGGCGATTACGCCCCAGTCGTGCAGCATCGCTGCTTGTCTCCCTCTCCGATCGGACGCGCGCAAGCGCAAGGCCGGACGCATGGCCGGAAGCGGTGAGTATAAACGCTTTGGGCCGGCAGCGCATCGCGCGGCCGGCCCAATTTGCGAGGATCAGGAGGGTAGGGTTACTCGGCCGCCAGCGATTTCTGCTTCAGCGGCAGGCCGAGACGTTCCCAGACCTGCAGCAGCGCTTCGGCGAGCCGGTCGATCAGGCCGTCGTCATGGTAGGGCGAGGGCGTGATCCTCAAGCGCTCGGTTCCCTTGGCGACCGTCGGATAGTTGATCGGCTGGATGTAGATGCCGTGCTCCTCCAGCAGCATATCGGAGGCCTGCTTGCACTTCTCGGGGTCGCCGACGAACAGCGGCACGATATGGGTGTCGTTCGACATCACCGGCAGGCCGGCGGCGTTGAGGATCGCCTTGACGCGGGCGGCGCGGTCCTGGTGGCGCTCGCGCTCCCAGTTCGAGGTCTTCAGATGCCGGATCGCGGCGGTCGCGGCCGAGCAGATCGCCGGCGGCAGCGCGGTCGTGAAGATGAAGCCCGGCGCATAGGAGCGGACCGCAGTCGATGATCTCGGCCTTGCCGGCGATGTAGCCGCCGAGGCAGCCGAAGGCCTTGGCGAGCGTGCCTTCCAGCACGTCGATGCGGTGCATGACGCCGTCGCGCTCGGCGATGCCGCCGCCGCGCGGGCCGTACATGCCGACCGCATGGACTTCGTCGACATAGGTCATGGCGCCGTATTTCTCGGCGAGATCGCAGATCTTCGACAGCGGCGCGACGTCGCCGTCCATCGAATAGAGGCTCTCGCAGGCGATCAGCTTGGGCCGGTCGGGACCCGCCGCGATCAGCAGCTCTTCCAGATGCGCCATGTCGTTGTGGCGGAAGATCTGGCGCTCGCAGCCGGCCTGGCGCACGCCTTCGATCATCGAATTGTGGTTCAGCGCGTCCGACAGGATCAGGCAGTTCGGAATCAGTTTGGCGATCGTCGAGATGCCGGTCTGGTTCGAGACGTAGCCCGAGGTGAACAGCAGCGAGGCTTGCTTGCCGTGCAGGTCGGCCAGTTCCTGCTCGAGCTGCACCAGCGGATGATGGGTGCCGGCGATGTTGCGGGTGCCGCCGGCGCCGGTGCCGACGCGGGTGGCGGTCTCGACCATGGCGCCGACCACCTTGGGGTGCTGGCCCATGCCGAGATAGTCGTTGGAGCACCAGATCACGACGTTGCGCGGGCCCTTCGGCGAGTGCCAGAGCGCATGCGGGAACCGGCCCGCGATCCGCTCGAGGTCGGCGAAAACCCGGTAGCGCCGCTCGTCATGCAGGCGGTTGAGGGCGGTGTGGAAGAATTTGTTGTAATCCATCGCAAGACCTGGAAGCGGAACCGGCCGGATTGGCGTCGCCCTTTTTAGAGCCTTTCCAGCTTTGATGTCTACGCGAAATCCCACATTTCAGGGCCGCTCCGGGATGCTACCTGAGGCGGAGCAAATCTTGATCGCGATCAAGGCGCTAGGCGGGATTTACGGTCCCGGCATTTTCGCCGCCCAGCCGAAACCGTGAACCGCCCGCGGGGCGACGCAAATCCGGCTAAATGTCCAATTCCCTGATGGCGCGATTGGCGGCGATGACGGCGTCTTCTTCGGACTTGCTGTCTTCCGCCGTCACAAAGCCCCGGATCGCCGCGCCTCGCGTGATCGTGGCGGGCTGGAACAATCGGCGTCATGTTGGCGCGCCAAAGTCCGGGTTGCCGCTGAAAGGTAACGATCCTGTAGTCAGACGTTTTGGCCATTGGCTAGTCCTTTTGCGGTCGTCCTTTCGCGCCAGCGGCGCCGGGGCGGAACGATCGCGGGCGGCATTGCCGCGAGGGCAGGAAGTCACATCGATGAATAGCGAACTGCACTTTTCAGCGCGCCATCGATCTCGTCAGCCAATTCGGCCTCACCGATCGCATGAAGCGCGGACGCCATCGTCGATGCCTGCACGGCACTCATCGAAAGCGGCTCGCTTGCCTCATAGCTGAACTTGATCCGCCAAATTCCGCCGGGATTGCGATGCGGCTCGACAAGCAACGCTGGAAGATCAGGCAGTCCGTTCTCAGAAAGCAGCGCCGACCGCGTCAACATGACGGCATCAAATCAGGGCCGCAGTCATGTAAAACTTGAACACGGAAAAGCGTCTGGTATGGCGTCAGGACTCGCATGCCGCGACCGTGCGCCCATTTGGGCGCAATAGCTATGGATTAGTTTGGCGCCCTTTTCCCGGCATTTTCGCCGCTGTCGAAATTTCGGAGACTGCGCAACAGCGCTGCCGCCGAGCCGGCCTACGCGTACCTAGCGCCTGCCGTCCAGATCGCCGGGCCACGTGTTTGAGGCCAACTCGAACGGCCCTGCTAAGGCAGACCGGACCGCTTTTGGCGGTTGGCCGGCCGGTTTTCACATATCCGGTTCGCCTGGCCTGAGGCTATGGTTCCAGGGTCGATATCGAGCCTGTGCTCATTCGCATTGGCTAAGCGCGGAGCCGCAGCCGATGAACGACACCTCTTTCGAGACGGCGCTGGGCACTCGCGTTGACGAGATGGTGGATGCTTGCACGCGCTGCGGCAAATGCGTCGAAGCCTGTCCAAGCGTAACCCCCGCCGGGATCGTGGACGCGAGTTCCAGCGACATCATCAGCGGTATCCTTGACATCCTGCGCACGGGTGACGGGCCCGAGGCATCGCGCAAGTGGGCGTCCGCCTGCATGCGGAGCGGCGAGTGCATCAAGGCGTGCGACTACGGCGTCAATCCGCGTTTCCTGCTGACCATGGCGCGCGTCGCGATGGCCAAGAGCCAGAATGAACTGCCCGAACGGCGGCGCCAGGGCTTGACGCTGTTCCGCGACGACAGCCGCGATGTGGCTGTGCTGTCGCAGTTGCAGCTCGATGGCGAGGTGCTGCAGCGGCTCGGCCAGAAATCAGCATCGGCCGCGATACCGGCCGAGGCGCCGGATTTCGTGTTCTACACCGGCTGCAATGTGCTGAAGAATCCGCATATCGCGCTGCTCGCCCTCGACATCATGGATGCGCTCGGCGTCATCTACCAGGTGATGGGCGGGCCGAGCCATTGCTGCGGCATCAAACAGATGAATACCGGCGACGTCGAGATGTCCGGACGCATGGGCGCAAACTCGATCGAGAAGATGTCGCACTCGAAATCCGGTCAGGTGATCTCCTGGTGTCCGAGCTGCTACGTCCAGTTCACCGAGGTGAATATTCCGGCCATTGAGCGACAAGGCGGCGCGCGGCCGTTCGAGATGACGCCCTTCCTGCTGTTTCTCCGCGAGCGACTGGCTCAGCTGACCCCGCTGTTGCGCCGCGAGGTCAAGATGCGGATCGCGCTGCACCGCCATCCCGGCGTGACCGGCGTCGTGGAAGCCGCCGTGGAAATCCTGCAGGCGATCCCTGGCATCGAGCTCGTCGATCTGCAGCAACCGGCGGTCGGCCTGCAGAGCAACAATCTCCGCGTCCTGCCCGCGTTCAAGCGCGAGTTGCAACGAAATGAGCTTCAGGCGGCGTCTGATGCCGGCGTCGACGCGCTGGTCGCTGTCTATCATTCCGATCATCGCGAACTATGCGCGCACGAACGCGACTGGCCGTTCCGCATCATCAATGTGCTCGAAGTCGTCGGCGCGAGCATGGGCCTGCACCGCGACGACCGCTACAAGGAGCTCAAGCTGATGCAGGATGCCGACCAGATCGTCGCCGAATGCAAGGACCTGATCGCGCAACATTCGCTGGATGTCACGGCGGCTCGCAACGTCATCGCCAAGGGGATGCTCGGCGACCAGCCGCTGCCGCTGAAGTAGCCGCCGAATGCCATTCGGGGCTCGCCGTCAGGTGGTCCGGAACCGCAGCACGCCGTCGGTCACTTCCGAGGTCAGGCGGCCTTCGTTGAGCATGTAATTGACATGGGCGATCAGCTCGCCGGAAGCAAAGCCCATCTGGTGCACATCGAGCGGGTATTTGTTGAACACCACCGGCACCAGTTCCCTCGACGTTTGCGGCACTTCGCGGCAGGCTTCCGCGATCAGGCGGCAGCGGTCCTCGTGGTGATCGGCGAGCTGCTTGATGCGGGTCTTGAGACCGTAAAACGGCACGCCGTGGCCGGGCAGCACCATGACGTCGTAGGGCAGGGTGGTGGTCAGGCTGGCGAGCGAGGCCAGATATTCGCCGAGCGAGTTCTGTTCGGGCTCGACGGCCCAGACGCTGACATTGGGCGAGATCTTGCTCAAGCACCTGGTCGGCGGAGAGGAACAGCTTGTCGGCGGCGCAATACAGCATGACCTGGTCGAGGGCGTGGCCGCCGCCGGTGATGACCTTGAAGCGGCGGGTGCCGATCACGACCTCGTCGCCATGGGAGATGCGGTGGTAGGCCGGCGGCAGCACCGAGACCCGTTTCAAATAATCCTGGCCGCGGCCGAGCAGTTTGTCGGTCAGGTCCTCGTCCATGCCGTGACGGCGGAAGAACAGCCGCTGCGCGTTTTTCCGCTCTTCGGTGCCGCGGTTCTGGTGATAGACCGATTGCAGATATTCGACCTGCGACATCTGCAGCGGGCAGTCGAAGCGCTCGACGATCCAGCCGGCAAGGCCGACATGATCGGGATGCGAATGGGTGACGATCAGCCGCGTGATCTTCACATGCCGCAGCGGGCCCTCGAACAGCGTGGTCCAGGCCGCGATGGTTTCCTCGTTGCCGAATCCGGAATCGACCATCGCCCAGCCGTCGCCGTCGGCCAGCAGGTAGATGTTCACGTGATTGAGCCGGAACGGCAGCTTCAGCCGGACCCACAAGCACGCCGGGCATCACCTCGACGACCTGATCGTGGCCGGGGTGGTTTTCCCAGGGGTATCGCAGTGCCTCGGCCGAGGACTGCACCGTGTCGGTTTTCGAATGCATGCTACCGACTTAGCCGTAGAGCCGGCGCCGCGCTAGCCGAAAAAAGCGGGGGCCGGTTTGGGCAAAACACATGGACGGCCGATTAGGTCGTCATTCCGGGGCGATACGGAGCATCGAGCTAAGGGGCGCCCTTGCGCCCCCGAGAATCCCGAGATTCCGGGTTCGTCCCTCGGACGCCCCGGAATGACGGCGCTTGATTACGCCGCCCGGATGTTCGACAGGAACGCGTCGATTTCCTCGCGCAGCACGTCGGCCTCGCGGCGCAGCGCGTCGGAGGCGGTCAGCACCTCGCTGGCGGCGGTTCCGGCCTCCGCCGAGGCGCTGGAGACGCCGACGATGTTGCTGGAGACCTCGCTGGTGCCGCCGGCGGCGTGCTGGATGTTGCGCGCGATCTCGCGCGTCGCCGCACCCTGCTCCTCGACCGCGGCCGCGATCGCGGTGGTGACGTCGTTGATCTCGCTGATCGTGCTGCTGATGTTGCGGATCGCGGAGACCGCCGTCGTCGTCACCGTCTGCATGCTGACGATCTGCTGGCGGATCTCGTCGGTGGCCTTCGCGGTCTGGTTGGCGAGGCTCTTCACCTCGGAGGCGACCACGGCAAAGCCGCGGCCGGCTTCGCCGGCGCGCGCGGCTTCGATGGTGGCGTTCAGCGCCAGCAGGTTGGTCTGCGAGGCGATGGTCTGGATCAGGTCGACCACCACGCTGATCCGCGCGGCGTTGTCCGCAAGTCCCTGCATGGTGGCGTCGGTCGCGCCGGCTTCCTCGACCGCCTTGCGGGCGATTTCCGCCGAGGTGACGACCTGGCGGCCGATTTCCTCGATCGAGGAGGACAATTCCTCGGTGCCCGACGACACGGTCTGCACGTTGACCGAGGTTTCCTCGGCGGCGGACGCCACCGCGCTCACCAGCGCGCTGGACTGGTCGGCGGTCGCCGACATGCTCTGCGCGGTCGACTGCATCGAGCCCGCCGCCGTCTGCAGGCTGTCGAGCGCGGTGCGAACGGTGGTTTCGAACTCGACGATGCGCGCTTCCATGCGGGAGGCGCGCTCGGCCTTGGCGATGCGGTCCTTGTCCTGGTCGGCGGAGAGCGCGCGGCTCTCGATCATGCTCTCGCGGAACACCTGCAGCGAATTCGCCATCGACGCGATCTCGTCCTGCTGGCTGGGTCTGATAGATCTCCGCTTCGAGGTCGCCGCTCGGACAACAGCTGCATCGAGCGCTGCAGGCTGCGGATCCGCCGCAGGATGTTGCGGCCGACATAGAGCCAGACGAACAGGATCGATCCGACCAGCGTCGCCACGCCGAGCCCGAGCATGACCATGGTCGCCGAACGAAATCTCCTGACGCGCCTGCCAGGTCGAGGCGTCGGTTTCCTTCTGCACGCCGTCGACCAGCTGCTGCACGCTGATGCCGAGGCCGACATTGAGCTTGCGGGTTTCCTCCAGAATGGTCTGGCCGTAATCGTCGGCGTCCAGCTCCTGCTGGCGGATCTTGAAGACGCCGGTCTTGCCGTCGCCGAGCGCCAGCAAGTTTCAGCGTGGCGTTTCGAACGCGCCTTGGTGCCGTGGTCTTGGGCAGCGCTTCGAGGTTCGACTTGACGCGCGCCTGCGCTCCGGAATTCCTTCTCGATCGCTTCGAGCATGTCGCCGTTGTTGGCCGACAGCGCCGGCGATCATGTCGAACGCCATCAGATTGCCGCTGGCGACGACGTCGCCGAGCTGGTCGACGGTTGCGTGCGCCTCGATGGCGTCGTCGGTGGAGAAGTTGGCGGCAGCGTAGATGCGTTGAGCTCGGTCTGGGCGTCGATCATCGCCGGGCCGGAGGCGGCGACGAAACGCCGTCTGCGCCTTGCGCAGCGCGTCGTACTGCTTGTCGTGCAGGGCGCGCGACTTCGAGCCGCTCGCGCGCGGCCGAGCCGAGGCTCTTGATCATGTCGTCGATGTTCTTCACGGTTTCGGTGAGCGCGGCGACCACCGTCTTGTCGGCGCCGAGTTCGATGATCTCGCCGAGCTTCTGCAGCGCGACCGTCTGGGTTTCCTTCATCTTCTTGGAGCGTTCGTTCAGCGCCTCTTCGCTGCGCGCGGCCAGCAGCGCCGGCCCCTGGCTGGCAAGGCTCGCGCTCTGCGCCGATAGTTGCAGGCTGGCGGCGAGACGGGGAATGTCCCGTCCGCTCAGATCGACCATGGTGCCGCCGAGATGCCCGAGCACCAGGCCGGCGCCGGCGCTGATGACGATCGCCATGCCGGCGATGACGGCGAAGGCGGCAAACAGGCTGCCCCTGACGCCGAATTGCGGAAGCTGAAACCCTTGAGCTGAATTTGCCGATCTTAATCGTAACGCCATTTGCCGCCGCCCCGTCTACGCTACCTTGGGATGATTCCTCGCGCGGCAGTATCGCGGTACCCGGTTAACAAGTTTGGAAAATGCGGACGGTTTTCGCGATTTTTGGCGCCGAACGCTTGCATTTGACGGATTTTTCCGTGAACCGGAAAACGCGGACAAAGCAAAAAGGCCGGCGTGAACGCCGGCCTTCCGCAATTCGCAGTTGAAAGCGATCAGTAGCGCGCGACCACCGGGCCGGCGAAGTTGAAGCGGTAATTGACGCCGAGCTTCAGCGTGTGCTCGTCGTTGTGGAAGCTGCCGAACGGCACCAGCGCGGCCGGGGTCACGAAGCGGGTGTTGCCGAAATCGTAATACATGTACTCGGCCTTGGCCGACCAGTTCGGGGCGAACATGTATTCGACGCCGGCGCCGACGGTGTAGCCGTTGCTGTGGTTGCTATCGAGCGATGAAGGCGACCGGAACGCCGGCGAACGTCAGGGTGTCGCGGTTGTCGGAATAGGCGTAGCCGCCTTTGACATAGACCAGGCCCGGACCCCAGGTGTAGCCGACGCGGGCGGTGATCGAGCCGAGCGCCGCGCTGATCGTTGTTGTAGACGAAGCCGCCCGGGAAGGTCGGCGTTGAGGTTGTTCTTGCCGAGCCAGGAGTACTGGCCTTCGGCGCCGAGCACCCAGTTCGGCGCGAACTGCCAGTCGGCGCCGGCCTGCACGCCGCCGAGCAGGCGGGCGCTGTAGTCGCTCAGCACCAGGCCGTTGAAATTGTTGCTGCCGGAGAAGGCGCCGCCGACATGGCCGCCGATATAGAAGCCGGTCCAGTTGTAGAGCGGCGCGGCATAGGCCGGCGCCTTGTTGTAGTAGGGGCGGGCGCCGAGATCGGCGCCGAGGGCCGGCGCGGCGGCGCCGAGGGCAGCGAGGGCCACGGTCGCGAGCAGGAACTTCTTCATGGTGTTGGTCTCCGAAAAATCGTTCGGAGACACCGCATGCGGGCGCCATCCATGGCCACGCAGTTAGACGGCTTTTATCTAAAATGCTGTCACTTGCCGGGCACAGCGATTGATAACCCAACCCATTGGCAGAACAAACGTTTTTTGTGCTTAACGAAGGCCTAATCAAAGCTTAAGGAAGGCTTAAGTTTCAGCATCGCCCGCAAGCCTGCCGGCAAGCTTTGCTTAACCAATGCGCCGCCGCACGTCGCCGCGCATCTGTTCGCGGAACGCCTGCCGGCGCGCCGGCCGGTCCTTCTCCGGGACGTCGTGGCGGTCGAACACGTTGAACATTTCCAGGATCGGATAGCGGTCGCTGGCCATCGCCAGGATGCGCAGCAGCTCGGCCACGGGGCCGGTCGGACCGGTGACTTCCCATTTGCGGATGGTGTCGGCGCCATCGGCGGGCGGCAGCCCGCAGAGCTTGGCCATGTCGGCCACCGTCAGCGGCTGGCCGATGGCCTCGCCGAGGTGCTTCGCGAAGTTTCTTCAGTTCCGGGCCGGTCACGGGTTCTCCGTTTCAAATCAACATCTGTGAAGTGCGTCACACACCGGGGCCTGGGGTGCAAGCTATACGCGGCGCAATCGTTCCCTGATGAGGAGGCCACCATGCGCCGCATTATCGAAAGCCTCGCCCCCGACGACCGCCAGATCTACTGGCGATGGGTCGGCGGCATGTTCGCTCTTTATGTCGTGCTGATGATCACCGCCGCCGGCGTGTTCGTCAGTCACGAATCATCGCGCAAGCTCGCGCATGAATCGCGCCACGACTGTGGCAATCGACCGGAGCCTCGCCGTCACACCAGGCTTCGATGCCGGTGCGGCAGGCCGTCGCGGTATTGATACTGACGGCGGCGTTCAGACGCCGATCGCATTGCGCGCCACGACGTCGCGGTAGAAGGCCGCGCTCAGCTTCGGCGTCCGGCGCTGGGTCTCGAAGTCGACGTGATAGAGCCCGAAGCGCTTTTCGTAGCCGAAGATCCATTCGAAATTGTCCATCAGGCTCCACAGGAAATAGCCGCGGACCGGCACGCCCTCGGCCGTCGCGCGCTGCAGCTGCCGCAGATAGTTGCGCAGATACATGATGCGATCGAGGTCGTAGACCTTGCCGTCGGCGATGCAGCTTGTCTTCCGACGAGGTGCCGTTCTCGCTGATGTAGATCGTCTCGATGTTCCAGACCTTTGCCGCCAGCCGCGGCGCCCAGTAGATCGTCTCCGGACCGACCCGCAGCCATTCCGAGTTCATGTGCGGAAACGAGGCGGGGAACGGCAGCACGCGCCAGCCCGGCGCCTTGTCGGATGCGGCGATGTAGAATTGCGGCGCGTAGATGTTGAGGCCGACGAAATCGTTCGGCGAGCCGATGATCTTCAATTCGTCGGCGGTGAATTTCGGCGCGTCCTTGCCGGCGATATTGCGAGGAAGCCGTCGGTGTATTTGCCCTCCAGCATGACGCCGAGGAGGCCGGCGTTCAGTTCGCGCGTCGCCATCTCGGCGGCGCGGACATTTTCCGGCGTGTCGAACGCCGGCACGCAGGCGGCGATGTTCTCGGCCGGACCGACCTTGGTGCCCGCGCGCCCGTGCGCGCGGATCGCCTGCACGGCAAGGCCATGCGCCAGCACGACGTGGTGTCGGCCTGGTTCAGGTCCGCCGTCGGCAGTTTGAGGCCGGGCGCGTCGATGCCCCAGCCGTAGCCGAAGTTCAGGAAACGTCCGGCCTCGTTGAGCGTGAAGATGATCTTGACGCGGTCGCTCAGGCGCGCCGCGACATAGCCGGCGTAATCCGCGAACGCCTTCGAGGTGTCGCTGGATTGCCAGCCGCCGACGCGGTCCTGCAGCGCCTGCGGCAGGTCCCAGTGATACAGCGTGGCATAGGGCTCGATGCCGTTCGCCAGCAGTTCGTCGACCAGGCGGTTGTAGAAGTCGAGGCCCTTGGGATTCGGCGCACCCGTTCCTTCCGGAAATACCCGCGGCCACGCGATCGAAAACCGATAGGCCTTGACGCCGAGATCCCGGATCAGGCCGACGTCTTCCTTGTAGCGGTGGTAATGTTCGTTGGCGCGGTCGCCGGTGGTTCGGTCCTCGATCTTGCCCGGCGTGTGCGCAAAGGTGTCCCAGATCGAGCGGCCGCGGCCGTCTTCGTTGACGGCGCCCTCGATCTGATAGGCCGAGGTGGCGGTGCCCCACACAAAATCCTTCGGAAAGCCCGCCGGGGCGTGCCGGTCGGCCGACGGTTGCGCGGCGGCGTCAGCGCGGCGCCGCCGCCATTCCGAGCGCGGAAAGGCCCGCAAGCTTCGCAAAGTGCCGGCGCGAGAATTTTCCGAACATCGTCGTCTCCGGTCAGTCGTCGTCAATCTGGTAGGCGGAAATCCGGTCGATCTCAAATGCTACTTATTGGGCGATTAGCGATCGATGAATCCCACGCTCTCAACGCGTGGCGTGGACGATATCCGCCAAGAAGGCCGCCGTCGCGATACCGGGGCCATCGCTGCAACGTTGCGGGGCTGTCTCGCCCTTTGCGGCGCAGAATTGGGAAACCGGGCGGCCGTCAAGATAAAGCGTTCCCGTATAGAGACCGCCCAACACAACGCCATCGAACAAATACGGCAGCCCCTGCTGCCGCAGAAGCATACGTGCGCCGTCTACGCTCCATCGTCCTGAAAGCGGGTCCTGGATGGCTTTTCCGCTCGAAGCATCTCGACCGTCTTCGCGGTACGTTCCATCGGAGCTGAGACGCCAGGTGTAGACATGTCGTGGAAACGCGTCGGGGATGATCGCAGTCCAGGTAACGCCATCGGGTCGATTTTGTGCCTCCGATGAAATTGCCGGGGCTGCGCAAAGCAGGACACACCAGATGATTAACGATCGAAACCAGCGCGGCACCGCTTTACTCCCAGACATCGACCGGACCATAGCCTATCAGCATGAAGCGTTCCTGACACGCGTTGAAGCGCCTGCCCGGCAGCACTTGTCCAATGAAGGCCTCGTGGAATCGAAGTGCTATGGAGCAAATGAGCAATGCTCGGTATCATTCCCGAGATCGAGAGCCGACGCCATGAATGCCGGCAGCCGGGACATCGACCAGACGCTGGAATACCGGACAGCCACGGCCATCGCGGCGGTGCGGGTCTGCTCGCGATGACTGAAGGGTTTTAGGTCGTTCGCAGCTTACGGCCGCGCGCACAAAGTTCGGGAAATCCCATGGCTAAGGAAACCGAGGTAAGCTGTCGGGAGCCGCGCCCGTCGTTCGTCCTTTGGGTGCAAAGCGCAAGCACCGAATACCTAACATGAGAACATCGTCGTCATCGCGCACGCCACTCTCGACGGCGTCATGCAATCACCCGGAGCTTTCCAATGACCCCCACCATCACAGCCTTTGAAAGGTCGCCCGATGGCGGCAAGGGACTGGCGCGCGATACGCGCGTTCGCTGGGCGCTGGAGGAAGTGGGCCAACCCTACGAGGTTCGTCTCGTTTCGTTCAGGGCGATGAAGGAACCCGCCCATCTGGCACTGCATCCTTTCGGGCAGATTCCGACCTACGAAGAAGGCGATCTCGGCTTGTTCGAGACGGGCGCGATCGTGTTCCATATTGCGGAGCGCCATGTGGGCTTGTTGCCGGACGATGCGAATGCCCGGACGCGCGCGATCACATGGATGTTCGCTGCGCTCAGCACGGTCGAGCCGCCGATCCTCGAGCTCGGAACCGCCAGGCTCCTTGAGGGCGACAAGTCCTGGTCCGCCCTCCGCATGCCTCTCGTCGAGGATCGCGTCCGTAACCGGCTGGTCCAACTTTCCCATCGCCTTGGCGATGCCGACTGGCTCGATGGCGCGTTCAGCGCGGGCGACCTGATGATGGTGTCGGTGCTGCTCAGGTTGAAAGCGTCGGGTATGCTGGACCAATATCCGAACCTCTCCGCCTATGTGGCCCGCGGCGAAGCGCGGCCCGCCTACCAGCGTGCCTTTGACGCTCAATCGGCGGGTTACACCGGCAAGCAACCGACCGGCTGATGAGGGCCGCCACGGGGTCCCTTGATTCCCGAGGCAATCGAACTGGTGGTTTCTCCAGCAGCTTTGGCGGGAGAGGTGCGAATGAAACAGAATACGCAGTCATGTTTACAGGTACTTTGTTTGATTGATCGTTGCGGTGTCGCAAGTCAATTCGTCGCAGAAAAGATTGCGGCGATTTAACTGGCTGACTTCTCCGGCGCGCGATAGCAGCCCGCGCGGCCAGCATCGGCCCCGCTAACATTTCGAGAGCGATGCCGGAGATCGAAATCACCGAGGAGTGCCGCGCCCTGATTGCGGCCGAGTTCCCGTTCGAGGAGACCGTGCGGCGCGTACGAAACGGCGAGTGGCAGATGAAGATCGATGCGGAAACGTGGCAGCGGTTGCAGAAGGTGCGGCGGCACGGCGAAACCATATCCGACTGTATCATCCGTGTTATCATCGTCACCCAGCACAGGCGCAGCTTGCGATAGTTGTCCTCGTGGCCGGGCGTTACTTCGACGAGGACTCATCGTCTCCGCCCGTGAACGTGCGGAGCATGACCTGCCGCCCTGCGTGAATGTGCGCGCGCATTACCGCCACGGCCCAATCGGCATTGCGGCCATCGATGGCCTCGACCAGATCGTAATGATGGCTGACGCTACGCGCCAATTCCTGCCGGTCGAAGCGCGTGAAAGTGCGTACCACGAGCGGAATTTCGACGAGCTGGACAACCAGGCTGACGAGGCGGTGGTTGGCGGCCGCAGCGACGATCAGGCCGTGGAAGCGATTGTTCAGCTCGGTGATCCGGACATAGTCCGGCACCTCGCCGCCGAAAGCGGCTTTCTCGATCTGCCCCGCGAGTTCGCGTAGCTCGGCGACCTGCACCGGGTTGGCATGGCGCGCCGCTTGCCCAGCCGCGTAGCTTTCCAGCTCGACGCGCAGCGCAAAAATCTCTTCGATGTCGTGATTGGACCAGCCGGGCACCCGGACGCCGAGATGCGGCTCGAACGAGACCAGCTGCTCGCTGGCAAGCTTGCGCAGCGCCTCGCGCACCGGCGTGCGGCTGATACCCAGTTCGGCAGCGAGTTCGCTTTCGCGCAGATGCGAGCCGGGTGCCCAGCGGCCGGCCGCCAGGCCCTGACGGATCGAGCTGTAAGCGACGTCGGAGGCGCGCAGGCGCTCAGGTCGATTCAAGGCCTTATCTTCCCGCTGGACACGAGAGCTCATTGTATACAATATGACTGGAGAAAAACAGGGTATGTCGGCGATATAGCCGATATTTGTTGGATAAAGCTGACCCAACAATCATTTCGGATAGGGGAGCGATCATGAGTATTGTGTACAAGTTAGTCTTGGGTTGCGTTTTAGCCCTAACGGCATGGACAGCCCCGCGTCCAGCCGCGGCGGAACAGATCACGGTCACGCATTGGGGCGTGCTGATGTACGGCGCGCCCTACGCGATCGCGATCGAGAAGGGCTATTACAAGGAGGCCGGCCTCGATATCGACGGCGTGCTCACCTCCAAGGGCGGCGGCACCACGATGCGCAATGTGATGGCCTCCAGCCTGCCCTATGGCGAGGTGGCGCTGTCGGCAGCGCTTGCCGCCATGAAGCAGGGCATCGATCTGAAGATCATCCATACCGGCGTGCGCACCGCCGGCGAGATTCTCTGGGTCACCACGCCGGATTCCGGCGTCTCGTCGGTCAAGGACCTCGCCGGCAAGAAGGTCGCCTTCACGTCGCCGAAGTCGGTCACCGACATGCTGCTGACGATGGTGAGCGACAAGCACGGGATCAAGTCGGAGACCGTCGCGGCCGGCGGCATCGGCGCCGGGCTGACGATGGTCGAGCAGAAGGCCGTCGTCGCAGCACCTGTGATGGATCCGATCTGGTCCAAGGTGTCGGCTAAGTTCAAGCCGGTATTCTTCGCCAAGGACGAATTGCCGCCGATGGTGCAGACGGTCGGCGTCACGACTTCAGAATACGCCAAGGCCAACAAGGACAAATTGCGCAAGCTGGTGCAGGCGCGCGCCAAAGCGGTGGCCTTCCTCTACGCCAACCCGGAGGAGGCAGCCAGGATCGTGGCGAAGCATTATGAGACCGACGAGAAGACCATTCTTGCCGCGGTCAACAATTTGATCGCGATGAAATACTGGAGCGACGGCGCATTCGAGTACGACGCCATGGATCACATGGTGAAGGGGCTGCAAATCGTCGGCGAGATCGACGGCAAGGTCGAGTGGAGCAAGGTCGTCGACGAAAGCTACCTGAAATGAGCACCGCCGCGCGCACGATGGACGGTGCGGTGCGCGAGGCTTCCGGGGACGACCTGCACGCCGAAATGCGGGGCGTCACCCGCGTCTATCCCGGCGGCATCCACGCGCTCGCCGCCACCGGGCTACGCTTGCGGCGGGGCGAATTCTATTCGGTGATCGGTCCGTCCGGCTGCGGGAAGTCGACGCTGCTTGATGTGCTCGCCGGCCTGTCGCAACCGACCAGCGGCGAGGTGCTGTTCGAAGGCCGCCCGCTCGACGGCCGCGTGCCCGAGGGCGTCGGCGTCGTGTTCCAGGAGGATGCGTCCTTTGCGTGGCTCAACGTCGCCGACAACATCGTGTTCGGCCTGCGCCGCAACGGGGTCGATGGATCGGAGATCGCGCGCCGCCTCGACGATGCGCTGCGGCTGATGGGGCTGGTCGATTTCGCCAAGGCCTATCCAGCGCAGCTTTCGGGCGGCATGCGCCAGCGCGTCTGCATCGCGCGGACGCTGGTGATGCAGCCGCGCATGATCCTGCTCGACGAGCCCTTTGGCGCGCTCGACGCGCAAACCCGGTTGATCATGGGTGACGAACTGCTGAAGGTCTGGCGGGCCACCGGCGCGACCGTATTGTTGATCACGCATGCCCTCGACGAGGCCGCGATGCTGTCCGACCGGATCGGTCTCATGTCGGCCCGGCCGGGGCGGATCATCGAGGAACTGGAAACCGGATGGCCGCGCGAGCGGGATTCGCGCGTCGCGGCCGATCCGGCTTTCGGCGCGATTACCGCACGGCTGTGGTCGGTGCTACGCGAGGAATCGCTGAAGACGATGCGGCAAGGCAAGCCCTCACAAGGCAAGCCGTCATGAGCCGGGTCGGCTTGATCCGCCTGCTCGTGGTCGGCGGCTTCATCGCAGCACTCGAGCTGTTGTGCCGAACCGGCGCGATCAGCCCGCGCGTGCTGCTGGCGCCGTCGGACATGGCGCTGCGCCTGGCAAAACTGCTCGCCTCCGGCAAGGCCACCGCCGACATTGTCGAGACGCTCGGCAATGTCGCGATCTCGCTGGTGCTGTCGGTGACCGGCGGTTTTGCCATCGGCGCGCTGATCCATGGCTTTCCGCGGCTACGCGCGGCCATCGATCCCTTCCTCGCCAGCTATTACGCATTGCCGTTCTTTGCTTTCTATCCGCTGTTCATCGTGCTGTTCGGCCTTGGACGCGGCGCCATCGTGGCGATCGGCTTCCTGTTCGGCGTGGTCGCGATGATCATCGCCACGCTGAACGGCTTCGATCGCATCCCGCGCGTGCTGCTGCGCACCGCCGCCGTCCACCACATGAGCCCCGCGGCCACCGCCTTGCTGATCAAACTGCCGAGCGCCGTGCCGTATCTGTTCACCGGCATCAAGCTGGCGATCGCCTATTGCTTCATCGGCGTCATCGCGGCCGAGTTCATCATGGCCTCTTCCGGGCTTGGTTATGCCATCTCCTATGCCTTCAACAATTTCGACAACGGGACGATGTATGCGCTGATGCTGTTCGTCATCGTGCTGGTGACGATCGTCAACGCGCTGTTCTACAGCTATGAGCGGCGCCTGCTGCGTCGCTGGGGGCGCTGACATGAGGCGCGCCCTCGATACCGTGCTGCTGATGCTGGCCGGCCTCGCCATCTGGCAGGCGATGCATTGGGCGGCGCCGTTTGCGCTGACCTCGCCGGCCGGCACCGCGGCGCGCGCCTGGCAGATGCTATCAAGCGCAAATTTCTGGCCGCACGCCGCTGAGACCGCGCGAGCGTTTGTCTGGGCGCTGCTGCTGGCCGTCGTCGGTGGCCTCGCGCTGGGATTCAGTCTCGGCCTCAACCGCACCAGCGCCGAAGTGGCCGAGCCGATCCTGGTCTCGGTCTACAGCCTGCCCAAGGTGACGCTGTATCCGCTGATCCTGCTGGTGTTCGGGCTCGGTGTCCCCGCCAAGATCGCCTTCGGCACCTTGCACGGCATCATCCCGATCGCGATCTTCGCGATGAACGCCGTGCGCAACGTCGCCGCCGTCCATTTCAAGACCGCCCGGGTGATGCGCCTGTCGCGCCGTCAGACGCTTGCGACCATCGTGATCCCCGGCGCCATGCCCGAGATCGTATCGGGACTGCGCATCGGCTTCTCGCTCACTTTGCTCGGCGTGTTGATCGGCGAAATGTTCGCGTCACAGCGCGGGCTCGGCTACCTCATCATGAACGCCATCGGCCTGCATGATGTGCCCACCATCATGGCGACGATCCTTCTGCTCGCGATCGTTGCCGTATCTGCCAGCGCCTTGCTGCTCTGGCTCGACCGTCGCTTGCACCACCGCGTCGCCTGAAGGCGCCCGACAACCCTGGAAGTATAGGATCGATGACGCAAAGCCTCTCCGCCCGCTTGAAACAGCCCGGCCTGATCTCGGCGCCCGGCGTGTTCGAAATGATTTCCGCGCGCATCGCCGACACCATGGGGTTCGATGCGCTCTATATGACCGGCTATGGCGTGGTCGCCTCCCATCTCGGCCTGCCGGACGCGGGCCTGGCGAGCTACACCGAGATGGTCGGCCGCGTGCAGCAGATCGCCTCGGGCACGTCCACGCCGCTGATTGCCGATGGCGACACCGGCTATGGCGGACTCCTGAACGTCGACTTCACCGTGCGCGGCTATGAGAAAGCCGGCGCGCAGGCGATCCAGATCGAGGACCAGGAATATCCCAAGAAATGCGGGCATACGCCCGGCCGGCGGGTGGTGCCGATCGCCGACGCCGCGCGCCGCATCAAGGTCGCGGTCGAAGCGCGTGCGTCGAAGGATTTCCTCGTGATCGCCCGCACCGATGCCCGCACTGCGCTCGGCCTCGACGAGGCGCTGCGCCGCGGTGAAGCCTTTCTCAAAGCCGGTGCCGACATGCTGTTCATCGAATCGCCGGAGAGCGAGTCGGAACTGGCGAAGATCGGCCAGACCTTCGCCGGTGTGCCGCTGGTCGCCAACATGGTGGAAGGCGGCCGCACGCCGATACTCTCTCGCGCGGAACTGGAAGCCTTCGGGTTCAAGCTCGCGATTTTCCCCACCGCCGGATTCCTGGCCGCAGGCGCTGCACTACGCTCCGTCTACGGTGAGATCCAGTCCAGGGGCTCCAGCAAGGCGTGGAGCGGAGAACTCTACCCGTTCGACGACTTCTCTCGCCTGATGGGATTCGAGCGGGTCTGGGCGTTCGAACGCGAGCACATCGAAGGCTGAGGTTTTTGAAGGAAACTTGTGCTGCCAGACAGGATTGAACTGTTCCGATACAGTCTCAGCTCACTGAAAGATCAAGGGTTTTTCAAGCCGCTCACGTTCGTTGTGTATCAGTCCAAGCATCACTTGTGAAGAAGAGTTGGGGGAAGGCTGTATCTGCACCCTTGGACCAGAAGGTGCGCCGATCCCTAGTAGGATATGCAGTCCATCCGGGCAGCCGCTGGCTGGCAGTTGCCAGCTCCGGTTAGCTGACATCAAATCGGAGAATGGCCCACGTCTCCTTCGGGGGCCATAAGCCGTCTTTCGATCACCTCGTCGCAGTTGGAGAGCTACTCGGGCAACCCCGCCTTCCGAAGACCTTCAATCTCCAGCTTCGCGTGTGCTTGTCTGCGCCGACCCACCCTCGCGGATATTGTGAAGGCGGGATCGAGTTCCAGCACACGCGCCGCCGCCTCACGCGCCTCGGCGTCGCGTCCGAGATGGGCGAAAGCGGACGCAAGACAACAATAAGTTGGCGAAAAGAAGGGGTGCTGACGCAGGGCCTTCCTCGCGACGACGACGGCCTCGTCAAAGCGACCCAGTTCAACTAAGGCCAACCCCATGCCGGTAAGCGGCCGGTGTAACAGCGGGTCTACCGGGCTCGCGCGAATGGCACGTTCAAAGCTGCGGATCGCTTCCTCCGGCAGCCCCGCACTTTGATAGACCCAGCCTCTACAGGCCCATGCGACATATGAATTGGGGTTGAGCGCGACGGCCCGGTCCGCCATTTCGATCTCACTTTCAGTGTCGCCGACCATGAACGCCGAGGTTAATGCAGCCCATGCCAACGCGTCCGGATCACCATCGTCGAGGCTCAACGCCAAGCGCAGAAGCCGAATTGCTTCCTTGCGTTCGAATTGCGGATCGGCAGCAAAGCCAAATATGACGTTGTTCATGTGGAGGACACCTGCCAGAGCCGCGACAAGGCCGAACCGAGGGTCCAGTTCCAAGGCACGATGCGCCAGCGTGATCGCCTCGGCCACCCCTTCGCGGGTCGCTAGGTAAAACTGCGGCATAGCCCGGAGATAAAAATCATAGGCGGTCAGGTTCTCCGGTCGCCGCCGCGTAGCTATTGCGATTTCTGTTTGAAGCAGTTTCGGCTGAATGGCCGAGACAACCGCGACCGTCACGTCGTCCTGAAGAGCAAAAACGTCTGTCAGGTCACGCTCGAACCTGTCCGCCCATAGGTGCGCCCCTGTAAGCGCATCAATCAACTGCCCCGTGATGCGGACTTTGCCCGACGCCTTGCGCACAGACCCTTCAAGGACGTAGCGGACGCCAAGCCGCCGCCCGACCTCCTTGATATCGACGGCTCTGCCTTTGAACGTGAAGCTCGAATTGCGAGCAATAACGAACAACCATTTGAACCGCGAAAGCGCGGTGATGATCTCCTCAACCATTCCGTCCGCGAAGTATTCCTGTTCGGGATCGCCGCTCATGTTCTCGAACGGCAGCACGGCGATGGACGGCTTGTCGGGAAGGGGCGGGACCGCACTCAGCCTATCGCTCAGCGCGCTAAACGCTCCCGCGCGTACGGCGTAAGAGCGGACCGGCTTGGAGATGTTCTTGAGCTGCTGTTCGCCCCGGTCCTCAAAGCCAGCGTCCAGCTTGCCTTCGACTTCGCCGTGCACCTTCTCGGAAATCAGGATGCCGCCCGGATCGGCGACCCCCTCTAGCCGGACCGCAATATTGATCCCGTCGCCAAAAAGATCGCCGTCAGCCCCGACGATAACCTCCCCGAGATTGACCCCAATGCGCAGCTTAAGGGAGCTTCGGCCTGACGCGATGCTTTCCTGTATCTCCACCGCGCATCGCACCGCAGCCGACGGACTTGCGAACTCGGCCAACGCGCCGTCACCCGTGGTCTTGATCAGTCGCCCGTCGTGGCGGGAGAGGCCAGGCTCGATTATTTCGCGCTTCAGCCGCTCGAACTCGGCATAGGTGGCTTCCTCAGCGCGTTGCATCAACGCAGAGTAACCGACCACGTCAGCGGCCAAGATTGCCGCTAGTCGCCTTTGAACCCGCTGCTCGGTCACAGCGCCCTCCAAACGGTCAGACTAACCACGCCGCTGGGACAAGGAGGAGCCTAGCACTTTGTTGTGGACCTGTGAGCGGTAATCGCAGGAGAACCCAAAGTGCCCTTGCCCTCATCAACGGACCTCGTCAACGTGACCGGGCACGCCCGATTGCAGGCCATTTCGCCCTTGCTGGAAGTGCGAGCTTTCTCGCACTCCCAGCGGAGAGCTAGTGCGGCTCCTTCCATGATTGATTATTCTTTCAAGGTCTCTGCGATCATTTGATCGGTGACCCAATTCGCTGGGAGACGGGCCACCGCCATAAGGCGCTCTGCACAGCAAAAATGCCCATACGCCCTCTCAGGCCAACCGTCTATTGCGGGTTTTAAGCAGCCAGTTCACCTTTGCAGGTAAAGCCCACGCCGTGCCCATCGGTTTCAACCCGTGTCGCGGGATCGAACATTTTCCGGTAGAGGGCCGCGAACGGTATCTGGCGACTGCGGAGTTGGCGCGGATGGGGGAAGCGACCCGGGAGGCCGAGACAGTGGGCGACCTTTCTTGATGTAGATCAATGCCATCGCGCAACTGCCACCAAGGATGGCGCATGGCGCTCGATCCAAGACAGGCTTCCATCATCGACATGGCCAGGATTGCGACTGGCACTTGTGTCGCTCTGATGGGTTATCTTGCCTATGTCCTGATTTCCATTCTGGCGACAGCATGAAGGCCGGAACGGAGCGCGTTGGATTGGAGGCGGCGCATGAAAAACATCGTGGACGAAGACGGCGAGATCATCGCAAAAGCAACGGATGACCATACGCTGGTCGGCGGCCACCACCGGCTCGCGGTGGCCGCTAGTCTCGGTCAAAAACTGTTCTGGAAAGATACCGGCGAACCTGTGCGGCTTGATCCCTTCTTCAAGGGAAGTTCCAATCGACATACAGCTTGATGCGGAGGCAACGCTATGCGACGGGCCGAGCATCTGGTCCAGCCGCATCACGCGTATGCCGGCGGGTTCATGCACCTGATGACCGCTGGCATTGCAAGAACCCGGATCCTCCATTCGCGTTGAACTAATAAGGTTCTGACCTTGATCTACGTCAATCGTTCGAGCGCGCGGGGCCGAAAGCTATCGCCGCTTAAACACAAAAACCGGACCGTCACCTGCCTCGAGAGGTCGGAGTGAATGGACGGCAAGGGAGGAGCACAATGATTAAGTTGGTTGTTATTGCGGGCTTCGCCTTGTCGATTGCAGCATCCGCGCAAGCGATGACACCAGCACCTATTCCTCAGCCGGACAGCATGATTACGGAAGTCGCTGCTGCCTGCGGCGCGGGTAGGACACGGGTTAACGGAGTGTGCGTGGCAAGAACGACCGTCCGCCAGACCCGCCGGGCCGTGCGCAGATGCGCGACCGGAATGACTTGCTAGTGCTGATGCTTTCAAATTTCGGATGGCAGGCGCTGGCGGTCTGAGAGCTGAGCGAAGCGGAGATGGAAGCCGATAGCCGACTGCGTGAGGAGTACCTGTCATGCGCCTTCATTCATATCGCGACGAAAGCCACTCCCGGCACTTCGATTTGATCGGCGGAGGCGGCCACCCTTGGTCAATTGACCTGGTCTCAATCATAGCTTCGGGCATTTTGGTCGTGGGCTTCGCCTGTGCGCTCATGGCCCTTTGGGTCCGCTAAATCCTGGTGGGCATCAGCAGCCAGCAGGCTTCGGTCGGAGGGCCGCGTGGGTCCGAAGGCTCGCTCCCTCGCGGCTGCCCCATGTCGGCGGCGACTTCGGAACTTGCGCCGGAAACGGCGCGCAACATTTTAAAAAATCGAACGGCCGTCGATGCATCGTTCATGCGATGGCTAAGCCCCTCCGTCGGAAGGGTAAGGGCGGTGAAGTCCCCCAGCTTCACCGCCGCTTTTTTCGATTGATCGATTGCGCGGGGTCTGACCAGTCAGTTCAAACTGCTGTTTGTGCCTTCGATCGGCGGCATCAGCCTCGCGGCGGTTTGATAGTCCGCCGTTAAGGCGAATGCAGAGGCCGCCGCCTCGATGCGTTCACATCGCCTTGGCGAGCGCGAACAACCGGAAATCCTCGAGCGCCGCGTGCCGATGCGGGGCGGCTTCGCGCCGGTAAGTCTCGGTGTCGACGATCGAGCGGAAGGCGGCGAAATCGCCGTATTCATTGATCGCCGCTTCGTCCCAGCGTCCGCCTTGCGGCCCGACGAGGCTCGCCAGGACCGGCCCGGAAAACATCCGCACGAGCGGCTTACCGGCCGCGAGACGCCGGAATGCCGGCCTATAGCGTTCATGAAAGGCTTCGCGGCCTGAGCAGGGCGCGGCGTCGAAGCCGTCCTCGTAACGCGCATACGCGCGGTAGCGCAGCAGATTGAGCATATAGACCGGCTGGCCGGCGGGAATCGCGCGCTCGGCGGCGTCGAGGGCTTGCAGGGTGATTTCGATGGGGTTCATGGGACTTCCCGCGGTTTCTAGCGGCGCAGATTGCGCGCTGACACTCCCCATTTGGCCACTCGGGAACGGCTCTTGTAGCGACCGCGCCGCCATGATTATGTGGACTGAATGTCCACAACGGCCTTGCCTCCCGACCTCTCGCGTCTCCTCGCCTTCGTGCGCGTCGTCGAGGCGGGCTCCTTCGCCGAAGCCGCGCGGCGGGCGGGGACGACCACCTCGGCGATGTCCAAGGCGGTCGCCCGCTTCGAACAGGCTCGCGGGATACGGCTTTTGCATCGCTCCACCCATTCGCTGGCGCTGACCGAAGAGGGCGACCGGCTGATGGCGACGGGACGCGCGCTGGCCGAAAGTCTCGCCCGTGTCCAATCCGCGCTCGGCGAAGTCGCCCGCGACGACGGCGGACGGGTGCGCGTGACCGCCCCCGCCTCGTTCGCGCGCGCCTGCATCCTGCCGCGCCTGCCCGCGTTCCTGCGGGAGCGGCCGGAAATCGAGATCGAGGTCAAATTCCGCAACGAGATTCTCGATCTCGCGGCGGAAGGCGTCGACGTCGCGATCCGCTCAGGACCCCTCGACCGCGCGCCCGGCCATCAGGCGCGGCGGCTTTGCACGTTCTCCTGGATCGCTTGCGCCTCGCCCGCCTATCTGAACGCGCGCGGCGCGCCGGCGACTCCATACGAGCTTTCCGCGCATGACCACGTCGGCTTCCGCAATCCCGCGAGCGGCCAGATCCTGACCTGGCGCTTCGCCGACCCGCGCGGCAAAGGACCCGTTCGCGTCGCGCCCAAGCCCAAGCACATTTGCGACGACGCGCACGCTTCGCTCGCTTTGATCGCGAATGGGTTCGGCATCGGCTGGGGGCCGGCGTGGCTCGTCCATGAAGACCTGCGCGCCGGCCGGCTCGTCGAAGTGCTTGCGCCCTGGCGCGCGCCGGCGGAGCCGCTATGGATGCTGCGCACCTCCAACCGCCGCCCGCCCCTGCGCACGCAGCGCGTCATGTCGTTCCTCGCCACGCTTCCCGCCGCGTTCAGCGACAGGGCGGGATGAAGCGTCGGCCCGTCAGCCGGGCTCCGCGGTCGGCGTGTAGGACGCGAGCCCAAGGATATGGACGACGAGGAACGTGAGATCATCGAGCTGCTGAAGGCTGGAGAAGGTCAAGGACAAGGCCCGATCGGCTGGCGAACCAGGAGGCTGTTGTCCCGCCCTCCGCCGCTGACCCGGTCAAACCGTTGTCTACGGCGATGTCGCCGCCGTGAAACACGCAGGACGATTTCACACGCCGAAAATTTTGTCGTGGAGGGATGCGGCCGTGGCCGCGGTTCATGCTGGGCGGGGTGGTGCACAAACAGATGCTGGGACGGCATGCGGTGCTTTCAGGGTGCTGTCAGTGAAAACGCACGCAGCGATCAAGAGACAGTAAGTCGTTGATATTAATGGTGCTGCCAGACAGGATTGAACTGTCGACCTCTCCATTACCAATGGAGTGCTCTACCACTGAGCTACGGCAGCATGCCCGGTATTGATGGGAATCGGCCCAAATGGCCCCCACAGGCGGCCGGTTCTTGCCACAAGGGCCCCTCTGGCGCAAGCACGCGGGCAGGCCGGAAAGGGTCCAAAATCGTCAAAAATCGGTGCTTGTTGCTGGCGGGCTCCTTCAAATGCGGCCAAACCCCGAGACCGACTCCGGTTCCCGACCATCCGTGGCCAGCGTTCGACGCCGCCGAATCATGGCCTCGCGCTGGCTTGCGGCAGCAGTGCGGGTCATTGCGGCGAGGGGCGGCGAAATCCACTATGTTCTGAAGGTCACGCTGCGGGTGGCGTGGCGCACGGCTCGATCAAGGCATATTCGGCGGACGGACGATGAAGGACGATCAAGGCAAGGGCGCGGGGAAGAACGACGCGGATGTGAAGGATTCACGACGCGACCGGCTGAAGCTGGCGCTGCGCGAAAATCTCAAGCGGCGGAAGTCGCAGGCGCGCGGGCGCAGCGAGGCGACGCCGCATCTTCCGAAAGCGCCGACGCCTCCCTAGATGACGCCGGCGGAGAAAAGCCGAGCCAGTAGCGCAGAGGGGAATCCTGCTTCGCTCGCCGGGTGGCATGGCGCGCTCTTTGCACGGTTCTGGTTCTTTTGTAGGCGGCGACAATGAGTTCAGACATCACGGCCGGTCCGGCGACCGGCGCAACTTCCATCGCGTTTCCGCGCCACGAGCAGACCTTTCCGACGCTGACGCATCCCGAAATCGAGCGCATGCGCCGGTTCGGCGAGCTGCGCACGCTACCAGGCACGGCGAAGCCCTGTTCGAGACCGGCAAGCTCGGCCCCGGCATGTTCGTGGTGCTGTCGGGCCATGTCGCGATCACCCAGCGCGACGGCCTCGGCCATGTCACGCCGGTCATCGACCAGGGGCCGGGGCAATTTCTGGCCGAGATCGGCCAGCTCTCCGGCCGCGTCGCGCTGGTCGACGGCCATGCCGAGGGCGACGTCGAAACGCTGCTGATTCCGCCGGAGCAATTGCGCGCGCTGCTGGTCGCCGAGGCCGATCTCGGCGAGCGCATCATGCGCGCGCTGATCCTGCGCCGGGTCAGCCTGATCCAGGGCGGCGTCGGCGGCCCGGTGCTGATCGGCCCGTCGTCGCTCGGCGACATGGCGCGGCTGCAGAATTTCCTGGCGCGCAACGGCCAGCCGCACCATCGTGCTCGATCCCGCCACCGACAAGGACGCCGCCGATCTCGTCGCGCGCTATGTCGGCCTCGCGCGCCGATCTGCCGCTGGTGGTCTGCCCGGACGGCACGCGTGCTGCGCAATCCGTCGGAGACGGCGCTCGCGCTGCGCGATCGGCATGATCGGCGACCACGCGCACGACAAGCTCTACGACGTCGCCGTGGTCGGCAGCGGTCCGGCCGGGCTTGCCACCGCGGTCTATGCGGCGTCCGAAGGATTGTCGGTCGCGGTGTTCGATGCGCGCGCGTTCGGCGGCCAGGCCGGCGCCAGCGCGCGGATCGAAAACTATCTGGGATTTCCGACCGGCATTTCCGGCCAGGCGCTGGCCGGGCGCGCCTTCAACCAGGCGCAGAAATTCGGCGCCGAGATGCTGATCCCGGTCTCGATCCAGTCGCTCGATTGCACGCCGCGCCGACGGCGCCTTTGCGCTCGCGACCGAATGCGGGCAGAACGATGCGCGCCAAATCCATCGTGGTGGCGAGCGGGGCGCGCTATCGCCGGCCCGAGATCGAAAATCTCGACGACCTTCGAGGGCCGCGGCGTCTGGTACTGGGCCTCGCCGATCGAGGCCAAGCTGTGCGCCGACCAGGATGTCGTGCTGGTCGGCGGCGGCAATTCGGCAGGGCAGGCCGCGGTGTTCCTGTCCGGCCATGCCCGCAAGGTCTACATGATCATTCGCGGCGGCGGGCTCGGGGCCAGCATGTCGCGCTATCTGATCGAGCGCATCGAGGCGACCGACAATATCGAACTGATGTTCAACGCCGAGGTGGTCGGCCTCGAGGGCGATCGACGACGCGTCGCTGGCGCGGGTGCGCTGGCGCAGCCGCCTCGCGCCGGACGATGTGCAAAGCCTGGATATCCGCAATCTCTTTCTGTTCGTCGGCGCCGATCCCGCCACCGACTGGCTCGACGGCTGCGGCGTCATGGTCGATCGCGGCGGCTTCGTGCGTCACCGGCGCGCAGTGCGAGCAGAAGGACGGACGACCGGTGCCGCCGCTGGAGACCTCGGTGCCCGGCGTGTTCGCGGTCGGCGACGTGCGCTCCGGCTCGGTCAAGCGCGTCGGCGGCGCGATCGGCGAGGGCGCGCAGGTGGTGGCGGCGCTGCACGGCTTTCTCGCCGATGCCATGAAGCCGTCGCTATAAAGAAGAGGATGCACGGATGTCCGAAAGGCTGCAGCCATATCGCCGGCATTCAAACCGTCACGCCGAGCGCGCTCGGCTGCGAGGAGTGCCTGAAAAGCGGCAGCGAGTGGCTGCATTTGCGGATCTGCCGCACCTGCGGCCATGTCGGCTGCTGCGACGATTCACCGAACAAGCATGCGACCGCGCATTTCCATGCCACCGGCCATCCCGTGATCGAAGGCTACGATCCGCCGGAGGGCTGGGGCTGGTGCTATGTCGACGAAGTGCTGTTCGATCTGTCGAACCGAAAAACTCCACACAACGGACCGATACCGCGCTACTACTGATTCCTCTTTCAACGAAGAATGAGGAAACTCACGTGCAATGCATACCGAGAACGCTACGCGCCATCGCTTCTGTCACGTGGATGGCATTATCGGTCGCATTGATCCCTTCGAGCGCTTCGTTCGCGCAGTCGCCAGGCGCCTCAGAGCAAATTTGCCGACGTCAACGGCGTCAAGCTGCACTATCTGGTTGCCGGCAAGGGCGATCCCGTCGTGCTGCTGCATGGCTTTGCCGAAACCAGCCATATGTGGCGGCCGCTGATCGCAAAGCTTTCCGACAAGCACACCGTGATCGCACCCGATCTGCGCGGCTTCGGCCAGTCGTCGGCGCCGGAGGGCGGATACACCAAGAAGGCGATGGCGCAAGACATCCACGCGTTGGTGAAAAGCCTCAAATACGACCGTATCCGGCTGGTCGGCCACGATATCGGGCTGATGGTCGCCTACGCCTATGCGGCGCAGTATCCGAGCGAAGTCGACCGGGTCGTGCTGATGGAAGCGTTTCTGCCCGGCGTCGGCGAATGGAATAACGTCTTCCTGCTGCGCGATCTCTGGCACTTCCACTTCTTCGGCAAGACGCCGCTGGCGCTGGTCACCGGCCGCGAGCGCGTCTATCTCGAACATTTCTGGAACGACTTTGCCGCCGATGCCACGAAATCCGTCTCCGAGGCCGACCGTCAATTCTATGCCAAGGAGTATGCCAGACCCGGCCACATGAAGGCCGGGATGGAGGTTTTCCGCGCATTCCCGCAGGACGCCGTCGAGTTCGCGGAGCTTGCGAAGACCAAACTGTCGATGCCGATGCTGGTGCTGTCAGGCGAGAAGGCCGGCGGCCCGTTCCTGATCGAGCAAGGCAAAATGGTCGCGACCAATGTCGAGGGCGTGCTGGTGCAGGGACGGGGACACTGGCTGATGGAAGAGGCGCCCGATCAGGTGATTCCCAAGCTGGTCGAATTTCTCAATCGCTGAAATTCGAGAAGAGCTTTGTCGTCGGGAGTTTGCCGTCATTTGTGACAGCCGTGCAAATATTTCGTGCATCATACAACTTTCGTTGATGTGTCTTCATTCGCGCACATGCCTGCATTGCCGAGGCCGCGCGTCGATGCGTGTGGAAATTTTCTCAGCTGCGTCGTAACCTTTAGAAAGTTTCCAACGGAGGGGGCGCATCATGATTTTGGGTATGAGTATGGCTACGTTTGTTCTCGTGCATGTCGTCATCAGCCTGATCGCAATCGTCGCGGGCCTGATCGTGATGTTCGGAATGCTCGGCTCGAAACCGTCAGCCGGGGCTCACCGCGATCTTCCTGCTGTTCACGATCCTGACCAGCGCCACCGGCTTCGTGATTCCGCCGCTGGTGACCGAAAAGCTGCTGCCGTCGCACATCATCGGCGCTCTGTCGCTGGTGCTGCTGGCGATCGCCTGCATCGCGCTCTACGCCATGAAGCTCGCCGGCTCATGGCGCTGGATCTATGTGCTGACCGCGCTGATCTCGCTGTACCTCAACACGTTCGTGCTGGTGATCCAGAGCTTCCTCAAGATCCCGGCGTTGACGGCGCTGGCGCCGGGCAACCCGCCCTCCGGGCCGGTGTTCGCGGTGGTCCAGGGCATCGTGCTGGTGTTTTTCGTCCTCATGATCATCGGCGCCTGGCGGCGCTTCCGCCCGGTGTGACGGCATTCGCCTGACCGAACTCGTCCACGTCATTTCGGGCGCGCGAACAGGCGTGTCCCGGAATGACGGCGTAACCGCGTAGCAGAAGGATCTATCCCATGCCCACCATCACGACAAAGGACGGCGTCGAGATCTTCTACAAGGATTGGGGCAAGGGTCAGCCGATCGTGTTCAGCCACGGCTGGCCGTTGTCGGCCGACGACTGGGACACCCAGATGATCTTCTTCGCCAATAACGGCTTTCGCGTCATTGCCCATGACCGCCGCGGCCACGGGCGCTCCAGCCAGGTCAGCGACGGCCATGACATGGATCATTACGCCGACGATCTCGCGGCCGTGACCGCGCATCTCGATCTGAAGAACGCCGTTCATGTCGGCCATTCCACCGGCGGCGGCGAGGTGGTGCACTATATCGCCCGCCATGGCGAGAGCCGGGTGGCGAAGGCGGCGATCCTGCAGCGCGGTGCCGCCGCTGATGGTGCAGACGGCGGCCAATCCCGGCGGGCTTGCCGAAATCGGTGTTTGACGGACTTGCAGGCGCAGCTTGCCGCCAACCGCTCGGAATTCTATCGCGACGCTGCCGTCCGGTCCGTTCTATGGCTACAACCGGCCGGGCGCCAAGCCCTCGGAAGCCGATCATCGAGAACTGGTGGCGGCAGGGCATGATGGGCGGCGCGAAGGCGCATTACGACGGCATCGTCGCCTTCTCGCAGACCGATTTCACCGAGGACCTGAAGAAGATCACGGTGCCGGTGCTGGTGATGCATGGCGACGACGATCAGATCGTGCCCTACGCCGACTCCGCGCCGTTGTCGGCGAAGCTTTTGAAGAACGGCACGCTGAAGACCTACAAGGGCTTTCCGCACGGCATGCCGACCACGGAAGCGGCGACGATCAACGCCGACCTGCTCGCGTTCATCAAGTCATGAAAGTCATTCTGTTCGGCGCCACCGGCATGGTCGGGCAGGGCGTCCTGCGCGAATGCCTCGTCGATGCCGGCGTCGACGGAAGTACTGTCGGTCGGGCGCAGCCCGACCGGGGTGCAGAACGCCAAGCTGCATGAAATCCTGCACGACGATTTCACGGACTTCTCGAAGATCGAATCCCAGTTGGCAGGATATGACGCCTGCTTCTTCTGCCTCGGCGTCTCCTCGATCGGCATGGATCCGGAGCGCTACCGGCATCTGACCTACGACGTCACCATGGCCGCGGCAAAAACATTGGCGCGGCTCAACCCCGGCATGGTGTTCACCTATGTCACCGGCAAGGGCACCGATTCAACCGAGCAAGGCTCGCTCCGATGGGCGCGGGTCAAGGGCAAGACCGAGAACGATCTCTTGAAGCTGCCGTTCAAGGCGGCCTACATGTTCCGGCCCTCCGGCATCCAGCCGCTGCACGGCGTCCGGTCGAAGACCGGCTGGATCAACGCGGTCTACGCCGTCACTGCGCCGCTGCTGTCCTGGATGGTGCGCGCCGCGCCGAGCCAGATGACGACCAGCGAGCAGCTCGGCCGCGCCATGATCAAGGTGGCGCGCGATGGCTATCCGAAGCCGATCCTGGAGAGCGAGGATATCAACCGCATCTGAGTGTCACGGCACTCTCGACTGTCATTCCGGGGCAGCCCGAAGGGCTGAGCCCGGCATCCATTTTACGGCAGAGTACGACGTTTGATGGATTCCGGGTTCGCGCTTAGCGCGCCCCGGAATGACGGCTGTTCATAGGTCTCCCACCCCATCAAATCGCCGCAAATGTCACGGCTTCTGCCTTGGAGGCGCAGGCTCTACATGCGCGTCGCAAGGGGGGTGGCATGGACCGCATTCGTATTGTTGGCGGCAGCAAGCTCAATGGCACCATCGCGATTTCAGGCGCGAAGAACGCCGCCCTGCCGCTGATGATCGCAGCACTCCTGACCGAGGAAACCCTCATCCTCGACAACGTGCCGCGGCTCGCCGATGTCGCGCAGTTGCAGCGCATTCTCGGCAACCACGGCGTCGACATCACCTCGGTCGGCAAGCGCACCGGCGACCGCCAGTATCAGGGCCAGACCCTGCACATTTCGGCGGCCGACATCATCGACACCACCGCGCCCTATGATCTGGTGTCGCGGATGCGCGCCAGCTTCTGGGTGATCGCGCCGCTGCTGGCGCGGATGCACGAGGCAAAAGTCTCGCTGCCGGGCGGCTGCGCCATCGGCACGCGGCCGGTCGATCTCCTGATCATGGCGCTGGAGAAATTCGGCGCTGAGCTCACCATCGACGGCGGCTATGTGGTGGCCAAAGCGCCCGGCGGCCTGCGCGGCGCTGAAATCGATTTTCCCAAGGTGACGGTGAGCGGCACCCATGTCGCACTGATGGCGGCGACGCTGGCGAAAGGCACCACCATCATCACCAACGCCGCCTGCGAACCCGAAATCGCCGACGTCGCCGATTGCCTGAACAAGATGGGCGCGCGCATTGTCGGCGCCGGCACACCGCGGATCGTGGTCGAGGGTGTCGCGAAGCTGCACGGCGCGCGGCATACCGTATTGCCTGATCGAATAGAGACCGGCACCTATGCGATGGCGGTCGCCATGACCGGCGGCGACGTGCAGCTTTCCGGCGCGCGTCCCGAATTGCTGCAATCGGCGCTCGACGTGCTGGCGCAAGCCGGCGCCGTCATCTCCGTCAACAATGACGGCATCCGGGTGGCCAGGAACGGCGCCGGGATCCGGCCGGTGACGGTGTCGACCGCGCCGTTCCCGGGCTTCCCGACCGATCTGCAGGCGCAATTGATGGCGCTGATGGCCTGCGCCGGCGGTTCCTCGCAGATCACCGAGACGATTTTCGAGAACCGTTTCATGCATGTGCAGGAATTGGCGCGGTTCGGCGCGCGTATATCGCTGGACGGCGAGACTGCGACCATCGATGGCACCGCCACGCTGCGCGGCGCGCCTGTCATGGCGACGGACCTGCGGGCCTCGGTGTCGCTGGTCATCGCGGGGCTTGCCGCCGAGGGCGAAACCATGGTCAACCGTGTCTATCATCTGGACCGCGGTTTCGAACGGCTTGAGGAAAAACTCTCAGGCTGCGGCGCGTCGATCCAGCGCATTAGCGACTGAGTAATATCGGGGTTTCTTGAGAATGCCGGCTGACCCGCTCAAACTGATAGCGCTTGATGCCGACGATCTCGCCGTGATCTCCGCCCATGTGCAGGACGCCCGCGTCCAGGCCTCCGACATCGTCTGGCGGCAGGACGAAAAGCGGCTGGTGGTCGGCATCGACCGGCTGGACTGGGAGCAGACGCTGTCGGGCGGAACCGAGCCGCGGCGTTCGATCGCGGCACTGCGCTTCGACCGCGTTCTGGCCTGCAAATCGCGCAACATCGATCTGGAGCAGCCCGAGGCGGTGCTGGAACTGGTCGGGATCGAATTCCATCCGGGCGAAGCCCCCGGCGGCAGCGCGCTTCTGTTGTTCAGCCATGGCGAGGCGCTGCGGCTGGACGTCGAATGCCTGGAATGCGAGCTGACCGACCTCGGCACCGACGATCTCGGCGCCAGCGACCTCGCCACCGCGCCGGAGGGGTGATTCCGGAGCCGTAGGGTGGGCAAAGGCGCGTTTCGCGCCGTGCCCACCATCTTCCACTGCCCGTGGAATGGTGGGCTCGCTTCGCTCAGCCCACCCTACGGACGCTATTTCCAGGCGAGCAAGGGTTGACGGCCCTTGGCCGCCGCGCCATTGAGCAGGGGCCTTCGACGTCTCTCAGAAAGCCGCCATGCCCGTTCGCCTGGATACCAGCAGCGCCGATTTCGACCAGCGATTCAAGCAATTCCTCGCCGCCAAGCGCGAGGTTTCGGCCGATGTCGAGCGCGCAACCCGGGCCATCGTCGATGACGTGGCCGCGCGCGGCGACGCCGCCCTGCTTGAGGCGACCAAAAAGTTCGATCGGCTCGACATCGACGCAGCCGGCCTGCGCGTGACCGCGGCCGAGATCGAGGCCGCCGTGAAGGCCTGCGATGCGGCCACGCTCGACGCCCTGAAATTCGCCCGCGACCGGATCGAATTGTTCCACCGGCGGCAATTGCCAAAGGACGAGCGTTTTACGGATGCGCTGGGCGTCGAACTCGGCTGGCGCTGGAGCGCGGTCGATGCGGTCGGCCTCTATGTGCCCGGCGGCACCGCGGCCTATCCGTCCTCGGTGCTGATGAATGCGGTGCCGGCCCGGGTGGCCGGCGTGCCGCGGGTGGTCATGGTGGTGCCGTCGCCGGACGGCAAGCTCAACCCGCTGGTGCTGGCGGCGGCACAGCTTGGCGGCGTGTCCGAAATCTATCGCGTCGGCGGCGCGCAGGCGGTGGCGGCGCTGGCCTACGGCACGGCGACGATCGCGCCGGTGGCGAAAATCGTCGGCCCGGGCAATGCCTATGTCGCCGCCGCCAAGCGGCAGGTGTTCGGCAAGGTCGGCATCGACATGATCGCCGGCCCGTCGGAAGTGCTTGTGATCGCCGACGATACCGGCAACGCCGGCTGGATCGCCGCCGATCTGTTGGCGCAGGCCGAGCATGATGCCAGCGCGCAGTCGATCCTGATCACGGACAGCGCAGGCCTTGCCACAGAGGTCGAGCGCGCCGTGGAATCGCAGCTCGCCACGCTGCCCCGCGCCGAGATCGCGCGCGCCTCGTGGAACGATTTCGGCGCCATCATCATGGTCAAGAAACTCGACGAGGCGGTGGAGCTGGCGAACGCGATCGCCGCCGAGCATCTGGAAATCATGACCGCGGATCCCGAAGGCCTGTCGGCCCAGGTCCGCAACGCCGGCGCGATCTTTCTCGGGCCCCATACGCCGGAGGCGATCGGCGATTATGTCGGCGGCTCCAACCACGTGCTGCCGACGGCGCGTTCGGCGCGGTTTTCGTCGGGGCTCGGCGTGCTAGACTTCATGAAGCGCACCTCGATTCTCAAATGCGGGCCGGACCAGTTGCGCGCGCTGGGGCCTGCCGCGATGACCTTGGGCAAGGCCGAAGGTCTGGACGCCCATTCACGCTCGATCGGATTGCGCCTCAATTTGCCATGAACAAGCCGCCACCAGACGATGACCAGCACAACCGCATCGTCGCGGTAACGCTCGACGAGGAATCGATCGGGCGCTCCGGGCCCGACATCGAGCATGAGCGCGCGATCGCGATCTACGATCTGATCGAGCAGAATTTGTTCGCGCCGGAAGGCGCCGGCGACGGCCCGTTCACGCTTCACCTCGCCATCACCGGCAACCGGCTGATGTTCGACATCCGCCGCGAGGACGGCACGCCTGTCGTCGCGCATCTGCTGTCGCTGACGCCGTTCCGGCGGATCGTGAAGGACTATTTCATGATCTGCGACAGCTACTACCAGGCGATCCGCACCGCCACGACCGACAAGATCGAGGCGATCGACATGGGCCGCCGCGGCATCCATGACGAAGGCTCGCGCACGCTGCAGGAGCGGCTGAACGGCAAGGTAAGAATCGATTTCGAAACTTCCCGCCGGCTGTTCACGCTGATCTGTGTTCTGCACTGGAAGGGGCAGGACGCATGACGCCCTTTGCCACAAGGATTTCGTGACGCATGGATGCGCCCCGCGCGCGCAATCCGCAGGCCGTATTGTTCGCGTGCGGCTTCAACAGCGTGCGTTCGCCGATGGCCGAAAGCCTGCTGCGGCAGATGTTCCCGCAGGCGCTCTATGTGAAATCCGCCGGCGTCAGGAAGGCTGAGCTCGATCCGTTTGCGGTCTCGGTGATGGCGGAACTCGGCCAGGATATTTCCGGCCACAGGCCGATGACGTTCGAGGAGCTCGAGGATTGGGAGGGACTCAATTTCGATCTCATCATCACGTTGTCGCCCGAGGCGCATCACAAGGCGCTGGAACTGACGCACACGCTCGCGGCCGATGTCGAATATTGGCCGACGCCTGATCCCACCGGCACCGAAGGCAGCCGCGAGCAGAAGCTGCAGGCCTATCGCGAAGTCTGCGACGGACTGATGATGCGCATCCGCCGTCGGTTTTCGAAGGCAGGCGCGGCGAGCGAGTAGCTTTTTGCCGGCGTCTGGCCTTCCCCGGAAGCAGCGCAGCGCGCAGCTCCAGCGGCGTGGTGCGCTGCTGGTCCGGGGTCCATGTCGGCATGGGTCCCGGCTCTGCGTCGCGTCACTTCGCGCCGCGCCGCGTCCGGGACACGAGAGCGAGACGGCCAGAGATTCGTAATGACAACAATCACTTGTTCCCCGGTTGTGGAATGGAGTGCCTTCCGATAGGTTCCGCGCGCGCGTCCCCTCCGAATCCATATCCCGCGACAAACCCCGCATGCTTGGCCGTCCCAAAATCGTTCTCGCTTCCGGTTCGCCGCGACGGCTCAGCCTGCTCAACCAGGCCGGCATCGAGCCCGACGCGCTGCGCCCGGCCGATGTCGACGAGACGCCGAAGCGGGGCGAGCTGCCGCGTGCCTGCGCCAACCGTCTCGCCCGCGCCAAGGCCGACGCGGCGCTGAAATCCGTCCAGCTTGACGACGAACTGCGCGGCTCCTTCATCCTCGCCGCCGATACGGTGGTGGCGGTCGGCCGCCGCATTTTGCCCAAGGCCAATCTGGTGGATGAAGCCGCGCAATGCCTGCGGCTGCTGTCGGGCCGCAATCACCGCGTCTACACGGCGATTTGCCTGGTGACGCCGAAGGAGGCGTTCCGCCAGCGCCTGATCGAAACCCGCGTCCGCTTCAAGCGCCTGAGCGAGGACGACATCCAGGCCTATATCGGCTCCGGCGAATGGCGCGGCAAAGCCGGCGGCTATGCCGTGCAGGGCATCGCCGGATCGTTCGTAGTCAAGATGGTCGGCTCCTACACCAACGTCGTCGGCCTGCCGCTCTACGAAACGGTCACGCTATTAGGCGGCGAGGGTTTTCCGATCCGCTTCGGCTGGCTCAATGCCAGCTAAGCCGCCCGCAAACGCCGGGGAATCCAAGGCCGGATCAAAGCCCTGCCCGGAATGCGGCAAGCCGTCGAACCCGGCCACCGCCCCATTCTGTTCTCCCCGCTGCCGCGACGTCGACCTCAACCGCTGGCTCTCCGGCAAGTACGTCATCCCCGGCAAAGAGACCGACCCCGAAGACGCCGAATAGCTGTGATTCGCCAATTATTTGGGGAAGGCGCCGAGGGCGGGCCGCGCCCAGCGAAGCCGCAGGCGAAGCTGGGTGGACACAGCCCTCCGACCTCTCTATAAACCGCCCGCTCGCCTAGGCCTTTGGGCCGTCCGAGTATGCCCAGGTAGCTCAGTTGGTAGAGCATGCGACTGAAAATCGCAGTGTCGGTGGTTCGATCCCGCCCCTGGGCACCAGCAAAATCAACGACGTTAGCTGCTCCCTGGCTCTTTCGAGAAATCGCCGTGTCCGCACTATGTCCGCATTAACTCTGCGGGTCGGCGCGTGCGTGCCGCGTTCAGCGACGCTGAACGATCCGCGCCACGGGGCTCATCGCATGCCGATACGCTGCGTAGCTCGTAGCAAACGGACCAGTCGCCGGACCGCTCGGCGAATAGCCCCGCCGGCGCGACCACCAAAACCAACCAGCGCCGCACCTGCCGAACGTTTCCAGCGTCCGGTCGGCGAAGAACACTTCGATGCTGGTGCCGGTTCGCGGGTCGATGTCGAAGAGCGGCTCAGGCATGCGCGCTGCCCGGGGCTGGGCTCCCGCGGTACCATCACGCCGCCCTCTCAGCGGGCTCGGCAAGGGCCAAGCCTCGCAGGTAGTCCGCGGCCTTGGAGGCCTGGCTGCAGGCCGTAAAGAATGCCCGTTTGTCAGCCTTCAGAAGCTCAATCCATGAGGCGATATAGCCCGCGCTCCGGACGTCCCCGTCAAAGCCAAATTCCGCGCACAGGAACGCGGCGCCCAACTCTGCAATCAGTTCCTCGGCCGCGTAGTCGCGCGAGCCGAACCGGTTCTTCAAATCCCGATCGAGGCGCGACTTGTGGCCCGTCCAATGCGTCAACTCGTGGAATGCCACGTTGTAGAAGTGATCCGCGCCCTTGAACCCCGCGAATGCCGGCATCGAGATAAAATCTTGGCTCGGGACATAATAGGCTTCACCGTGGCCCTCGCGGATGTCCGCGCCAGTTGAGCGCAAGAAGTCATCGGCGAGCTCGTCGCGCGCGTCGGGATTGCGAATGCGCATTGGCTTGCCTGTGATGACACTCGTCGGGAAGGTTCTCGCACTGGTCGACGTTGAAAACCGTGTACTCGCGCATCATCGGGATCAGGCGCGTTGAAGAGCTATCGTCCGCGCCTTGGTCGCGGACCTGCAGTTGCTTAACGAAATAGACCTTGGTGCCGCGCTCGCCCTTGCGCACGTTGCCGCCCAACTCCAGAGCCTGCTTGAATGTCAGAAAGCGCGGCGTGCGATATCCGGCCGCCTGCGCCATCCACAACAGAACGACGTTGCAGCCGGAGTAGGGCCGATTGCTCACGGCGTTGCACGGGGTGTTCGCGCCGGGGGTTGCCGACCAGGGCTTAACCCAAGGGGCGGCGCCGGCTTCTAGCTCTGCAACAATGCGCGCCGATACCTCGGCGTAGAGATCGCGTTTCATAGCTCGCCTCGCTGTTATGGCTGACGCGACCACGATCGGCCGCGTGCCATAGCCGCGTTGGGCAAGGCTTCTAGGTTTTGGTCAGGCTGATGGTCGCAAAATCTACCCCCCGGGGAGCATGGACAGGCGCCCCCTGTCTCGCGCGCGCGAGACTGCCTTGAGAAATATCTAGGGGTCAAAAAGTGCCATTAAGGAGTTGTTAAGGTTTGACGGTCGTGCCCCATCGTCGTTGATCTTAGATCTCCGACCCACGAGCGTACCGGCTGCGAGGTGCCACGATGAAAAAGCCGAGCAAAACAGCTGCCGAACTCGAAGCCTCCATCAAGGTAGAAATGGAGGACATCTGCGACTGGCCGACCGACATGGCGATCTCCGTTCAGCCCGATGGCGACA
>CAWFMW010000035.1:0-8238 GCA_963816815.1 uncultured Alphaproteobacteria bacterium
GTCGTGTTTTGAACCGACCGCATCGCCGTGGTCTTGGGCAGCGCTTCGAGATTCGACTTCACGCGCGCCTGCGCGGTGCGGAAATCCCTGCCGGTCGCTTCGAGCACATCGCCGCTGTTGGTCGAAAGCGCGGCGATCATGTCGAACGCCATGAGATTGCCGCTGGCGGCGATGTCGGCGAGCTGGTCGGCGGTTTTGTGTGCCCGGATGGCTTCGGCTTGCGAGAAGTTGGGAGCAGCATAGATGCTGTAGAGATCGGTCTGCGCGTCGATTGCCGCAGGGCCGGCAGCGGCCACGAAGCTCCGCTGGGCCTTGCGCACGGCGTCGTAGAGCCTGTCGTGCTGGGCGCCCAGTTCGAGCCGCTCGACTGCGCGGCCGAGACAAGGCTCTTGATGACCTCGTCGATGTTTTTCATGTTGTCGTTCAGCGCGGCAACGACCGCTTGGTCGGCGCCGAGCGCGACGATCTCGCCGAGCTTCTGCAGCGCGACCGCCTGTGTTTCCTTCATCTTCTTGGTGCGCTCGTTCAGCGCCGCTTCGCTGCGCGAAGCCAGCAGCGCCGGCCCCTGGCTGGCGAGGCTCGCGCTCTGTGCGGATAGCTGCAGGCTGGCGGCGAGACGGGGGATATCCCGGCCGCTCAGATCGACCATGGTTCCGCCGAGCCGCCCGAGCATCAGGCCAGCGCCGGCGGAGATGACGATCGCCATGCCGGCGATGACGGCGAAGGCGGCAAACAGACTGCCCCTGACGCCGAAGCGAAAACCCTTGGATTTGATTGGTGCCACCATTTGCCCGCCCCGTCCACGCTACCTTGAGGTGTTTCCTCGCGCGGCAGTATCCCCGTACCCGGTTAACAAGTTTGGAATTGGAAGGCTTTTCGCCGCATTTTTGACAACCGATTGCTTGCTTTTGACCGATTTTTCCGTGAACCGGAAAACGGTGACCAAAAACAAAAGGCCGGCGTGACAGCCGGCCTTCCGCAATTCGCAGTTGAAAGCGCTCAGTAGCGTGCCACCACCGGGCTTGCGAAGTTGAAGCGATAGTTGACGCCGAGCTTCAGCGTGTGGTCATCGGTGTGGAAGCTTCCGAACGGCGCCAGCGGGGCTGGGGTCACGAAGCGGGTGCTGCCGAAGTCATAATACATGTACTCGCCTTTGACCGACCAGTTCGGGGCGACCATGTATTCGACGCCGGTGCCGACGGTCCAGCCGTTGCTGTGGTTGCCGTTGAGCAGGAAGGCGGTCGGAACGCCACCCAAAGTCACCCTCTCGCTGTTGTCGGAATAGGCGTAACCGCCTTTGACATAGAGCAGGCCCGGGCCCCAGGTGTAGCCGATGCGGGCCGTGATCGAGCCGAGCCCGCGCTGATCGTTGGTGTAGACGTAGCCGCCGGGGAAGGTGGCGGTGAGGTTGCTCTTGCCGAGCCAGGAATACTGGCCCTCGGTGCCGAGCACCCAGTTCGGCGCGAATTGCCAATCCAGGCCGGCCTGAATGCCGCCGAGCACGCGGGCGCTGGAATTGCTCAGCACCGCGCCGTTGAAGTCGTTGCTGCCGCTGAAGGCGCCGCCGACATGGCCGCCGATATAGAAGCCGGTCCAGAGAGGGACCGGCGCATAGGCTGGCGCCTCTTTGTAGTAGGAGCGTGCGCCGAGATCGGCGCCGAGGGCGGGAGCGGCGGCGGTGAGGGCCGCGAAGGCCACGAGGCTCGCGAGGATCTTCTTCATTGTGTTGGTCTCCGAAAAACCGTTCGGCGACACCCTCGTGCGGGGCGCCTTCCATGGCCACGGAGATAGACGGCTTTTATCTAAAATGCTGTCACTTGGAGGTGACAGCGGATGGCAACCCAACCCATTGGCAAACAAACGTTTTTCGTACTTAATGAAGGCCTAATCAAAGGTTAGGAAAGGCTTAATTTTCGCATTGCCCGAAGCCTTTCGGCAAGCTTTGCTTAACCAATGCGGCGCCGCACGTCGCTGCGCATCTGTTCGCGGAAGGCCTGCCGGCGGGCGGGGCGGTCTTTCGCGGCGACGTCGTGGCGGTCGAACACGTTGAACATTTCCAGGATCGGATAGCGGTCGCTGGCCATCGCCAGGATCCGCAGCAGCTCCGCCACGGGCCCGGTCGGGCCGGTGACTTCCCATTTGCGGATGGTGTCGGCGCCATCGGAAGCCGGCAGCCCGCAGAGTTTGGCCATTTCGGCCACCGACAGCGGCTGGCCGATGGCCTCGCCGAGATGCGCGCGAAGTTTCTTTAGTTCCGCTCCGGTCACGGGTTTCTCCGTTCGAATCGACTTCTGTGAAGTACGTCACATACCGGGTATGACTTGCGGCGTATACGCAGCGCATAAGGTTTCCTGATGAGGAGGCAAACCATGCGCCGATTACTCGAAAGCCTGACCCCCGACGCCCGCCGGATCTACTGGCAATGGGTCGGCGGCATGTTTGCACTTTATGTCGTGCTGTTGCTCACCGCGGCAGGCGTATTCGTCGGTCACGAATTATCGCGCAAGCTGGCGCAGGAACCGGCCACGACTGTGGCAATCCAGGGCAAGCAGCGCTCGATCTCCGAGGTCTCGGCGCCGTTGCGCCAGGCCGCGCGGTTTGATTGAGCGCCGGGCACAGGGCGGCCTAGATTGCTGAGGGCCGGCGGGGAACGATAGCGATCGGGGTAAAGGTATAAACGGCCTCGGCGTTCTGATTGAACACAGTCCATTTCACCAGCGCGATGCCTTGCGGCTTTGTTCGCGATGGCGTGAGGCCAACAACTTCTCCTTCCAGATGGAGCGTATCGCCGGGTCGCACCGGCGCCATCCAGCGCAGCTCGTCGACGCCCATCCCGATCAGGGGATGGGGACCGAACGGCCGAATTTGGACGGCGAGATTCATGGCGATCGCAGCCGTATGCCACCCCGAAGCCGCGAGACCCTTGAATACCGTTTTTGCGGCAGCGGCGTCGTCCAGATGCATCGGTTGCGGATCATATTCCGCAGCGAAACGTTTGATGTCGGTTTCGGTGATCTGTACGTCTTTGCTCTTGAAACGCATCCCCAACGCAAGATCGTCGAACCACTCGATCATCATGTGCTCCTCTTCAAACAGATATGCATTGGTTGGCCTGACGGAAATGAATAGCGCTGCTCAGACGCCGATCGCATTACGCGCCACTACGTCGCGATAGAAGGCGGCGCTGAGTTTGGGCGTCCGGCGCTGCGTCTCGAAGTCGACGTGGTAGAGCCCGAAGCGCTTTTCGTAGCCGAAGATCCATTCGAAATTGTCCATCAGGCTCCAGAGGAAATAGCCGCGGACCGGCACGCCCTCCGACGTCGCGCGCTGCAATTGTCCGAGATAATTGCGCAGGTACATGATGCGATCGAGGTCGTAGACCTGGCCGTCGGCGTGAAGCTTGTCTTCCGACGAGGTGCCGTTCTCGCTGATGTAGATGGTCTCGATGTTCCAGATTTTTGCCGCCAGCCGCGGCGCCCAGTAGATCGTCTCCGGCCCCACGCGCAGCCATTCCGAATTCATGTGCGGGAACGAGGCGGGGAACGGCAGCACGCTCCAGCCCGGCGCCTTGTCGGAAGCGGCGATGTAGAATTGCGGCGCGTAAATGTTGAGGCCGACGAAATCATTGGGTGAGGAAATGATCTTCAATTCCGCATCGGTGAATTTCGGCGCGTCCTTGCCGGCGTATTGCAGAAACCCGTCGGTGTATTTGCCTTCCAGAATCACGCCGAGGAAGCCGGAGTTGAGTTCACGCGTCGCCATCTCGGCGGCGCGAACGTTCGCCGGCGTGTCGAATGCCGGCACGCAGGCCGCGATGTTTTCGGCCGGACCTACTCTGGTGCCCGCGCGCCCATGCGCGCGAATCGCCAGCACGGCGAGGCCGTGCGCCAGCGCCACATGGTGGCGGACCTGGTTGACCTCGGCGTCCGGCAGTTTGAGACCGGGGGCGTCGACGCCCCAACCGTAGCCGAAATTCACGAACCTTCCGGCTTCGTTGATCGTGAAGATCGACCTGACGCGATCGCTGATGCGCGCCGCCACATGGCCGGCATAGTCGCCGAACGCTTTCGAGGTTTCGCTGGATCGCCAGCCGCCGACCTTGTCCTCGAGCGCCTGCGGCAGATCCCAGTGATAGAGCGTCGCGTATGGCTCGATGCCCTGCTTGAGCAGTTCGTCGATGAGGCGGTCGTAGAAGTCGAGGCCCCTGGGGTTCGGCTTGCCCGTTCCTTCGGGAAACACCCGCGGCCACGCGATCGAAAACCGGTAGGCCCTGGCGCCCAATTCTCTGATGAGGCCGATGTCTTCCTTGTAGCGGTGGTAGTGTTCGTTGGCGCGATCGCCGGTGGTGTGATCTTCGATCTTGCCCGGCGTGTGCGCGAAGGTGTCCCAGATCGAGCGGCCGCGGCCGTCCTCGTTCACGGCGCCCTCGATCTGGTAGGCCGAGGTGGCGGTGCCCCACACGAAATCCTTTGGAAAACTCGCAGGCCCCGGACCTTCGGATGCTGCTTGCGCGGCGACATCGGCCGGCGCCGTCGCGATGCCGAGCGCGGACAAGCCTGCAAGCCTTGCAAAATGCCGGCGCGATAATTTTCCGAACATCGTCATCTCCGGTCAGCGTTCGTCGATCTGGTAGGCGGATATCCTGTCGATCTCGAATGCGACAATATTGGGAGATTCGCCGTCGACGAATCCCACACCCTCGAAAGTCTTCGATCCCATCGCAAGGTTGACGATCATGTACATGGGATCGTTGAAGCCGACGGGGACCTTGATCTCGGAGACCGGCCGGCGGTCGATGAAGTAGGTGATGCGATCCGGCTGCCAAAGCGCACCGTAATTGTGAAAGCCGGTCGGAGCGTCCGCTACGCGGAAGTCGAACCCGCAGCGTTCCACGCGCTGCGTTTCCGGTATTCGCCAATGCGTCGTCATCGCGAGGTCGCCCGGCCGCTGCCCGCGTCCCTCCATGATATCGACCTCCGGCGGCCAGCCGCCATTATCGGCGAGCATCCAGAACGCCGGCCATACGCCGATGCCGACCGGTATCTTGGCGCGCATTTCGAAGTAGCCGTACTTCTGGGAGAACCGGCCCTGCGTCGTCAGGATGCCCGAGGCATATTCATTGTTGAAGAGAACGGCTTTCAGTGTCGGCGGGATGCGGCTGGCGACGATCGAGAGAATGCCGTCCTTGACCTTGAACGGATCGAGGCCAAGCGGCGTTGTTTCCCGTCCGCCATAGCGCGGATCGACATAGATCTGCTGTTCGCCGTTCCAACTGGTCTTGCGCCTGAAGTCGGAACCGTCGCCGCCCCAATAGCGCGCTTCCGGCCAGGTGGCCCCGCCGGCGTAATGCGGCGCCCATCGGTTGTTCAACAGGGGATGGCTGTCGAAATCATCGTGGAAGGTCCGGTGTAATGATACCGAAGCCAGCGCCGCAGGATCCGGCGCTTCGATGCGGCGGCATTTTTCACCCAGGATCGCAGTCGCGACCTGCAGCGTGAGTTTGCTCGTCGCGCCGGCGAGATCGGCTTGCGCGAACGCCGGGACGGCGGCGAACAGACAGCCGAGCGAGACCAGGGCACGCAGCATCAATCTGGCGGTCTCCGGTTTGCTTCGACACGACGGCAGATCATTCACTGACGATGCCCTTGATCTGACGATTTTCCGGAGCCCGACCGGCACGCTCACCGGTTTGGAGTCCGTAGTTATACGGGGGGCGAGCTTAACGGCAAGGTAGCCAAATCCGATGTTGACTGAAATGCTTGCGATGTACGCGAGTGCGGGGCTCGGCCGTCCGGAACCGCCTGCAAGACAGTCCATTTCTGTCAGTGCTTCAATTTTGAGGGGCCACTACCTCAATACTACTTGCGTACGGATGTTCTTGGATGCTCGTCTACTTTGTCACAGACGAACCGACGAAGTTACCGGCGATTCGTGCCATGCTCGAACCGCAACACGCCGTGGTGCCCTGGGTACTGGACGGCGACGGCACCGGGATCAGGTCGCACGGCGTGCTGATGGTCGACATCGACCTGCGGCAAATGGCGCGCGTCGATCAGGTCCGGTTCGTCATGCAAGAGCTTGCCGACATTCCCGAAAAACTGTTCGTCGTTCACAATCTCTCCCGATCGATGGTCGCGCAGGCCTATGCGCTCGGTGCAACCGCGGTCATTTCCCGCCCCAAGGAAGCAATTCTCAAGGTCGCGGAGATCGAAGAGGCGGAAACGGCCAAGGAAGATGACGCTGCAGAGCCGGCAGTGGACATGGACGAAGGTGTGGCGGTCTTCGCCTCGATGTTTTCGAATGTGCGCCATGGCAGGCCGCTGAAGCTTGTCGATGCCCAGCGCGCAACGTCGAAGATCATCAACCGCGTCGGGAAGGACGGGCTTTCGACATGGCTCGACGAGGTGCGGCGCTATCATGAGGGCACGTTTCAGCACTGCCTGCTGGTGACCGGTGTTGCGGTCGCCTTTGGGCTGGATGTCGGATTCTCCGGCGGAGACGTCTCGCGGCTCGGCATCGCGGCGACCCTCCACGACATCGGAAAGGCGCGCATCCCGCTGTCGATCCTGGACAAGCCAAGCCGTCTCGATCCCGAGGAGGAGGAGATCATCCGGCGCCATCCCGCGATCGGATATGATCTGTTGAAGGGCGTATCGGGCATCAGTCCCGAAATTCTGGATGGCGTCAGGCATCATCACGAATATCTTGACGGCTCCGGCTATCCGGACGGGCTGTCAGGCTCGCAGATTTCCGATCTGGTCAGATTGCTGACGATCTCGGACATCTTCGCAGCACTGGTCGAGGCCAGACCATACAAGCCGCCAATGGCCCGGCAGGACGCCTACCAGATCCTCTGCGGCATGGAGGGCAAGCTGGAGGGGGCGTTGCTCAGGGCGTTCCGCAAAGTCGCGCTCGCGGCGTGATGAACCTGCGGGCCTGTTCGCGCGCACTGACTTCCTGAGCAAAGCTGCCATCGTACCGCCAACTCACCGGCGGAAATCAACGCATGGGCATTGTGTATCCGCAACCGCAGGATCCCGGTCCTCGTGGGCGGGTGGGCGACGCCCGTTATCGTTCCCGCGACCGAGAGGCGAAGCCATGAATGCCGGCGCCCACGATATCAATCAAACGCTGGAATACAGGTCAGCCATGGCCATCGCCAGGCTGCTTCCAACCGGGCTTCTGCTAATTTTTCTCGGTCTCGTGATATTTGCACTCGTTGACCTCGACCGTGAGCCGTGGACGTTCATCGGGATCGTCCTTTGTTGGGTTGTCGGCGGTGCCTTGGCGGGGGTTGCGCTGTGGCGTCGTGTGAATCCCGGCAAGCCGTTATTCGCGCTGTCGCCCGATGGCATCCGTTACCGGATTCCCCTGGTCAAGGAGATCCTGATCCCCTGGCAGGAAATCCAAGGTGTCGACACCATTGATATTGAAGCGGGGTATTGGTCGATCCTCTGGTTCACGTCGTTCCCGACCCCGAGATACAATACGTGGGTCGCCCGCGATGTGACCGTAATCCTGTTGCCGAAAGAGTTCTACGATCGGCGAATCTTCGTCGATTCGTTTTTGCTGAGAGGCCCCGGCTGGAACGCCAATTTCATTCGCAAGAGCGCGCTGGTCCAGATGGCTTTGCACCACGAACTCGTATCGGTTGAACCACGGCCGCTTCGCGAAGCGGTTGAAGCGCGCTGGCTTGCATTTCGCGACAGGCCCGCCGCCGCGCCGGTACGAACGAGCGTGCCAAGTACGGCGGCAGCTGGCCGTTCGAACGCTTCGAAGGGTGCAGCGGCTCGGACGGCGCCGACGTCAGGCACTGTGGCGATGGGGAATGACTCGAAGGCCGTGTCGCCGTTGGAGGCCACAAAAATCATCGTTCCGCTGATCGGCATCGCCGTCGTGCTCGCCAATCTCATTGGACTTTGGGATTTGCCAGGCCAGGACAAGGTGCGCGAAGTCCGAACCAAGGCGCGCGCAGAACAGAAAGATTGGGCGGACTCGATCAGGCGGAACAGGGAAGACAGCAGAAAGCTCGAGGCGGAGCAGAAAGAGTTACGAAGGCAACTCGACGAGGATATGCGCCGCATGTTCAGCCGATAATTGTCGGTGTGGCCGCTATGGCCGAATACGCCGTTCGTCGCAGAAAAGATTGCGGCGATTTAACTGGCTGACTTCTCCGGCGCGGGCGATAGCAGCCCGCGCGGCCAGCATCGGCCCGCTAACATTTCGAGAGCGATGCCG
>CAWFMW010000036.1:0-291107 GCA_963816815.1 uncultured Alphaproteobacteria bacterium
ACCATTGACGTTCGAAGACTCAGGCCGATCTTCTTCTGGCCTCTGATTCACGAATCAACATGCGTGCGGCACGCCATGCTCCGGACTAGCGCCCTTTAAAGGGCGGAAACGTGGGGTCTGGATCGTGCGAGGGTTTTCGATGTTGTTGGAATTTGGGGGGACACAGGGTTGAGCCAGAAGGCGCCACGCGGGAGCGGCTATGGACGCGAGATCGGGATCATTGATCTCGGTCACGAGCCGCCACTTTCCGTCGATGGCTCCGAGGCTGCGGTGATCGATCGCCGCCGTGTCTCCGTACAATGGTTTAGCGGCACTATCCTGACCGGTCTGTGCGGCGCGGCTCTCATCGGCGGCGCCGTTTTTGCCTCGCTCGACGGCGAAATGACCTTTGCCAAGGTGCCGGAGCGGGTCGAAGGCGCGTTGCGCGGGGCGTTCGGCGCCAACGATCGCGCCGCCGCTCTGCACAAGAGCGACCGCCTGCCGCCGCCCGGCGATTCCTCTGCTTCGCGCAATGTGATGCAGGTATCGACCGTCACCCGCGTCGGCAACCGCGACGTGATGCGGGTGCGCCCCTTCGTTCGCATCTCCGGCAATCTTTCGATGACGACGAGCGATCTGAGCTCGAAAATCCCGCCGTTCAACGCCCAGCGCATGCTGACCGATGTCGGCACCACGACGCAGGCCGCTTCCGAGGATCCGAACAATCCCGAGGCCGTCGAACCTGACGCCGAGGTTTCCTTCGTTACCAAGGACCTTGCAACCGTGCTGCCGAAGGCGAAACTCGCCGCCGTGGTCGCACTGGACGAAGTCCTGATGCGGGTACGCGATGCCGCGAACTGGCGCGGCTCGGGCGGCGTCCGCTACACCGCGCTTGCCAATGCTGCCGCCGACGCCAGCGGCGCCCAGTCCGACCTCAAGCTCGCCTATGCCACCGAAGGCAACGTTTCCGACCCTTATGCAGGCTTTGAGACCCGCGTGGTTCCGGAAAACGTCACCTTGCTGCCGAAGACCAAGGACCAGATCACCGGCGGCAATCCGTCCAGCGAGCGCGTTCACACCGTGAAGAAGGGCGACAGCATCGCCTCGATCCTGCGCGATCAAGGGGCTACGCCCGATGAGGCCAGGGCGGTTGCGCTGACCCTAGGCCCCCGCGGCCGCGACGGCGGCCTGAAGGAAGGCCAGAAGATTCGAATCCTGATGGCGCCCTCGGGGCTCGGCCCCGCCTCCCGCCTGCAGCCCTATCGCGTGATCGTCGCCAACGAGACCACCGTCGAAGCCGTGGCCGCACTGTCGGACGTCGGCAAATACGTCGCCGTCGACGTGCAGAGCATGAACACCGTCGCCGAGGCCGCTACCGGCAAGGACGACGATGACGATGATGATGACGGCAGCGGCGTACGGCTCTACCAGAGCATCTACGAGACCGCGATGCGCAACAAGGTGCCGGCCGCCGTCATCGAGGACATGGTTCGCATCTATTCCTATGATGTCGACTTCCAGCGCAAGGTGCAGCCGGGCAACTTCTTCGACGTCTACTTCGCCGGCGAGGACGAAGGCACTAGCAAGGACAAGACCGAGGTGCTGTATGCCGCGCTCACCGTCGGCGGCGAGACCAAAAAATACTATCGCTTCCAGACCCCGGACAATTCCGTCGTCGACTTCTACGACGAGACCGGCAAGAGCGCGAAGAAGTTCCTGGTGCGCAAGCCCGTCAACAGCGCGATCATGCGTTCCGGCTTCGGCGGCCGCCGCCATCCGATCCTCGGCTATACCAAGATGCACACCGGCGTGGACTGGGCGACCCCCTACGGCACGCCGATTTTCGCTTCCGGCAACGGCGTGGTCGAGAAGGTCGGCTGGGAAGGCGGCTACGGCAAGTACGTTCGCCTGAAACACAACAACGGCTACGAGACCGCCTACGGCCATATGTCGGCGTTTGCCAAGGGCATGGAGCCGGGCAAGCGCGTGCGCCAGGGCCAGGTGATCGGCTTCGTCGGATCGACGGGCATGTCGACCGGCGCCCACGTCCACTACGAAATCCTGGTCAACGGCCGCTTCGTCGACCCGATGCGCGTCAAGCTGCCGCGCGGCCGCTCGCTCGAAGGCGCGGTGATGGCGGGCTTCGAAAAAGAGCGCGATCGCCTCGATACGCAGATGAACAACCGCGGCAGCGCGGCCCGCGTCTCCGAAGCCGCCGGCGCCGCGCCGCAGACGCGCCAAGTGAGCCGCTGAATTCTGAGCCGCTGAATCTTCGATAAAATCTGGAGCATTGGACACGGCGTCTCACGCCGCGTGTCGGATTTATGGCCGCGACCGCGCCTTCACCCAACAGTTTCGTTTGCCAAACCGCTCGCCCCGACAAATACTGCCTCCCATAAAAAAATCCGTGGGAGGATGCGTCATGACGAGCAGGCTTGCACTCGCAACGACTGTTGCGGCGATCGTTCTTGGAAACACGGCCGGCGCATCGGCGCAGACCTATGAGGTCACCAAGCTGGTTCCGGGTTCGGCGTTTCACGGCGTGCACGGGCTCGGGATCGACAAGTCCGGCCGCCTGTTCGCCGGCAGCGTCGCGGGCGCCGCGCTCTACGAGGTCGATCGCAACAACGGCACGGCGAAGATTGCGATCCCCTCCCCCGAAGGCATGGCCGACGACATCGCGTTTGCGCCCGACGGCACCATGGCGTGGACCGGCTTCCTCACCGGCGACCTCTATTCGCGCAAGGGCGACGGGCCTGTAAAAAAGCTCGCCTCCGGCCTGCCCGGCATCAACTCGCTCGCGTTCCGCAAGGACGGGCGGCTGTACGCGACGCAGGTGTTTCTGGGCGACGCGCTCTATGAGATCGACGTCGAAGGCGTCAAACCGCCGCGCAAGATCATGGAGAAGATGGGCGGCCTCAACGGCTTCGAATTCGGACCCGACGACAAGCTGTACGGCCCGCTGTGGTTCAAGGGCCAGGTCGCCCGGGTCGACGTCGACAAGGCCGAGCTTTCGGTGGTCGCCGACGGCTTCAAGATTCCGGCCGCGGTCAATTTCGATTCCAAGGGCAATCTCTTTGTGGTCGACACCGCGCTCGGCCAATTGGTGAAGGTCGATACGAAGAGCGGCGCGAAGAAAATGGTCGCCCAGCTCAAGCCCTCGCTCGACAATCTCGCAATCGACGACAAGGACCGCATCTTCGTCTCCAACATGGCCGATAACGGCATTCAGGAGGTCGATCCGGAAACCGGCGCAGCCAAGCAGCTCATCATCGGAAAGCTGGCGCTGCCCGGCGGCATCGGCGTCGTCTCCGACGGAGGCAAAGACACCATCTACATCGCCGACGTGTTCGCCTACCGCACCGTGGACGGTGCGACCGGCGAGGTTTCCGAACCGGCCCGGATGCATGCCGATGGCGTGACGCTGGAATATCCAATGAGCGCCACCGCCAAGGGCGATGACGTGCTGCTGTCGAGCTGGTTCACCGGCACGGTGCAATTGATCGACCGCAAGACCGGCAAGACCAGGGAGATGCTGCACGACTTCAAGGCGCCGCACGACGCGGTCAAGCTCGGCGACGGCAGCATTCTCGTCAACGAACTCGGCAGCAAATCGCTGATCCGCGCCTCAGGCGAGCACGGCAAGGACCGCACCGTGGTGATCGGCGGCCTCGAAGGCCCGGTCGGAATGGTCGCCGGATCGGGCGGCGCGGTCTATCTGACGGAAGCCTTTTCCGGGCAGGTCTCGAAGATCGAAGCCAACGGCGAGAAAACCGTGGTCGCCAAGGATCTGAAGGGCCCCGAGGGCATCGCGCTGGCGCCCGACGGCAAGCTGATCGTGGCCGAGGTCGGCGCCAAGCGGATCATCCAGATCGACCCGGCGAACGGCACCGTCACCGAGATCGCCGCCAACCTGCCGATCGGATTGCCCGCCGCCCCCGGCGGACTGCCGAGCAACATCCCGACCGGCGTCGGGGTCGGCGCGACGGGGGTGATCTACTTCTCGTCGGATCTGGAGAACGCGATTTACAAGGTGGTGAGGAAGTAGTCGGAAATCTCACATTTCACTGGCTTTCGGGGAACTGAACGGGAGCGGACTGTTTGATGTGATTGGCAAGCCTTCGATGGAGGAACGTCATGGCAAGCCTGTCGGGATCCCTGCGCATTACCCGCGACGACGTCATCAAGGCGTTTGGTGCGGTCGACGACGTGACCATCGCCCAGATCATAACGACCGGTGCCACCGTCGACGAACTGGCGGAAGCTCTGGCCTGGCTCGCCAATGACGAGCCGCTCCGTAACTCAGGCCGGCCGCTGGCGACGGGGCGGGTTCGCGAGCTGGTCGATATTCTCGCCGAACTCGAGCCCGACGATGACGAGGATGGCCGGGGCGCGCCCGCTGCCGTCAGTCAGGAATGAAATGCTCCGGCACGCGCGGGCCGCGCGCCGGAGCATATCCTGTTAGGTCAGTTCAGCTTACGCTTCGGCACCGGCGTTTCAAACTGCGCGATCTCGGCCGTCTGCGGCGCCTTGCCGTTGAAGGTCAGCACGTTGCCTTCGCTCGAGAGCACGACATGATCACCGTCGGCGATCTCACCGGCGAGGATCATCTCGGCCAGCGGGTCCTGCAGATGGCGCTGGATCACCCGCTTCAGCGGGCGCGCACCATAGGCCGGATCCCAGCCCTTGGCCGCCAGCCAGTCGCGGGCCGCCGCATCCAGCGTCAGCGTGATCTTGCGATCCTCCAGAAGCTTCTGCAGCCGCGCGAACTGGATCTCGACGATCCGCCCCATCTCGCTCTTCTGCAGGCGGTGGAACAGGATGATCTCGTCGACGCGGTTGAGGAATTCGGGCCGGAAATGCGCCCGCACCATCCCCATCACCTGCTCGCGCACCGCCGACGTATCCTCGCCTTCCGGCTGGTTGACCAAAAACTCCGAACCAAGGTTCGAGGTCATGATGATCAGCGTGTTGCGGAAGTCGACGGTGCGGCCCTGGCCATCGGTCAGGCGGCCGTCGTCGAGCACCTGCAGCAGCACGTTGAAGACATCCGGATGCGCCTTCTCGATCTCGTCGAACAGCACGACCTGATAGGGCCTGCGCCGCACGGCTTCGGTGAGCGCCCCGCCCTCGTCATAGCCGACATAGCCCGGAGGCGCGCCGATCAGCCGCGACACCGAATGCTTCTCCATGTATTCGGACATGTCGAGACGGACCATCGCGGTCTCGTCGTTGAACAGATACTCCGCCAGCGCTTTCGTCAGCTCGGTCTTGCCGACGCCGGTCGGCCCTAGGAACATGAACGAGCCCATCGGACGGTTCGGGTCCTGTAGGCCGGCGCGCGAACGGCGCACGGCGGTTGCCACCGCACGCACGGCTTCGGCCTGGCCGACCACGCGCCGGCCGAGCTGGTCCTCCATCTTCAGCAGCTTGTCCTTTTCGCCTTCCAGCATCTTGTCGACGGGAACGCCGGTCCAGCGCGACACCACCTGCGCGATGTGGTTGGCGGTCACCGCCTCCTCCATCATCTCGCCGGGGCTTTCGTTGGCCTCGATAGATTCGAGCTTTTTCTCCAGGTCCGGAATCTGGCCATAGGCCAGTTCGCCCGCGCGCTGGAATTCACCGCGGCGTTGCGCATTCGCCAGTTCGATGCGCAAGGCGTCGAGCTCGCTCTTCAGCTTCTGCGCGTCGGAGAGCTTGTTCTTCTCCGCGCTCCAGCGCGCCGTCAGCGCCGCCGACTTTTCCTCGAGGTCGGCCAGTTCCTTTTCCAGCGCCTGCAGGCGGCTCTTGGAGCCGATGTCGGTTTCCTTCTTCAGCGCCTCCTGCTCGATCTTCAGCCGGATGATTTCCCGGTCCATCAGATCGAGCTCTTCGGGCTTGGAATCGACCTGCATCTTCAGCCGCGCCGAAGCCTCGTCCATCAGGTCGATCGCCTTGTCGGGCAGGAAGCGGTCGGTGATGTAGCGGTTCGACAGCGTGGTCGCGGCGACCAGCGCGGAATTGGTGATCCGCACGCCATGATGCTGTTCGTATTTGTCTTTCAGGCCGCGCAGGATCGAGATGGTATCCTCGACCGTCGGCTCGGAGACGAACACCGGCTGGAACCGGCGCGCCAGCGCCGCGTCCTTTTCGACATGCTTGCGGTATTCGTCGAGCGTGGTGGCGCCGATGCAATGCAGTTCGCCGCGCGCCAATGCGGGCTTCAGCAGGTTGGACGCGTCCATCGCGCCGTCAGCCTTGCCGGCGCCGACCAAAGTGTGCATCTCGTCGATGAACAGGATGATCGAGCCTTCGGCCCCGGTGACTTCCTGCAGCACGGCCTTCAGCCGCTCCTCGAACTCGCCGCGGTATTTGGCGCCCGCAATCAGGGAGCCCATGTCGAGCGAGAGCAGCTTTTTGTCCTTCAGGCTTTCCGGCACGTCGCCGTTGAGAATGCGCAGCGCCAGGCCCTCGACGATCGCGGTCTTGCCGACGCCGGGCTCGCCGATCAGCACGGGATTGTTCTTGGTGCGGCGGGACAGCACCTGGATGGTGCGGCGGATTTCCTCGTCGCGGCCGATCACGGGGTCAAGCTTGCCGTCGCGCGCGGCCTGGGTCAGGTCGCGGGCATATTTCTTCAGCGCGTCATAGGCATTTTCGGCCGTAGCACTATCGGCCGTGCGGCCCTTGCGCAGCGCTTCGACCGCCGAATTGAGGTTTTGCGGCGTAACGCCGCCCTTGGCCAGAATGGCGCCGGCCTCGCTGCCCTTTTCGAGCGTCAACCCGAGCAGCAGCCGCTCGACCGTGACAAAGCTGTCGCCGGCCTTCTCGGCGGCCTTTTCCGCCGCATCGAAGGCGCGCGCCATGTCGGGCGCAAGATAGATCTGCCCGGCGCCGCTTCCCGAAACCTTCGGCAGTTTCTTGAGCGCATCCTCGGTGGCTTTGAGGATCGCGCGGGAGTTGCCGCCGGCGCGGTCAATCAGACCGCCGGCCAGCCCCTCGCTGTCGTCGAGCAAAACTTTGAGCATATGCAGCGACGAGAACTGCTGATGTCCGTCGCGCACGGCGAGCGATTGCGCAGACTGGATGAAGCCCCGCGCCCGCTCGGTGTATTTTTCAATATTCATATCCTCTGATTCCCTCGGCCTGCCGTTCCCACCCCTGAGGCATGATTACGGCATCTTCATTGGGGTATCCGCGGGCCGCATTGATATTTCTCAATTGGCCGCGGGTCGTCGCCCTGTTTTCAGGCTTGACGCAAATGTGGGCATCGTGGCGCGAAACGGAAGAGGCTCGGCCACAAATTTGGAACAGTGGCGTGGCCTGCGGGAATCCATTAACAAACAGCATGTCTGCGACCGCCCTTCCCGCCCGGATCGCTGGGATCTACCGCTACCCCGTCAAGGGCCTGACCCCGGAACAGCTCAGCCGCGCCGAGTTGAGGCCCGGTCAGACGCTGTTGGCCGACCGCCGCTACGCGATCGAGAACGGCCCGTCCGGTTTTGACCCGGCCGAGCCGAAATGGCTACCAAAACCGCACTTCCTGATGCTGATGCGGGACGAATGGCTGGCCGGCCTGCGCACCCGGTTCGACGATGCGACCAGCGTCCTCTCGATCGACCACAACGGCCGGATCGTGGCCCAGGGCAACCTCGCAACGCCCGAGGGCCGGCAGACGATCGAAACCTTCTTCGCCTCGACTTTTCCCGATCTGATCAAGGGGCCGCTGAAGGTACTGGAAAGTCCTGGCCACAGTTTTTCGGACGTCGCCCGCAAGGTCGTCTCCATCATCAATCTCGCCAGCGTCCGCGCCATCGAGAACATGGTCGGCGCGCCGGTTCATCCGCTTCGCTTCCGCGCCAACCTCTATGTCGAGGGCTGGCCGGCCTGGCACGAATTCGATCTCGTCGACCACATGCTGGCGATCGGCGATGTGAAACTGAGAGTGGTGAAACGCATCGTCCGCTGCGCCGCCGTCAATGTCGATCCGGATACCGCCCAGCGCGATCTCGCCATCCCCCAGGCGCTCCAGCGCCGGCTCGGCCACGCCGATTGCGGGATCTATGCCGAGGTGATCGAGGGCGGCACGATCAGCGCCGACGATACGATCGCAGCGGAGCAGCCGGCTCTGCTGTAGTTCGACTCCCGGGCCTACCAACGTCATTGCGAGCGAAGCGAAGCAATCCACGTCGCGGCATAACGAAAGAATGGATTGCTTCGCTTCGCTCGCAATGACGGGGGAAATACAGTAGCCACAACGACCGTCATGCCCCGCGGAGGCGGGGCAACCAGTACGCCGCGGCCTGTCGGTTCAATCATCGACCTCTCTGGGATACTGGGTCACCCGCCCCAGTGCGCAATTGCGCACAAGGCGGGTGACGACAACGGAATGTGTGTCTGCGTTCTCGCGACGCATTGCGCCCGAGCTTTGCTGAAATTCCTTATCCCTCAAACGAGAGGGAGCAGGGAATGCCGGGTGCTTGCTGCACCCGCGGTCTCGTGTGCAATGTTGTCGAGAAATGCGCACACGAGCATACAGGTACAGCCGGAGCACGCCGGCATTCCCTGCGCAATGGTTTGACGGCTTATGCCGAGCTCTCCCTGGAGACGAATTCCTTTTGCCTCCATCGCTGCCGGCTTGATGGCGGATCGATCCGGTTGGATCGGATTCACCACCGGCAGCTTGACATCAGCCACGGATGCCAGAACCACACGGTTTTGCCGTACGCTGCAACGTCGGTCATCTTGCGCGCCGTGTCCGCTCACGGATAACCGCCCTGCGAACACGCTTCGCGCCTGACGCTGCCTGCGTCCATCGCATCCCGTCCCGCGTTCGTGACGACGCGCGATCCGCCCCTCTTGTCGAGACGGGACAGCAGGGAAATAACCGCTGATTTGGGTCTGATGGAAAGGGGAATATTTTTGCGCGAGGGGCTGGACAGGTTTTTGGTGATTTGCCCGTCAGGTTGATTTGTCGCAGGCCGCTGCCTGAGATTGTGCTTGCGCGAAAAGCAAATCAGTTCGCAGAGAACCAAATCGCAGCCCTTCCTCGCGGGTTTTCCATGCGCAAAATGTGCCCTTTGTTTCAGCAATAGGACCGTCTGCTTTGACCATAACGGAACCTGGAGACGGAGCACTCGGAGTTGTGACCAAGTTCACATCTAGCGCGCGGCTTCTGGCGCAGTGTAACAGTGTCTTGGATATCCGTTGAGGTCCGGATGTACTGCACGAATTGCGCAGCCGAAGTCGCGGAGCGAAGGAAATTTTGCGGGCGGTGCGGAGCGGCGCTGATGCGGCGCTGCGCGGCCTGTGGCGCGGCCAACCCGGCCCCAAACAAATTTTGCGGCGACTGCGGGACCAAGTTGCGCGTGGGTTCTCTCGCGGCAGCGCCGACGACGCAGGAATCGCGCCCGATCGAGCGCCGGCAGCTTACGGTGCTGTTTTGTGACCTGGTCGGATCGACCGCGCTCTCCGCGGGGCTCGATCCCGAAGACTTCAGCGCCATCATCGCCGGCTACCGACGTTGCATTACTGAAACCGTTGCTTGCTTCGACGGCTTTGTCGCGCGGCATCATGGCGACGGTGCGGTGATATATTTCGGCTATCCCCACGCCCACGAAGACGATGCGGAGCGCGCCGTCCAAGCCAGCCTCGCACTGGTGCAGGCGGTCGCCGCCTTGCCCTCGAAGGAAAAATTGAGCGCACGTGTCGGTGTTGCAACAGGCGTCGCGCTTGTCGGCGACATGTCGGACAGCGCGATCTCCGAGGAGCATGGCATCCTCGGCGACACCCCGAATCTTGCGGCCCGTCTGCAATCGCTCGCACAACCCGGCGGCGTCATTATCTCGGGCCGTACAAAGTCGATCGCCGGGGCGCAATTCGAATATCTTGATCTCGGCAAGGTCGAGATCAACGGATTCGCAAGACCAGTCGCCGCCTGGCAAGTGGCAGGCAAGACAGCCGTGTCCAGCCGATCGCACGCTCTCCAAAGCAGCGATTTGCTGCCGCTGATCGGTCGTGATGAAGAAATGGCGCTGCTTCTGAGCCGGTGGGAGCGGGCCAGGATCGGCGAAGGTCAGGTGGTGCTGCTGTCCGGTGAAGCGGGTATCGGCAAATCACGGCTCACCGTTGCGCTGCTGGAACAGCTCGCGCGCGAACCGCACATACGGCTGCGTTGCTTCTGCTCGCCGCAGCATACCGACAGCATGCTCTATCCGGTGATCGGGGAGATGTTGCGCGCCGCTCGCTTTGTTCACGCTGACAGCCCGCAAGTGAAAATGGACAAGCTTGACGCGCTGCTGGCGCAAAGCGCGACGTCGCCGCAAGATGCGGCGCTGTTTGCCGAAATGCTGTCGCTGCCCAACGATGGCCGCTACCCGCCGGTTGAAGTCGAGCCGCAACTCCGCCGTCAGAAAACGCTGAAAGCCCTTGGTTCGCAAATCGAGGCGCTGGCGCGGATCAATCCCGTGCTGGTGATTTTCGAAGATGCGCATTGGGCCGATCCAACCAGCCTCGAACTGTTCGCCCGGGCGGTGGATCTGGCCGCGAACCATCGGCTCTTGATACTGGTTACGTTCAGGCCGGAATTCAGCCTGCCCTCGATCGGACGGCCGCACGTGACTGGGCTGACCCTGCATCGGCTGGCGCCGAACGACATCGATTTCCTGATCGAGCGGGTCGTCGGCGACCGGTCGCTGCCGGCGGGCATCCGCCAGGACATCATTGAGCGCACCGACGGCATTCCGCTGTTCGCCGAGGAGATGACCAAGGCGGTGCTGGACGCGGAGGGCGAGAGTGACGCGCGGCGGGTCTGCGCTGAGGCGCCGACGCCCATGGTGGCGGTTCCGGCAAGCCTGCATGCTTCGCTGATGTCGCGACTCGATCGGCTCGGGCCGGCGAAGAACGTGGCGCAGGTTGGCGCAGCGATCGGCCGGGCATTTCCGCACCTGTTGCTGGCCGCGCTGGTGCGAAAGCCAAAGGAAGAACTCGACTCCGATCTCGACCGGCTCATTGCGGCGGGTTTGTTGTTTCGACACGGCACCCCGCCACGTGCGAACTACCTGTTCAAGCATGCGCTGGTGCAGGACGTCGCCTACAGCACGCTGCTGCGCGAGCAGCGGCGCACGCTGCATGCCCGCATCGCCAAAACCCTCGAAAGCCAGTTCCCGGAGATCGCCCAGAGCCAGCCCGAGCTGCTGGCGCGCCACTACACAAAGGCCGACCTGATTCAGAAGTCAGCGCGCCTGTGGGGCAAGGCAGGACAACGTTCACAGGAGCGCTCGGCGCTGGTCGAAGCCGCAGAACAGCTCAGCCAGGCGCTGGCGCAAATCGCAACCCTGCCCTCTACCTCCGACCTGCGGCGCGAGCAGATCGTTTTACATGTCGCGCTGTTGAACACGCTCATGCATGTGAAGGGATATGGCGCGCCCGAAACGAAGGCTGCCGGTGCTCAGGTGAGAGCATTGATCGAGCAAGCGGAACGGCTCGGAGAGACTCCCGACGATCCTTCGCTGCTGCTCTCGGCGCTTTTCGGCCAGTGGATCGTCAATTTCATCAACTTCAACGGCGACGTTGCGCAAGGCCTCGCGGCGCGGTTTCTGGCTCTTGGCGAGAAGGACGGGACTGCGGTACCCCGGATGATCGGACACCGCACCATGGCGAGCACGCTGGCGCTGATCGGTGATCTCGTTGATGCCAAGGCGCACTACGATGAAGCCCTCGCCCTTTACCGCCCCGCCGAGCACCGGCGATTGATGACGCGATTTGGCCAGGACCTGCGGGTAACGTGCCTCGCTTTTCGCTCAATGGCCTCGTGGCTGCTCGGTTATCCCGAGACCGCGCTTAGGGATGCCGACCTCGCGCTCATGGAAGCGCGCCAGATCGAACATGCCGCGACTTTGATGTTCACACTGAATTTCCCGATCCTTATCAATACCTATTGCGGGTATTACCACGCGGCAAACGAGCATCTCAAAGAGCTTGTCTCTCTGGCCGAGGAGAAAGGCGCACCGTTCCGAAAAGCGGAAGGCGTGTTACGGCGTGGCTACATCCTGACTCTCACGGGAGCCGCGAATGCTGTCGAGATCGTCACGTCGGGTATTGATTTATGGCGGTCGGCCGGATCGACGATATTTACGCCGGAGCAGGAGTTCATGCTGGCGATCGCCTATGCCAATTCAGGCCAGTTCGATGATGCCTGGCGCTGCATCGACAAAGCAATGACAGCGATGCACGCGACCAGGGAAAGGTGGTGCGAGGCCGAGGCTCATCGCGTTGCCGGTGAGATCGCGCTGCAGTCGCCGCAGCGGGACGTGGCGAAAGCGCAAGCGTATTTCGAGCACGCGCTGACCATTGCCCAAGCACAGCAGGCGAAGGCGTGGGAATTGCGCGCAGCCATGAGCCTGGCGCGGCTCCTGAGCGATCAGGGAAAACGCCAAATGGCGCGCGAACTTCTCGCCCCCATCTACGGCTGGTTCACCGAAGGTTTCGACACGACCGACCTTCGCAAGGCCAAGGCACTGCTCGGCGAGCTTCACTGACAGGCCATCCGGCGACGCAGTCCGGCCTTTGCACAAGTGGGCCTAACACGCGCCGTAGCGATTTCCGCCATCGGGCACCGGGGACCGAAAGAAACCGGTTTAGATTTGATTCATCGTACTTTTTAGAAGTCGATTCAAATTTTCCGTTCATGGTTGTCTTTCCATGCGCCTTCGGCCAGGCACGTTTGATCGGAAATCGTTGGTATGGCGTGCCCAGGTGGAGCGCTTCATTTTCAGGATTGTTGCGAAGAAGCTGGCAAGCGGCCGCATGCCGCCGGCCTGAAATCGCACGGCCTGAAACTTCTGACGATCGGCATCATTTTGTGTTCGATGTCACTTGCTGGATGCGCGCGCAATACGGCGCAGCGTGAAGTCAGTCCGGCGCTGCAGGAAGGCAAGGCACCTCCCGTCCGCGCTCCTGTACGCCCTCGTCGATACGCCGAACCATCTCGATATGTCGAACGATATCGATATGTCGAACCGAAAATCCGGCGTCCCGACCTGGCGTTGCTCTCACCGCAGCCCGCCCCTGATTGCGAGTTCAAGCGATCCGACCTCAAGACCGTCGATCCAGATGAATGGGGCCGTCTAAAGGTTGAGTATGAGAGACAATGCTACCTGGACGCGGAGAAAACCGCTCGCGACCGCCTCGCCCTGCTCCAGGCGTCCGCCACTTGCGAAATCGAGCCGGTTCCGCAGCGAAAACCGACCCGTTAGCATTCAGGCCATCCCCATAGCCCTGTATTCTCACGGACACGTGCCGGCGGCGCGCCTGTTTGCGCACGACCCCGGCGCGTATTTCGGGAACTTTGTGTAATTCTGGTTGATGGACACCCACTAGGACTTGTGTTGTCTTGATGGAACAGGCCGGGAAAGTCCTCGATTTAGTCGTTGTTTTGCCATCCTGCCGGTACTCTATTCTTTCATGCTTTTTTCAGGTGTGCCGTTTTAACGCGAGAGCGTTTGTTTTGACCGCTGATTAATTTCCTAGAAGTGCCAGTGCGGGGGGACTGGCGGGAAATATCAGTATTTGTATTTGAGTGTGTGCCGCCATGAAGACGCTCTACGAGTTGCTCGAGGCACTTCCGGACGATGACGCCGATGGCTTGAGAGCTGCGTTCCGCAAGGCAGCCAAGGCGAACCATCCCGACTTCAATCCCGGCAACGCGGAAGCTTCGGAAAGATTCAGGCGTATTGTTCGCGCCAACGCCATCCTGAGCGATGAGCAGCAGCGGGCGGCCTATGACCGGCTGCTCGAAATCGCGCGCCGGCAGCAAAACCAGCAGCCCAAGCGGCCCGGCATGATCCGCAGATTGGCCGCCGACGCCCTCACAAGCGCCGTTGTCTCCGTCGTGCTCATCGGGGGTTACTTCGCATACATGTCTGCCGACAGGCTGCCGCTCGCTTCGGCGCAGGTCGTTGAAATAGCCAGAAGCGAACCAGCGCCGGCGGTCACCGTCAAAGCGGCCGAAATCGCCGACGCACCCAGCCAGGCCGAGCAACACGCCAGGCCTGAAGATATCGAAGCGAGCAACACAGCGCCCGACGTCACCCCGCAGGCCGCCGACGAGCCGGCAAAACCGGACAATAGCGCTGTTGCGGCGACCACCGAGGTCGCCCCTGCGAGCGCATATGCGCCCCCGGCCGGCGACTACGGAATCAGGGACGTCAAGTTCTATCGCGAACGCGGCATGCGGGCGTATCGCGACGGGGATCTATATCTGGCGCTCGCGAACTTCGACCTGGCGATCGACCTCGATCCCGGTCTGCCGGAATCCTACATCGATCGCGGCATTGTCTTCCATCGCCTGGGCGACCTGAAGCGCGCCTTTTCCGACGTTGCGGAAGCCAAGCGAATTGAAGCCGTGAATCGAAACAAGACCCCTTCGGTTGCACACGTACCCTGATGCTGTACCGGCAGCGTAGGGTGGGCAAAGCGAAGCGTGCCCACCATCTCTCAGCGCAATCGGGGATGGATGGTGGGCACGTCGCTTACGCTCCTTTGCCCACCCTACCCATTCTGTCGATCAGCTCGTCGGCATGACGTAGGCGTAGATCCGGCCGCGCGACACCGGGGCCTCGCGGACGCGGTTGCCGTTGTTGCCGGAGATCATGATCGGATTTCCGGACGCATCGATGCCGGTGATGATGCCGACATGGCCGCCGCGACGGCCGCGCGACATCACCGCGATGGCGCCGACCTGCGGGCCGGAAACGCGCTGGCCGTATTTCGCGAACGAACTCGCCATGTCCGAACCGGTGCCGCGATAGCCGGAGTGCTGCAGAACCATGTTCGCAAAGCGCGCGCACCACAAGCTGCCGCGGCCCGTCGGGTTGCCGCCGATATACTTGCGCGCTTCGCTGACGACGTTCGATGAGGTGAAGCCCGAGGCCATCCCGCCGCCGGGCGGCGTCACGGTTGCATTCGGTCCGGCGCTGGTGCTTGTCGAAACGCTTGCGTTGGTGTCGGCAAGACCGCGCGCCTGCATTTGGGCGACCCCACGCTCCCAGCGTGACGCGTGCTCAGCCTGCCGGAGCCGGGCACGGTGGCTACGATCGCCGCGCGCCTCCGCGACGGCGTTGGGCGAACCGAAGCCGCCGGGCGCAGCCATATGCGGGTTGCTTTCCATGAAGCTCGGGTTGCTGTCGGCAAAGCCGCCGGCCTGCATCTGTTGCGCGCCGCGCTCCAAGCGCGACATCCGCCCCGCATGGCGATGGTGGCGATAGGCATAATGATGGCTGGCATGGTGGCCGGCGTGATCGGCGCGAGCGTGCCGCCCTGCGCCATGATGAGGCCGTGCCGAAGCCGGAGAGACAAATGCGACGATGGACACCGAACACAATGCCAGCGCGATGAAACGAAGCGACCGGCGAAACGCAAACGATTGACGCATACTTGATCCTCTGTTGCACCCCTGCACCCCAAACTTCCCCTGTGCGTTCGCGTACGAACGAACGCGGACGGCCGTTTTGCGTCCGGCTGTGGCCAGAGCAAGATTTCATGTGGCGGTTAGGAAACGATTCCGGGGCGATTCCGCGGGCATTCGATGGCGAAAATGAAGCCAGACTGCCGTATTGCAGCCGCGAGAATTAACTGCAATTTTGCCGGCTGGCCGCGCAAGGAAGTTGCGTGAAAACAAGAAAATCGAGAGGAATCGGAAATGCCCTATGCCGTCGCCAAAGCGTCGGGGATAGCGTTCGTCTGCACTATGAAGAGGCGGGAAGCGGCACGCCGATCATCTTCCTGCACGAGTTCGCGGCCGACCACACCAACTGGGAGCCGCAGATGCGCTATTTCTCGCGCGGCCACCGCTGCATCGCCTATTCGGCGCGCGGCTATACGCCCTCCGACGTGCCGCCCGACGCCAGCGTCTACACCTACAAGCATTTTTATACCGACGCGCTCGCCGTGCTCGATCACCTCGGCATCGCCAAAGCGCATTTCATCGGTCTGTCGATGGGCTCCTATTCCTCGCTGCAGATCGGCCTCAACGCACCGGAGCGCGCGCTGTCGATGACACTGGCCGCCGTCGGCTCGGGGTCGGGCTTGGAAAACCTTGACGCCTTCCGCGCGCAATGCCGAGCCAATGCCGAGCAGTATGAAACGATCGGCTCGGTCGAAGTCGCAAAAGCGACGCGCGAGGCGCCGAGCCGGATTCCGTTCCTGCTGAAGGATCCGCGCGGCCACGCCGATTTCTACGCCGCGCTGGCGCGGCACGACGCCAAAGGCTCGGCCAACACCATGCGCAGCTTTCAGGGCGGGCGTCCGTCGATCTACACCATGACGGATGCGATCCGGAAGGTGCCGACACCGGCGCTGATCCTGTGCGGCGACGAGGACGACAATTGCGTCGGGCCGAGCCTGTTCCTGAAGCAGCATCTGCCGGCGGCGGGGCTCTCGTTCTTTCCGAAGTCGGGCCACGTGCTCAATCTGGAAGAGCCGGCGCTGTTCAACGAGATGGTGGAGCGCTTCATCGCGCTGGTCGAGGCCGGGCGATGGCCGGTGCGCGATCCGAGGTCGACGGTGAAGGTCGCGGTATAAGATAGCTAGTTGGCCGGCGCGCGGAAGGCAGCCCGGTAATGCGCCGGGCTGGTGCCGAGCCGCAGCCTGAAATGGTGCCGCATGGCATCGGCGGAGCCAAAGCCGGTCTCGGTCGCGACGCCTTCGATCGGTATCCGGGTTGCTTCCAGCAACTCCCGCGCCTTCGCGACGCGGGTCTGCACCACCCATTCACCAGGCGACATCCCGGTGGCATCCTCAAAACGGCGGATGAAGGTGCGCCGGCTCATCCGCGCCTTCTCGGCAAGGATTGAGATCGTCAGATCGCGATCGAGATGACGCTGGGCCCAGGCAAATACGGCGGCAAGCGCATCGCCTTCGATGCTGGGGACCGGTTGCCGGATGTACTGCGCCTGACCACCTTCGCGATGCGGCGCGATGACCAGCCTCCGCGCCACATGGTTGGCGATCTCCGTGCCGTGGTCGCTGCGCACGATGTGCAGGCAGAGGTCGAGCCCCGCGGCGCGGCCGGCCGAAGTCATGATGTCGCCGTCGTCGACATAGAGCACATTGGCATCGACCTGCACCCGCGGATAGCGACGTGCAAGCGCCTCGGTATGCGCCCAGTGCGTGGTGGCGCGCCGGCCGTCGAGCAGGCCGGCGGCGGCAAGGATGAAGGCGCCCGCGCAGATCGAGGCCACGCGCGCGCCGCGCCGGTGCGCTCGCCGCAGCGCGTCGAGCAGCGCGGGCGAGGCTTCCACGATGTCGCGCGATCCCGGCACGATGATCGTATCGGCGCGGGCCAATGCGCCCATTCCGGCGTCGGCGATCACCTTGAGGCCGTTGTTGGCCGTCAGCGGTTGTCCCGGCCGTTCGGAACACACGACGACGCGATACCAGTCCGGGCCCATCTTCGAAAGACCGAACACCTCCAACGTCAGGCCGAGCTCGAAGGCGCTGACGCCGTCATAGGCCAGCACCGCGACGACGCGTTGCGCGCCCTCGGCGCGGGATTTGCTGCGATTTGAACGGATCGGGACCGGCTTGATCTTGCTTGGCATGATCTTCACGCTATACGGCATTCGTGCCACTGGCAAGATGGCGCCGCGCGGTTCACGTTCGCCCCGTCAAGGAGGCGAGCATGACTTTTCTGATTGCGACCTGCGAATTCCCCGACCGGGCCGATCAGGCCGACGCGATGTGGCAGCGGCTTGCCGCCGAGTTCGACACGTCGCCGGTCGATCTGCTTGTCCTCCCCGAACTCGCCGGCGTCGACAGTTTCTGGAGCAACCCCGTTTTCGATGACGCGGTCTGGCGCCAGGCCGCCGCGACGCATGAGGCGCTCGAGCAGCACCTGCGGCCGATCGCTGCGAAGCGCATCGTGGGGACGCGCGCCGTCGCCGAAGGCGCAAAGCGATGGAACGAGACGTTTCTATGGACGCCGGAGCGCGGCCTGGTTCGCGGCCGGGCCAAGGCGCTGCTGCCGCAGCAGGAGGGCGGTTGGGAAGAAACCTGGTTCGACCGCGGCTCGCAATACCCCGAAGCCGTGCGCGATGGCGAGTTCTGCTTCAGCGAAATGGTGTGCACCGAACTCATGGTGAGCACGGCCGCGCGCGGCCTGGGACAATCGGGGGTACAGGTGATCGCCGCGCCGCGCGCGACCGGCGGCCATCCGCGCTGGGAAGTAGCCTCACGCATGGCGGCCATCGCCGCGGGTGCGTTCGTGGTGACGGCCAACCGCCGTGGTGCGAGGCTTGCGGGCGGCAGCTGGATCGTGGCGCCCGACGGCGACATCCTCGCGCGAACCAACCTGAGTGCCCCGATCGTCAGTCTCGAAATCGATCTCGCTTTGGTCGACAGCGCGCGGCTGACCTATCCGCGCAATGTCAGGGATTGAGCGGCCTCAGATTTCGAGGCTGCCGCGCGGAAATAAATTTTATTGCGAATGATCTTTATTGAGAGGGCAGGACGATGAAACTGCAGCTATTGCGCAACGCCACGCTGAAGCTGGAGATCCGGGGCCGGATCGTCCTGATCGATCCATTCTTTGCCCCAAAGGGATCGCGGCCGTCCTTTACCGGGCGCGCGCCCAACCCGCTGGTCGAACTGCCGGCCAGCCCGGAAGAAATCCTCGACGGCGTCGAACTCGTCATCGTCTCGCATCTGCATGCCGACCATTTCGATCCGGTGGCGCAATCGCTGGTGCCAAAACATCTTCCGCTGATCTGCCAGCCGGGAGACGAGGACAAGATCCGGTCGTACGGCTTCGACGACGTGATGCCTCTCGCCAAAGTCATCGACTGGAACGGCATTCGCCTGCAGCGCCGCGAGGGCAGTCATGGCCTCGGACCGGTCGTGCAGAAAATGGGTTCTGTGATGGGTTTCAGCATCACGGCAAAGGACGAACCGACGGTCTACTGGGCCGGCGACACGGTGCTCTATCCTGCCATCGAATCCATCATCACCGACACAAGGCCCGAGATCATCATCATCCACGCTTGCGGGGCGCGATGGGACGGCGATCTCATCACGATGGACGCCGCGGAAGCCGTCGCGACCTGCCGACTGGCGCCGGACGCTACCGTGATCGCCACGCACATGGAATCGCTCGACCACGCCACCGTCTCACGCGACGAACTGAGGCGGCATGCGACCGAGCAAGGCGTCTCGCCACAGCAGCTGCTGATACCGCTGGATGGAGAGACGCTGCAGTTGACATCGCGGCAGGCTTGAACGGCACGTGCGTCAGCCGGGAAGGCGTTACTTCCCCGCCCCGCCCCGGCTCAGCAAGAACACGCCCTGCTCGCCGAACATGTTCCAGACCCACCAGGGCAGGGTCAGCGGCACCGGGCGGCCGTAGAGATCGAGCGCGACCGCGCGCTCCATCTTGACGTTGATCTCGTCGCAGAGCTGCACGAAATCCTTGATCGTGCAGAAATGGATGTTCGGCGTGTCGTACCAGGTCGCCGGGAGATTTTCGGTGCGCGGCATGTGGCCGCCGACCAGCAATTGCAGCCGCATCTTCCAGAAGCCGAAATTCGGGAACGACACGACGGCGCGCCGGCCGATGCGCAGGAGGTTTTCCAGCACGACCTTCGGCTGCCGCGTCGCCTGCAGCGTCTGCGACAGGATCACGTAATCGAAGGCGTCGTCCGGATAATTGACGAGGTCGGTGTCGGCGTCGCCCTGCACCACCGCGAGCCCCTTGGCGACGCAGCGGTTGACGCCCTCGCGCGACAGCTCGATGCCGCGGCCGTCGATGCCGCGGCTTTCCAGCAGTTGCAGCAGTTCGCCGTCGCCGCAGCCGACGTCGAGCACTTTTGAGCCGGCCGCAATCATTTCCGCGACCAGCAGATGATCGGTGCGATACTTCCCCGTGCGATCGGGCGCGACGCCGCCGAGCGGCAAGGCCTGTTCCTGAAGCGCCATATCAGCCACCTGTATTGCCCAGCCCACGTGCCTTGCCGGCGGATTGCAGGAAGGCACGCGAAATGTCGAAGAACTCGGGCACGTCGAGCAGGAAGGCGTCGTGGCCGCGATCGGTCTCGATCTCGGCGAACGACACCCGCGCGCTGGAGGCGTTCAGCGCATGCACCAGCGCCCGCGATTCCGAGGTCGGAAACAGCCAGTCCGAGGTGAACGACACCACGCAGAAGCGGGTCTTGATGCCGCGAAACGCCTGCGCCAGCACGCCGTCATGGTCGGCGGCGATATCGAAATAGTCCATCGCGCGCGTCAGATAGAGATAGCTGTTGGCGTCGAAGCGCTCGACAAAGGACGAGCCTTGATAGCGCAGATAGCTTTCGACCTGGAAATCCGCGTCGAACGAGAAGGTCGGCAGCTCGCGGTCCTGCATCCGGCGGCCGAACTTGCGATGCAGCGCGGCGTCGGAGAGATAGGTGATGTGTCCGGCCATCCGCGCCACGGCCAGCCCGCGATGCGGATGGGTGTTGAGTTCGAAATAGCGCCCATGATGCCAGTCCGGATCGGCCATCACCGCCTGCCGGCCGAGTTCGTGAAACGCAATGTTCTGCGCCGAATGGCGTGTCGAGCAGGCGACCGGCAGCGCCGAGAACACGCGCTCCGGATAGGCGGCGGTCCATTGCAGCACCTGCATGCCGCCCATCGATCCGCCGATCACGCAGAACAATGTTTCGATCCCCAGCCGGTCGAGCAGCATGGCCTGCGCGCGGACCATGTCGGGGATGGTGATGACGGGAAAATCCAGCCCCCAGGCCTTGCCGGTGGCCGGATTGGTCGAGGCCGGACCGGTCGATCCCATGCAGCCGCCGATCACGTTCGAACAGATGATGAAGTATCGGTCGGTATCGAGCGGACGGCCGGGACCGACCATGATTTCCCACCAGCCGGCCTTGCCGGTCAGGGGATGCAAATTGGCGACATGCTGATCGAGCGTCAGCGCGTGGCAGATCAGAATGGCGTTGGAGCGGTCGGCGTTCAGTTCGCCATAGGTCTGATAGGCGATCTGGAACGGCGCGAGATCGATGCCGCAATCGAGCTTCAGCGGCTGATCCATGCCGAACGTCGCCACCGTCGAGGTCGGATGATCGGCCTCGTGGGCGCGATCCATGCTGTGAATCGACGGACTGGATATCGATGGCACGTTTGTCATTTCGGCACCGACCTCCTTGCGGAGGCCCTACGGACAGAATCAGGCCATAAAAAAACCCGGCCTGAACAAAGGTTCGGCCGGGATCAACTGTGTCCCCGGCCTGTTTAGCGAGTTGTTTAACGTGGCTGCAAGCCGGCCGGCTCAAATGACCACGGAATGGAACAAAGCTAGTCCCGCCCAGGCATTTCGTCAAGACAGGCCGAGCCCGGGGCCGCTTGGTTAACCGGGTCCTGCAGGGCTCCCCCGCGACGTTTCTCTTTGCTTTCAGCGCCCGTCTTTCCTAATCAATGCGACTGTCTGCCGGCCGCATCGGGCTGTTCCGGCACCAAGGTTTTTTCGGATGTCCAAGGCACCGTCCAAGGCACCCCCGGCCCCGCCCTCCCTGCAGGAACTGCGCAAGGAGATCGATGCGATCGACGAGCAGGTCCACCGCCTCCTGATGGCGCGCGGCGACATCATCGACCGGCTGATCCAGGTGAAGCAGACCCAGGAAGTCGGCTCGGCGTTCCGGCCGGCGCGCGAGGCCAGCATGATGCGCGAGCTCGTTCGGCGCCATCGCGGCATCCTGCCGCTCGACACCATCGAGAGCATCTGGCGCGTCATCATCTCGACCTTCACCTACGTCCAGGCGCCGTTCTCGGTGCATGCGGATGTCTCGGTCGGCGAACCCGCGATGCGGGATTCGGCGCGCTTTCACTTCGGCTTCGTCGTGCCTTATGTCGGCCATTTCAGCGCGCAGGCCGCGGTGGAAGCGGTGGCGAAATCGAAGGGCGACCTGGCGCTGGTCTCGGCTATCTCCAGCCGCACGCCGTGGTGGCTCGCGCTGGAAGCGGACGGCGCGCCGAAAATCATCGCACGGCTGCCGTTCCTCGAACGCGCCGACCATCCGGCGGCACTCCCGGTGTTCGTGATCTCGCGGGTCGCCGACGACGCCATGGTGACGGAAGTCCAGATGTGGAGCGTGCGCGTTGCCGGCTGGAACGCCGATATCGCCCGCGCCGTGGCGCCGCTCGCCGAAATCGTCGCCGTGCCCGATACCGCCTTCGACGGCGCGGCGCTGCTGGTGTCGGATGCCGGCACCGGATTCGAGAAGATCAAGACCGCGCTGATCAATGCCGGCGCCTCGGTGCGCTCGTCGGCCCTCGTCGGCAGCCACGCAACGCGCTATACGGTGCCCCCGAACGGGGCTGCCAAGTCTTAAGCCTCCAAGTCTTAAAGCCGCCCTGAATATCCGGAGCCAGAAGATGAACCGCCCCGTGCCGAATCCCGGCATTCTCGATATTGCGCCCTACACGCCCGGCAAGACGCCGGTGCCGGAGCCGGGCCGCAAGGTGTTCAAGCTGTCCGCCAACGAGACGCCGTTCGGGCCGTCGCCGAAGGCGAAGGAAGTCTATCAGCAGGCGGCGTCGCATCTCGAAGACTATCCGGAAGGCACGTCGCGGGTGCTGCGCGAGGCGATCGGCCGCGCCTACGGGCTCGATCCCAACCGCATCATCTGCGGCGCCGGCTCGGACGAAATCCTCAACCTGCTGGCGCACACCTATCTGAGCCAGGGCGATGAGGCGATCTCCACCGCACACGGTTTTCTGGTGTACCCGATCGCCACGATGGCGAACGGCGCCAAAAACGTCGTCGCGCCCGAGACCAACTTCACCGCCGACGTCGACGCCATTCTCGCTCGCGTCAGCGCCGAAGACCAAGCTGGTGTGGCTGGCCAACCCGAACAACCCGACCGGCACCTACGTGCCGTTCGACGAGGTCAAGCGGCTGCGCACCGGCCTGCCGCTCGCATGTCCTGCTGGTGCTTGACGCCGCCTATTCCGACTACGTCTCGCGCAACGATTACGAGCTCGGGCTGGAGCTGGTGGCGACCACCGAAAACACCGTGATGACGCACACCTTCTCCAAGATTCACGGGCTGGCGGCGCTGCGGATCGGCTGGATGTTCGGCCCCGCCAACATCATCGACGCCGTCAACCGGATTCGCGGGCCCTTCAACGTCTCGACGCCGGCGATGCTGGCGGCGGTCGCCGCGATCGAGGACACCGCGCATATCCAGATGTCGAAGGCGTTCACCGAGCAGTGGCGCAACTGGCTGACGGAGGAGATCGGCAAAACTCGGGCTCAAGGTGACGCCGAGCGTGGCGAATTTTGTGCTGATCCATTTCCCGGAGAAGGGCAAGACCTCGACCGAGGCCGACGCGTTCCTCACCAGGCGCGGCCTGGTGCTGCGGGCGCTGAACAATTACGGCCTGCCTCATTCGCTACGCATGACCATCGGCACCGAGGAGGCCAATCGCCTCGTCGTCGACGGCCTGCGCGACTTCATGGCGGCCAAATGAACGCGACGCCGATCTTCCGACGCGTCGCGCTGATCGGCTTCGGCCTGATCGGCGGCTCGATCGCGCGCGCCGCGCGGGCGCAAGGGCTCGCCAGCGAAATCGTCACCACCGCGCGCTCGGAAAAGACGCGCGCGCGGGTGACCGAACTCGGCATCGTCGACCGCGTGCTGGAGACCAACGCGGAAGCGGTTGCGGACGCCGACCTCGTGATCCTCTGCATCCCGGTCGGCGCCTGCGGACCGGTCGCGCAGGAGATCGCGCCGTTCCTCAAGGCCGGCGCCATCGTCTCCGACGTCGGCTCGGTCAAGGGCGCGATCGTCCGCGAGATGGCGCCGCATCTGCCGGATAACGTTCATTTCGTTCCGGCCCATCCGGTCGCCGGCACCGAGCATTCCGGACCCGATTCCGGCTTCGCCGAACTCTTCATCAACCGCTGGTGCATCCTCACGCCGCCCGACGGCAGCGACCCCATGGCGGTGGAAACATTGCGTGCATTCTGGGCCGGCATGGGCGCCAAGGTCGAGATCATGACGCCCGATCACCATGACCTGGTGCTGGCGATCACCAGCCATTTGCCGCATCTGATCGCCTACACCATCGTCGGCACCGCCGACGAGCTGGCGCAGGTGACGTCGTCGGAGGTGATAAAGTTCTCCGCCGGCGGCTTTCGCGATTTCACCCGCATCGCGGCGTCCGACCCCACGATGTGGCGCGACGTGTTCCTCAACAACAAGGAGGCCGTGCTGGAAATGCTCGGCACCTTCAACGAGGATCTCTCAAAGCTCACCCGCGCGATCCGCCGCAACGACGGCGAAGCACTGTTCGAGCATTTCACCCGCACCCGCGCCATCCGCCGCGGCATCGTCGAGATCGGCCAGGATTCGGCCGCGCCGGATTTCGGCCGGCCGCATCCGCCGCTGGCGAAGAAGGCGGAGTAAGGGGCCACTCTCGCAGCCGTCATTGCGAGCGTAGCGAAGCAATCCATAGTTCTGTCGGAGACAGATGGATTGCTTCGTCGCTGTGCTCCCTTGCGCAAACGCTCCGCGTTTGTCGCAGGCAATGACGTGGTGAGATTGCTCGTCCCATGCCGATGCTGCAGGAAGCTATTTCCGCATCTTCATGGGATGATGCATGCGGATCGGGTGTCGCATCACGAGCCGCGGCACCATCGCCTGGGCGTCAGCCGGCGACCGCGCCGATCCGATGCCGAGATCGCCATTGGGATGGTAGAACGCATACATTCCAGGCTCGTCGATCATGTGCTGCGCCGAGGCCGGCGATCCGATCAGCACGGACAGTAACGCAGCAGCGCCGAAAAATTTGATCTTGGTCATCTTGCTTCTCCTCATTATCGACCCACCAACATGGGCCGTCGGAGAACAGGACCGGCATTTCCGGGACAACATTCCCGGCACGGACCGCAGCGCCGATCACGCTTCGGCGATCCGGATGGTAACGAATACACGGACGCTTGATCGGGGAAGCGAAGGAGGCGCCGCCAAGCGACGAACGCCTCCGCCGTCATTGCGAGCGCAGCGAAGCAATCCATGCCGCGGCATAACGGATGGATGGATTGCTTCGCTGCGCTCGCAATGACGGGGAGAGGTCGGTGTGCAGCAGAAAACTAGAACAGCGGCGGCACCTGGCCCACTTTCAGCGGTCCGAGAAACACCGCGCCGTCGACGAAGCGCAGCGGGAAGGCGCGGGCCTTCTTGCCTTCCAGTTCGGCTTCCTTGCCAAGCGCATTGATGCCGGCGGCGACGCCGGTATTGGCGTTCTGCTTGACGACCTTGCCCAGGCCCGGAATCGCGCGGTCGAGCGCGCCGAACAAATTGTTGAGGTCCTGCGTCTTGACGCCCGGCGCCACGCGGTCGAGCGTCGCCTGCGGCACGCCCTCCTCCAGCATCTTTTCAATGCCGAGCGCGGGGATCACTTTCTCGATCCCCGCCACCGTCATCTGCAATTCGCCGTTGATCCGCCCCTGCGCATTGAGGCTCAGCGTGCCGGCGGCGACCGAGACCAGGTCACCCTGCTGAACCCGCGAGCGCACGATCTCGACATGGCCGCCCGCGGCCTGGATTTCCCTGAAGCGTTCCGGCCACGGCTTGGGCGTGAAATCCTTCAAGCCACTCAGCCTGGTCTGAACGTCGACATCGAACGGCGCAGCCAGCAGCGGGTGCACTTCCTGCACGCTGCCGCCCGATATCTTCAACACGGTTTCAATGACGGGATTGTCCTGCGCCGAGCCTTCGGCAATGCGGCCGTGCAGTTCGACGTGGCTGGCCTTTGCGAGCGGCGTCTCGACCGGTCCGTTGACGCGGTCGATGGAGGGATTGTTGAACTCGATGGATGCGCGCTGCGGAACATCCGGCAGCCCGTACACGCTGCTCTGGCCCAGGCTCCAGTTCACCTTCAGCGACGGCGGCTGGCCGCGATCGGAAAGCGTCGCCGGCGCCTTGAATTCGGCGATCAGGAGTTTCGGCTGGTAGATCTGCGCGATCACCATGATTTCGCCGAGCCGCGCGGTGAACGGCGCCTGCGCTCCGGCCGTCTGCGAGACCAGCGCAACGCTGGCGTCCTCGCAGCGGACTTCGAAGCGGAATGGGAAGCCGGCCACCGAGCGCTTGCCGCACGCATAGACGCGGCCGGACTTTGCCTCCTGCGCCGCCCAGGCGTCAGCGCGCACCCCGGCTTCGGACGCGGCATAGAACCAGAACGCGCTCCAGGCCGCGGCGGCGATGACGAGCAGTGCGGGCATGATGAATAGGCGCCACAGCGGGCGCCGGCGCGGCGCGGGGGTCGTGTCAGGCATGCGGCGTCCTTTGGCTAGCGATTTTGTCAAATGTAAGCATCCGCCCCCTGCAACAAAAGGCATTGATTTCACTTCGCTTTCTGGTAGCGGTGCGGGGCATGTCCGTCATTACGCTGAACGATACGGAATTCTCGACAGGCGACCTCTGGGTGTTCGGCTACGGCTCCCTGATGTGGCGCCCGGGCTTCGAATTCATCGAACGGGTCCCGGCCCGGCTGATTGGCGAACACCGCGCGCTCTGTGTCTATTCCTTCGTGCATCGCGGCACGCCGGAGAAGCCGGGCCTGGTGCTGGGACTAGACCGCGGCGGCGCCTGCCGCGGCGTCGCGTTCCGCGTCGCGGAGAAGCATAGCGCGGCGACCGTCGCGTACTTGCGCGAACGCGAGCAGGTCACCTCGGTGTACCGCGAAGTGAAACGATCGGTGTGGCTGGAGAACGAGGCGCGCCAGCGCGTCAGCGCGCTGGTCTATGTGGTCGACCGCGGCCACGTGCAATATGCCGGGCGGCTGTCGCCGGCCGAGCAATTGCGTCACGTGCTGCAAGGCCACGGCCAGTCCGGCGTCAATCGCGATTATGTGCTGGCGACGGTGAAAGCGATCGAGGCGGAAGGTTTTCGCGATCAGCAATTGCACCGGCTTGCAATGATGCTGCACGATGCGCATCATCCGGTTCTTCCTGCAGAGAACAGCGACCGTTGAGCCAGGGATGGCGCGGAGTCGTGGCGATGCGTCGACGCATTCGCATTAGAGGAGAGAAGCGATGGACCTGAAGGGCGCGGTTGCACTCGTGACGGGCGGCAATGGCGGGCTGGGGCAGCGCATCTGCCACGCGCTCGCGCAGGAAGGCGCAGATGTGGCTGTCATGTACGCTCGCAGCCGCGAACAGGCGGAAAGTGTCGCCAGCGAACTAGCGTCGCGTTATCAAATCAAGGCTCAAGCTTTCGCCTGCGACATATCCGACGACGCGGCTGTGGATCGGCTGGTAGGCGAGGTAACCCAGACCTTCGGCCGCCTTGATGTCCTGATCAATGACGCCGCTTACAACGTCTCGATCCCCTTCGGAGATCTCGACAGTCTGACGCTGGAAGTGTGGGACAAGATCATGGCCGTCAACCTGACGGGGCCGATGCGCCTGACCAAGACGGTGGCCCCTGTCATGAAGGCCCAGGGGCGCGGCCGCATCGTGAACATAGCTTCGGTGGCAGGGCTCAGCCCAACCGGCTCTTCCATCGCCTATGCGGTGTCGAAGGCGGGGCTCATTCATCTGACGCGCTGCATGGCGGTGGCGCTGGCGCCTGAGACGCTCGTCAACTGCGTGGCACCGGGTCTGCTCGAGGGCACGCGCGCGACAGCCAATCTCCGGTCCGAGCAGATCGAGCGCTCCGCATCAAGCTCGCTCCTGAAGAAAGCAGCCGACAAGGACGACTGCGCCGACATGGTGGTAGCCATGTGCCGCACCGAGACCATGACCGGCCAGACCGTCGTCATCGACGCTGGACGCGTCTTCCACTAGCGCCGGGGTTTTTGATCACTTATGCGTTGAGGTTCGATCGATGGTTGTCTGGTCTCCATTAAGGTTCAACTGCGGACGAGAGATCGCAAATCGGTTTGCGATAGCGCCGCTGACAACCGATTCTTCCCATGAAGACGGGACGGCTCCCGACAACGAACTCGAATTTGTTCGGCGGCGTGCTGCCAGCGGGTTCGGAGCCACCATTTCTTCCGCCGCTTACGTCGAACAGGACGGGCGCTCCTGGCAGGGAATAGGTGCGGCACATGAGGGGCACTTGCCCAGTCTCCATCGGCTCGCCGAAGCCATGCGTGCGGCGGGAGGTCTCGCGATCCTCCAGATCTATGACGGCGGCCGCATCGCAAAGCCCGAGTTGATAGGTGAGCAACGCCTGCGTGCACCTTCTGCCGTCGCATCGTTGCGTCCCGGAGCTAAGACGCCAAAGGCGATGACAGCCGATGAGGTCGAAGGCCTGATTGCGAGCTTTGGAGAGGCTGCTTCCCTCGCTCGCAAGGCCGGTTTCGACGGCGTCGAGATTCACGGCGCCAACCACTACGCGGTTCATCAGTTCTTTTCACCCCGGGCCAATCATCGCGTCGACAAATGGGGAGGCACGCTTTCGAAACGAATGAACTTTCCTCTCGCTGTTGCGCAAGCCGTTCGCGACGCACTCGGTCCCAGGCTGATCGCAGGGTTTCGCGTTACGCCGTTCGAGGCCGAGTCGGACGGTTATACGCTTGAAGACAGCAAACTGCTTTGCAGTGAGCTTGCGAAGTTGAATCTCGACTACATCTCCGTTTCGCTCGACGATTATCGGAAGAGCCGACCTGTCGGAGAGACCCGTGTCTATGATGGTCCGGTCGCGAAAATTGATGCCCCGGCAGAGAGTCCCATCACAGCATTCGCCCGCGTCATAGCGGGCCGTTGCGCGGTGATGGCCAGCGGCGGGATCAAGACATGCCTGGATGCCGAGGGCGCGATCAAATTGGGAGCCGATCTGGTTGCGATAGGGCGCGCCGTGGTGGTCGATCCGGAGTGGCTATCCAAAGTCCGAAGCAAGCATGAAGCGTCGATTCTTGCAGGGCTGCCGAAGGATGAACGCGAGATCGCGGGAGCTTTAAGCATTCCGCCGCGAATGGTCGAATATTTGTTGAGCCGTCCAGGCTGGATCCCTCGGCTTTAGATGTTAGCGCCTAGTTGGCCTGTGCGGTCGCCGGCCGGCGCGATGCCGGCGCGAGCTGATCGGACGCTTCCGGCATCACCTCGATGCCCACGTCAGCCAGCCGCACGCGCACCTCGACGGCGACGTATTTCGCATATTCCGACAGCAACAGACGCAGCGTCGCGCCGCTGGTCCACCACGGCTCGTCGCGCCAGCGGTCGCCGACCACCGCGAACGGAATCAGCGTGATGTCGGGCATCGCATGCGACAGTTCCACGATCGCCCGCGGCATGTGGTAGTTCGACGTCACCACGATCAGCGACTTGAAGCCGCGCTCGCGGACCCAGCGCCGGGTCTCCGCGGCGTTGCTGCGCGTGTTGACGGCGGAGCGGTCGAGATCGACGCAACAGCCCAGCAGCGACTGGTTGTCGGGCAGCGAGCGCGAAATGTCGCTTGCGGCGTTGGTCGGGTGCACGCCCGAAATCAACAGCCGCTTGCCGTAGCCGCCGGCCAGCAATTCCATCGCGTCCGACACCCGCGACGAGCCGCCGGTCAGCACCACGATCCCGTCGGCGTTGCGCGCCGGCTTGATTTCGACGCCACGCAATTGCGAGAGAAAGGCGACGAAGCCGACGGCCGCACCGACGAACAGGATCGCCATGGAGCCGACGACGGCCGCGCGCAGCCATCCGCGCGGCCGCGCGGCCGGCGCCCTCGGCGTGCTGTCGTCGTGCTGCAAACCCATGTGGTCCGGCGATCCTCTTCCACGCACAATTCTATAACGTTTTCAAGCGAAGTGGAGTCGTCAATCGATATCGTCCAGCGTGGCGAACAGCGTTCGCCGCGAGGCCCAGGCGGTGATGGCGGCGATCGCCACGGCCTGTACCGCGAGCGCCAGATAGCCCGAGGGCGGCAGCGAAAACGTCCCCAGCAGCGCGGCGAACTGATCGCCGACGGGGGTGCCCGAGAACCAGGCGGCGATCGATTCGGAGAAGCCGAAAAACAGCATCGCGGCGCCGCCGCCGATCAGCCCGCCCTCCAGCCCGAGCCTGAGGAAATGCCGCAGGAAATGGTTGGCGATATAGCGGTCGCCGGCCCCGACGAAGTGCAGCACCTCGACGATCGGGCGGTTCGCCGCCATCGCTCCGCGGGTCGCGAACGACACCGAGATGATCGTCGCCGCGATCACCAGCAAGAGGATCCCGATGCCGGCAAATACGGTCGCTCCGGTCATCGAGCGCATGCGCTCGATCCAGGCGCGGTGATCGTCGACGCTTGCCGACGGGGCTACCTGCGTCACCGCCTTGCGCAGGCCTGCGAGGTCGAGCGTGGTGCCGGGCTGCACGCGCGCGACGACGACGCGCGGCACCGGCAACTGATCGATCGACAGCCCGGTGCCGAGCCAGGGCTCCAGCAATTTCGCCAATTCGTCCTTGCTGAACGGCTTGACCTGGACGATGCCGGGCTGCGTCCGCATCGCCTCCGCCGCCGCGGTCACGTCGCGATCGAGATCGCGCCCGGTCTGCGGGCGCACCTGCATGGTGATTTCGCTGGCGACTTCCGACTGCCATTCCGCGGCCGATGCGCTGACCAGCAGAACCGTGCCGGTCGTGATCGAAGCCAGGAACGTCATGATGGCGACGACGGCGACCAGCGCGCGGCCGGAGATCGACGCCCGCGGCACGATCGGCGACATGTTGCGCGCGCGCGCCGGGACCTGTGGGCGCTCGGTCCCGAGGTCCACCAGCGGCCCGTGCTCCTCACCCATCCTACTCATAGATGTGCAACCGTCCCTGATGCAGCACCATCCGCCGCGCCTCGTACTGGTCCATCAGCGTGATGTCGTGGGTCGCGATGATGACGGCGGTGCCCAGCCGGTTCAATTCGATGAACAGCCGCAGCAGGCGCCGGCCGAGCGTCGGGTCGACGCTGCCGGTCGGCTCGTCCGCCAGCAGCAATTGTGGCCGCGAGATCACCGCGCGCGCAATCGCGGCGCGCTGCTTCTCGCCGCCCGACAGGATCGGCGGCAGAGCATCCATGCGCTCGCCGAGGCCGACCCATTTCAGGAGGTCGATCACCTCGCGGCGGTAGCTGGATTCGTCGCGGCCCATCACGCGGAACGGCAGCGCCACATTCTCATAGGTCGTCATGTGGTCGAGCAGGCGAAAATCCTGCAGCACGATGCCGATCCGCTGGCGCATGTTCGCCACCTGATCCTTGCCGAGCAGCGAGACGTCCTGGCCGAACAGGTTGACGAGGCCGCGGGTCGGCCGAATTGACAGAAACAACAGCCGCAGCAGCGAAGTCTTGCCGGCGCCCGAGGGGCCGGTGAGAAACTGGAAGGAATGCGCCGGAATCAGGAAAGTTAGGTCGCGCAGAATCTCCGGGCCGAGCCCGTACCGCAAACCGACATTTTCGAACCGAACCAAGCTCAGCTCCGCTCGACATGAGCCGTGGCCACAAACCCCGGACTTAACCCTAAAACTGGCCCCGAACCCGAACCTCGGGCGCGCGGCCCGCTGGTTCGGGAACCAACCGGACAAAACGGTTTTGCGACCGTTATGGTTTCCGGTTCGTTAACGGTCGCTATGTAGCATCCCGGCAAAGACACGCTAGAGACGGGCTCCATGCACATTATTTGCCCTCATTGTACAACATCTTACGCCATCAATCCGAACACCCTGGGATCCGCCGGACGCACCGTTCGCTGCTCGCGCTGCAAGGAAACCTGGCTGGCGCGGCCCGAAGACGCGATCGAGATGGCGGACGCCATGCCGGCCACCATGCCAAATCCCGCGCAATCGGCCCCGCCTGCCGAAAACGATCCCGCCTCCGAATGGGAAGCGCTGGCGCGCGAGGAAGAGAGGCAGGACACCCCGGTGGTCGACAGCCCCTCGATTTCGGCCGGCTGGCCGCCCGAGGGCGAAACTTCGCACCCTGGCGACGGCGACTGGCCGTCGGCCGCCCGGCAGGATGCGGAGAACGAAGAGGAAATACCTACCACGCACGGCCAGCGATTGGCCCGTCTTTTCCGGCTGCCGTCCCTGCCCCGCATCCCCTTCATGCCGTCCTTTGGCCTGCCGACCGCCTGCACCGCGATGGGCGCGCTGATCCTGGCGCTGATGATCTGGCGCGCCGATGTCGTGCGGCTGTTGCCGCAAACCGCCGTTTTCTACAAGATGGTCGGGCTGGAAGTGAACCTGCGCGGGCTCGCATTCAAGGACATCAAGGTCTCTAACGAGACCGTGGACGGCAAGCCGGTTCTGGTCATCGAAGGCACGATCATCGGCGAGAGCAAGAAACCGGTCGAATTGCCGCGGCTGCGCTTTTCGGTCCGCGACGCGCAAGGCGCCGAGATCTACGCCTGGAACGCGGTGCTCGAGCAGCCGGTGCTCAAGCCCGGCGAGCGCGCCTATTTCAAGTCGCGGCTGGCTTCGCCGCCGTCCGAAGGCCGTAATATTGACGTACGCTTTTTCAACAAGCGGGATCTGGCCGGCCAGGCCTGAACCGGCCGCCGATTCCGCCGGGGCGAGAGAGACGATTTCATGCCACGCGTGCTGATTGCCGATGACGAGGATTCGATGCGCCTGCTGGTGGCGCGCGCCATCGCCATGGACGGCCACGAGACCATCACCGCCGAGGACGGCGCCGAAGCACTCGATATCCTGACCCGCGAACACGGCGCGTTCGACCTGCTGCTGACCGACATCCAGATGCCGGTCATGGACGGCATCGCCCTGGCGCTGGCGGCGGCGCGCGATTTTCCCAAGCTGAAGATCCTGCTGATGACCGGCTTCGCCGCCCAGCGCGAACGCGCCTCCGGCCTCAACGCCATCGTGCACGACGTGGTGACGAAGCCGTTCTCGGTGCACGACATCCGCACCGCGGTGGCCGACGCGCTGGCGGCGGGGAAGACCTAGCGAGAATCCGTAGGGTGGGCAGAGCGAAGCGTGCCCACCATCAAGCAGCGCGACCGGTGATAAATGGTGGGCACGTCGCTTGCGCTCCTTTGCCCACCCTACGCGATCCGCAAATACCTCAATAATCCTTCAGCAGCCGCTCGATGTAATCGAGTTCGATCTGCGGGCGGGCCGGATCGGCGAGACGGCGGCGCAGTTCTTCGAGGATCCGGCGCACCCGCTGCACGTCGATCTCGCCGGGGATCTTCACCGTATAATCGTCGGTGAATTCGTTGTGGCGCATCGGCCGTCCGAGCGGATCGGTAGAGTTCTGCGCGCCTTGCTGGCGGCCTCTGGGATTGCCGGGGCCGTCGCCCGGCTGGTCGCCGTCGCCCTGCTGCATGGCTTCCGCCAGGCTCTGGGCGCCCTTGCGCAGCGCGTCCAGCGCTCGCCCTTGCGAGTCCACCGCGCCGTCGGCATTGCCATCGCCGAGCCGGCCGGTGGCATCGCCCATCGCTGAATCGGCCTGATCGAGCCCGTCCTCGCCGTCGCCCTGGTCGCCGCCTTGACCTTGCTGGCCCTGGCCCTGCTGACCCTGTCCCTGTTCGCCGCGCTGGCCCTGCTGCCCTTGCTGGCCGCGCTGGCCCGGCCCCATGCCGCGCTTGGCGAGTTCTTCCTGCAACTTCTTCAGCCGGTCGCGCAGGCCCTGCTGGTCCTGCTGCAGGTCGCCCATGCTCTGGTCGCCCTGCTTGCCGCGCGAGCGGTCGCGCCTGGAATCCTGGCCCTGCTTGTAGGTCTTGTCGCGCAATTGCTGCTGCTTGCGGATCATGTCGCCGAGTTCGTTCAGCGCCTGCTCCATGTCGTCGCCGCCCTGGCCGGGCTGCGCCATCTGCAGGTTTTCCAGCATCTGCTGCAGCTGTTCCAGCAACTGCTTGGCGGCATCCTTGTCGCCGGAGCGCGACATCCGCTCCAGCCGATCGAGCATGCTCTTGAGATCCTGCTGGCTCAGCATCTTGGTGTTGGGGTCGAGCGGGCGGGCCAGCTGCTGCGGATTGTTGCGGAACTGCTCGGCGAGCTGGCGCAGGAAATTGTCCAGCGCGGCGCGCAGATTGTCGGTGAGCTTCTTGATCTCCTCGTCGCTGGCGCCGCGTTCCAGCGCCTGCTTGAGCGCCTCCTGCGCCGCGCGCAGCGCCTTGTCGACATCACTGATATTGCCGTCCTCGATGGTGACGGCGAGCGCCCACAGGCTGGCGACGACCTCGCGCAGCGCATCGTCGGTGCGCGCTGCCTCCAGCTGCCGCGACACGCTGAACAGGCCAAGATAATGGCCGGTCTCCGGCGTGAACAATTCCGGCGCGATCATCAGCGCATCGAGCGCGGTAAAGACCTGCGCATTCTGATTGGCGTCGAGCGCCAGCACGCGGCGCTGTTCGATCAGGGCGCGCGCCAGCGGTTTGGTGAACAGCCGCTCCGGCAGCCGCATATTGAAGGGTTCGCTCTTGCCCTCGTTGCCGGCCTCGTCCTTGGCCGTGAGCGTCAGCGTCACATCGGCGCCGGCATAGGGATCTTCGCTGAGATCCTTGACCGTCTGGCCGACGCCGTTGCGGGTGCGCGCGTTCGGCAGCACCAGCGCAAACTGCGGCGCCTCGAACAGCGGCCGCGGCCCGGCCTTGTCGGCTTCTTTCTGATCCTTGCCGTCCTTATTGGCTTCCTTGTTAGTTTCCTTATTGCTTTCCTTGGCCGCATCCGCGTTGCGGGCGGCGAATTGTGCGCGCGCTTCGGTGACGCCGTAATCGTCCTCAAGCTTGTAGGACATCTGCAGCGAGCCGCGGGCCTGGCGTTCCGGATCCTTGGCCAGCGAAATGGTCGGCGCGCGGTCGGGCGTCGCCGTGAAGCGCCACAGCGGCTGGCCGGCCGGCGCGCGGACATGCGCGGTGCCGTCGCCCGCGATCTTGAAATGCCGTTCGTTGGTGCCCTTTGGCGCCTGCTCGCTCGGCGCGACCTCGGTCACGCCGCCGCCGACCACGACGTCGATCGTGCCGCCGCTGGAGCGCACCAGCAGCGTGCTGCCCGACGGCACCGGCAGCGGCGTTCCGCTGTCGGGCGAAGCCGCATCGCGGTTGGCGGACAGAATGACCGGCGGCTTGCCGGTATAGACCGGCGGCGTCACCCAGGCATCGACCCGGACGTTGGCCGGGGCCAGCACGCCGTTCCAGTCGAACGCCGCGGCAATCCGCAGCATGCGCTCGTCGCCGGCGGCGAAATAGGCGGCCACCAGCATCACCATGACCAGCGCGCGCAGCGCCCAGGGATCGTGGATCGGAAGCCGCGGCGACGGCAGGCCGGCGCGGATCCGCTTGATCGAGGCCAGCGTGCGCTCGCGCTGCTCCTGCCACAGCGCCTGCGCGATCGGGTCCTTGGTCGAAAGCGTATCGGTCAGCGCGGTCGCCGGGCGATGGCGAATGCCGGTGCCGCGGTCGAGCCGGCTCAACGCCTCTTCGCGGGTCGGCCAGCGAAACCGCGCGAACGGGTAGAATGCTGCCAGCGCCGCGACGGCGAACAGGCCGATGCCGATCGCGCGTGCCAGGAACGGCAGCGCCAGCCACAATCCGGCCCACGACGCCACCAGAAACAGCCCGACGACGCTCAAAATGCGGGCCAGACCGGGCCAGGCGCGCTCCCACGCGATCGCGTACTGGGCCCGTTGCAGGGCCTGCGTCAGCTGAAGCCGCGCGACGGAATCCGGCTCGCGCGCGGGCTCTGAGGGGTCAGGTAAGGCGCCGCTCAATAAACTCTCCGGGTTGCCGACAAATCAGCCTAGCACAGCGGCGGCATTGAGGCACCCGCCCGAAGCGGGTTCCCACACATGGAAATACGCATAACACGAAGGCGTGACTGCAGGGCTCCCACCCCCTAACGTCCGCGCCGAACCGTAAAACTACGAGGAACGTGGAAGTCAGTCCAAGCTCTATCCGTCGAGCGAAGCGAAGCAATCCACATCGCCGCATAAAGAAAGAATGGATTGCTTCGCTTCGCTCGCACTGACGAAGTCAAAGGGAACAACACTATGGAAATCGGATTCATCGGCCTCGGCAAAATGGGCTTCCCGATGGCACGGCGCCTGATCGAGGCCAAGCACCAGCTCACCGTATTCGATACGCGGAAGGAAGCGGTCGACCAGTTGGTCGCGCTCGGCGCGCAGGCGGCATCGTCGACCAGGGACATCGCCGACCGCTGCGAAACCGTGCTGGCAAGCCTGCCCTCGCTGCAGGCCTCGCTCGACGTTGCGACCGGCCCGGGCGGCGTAATCGAGGGCAAGCGGGTAAAACGCTTCGTCGATCTCTCCACTGTGGGCTCGCAGATGGCGGCCAGGATTCACGGCCTGCTGGCTGCAAAGAACATCGTGCAGATCGACAGCCCCGTGAGCGGCGGCGTCGGCGGCGCCGAGAAGGGAACGCTGGCGGTGATGGTCTCCGGCCCGCGTGCCGACTGCGAGACGGTGAAGCCCGCGCTCGACGTGATCGGAAAAGTGTTCTTCATCGGCGAAAAGCCCGGCGCGGCGCAGACGATGAAACTTGCCAACAACTTCCTGTCGGCCACCGCCATGGTGGCGACGTCGGAAGCCGTAGTGATGGGCGTCAAGGCAGGGCTCGATCCGGCCGTGATGATCGACGTCATCAACGCCGGTTCCGGCCTCAACACGGCAAGCCGCGACAAGTTTCCGCGATCGGTGCTGCCGCGCAGCTTCGATTTCGGCTTTGCCACCGGCTTGATGGTGAAGGACGTGCGGCTTGCGCTGGAGGAGATGAAATCGCTGGGGCTGTCGATGGAAGTCGCCGAAGCGGTCGGACGGTTGTGGGAAGTCATCATCCGCGACGAGGGCGCGGAGTCGGATTTCACCGCGGCTATCAAGCCGATCGAAAAGGCGGCGGGCGTCGTGGTCGGCGGCGCCAAAGGCGGCCACGCGGCGAAGTAGCGCTGATGGTCCAGTTCCAGGTTGGCAAGTCCGGCCGAATGGCGTTACGTTCTGGATGGACTTGAGTACAAGCCAGCATTGCCCTGATCAATCAGTTGGGACGCGTATGACGTCTCGTTGCGTAAATCCCGAGTACAGGCGGAAGCGGCTGCGGTCCGCCTATCTTGCCGTTGCGGGTCTCACCGCCCTTATCGCGGCGGGAGGCGATGCGGGCGCGAGAGGCGGCCGGAGCGAACGCCCGGTCGAGTCCATTCAGTCGCGCAGCGCCGGCGATCCGGTCATGGCCATCGTTTCGCTCCGCAGCCAGCGGATCACCGTCTATGACGCCAAAGGCTGGATCCTGCGGGCGCCGGTGTCGAGCGGCTCGAAAGGACGCGAGACGCCTGCCGGCATCTTCAGCGTCATCCAGAAGGTCGAGGAGCACTACTCGAACCTGTATGACGACGCTTTCATGCCGCACATGCAACGCATCACCTGGTCGGGCATCGCACTCCATGGCGGAGTCCTGCCGGGCCGCCCGGCGTCGCATGGCTGTATCCGCCTGCCCTTCGACTTCGCCGAGCAGCTATTCGACGCGACCACGGTGGGCATCCGGGTGATCGTGGCGCCAGGCGATGTGGCGCCCGTCGAAATCGCTCATCCGCTGCTGTTCCAGCCGAAGCCCGGCGCGGCCGCCCTGGCCGCCGCCCGCACGACGGAAGCGCAGGAAGCGACGAAGAAAGCAGCCGAAGCGCGAATAGCCGCCGGGACTGCCTTCCGGGAGGCAACGCAGGCCAAGGCGCCGGTACGTACGACGGAAACCCTCAAGCGCAGGGCCGAGGCCCAGCTGGCGGCCGTCGAGACCAAGCTCGGCTCCGGCATCTCGGCGGAGGCAAAGGAGCAGGCCGAGAGCGCCAAGGCGCAGGCCGTTGCCAAAATCGCCGAACTGCAGCTGCAATGGGACGTCGCCAATGTTGATCTGCAACTGAGGCTCGATGCGGCCACGTCTGCGCGTGACGCTGCCGCTGCCGCCGAGACCGCGCGCGTCGCGGCAGCCGAGGCGGCCCGCGAGGTGGCAAGTGAACTGCAGCCGGTATCGGTATTGATCAGCCGCAAGACCCAGCGGCTTTATGTCCGTCAGGCATTCAAGCCCGTGCTTGAAAGTCCGGTGACGATCGCGGATTCCGATCGCCCCATCGGCACGCATGTCTTCACCGCCGCCGAGCGCACCGCCGACGACGCCAAGTTGCGATGGAACGTCGTCTCACTGGGGGGCGAACGTGCGCCAAGTGTCGCGGCTGAGCCAAAAGACCAGGCGCGCGCCAGCAGCGGCCGCGACGTTGGGCCGGCGCCGACGGACGCGGACAGCGCAAAGACCGCGCTCGACCGCATCACGATTCCGCAGGACGCACTGAATCGCATCGCCGGCACCGCGCCGCGATCCTCGCTGATCGTCACCGACGAGCCGCCGAGTTCGGAAATCGGCAAGGGAACGGAATTTGTCGTGCTGCTGAGCGGCGAGCCGCAAGGCGGCATCAAGAAGCGGCGGCGCAGTCCGGGAAGCGGATACCACTACGTGCGCTCGCGCAGCCAGCCCTTTTGGGGCTCGCCTTTCGGAAGTCCCTTCGGCTGGTGAGCTGGTTATTCGCGCGGCGCTGGCCTCAATATCGGTCCGGCAGCGCGATGAAGCGAAATCACGATTGGTTCAGGTCCCGGTCAACGGGAATTGCGATCGCGGGATGGGTGAACGTGTCATCCCATATGGCGGGTAGCGATGATAGAACCAGCGCTTCACGCCCTCGGCGAGCACCAGATAACAAACAACCATTGCGCAAAGCGCCGCCAAAAACGTAAGCGGCAGCGGGACGAAACCGAACCAGCGGCCGATCGCGGTATAGGGCAACCCGATTCCAACGGCCACAATGGCGAGCGAGGTTGCCGCGAGAACAGGATTGGGCCGGCTGCGCAACGGATTGCCGTTGGTGCGGATCACAAAAATGACGAGGACCTGGGTTGCAAGCGACTCCATGAACCAGCCGGTCTGGAACAATTTTTCGGTCGCATTGAAGACCCACAACAACAAGCCGAACGTCAAGAAGTCAAAGATCGAGCTCACCGATCCGAGCACAAGCATGAAATTGCGGATGAATTTGATATCCCAATGGCGGGGCTGAGCCAGTAGTTCATCGTCAACCTCATCCATCGGGATCGGAACCTCGGACAGGTCGTAGAGAAGGTTATTGAGCAGCACCTGAATCGGCAACATCGGCAGGAACGGCAGTATCAGGGAGGCGCCGGCCATCGAGAACATGTTGCCAAAATTCGAGCTGGTGCCCATCATGATGTACTTCATGATGTTGCCGAAGGTGCGACGGCCTTCGCGAACGCCGCGTTCGACGACTGCCAAATCATGGTCGAGAAGAATGATATCCGCCGCGTCCTTGGCGATGTCGACCGCGCCATCCACCGACATGCCGACATCGGCGGTGTGAAGCGAGGGCGCGTCGTTGATGCCGTCGCCGAGATACCCCACCACATGACCGCGACGCTTCAGCGCCAGAATGATCCGGTTCTTTTGCGAGGGCGTGACCCGGCAAAACAAATTAGTGGCCTCGATGCGCGCGCTCAATGCGTCTTCGCTGAGCGAGGAAAGCTCCGTCCCCGTAAGCAGGCCTTCGATCGGAATGCCAAGCTGACCGCAAACGTATTGGGTCACGCGCTCATTGTCGCCCGTGAGAATCTTGATGCCGATCCCACTGCGCTTCAACGCTGTGATCGCAGCGCCCGCGCTGGCCTTGGGCGGATCCAGAAATGCGGCGTAGCCGGCGAACACGAAATCCTTTTCGTCGAGTACCGCAACATGGCTCTGCGTGGCAGGCTCTTCGCGCCAGGCGATGCCAAGCACGCGAAAGCCTTCTTCCCCAAGCGCCTGAAATTGCGCCGTGGCACGCGCCATAGCCGTGGAGTCAAGCTGCCGGGTATCGTCTTCGTCGGCAAGCTCGTAACGACTTGATAGTTTCAGGACGTCTTCGGGGGCGCCCTTGACGACGAGAATCCTGCGGCCCGCGCGCTCAATCAGAACCGAAACACGGCGGCGCTCGAAATCGAACGGGACTTCATCGATCTTTGTCCACTCGGAAGCTGCATGCGGCTCGTGCTCCAGAATTGCGGTGTCGAGCGGGCTGCGCAAGCCGCTCTCGAAGTGACTGTTGAGCCAGGCGAGTTCGAGCACGCGCGCGCTGTCGGTCCCCGCCAAGGTTATGTGCCGGATAAGCGCAATCTTCGCCTCGGTGAGCGTGCCGGTCTTGTCGGTGCACAGCACGTCCATGCTGCCAAGGTCGTGGATCGCGGCAAGGCGCTTCACGATCACCTTTTGCTTCGCCATGCGTAACGCGCCGCGCGCAAGCGTAACCGATACGATCATCGGCAACAATTCGGGAGTCAGGCCGACCGCGAGCGCAATGGCGAAGAGGAAGCTCTCCAGCAGCGGGCGGTGGGATAACGTGTTCACCAGCAGAACGAACAGAACGAGCAGTATGGTCAGCCGCACGATCAGAATGCCGAATTCGTAGACGCCCTTCTCCAGCGCCGCAGGAGGCGGGGTATGACGAAGCGTAGCGCTGATCTCGCCGAGTTGCGTCCTGTCTCCGGTTGCGCAAAGCAGAAGCTTGGCCGAGCCGCTGACGACCGAGGTTCCCATAAAGGCGGAATTGGTAGCCTGCGCGACGTTGACGTCGCCGATACCTTCGGGCACGGCCCGCTTTTCAACCGGATAGGACTCGCCGGTCAGCAGACCTTCGTTGACGAAGAAATCCCGGGCCTCAATGACCCTGCCGTCGGCCGGCACCAGGTCTCCGGCGGCAAGCACGACCACGTCGCCGGGAACGAGTTGATCGGCGCGAACGGTGATCTCCCGGCCATCGCGCAGAGCCTGCTCTTTCAGAGCCACCGAGATCTTGAGTTGATCGGCGGCCTGTTCGGCCCGGTACTCCTGCACGCTGTCGAGCAGAACACTGAACAGTACCATGGCCGAAATGATTACCAGGCTGGCAATATCGCCGGTGAACGCGGAGACTGTGGCCGCAGCAAGCAATATCAGCACCAGCGGGTTGCGGAACCTGCTCAAAACCTTGCGCAGAAATGAGAAGCGGCGTTGGCTCTCCAGCCTGTTGGCGCCATAGCGCTGCAGGCGTGCCGCCGCCTCAACCGAGGTCAATCCATTGAGATCGGCGCCAAGCTGCCGTGTCAGTTCGGCCTGCGGGGTTCGCCAAAAGGTGGCGCACGGGTCCGGCATTCCAGTCATCATTCGTTCGCTCCTGCGGCCAACCAAAGCCCCATGTAGTGAGAAACGAAGATGGGCGCCGCGATCAGCCGCCGCCCCCCACGGCAATTGGATGCCACGGCCCCCTCTTCCGGCACCGCGGGCTCTTCTGCTATGATGGTCGCCGGAGGGGGAGCATGAGGCGCCGCAAATCCACTTGCGTTCTCGGCCGAATCGCTTCGGGATTTTGGTCCCGCCGCGGCATCATCATCGTCGTTTCGACCGCGATCGTGTTGATGCCGATCAAAGTCAGCCACGCCGGCTGGCTATCCGACCTTTTCAAGGGCTCCTCAAAGCAAGGCAAATCGTCAAGACAAGGCAAGCCGGCAAAGCAGACCGCGTCCCGTAAGCCGGCCGCTGCGGCGAAACATAATACCGCGCCAAAACGCCATACCGTAAAGCTTGCCGCGCTGGGACCGGTCCATTTGAGCCCTGCCGCCTCGAAACCGGTCGCGGCCCGGTGCGATCCCGCAAAATTCCGAATCGTTCTGGATGTCGGACATACCGCCGAATCGGAAGGCGCGATCAGCGCGCGCAACGTCTCCGAATTCGTCTACAATCTGCGCCTTGCAAGGCAGATCGAGGAGAAGTTGAAGGCGGAAGGCTTTGCCGAGACCAGATTGCTCCTGACCGAGGGCAAGGCCCGGCGCAGCCTCGTCAAACGCGTCGACGCCGCCAACGATCTGCGCGCCGATCTCCTGCTGTCGATCCACCATGACTCCGTGCCCAACAAATTCCTCGAGGATTGGGAATTCGAGGGAAAAAAGGGCCATTACAGCGACCGCTTCAGCGGCTATTCCGTGTTCGTCTCCCGCAGCAATCCGGACTTCAAGACCAGCCTCTCGTTTGCCGAACTGATCGGCAAAGAAATGAAGGCCCAGGGCCTCGACTATGCGAAGCAATATACCCAGCCGATCATGGGCCGCTACCAGCGTGAACTGCTGAACAGGGAGACCGGCGTCTATCGCTACGACGAACTCATCGTGTTGAGAAAGACCCGGATGGCGGCCGTCCTGCTTGAAGCGGGCTCGATCATCAACCGGGACGAAGAGGTAAAGATGGGTTCGCCCGAGCGCCGGAACATCATCAGCAGCGGCGTTACGGCCGCGCTGAAGACATTTTGCGAGCCGCGATGGGCCATGCTCGGTCCGCTCTGATCCGACCTCAGCCGGCGGGCCTCAGCCTTTTCCCTGCTTCCTGAGCTCGTTGAATTTGGCGAGCGCGCGTTCGAACTTTTCGTTGAACAGCCACATCGCATCGAGGATTTCGCGGAAGGTCGCGGAGGTTTTGGCCCTGTCGGCCTGTCCGAAGGTGAACATGCTGTTGTTGCGCAGATAGAACATGATCTTCGGGTCGGAAACCCGGTAACCGGCCAAATTGCGTGAGGCGAGCGCGGATCTGGTCGGGCTCGGAATGATCTGGATCAGTTCGAACAGCTTCATTTGATCGATCGGATCCGGCAGCGTTTTCACGATCGCCGGCACCTGCGGAAAAATATCCGCGTGGGCGTTCATGAGGCCGTCGCGCACGGCGGTCCAGTGATTGTAGCGATGATCCAGATTGCCGGCCCGAGCCTCTTCCTTATCGTCGCGGACGTTCAGCGCCGGATCAAAGGCTGCGATCGACTTTTTGATCGCGGCCCACTTCCTTTGCCCGCTTTGATCCTCGGGCACGCCTGTTTGCAAACTGCCCTTGTATTTGTTCGATCGCGCATTGCCGATGTTCTGGTTGCCGTTGGTCTCGGCAAAGAACAGCCCGAGGCTGATGCGGCCTGCCGCTTCGGCACTGGCGGCATCGAGGCCCTTGGCGCGTGCAATGGCGGTGCCGAGATCGGCAACGTCCTTGAATGGCGTATCCGAGTTCTGCGCGTTGGCGGGCGGCGCCTGCATCAGGTCGAAAAGCCGCCGGTACTCGTCGAGCAGCGGCTCATTGTCGGCGCTGAAATACGCCGGAGGGATGCCGTATTTGTTGGGCCCGCCTATTTTGGACGGAAGCGCGTCGGTGAGATCCTTGTACGCGCTGATCATGTTGTTGCGGGCAAGGTAGAGGGCCTGTCCCGGCAAGTTGGGTAACCCCTGCTTCGAATCGATCTGCGTCCGTCGCTGGCGCAGGACCTGCTCGAACTGGCTTCGCGAATTGTTGTAAATATCGAGCGCGTCCGACTGCCTTTTCGTCGGTGGCTCGGCCATTGCCGGCGATACGAAGCTGAGATGGCCGATGGTGGCGGCAACGATGCTGATGCTGACATCGGTCGCAATGGAAGCTGGGGGCGCGAACAGGAGTCCGAGAGCAAGAGCCGCCGTCGGCGCAGCCATATGTTTTTTGGTTCCCATGGCGAATTCCCAAGCCCTGAGCTCATCGGATCGAACTGATTGGATCGTAAACAACGAACGTGCGGCTTGGCGAGGCGAAAGCGTCAAATTTGACGCCATGTCGCTGCCCCGCACGTTCATCGCGCGCTCTCCCTCGTTTCGCAGCCACACGCCGCAAATGCCGCCGAGATCGAAGCCAGCGCTGCGCAGCGAATGTCCGGTCAGATAGGGTCTGCCGGAAAAAGCCCATCGGCTCAAAGGCGATTCACTTCTAATTCACCTTAATTCTTAAAGTGAGATTCAAATTGTTCGTCGATGATCTCCATTTTGGCGGGGCATTCGCGCGTGAATTTGGGACTCGCACATATGATCGGGGACTCTGACGGTCGGCGAGGCGTGTGGGGATGTTGAAACGCCTCCGTTGGCCACTCTTTGCTGCTGTTCTTGCAACCCTGCCAGCTTGTTCCGTGCTCCCGGGGACGGGACCGAAAAGCGACGCCGTTGAGAGCAATGCGACGGCCGGCGTGCGGTCCAACGCGGCACTTTCTTACGCGTTGGTCGACATATCGGCCGATACGATCGGCTTCCTATCCCAACCCAATCTGATCACATTCCAAGGGGAGTTCCCCGACAAGCGCGCCAAGCCGAGCCAGGTTCTCGGGGTCGGCGACGTCCTCAACATATCGATTTTTGAAGCCGCGCCCGGCGGCCTGTTTACGCCCGGACAGGCCGCAGGCGCTCGCCCCGGCAACTTCGTCGATTTGCCGGCACAAGCCGTCGATCAGAAAGGCAGCATTAATGTTCCGTACGCTGGCGAAATTCCCGCCGCTTCGCGAACCATACCGGAACTTCAACAGGCCATCGTTAGCCGGCTGCGCAACCGCGCCATCGAGCCTCAGGTGGTCGTCAGCCTCAATCAGCAGCACTCCAGCGTCGTCAGCGTCCTGGGGGCTGTGAACACCCCTGGTGTCCTGGCGCTCAACAGCGTCGGCGAGCGGCTGATGTCGCTACTTGCGCGTGCTGGCGGACCGAAGTTCGAAGCGATCGAAAGCTATGTAACGCTGCAGCGGGACGGCAAGCGCGTGAAGGTCCTGCTCAGCCGTGTCGTGCACGACCCGCGCGAAAATATCTTCATTCGACCGAATGACGTGATTTTCCTCACCCGTGAGGCGCCCACGTTCACTGCGCTCGGAGCGCTCAATCAGAACGTCTTCGGCTTCAATTCGGAAATTCCGTTCGACGTCGAAACGCTGACACTGGCCCAGGCGGTGGGCAAGGCCGGCGGCCTTAACGACAACCAGTCCGACCCCAGCGAGCTTTACGTGTATCGGTACGAGGACCGTCGTTTCCTGGAGAAGATGGGTGTCGACACCACGAGGTTTGTGGTCGACCGGGTCCCGACGATCTATCATATCAACCTGCGTGATCCTGCGGGCTTGCTGCTCGCTTCGGCCTTCCAGATGAAGACCAAGGACGTGGTGTATGTGGCGAATGCGAAGGTCGTGGACTATTACAAGCTGCTATTGCTGATCAACAACACGGTAGCTACGACATCCAATACCGCAAATGCCGTGACCAACGTGAACGCGGCCGTCAAGACCAGGTGGTAGGTTTGGACTAACGCTTGGCCACCGGCTGCAACTCGTTGACGAGCACGCGCATGTTCTCGCTGTAGTCGACGGGCACTACGACGAGATGCACGCCGCCTTCCTCGAAGGCAGCTTCCAGCATCGTCGATAGTTCCGAGGCCTTGCCGACGCGCCAGCCCTTGGCGCCATAAGACTTCGCATAGGCCACGAAATCAGGATTGCCGAATTCGAGGCCAAAGTCAGGAAACGTATCGACTTCCTGTTTCCAACGGATCATGCCGTAGGCGTAATCCTCGAGCACCAGCACCACAAGGTTCAGCTTGAGCCGCACGGCCGTTTCCAGTTCCTGCGAATTCATCATGAAGCCGCCGTCGCCGCAGACCGCGAGCACGCGACGGTCCGGATGAATCAGCGCCGCTGCAATCGCCGACGGAAGCCCCGCACCCATGGTCGCCAGCGCGTTGTCGAGCAGCAGCGTGTTGGCGACGCTGGTGCGATAGTTGCGGGCGAACCAGATCTTGTACATGCCGTTGTCGAGCGCAACGATGCCGTCCGGCGGGATAACCTGGCGGACGTCGTGCACGATGCGCTGCGGCGTCAGTGGAAACCGATCTTCCGTCGACCGCTCGGAGAGATGGGCAAGAATCCCTTCCCGTAAACCAAGCAATGCCTGACCATTGGGGAGCTTGCCTTCCAGGCGATCGGCGAGCGCGGCAAGGCCCGCACCGACGTCGCCGACGATCTCTGCCTGCGGGAAGTAGACCTGTTCCACCGTCGCCGGCGTTGCGCCGACATGGATCACCTGCGGTCCATCATAGCCCATCAGGAAAGGCGGCTTCTCCACGGTGTCGTGGCCGATCGAAATAATGAGATCAGCCTGATCGATCGCCTCATGAACCCAGTCCCGCTCCGACAGCGCCGCCGTGCCCATATAGAGATTGGAGCCGGCATTGACCGCGCCCTTCCCCATCTGGGTGTTGAAGAATGGAATCCCGCATCGCTGCACGAACGCCGACAATGGCTCGGCAAGGCGTGGGCGGCTCGCTGCCGCGCCGAGCATGACGAGCGGCCTGTGGGCCGCCATGATCATCGCAGCGGCGCGATCGATCGCCGCGGCAGGCGCGACCGGAAGCTCGACGACATGCGGGGGAATGATGTCGGCCGTGGCTTCGTCGGCCGCGATATCCTCGGGCAGTTCGAGATGCACGGGACCGGGCCGCTCCTGCTGCGCGACCCGGAAGGCGTCGCGAACCAGGGTGGGAACACTTTGCGCGGCGACGATCTGCGTCGCCATCTTGGTGAGCGGCCGCATGGTCGCGACGATGTCGACGATCTGGAAGCGCGCCTGGCGGCTGCTGCGGATCGCCTTCTGGCCGGTGATCATGACCATCGGCATCGCGCCCAGATGCGCGTAGGCCGCAGCCGTCGTCAGATTGAGCGCCCCGGGACCGAGCGTCGTCAGGCAGACGCCGGCACGCCCGGTGAGACGGCCGTAGGTGGCCGCCATGAAGCCGGCCGCCTGCTCGTGGCGCGTCAGCACCAGCTTGATCTTCGAGCGCCGCAGCGACTCCAGCACGTCGAGGTTCTCTTCGCCCGGAATGGCAAAAATGTATTCGACGCCCTCGTTCTCGAGGGCGGCCACCAGCAGATCGGAGGCTTTGGTCACGCGGCCGAAACCCCGCTCCCGCCTGCTGCGACTTTCTCGGCCCGGTGCGGCAATGTCCATTCCGGCCGAATGAAGTGGCAGGTGTAGCCGTCAGGATATTTTTCCAGGTAATCCTGATGCTCGGGCTCGGCCTCCCAGAACGGACCGGCAGGCGCCACCTCGGTCACAACCTTGCCTGGCCAAATGCCGGAAGCATCGACATCGGCGATGGTGTCTTCCGCGATCCGCTTTTGCGCGTCGCTGGTATAGAAGATGGCCGACCGGTAGCTCGCGCCCCGGTCGTTGCCCTGGCGGTTCAGCGTCGAGGGATCATGGATCTGGAAGAAGAACTCCAGCAGCTTGCGAAAGCTGATGGTTTTCGGATCAAAGACGATCTCGATGCCTTCGGCGTGATTGCCGTGGTTGCGATAGGTCGCGTTCGGCACCTCGCCACCGGTGTAGCCGACCCTGGTTGAAATCACGCCGGGATAGCGGCGTATCAGATCCTGCACGCCCCAGAAGCAGCCGCCGGCAAGGACTGCGCGTTCCGTCGAAACTGTCATGTCTGTTCTCCCTGGTTCGCTGCGGACATTCGGTTCCGAGCTCCATCAAGGGCGCATAATGAGGCCGAACGGTGCAAAAGCGCAATGAACGTCTGGGTTACTGCCGATAGCAGTGATGTCTGCGAGATTCGCTATCGGTCACAGCCAGGGCGCGGGCTTGTCCATCGCAATCAGTTCCTCGACCTCGATGCGCGGGCGCACCACGGCGTATTGATCGTCCTTGACCAGGACTTCCGGCACCAGCGCGCGCGTGTTGTAGAAGCCGGACTGCACCGCGCCGTAGGCGCCGGCTGTCATGATCGCGATCAGATCGCCGGTCTTGGGCTCGGGCAGGCTGCGATCGAGCGCGAGATAGTCGCCGGTCTCGCAGACCGGGCCGACCACGTCGGCCGTGATGGTGTGCGCGCCCTTGGCCGGCTCGCGTACCGGGAGGATGTCGTGATGGGCCTCGTACAGCGTCGGGCGGATCAAATCGTTCATCGCGGCGTCGATGATGACGAAGTTCTTGGCCTCGCCGGGCTTCACATAGATGACGCGGGAAACGAGGATGCCGGCATTGCCGACGATCATCCGTCCCGGCTCGAACATCAGCGTGCAGCCGAGATTATGCGTCACCCGCTTGACCATCGCGGCATAGGCCGACGGCAATGGCGGCGCTTCGCGGTCGGCGTGGTAGGGGATGCCGAGCCCGCCGCCGAAATCGATATGCTCGATGGTGTGGCCGTCGGCGCGCAGCGTCTGCACGAAATCGGACAGAATCCGGAACGCGGTTTCCATCTTGCTCAAATCAGTGATCTGGCTGCCGATATGCATGTCGGTGCCGGTCACCTCGATTCCCGGCAGTTTTGCCGCGCGGGCATAGACCTCGCGCGCCCGCGCAATCGGAACACCGAACTTGTTCTCGGACTTGCCGGTGGCGATCTTGGCATGCGTCCCGGCATCGACATCGGGATTGACGCGCACCGATATCCGCGCGGTCTTGCCCGCCTCGACCGCGAGCTTCGACAGCAATTCCAGTTCGGGCTCGGACTCGACGTTGATGCAGAGGATGTCCGCCGCCAGTGCGGCGCGCAGTTCGGTTTCGGTCTTGCCTACGCCGGAGAACAGGATCTTGCTGGGCGGAATCCCGGCCGCCAGCGCGCGCTTCAATTCGCCGCCGGACACGACGTCGGCGCCGGCGCCGAGCTTCGCCAGCGTACGCAGCACCGACTGGTTTGAATTGGCCTTCATGGCGTAACAGACCAGCGTCTTCTCGCCGGCAAAAGCCTCGCTGAAGACGCGGTAGTGGCGCTCCAGCGTCGCCGTCGAATAGCAGTAGAACGGCGTGCCGACCGCATCAGCGAGTTCGGACAGGTTGACGGCTTCGGCGTGCAGCACGCCGTCGCGATAGTCGAAATGATTCATGGCGCCGGCTCTATATCAGTCGAGCAGCGGGTCGAGGACGAATTTCTTCTTGCCACCTTTGGGGGCGCTTGGGCTGGCATCTGATCCGTAGGTCGAGTTGAACACACCCGGCTGCGCCGCGCGCTCGGCCTCGCTATCCGTCGACGTGGCCTGGGCCTGCGGCGCTGCCGCGGTCGGCGGCAGGTCGAGCCCAGCCTTGCGTCCGCAGCCCCCGAGCGCGAGCGCGGTCACGCTCAGCAGGATGATGGCCCATCCCGACGATGACGGGCGGTAGTTACTGATCACGACGAAATCCCCAATGCGCGCCGCACCATACAAAGATTGCCGTAGTCTGGCGAGTGCCGATGGGCAACGGAAACCCAAGAAAAACCCAAGAAATTGCAGCGAAATCTTTTCCTCAGCCCAATTTTTGCTCTTTTTCCAACCGTTTCAGCCAGGCTTTGGCCTGCGACAGCACGTTCTTGGGCGCGGTGCCGCCATAGCTGGTCCGGCTCTTGACCGAGGCTTCCACCGACAGCACGCGCAGGGCGTCGGCCGTAATCTTCGGCTCGACCTCCTGCATCGCCTTGAGCGGCAGTTCATGCAGCGCCACGCCCTGCTTTGAGGCGAGGCCGACGATTCGCCCGGTGACATGGTGGGCGTCGCGGAACGGCATTTTCAGGGTCCGCACCAGCCAGTCGGCCAGGTCGGTGGCGGTGGCGTAGCCCTCGCCGGCCGCGGCTTTCATCCTGTTCTCGTCGGGGACGAGATCGAGGACCATGCCGGTCATCGCGCGAATCGCCAGCGACAGCGCGGAAAACGCTTCCATCGCGCCCTGCTTGTCCTCCTGCATGTCCTTTTGGTAGGCGAGCGGCAGGCCCTTCATCACGATCAGGAGACCGTTGAGCGCGCCGATCACCCGGCCGGTCTTGGCGCGCACCAGTTCGGCCGCGTCCGGGTTACGCTTCTGCGGCATGATCGAGGAGCCGGTGGTGAACTTGTCGGATAGCCGCACCAGGCCCACCAGCGGCGAGGTCCAGATCACGATTTCTTCGGCAAAGCGCGACATGTGCACGGCCGCGATCGACGCCGCCGACAGGGTCTCTAGCACGAAGTCGCGATCCGAGACCGCGTCCAGCGAATTGGCCATCGGCCGGTCGAAGCCGAGCGCCTTTGCGGTGGCATGGCGATCGATCGGAAACGAGGTTCCGGCCAGCGCAGCGGCGCCGAGCGGCAATTCGTTCAGCCGCTTGCGGGCATCGGCAAACCGGCCGCGGTCGCGCGCGGCCATCTCGACATAGGCAAGCAGATGATGCCCGAACGTCACGGGTTGGGCGGTCTGCAGATGGGTAAATCCCGGCATCACGGTCGCGGCATGTTCCAGCGCGCGGCTGGCCAGCGCGTGCTGGAAGGCGGCGAGCGCCGCATCCGTCTCGTCGATCGTGTCGCGGACATAGAGGCGAAAATCGGTCGCCACCTGGTCGTTGCGGGAGCGTGCGGTGTGCAACCGTCCCGCGGCGGGCCCGATCAGTTCGGAAAGCCGGCTCTCGACATTCATATGGATGTCTTCGAGCGCGCGCTTGAAGTCGAAGGAGCCCTTGCCGATTTCTGACAAAATCGTGTCTAGACCCTTGCCGATATTTTTCGCATCAGCTGCGGTGATAATGCCTTGCGCGGCCAGCATCGCCGCGTGGGCCTTGGACGCGGCGATGTCCTGGGCATAGAGGTGACGGTCAACGTCAATGGAGACGTTGATTTCCTCCATGATCGCATCGGGACGCTCGGTGAACCGGCCGCCCCACATCTTGTTGCTCATGACTTCCCAGGCCTTACTTCTCGAGTTCCTGCCATCTATATCGTCGAATTCGTGCGAAACGCCGTGCCGGTTTCGGCCGTAACTCAACCGTAATCTTGAGCCCTGCATAGCCGTATCTGATACAGGATGACAAACGATATGCCCGAAATGCCCCCTTCCCGCCCGGCCCCGACCCGCCGGATTCCGCTCGCCATCGGTGCGGTGGTGGCCGTGGGCGCGATCGGATTGGGCGCGTTTTACGGGCTCGGCGGCTTCAAGCGGGCCGGCGGCGATCCCTCCTGTGGCAAGGCAGTCGAACTGGCCCGCAAAATCGCGCCGCTGGCGCATGGCGAGGTGGCCGCGCTGACCATGGCGACGACCCCCTTGCGGCTGCCCGACCTCGCCTTCGAGGACGCCGAGGGCAAGCCCCGAAAGCTGTCGGAATGGCGCGGCAAGACCGTGCTGGTGAACCTGTGGGCCACCTGGTGCGTGCCGTGTCGCAAGGAGATGCCGGCGCTCGACAATTTGCAGGCCAAGCTCGGAGGCAAGGATTTCGAGGTGGTCGCCGTCAATATCGACACCCGCGACCCGGAGAAGCCGAAAAACTTCCTCAAAGAGGCCAATCTGACCAGGCTTGGCTATTTCGCCGATTCGAAAGCCAAGGTTTTTCAGGATCTTAAGAGCATAGGCAAGGCCCTGGGGATGCCGACCTCGATACTCGTGGATGGCCAGGGCTGCGAAATCGCCAACCTGGCCGGTCCCGCCGAATGGGCCAGCGACGACGCGATCAAGCTGATCAAGGCCGCGATGGAGCCGGCAAAGGCGGGGTTTTAGTCCGGCCTGAAGGAGCGGGGCGCGTTCGCGTGCCCGATTCTCAGGTGGTAGACCTCATCCTGAGGAGCCGAGCAGCGGCGTCTCGAAGGATGAATGGCACCAGCCGGGCCACATGGTTCGAGACGGCGCTTTCGCGCCTCCTCACCATGAGGGTCGGGCAGTATCTACGGGCTTTCTCTCAGGCCGCGATATTGAGGTTGCCGCCAACGCCGGGGGCGAGATTGGCCGTACCCAGCAGGGTCTGAACGGCAGCCTTCTCGGCGTCCGCGTTCTGCTTGATGATGGAAGTCTGGATCTGCTGCTGCGTGCCGGCCGACTGCATCGCCAGCATGCTCGAAACCATTGCCATCATGTCCATACGCAGCACTCCTCAGAACGTGAGGACACCCTACCTCGGCACTGGTTAATAAATTCTGGAGATGGCGAAGAAGTAGGGTGGGCAAAGCGTAGCGTGCCCACCATTTCGAAGGATATTTCGTAGGTTTATGGTGGGCTCGCTACGCTCAGCCCACCCTACAAAGAACCTGCGCCCGTCAGCGCGTCGGAACCGGCTTGTCGCCGCGGTAGTCGTAGAAACCGCGCTGCGTCTTGCGGCCGAGCCAGCCGGCCTCGACATATTTCACCAGCAGCGGGCACGGCCGGTATTTCGAATCCGCCAGCCCCTCATGCAGCACCTGCATGATCGAAAGACAGGTATCGAGACCGATGAAATCGGCGAGTTCCAGCGGCCCCATCGGGTGATGGGCGCCGAGCTTCATGGCGGCGTCGATGGCCTCGACGTTTCCGACGCCCTCATAGAGGGTGTAGATCGCCTCGTTGATCATCGGCAGCAGGATTCGGTTGACGATGAAGGCCGGGAAATCCTCCGACACTGCGATCTGCTTGCCGAGCTTGCCGACAAACTCCTTCGACGTTTCGAATGTGGAATCGTCGGTGGCGATGCCGCGGATCAGTTCGACCAGTTCCATCGCCGGCACCGGATTCATGAAATGAATGCCGATGAAGCGCTCCGGACGATCGGTCGAGGCGGCGAGGCGCGTGATCGAGATCGAGGAAGAGTTGGTAGCGACGATCGCTTCCGGTTTCAGCGTCGCGCAGAGTTCGTGAAAGATCTTGCGCTTGATCTCTTCCTTTTCGACCGCGGTCTCGATCACGAGATCGCAGTCCGCCAAACCATCCAGCGTCTCGGTGGAGGTGATCCGGGCGAGCGCTTTTTTGCGGTCGTCCTCGGTGACGGTCTGCTTGGCAACCTGGCGCGACAGATGGCCATTGATGGTCGCCATCGACGATTTCAGCCGTTCGTCGGAGACGTCATTGAGCACCACGTCGAAACCGGCCAGCGCCGCCACATGCGCAATGCCGTTGCCCATCTGGCCCGAGCCGATCACGCCGACCTTCTTGATTGTCACCGCCATCTTGTCATCCACCGGAACGGCGCGCACATCGCGCCTGTTCATCTTTCGAACCTCAGATACGATATAATCGGAATCGAGGTTTCAGTCCCATCTTTGGCACGTTTCTTCTCGCGAAGCCGTAAATCCTCGCTTGAAAACGCTTTTAAAGTAAACAGCGGCCGGACGTTGCGCATCCGGCCGACGTACAATTATTACTTCCCGAGCTTGCCGAGCGCTTCGGTCAGTTCAGGAACCGCCTGATAGAGGTCCGCCACCAGGCCGTAATCGGCAACCTGGAAGATCGGCGCGTCTTCGTCCTTGTTGATCGCGACGATCACCTTGGAGTCCTTCATGCCGGCGAGATGCTGGATCGCGCCCGAGATACCGATGGCGACATATAGTTCCGGGGCGACCACCTTGCCGGTCTGGCCGACCTGCCAGTCGTTGGGCGCATAGCCGGCATCGACCGCGGCGCGCGAGGCGCCGACGCCGGCGCCGAGCTTGTCGGCGAGCGGCTCGATATATTTGGCAAAGTTCTCGCGGCTCTGCATGGCGCGGCCACCGGAGACGATGATTTTCGCCGATGTCAGTTCCGGACGGTCGCTCTTGGCAACCTCCTCGCCAACGAAGCTGGAAAGGCCGGGATCGGCCGCAGCTGCGGCGTTCTCCACAGTAGCGTTGCCGCCCTCGCCGGCCGCGGCAAAGGTCGAGGTCCGCACCGTGATGACCTTCTTGGCGTCCTTCGATTTCACCGTCTGGATCGCGTTGCCGGCATAGATCGGTCGTTCGAACGTGTCCGGCGAAACCACCTTGATGATCTCGGATACCTGCATCACGTCGAGCAGCGCGGCGACGCGCGGCATCACGTTCTTGAAGCGCGAGGTGGCGGGCGCGACGAACGCGTCATAGGAAGGCGCCAGCGACACGATCAGCGCGGCCAGCGGCTCGGCGAGATCGTGAGCGTAGGCATCGCCCTCGGCGAGCAGCACCTTGGTAACCCCGGCGAGTTTTGCCGCCGCCTCGGCCGCTGCCTTGGTGCCTTGGCCGCCGCCGGCGACCAGCACGTGAACCTCACCACCCAGTTGGGTGGCCGCGGTCAGCGCCTTGTTGGTGGAATCCTTGAGGGCTTCGTGATCGTGTTCGGCAATCAACAGCGTGGTCATCAGAGAACCCCGGCTTCGGTCTTGAGTTTCGAGATCAGCTCGGCGACGTCCTTGACCTTGACGCCTCCCTTGCGGCCGGGCGGCTCTGACGTCTTGAGCACTTCGAGATGCGGCGTGAGATCGACGCTGTAATCGGCCGCGCTCTTGTCTGCGATCGGCTTCTTCTTTGCCTTCATGATGTTCGGCAGCGACGCATAGCGCGGCTCGTTCAGGCGGAGGTCGGTGGTGACGATCGCCGGTCCCTTCAGCTTCACGGTCTGCAGGCCGCCGTCGACCTCGCGCGTGACCTTGAAGTCACTTCCGTCGACTTCGAGCTTGGAGGCGAAGGTCGCCTGCGACCATCCGAGCAGCGCGGCCAGCATCTGGCCGGTCTGGTTGGAATCGTCGTCGATCGCCTGCTTGCCGAGAATGACGAGACCAGGCTTCTCCTCATCGACGATGGCTTTCAGGATCTTCGCTACCGCCAGCGGCTCCACATTGCCGTCGGCCTTGACGAGGATGCCACGGTCGGCGCCCATCGCAAGACCGGTCCGGATCGTCTCCGAGGCCTGCGCCGGGCCGATCGACACCACCACCACTTCGGTCGCCTTGCCGGCTTCCCTCAGGCGCAGTGCTTCCTCGACGGCGATTTCGTCGAACGGATTCATCGACATCTTGACATTGGCCAGTTCGACGCCGGTTCCGTCGCTCTTGACGCGGACCTTGACGTTGTAATCGACCACCCGCTTTACCGGCACAAGAACCTTCATCGATCCACTTTCGCTTGAATTCTGGGTTTAATGGCTTGCAATTAGCTAGCTATCGGCTTGGGCGCGGAACCTAATGGTCCCGGTATCGGCGGTCAACGCGCGAAAGCCAAAAATCGGCCCCGGACAAGGCCCACCTTAACGGTTCTGACCGGGTACCCACAACACGTCTCCGGCCCCATTATCGTTCAGGTGGCGGCTGGCGACGAACAGAAAATCCGACAGGCGGTTCATATACTGAATGGCGGCCCCGCTGACCGGCTCCTCGGGGTTGGCGGCGAGTTCCACCATGATCCGTTCCGCTCTGCGGCATATGGTGCGGGCGAGATGCAGGTATGCCGCAGCGGGAGTGCCGCCAGGCAGCACGAACGAGGTCAGGGGCGCCATCCGTTCGTTCAGGCCGTCGATGTCGCGCTCGAGCCGTTCGACCTGGCTTGCCAGCATCCGCAACCGCTCGGCCTTGCCGTCGCGCTGGGGCACTGCGAGATCGGCCCCGAGGTCGAACAGGTCGTTCTGGATCCGGCCCAGCATCGCATCGAGTTCGCTGAAATCGCCGAGGTGCAGCCGCACCACGCCGATGGCGGCATTGGTCTCGTCCACGGTGCCATAGGCCGCGATGCGCAAATCGTATTTCGGGCGACGCTCGCCGCTGCCGAGCGCCGTGGTGCCGTCATCGCCGGTCCTGGTGTAGATGCGGTTGAGTACGACCATTGGCGCGTCCCTTTATCTTGCCCTTATTTGCCCATCGCCCAGACCACGACCATGGTGATGACGATGGCGATGAACTGCAGCAACACCCGAAGCCGCATCAGGTTCTGCGACCGGCTCGGCGAGCCGCCCCGCATCATGTTGACAAGGCCGAGCAGCAGCACGATAGCCACGGCCGCAACCACGATCGGGAGGACGATCGAACTCAAAAAGGATGTCATCGCCGCTACATAACACCGGCAAGCGCCGACTTCCACACGTTCAAAACCTCTCGCACAATCCCCGCACACCCTCGCGCAACCAATCGACGATCTGGCCTTTAATCCAGTAATATCAGATTCTGGTCCAGTTTCGGGACCGGATCGCTGTACCCTGATCGAGGTGAGATGTTGAGGCTCATTCGCTACGTCTACCTCGTCGTGATGGAGGCGTTCTATACGTTCCTGGCCGATGACGGCTGGGCGATCGCCAGCCATATCGCGCTGTCGACGTTGATGGCGCTGTTCCCGTTCCTGATCGTGCTGACGTCGCTGGCCGGCTTTTTCGGCTCCAAGGAACTCGCCGATCAGGCGGCGGAATTGCTGCTGCAGGTCTGGCCCAAGCGCGTTGCGGACGCGATTTCGGGCGAAATCCACGATGTGCTGACCACGACGCGCGGCGGCGTCCTGACCATCGGCGCGGTGCTGGCGGTCTATTTCGCCTCCAATGGCGTCGAAGCGCTGCGGGTGGCGCTGAACCGTGCCTATTCAGTGGTCGAACCGCGAGCGTGGTACTGGCTGCGGCTGGAGTCGATCGGCTATACGCTGCTCGCGGCCATCACGTCGCTCCTGATGGCGTTCCTGATCGTGCTCGGTCCGCTGATCCTTGAAACGGCCCGGCAATACATTCCGTTCTTCGTCGAGAGCAACGAGCGGCTGCTCTTCTATGCCCGCTACGGCATCACGATCTCGGCGATGATCGTGGCGCTGTTCGTGCTGCATGCCTGGCTACCCTGCGGCCGCCGGGGTTTTCTGCAGATCCTTCCCGGCATCGTGTTCACGATGGTGGCCTCGCTGATCTCGGGCATCGTGTTCGGCCAGTATCTGGCGCGCTTCGCCAGCAATTATGTGACGATGTATGCGGGGCTTGCCTCGGTCATCATCGCGCTGGTGTTTCTGTATTTCATTGCCGCGATTTTCGTCTACGGCGGCGAACTGAATGCGGCCATCATGAAGTCGCGGTTGCCGAAGGGGATGTCGCTTCATGCAGCGCAGTCGCAAGGGCGCGCGGAGACACAGGCTTGACCAGAAAGAGATCGGCGCCGGCGGCGCGCGACGCCGCCTCGTCCTCGCTGCGGCCGGATATGCCGATGATCGGAATGCGTCCGAGCGGCGGCTGAAGCGCGCGAATCCGCGTGATCGCTTCGATACCGTTGATCCCCGGCAGCACCATGTCCATCAGCACCGCATCGAATGCGCCGATCGCAAGCCGCCCGGGCGCCGCCTCGCCCTGGCCGACGAACTCGGCCTGGTGACCGAGTTCGGTCAGGATCGCGTTGAGGACGACGCGGCCGAACGGATTATCCTCGACGCTGAGCAGGCGCAACGGCCGCGCCGAGCCGATCGATGCCTCGCCATTGGCGCCGAACACCGCCGCCGGCATGTCCTTTGCCGGTGACATCACGACATTGAAGGTAAAGGTGGTGCCGCCGCCACGGCGTTGCGTCGCGGTGACATCGCCGCCCATGGCGCGCGCCAGTTGCTTGACCGACGACAATCCGAGCCCGGCGCCGCCGAAGCGCGATGCAATCGAAACATTGGCCTGCGAAAATGGCCGGAACAGGCGTTTGATCTCGGCGAGCGTGAGGCCGATCCCGCTGTCGGAGACCTCGAATGCAACGGCGACCTTGCCTTTCGGGCTGCGCAGGGGCGTGACCTGGAGGGCAACACTGCCCTGTTCGGTGAATTTTACGGCATTGTCGATCAGGTTCTCCACCGCCGCGCGCAGGCGGACGGGATCGCCGATGGCGAATGCCGGCAGCTTCTCGGAAATAGCGACCGACGATTCCAGGCCCTTGGCCGCCGCGCGGCCGGTCAGCGAATCGCCGGCATTGCGGACGAGCGTGCGCAGGTCGAAGAAGTCCTGCCGCACCTCGAGCCCGGGGCCGCCGCTGCGCGCCGCATCGACGAACAGCGTCGCAAGGCTCGCCAGATGTTCCGCGCCTGCCCTGATGGTGTCGACCCAGCGCAATTCGCGCTCGTCGAGATCGGAGGTCGCCAGCAGATTGCTGATCGCCAGAATGCCTGTGAGCGGCGTGCGGACCTCGTGCGCAAAAGCTGCCAGCGCGGTTTCGACCATGCTGGAGCCGGTGGCGGCGGATTTGCGGGCGCCACGCATGTTGGCAGCGGCGCTGGATACGCGCTTTTTCGCTGGCCGCTTATTTACTGGCCGTGTGGTGCGCCGTAGGCGCCGCTTCGCCGCCATGGTCCCCCTTCCTCTGCCGCCAGCAGCATGACACGCGATGGCGGCCGATGTCACGGAGACGTTTTCAACAACCCCCAGTAGTACTACGGGAGTCCTCGGGCAAGCCGACGAGGCTGCGAATTTCCGCCGGCGTGACACCTTGCCCGCGCAATTCCCGCAGGGCGGTCGCTTGCGTCGATTTCGAAAGCTTATGGCCCGATGAATCCTCGATGAGCCGGTGATGCCGGTAGAGCGGTTGTGGCATACCAAGCAGTTGCTGCAACAGCAGGTGTACGCTGGTCGACCAGAACAGGTCCCTGCCCCGCACCACGTCGGTGACGCCCTGCAGGGCGTCGTCGATCACGACGGACAGATGATAGCTCGTCGGCGTCTCCTTGCGCGCCAGAACGACGTCGCCCCAGGCCTCGGGCTGTGCGGTGACGACGCCGCTCTCGCCACCGGGGCCCTCGCCACATTCTTTCCAGCTCAGTTCACCGGTACGTGCGCGCGCAGCCGCCATGTCGAGCCGGAGCGCATAAGGTTCGCCTCGCGCGATCAGCCGCTCGCGCTGGTCCGGCGACAGCGATTTCGCAGCGCCCGGATAGAGCGGCGCGCCGTCGGGATCACGCGGCCACGGCGAGCCGGCCTCGCGTTGCGCAACCAAACGGGCGATTTCCGCGCGACTCTCAAAACTCGGATAGATCGGGCCCAGGCCTGCCAAGCCTTCGACCGCCTCCCGATAGCGCGCAAAATGCTCCGATTGCCGCCGCACCGGCGTTTCCCAGGATATTCCGAGCCAGGCGAGGTCTTGGTAGATCGCCGCCTCGAATTCCGGCCGGCATCGTGTGGCGTCGATGTCCTCGATCCGCAGCAGGAATTTTCCGCCTGCCCGGCGCGCCAGGTCGAAATTGAGCAGCGCCGAATAGGCATGACCGAGATGGAGATAGCCGTTCGGGCTTGGCGCAAATCGGAAAACGGGTGGCATGGTCCTCCAAACAACCATCATTGCCGGGCTTGACCCGGCAATCCATCGTGCAAGAGCCTTTTACGATATAAGATAGGCGCGCGGGCCAACCCCGCGCATGATGATCCCGTGAGTCGATAACATTCCGTAATGACCATCCACCTCAGCAGCCAGTCCGACCTCGAGGACGCCGTCCACGCCCTGATCAAGCAGGACGTCCGGCTGAAGCCGATTTTCGAGCTGACGGGCATGCCGGCGCTGCGGCAGCGCGAGCCGGGGTTTGCTGGCCTCGCGGCAATCGTCACCGGCCAGCAGCTCTCCACCGCGAGTGCTACGGCGATCTGGGGCCGCCTCACGGCCGCGTTCGATCCGTTCGATCCCGAGCCGATCCGCAAGGCGCGGGCCCAGCGCCTCGGACGGCTCGGTCTTTCCGCCGCCAAGATCAAGACGCTGAAAAACATCGCGCGCGAACTGGCCGCCGAGCGATTGAACCTCGACGTGCTGGCGGAAGAGGACGCCGACGCCGCGCACCATACGCTGACCGCGCTGCATGGCATCGGCCCGTGGACCGCCGACGTCTATTTGCTGTTCTGCCTCGGCCATGGCGATGCCTGGCCGGCCGGCGATATCGCGATCCAGGAAGCGATCAAGGTCGGCCTCGACCTGCCAGCGCGCCCGACCGCCAAGCAGATGGCGCCACTGGCCGAGCCATGGCGCCCGCTGCGCGGCGCGGCGGCGCATCTGTGGTGGAGTTACTACCACGTGCTGAAAGGACGCGCGGGCGTGCTGGCGGATAAAGTCACCCCCGCAGCCGTGCCCGGTCCTCGCGCGCGGAAGCCGTGACGAAATCGATCACCGCGCGCACCGCGGGGAGTTCGACCAGATCGGGGTGCGCCAGCAGCCAGAGGTCCGCCACGCTGGCAAGCTTCTGGGGCGCGACGCGGATGAGATCCGGATAGGCAGCCGCGACAAAGCAGGACAGCGTCGAAATGCCGAGGCCCTCGCGCGCCGCCGCGAGCATGTCGCCCTGCGAGGAGCAACGCATCACCATCGAGCCCTGCCGCGTGATCGCGTCGCTCCAGCGCGCTAGCCGCTCGTTCGACAAGCGGTCGGCAAAGCCGATGACGCTGTGGCCCTTCCATTCGTCGCGCCGTTCGGGGAGCCGCCGCCGCGCGGCGTAATCGCGCGAGGCGTAGAAGCCGGTGCCGAGACGGCCGATCTTGCGCCCGATCAAATTCTCCTCGCCGCTGTCCACCGGACGCAGCACGACATCGGCCTCGCGGCGGCGCACGCTGGCCGGATAGGGATGCGTGATGATTTCGAGCTGGATATGGTCATGCGCGCGTAAAAACGGGCCGAGCTTCGGCATCAGCCAGTGCGAGGCGAGCGTGGAGCCGATCGACAGCTTGACGACGCCGCGCGCCTGCGCGCCGGTCGCCGATACCGCCGCTTCCGCACGCAGCGCCGCCGCCGCCATCGCCTCGACATGCTCGCGAAACTTGCGGCCCTGTGAAGTGAGCGAAAGCCCGTCATTGGAGCGCGCAAACAGGGGAATGCCGAGCTGGCCTTCCAGCTCGGCGACCTTGCGGCCGACCGTCGGATGGCTGGAGCGCAACCGCCGCGCAGCAGCGGCGAAGCTGCGGGTCTCGGCCACTGCGACAAAGGTCTTGCACAGGTCCCAGTCCATCGGCGCCTCTCCCCATCCGTTCATTTTTGACTAAGTACCTGTTCAATATTGAACGGCCGGCGCGCGCCGTCCAGCCCTATAATGGACGGCAACAAGCGCAGGCCAGCGGCTCCGCCCGGCTGAAGCGTGCAAATCAACATCAATGGATACGCGCCCGGCCTGACCGGCCTTGTGCGTCAAAAGGAGGAAGACAATGCCGCTGCCCGCTTCGCTTGCCAATTCGCTCGAACTGCCCGTGGTGGGATCGCCGCTGTTCATCGTGTCCGGGCCCGAGCTCGTGATCGCCCAGTGCAAGGCCGGAATCGTCGGCTCGTTCCCCGCGCTGAACGCCCGCCCGGTGGAGAAGCTCGACGAATGGCTGACCCGCATCGAGAACGAACTCGGCGAATACAAGGCGCTTCATCCGGAGAAAAAGATCGCGCCCTACGCGGTCAACCAGATCTGCCACGCTTCCAACGACCGCCTGATGAAGGACATGGAAATCTGCGTCAAGCACAAGGTTCCGGTCATCATCACATCGCTGCGGCCGCCGATCGAGGTGGTCGAGGCCGCGCATTCCTATGGCGGCGTGGTCTTTCACGACGTCATCAACGTCAAGCATGCGCGCAAAGCGGCCGAGAACGGCGTCGACGGCCTGATCCTGGTTTGCGCCGGCGCTGGCGGTCATGCTGGCACGCTGTCGCCGTTCGCGCTGCTGCGCGAGGTCAAGCAATGGTTCAAGGGCACCGTGCTGCTGTCAGGCGCGATCTCCGACGGCTGGGGCATTGCCTCGGCGCTCGCACTCGGCGCCGACATGGCCTACATGGGCACGCGCTTTATCGCGACCGCGGAAGCCAACGCCGATCCGGCCTACAAGGCGGCGCTGGTCGAACACGCCGCGCACGACATCGTTTATTCCAACCTGTTCACCGGCGTGCACGGCAACTACCTCGGGCCCTCGATCGTGGCCGCGGGGCTTGATCCCGCCAACCTTCCGGAAAGCGACAAGTCGAGAATGAATTTCGGCTCCGGCGGCAACATGAAGTCGAAGGCGTGGCGCGACATCTGGGGCTCCGGCCAGGGCATCGGCCAAATCGCGGACGCGCCGCCGGTCGCCGAACTGGTCGAGCGGTTGAAGGCCGAGTTCGCTGATGCCAGCAGCGACTTCCTGAAGCGGGCGCGCGCCTGATCGACGCGACGGCCTGCATCGACGACAAACAAATAAAACAGAGGGATGGAACAATGAGGCTGTCGCGACCCGTATTGACGATCGCATTCGCTTTGCTGGGAAGTGCTGCGGCTGTCGGCGACGACACCAAGGGCGAAATCCGCATCGGGCAGACGCTGCCCTACAGCGGCCCGGCATCCGGCTTCGGCATCATCGGCCGGGCGCAGGAAGCCTATTTCGAAAAGGTCAACGCCGAGGGCGGCATCAATGGCCGCAAGGTCAAATTCATCAGCCTTGATGACGCCTACTCGCCGCCGAAGACGGTCGAGCAGACGCGCAAGCTGGTCGAACAGGAAGAAGTGCTGCTGATGTTCGGCTCGCTCGGCACCGCCACCAACAACGCCGTGCACCGCTATCTCAACGGCAAGAAGGTGCCGCAGCTGTTCGTGCTGAGCGGCGCGACCAAATGGGCGGACCCGAAGAATGCGCCTTGGACCATGCCGGGCATGGCCACATACCAGTCCGAAGGCGTGATCTATGCCAAGCACATCCTGCAGACCAAGCCCGACGCCAAAATCGCCATCCTTGCCCAGAACGACGATTTCGGCCGCGACTATGTCGCCGGCTTCAAGCGCGGGCTGGGCGACAAGGCCGCCAGCATGATCGTGTCAGAAGCCAGCTACGAGACATCAGCACCGACCATCAGTTCGCAACTCGCGACGCTGAAGGCTTCCGGCGCCAACGTCATGTTCGGCGTCGTGCTCGGCAAGTTCACCTCGCAGATGATCAAGGGTGTCGCCGAAATCAACTGGAAGCCGGATATGCTGTTCGTGCCGACCTCGGCCTCGTCGATCTCGTTCCTGGAGCCGGCCGGCCTCGACAATGCCGTTGGCCTGATCTCGTCCAGCAACCAGAAGGACACGCTGGATGCGCAATGGGCTAACGATGAGGGCGTAAAGGAATACTTCGCCTTCATGAAGCAATATTTGCCCAACGCCGACCTTTCCAATTCGAACTACGCGGCCGGCTTTCAGTATGCCACCTTGATGGTGAACGTGCTGAGCGCCTGCAACGGAGACTTCAGCCGGACCAACATCATGAAGCAGGCGGCGTCGCTCAAGGAAGTGCCGCTGCCGCTATTGCTGCCGGGCATCACGGTATCGACCGATTCCGAGGATTACCTGCCGTTCCAGCAGTTGCGGTTGCGCCGCTTCGACGGCAAGAGCTGGGTGGCCTTCGGCGACATTCTGGACGACCGCTAGGGTTTTCTGCCGCGGCTTTGGACGAAGAGAGCTGGGAGGAAGAATTGACATCGATCATCAGCGGCGAACGCCGGATCAGCTATCCTGATATCCACGCCCGCATCGCGCGGGCGGCGGCGGGGTTTAGGGCGATCGGCCTCGGCGGTGGGACGCCGGTCGGCATGATGCTGCGCAACGATTTTGCGTTTTTCGAAGTCTCTGTTGGAGCGGCGGCGCTGGGCAGCCCGGTGGTGCCGATCAACTGGCACCTGAAGGCCGAGGAAGTCGCCTACATCCTGGCCGACAGCGGCGCCAAAATCCTGGTCTGCCATGCCGACCTGCTGCCGCAGATCAGGGACGGCCTGCCCGCCGATGTGCGGCTGCTGGTGGTGACGACGCCGCCAGAGATCGCGGCGGCGTTCAATGTAGCGCCTGCCCTGACAACAGTACCCGAAGGCATGACGGACTGGGACACCTGGCGCGACGCGCATGCGCCGTCGCAGGAGGCTCCGATCGGCAGCGCGGCGATGTTCTACACCTCGGGCACGACAGGCCTGCCCAAGGGCGTGCGCCGCAAGCCGATGAAGCCGGAACAGGCCGCGGCCGCGGCGCGGGTCGGCGGCATCGCCTACGGCGTCAAGCCGAACGAGGATCAGGTCATCCTGATGAACGGGCCGATGTACCACTCGGCGCCGAATTCCTACGGCATGCTGGCCTTCCGCAGCGGCTGCACCATCGTGCTCGAGCCGCGCTTCGATCCCGAGGACATGCTGCAGCTGATCGAACGTCATCGCGTCACCCACCAGCACATGGTGCCGACGATGTTCGTGCGCCTGCTGCGGCTGCCGGATGAAAGCAAGCGCCGCTACGATACGTCGTCGCTGCGCTTCATCGTGCACGGCGCTGCGCCCTGCCCGCCGCAGGTCAAGCGCGCCATGATCGAGTGGTGGGGACCGGTCATCAACGAATATTTCGGCTCGACCGAAACCGGCATTCCGGTGTGGCATTCGGCCGAGGAGGCGTTGGCAAAACCCGGCACCGTCGGCCGCGCAATCGATGGCGGTATCGTCAAAATATTCCGCCCGGACGGTTCGCTGTGCGACGTCGACGAACCAGGCGAGATCTTCATGCGGCAGATGTCGGTGCCGGATTTCGACTATCACGGCAAGGCCGAGGCCCGCGCCGAAGCCGGCCGCGACGGCCTCGTCAGCGTCGGCGACGTCGGCTACCTCGACGCGGACGGCTATCTGTTCCTGTGCGACCGCAAGCGCGACATGGTGATCTCGGGCGGCGTCAACATCTATCCGGCGGAGATCGAGAACGCGCTGATCGGCATGGACGGCGTACGCGACTGCGCGGTGTTCGGCGTGCCCGACGACGAATTCGGCGAACGGCTGTTCGCCTGCATCGAGCCGGAAGCGAATGCAGCATTGTCGCCGGCCGCCGTGCAGGCATTTTTGCGTGGACGTCTAGCCAATTTTAAGGTGCCCAAGGACATCCAGTTCCTGGACGCGATGCCGCGCGAAGCCACCGGCAAGATCTTCAAGCGCAAGCTGCGTGATCTGTACACCGAAGGTAAACTGCGCGCGATTGCGTGAAGGGTCACCCTCCGCCCCCTCCACGTCATTGCGAGCGAAGCGAAGCAATCCATTTCTCCGCACGCGGATAGATGGATTGCTTCGTCGCTTCGCTCCCTTGCGCAAACGCTTCGCGTTTGTCGCAGGCAATGACGGCGGTGGAACATTCCGACATACCAATCCGAACGGCGTTTTAAACGTCTTTGCTGTTGCAAAACGGTCATCGGGCGGCGCAAAGATTGCGGCGTGTGAAACGCAGGGGATCGAAACCATGCAAGCCACCGAGTTCGTCGTCGCCCGCAACGATCTGCAGCAATGCAAGGTGATCGAGACGAAACTGCCCGATGCGGCTGCGCTGCCCGACGAGGCGCTGCTGGTGAAGGTCACGCGCTTCGCCCTCACCGCCAACAACATCACCTATGCCGTGCTCGGCGATCGTCTGAAGTATTGGCAACTGTTTCCGGCGCCCGAGGGTTTCGGCAACGTTCCGGTATGGGGACTTGGCGAGGTGATGGCCTCGAAGCATCCCGCGATCGCCGCAGGCGAAGCGCTGTTCGGCTATTTCCCGATGGCGACGCATCTCGTCATCGAGGCCGCCGACGTCTCCAAGCGGACCTTGCGCGATGCCGCTGCGCATCGGCAGGGTGTGGCGCCGGTCTATAATGCGTATACGCGGGTCAGCGGCGATCCGGCCTTCGAAGGCAAGCAGGGCGACTACCAGGCGCTGCTGCGGCCCTTGTTCATGCTGTCGTTCCTGGTCGACGACTTTCTCGCCGAAAACGAATTTTACGGCGCGAAAAGCGTGATGCTGTCCTCGGCATCCAGCAAGACCGCCTACGGGCTTGCGCATCTCCTGCATGCGAGGGGCAACGGCATCAAGGTGATCGGCTTGACCTCGGCGGGCAACACGTCCTTTGTCAAATCGCTCGGCTGCTACGACGAGGTCGTGACCTATGACAATGTCACCTCGCTGCCGGCGAATTCCGCGGTCGCCTATGTCGATATGGCCGGCAACAGCCCGTTGCGCGCGACGTTGCACGGGCACTTCGGCGAGCAAATGAAATACAGCGGCATCATCGGGCTCACGCATCGAAAATCGTCGCCCGATGAACAGGCGCAGGTACTGCCGGGCGCCAAGCCACAATTCTTCTTCGCGCCGGACCAAATCCGCAAGCGCACCAAGGAATGGGGACCGGCCGGATTCAGCGAGCGGTGGGGCGCCGCGTGGTCCGGCTTCGCGCCAAACCTCGATCAATGGATGAAGGTGATCCGGAACCACGGGCCTGCGGCCGTGCAACGCGCCTATCTCGACACCCTCAACGGCCGCGTCCCGCCGGACCAGGGGCTGATCCTGTCGCTCTCGGAATAGGCGGCATCTCCTCGCGCCCTTTCTGCGCCATCCCGAATGGGTATAGGCTCCGCAGCCAGGGAAAACGCCGCACAGACGGCCGCAGACGGGAAACGCGCATGCTCGACAAGACGGACGACATTGCGGTGGCCGCCGACAATTGGCTCGGCCAGTTCGAGGAGGCACTGGCGAAGCCGGACAATGGCTTGCTGAAGACCCTGTTCCATCCCGACAGCTATTGGCGCGACGTGCTGGCGCTGAGCTGGAATATCCAGACCCTCAACGGCAGGGACGCGATCCTGAAAGCGCTGCCGCCGCTGGCGCGCAGCATGGCGCCGAGCGGTTTTGCCGTCGCCTCCGATCGCGCCGCGCCCCGCAAGGTGATGCGCGCCGGCACCGACGCGATCGAGGCGATCTTCAAGTTCGAAACCAAAGTGGGGCGCGGCAGCGGCATCATTCGGCTGATTCCGGATGCGGACCACGGCAACCGCCTCAAGGCATGGACGCTGCTGACCGAGCTTGGCGAACTAAAGGGTTTCGAGGAACAGGTCGGCGTCCAGCGCCCGCGCGGCAACGCCTATTCGCGCGACTTTCGCGGGCCCAACTGGCTCGACCTGCGCAAGCAATCCGCCGGCTATGCCGATCGCGACCCGACCGTGCTCGTGATCGGCGGCGGGCAATCCGGGCTCTCCATCGCCGCGCGCCTGAAGCAGTTGAACGTCGACGCCTTGATCGTCGATCGCGAGCAGCGCATCGGCGACAATTGGCGCAAGCGCTACCATGCGCTGACGCTGCATAACCAGGTGCAGGTCAACCACCTGCCCTACATGCTCTTCCCGCCGAACTGGCCGACCTACATCCCCAAGGACAAGCTCGCCAACTGGTTCGAGGCCTATGTCGAGGCCATGGAGCTGAACTTCTGGACCGAGACCGAATTCGAGGGCGGCAGTTACGACGAAAAGAAAGGCCGCTGGACAGTGACGCTGCGCCGCGCCGACGGCACCAAGCGCACCATGCATCCGCGCCATGTCGTGCTGGCGACCGGCGTCAGCGGCATTCCGAGTGTGCCTGAGATCGCCGGCCTGAAGGACTTTGCCGGCAAGGTGATGCATTCCAGCCAGTATGACGATGGCGAGAGCTGGAAGGGCAAGCGCGCCATCGTGATCGGCACCGGCAACAGCGGCCACGACATCGCGCAGGACCTGCATTCCAGCGGCGCCCACGTCACCATGTTCCAGCGCTCGTCCACGCTGGTCGTCAGCATCGAGCCGTCGGCGCAACTGGTCTATGCGCCCTACAACGAGGGCACGCTTGATGACAACGACCTGATTGCGACCTCGATGCCTTTGCAGCTCGCGCGCAAGAGCCATCGGCTGACCGGTGAGAAATCCAAGGCGCTGGACCAGGAACTGCTCGACGGCCTGCAGCGCGCCGGCTTCAAGCTCGATTACGGCGAGGATAACACCGGCTGGCAGTTCAAATATCTCACCCGCGGCGGCGGCTATTATTTCAACGTCGGCTGCTCCGACATGATCGTCAAAGGCGATATCGCGCTCAAGCAATTCGCCGACCTCAACACGTTCACGGCCGATGGCGCCAAGATGAAGGATGGCGAGACGGTTGCCGCCGACCTCGTCGTGCTGGCGACCGGCTACAAGCGGCAGGAAGAACTGGTGCGCAAGCTGTTCGGCGAGGCGGTTGAAAAACGCGTCGGCACCATCTGGGGGTTTGGCGAGGAGCAGGAACTGCGCAACATGTACACCCGCACCGGCCAGCCCGGCCTGTGGCTGATCGCCGGCGGCCTTGCGCAATGCCGGATCGGCTCAAAGCATCTCGCGCTGCAGATCAAGGCGATCGAGGAAGGGCTGCTGCCGCGCTGACGCTCACCATTCGCCGTGATCGAGGATTTGCCCGGCAAGGAAGGATTCCGCCCGGCGCCAGGCCGCGTCGTTGTCGCCGCGGAAGCTGATATAGCGATCGAACACGACTTTCCGCGCCTTCACGTCGATGACGTCGAATTTCGCCTGCTGTATCAGCGTGCTCATCTTGTGAAAGCGGCCAATCAACAGATGGGTGGCGCCGGCCTCCTTCGCCTTGCCCAGCAGTTGGCCGTCAGTGAGGTCGCCCACCGAGCAGGCGTTTGGCGGGCATTCAAGCGCTGCATTCGCTATCTTTCCGCTCGCTGCCAGATCGCTGCGCAACGCGGCTTCGAATTCACGCAGCCGCCGGCGATGGTCGGCGCTCTGATCGATCACCTCACCCGAGGTGTCGACATAGTGGATTTCGGCGACGGCGATCACGAGCGGCGTGGCCTGCGCCCGTCCTTGCCGGACAGAACAGGCGCAGACAACAGCGGCGGCGGTCAAAGCAAGGCCCAGCATCCGTAGTTTCAGCAGCTTTTCCACAAATGGCTCCTTTGGCGTTTCGTGACGTGCGCTTCATTCCGGCAACTATTTCGCCTGCTCCAGCAGACGGTTCTCGATCAGCCACCGCGCCCCACGGCTCCAGGCGACGTTGGCGCCCATGCGCAGGTCGGTCTGTTTGACGTCGACCAGCACCCCGGATCTGGCGTCGCGGATCTTGTAGGTGACCGCGTATTCCATTCGGGTGATGCGCGTGACGATCCCGATCATCGACTGATTCGCGGCAAGGCCGGCGGCGATCCTGGCGTCGCAGCCGTCGCAATCCCGCAGCTTGCCGGCTTTCGCCGCCTCGTTATTCACCGCGCTGACGTCGACCAGTTGGTAGCGCCCGGATGCCGCGATCAGCCGGCGGGCTTCCTCGGTCGAAAGCCGCAACTGCTCGCGGTCGATGTCGTCAGGGGGAACGTAGCCGGCCGCGGCGCTGAAATCCTCCAGTTCGAACGGGAACACCGCAATTTTGACCGTATCGGCGGCCCCGGCCGCTGATAGCGCTGCCAGCACAACTGCTGGCACGAGGATAAGGGCGATGTAGCGCATGGGTCACCTTAAAAACTGCTAACTCGGAGCTGCCTTACTCGTTGCGACATCGCCCTAACGGCTGGCTTTCCGAAACGGCGGCTTTCCCTGGATCGGCCGGGTGAATTACCCGATCTTGTCCTGCTCCCTCCTGTGCCGCTTTCTTCCCGGAGAAATTTGCCTCACTATTCGATGCCGATGGGAGGAGCCTGGGAGGAAGCTTGCGACAAGCATCCAGCTGCGTGGCGAGCCGCGCGCCCGCCATCGATCTGAAGCTGCGGCTGACGTTACGGGTCGCCGCGCTCGCTGGTCTTTGCTTCATTGCGGTCGCGGCCTACGCCTTGTTTGACAGCGACCGGGTCGCCGGGGCCAAAGCGAGCCGCATCGCCGAGATCGTGGCCAGGGATCTCTCGTTGCAGCAGTCGCAGGCGCAATGGCTCTCGGTGTCGATCAGCGCAACGCCGGATTTGCAAAGGATCGCCGCGCTAATGGAGCCGGGCCTCTGCATCGCCTACCGCGACAACGCCGGCGCGTTTCGCCAGGGCATCTGCAGCGGGGCACCCGTCGATGAGTTGGCCTCGCCCGAAATCTTCGCCTCGCTCTACCGCGCCGTCTTTCGTCCCGGTGAGCCGGTCTCGGTACCCGTTCTCGTGGCGGGCAGTGCCCGGGGCCTGGCAGTCGCGACCTTCGACCCGGCCACCCAGATCGGCCAGAGCTGGCGCGAGGTGAGCCGGCTGCTCGCCATCATGGCGTTCGCGCTGGCGGGCCTTTGCGTTGCTGTCTATGCCGTGCTGGCACGCGCGATGCGGCCGACGCGGGTCATCGGCGCCGGGCTGAATCAGCTTGCGGCGGACGACCTTTCCGCGCGCCTGCCCCGTTTTGACCTGGCGGAATTGTCGGCGATCTCCGAAGTCTTCAATACGCTTGCGCAACGGCTGCAGACCACGCTCGCTGAGCGCAACGCGTTAACGCGGAAGCTGATAGAGTTGCAGGACGAGGAGCGGCAGCGCCTTGCGCGCGAGTTGCACGACGAATTCGGCCAGTCGCTCACCGCCATCGCGGCCCAGGCCGCCTCCGCCGCCCATACCGCGGAGCGCGAATGTCCGTCACTGCTCGGCGAATGCCGCAGCATCTCGCGCACGACCGCAGGCCTGCTGGAAACCCTGCGCGGAACGCTGGTGCGCCTGCGTCCGCCCGATGTCGAGGAACTCGGCCTCACCATCAGCCTCGAAAGCCTGGTGGCGAGTTGGAATGGTTTTGAGAAGGGCCGCACCCGCTTTGAGATTGCCGTCATTGGCGCGGCCGACGATTTGCCGCCCGGCGTCAGCGCCAGTCTTTATCGGATCGCGCAGGAGGCGATCACCAATGCGGCCAAGCACGCGCAGGCCAAGTGCGTGCGACTGCGTCTCGAGGCCGGAGACGCCGACATCATCCTGAGCGTCGAGGACGACGGCGAGGGGAACGGCGTCAACGCTGCGCCGAAACCCGGCATGGGGCTGCTTGGCATGCAGGAACGCGTGGTTTCGCTCGGCGGAACCCTGCAGTTCGAGCGGCGCGAGACCGGCGGCGCCCGGCTTGTCGCGCGCATTCCCACGATGCGGGTGGAGCCCTAGAGATGGCGGACACCACAGGCCGCACGCGCGTGATGCTGGCGGACGACCATGCCATCGTACGCGAGGGCTATCGCTCGCTGCTGCAAAAGCAGGATCGCCTCGAGGTCGTCGCCGAAGCCGACAACGGCGCCGACGCCTACCGCGTCTACAAGGAAGCCAGGCCCGACCTCGTCATCATGGACCTGTCGATGCCGGGCATTGGCGGGGTCGAGGCTATCAGGCGCATCCGGCAATGGGACAAGTCCGCGCGCATCCTCGTCTTCACGATGCACCAGAGCGCCGCCTATGCGGTGCAGGCGATCAAGGCCGGCGCACGCGGATTCGTCACCAAAAGCAACCCGCCCGAGGCGCTGCTGCGCGCGATCGCCGAAGTGATGGCCGGCCACATCGCGCTCAGCCCCGACATCGACCACGAACTCGCCATCAACAGCCTCGCTGACGAACCCTCGGCGATCGACGCCCTGAGCCCACGGGAATTCGAGATCCTGCGCATGCTGCTGGCGGAGAAATCCGTGGATGAGATCGCAAACACGCTGCATATCAGCGTCAAGACCGCAGCCAACACACGCTACCAGATCCGCGCCAAGCTCGGCGTCGGGTCCGACATCGAACTGGTACGCCTGGCGCTTCGCCAGCGGATCATCGCGGCGGAGGATATGGGAAGCTAGTCTGGGGAAATGTGCCATGCGCAAATCCCCCTCGTGCTTCGGGCAGTTCTCTGAAACACTCCCGCCAACAAATATCAGAGGGGAGAACACATGCCGGCTATTCTCGGCTCGGGCGAGCACCGCTACCGCGTGGTGGAGAATTGGGCGAAGCTGCCGGACGGCTGGAGCCTGACCGATGCGGCGTCGGTCGCGGTCGACAGCAAGGACCGCATCTACGTGTTCAACCGCGGCGACCATCCGATGGTGGTGCTGGACCGCGAAGGCAATTTCCTGAAGAGCTGGGGCGAAGGCCTGTTCAACCGCGCCCACGGCCTGCACATCGATGCCGACGACAATCTCTATTGCACCGATGACGGCGACCACACCGTGCGCAAATGCACCACCGACGGCAAGGTGCTGCTGACCATCGGCATCCCGAACAAGCCCGCACCGTTCATGAGCGGCGAGCCGTTTCACCGCTGTACCCACACCGCGCTGTCGCCGAAGGGCGAGATCTATGTTTCCGACGGCTATGGCAATGCCTGTGTTCACAAATATTCGCCGGACGGAAAGCTGCTGAAAACCTGGGGCGAGCCCGGCACCGATCCCGGCCAGTTCAACATCGTCCACAACATCGCCACCGATGACAACGGCTGGGTCTATGTCGCCGACCGCGAGAACCATCGCGTGCAGGTGTTCGACGGCAACGGCAAATACGAGACGCAGTGGAACAATCTGCACCGGCCCTGCGCGCTATGCCGCTGCGGCGGCAAGCAGGCGAATTTCATCATCGGCGAACTCGGTCCCGGCCTGGCGGTCAACCGCAAGGTGCCCAATCTCGGCCCAAGGCTCTCGATCGTCGACGCCAAGGGTAACCGCATCGCCCGGCTCGGCGGCGAGAACGGCCCGGGGCTAGAGGCCGGCAAATTCCTCGCGCCACATGGCATCGCGATGGATTCGAAGGGTGACATCTATATCGGCGAAGTCGGCGTCACCGACTGGAAGACCAGCTTTCCGGATACGCCGATGCCGCCGGAGCTTCGAGTGAGCCGTTGCCTGCAGAAACTGGAGAAGATCTAGCATAGGAACCTCAGAGGACCGAGAGCGGCGAAGCCACCCGAGACTCTCGCCGCGCTCAAACCTCGCCGATCGCCTCCCGCCGACGTTTGTCGGATTCTTCCGCGTAGCGCCGCATGGCATGGGCCTCGGTGAGAATCCCGACCGGCCGGCGTTCGCCATCGGTTTCGACCACCGCTAAAGATTCCGCTTCGGCGGCGTCAAAGACCGCGATGGCTTCCTGAATATTCATGACCGGATGCAGCACGACCTCCCGATGATGCAGGATGCTGATCAGGCCGCGCGCGGCATCGATATCCGGCGCATGCGCTTCGGCTACCACCGCCAGCCCGACATAGCGCCCGGTGGCATCGACCGCGACGACCTGCGTCTTCGATCCCAGCGGAAATTTCACCCGGAAGTCCTCGATTCCGATACCGGCGTCGACCGTGGCGACGTCCGGCCGCATCAGGCGCCGGACCGTGAGATCGCGGATCCAGCCGACATCGGCGGCGCTGCGGATGGTCTCGCCGCGCAGATGCAGGCGCCAGGTCGCAAAGGAGTAGCCGAACAATTCGCGGGTGATCTGGGTGGAGATGATGACCGCGGCCAGCACCACCGTGGTGAGCCAGAGATTGCCGGTCGATTCCAGCGCGATGAACGACATCGTCAAGGGACCGCCGATCACGGACGCCGACAGCGCGCTCATCCCGATCACGGCATAGACATTGGGATCCAGCGCAAGACCCGGCCAGACCCAATCGACGCCGGCAGCGTACAGACGGCCGCCGAGCGCACCCATGAACAGTGTGGCGAAGAACAATCCGCCGCGGAAGCCCGAGCCAAGCGAGATAATCGACGCCAGCGCCTTCAGAACGAATACGCCGGCGATGATCTGCAACGGCATCGAGACGAGGCCGGAAAAATGCAGCGCGCCATGCCCGGACGACATCACCTGCGGCGTCAGCAGCGCCAGCAGACCGACCCCAAGGCCGCCGAGCGCCGGGCGCAGCGGCGGCCAGAGGCGGGTCTTCGCAAGCCCCGTCTCGCACAAGGCCACGCCGCGCATGATGAGGATGCCGAACAGCGCCGCCAGAACGCCGAGCAGCGCAGCGATCGCAAGATCGCGCCCGACCACGTTGCCGACCGGACCGACGTTGATCCCGAGCGACAGCGCCTCAAATCCGTGGGTGACGAAATAGCCCGCCACCGCGGCGACGCCGACCGGCGTCAGGCTGGCCGACGTGTAGCCCCCGATCACGAGTTCAAACGCATAGAAGGCGCCGGCGAGCGGGGCGCCGAACGCGCCGGATATCGCTGCCGCCGCTCCGCATCCGACCATGATGCGCTGGTCGGCGCGGCGCAGGTGAAATCCGCGGCTGAGCGAAGCGGCAAGGCCGCTCGCAAGCTGGGTATATCCCGCTTCGAGGCCGACCGAGGCCCCGACCCCGCTGGACCAGGTGGTCTGCAGGGCCACAATGATGCTGCCGCGAAACGACATCCGGCCGCCATGGAGGGCGTTGGCTTCGATCGGGTCGATCTCGCGCGCGGGCCGCCAGCGCAGCAGCAGCAGGAAGGCCAGCCCCAGCAGCAAGCCGCCGAGACTTGGAATCAGAACGGCTCGCAGCGTTTCGATGCTTGGCTGGCTCGACAGCCTTTCCGTCATGCTGATATTGAACAGCAGCGCGTGCAGGGCCGCCACCGCCACACTCATCGTCAGCACCGCCAGCCCACCAATGGTTCCGATCATCGCCGCCAAAACCACCAGGCTGGTTTCATGGGCGCGAACAAACGCCCGTAGCCGGCGCGGCGCCTCAAGATAACGTGAAGGGGTGTTCATTCCTGGGGTCCGCCGGCGGCTGAGCAATGCCTATCGGTCCGATTTAGCGGTCTTCGCGGCCCTGATGCAAATCGGGCCGGAACGGCGGCATCAGCGGATAAGCCCCGGAACGCTCTTCACAATCCCGTCACGCTGCCTGTAGTATGCAGGGCACATGCTGCTTCGCAGCTAACATGGGGGTCAGGAGCGTTACTTGAACGCACATGTCTCGCAAGGCGGTTGGCCGGTACTGGTGCTGAACGCGGATTTCCGGCCGCTGAGTTATTACCCGCTGTCTCTCTGGTCGTGGCAGGACGCGATCAAGGCGGTGTTTCTCGATCGCGTCAACATCGTCGAGCACTACGACCGCGCGGTACGCAGCCCGACCTTCGAGATCCAGCTTCCGAGCGTGGTGTCGCTGAAGTCGTTCGTCAAGCCGACCACGCATCCCGCCTTCACCCGGTTCAACGTCTTCCTGCGCGACCGCTTCGTCTGCCAGTACTGCCACGCGCATGACGACCTCACCTTCGATCACATCATCCCGCGCAGCAAGGGCGGGCAGACCACCTGGGAAAACGTGGTCGCGGCCTGCTCGCCGTGCAATCTGCGCAAGGGCAATCTGACGCCGCAGCAGGCGCGGATGTTTCCGCGGCAACACCCGTTCGCACCGACGGTGCATCAGCTGCATCGAAACGGCCGGCTGTTTCCGCCGAACTATCTGCACGATAGCTGGCTGGATTATCTTTATTGGGACACCGAGCTCGATCCGTAGGCTTCGGCGCGTCTTGACTCACAACAGCTCCTGTTGGTGAAGTGCCTGACGAGGCGGTATCGCGCCTGGTCATAACACAAGAGCGGCATTCACGCCCGCCAACGGAAACGCCCATGCTCATCCCTATCGCCGACGTGCCGCGCTGGTATGCCGAACGGAAACCAAAGGACACCATCGCAGTCAGTCACGGCGCCGATGCCATCACCTGGGAGCAGCTCGAGCGCAACGCCAACCGCCGCGCGCGCGCCTTCGCTGCGAAAGGCGTCAAGCCCGGCGATTTCGTCGCCATCGGGCTGCCCAACAGCAACCTGTTTTTCGAGACCAGCTTTGCGGTGTGGAAATGCGGCGCGACGCCGACATCGCTGACCTGGCGGCTGCCGCGCGGCGAGGCTGCCGCCGTGCTCGACATTCTCAAGCCGTCGCTGGTGGTCGGCGGCCAGCCGGACTGGAACGCGCCCAATTCGCTGCCCGCCGATTTCGTCCCCGAAGGCGTGTCGGACGAACCGGTCGACAACCCGGTGGCGCGCTACTGGAAGGCGATGACCAGCGGCGGCTCGACCGGGCGGCCAAAGGTGATCCTCGATCACCGGCCCGCCGTGATCGATACCGCCGGGCCGGCGGCGGTCGGCATGCCGATCGGCGCTTCCCTGCTCAACCCCGGCCCGCTCTACCACAACGCCCCGTTCATCGTTTCGCACACCGCGCTGTTCCACGGCGGACGCGTCACCGGCCTCGTCAAATTCGACGCCGAGGAATGCTTGCGCCTGATCGAGGCCAGCCGGGTGCAGTGGGTCAATTTCGTGCCCACCATGATGCACCGGATCTGGGCGCTGCCCGACGCGGTGCGCAACCGCTACGACCTGTCGAGCCTGCAGATCGTGTTTCACATGGCAGCACCGATGCCGCCATGGCTGAAGGAAAAATGGATCGAGTGGCTCGGGCCCGAGCGCATCTACGAACTCTATGGCGGCACCGAAGCCCAGGGCGCCACGATCATATCGGGCGTCGAATGGCTCGAACACCGCGGCTCGGTCGGCAAGATCGGCGAGACCGCGCGCCTGCGCATCATCGGCGAAGACGGCAATGACGTCGCTCCCGGCGAAACCGGCGAGATCTATTTCCTGCCCAATGACGGCGCCGGCTGCACCTATCATTATCTCGGCGCCGAGCCGAAGCGCCGCGCGGACGGCTGGGAATCGCTCGGCGATATCGGAAGGCTCGATGCCGACGGCTATCTCTATCTCGGCGACCGCCTCGCCGACATGATCCTGCGCGGCGGCGCCAACATCTATCCGGCGGAAGTCGAGGCGGCGGTTACGGAGCATCCCGAGGTGCGCTCCTGCGTCGTCGTCGGCCTGCCCGATCCGGAATTCGGGCAGCGCGTGCACGCCATCCTCGAACTCGACGGGAGCGCCGACGCGCAAGCGGTTGCCGACGGCATGGCCGCATTCCTGGCCGACCGGCTCAGCCGCTACAAGCATCCGGAAAGTTTCGAGACCGTGAGCGTCGGCCTGCGCGACGATTCCGGCAAGGTCCGCCGCACGTTGCTGCGCGACGAACGCGCCGGCTGGCTGAAGGACAACCGCGATTTCCGGATTATCCCGGCCCGGGCGCGGGCAAGCGTGGAATAATTCTCATCCGCAATGGCTGCGGAACATTGTGAATCTGCCCTTCTTATGAGTCGCATGGCGGCCCAATTTGGGGGACACTTTCAAGATGGCCGCCCGCGGCATAGATTGTCATGAAATCCCCGCGCTCCTCGCCTAAAGCGCGCCGGTTCCCAGGAGACCATCGATGCCCTCTTTGACCGAATGGAGAGTGCCGCCCGCAAACCAGCCGCGCCCGGGCGACTACGCTTTCGACCTCGACAAAACCCTGTCGTCGGTGGTCGGGCTGCATTCGATCATCCCGTCCGACGCCTTCAGCGCGGAGACGCTCGGCACCGAGCGCGCCGGCAATGGCGTGGTGATCGATGACGGGCTGGTGCTGACCATCGGCTATCTGATCACCGAGGCCGAAGCCGTCTGGCTGCATCGGGGCGACGGCCGCGTGGTGGAAGGCCACGCGCTCGGCTTCGATTTCGAATCCGGCTTCGGCCTGGTGCAGGCGCTCGGCGACCTCGACCTCGCGCCGCTGCCGCTCGGCTCTTCCGCCGCCGCGCAGGTCGGCGACCGCGTGGTGGTCGGCGGCGCCGGCGGGCGCACGCGCTCGGTCGCAAGCCAGATCGCGGCCAAGCAGGAATTCGCCGGCTATTGGGAATACCTGCTGGATGAGGCGATCTTCACCCATCCCGCGCATCCCAATTGGGGCGGCACCGGGCTGATCTCGAACCGCGGCGAACTGATCGGCATCGGCTCGCTGCAGCTCGAACGCGAGCGCGAGGGCAAGGCCGAGCATGTCAACATGATCGTGCCGATCGACCTGCTGAAGCCGGTGCTCGACGACATCAGGAAGTTCGGCCGCGTCAACAAGCCGTCGCGGCCGTGGCTCGGCATGTACACGACCGAAATCGACAACCGCCTCGTGGTGGTCGGCATCACCGGCAAGGGACCGGCGGCGCGCGCCGAACTCAAGACCGGCGACGTCATCCTCGCGGTCAACGGCGACAAGATCACCAGCCAGACCGGCTTCTACCGCAAACTCTGGTCGCTCGGCGCCGCCGGCGTCGACGTGCCGCTCACGGTCTACCATGAGGGCGTCACCTTCGACGTGGTGCTGAGCTCGATCGATCGCGCCAGGCTGTTGAAGGCGCCAAGACTGCACTGAGATCCGAAGACTGCACTGAACCAAGCCTTCACCGAACAAAGGCTTCATCAAGCAAGCCTCCATTGAAAGCAGAGTACATCCGATGAGCGAGGCCGTGGTGGACGACATCGTGGCCGTGCTGCCGCCGCTGCTGCAGTCGCTCGAAGCGCTCGGCTTCGTCGCGCGCTACCTGAACCCGCCGGATTTCGACCGCGTGATGGAAACCGCCGGCGAGCCGGACACAGACTTGCGCGCCGTTCGGCCGCGGCTTGAGCAATGGCCGGCGGATTTCGCTCGACATCAAGACCCCGCTCGAAACGGCCAGCGATGCCGCGCTCGCCGCGTTCGAAGCCTTGCGCGTCGTGCAAAACGGCCATGGCGATTTCGTCAGCCTGTTTCGTGCGCTGCGTTACGCCCCGCGCGCGCAGGAGGCGCTCTATGCGCTGTCGGCAAGATTGCCGCCGGTGAACCAGTTCTTCGTCGATCCCGCGCTGCGCGAAGACGCCGATCTCGCGGCACGGCTGGCGGCGCCGGCCAACGAAAACACCGGCATCTTCCACGATCAGAACGAGCCCGGCAGCCGCGGCGGCTTCTCGCTCTACGTGCCGGAATATTACACGCCCGACCGCGCGCTGGCCGCTGGTGATGGCGCTGCACGGCGGCAGCGGCAATGGCCGCGGCTTCCTGTGGAGCTGGCTGCGCGATGCCCGCAGCCGCGGCGCGATCCTGGTCGCACCGACCGCCACCGGCAGCACCTGGGCATTGATGGGCGACGACACCGACACGCCGAACCTGATGCGCATCCTCGATTCCGTGCGGTCGCGCTGGAATGTCGATCCGGGCAGGATGCTGCTGACCGGCATGAGCGACGGCGGCACGTTCTGCTACGTGACGGGCTTCGATAGCGCTTCGCCCTTCACCCATCTCGCGCCGGTGTCGGCGACCTTTCATCCGCTGATGGCGGAAATGGCCGATGCCGACCGGTTGCGCGGCCTGCCCGTTCATATCGTGCACGGCCGGCTCGACTGGATGTTTCCGGTGCAGGTGGCGCGGCAGACCAGCCAGGCGCTGTCGGCGGCAGGCGCCAAGGTCACCTATCGCGAGATCGACGATCTCAGCCATACCTATCCGCGCGAGATGAATGCGGAGATCCTGCAATGGCTGCGGCGGCGCCGTAACTACCCGGAACCATCCTCCGGCGCGACCGCGTTATCAGCGCGCAACGGAGGAACTATCATGCAGACGTTTGTCGGAATGATTTTGGGCGCGCTGCTGCTGGGTTGCGGCGTCTATGTCTACGATTCCATGCAGACGTCGAGCGTGGCGAACGGCCAGGTCGCGCAGGCCAACCGCACCATCGTCAACTGGGACGTCGCGGCCACCGACTGGGCGAAGCTGAAGACGCGCGCCCATGAGGACTGGGTCAAGATTTCGTCGAAGTAATTCAGGCGAACAGGGCCTCAAGGATTAACGCCGCCGTCATCCACGACGGCGTTTTTTCTGATCGTCAATTGGTCTTCTTCGCCTTGCGCGCGTCGGCGATCACCATCTCGAATTCCGCCATGGTCAGGATGCCCGGCACGCGGAACTTGCCGACGATGAAGGACGGCGTGCCCTTGAAGCCGAACGCCATCGCCTGATCGTTGTTGCGGGCGAGGATGGCGTCGATCGCCTTGGCGTTGGTCGTGACGTCGCGGTTGAGCCGATCCATGTCGATGCCGGCGCCGGCCAGCAATTCGCGGATGCGCGGCTCGGTCAGTTTCGAGCTGACGCCGATCATCGCGTCATGCGCGGCCATGTACTTGTCCTGATATTTCGCCGCCAGCGCCATCCGCGCCGCGAACTTCGAGACCTCGCCGAGGATCGGCCAGTCCTTCAGCACCAGGCGAACCTTGCCGTCGTCCTGCACCACCTGCTGGATCTCGGGCGCGATCTTGCGGCAATACGGGCAATTGTAGTCGAACCATTCGACGATGTTGATGTCGCCGTCGGGATTGCCGGTGGAGGGCACATCGGGGTCGCGCAGCACCAGCGCTTCGGTCAGCACGTCGTCGCTGCCTTGCGCGAACGCCGGTCGCGATGCCGCGCCGAGCAGGGCGGCACCGCCGCCAAGCAGACCGAGCGCTTCGCGCCGTGTGTATCCCGGGTTGGTCCCGGCTGGATTGTTCGATCGCTTCATCTGGTTCTCACGAAGGGCTGCATCCCCTGTCTACGCCGGAGACAGGGATATGTTACGCGCCAGCATATAGAGCGCCACCGCAATAATGACCACGGCGAACACAATATTGAGCGCGCCGCGGCGTTCGGCCAGGTGCCGCGCCGAACGCGTGCCGGCCAATCCGCCGACGATGCCGCCCGCCACGAACAGCCCCGCCAATGCCCATGACACCAGCCCGGACCAGGCATAGCTGGCGGCCGTGGTCAGGCCGAACGCGGTGACCGCGACCAGCGAGGAACTGACCGCGTTCATGATCGGCATTCCCGTCGCCAGCATCAGCGCCGGCACGATCAGGAATCCGCCGCCGATGCCGAAGAATCCCGACATCGTTCCGGTCGCGAGACCAAGGCCGACGATGGCCGGCATGTTGGACATCGAGATCTTGACGTCCGGCAGGCCGATCCGCGAACGCGTCTTCAGCATCAGCAGCGCGATGACGATCATGACCAGCGCGAACAGCGCCAGCAGCTTCTGGCCGTCGACCATCTTGCCGAGGATCGATCCGCCGAAGGCGCCGACCATGCCCGACGCGGCGAATATCAGCGCGCAGGACCAGACTCACGGTGCCGCCGCGCGCATGGTTGGACAGGTTGATCGCGGCGTTCGCAGCCACCGCAATCGCGCTGGTGCCGATCGCGACATGGGGCTCGGGCACGCCGACCACATAGACCATCAGCGGCACCGCGAGGATCGAGCCGCCGCCGCCGACCAGGCCGAGCGAAAACCCGACCAGCATCCCCGACGCCAGTCCCAGCACGCTTTGCGCGGCCGAGATGATCAAGTTGGAAGACTCAGTTTGCACGGCGCGACCATAGAAGGATTTTCCACGTCCTGCTATGCCGATAGCATAAATCTGCACTGCAGCAAGGTCAGGCCGGCGCGTGCGCCCTGTCCTCCACCGCCTCCTCGCGGGCTGCCAGCGCCATCAGCGTGCCGCTCATGGTCGCGATCAGCGTCTCGACCCCGTCATGCGTGGCATAGGCGCGGGCCTCGCACACCGTCAGCGTGCGGCCGGGCTTCACGACGGTGGCGCGGAAGGCGAAGCGTTCGCCGCGCGCGGGCGCCAGCAGATTGGTCTTGAATTCCACGGTGAGAATGTCGGTTGACCGCCGGCATCAGCGTGAACGCGGCGATGCCGCAGGCATTGTCGAGACCCGCGGTGATGATCCCGGCATGGATGAAGCCGTGCTGCTGGGTGAGGTCGGCGGAATAATCCATCGCCAGATCGACCTCGCCCGGCACCAGCCGCGCGATCGAAATGCCGAGCGTCTTCATCGCCCGCTGCTGCTCGAACGTGTCGGTCGCGATCGCGCGATAATCCGGATTCTTCGGCTCGAAGCGCGACATGGTTCACGCCATCGCCGGTTCGAGATGCTTTTCAGCCGCGCTACGGATCGCGGGCGCGAACGGCACGGATTTCCGCGCCTGCCGGTCCATGTGGACGCCGACGAATTCGCAGGTCGCGGCGATCTCGCCGGTTTCGCCGTTGCGCATCTCGTGCAGGAAGCGGATCGACTTGTCGCGGATTTCCAGGAGCCGGCTCTTGACCTCGACGATGTCGCCGGCCAGCAACTCGCGCTTGTAGGTGATGGTCTGCTGCACGGCGGCCATGCCGCGGCCGGCTTCGCGCAGGTAGGACGGCGTCAGCCCGAGCCTGGCGAACAAATTCCAGTTCGCCTCGTCGAACTTACCCACATACCACATGATGTTCATGTGTCCGACGTGATCGCACTGCCAAGGATAGACCGTGCCGCGATAGGTCGCGTCCGTCTCCATCGTTCGCTCCCGCTTTTTGATTTTGATACGGTAGCGTATCACGTCCTGTCCGGGTTAGCAATACGGTACCGTATCAACACGCGCCGGGACCGGACCATGAGCGATGCCAGGACAGACGCCAAGATAGGCGTCAAGATAGACGTCAAGACGGACGCGCGAGCCGGCGAGGTCCGAAGCGAGAGCTGGATCGAGGCCGGCCTCGAGGAGATCGCCCGGACCGGCGTCGAAGGCGTGCGGGTGGAGGTGCTGGCGAAAAGCCTCGGCGTCACCAAGGGCGGCTTCTACCGCCGCTTCCGCGACCGCGCAGCGCTGCTGGAAGCCATGCTGCAGAACTGGAGCGCGGGGCGCATCGCCGCGATCGAACGGCACACCAGCCTCGATGGCGCGACCGCACGCGAACGGCTGAGGGCGCTGATCGCGCTTTATTCCGAACGGATGAACACCGAGGGCATGGCGGTCGAGCTGGCGATCCGGCAATGGGCCCGCTCCGACGAGCTTGCCGCCAACGCGGTGGCGAGCGTCGACGCGGCGCGGCTGAAGAATGTCGGGCATCTCTACCGCGCCACCGGCCTTCCGGCGGAGGAAGCCGACGCGCAGGCGTTCCTGTTCTACTGCTTCGTGTTCGGCCAGAGCCTGCTGTTTCTCGAACGCGGCCCGCGCAAGCGCGCGCAACTGGTGGCTAAATCGGCCGAAACATTGCTCCGCGATCTGTAGGCGCGGCCGAAGCATCCGGCCGCGCCCTTGTGGTTGCTGTCTAGGCCGCGCCCTTCAGCTTCTTGGTGCATTCGCTGTAATAGCCGCCGCCCTTCTGGATCCACTTCATGCCGCCATTGCCGTTGCTGGCCTTGTTGGCGTTGTACTGATCCACGCAGGTGTGCATGCGGGCCTTGCCGGCGGTCTCCTTGGAATATTTCGGATCGACGGCGTTCGGATAGACCGCGGGGCCTGACGGAGCAGCAGGCGCCGCAGCTTCCTTTGCTTCCTTCTTGGCGGCTTCCTTCGGCGCGGCGGCCGGAGCCGCAGCGGCGGGAGCGGCGGCGGGTGCGGCCGCCGGAGCAGCGGCAGCGTCGGCGCCGCACTGGGCTTTCCGGAAGTCGTTCCACTTCTGGCCGGCGAGCGTGCCGGCGGTTTTCGCCGCCTGGTATTTGGCGCTGCATTCCTGCGCGGTCAGGGCCTGCGCCGGCGACGTCGTCATCGCAAACGCAGCCAAACCCGACACCGCAATCGCGCCCAGTATTTTTGCTTGAATAGTCATCCCTGGTCTCCTTGGGGTAGTCATCTGCACTCACCATCCTAGCGCAACCAAAGCTTGCGACAACGCGTCGGGCGTTCGTCCGATCAAATTATTGTGGCGGGCCGTTCAGCTTTATTCACCTGTGGTTCAGCATCGCGGCGCGACGGTCGCGCCCTTGTCTTCAATCCGAGGTGCCCCATGACGAAGATCTCCTCCCTCGCCACCGCGACCGCCGTGGCTTCCCTTCTGCTGATGGGCACCGCGTTCGCACAGACCGCGGCTCCGGCCAAGACTGATGCGACCAAGACGGAAGCCAAGGCGCCGGCGGAAAAGAAGGCCGAGAAACCACGCACCGCCGCCTCGCTCGAATGTTCGAAGGAAGCCGATGCCAAGGGACTTAAGGGCAAGGAACGCCGGAAATTCCGCTCCGAGTGCAAGAAGGCGTCAGCCGAAAAGGCGAAGTAGCCGCTTAGCCCCCTTGCTCGAGGGCCGTATCGGGCCTTCCGCATTTTTTACGACGCCGGCGGGCCATCGCCGGCGCCGCGGCGCATTGCTGCAATCGCGTGACGCATTTGTGCAGCGCATACGGATTTGTCATAAGGCGGCGTGAGCCTGATCCCCGCCTCGATGTCCTCCGCCATTGCCGACCGTGCCAAAATTCTCGGCACGCTCGAGACGCTCGTCATCGGCGCCGCTGGCGGCCTGCTGTTTCTGTGGGCGAACCTGCCGGGCGGGCTGATTTCCGGCGCGATGGCTACCGTCGGTATTGCCGCGCTGGCCGGACGCCCCGTCACCATGCCGCCGATCCTGACGCAGACCGTGCTGGTGCTGCTCGGCATCACGCTGGGCTCGCTGGTGTCGCGGCAATTGATCCAGCACATGAGTGCCTATCCCTTGACCATCGGCCTGCTGGCGCTCTCGACCTTCTGCTCGACCTTCGGCTCCAGCATCTACCTGCAGCGCGTGCACGGCTGGGACCAGACCTCGGCGCTGCTCGCCGGCAGCCCCGGCGCGCTGTCGCAGATCACGATGCTCGCCGCCGAGAAGGGCGCCGATGTCGCCGCGATCGCCGTGGTGCAGACCATGCGCGTGATCATCCTGACCGCGGCGCTGCCGCTGCTGCTGGCGCTGACCGGGATCGCGCCGACTGCGCCGTTGCAAGCGATCGGCCTGATCGCCTCGCCGCTCGAACTCGCCGTGCTGGTGGCCGCGGCGGTGGCCGTCGCGCTGCTGCTTCGGCTGGCACAATTTCCGGCAAGCTGGATGTTCGGCGCGATGATCGCTTCCGCCGTGCTGCACGGCACCGGGTTGATCGAGGGCGGCCTGCCGCCCTGGATGCGCGGCGTGGCGCTGGTCGGCATCGGCGCGGTGATCGGCACGCGGTTCGCGCGGATCAGCAAGTCGACGCTGCTCAGCCACATCAATGCCGGGCTGGGCTCGTTCGCGGTTGCCATCGCCATCTCAGCCGTATTCGTCGCGGTGATCGTGCTGGCCACCAACGTGCGCTTCGCCGACGTCGTCGTGGCGTTCGCGCCGGGCGCGATGGACGCCATGCTGGCGCTGGCGCTCACGCTGCACATCGATCCGATTTTCGTCGGCGCCCATCATCTGTCGCGCTTCGTGTTCGTCTCGATTACGATACCGGGGATCGTGCATCTGTTCGGGCGACCGCAGGAGGATGTGGACGATTGAGGGTGGGCGGGCCCCCGCTCTCTCCCCGTCATTGCGAGCGCAGCGAAGCAATCCATGGCGCGACAAGCGGAGAGGTGGATTGCTTCGCTGCGCTCGCAATGACGGGGAGAGTTAAGAATCTAGACCCGCTTCGCTACCACGATGCCCCACAGGGCCATCACCGCCATCGCCAGCGAGATCAGCACATTGTAGCCGGCGAGCGAGAGGCCGAGGAAGCGCCACTGCACCTCGTCGCAGCGGATCACCTTGACGGTGTCGAGGCGCTGCAGCAGCGTGCCGGCGCTGCCGAGGTCGACCACCGGCCCGGAGCAATCGGTCGGCCCCTCCCAGAACTTCCATTCGACGCCGGCGTGATAGCCGCCGAGCCAGGCATTGGCGAGGGCTGCGAGCAGAAGCACCGCAAACCCGCCAAGCAATAGCGATCTTGGCGCCCCCCGCGCGGCGGCAAACGCCACCACCAGCGCAAGCGGCAAAGCCAGATAATAGGCGTAGCGCTGTTCGAGGCAGAGCGGACAGGGCCGGATATCCAGCACGAGCTGAAAGAACCAGGCGCCCGCCAGCGTCGCCGCCGCGACCGCCGCAATCGCCAGCGCGGCAACGGCCGCCGGGTCGGCGGCAAGGCGGGTCGGCGGGGAATGGGCAGCGGCTGACGTCACGGGCATTCTCCTGAGCACAATTCATGCTCAAACAGGCACCAGCGTCCTATCCCGCCGCCGCTGATGTGTCGAGACGCGCCACAATCACATCCGCGCGGGTTGACCCGGAAGCGCCGCCCGCTATATTCCGCCCGCTTCGCCGCACCGGGCACCTGCCCCGCGACCGAAGGCCCCTGTGGCGGAACTGGTAGACGCGCTCGACTCAAAATCGAGTTCCGCAAGGAGTGCTGGTTCGATTCCGGCCAGGGGCACCAATCCTCCGCTGCTGCGCAGCTTCGGCTCGGCAGGCCGCTTTTCGTTGCTGAGCCGGCCGTGGCGCGGGCACGCCAAATTTGCTATCATCTCACCATGACCAAAGAGCAGGTTAAGGAAATTCTCGATCGCGTGTTGACCTGGCCGCAGGCGGATCAGGAAAAAGTCGCTCGCTTCGTCCGCCAGGTCGAGCGCGTGCGCGACGATGACGACATCAGCGAAGAAGAGTGGCGAATCATCGAAGAACGCGCCGCGCGGCGAGACCTCGCGAGCGACGAAGAAGTTGAGGCGCTATTCAGCCGCTACCGTAACGCATGAAGCTCCGGTTCGAACGCGGTGCGCTCGCCGATCTTGACGAGATTTTTGCATACATTGCGAAAGACAAACCGGGAGCAGCGGCCCAGCTTGTCGCGCGGATCGAACAGGCAACAACGCTGATCGCCGAGCAACCCCATTTGGGAACAACAGCGCGCAATCCCAAATTCCGACGATTTCCGATCGGAAACTACCTCATCGTGTACGAAGTCGAATCGAACGAGGTCATCGTTCACTACGTTCGGCATGGTGCGCGGCGGCGGCCATGGGAAGGCGAATGAAGCTCCTGCTTGCGATACAGACATAGATCAAGCCCGCCGTCGCGATGACAACCTAGTGCCGGGCTGGTGATGCATCCGCCCGCGGGAAAATTTTGCAACCGCATTTGACCATTGCCATCAGATCGCCCCGCGGACGGATGCCGCCGACAAATACTGAAACAGAACTTCTGCTCTCCGGTTGGGTGCGATGCACTATAGAGGACCTTCAATAGCGAACTAAGCACTCGCTTTTTTGCCGCGAGACATTCATTCTAAAATAGAACTAACATGCCACACCTCAGACAGCGCGTCGGAAATGAAACACATCGGCACCAAGGCGATCCGGGATGTCGGCGGAGAACTGCTTTCGAAGACCGTCGTGGAAGCGGGATGCGCACGCATTGAAACGATCCGGCGGAAGATTACCGGCGGTATGGGCTGGCATTTCCGTCAGCCGCAGCCGGTACTGTTTCTATATCGGCGCGGTGCCGCACGCCGCCTCAGAGGCTCGCTCGACGGCCGGCACATCGACCACGCCTTTGCAGGAAACCTCGCGCTGTTTCCTGCAGACATGGAAATCGACGGCGAGTTCAAGGTCAGCGTTTCGGCGGTGGAGTACACGGTCGTTTTCTTCGAAACGCCCTTTGTCGAAACCCGGGCTGGGAATTGTCTCGATCGTGCGCAGCTCGGCTTCAAACACCCCGCAATTGCACGCGGGCTGGAAGAGCTCTGCCAGGAAGCACAATATCCCGATGCAGCATTCAACATGTTGGTGGAGGGATGGGCAATTCAAACCATGGCCTATCTCCACCGCATGGGCGGTGCACGGCCATATGACCTTGCGAAGGGTGGCCTGTCCGCCAGTTCGTTGCGGCGGCTGAACGAGTACGTGGCTGATAACCTCGACCGGCCTATCAGCCTTGCCGATCTTTCGAACGTGACCGGTTTGAGCAAGCGTCATTTCATTCGTGCTTTTGCGGAGAGCGCCGGTCAAACACCCCATCGGTACCTGGTCTCACAACGAATCGAGAGGGCGAAACAGTTGCTCGTTAACTCGTCTGGCTCCATCACCGAGATCGGCTTGGCCGTTGGCTTCAGTCATGCCCAGCACTTCTCGAACAAGTTCAAGGCTTTTACCGGCCTTACGCCCTCCAGGTACCGCGAGCTGCGGCTCAGCTAGCGGCGTTCGCCTTGATCGCGGCTTGATAGCCGGGCCGTGCGACAATGCGTTCGAGATAGGGTACGGCGCTGTCGCAAATGCCAACCCCGTAATCGATAGCCCAGGTCAGGCACGTGGTCAGCAGCATGTCCGCGGTGGTGAACTGATCGCCCATCAAGTACGTCCGCCCGTCGGACAGGGCGACGTCAACATAGTTGAGCTGTTGCCTGAAATATTCGCCGGCCTTCTCCACGACCTCCGGGGCGCTGCCGTAGATGTGCGCAAGCCCCCGCTTGGTGCCATGCCGCCGCATGACGTAAAGGCTCGTCGAATCCAGCTCGGTCACGATGAAGAAGCACCACTCAAGCCACTTCGCCTGCTGCTCGGCGTGTACCGGAAGGAGACCGCGTTCCGGGGTCGAATATCTCCTGGCAAGGTATGCGGTGATCGCGGCGCTCTCGCCGATCGTCAATCCGGCATCCTGCAGCAACGGAATTTTTTGACGCGGATTGAGTGCAGTAAACTCCGGCGTTTTGGTCTCGCCGGACCTCGCAAGGATCGGCCGCTTCACATAGGGAAGATCCAGTTCGTGCAACGCCCAGTGCGCGCGTATGGTTCGGCTTGTACCGATACCCCATAAGGTGAGCTGTGGTTCCATCACCATTTCTCCACGGATGGACGCAGGTCAAGCTCGTGGGTCCAGCCATCCCGCGACTGCTGGTGTGCGAACCAGTAAGCCTCGGCGATCGAAGCCGTCTTGGTCAGGCTGTCTTGCGGAATGCCGGCGGGATCTATCCCCCGTGCTTTCATCCGCTGATGGATTGCCGGACTATCCACGCCAGCATCTATCAGCAGATGGACGACGTGGATATTCCTGGGGCCCAGTTCGCGCGCCATGGACTGCGCGACGGCCCGAAGGCCGAACTTCGCGGATGCGAACGCCGCAAAACCGGAGCTTCCGCGAACGCTCGCAGTGGCACCGGTGAACAGAATAGTGCCGGCGCCACGCTCCATCATGTATCTGGCAGCCTCGCGGCCAACCAGGAATCCCGCATAACACGCGAGCTCCCACGCCTTGAAGAACAGGTTGCCGGTGGTTTCCGTCACCGGCTTGCTGACGTTCGAGCCGGCGTTGAAGAGACATACGCTGACAGGACCGACGTCCCGCTCGACGGCTGCAAAGAGCTGTTGCACTTCCTCTTCCTTGCGCGCATCGACCGAGAACGTATGGATCTCTTGTCCGTCCGCCGCCAATTCCTCTGCAAGCGCTTTTGACTTTTCGCCATCGCGCCGGGCGATACAGACAATGTACCCACCCTTTGCAAATCGGCGCGCAACCGCGGCGCCGATCGCATCGCCAGCACCAACCAGCAGGGCAACTTCACGCGCTTTCGACATGGGCTTGCTCCGGGTTCGCTAATCTGCGGCACGTACGGACTTGCTCGCAATCATCTCGTCGATCGCGTCGTCCCTGTAGCCGAGATCACGCAGTATCTGCCTGGAGTGCTCGCCGATGCGCGGCGCCGGCCCGCCGATGCGCGCAGCATTTGTCTGGAAGCGAGCGGCGGGCTTGGGCTGGCGAATACGCCCCACGGAAGGCTGATCAAGCTCCTCTATGATCTGCCGCGCAACTACCTGTTCGTTGTTGATGATCTCGCTGCGGCGCAGGATCGGTGCACACGGTACGTCCGCCTCGTCCAGACGTGCCAGCCACTCCGCCGTCGTGTGCTGAGCGATGTATTCCTGCATTTTATGTATTCGCGCCGTCGCATTGACCGCTCGCTTGGTCGGCGTCGCGAACCGCTCGTCCGTGGCAAGCGCCGGGTCACCTGTCGCTCCGCAAAACCCCTGCCATTCCGAGTCGGAAATGGTACCGCAGGTAAGGTAGCCGTCCTGCGTCTTGAACACGAGGTCGGGCCGGTCGTTCGGATCCGGCGCCTTCCCATCGTCGTTGATGACGGTGTATTGCGACATTCCTTCGGGCCACAGATAGGAAAGCATCGCATCCAGCATCGCGACCCGGATATGGTCGCCGCGCCCGGTCTTTTCTCGCGCATACAGGGCCGATGAGACCGCCTGCGCGGTGACGATCGCAGTGGTCTTGTCGGCGACAATGGTGCGGATCATCTGCGGCCGATTGGTCACCTGTTGCGCTTGAATATCTGCGAATCCCGACAGGCCCTGCACGATCGGATCATAGACCCGTTTCTTGGCATATGGCCCCGTCTCGCCCACCCCGCTGATCGAGACGTAGATCAGCCGCGGTTGCTGCGCGAGCAGTTCGTCCGGACCCAGGCCCAGCCGCTCCATCGTTCCCGGCCGGAAGTTCTGGACGAGCACATCGGCCTGTCCGACGAGTTTCCTGAGTATCTCGACGCCTGCCTTGCTCTTGATGTCGACGGCCAGTGACCGCTTGCCGCGGTTCGATGAAATAAACAGCGCTGAGAACTCGCCGCCCTTGTCGATGGGGGCGCGGCTGCGACGCGTGATGTCGCCGGAGATCGGCTCGATCTTGATGACGTCGGCACCCTGGTCCGCCAAAAACATCGTCGCGAACGGGCCTGACACGACGCCCGTCAAATCCAGAACGCGTACACCTGCCAGAGGTCCGGGCATCGTCTTGATCCTTTTTGCTGTGCGGCGCGCGCCGACCGTCGCAGCGTACGATATCCCGCCAGTTCCCGCACGGCTTGCATGAAAGTGACCTGATGACGCAGGAGTGCCATGGCCGGACCGGCTTCGGCCGGGTTCTGGCTCGGCCTATCCATTCCCCGCCAATTCTGCGTCCCCTATGCTGCGCGGAACAATCCACGAGCTCACGCAGCGCGACAATGTGGTGGACAGTTCTGCAGAGGTTGGCGGGTCGCGGAATGCCAGAATCGAAGCGCCTACCCTGTCAGTGCGGCCTGCTCCGCAGACACTGCCGAAACGACCGGAAGGCTCGCACCGGCGCGCGTGCTTCGGCGTGTACCATAAAACTCGAGCACGCGTTTTGCCGTTCGGATTTCGAGGTGCTCGAAACTTTCGCGCGCGCGATCCAGGTCCTTGCCGGACATTCTGCGGTCCGCGGCCTCGATCAGCAGAATAAGCTTGGCCGTTGCCCAGGAGCAACCGGCGGCTTTCGCGAGAACCAACGCGACGCCGGGATTCTCATGGAGTACCGCACGTTCGGCCATCTCGATGGGACAGCCTGCAAGAACCGACAACGCCATCACCATCTGCTCGAAGTTTTGCGCACGAGCAGCCGCGTGGACATTGGTTTCCCTGAGCTGGTGCGACCGTGTGAGCAGCTTGACCCTTCGCCTCGCCTTGGCATGACCAACCGAACGATCGCGAACCTCCTGGTTGATATCATCGACCACGCCCGTCACCGCATCCTGCACGGCATCGGCGAATTGAGGATTTGCCGCGACGATCTTGCTGCATACAGAAGCGGAAGCTGTTTCGAGCAATTTCAGGAATTGATGCCGGGGGATATCAGGCCGGACTCCGACGCGGAGTGCGAGCTCGGCGTCGGCGGCGGATCGCGCGACAAGTTCGCAAAAGCTGCGGTCTGAAATCCGGGCGCCGGGATTCCCGGCGACGGCATGGACTACCTTGGGCTCACCTCGGTGGATCAGTATTTCGGTGATGGCTTCGCTGATCGTTTGACGTCGGGCGATCGCGTAAAGATGACCCTGGCTCTGGATGCTGGCGCTGACGGCCAGATCGGCCTCGCTGAGGACCATCGACTGACTGAGAACCGGAGCGGCCACAGCGATGGCTTCGTCGAAAGCAAATGCTCGAACCAGCGCCGCCGGTGCATCCGGACTGGTTGCGAGATGACGGGCGAGCTTAATTCGGGTCTTCAGCTCAATCACAGCAACAAGCGTTTTGAACACTTCGCCGAATAGTTCGATCTGTTGCTCGGAGTAATGGCTGGACCCGGCCGCTAACAGATCGGAAATGCGCGTGAGCGCCCTTAGCTGCTTTTTGCTCGAACCGGATGTCGTATGGTCCTGAATTTTATTGATCAACTTGTGAAACGTCGTGACAGCGGCTGTTTCGTCGAGCATTTTCCCGCTCAGCATTGAAGGTTAAGAGAGTGATAACCACACGCTACCAGCGACACGTGAAAATACCGCACTGCCGTTGCATCATAGATAAATAAATATTGCTGCATTTTTCCAGGCAGACTCCCTCTGGTAACAACGCATTCCGTTCTGATCGCCTGACACATGGCCGAGTAGCCAATGAGCTTGTGTTTACCCTGATGCCGATACGCTCGCCAGCGGCCGTGAAACGTCAACCAACCGGCGCTCGTGCAAGCGTCATCCGATCGGATTGCGAGTGCGAAACAGCCGCCGTGCTCACGCAGCGCGACAATGTACTGGATAGTTCTGCAGAGTTGAGCGGGTGACGGACGACGCCAAATATCCCGGAAGCGGCCAATACCGGCGCGCCCAGGTCCTGCACCGCCGACGTAGCCAGAATAATCGGCAACGACGGCACAATACGATGCAATACGGTCGCAAATTCGAGAGCCATCGCGCTTCCCGGCTGGTGGCATATCAGGGCCGCATCGAACCGCGTGCCCATCGCCATGCAGGCCTCGGCAGCCTCGACTGGCGTCGTGAATCCGACCGGCTCATAACCGAGCGCGGCCAGCACCTCCTCATCCCGCAGCAGACGCTCGCGATTGGTCTCGAGCACCAATACCGTTTCGCCAAGACCTCGCCCGGCTGTGCCAGGCGCTTGTTGAACCGGTATCGGCTCCCTTGATGAGGCCTTGGGAAGCCAGATGTCGAAGCGCGTCCCGCTGCCGACAATGCTCTCGACGCCCACGGCTCCTTCATGCTGCTGAACGATTTCACGGACCGTCGCCAACCCCAGACCGTTGCCCCCGGCGCGCGTCGTGAAGAACGGCTCGAAGATCCGCTCCAGTGTGGCGTCGTCCATGCCGCGCCCCGGATCGGAAATCGAAATGACCACGAAGCTGCCGGGACCGACGTCAGCACGGCCGACGCGCAAGGTGCCCAACGTTTCCCGCACCTCGATCCGGATCTCGATCGTGCCGGGTTCGTCCATCGCTTGCGCCGCGTTGTTGCAGAGGTTAAGGACGACCTGCTGCAACTGCGCCGGTTCAGCCAACACGACCGTCGCATCGGATGTCTCGTTCACCGTGAGCCCGACATGACGAGGCAACGACGCGGCAAGCAATGACTTTGTTTCAGCGATCAGCGCCTTGACATCGATGCGCTCCCGCCTGCGATCGTTGCGGCTGCCAAATCTGAGGATCTGGTCAACGAGCTCGCGCGCACGATCGCCCGCGCGGCGAATTCCGGCAAGATTGTTGTCCGGCCGGCGCCCCTTTCTGACCTGCGCATCGGCCATCTCGGTGTGGCCCAGGATCGCACCGACGATATTGTTGAAGTTGTGCGCGATCCCTGAGGCAAAGGCGCCAATCGTCTCCATCCGTCGGGCCTGCAACAGATTCGCCTCCAGCCGTTCCTTCTCCTGTTCGAGATTGATCCTGCCGACTGCATTGGCGATCGCGTCGAATGCCATGCGAAATAGTGTCACCTCGCAGCATCGCGCGAGCGCGCCCGCGCGCAGGCCATCAAACCCCAAGATCATGCCGACCCTCGGCTTCGCTTCGTGCTTGTTGGTAATGCATAGCCAGCCTTGCAGGCCGAAATCCACCAGCCGATTGATATCGTCATTGGCGCCCCACGGCCGGACCGTCGGAATGTGAACGATGCCGCCATCGCCCTGATCAAGCTGCGAAGCGATATTGAGCGCGTTCTCGGGCCAGCCCTTTGGGAACGCCGATCCTTGGCGGCGCCACCGATGGACCTGCAGCGGTTCGGCTGCCACGACGAAATAAGCCCGATCCGCGCCGATGCACTCAGCCAGCTCTTCGAGCGCGGATTCAACGTGAGCCGCAATCTCGTGCCGCTGGGCATTGATGAACCGGGTCGAGATCCGGGCGATCAGATGCTCAAAGGCGGCGCGGCGCTGCAAAGCGACCGCGCGCGCCCGCAGTTGCAGTCCGAAAAATGCCAGTGCGCCAAGCAACACCAGCGATACGAAATAAAGAAACAGCCGGTATGCGCGCGCCGAGGCTCGTGCCGCCAGCTGACGTTTCACGGCCAATGAACGAACGACATCCAGCTCGGAATTGCCCGGCCCGGCAATCAACGCCCTCAAAACCGCATCCGTCTTCGGCAGCAAATCATGCAACAATCCGCCGTGCGACAGAACGCCCTCAATGAGATTTCCGTCGCCGGGTGGGGCTTGCAACGCTTTCAGCTCGCGTAGCCGATCCTGGACCTCGCCCGCGGCGGCTTCCGAAGTGTCGAGTGCAAGGCGCAACATCGCCGCCGAGAGCCTGGTGGCAACCGCAACGAGGGCGCCATGATCCGATGCGGCAAGACGGGTACTGAGCGCTCCAAAATGAACAAAGGAATTCTGCAGCAGTGCATTTTTGCTCTTGAACTCCTCAATCAATTCTTCCTGTCGCGCGGCCCGCGCCGCCAGGACTTCGATGGCGGCGCCCTCTTCGGAATCCTTGCCGGCCGCTTCGCGCAGCCGGGCAAGCGCGTCATTCAGCAAATGGGTCAGACGTACCAGGGCATCATAGTTTCCCGACAGGCCGACACGCGCCGTCAGCACCTCCCGGTTCAGCCCGCGCTCGAACCGGGAAAAGTCGTCGAGCGCCCGAAGCTCGCGATCATAGCGGACGGAATTCAGGTTCAACCCGCCCGTCAATAGCCAGGTGAGAATGAGAAGAAGCAGCGTCACGATCGCCACCACCGGCGTCAACTTCATGGTGAGGCTCCGACGAACGCCCCGCGATATTGTCCGGTCAGGGCTTTGAGATAGGCAACGATCGCGGTTACCTGCTGGTCTGTCAGCGTTGAATTCAGTTGCGCGGCGCCCATTTTCCGAACCGCCTCGTCGAGGGTTGGCGCGCTGCCGTCATGAAAATAGGGCGGCGTTGTCGCGACGTTCCGCAAGCCGGGCACGCGCAGAATTTCCGGCTGTAGCGACGCCAGTGGACGGAATATGCCGTGTCGCTGAAACAGGTTTCCTCCGATATTTACGCCCTGATGGCACGACACGCACCCAAGCGATTTGAACAATCGGTAGCCATCCAGTTCCTCCGCCGACAGCGCGGCCGCATCACCGGCAAGCCAGCGATCAAAACGGCTGCCGGGCGTTACGAGGGTTTGTTCGAAGCTGACGATGGCGTCCAGAACGTTCTCGGCGTCCGGGCGTCGGCCATAGACCATGGCGAATTCCCGGCGGACGCCAGGGTCCCCGTTGAGCTTTTGGACGACCTCGGCGAGGCTGGTGTCCATAATTTTGGGATTATCCAGTGTAGCCTTGATATCCGACTCGAAGGTGCGGAGTTTTCCCTCCCAGCCGAGTCGAAAGTTGAGTGTGGCATTGAAGATTGTGGGCGTGTTGAGCGGAAGGCTTGAGCCGTCGAGTCCGACGTCGTGCCTGGCGGTGCTTGCGCCATTTGTCCGCAGATCGTGACATGACAGGCAACTGCGCGAATTGTCATGAGACAGGCGAGGATCTCCGAACAGCCGCTCCCCAAGTCTGACTTTTTGCGGATCATTTATCACGGCGTCGGGAACAGGCGTGATGGGTTCCTGCGCGCTTGCGATGCCAGACACACTTGAATGCTCCGCCAATTTCGGCGGGGGCGGCGACAATTGCACGCTGCTGAAGATAGCCGTGTAGATTGCCACCGCACACCGCCGGTAAAGGACAGTTCGTACGTTTCCAACTTCACCGGATCTGAACACCTGCAGAAGGTCCCCTCGCGCCAATACTTCAGACGTCTTTTGTCGAGTTGGAAATATTCCGCTCTCGATGCTCACCCAGCGGCTCAACCCAATTTTCGGTGATGACCGCATTGCCGCCTCTGATTCCCCGGTAGAAAATCAAACGGCCTGCGGCATGGCAGAAGCCGATGCCCGCGATTGCAGCATTGACCATGTCAGCAATCATGGCAGTACCTCACGGTCCATTCGATGTGAGAGCGATGGAAAATTCCCAACCCGAGCAGTGTGAGGTCATCGAGCTTTTCCAGCGCGGCGATGGCCTGTGCGATTTTTTGCTCGCGCTCGTGCCAGCGAGCCAGGACCGAGATACTATCTTCAATCTCCGCATCGTGGCTGGGGACCTGGTACTGCCACGCGGCTCCGTTCGCTTGTCCGAATGAATGCTTCGCCAACATAAGGTACTCCCACGTGTTACTCGCGGGAGAGAACCTGACGCTCGTCTGTTGCGAACTGATCTCTGCAATGGACAATGTCGTTACGACCGTAACCTGGCGCTGCCATAATTGCGCTGGCGGTTTCGGGGCGCCGCGTCGTACATCACCATGGTTTAGAACGGCTCTACTGAAAGCGCGAAAACATAGCCGACGCCGCGCTCGGTCTGGATGACACGTGGCGCGCTCGGATCGACCTCAAGCTTGCGCCGCAGCCGCAGCACCTGAACATCGATGCTCCGATCGAAAATGTCCTCGTGAATGCGCGTGGCCTGCAACAAATACTCCCGCGTGAGAGGCCGTTGCGGCGCCTCAAGAAAGGCAAGCAGCAGGGCATACTCGCCCTTGCTCAGCGGGACCGCGGCCTCGTCCGGGTCAATGAGCTTTCGGCCGCGCCGTTGAAGCACCCAACCGTTGAACCTGTAGCCGCCTCGCTCCGGATCGCTCGCCCGCGCAGCCCGTCCCATTTCCTGTCGCCGCAACACCGCGCGAACGCGCGCGAGCAATTCCCGAAGACTGAAGGGCTTTACGATGTAGTCGTCCGCGCCGAGTTCAAGGCCGACAATACGGTCGATTTCTTCGGTGCGATGCCCGGTGGTGATAATCACCGGAACATCTGAATGTGATCGCAGTTCTCTCAGCAGATCGAGCCCATCATCCTGGCCAAGCCGCAAATCAAGGATTATCAAACTTGGATGCGCCCCTTCGAAACAACGGTTCAACTCGGTTCTGCTCGAAACCGAAGTGGCCGGCACGTTATGATCTTCCAGATACCTGGTCACCATTTGCCGGAGTGCCGGATCGTCATCGACGACAATAATTTGGCCGGGAATAGAAGCCATCAAATGAACTCAACTGTAAGCAGACACGGCACTAGGCCCGCACGGCAACATCCCTCCGTTCTGCGCGGATAGAGACGATCGCCGCCGGGACCCGGCCGGGTTTCATTGCAACCTGATAGATATGGCAAGGCCGGAGCTAGAGCTCTGAGTGTATTGCATGCGACCCATGCTTCGCTCGCGAAACGGCATTTTGCACGTCTCGGTCGTCACGTTCAGGTTCAATCAAGATCAAGTGATGACGCGTGATCGAGCGCCCTCTGCACATCGGATGATCGCGATGCTGCCGACCTTCACGGCGCCTGTTCAGCCGCTATGTCAGGTGCGCCCGAATTGCTCTCACGCCTCCCTGTACCAGCTCGCGAGCTGCCACAGATCGTTGTCCCAACCCGAGATATGCGCGGTCAGCTTGCCGCCGAGGGCTGCAACCCGGGTGCGGGAGATGATGGGCTGGATGTAATTGTCGCTCACGACGAGGTCGTTGAGCTTGATGAACAGCGCCGCGCGCTTCACCGCGTCGAGCTCCTGTTCGACCTGCTTGTAGATCTCGTCGTACTCCTTGCTTTGCCAGCGCGAGACGTTGCGGCCCTGCCACTTGTTGTCCTTGTTCGCCACCTGCCACGACACATACTGGTTCATGAAGAACTGCGGATCGGCCTGCGGCATCGTGGTGTTGTACATCTGCGCATCGCAATAAAAATGCGGGTAGGTGTCGGGATTGCCGGCGTCGGAAGAAAAGAACACCGATCCCACCACCGACTTCAGCTCGACGTCGATGCCCGCCTTCTGGCACGCCTGCTTGACGATGGCCTGGGTCTTCTGCCGGGGCGCATTGATCGAGGTCTGGAAGACGAACTTCAGCGGCTTGCCGTCCTTGGCGCGAATGCCGTCGCCGCCCTTTTTCCACCCCGCGGCCTCGAGGATCTGGTTGGCTTTCTCGATGTTGAATTCGAATTTGGTGTTCTTCGAGCGGAAGTGCGGTGGGTTGTTGAGGAAGTTCGCGGTGGCCAGCGCCGTGCGGCCATAGATGAATTTCTCGATCGAGGCGCGATCGATCAGCAGATTGACGGCCTGACGCACGGCCGGATCGCTGAACAGCGGATGTTTGGTCTTGATGCTGGCGCGCTCGCCATCGACCTCGACCGCGGGATCGGTCGAATTGAGCTGCATGAATTCGACATTGCCTGACGGCGTGAGGTTGATCCTGCCCTTGCCGAGAGCTTCCATCTTCAGCAGGATCTCGTCTTCGACCTGCATGTTCCAGGCATAATCATATTCGCCGGTCTGCAGCACCGCGCGCGCCGCCGACACCGCGTCGCCGCCGCCCTTGACCTCCACCTCGTCGAAATGCGGCCGGTTGGCGACGTGATAGTTCGGATTGATTTTGGCGCGGAGCATGTCGCCCGGCTTGAAATCGACGAACATATAGGGGCCGGTGCCGACCGGCTTCAGATTGTGCGGCGCCTCGCGCGATTTGGCACCGACGTAATCCTTGAACAGATGTTTCGGGATGATCATGCCATAGGCGCTGACAAAGGCATCGGCCCAGAATGGCGTCGGCTTGGCAAAAACGATGCGGACGGTGAAGTCGTCGATCTTCTCGACCGTGATGTCCTTGTAGCTGCCGATCGAGACCGACGCGGTCTCCGGCGTTTTGGCATATTCCCAGTTGAAGACGACATCATCTGATGTGAACGGCATGCCGTCATGCCATTTGACGCCGCGTTTCAGCTTCCAGATCACCGAGCGGCCGTCCTCGGCCAATCCGTCATTCTCCTTGCTCGGAATCTCGGCCGCGAGGATCGGCACCAGATTGCCGTCATTGTCCCATCCGGCCAGCGGCTCGTAAAAGATCCGGGAGCCTTCCTGGTCCTTGGTGCCGACGGCGAAATGCGGATTGAGCAGGGTCACGGCCTGCCAATACATCAGTTTCAGCACGCCGCCGCCGCCCGCCTTGGTCGGCTTGTAGGGCAGCGCGGTCGCAGCCATCGCGACCCCGGACTGGCTCAGCATCATCCCGGCGATCGGTGCTGAAAGGCCTACGGCGATCATCTTCTGGACAAAGGCGCGCCGCGACAGCTGGCCGGTCTTGACGTCTGCAATCAGGTCTCGAAGATCCCGTTCTTCCATGGGGCCTGCTCCTCAAACTGGTGCTGCATGTCACGTAACGCTTGACGCCGGAAATGGATCAGGTCAGCGCGAACCTGTCAAAGCAGGATCCGGGCCATGCCGTCACGCCGAGCCTAACCGAGACAAGGTGACGCGGCGTCAGGTGGCAGTGCACCTAATTTACACGTCACGCCTTCGCGCACATCGCTTACAAACGAAGTACGTAGGGCGGATTGAAGCCGAAGGCGTAATCCGCCGCGCCGCCTCCCAGCCAATTGCGGGACGTGTTGACGTCGAATTGCGCAGGCGTGTGCGGACGATCGCTATTTTGCGAACAGGGCCTGGAATTGAGGACGGATGGCGGATTACGCCTTCGGCTCCAATCCGCCCTACGCAACAGACTCAGCGGTCGGCGCGATGATCCTCTCGCCGCCAATCGCGCGGTCCAGCGCGTCGATCAAAATCTGAATCTCGATGAACTTGTTGCGCGCCCGTTCGGCCTTGTCACGGTCAAAGGGCGCGGCCAGCACCTTCGCATACACGTCCCTGTCCTCGAGCATGCGCGCACGGGCTTTATTCAGCGTTTCAAGTCGCTCGCTCATTTTGGATTTCTTTCATCGGAGGAATCGGCGCCACGCTGCCGGCGCGAGCGTCATGCGTACACCGATCCAGCTACTGGCGCCATCGATCAATGGCGTGGCGTCGACCGCGACACAATTATAGCTGTTGTTATCGATCGGTAGCCAAACGAAAGAAGCCCGCGATGCTCGCGGGCTTCCTGTCTCCTCAATCTGTCCTGTTACCAGCCGCGATAGCCGCCGCTGCCGAAGCTGAACGTAACGCCGGGGCCGCCGCCGTAGTAGCGGGGACCGCCGTAATAGCCGTGCGAACGCGGCGCGTAATAGCCATAGCTGTTATAGTGTGGCCGGTAGTAACGCTGGCCCCAGTGGCGATGGTGGTGGTGATGGCCGCGCCAATGGCCATGGCGGTGGCGCGAACTGATGTCAGTTGGGGATTGCGTAGCAGTCCGCGATTGCGTCGCGCCAATCGAAGGTCTCGCCTTCGCCGAATTGTCAGCGGCGTTGGCGACGGAACTTCCCATCAGCGCCGCCGTACCGACGGCCAAAATGATCGCTAGCTTCTTCATTATCGAACTCCAGTTAACGTGTAGATGCTAATCGCCGGGATGGCGTCACGTTCCGGAGTGCGACATTTAGCTCCGCCCGCTGCCTTAACGAATGTTCACCATGATGAACGGCGGCGTACACCGCAGGCCTTGACACAAAATCTCGAAAACAACCCCATGCAAAGTAGGACGATCCACGGCTTGCGGCGCTCAGCCGCTTAACCTGATTTCATTCTATTGCACCGGACCGATCGTAACCGCGATCGTATCCCCCGCCACGCCACTCACCTGCAGCACGACCGGGCTCGCATCGAGATCGAGCCGCACGCTCTTGCGCACGCCGGGGCAATCGCTGCGGCCGGTGCTGCCGACGGAGCGGGCGTAGCGGCCGTTCTGGATCACGTCGATCCAGGCGTCGTCGGACAATGTAATCTGGTAGATCCCGGGCTTGGCCAGCGCAGGCAATCGCACCATGCCGCCATGCCACTGCTCCGTTCGCGGCCTGCGCTCCGGCGGCATGTCGAAAGAGGCCTGGGGGCCCGGCTGCAGGCGAATGACCAGCGCGCCAGCGGGCAGCGACGCCAGCGTCTCGCCGGCCGCAACCGTCGTCTTGTCAGGCACCGCAAATGACGCGCGGTCGCGCGCCAGGGACCATGCGAACTTTTCGCAGCCGTCGTCAGCAGCCGCCGGCCCAAGCAAAGCGATCAGGACGAGAGCAACGAGCGGCGAGCGAAGCATCGAACTCTCCTATTGCGGCAAAGCGGGCGCGGCAAAACCGTGTTTTGCCAGCGTGCGCTGGCCTTCCGTCGAGAGAATGAACATTGCGAATTGATACGCCGCGGCTGACGCGCCGTTCATCACGGTCAGGCCGTAGTCGGCGCCGACCGCGAGCGCGTCGGGCAATGCGACGACCTGCTGCGTAGAATTCTCGCGCTGCGCGGCCAGCGCATTGGTGCAATAGGTCAGGAAGATATCGGCCGCGCCTTGCGCGAGGAGTTCGCCATAGACCGAACGGCCCTGCGGCGCCGGCGGGCTCGAAGACCCGCCGGTGAGCTGCAGCGCTTTCTTCTCGAGCGTGGCGAAGGCACCCGTCTTGAGCTTCTCGGCCTTACGAAAAACTTCCCAGGCGTAATCGCCGGACGGATCGGCCTTCGGCGTCGAGGTGCCGAGCTTGACCGATGAATCGAGCATACGTTCCAGCAGCGCGGCCGGCGTGAGCTCGAGGCCGGGCCGCGCCAGCGCGCACAGCCGGTTGCGTGCGAACAGCACCACAGGGCCGCTGCGCTTCTCTGCGGCCAGCGCCTGCGGGTGCTCCATGTTGGCGGAGGCAAATACCTCTGCTTTTGCGCCGGCCGCGATCTCGTCCTTCAACAGGCCGGATGCGCTGAACTTCGCCTGCACCTTGCCGAGACCTGCGTCTTCGAACGCTTTCGCCACGTCCGTCAACGCGGCACGCAGGCTGCCGGCGGCGTGGAGCAAGACCGTTTCCTCTGCCATCGCCGACACCGTCATGATCGCGAGAAGCGCGAGCGCTACAGAAAGCCGGGTTCGCATCACGCGCCGGAATCGTTGGCGTTGGGGTAGAACAACTGCTCGCCATTGATCTTGTAATCGGCGATCGCCTTCTGGCCCTCCGACGACACCAGCCAGTCGATCAGCTGCTGGCCGAGATCCTTCTTCACGCTCGGATGTTTTTCAGGATTCACCAGCATGACGCCGTACTGGTTGAACAGGCGCTTGTCGCCTTCGACCGCGATCACGAGATCGCCGCGGTTCTTGAACGACAGCCAGGTGCCGCGATCGGCGAGCACATAGGCATTCGAAGCCGAGGCGGTGTTCAGCGCCGCGCCCATGCCCTGCCCGATCTCCTTGTACCAGGGACCCTTGTCCTTGCCGATGTCGACGCCGGCGACCTTCCAGAGGTTGATCTCGGCCTGATGGGTGCCGGACTTGTCGCCGCGCGAGATGAAGTCGGCGCCCTTGGCCTTGATCGCGCCGAGCGCTGCAACGATATCCTTTGAGCCCTTGATGCCGGCCGGATCGGCCTTCGGGCCGATCAGGATGAAGTCGTTGTACATCACGGGATAGCGCTTGACGCCAAACCCTTCGGAAAGAAACTTTTCTTCCGCAGGTTTTGCATGGACGAACACGACGTCGGCATCGCCGCGGCGGGCTGTGTCGAGCGCCTGGCCGGTGCCTTGCGCCACCACCTTCACGTCGATGCCGGTCTTGGCCTTGAACATCGGCAGGATGTGACCGAACAGGCCGGAATCCTGTGTCGAGGTGGTGGAGGCCACCACGATCGATTTGTCCTGTGCGAAAGCGCCCCCGGCAAATGCGAGGCTGGTGGCCGCTGCGATCACAAGGCGGCGAGTGAACATCTTCATTTATTTTCTCCCATCAAATCAGTAGTTCGCCAGCGAGGAATGTCTTGGCCTCGGCGGTTTGCGGCCTGTCGAAGAACGACGCGGCGGCGGCGGTTTCCACGATGCGGCCGCGGTGGAGCATGACAACATCGCCCGCGAGCCTGCGCGCCTCGCCGAGATCGTGGGTCGCCATCACCACCTTGATGTTGCGTTCGCTGACGGCGCGGATGATGTCTTCCACCGCCTTGGTGGCGGTGGGATCGAGGCTCGCGGTCGGCTCGTCCAGGAACAGCACCGCCGGATCGCGCGCCAGTGCCCGCGCCAGCGCGAGGCGCTGCTGCTCGCCGCCGGACAATTTTCGCGCGGCGCGGTCGGCCAGTTCGCCGAGACCGACCAGTTCGAGCAGCTCACCGGTGCGGCGCGCATGCTCCGAGCGCGGGATGCCGGCGGCGCGCAGCGCAAAGCGGATGTTGGCGGCGGCGCTGCGGCGAAGCATCGCCGGGCGCTGAAACACGATCGCGCGTTTGAGCGGCGGGACATTTTCCAGGCCGCCCCAGCTGATGCGCCCGCGCGACGGCGCCAGCAGCCCCATCGCCACGCGCAGCAGCGTGGATTTGCCCGAACCGTTGGGACCGACCAGCACCGTCGGCGCACCCGGCGCCAGCGTGAGCGCGATATCGTCGAGAATCGTGACGGGGCCTGCCGTCACCGTGACGCCATCGAATTCAATCGGCAGTTCGCTCGAAGGCGCACGCATGGTCATCCCGCCAGTCGTTCGCCGGCGCGGCGGGCGGTCCAGGCCAGCGCGTTGACGGCGATCACGATCGCGATCAGCACGAGGCCGAGGCCGACCGCGAGCGGCAGGTCGCCCTTCGACGTTTCCAGCGCGATCGCCGTCGTCATCGTGCGGGTGAAGCCATCGATATTGCCGCCGACAATGATGATGGCGCCGACCTCCGCCGCCGCGCGGCCAAAGCCGGCCAAGAGCGCCGTGACGAGACTGAAGCGCGCATCCCAGATCAGCGCCGTGACGCGCCCGAGGGGCCCGAGATTCATCGCGGTGAGTTCGTCGCGGTATTCGATCCAGAGATCCTCGATGGTCTGCCGCGTCAGCGCGGCGATGATCGGCGTGACCAGCACGGTCTGCGCGACGATCATGGCACCCGGCGTGAACAGCAGGCCGAACGCGCCGAGCGGTCCGGAGCGCGACAGCGCCAGATAGACCGCGAGGCCGACGACGACCGGCGGCAGGCCCATCAAGGCATTGAGCAGGACGATAACGCCCTGGCGCCCGGGGAATTTCGTCAGCGCAATCCAGGCGCCCAGGGGAATGCCGATCAGCGCGGCCAGCACCACTGCTGACAGGCTGACATAGAGCGACAGCCGCACGATCGCGAACAGCGCGGGATCGCCGCTGAGCACGAGTTGGAGGGCTGTTGCATCGGTTGGCATTGGGAATTCCGTTCGGCAGACATCTTGCGCATACGGTACCGGCATGGTCAATTTGCGGAAATGCTGCATTCAGGTGCATATTAATGCCTATGCACGAACTCCTCACGACGGACGAGGCTGCCGACTATCTGCGGCTTTCGGAACGCAAGCTTTACGAACTGGTGGCGGACCGCGCCGTGCCTTGCAGCAAGGTGACCGGACGCTGGCTGTTTTCGCGCGCAGCCCTCGACCGCTGGGTTTCCGCCGGACTGATCGCGTCCGCCGGCCTGGCGCAGGTGCCGGCGCCGCCGATCGTCGGCGGCAGTCACGATCCGCTGCTGGAATGGGCGCTGCGCGAGAGCAATTCCGGCCTCGCCAGCCTCCCTGAAGGTAGCGAGGAAGGCCTGCGACGGCTGACCCGGGGCGAGGTGATGGTTGCGGCCATCCATCTGCACCGGCTCGATGGCGATGATGAAACCGCCAATCTCGAAACCGTTGCCGACGCGGCGGGATTGCACGATGCCGTTGTCATTGCGTTTGCGCGGCGCGAGCAAGGCATTCTGGTCGCGCCCGGCAATCCGCTGGGTTTGAGCGACATGGCCTCGATCGCGACGTCGCGCGCGCGCATGGCGCAACGTCCTGCCGGCGCCGGCGCGCAATTGCTGCTGCTCGCGCTACTGGCGCGCGCCGGAATAGCGCTCGACGATCTGAAACTGGCAAAACCCGCCTTTCCGACCGGACCCGACATCGCCCAGGCGATCCGCGCCGGCCGCATCGATTGCGGGATCGCGACGCGAAGCGTAGCGAAATCGGTCGGGCTCGATTTCCTGCCGCTGACCTGGGAGCGCTTTGATCTGGTGATGCGGCAGCGCGACTACTTCATGAAGGGGCCGCAGGCGCTGTTCGACTTTATGCGCCAGCAGGTATTGCGTGACCGTGCGGCCGAACTCGGCGGCTATGATGCAAGCGATGCCGGCGTGGTGCGGCTCGTGAATTAGGGCGCGGCGTCATTTAATCGCGATCAACCGGAAGCCTCGGCGCCTGCCCCGGATCGCCACCGCCACGCCACCAAATCGCCTAACGACTCAACGACGCCTATTGCACGGACCGCGGGCACCAAGGGAGGAACTGATGGATACTCCAACGTCTGCCGCACTCGACGAGAAAACCCCTTCGTCTGAACAGGCCGTGGCGACACAACCAAGCAAAGAGAAATCGAATCCCTCTGGCCCGTTGGAGATCAGCGCCGAACGATTCAACTCGTCCGTCGCCCGGTTGACCACGAATTCGATAGACGAACTTCACAAGTTGGCTTTCGAGCTTCAAAAGATGCAAGAGTTCCTGAAGACCGAGGTCGAAAGCGTGCAGCGCCAAATCGACAGCGCAGTCGCCGGAATAAATATTATCGTCGAAACGATCGGTCCGTGGAAAAGCATGGCGGGCCCACAAACACCTCCATCAGGCACTCGCAGCGCCCGCGCGGGGGGACCGGCGGCCAATCTTGAGCAACGCGTCCGCGTCGGGTCGTAACGGCCGAGGCGTCACTCGACGATATTTGCTGGCTGCGGTGGACCCTGGATGCAACGCAGGCGCTGATGCGCCGCTTGCGAAGCATCGGCAGGTTAATCAAACTCGTCGTTGATAGTTTGTTTCAAAATCTGCACCTGCGTGACGGTCGATGGCACCAAGCGGCCGGGCCGGACAGCGGGAAAATGTCCGCCGTCGATGTGCACGGCGGACTTCGTTCAAAGGCGCATCGACATCCGCTGATGATCCGAAGCGGCTACGCGCCCGCCGATACTCTCGATGGGTTTTGCTGCCATCCGTAATCCAGGGCTGAGAATTGCACTCCGGAGTTATAAAGCACCGAACGGCAACCTGAATGCTACCGGCGGCCAGCGATCGCCAATCTTGAACGGCTGCCAACCGACCATTCTTGGAAAATTGCCGGATATTTCGCGATGAGCGGGATCAGACGACAGTGTAATAGCTGATTCGGCAGTTCGCATAGTTTGTTTACCAAACACTGCAAATTACGAGAAACCACGTCGCCTAACCTGGGCTCAACAAATTTGACGCACGCTCTTCGAATAGCAGGGGAACGGCTGCTCGCGACTAATTGTGATCTTCGTGCGCGGTCATGCCGCAAACGCTTTTGCAGTATGGGAGTTCTCGCGATTTAGTGGGGGGTTAAATGAAAGTGACGCAGCTCTACAGTGCTCGCCATTTGCTTACCGCTACTTACAGTCTTATCGGCGTGGCATTGCTGGCGATCGGTGCGAACGCAGCGCTGCATGTGCCCGCTCCAGAAGCCATAAAGGTGGTGGCTACCCAGGAAACAGTCAGCGCGATGCAGCTCGCGCTCATCATAGGCAATGGCAATTATCCGGACGCAGCCGAGCCACTGAACCAACCCATCAACGACGCAAGCGGTCTAGCGTATGCAATGCGCCGCCACGGATTCGATGTCGATGTGGTGGAGGACGCCAGCAAGGCAGATATGGCTCGCGCGATCGAGCGGTTGAAATCCAGGATCAAGCCCGGATCTGTCGTGATGTTGTTTTTCGGTGGCTATGGGGTGCAGTCTCGCCACGAAACCTACATGATCCCGACCGATGCGGTGATCTGGAAGGAGGGCGATGTGCGCCACGAGGGTGTGTCCGTCGAAACAGTGCTTCACGCAATTAAGGAGCGTGGCGCTCGCGCCACGCTGGCCATCCTCGACGCCTCTCGGCGCAATCCCTATGAACGCCGTTTTCGCTCCTACTCCCACGGGCTTGCGGCAGTCAACGCGCCCGACAATGCGCTCATCATCTCATCGAATACGCCTGGCAAGGTCGCCGACGACTCGAAGGGCGAGCACAGCGTACTCGTTACTGAGTTGCTCAACGAGCTCAATGCGCGCGTTAGCGCTGAAGGCGTCTTCAACAAGACCCGCGCCGCCGTCTTTCGCTCCTCCAATGGCGCGCAGATGCCGTCGGTATCCTCCTCGCTTTTAGAGGACGTGCACTTCAGCCCCAGTAATGATGCCGATTTGACGACGTCGTCCCTCGCGCCGATTACCACCGAAAACGCTCCGCTCGTGGAGTCGAAGTAAAGCCACCACCTCGCAAAGAGCGATTGATTTCGCTCAGCTCTCGTCAGACTTTGCTCTGGCTAAGGCTCCGGAATCCGTCGTCCGCTATGGCCGCCAACCGGTCCTCGCATCAATCGCGCAGCAGCACGGCCTCCCGAAGGGTCGGGCTCGAGCCCAAGACGGAGACGAGCCCCAGCGCGATCAGCAGCACGCCGAGCAAGGTTGCCATCCAGCCCTGCCCGTCATCGGCTGCCTCGGCCATAGGAAAGGCGACCGGCGCGGCCAGAGGCACGGAGGCGGCAACCGCGTAGCTGGGGGCCGGTGCGGCTGCCAGAAGCGTCTTCACCTCGACCACGCGCGGCGTGGCGTGGTCGGGCGTGAGCTGATCGGTCGCGAGCTTTTCGACGGGGGCCGGTGGCACGAAGGCCGCGGGCCCCGTCGCCAGGACGGAAGCGGCATCAACCACCTTGAACTCGGGTGCGAGCGCTGTCGGCTGAGACGCTTCCGCCGGTGCGGAGCGCAGCAGCTCCGCACGCGCATCCACGACCGCCTTCTGCTTGCGCGGTGCAGCCTCGTTCTCCTCAGGAACGGCGACAAGAGATTTCGCGGCGCCATGACGAACCTGTTTCTTCACCGTCGCGATCCCCTGAGCGGTTTGGAACCAGCATTTGCGGTGGCCGTCCAAACGATAGACCCAGCGCTGGCCGGCCGCCGTCGACTTGCCGGGCCGCGGCACGCACTCCTCTTCCGCGGCAGCGGGCGAAGTGGCTTGCGCGGGAGCGGGAGCCGCGTTGAAGAAGTCGGCTAAAGGATTCGAAGACGCGGGCGAAGTCGGGAGGGCTGCGAAAAGGACAACAGCGGCGAAGCAAAATCGCAAATGACCGGACATGAAAACCCCGGTGTTGCGCCCCCGCCGGCACGACCTTTGGCCGCGAAGTGGGTCACAATGCGGCTCAAATCCGGCAAGGCGGTGGATTCATTCTGGCCCAGAAACGAAATCTGGGCCCAGTGCTGCACGAGGAGGAATTCAGTATTGCTACCGCGCTCCGTTCATCATTGAGCCGGTGCCGAACAAAATCTCCAAACGGCATTGCCGCTCGATCTAATCCGACAAAGCCCTGCCAGGCCCCATCCATGTTGGGCTCACAATGCTCCGAGCACCAGCGACGGTTCGATCGGGCAATCTCCCATCCTTGATCCACGTCAAGAGCCGGGCGCCTCCCGGCGTTAGGCTTTCAAGAAAATATGCGAACAACAGGGGAAGGAGACAAATGTCCACCAGGCGCGAAGTCATCAAGGCGATACCCGCAGCAGGCGCGGCCTTCGCGGTAGCCGGAAACCTGATCCTCGATGAAAGCCCGGCGCGCGCTCAGGGAGCCGCGCCGCTCAAGGGTCATTTTCATCCCAAGGGCAAGGCGCCTTCAAAATTCACGATCGAAGCTTTGCAGAAGGCGCGTGCGACTTTGCCGTTCGCGGACACGCGCGACTTCGATGAGAACAAGCGCGGTCTCATCGCCGCAATGCCTGACATGAAGATCATGGCGGATGCAGGCCACGTCGCATGGGATATGGAGCGATTCAAATTTATCGACCAACAGGACGAATTCGACAGCATTCACCCTTCGCTGCACCGGATTTCGAGGTTGAACAACAACTACGGGCTCTACGAGGTTATCCCGGGCATCTATCAGGTACGCGGGTTCGACCTGTCACAGATCAGCTTCGTCCGCGGACGAACCGGCTGGATCGTTTTCGACGTGGCAGTCACCGGTGAGGTAGCCCGCGCCGCCTGGCAATTGTTCCAGAAGCATCGGGGCGAAGGGCTGCCGATCACGGCCGTGATCTACTCTCACAATCATGGCGACCACTGGGGCGGCATTCGCGGCATCGTGAACGAACCGGATGTGCGTTCGGGCAAGATTCCGATCATCGCGCCGCGCGATTTCCTGCGGCACACGGTCGAGGAGAATGTCTACGCCGGCAACGCAATGAACCGGCGGCTGTTCTTTCAATACGGTTTGCTGCTCCCGGCCGCGCCGCATGGCTATGTCGGTCAGGGTCTCGGACAGGGTATTTCTGCTGGAGCCACGGGGCTGATCGCGCCCACCCGCATCGTGGAGCGGGACATCGAGGAGTTCGAGGTCGATGGCGTGCCCATGGTGTTTCAGAACACGCCCAACACCGAAGCGCCATCCGAGATGAACACCTGGATTCCGGGCATGAAGGCGCTGTGGATGGCGGAGAACGTCAACGCCACGCTGCACAACATCTACACGCTTCGCGGCGCCCCGGTGCGCGACCCGCTGCGCTGGTCAAAATACATCGGAGAGGCGCTGTATCGCTTCGGCCTTCAGGCCGACGTCATGTTCGCCTCGCACCACTGGCCGCGCTGGGGCAACGACCGCATCCAGGAGGTTCTGCGCGGGCAACGCGACATCTATGCCAACATGAACAACCAGGTGCTGCATCTTGCAAACCAGGGCGTGACCATCAACGAGGTTCACAACGTCTACACCGTGCCAAAGGAACTGCAGGAAAAATGGTACTGCCGCGGCTATCACGGCTCCCCTGAACACAACAGCCGCGGTGTAGTGCAGCGCTTCCTGGGCTTCTGGGATTGCAACCCGACAACGCTTATCCCGCTTTCGCCGTCGGAATCCGCGCCGCTCTATGTCGAGATGATGGGCGGCGCCACGCGCATCATGGCACGTGCCCAGCAGTTGCACGATGACGGACAGTACAAGCTGGCAACGGAAATCCTGAACAAGCTCGTGCAGGCCGAACCGCAGAACCAGCCGGCGAAAGAGCTGCTTGCCGATGTCTTTGAGCAGCTTGGCTATCAGCAGGAGAACCCCGGCCTGCGCAACAGCTTCCTCGCGGGCGCCTACGAGCTGCGAACCGGCATCCCGCAAGGCGAAGCGGTCAGTTCCAGCAGCCCCGACGTGATCCGGGCGATGACTACGGAACTGTTCCTGAATTTCCTCGGCATCCGGATGGACAGCCGAAAGGCGGAGGGGCTGCGCTTCACCATCAATTTCGTCACGCCTGACAATGGAGAAAAGTTCGTCGTCGAGATGGCGAACGCCACGCTGACCAATATCCAGGGCTTCCAGGCTCCCAAGCCGGACCTGACGCTGACCATCAACCGCGCCGATCTGGAGCAGGTCATGGCCGGCCAGAAGACGCTGGAAGCACAGATTGCGGCTGGCGTCGCACGCGTTCAGGGTGATGCAAGCGTGTTGCAGAAGCTCGCAGCCATCATGGTGGACTTCGACCCGCGCTTTGAGATCATGCCGGGAACCAAGCAGCAGGGAACCACCGTGGCACATGCCGACGCGTACCAGGCCGTGCCACGGCAGACCATTGCGGAGTAGGAGGACGCGATAAGCGCCCTCACCGCCGCCCCGGCAGCCAGGCGGTAAGGCCGGCCTCGCCGAGCCGTTTCATCACCTCGTCGAGATGCGCACGGTCGCGGGTTTCGATCACGACTTCGAGCAAGGTGCCTTTCGCAGGCAGGTCGGAAAACGTCCGCTGGTGCGAGACCTCGATGATGTTGGCGCCGGCTTCGGCCAGTAGCGCCGAGACCGCCGCCAGTTGCCCGGGGCGGTCGACGATGTCGATGGCGATCTGGGTCAGCCGTCCCTCGCGTGCGAGTTCGCGCGTCAGCACGGAAGCGATCAGCCGCGTATCGATGTTGCCGCCGGTCAACACGAGACCGACATTGCGCCCGGCGAAACGCTCCGGCGCCGCCAGCACCGCGGCAAGGCCTGCTGCGCCGGCGCCCTCGACCACGGTCTTTTCGATCGCGATCAGTGTCGCCACCGCACGCTCGATCTGGTCTTCGGTGACGAGCACGATGTCGTCGACGAGACGGCGGATGATGTCGGTGGTGATCCGGCCCGGCGCCTTGACGGCGATGCCTTCGGCAAGCGTGTCGCCGCGCATCGGCAGGCTCTCGCCCTTGATGGCGTTGTACATCGAGGGATAGAGCTGCGCCTGTACGCCGATGATCTGCAACTCAGGCTTCAACGATTTCGCCGCGACCGCGATGCCTGAAATCAACCCGCCGCCGCCGATCGGGACCACCAGCGTATCGAGCTGCGGCACGGCAGCGAGCATTTCGAGCGCGATGGTGCCCTGCCCTGCGATGATCAAGGGATCATCGTAAGGGTGGATCATGGTGAGATTCTCCGCCTTGCCATGCGCGCGCGCGAACTCGGCCGCCTCCTCCAGTGTCTTGCCGGAAATAATCGTCTCGGCGCCGTGACGCCTGGTGTTCTCGATCTTCACCATCGGCGTGCCCACGGGCATCACAATGCTGGCGGGAATGCCGAGCCGATGGGCGTGATAGGCCACGCCCTGCGCATGGTTGCCGGCCGACATCGCGATCACGCCGCGCTGGCGTTCGTCCGGCGACAGCGCCAGCAGCCGGTTGAGCGCGCCGCGCTCCTTGAAGGTCGAGGTGAACTGCAGGTTCTCGAATTTGAGCCAGAGCTTGCAGCCGCAGATCTCGCTCAGCGTCCTGCTCTGGTCGCATTCGGTGACGATGACGGAACTGGCAATGGCAGCGGCGGCGGCTTTGACATCATCGAGCGTGACGGCAAGGTCCGTTTCGGAGGCATGGGGGTCGGGCGTTGCGCTTTTAGGGGCTTTTGGCATTCGGGGCCTCTTTCGGAGGCAATCGTATATGCCCATTTCGCGCCGCGCGCCTGCTCAAATCGCGCTGGGTCTGCTCAAGATGAAGCTGCTGCACAGGGACTTAGCCCTGTAAAGCCGCGCATTGTCTTCGGCAAAACGCCGAACATTCCAACGCGCCCCAGAAAACAAGGCGCGGGGATCGTCGAAAAAAATCAGTCGTCCTGATCGAAAAGCCTGATGCGGGGCGTATCGGTTCTCGCCGGTTCAACGAACATCTCCCTCGGCCCACTTTCCTCCCGGATCCTGATTCGCCGCGGCTCGGTCATTTCCCGGACCCTCTCTTCAACCGCCTCGAGTTCCTGCTCACGCGGCTGCTGGACCCGGCGCCTTTCGGCCCAAAGCTGGCGCCGTTCGGCGCGCCGCTTTTCCGCGTCCGCACGTTTGACGTCGGTGTCGCGAGCCCTCGCGAAGGCTTCGCGAGGCGTAGCGGCTTTTTCTTCGGTCTGTTCGGCTGATTTGGCAGGTTGCAGCGTCGGCTGAACGGGCCGCACGGCCGCGACATTGCTGACGGGCTTCTCTTCGGCGCGCGCATTGTTGGTTGGGGGAGCCGCGTGGCCGGACGGCGCTGCGGCCTCCGCTCGCGGCTCTGGCTGCGGTTGTTCCTGTGCCGGAGCGTAATCAGGGCTCGTCGCAACCGCACGCGGCACCGGCTGTGGCTGTACCGCCGCGACGGATATCGGCTCAGCCGACATTCTGCGCTCCAGCTTGGACACCCCGGAAGGCTGGTTGGCGACGTTCGCGGCCAGATAGCCGCCGCCGAGACCAGCAGCGACAGCCACGATCACGGTTCCCACGCCTGCAAAATAAGCCGTCGATATCCGCATGTTTCAGCTCCATCATCCACGCGGAAAACGCGTGGCATGGGCCGATGTTCCGGCACGGATTGGTGAGGAAACTGGAACCGCCGGCGCTGCGATCTAGTCTTTTGGTTTGAGCATGATCTTTTCGGAAAACCGGTTTCCACTTTTCCGGATCATGCTCTCAGATCATCGCGGCGACTTTTTCCAGGCCGATGATGCGGGCGAGTGAACGGACTTCGCTCTTCTGGTCTTCACGCAACTGGAACAACAGCGGCATCGCCGCGGATTTCAATTGCTGGACTTCTGCCGAATCGGGATCAATCGGCACGCCCGGAGCATTCGGGTTAGCCTGGCGGCCCGCGTGAATCTTGCGGGCGACGGCACGTAGCGCGTTTTCCACCGGCGGCCAGTACGATTCCTGCGAGGCGGACAGTTTCAGGCGGTCCTTGATGCCGGCGATCTGGACGTCGCTCAGCAGCGCGTAGTTCTTCTGAGGCTGCGGCTGCGGCTTGGCGACGACCTTGGGCTTGCCCGGCGCCGATGCGGCGGGCGCCATCGGCGCGGCAGGCGCAACCTCTTTCGGCAGCCCGAGATCGGCGGGGGCGGTCGAGGCATAGGCCTGGCGCAACGGCTCGCTCAGCGCCGCGGTGGTCTGCGGCGGCTCATAGGCGGCCAGCGCATAGCTCACGACGGCCAGCCGGTCCTTCTTGTTTGCCTTGTTCGACACCGGCGTCTGCACGGTCGCAACCGGAGCGGCAGCCAGTTGGAGCGGTGCAGGTCCGCTGTCCCGGCCGATAACAGCAGTGGCGGCGACGCCGGCCACAAGAAAGCAGAGAAGCGCACCGATGGTCATCGTTTTGGTCAAAAAGGTCTCCATTCCCGCCGACGTTTGGCCCTTTTGCCGGAAACTGGACGACAATTGCGGCGTTACGATGCCGGATCAAGCTGTAAGGCGATCAAAAACCTGGGGAAATCGTCCCGAAACAGCCCGGAATCAGGCCGCCGCGGCCAATTCGTAGGCCTCCTGGATGTCGGCCACGATATCGGACGCCTCCCACAGGGCGTCGGCCTCGATCGATTGCAGGGTGACGGTCCAGTTGTTGGTGCGGTTGCGGGGCATGCTGACGACGTCGAATTCGATGCCGCGGCACAGCGGATGCCGATCGAGCGCAAACATCACCCGCCGCCGGATCTCCTCGAGGGTCGCTGAGGTCTTGCCAAAATACCGGTCGAGATCCATTTCGTGGGCCCCCCTCGATTTGCCGCCCGGCCAGCCGTGGCGGCCAACCATCCTCTGGGGCTATTGTTGGGGCCGATATGGTTAACGGCGCGTTAATCCTCGTATTGGCACGGGGCCGGAACCTGAGCGACGGCGGAGCGGAACAGCCCGGCATGGCTGAAGCGATACCTCAGACGACAACGGCCGCGACCCGGCCGTCGGTCCGCGCCGCCGCTGGCGGCGGCCATCGCGATTTCAGCCGTCACGCTGGCGGTCGCGACCTTCGAACTGGCGATGGCGGACTGGCCTTCCGGCTTCGTCCTGCTCGCGGTCGTGCCGCTGATGGCGCTCGTGTTCTGCGGCTGCGCCCTGTGGTCCGCGACGCTGTTGCTGCGTATCCGGAACGGCGGCGCGAAGTTTGCCGTTCCATTCCTGATTTACGCGCTGACGCTCGCCATTCTGCATCTATGCGCCGCTGCACAGGATCGCCCTGCAGCAGAATTTCGACTGGCACCGCGACGACCGCGAACGGATCGTGGCGCGGGTCGAAGCCGGCGAACTGAAGCCCAACGTCGCCACCAACAAGAGCCTGATCGCGCTCGGCGACCGCGCGCCCAACGTTTCCGCCGGCGGCAACGACATCGTCGTCGATGAAACCGACGACGGCACCTATGTGCTGTTTTTGACCTCGCGCGGCCTGAAGCACTATTTCACCGGCTTCCTGCGCGTGCCGCCGGACGGCGATCCGAAAAAGTTCTTCGAGTTCGAGGACAAGCCGCCGAGCCAGCTCGTCCGCTACGACAAGGACTGGTATTTCGTGGCGAATTAGGCTGCTTTCGCGCGCAACGGTCCAGCGACCGTCCCGAGCGCGATGCCGCCGATGATCAACGTCATCGCCAGAAAGAGCGATGGTTCGAGCGGCTCGTTCAGAATCAACGTGGCGCAGAAGATTCCGAGCAAGGGCGTCGCCATCAGACACAGCGAGGTCGTGACCGCGGGCAGGCTGCGGTTGACCATCGTCATCGCCCAGTTGGCGAACGCCGTGCAGACGGTGCCGCTGAAGAGCAGCAGCGCAAAAAGACGCGCGTTCCACACGATGCGCGGCGGCCCTTCCACGATCAACGCGGTTACCGAAAGCAGCACGGCCGCCAGCAGCACCTGCCAGAACACGAGTTGAAACGGCGTCGAGATCCAATGGTGCGCGCGGACATAAACGATGTTGCCGGCCCAGCAGAACGCCGCCACCAGGATCAGCGCGCTGCCGAACAGCGCGTTGCCGTCGCGCCAGTCCAGCGTCTGCGGATTGAAGATCACGGCGAGGCCCGCGAGACCGAAAACAATTCCGAGCGCGCGCCGCCGCGTGATGTCTTCCGACAGGAACATTGCAGCGCCAATCGCGACCCATAGCGGCGTCGTATAGCCGAGCACGATCGCCCTGCCCGCCGGCACGAATTGCAGGCCGGCCGCGACCAGCGCGGAAAATGCCGTCAGGTGCAGAATGGACGTGCAGAACACGACCGGCAGGTCGCCCCGGCGCGGCACGATGAAAGCCCCCTGTATCCACAACATCGGCGCGAGCGTGGCCGACGCGATCATGCAGCGGATGGCGGTGGCCCACAGCGGCGGCACGTCCTGCACGATCAGCTTGGTGACAGGCCAGTTGGTGCCCCACGCGAGCACTACGCCGGCGAGCAGCACCGCCGCGCTGCGGGTCGAAAGTCCACTGGCCATACCGAATACGTTCGTTCCGTCTCAACGATCTGGATTTGCTTAGCCACTCAACTGGCCCTAAAGAAAGAACCAGTCTTCACGAATTCATGAGTCCAGTTATAGACGACCTGCTTCCCGGCATGCTGCATCTGACGCGCGACGGCGGCGAAACGCTGACGCGACAGCTTACCGACCAGTTGCGACGCCTCATCACGGAGGGGCGTCTCGCACCCGGCCAGCGCCTGCCGTCGAGCCGTCTGCTTGCGCAGTCGATGGGATTGTCGCGCAACACCGCCTCGTTCGCGATCGAGCAGTTGGCGGCGGAAGGCTACGTCACCCTTTCCGCCGGGCGCCGTCCCGTCGTGGCCGAGGGCCTGTCGCTCGATCGGCGCAAGCTGTCGTCGCGAAGCGGCCGCAGCGGAAGCGCCAAGATAAGTCTGTCCACCTGGGCGAGCAGCCTGCCGCGGTCGGTCTGGCCGCCGATACACAAGGAACGACCTCGGCCGTTTCAGCCGGGACTGGCGGATGAGCGCGAGTTTCCACATGACGAGTGGAGCCGCTGCCTGCGGCGCGCGGCGCGGAACATCCCGTTACGCCGGGATCGTCCCATCAACCATCCCTCGTTGCAGGAAGCCTTGCTCAGGCATCTCGCGGTCCATCGTGGGGTCAAGGCCGCAGCCCGTCAGATCCTGTTCGTGCCCACGGCGCAGGCTGGCCTGACGCTGATCGCCAATGCGTTGCTCGAACCGGGCGACCGCGCCTGGATCGAAAGCCCGGGCTACGGCGGCGCCGACGTCGCCTTCCGGGCCGCTGGCGCAACTGTCTCCGCCATCCCGCTCGACCAGCACGGCATGGCCATTTCCGCGCACAAGGAAACGCCCCGGCTGATCTTCGTCACGCCGTCGCACCAGTACCCGACCGGGCGGCTGATGCCGATCGGCCGCCGCCTCGAACTCCTGCGGTTTGCCGAAGCCGCGGGCGCCTGCATCATCGAAGACGATTATGATGGCGAATTCCATTACGAGGCGCGCCCGGTGGCTGCCCTGCACGGGCTCGCACCATCACCGCGCGTGTTCTATCTCGGGACTTTTTCTAAGGCGACGTATTCGGACATTCGCATCGGCTATATCGTCGTGCCGGAAGCGCTGATCGACGTCTTTGAGCTCGCGCAACGGCATATGGGCATACTGACGTCGATCACGATTCAGGATGCGCTGGCCGAATTCATCACCGCGGGCGCCTATCTCGGCCACATCAGGAAGATGACGCGTCTCTACAAGACGCGGCGCGATCGCATGGTGCAGGCCCTTGCTCGCGAGGCCGGCAACTGCCTCGCGGTCGGGACGCCTGATGGAGGCATGCAGTTGCTGGCAAGGTGCCGCCCCCACACCGACGACCAGCAACTGGCGGCGCGGCTGCTCGAAGCGGGCGTCGTCAGCCGGGCGCTGACGCGAATGCTGTATCACAGGACCGCAGAGCGGGGCCTGTTTCTCGGCTTCGCCGCGTGGAACGACAAGGAGATCGACCACGCGGCGCGCATATTGGGACGCATCGTGCGCTAGAACGTGAATGTGCCCGGATGGAGCGAAGCGAAATCCGGGCTACGAGTGAGCCAGTTTTATTCGCGTCGATGCTTCCCGATATTCCGCGAGCGTGCGCGCGACCATCTCTTCGACGGACAACAGCTCCGTCACACCCGAGACGGAATGCCCCGCGCTCCAGATATCCTTCCAGCGTTTGGGACGGCTCTCGCGGGCGCCGATGTCGATGTCCTTGCCGATATCGATCGCGCCGCGCAGTGGCAGATTGTCCGGATCGAGTCCGGCGGCCTCGATCGACGGCCGCAGCATGTTGGTCTGCAGGCCCGTAAATGCAGTGGTCAGCAGAATGTCGTCGGCGCTGCTTGTGACCAGCAACGCCTTGTACCTGGGATCCGCCATGCTCTCGCGCGTAGCGATGAATTTCGTGCCCATATAGGCGAGGTCGCAGCCGAGCGCCTGCGGCCGCGCGCAACGCGTGGCCGTCGGCGATGCCGCCCGCCAGCACCAGCGGCCCGTCGAAGAACGCCCGCACCGCGCGCACGAACACGAAAGGATTGAGCCAGCCGGTCTGGCCGCCCGCGCCGGCCGTCAGCAGCACCAGCCCGTCGGCGCCGGCGGCAACGGCGCGCTCGGCGTGGCGGATCGAGGCGACGTCGGCAAACACCAGCGCGCCGGCATCATGCAGCGGCCCGATCACCGGCGCCGGTGATCCGACCGAGGTGATGACCATTTCGGGCCTGTGCCGCAGCAGTACCTGCAGATCCTGCTCCAGCCGCGCATTGGAGCGATGCACGATCAGGTTGGCGCAGACCGGCGCGGCGCGTTTGCCGCTTGCCTCGGAATGCTGCTGCAATCGGCCCTCGATCTCGCCCAGCCACTGGTCGAGTTGCTCGGGACTGCGGCAATTCACCGTCGGGAACGAGCCGATCACCCCGTTGCGGCATGCAGCTACCACGAGTTCGACACCCGAGACGAGAAACATCGGCGCCGCGATCAGCGGCAGGCTCAGGCGTTCATCGAAAGCGCGAAAGAAGATCGACAGGTTGCGTCATGGCGACTTGAGCCGCTTCCTCGTTGTGCTAGCGTTGACTCACATTGGCACGGGCGAAGGCCAATTACAAAATTTGCTGGGGAGAAAAGAACATGAGCAATCCGCTCTACGCGTTTCCGGCATCATGCGAACAGACCTTGCGGGCGCTGGCGCGCTACCCGGAGCGGACGGCGTTCAGCTGGCCGGGCGGATCGATCACCTACCAGGGCACGACCGACATGATCGGGCGCATGCAGGCGGTGTTCATGCGGTTCGGCTTTCAGCCCGGCACCCGCGTCGCGTTTCTCACTGCCAACCGCGCCGACACCTGGTGCGCGGGCGTCGCCGCGCAATTGTCGCGGCTGGCGATCACCTGGCTGCATCCGCTGGGTTCGCTGGACGACCAGCTGTTTCAGCTGGAAGATTCCGAAGCGCAGATGCTGGTGGTCGACGGCGTCACGTTCCGCGATCGCGGCGGCGAACTCGCCGCCAGGGCATCGGGCCTGAAAACCGTCTTCACGCTCGGCCCGGCCGATTACGGCGCCGATCTGCTGCAGGCGATCGAGGCTGCAGGCAGCGCCACCGCACGCAATTTCGCCGGCCCCGACGATATCGCCACGCTGAACTACACCGGAGGCACCACCGGCAAATCCAAGGGCGCGTTGCGCCATCACCGCCAGCAAAGCGGATTCGCCAATGCGATCCTGGCCGATTTCGAAATTCCGGCCAATCCGACCTATCTGACGGTGGCACCGATCAGCCATGTCGCGGGGACCAAAGTGCTGCCGACGCTGATGCGCGGCGGCACCGTGCACATGCTGAAGGGTTTTGATCCCGAGGCGGTGTTCAAGACCATCGAGCGCGAGCGCATCAATTTTACGCTGTTCGTGCCGACAATGATCTACGTGATGCTGGATCACCCCGCGCTCGACAAAACCGATCTCTCCTCGCTCGAACTGCTGTTGTATGGCGCCTCCGCGATGTCGCCGAGCCGGCTGGTCGAAGGCATCGAGCGGATCGGGCCGGTGTTCTCGCAGCTTTACGGCCAGACCGAGTGCTATCCGGTGTCGGTGCTGCGCAAGAAAGACCATGATCCCAAGACGCCGGAGCTGTTTTTATCCTGCGGCTTCCCGATCGCCGCCTGTCAGGTCAAAATTCTCGACAATGACGACCAGGAAGTCGCCACCGGCGAGGCCGGCGAAATCTGCGTTCGCGCCGGCCATGTGATGGCCGAATACTGGAAGCGGCCGGACATCACCGCCGAAACACTGAGGAGCGGCTGGCTGCACACCGGCGACATCGCGCGCAAGGACGAACGCGGCTACATGTTCATCCTCGATCGCAAGAAGGACATGATCGTCTCCGGCGGCTTCAACATCTTTCCGCGCGAAGTCGAGGACGTGCTGTCGCAGCACGCCGACGTCGCGATGGTCGCCGTGGTCGGCGTACCCGACGACAAATGGGGCGAGGCCGTCACCGCCGTGGTCGTCGCGCGCGAAGGCGCCCGGCCGGATGCAGATGAGCTGATCAACCTGGTGAAGGCGAAGAAGGGTTCGGCGCACGCGCCAAAACACATCAAATTCGTCACCGAGTTACCGATGACCGGCGTCGGCAAGGTCGACAAGAAGGTGCTGAAGGCCGGCTTCTGGACCGGCCGCGACCGGATGGTGGGCTAGCGCCGGCCGTTCACGCCAGCAATTGGTCGAGCTGATCGCGCAACTGGTCCTGATGATAGGGTTTTGCCAGACGCGGCAGATTGAGCTGCGTCCCCTCCGGCAATTCGGCATAGCCGGTCGCCAGCAGGACCGGCAGCGACGGGCGCACCTTTTGCGATGCCGCGGCCAGTTCCAGTCCGGTCATTCCGGGCATCATGTGATCGGTCACCATCAGATCGAGCGGCTGTTCGCTCTTCAGAATGTCGAGCGCATGCTGGCCTGAATTGGCGCCGATCACCCGGTGTCCGAGATCTTCCAGCATTTCCGTGGTCGACATCGCGATCAGCGGATCGTCGTCGACAAACAGGATGACCGCCTTGCGCTTGGTCTTTTCCGCTGGCGGCGCCGGACTTTCCGCTTCCGGCGCGCCGGTCGCGACCGGCAGCACCAGCGTCGCACAGGCTCCCTTCCCGACGGTGCTCGTCAGTTGCAGCGTGCCGCCGAGCTGAACCGCAAGCCCATGCACCATGGACAATCCAAGGCCAGTACCCTTCCCGACCTGCTTTGTCGAAAAGAACGGTTCGATCGCGCGTTTCAGTATTTCCGGTGACATCCCGGTCCCGGTATCGGCGACCGACAGCTTGAGATACCGGCCCGGAACCAACGCCGCATCGCCCTTCGTTTGATATTCTGACACCGCGATATAGATTCTACCGCCATCGGGCATCGCGTCACGCGCGTTGATCGCGAGATTGAGGATCGCAAGCTCGAGCTGATTGGCATCGATCCGCGCCGGCGGCAGGCCGCGGGGAATATCGAGCCGCAACTCCACACGGGGCCCGAGCGAGCGTTGGAGCAGGTCGACCATCCCCTCGATCAGGGCCCGCAGGTCGACCGATACCGCGCGCAAATCCTGCTGGCGCGCGAATGCAAGCAAGCGCTGGGTCAGCGAGGCGCCGCGTTCGGCGCCCTGGATGGCGCCTTCGACCAGCCGGTGCAGGCGCGGATCGTTCGGCAGGCGCTTGCGCAGCAGATCGAGATTGCCCATCACGGCCATCAGCAGATTGTTGAAATCGTGCGCGACGCCGCCGGTCAACTGGCCGATGGTCTCCATCTTCTGGGCCTGGCGCAGCTGCTCCTGGGCTTTCTCCCGCGCCGCTACCGCCTTCATCAGATCGGCGGAACGTTCCTCGACGCGCTGCTCGAGGGTTGCGGTCAGTTCCGCCAGCGCGGTGCGCTCGGCCGCCAATTGCGCAACCAGGGTTTCGCGCTCGATTTCGGCCGTCTTGCGGGCAGTGATGTCGGAGCAAACGCCGACAAGCGACTTGATGCCGCCGTCGGGGCGATATACCGGCCGGCCGCGCACGTCGACCCAGTGCAGCGAACCATCGGGCCAGATATTGCGGAACTCGATGTTGTAGTCGTGCCCCTGCTCGAATGTGCGCGCGACGCTTTCATCGCGGCGTGCGCGATCGTCGGGATGCACCGCACGCTCCAGGTCCTGATACGTGAACGGTCCCTCTACGTCGCGTCCAAATGCGGATTTGCAGCTTGCCGAGGCTTGAAACAGGAGGTCTGGCAGATGCAGCTCCCACGTGCCGAGTTGCCCGGCCGTGAGTGCGGTTTGCAGCAGGCTCCCGCTTTCCGTCAGATCGGCAAGGATCGCGCGCGCCTCGTATTGCCTGCGCCTTCCGCGCACCGCGGAGCCGACGATGCTGACGAGCGTGGTCGGATGAAACGGCCGCTCGATGAACGTGACGTTGCCCAGCGCCTGCCCGAGCCGCGCCGCGTCGGGGTTGCGTTCTGGGCCACCGCCCTGATGCGTCAGCAATATGATCGGAAAATCCGACCATGCAGGTTGATCGTTGAGCCAGTTCACAAGGCTGCGCAGATCCGCGGTCTTGATCGCCTCGTCGGCGATCACGGCAAGACCAGCGCCTTCCTCGATTTCGCTCAGCAGCGCCGGCAGATCGCCACAGGCTTGCGCGTGGTAGCCCGCCTCACGGATCAATGCCGCGGCAACCGCGGCGTCGCGGCCCTTGGGTGCGAGGATAACGGCCCGCTCGGATGACGGACCGGCCTTCACGGCAGTTCATCCCCCAGCAATGGCCTATCTTCGCCGACATAGACCGGAACACCTCGCAGCACCCCCTGGAATCCATTAAGCGGCTCGCCGAGGGTGAGGCCGCGATTGTCGATGCGATATTCGCGTATCGTCGATTCGTGCGCGCCGGTACGCTTCTTGATGACCGACAACGCGCGGCGCACGCTACCGATGGCCTCGAAATAGCGCAGCAGAATCACGGTGTCCGCAAGGTACGTCACGTCGACCGGCGCTTTCATGTCGCCGACCAAACCGTGCTGTGCGACCGTCATGAAAGTCGCCGCCCCCTGGCGGTTGAGATATTGCAGCAACTCGTGCACGTGGAGAATCAACGAATTCTCCTCGGGCATCGCAGCTTGATAACCATTGAGGCTGTCGATCAGCACGGTCTTGACGTTGTTCTCGTCAACCCGCTTGCGGACGCGATGGGCGAATTCGCCGGGCGACAGTTCGGCAGCATCGACCTGCTCGATAAAGAGATTGCCGCTGCGCTGCATGGCTTCGAGATCGATGCCAAGGCCTTTCATGCGGTCAAACAGAAGGCCCAGCTCCTCATCGAAAACGAAGAAGGCCGCCCTCTCGCCCCGCGCGACCGCTGCAACAATGAAAATAATGGCGAGGAGAGATTTGCCTGTACCCGCCGGCCCCAGGATCAGCGTGCTCGATCCGGTCTCGATCCCATTGCCGAGGACCTTGTCCAGTTCTGCAATGCCGCTAGAGAGCGTGCGCCTGTTGTAACTCGTTCGATGCTCCGACGCCACCAGCCGCGGAAATACGTTCAGCCCGCCGGTGGCGATGGTGACGTCATGGTAGCCGCCGCGAAATTTTATGCCTCGATATTTAATGACACGCGCGCGGCGGCGCTCTGCGCCATATGCCGGCGCAAGCTCCTCCAGCCGCAGCACGCCATGCGCCACGCTGTGGATGGTTTTGTCGGCGAGGTCAGACGACATATCGTCGAGCAGCAGGACGGTGGCGCCGAAATTCGCGAAATAGTGCTTGATCGCCAAAATCTGCCGCCGGTACCGCAGCGAACTCTGCGCCAGCAGCCTGATTTCGGAAAGGCTGTCGAGAATCACCCGCTTCGGCTGCGCACGATCGACGGCGGCGAAAATCTGTTTGGTGGTCTCTCCCAATTCGAGGTCCGAGGAATAAAGCAGGCTCTGCTGTTGCTCGGAATCCAGTAGGCTTTCCGGCGGCAACAGTTCGAACACTTCGATCCGCTCGTCGAGCTCCCAGCCGTGGGAAGCGGCGCCTTGCCGCAATTCGCGCTCGGTTTCAGACAGCGTGATGTAGAGGCCCTTCTCGCCGGCCCGCGCGCCTTCCATCAGAAATTCGAGCGCAATCGTGGTCTTCCCGGTCCCGGGCGCGCCCTCGATCAGAAACATGTGCTCCCTGGTGAACCCGCCAGCCAGGATGTCATCCAAGCCCCAGATGCCGCTCTTTGCCTTACCCACAATCGACTCGACCAAAATGTAGCCTCCCAAACCAAAACCAATTCCCAACTGGTTCAGGCAGTTCCATCTCAACGGAACTTATTCTTGGGCGGATGGAGGGGCGCTGATGCCCGGCTGGACCGGCCGCGACCGGATTATGGGGTAGCAAAGCGGCGCGGCCTTCAATCGGCCGGATCGGTCCAGCGGGCTCGCCATCCGGGCAGCAGACTTCCCCAGCCGTTTGGCTGGGTCTCAAAACACCGCGCGCCGGGTGCGGCTTGCAGCCACGGCTGCGCGCTGCGCGTGAAGAAATGCGCGACCGGAACCAGCCATGACGTGTCATCGAGCGTGCCGGCGCGGAGATTGACGGTTTCAGGCCTTCCGTCGCGTTCGCCATAGAGCCGGGTGGCGCAGGTCCCGCAAAACCGCGATATGACCGCCGTGCCGTTCGGCGAGGTGTGATGCCAGCCATTCGGCTCGCCCTGCAGGATGCGAAAATCCTTGAACCGTACCGGCATGTTCAGCGCGAACGCACTGCCCGTCTGGCGCTGACAATCGGTGCAATTGCAGGTGTAGAGCAGCAGCGGAAACGACGTGATCTCGTAACGGATCGCGCCGCACTGGCAGCCACCGGTCATCGGGAGTGAAGGTCGCGGCGGTTTCATGGCCGGGCTCGGATGAGATTGTCGTCGCATCCTACCCGCAGCACATCGATTGTCTATCGATGCGCCGCGTCAGCCGGCCATGCGCCTCTCGCTCGGCAGCCTTCTTGTCGAAATTATTGGGCACCTCGATGTCGACCTCGAGCGTCGATACCGTCTTGCCGCGTTCCAGCTTGACCATCACCTTGTCGGGATCGAGCTGTATGTGTTTCGACACCACCGCGAGGATTTCCTCCCGCAGCGTGACGAGCAGGTCGGACTGGCCGAGCAGCCCGCGCTCGTGCGCCAGCAGAATCTGCAGCCGCTCCCGCGCAACGGGGGCAGTCGCTTCGCGGCTGCCGAACAGCCGCAGCAGCCTCATGCTCATGCAGCCCTCCGTCCCAGCAGCCGATCCATGAAGCCCTTGCGTTCGGTCGGCACCACCATGGCGACCTCTTCACCCATCAGGCGGCGCGAGGCGTCGGTATAGGCGCGAGCCGGCGCGCTCTCGGCATTGTTGAGCGTCACCGGCGTGCCGACGTTGGACGCCTTCAGGACGTCCTGGCTCTCGGGGATGATGCCGAGCAAGGGTGTGGCGAGGATTTCCAGGATGTCGTCGATATTGAGCATCTCGCCGCGCGCCGCGCGCGCCGGATCGTAGCGGGTGATCAATATGTGTTTTTCCACGCGCTCGCCGCGTTCTGCCCTTACCGTCTTGGAATCGAGCATGCCGATGATGCGATCGGAATCCCGCACCGAGGAAACCTCGGGATTGGTGACGATGACGGCTTCGTCGCAATAGCGCATCGCGAGCGTGGCGCCGCGTTCGATGCCGGCCGGGCTGTCGCACAGGATCCAGTCGAAGCGGTTCCTGAGTTCGTCGATGACGCGGCCGACGCCCTCGTCGGTCAGCGCATCCTTGTCCCGCGTCTGCGAGGCCGGCAGCAGCCAGAGATTTTCCAGCCGCTTGTCGCGGATCAAGGCCTGCGGCAGCTTGGCGACGCCCTGCACCACATTGATGAGGTCGAACACCACGCGGCGTTCGGCGCCCATCACCAGATCGAGGTTGCGCAGGCCGACGTCGAAATCGACCACCACGACGTTTTGCCCGTTCTGGGCAAGCGCCGCGCCGAGCGCGGCGGTAGTGGTGGTCTTTCCAACGCCTCCCTTGCCTGAGGTAACGACCAGGACCTTGGCCATACGTGATCTCCTTAGCCGGTTAATTCAGCGGGGTAATTTTCATGGTGTCGCCCTCCAGCCAGGCTTGCGCCGGACGGTTGCGGAGCGTGACGTCGATTTCTTCTGCAGTCTGGTAGTAGCCGTCGATGGCGAGCAGCTCCGCCTCGATCTTCTGGCAGTAGATCCGCGCATTGGAATTGCCGTTGACGCCGGCCATCGCGCGGCCGCGCAGCGTGCCGTAGATGTGGATCGATCCGCCGGCGACGATCTCCGCGCCGGAGCCGACCGAGCCGAGCACGGTGACATCGCCCTCCATGAAGACGATCGACTGACCCGAACGCACCGGGCTATCGAGCAATAGCGACGTCGGCTTCGGCTTGGCTTCGGGCTCGGGCTTCTGCACCGGCTCGTTGCGCGTGATCACGCAGGCGCGGCCACCGGTCAGCAAGGGCGGCATGTTCGCCGCAAGGCGCTCTTCCTCCACGCCCTCGATGCCGAGAACACGAATGCTGCGCTCGTTGAGGCTGCCGACGAGATGGGCGATGGCGGAGCTGGAGAGGTCGACCGCGGCGAGGTCGAGCACGATCGGCTTGCCGACGAAATAGCCCGGCGAGCGCGCCAGCGTGGCGTCGATCTCGGCGAGCCATTCCACGATCGGAACGACGGGGCTGAATACGAACGCGACATAGGAACGGCCGCGCAGCCGGACCAATTGACGCGTGGGATCCGCTCGGACGTCCATGATGTTCGACTCGCCTTTCTTATTGAATGGTTAACAATCAGCGAACTTGGTTAACGAGTAATTAATGCTCCGACCCGCGCCACGCGCAGAAAAGCGCGTAACTGGCGGCGAATTCGGCGTATTTGTGGCCGATTCTTGCTACCGACCGCGGGCGATGAGGGTCAAAGCCTTTGCAACAAGGGTCTCGTGAGTTGTGGTTAACAGAACCTCAACTTACTTTTGTCACGTTTCCGACCTAAATTAGTCCTCGCGCGGTTCCAACAAACTTATGTGTGCTGGCGGGCTCTCCGGGGTCTGGCAGTCTCATTCCGTCGGGCAGACGGACATTTGCCGGCAGGGGACTAAGGCATTGGAAGCCGTGGGGAAGGTGTGGTCGCGAGACATGATCTCGCAGGCAGGTGGCGTCGAACGCAAGGACGACGCCGCACACTCTGATTCAAATCCACCAACCGACACTTAGCGGCGCCTGGGGAGCCGACGTGGATTCCTCCGCGCTCCGTGAGCTCGAACTGCTGTCCAATACGTCCGCAGCCGTTTCGCAGCCAACCAATCCGCCGGATCATCCACCAAGTGCCAATCCGCCAGGCGACATGAGGAGTAAGCGTATGAGTAGTATGAGTGAGCAGGACCATCTCAATCCCCGCGATCCCCTGTACTACGCGCCGCGCTCGCTGCGTGAGCGGTCGGCTACGCGCGGAACAAGCCTCGAGAAGCCGTTTTCTGCGGTGTCGTTCGACTCCCAGCTCGAGAGCGCGGTATCCGATGCGCTGCGCCACCCTCTCGATCCCGAGGTCATGCACGACCCCGACCGGGAGTCGAAGAAGGCGTTGTGGACCGTCGCGGCGCGCTTCGCCGCCGCCATCGGCGTCGCAGCGCTCGTGGCGCTGTTCTTCGTCGTCGCCGTGCCCGGATCGCGCCAGGGTGAAGGTGAACAGTCGTCGACGATCTCCAACCTCGCACAGTCGTTCAAGAACGCGCTGCCTTCATCCGGCGAGGGCGCGCAAAAGCCCGCAATCAACGAGTTCCAGTCCCTTCTCGCCGCCTCGCCGGCGAGCGCTCCTGCAGGCGTCCGAACAGGACGACCAACTGCTCAAGCAGTTCATGCAGTGGCGCGAGAAGCCGGATCCGGCCACGCCACAACGCACCACCCCATAATCCAGACGGAGGGCTGACAATGCCTGAGAACCGACTTACGGTGATCTTGTTCTCAAGGAGTTTGCCATGACCTCGTACCGCATCATCTTGCTGGTTGGGGCCGTGCTGTTCGGTATCGCAGGCAGCGCACAAGCCGCCGGCGACATCACGATCGTGCGCGACCTTGCCAGCCGCGTCGGCCCCGTGATCGGCTCGGCACAGGCCTGCCGCGACATTGGGCGTCCGCGCATCCAGTCCATCGTCGACAAATTTTCCCAGGTGATCCGGGAAGCCTCGTCGAACGAGGCGGAACGTTCCGACCTCACCCAGACGTTCGATCGCACCGTGGCCGAAGGACGCGCCGCCGTGAGTTCGGGCAGGATGGATTGCATCCGGGCCGACCGTCAGCTTGCCGATCTCGAACGCTCGATCTCCGGACCGAGCCTCTCCAGCGTCATCGGCCCGTCGCCCGCTGCCGCTGCGACCGCAGCGAATGCGGCAACCGCGCCGACCGCCCCGGTCCCGACCGGGCCGCTGCCGCGCGGCATCGGCGAAAAGGAAATCCGCTTCGGCATCGCCGCGCCGTTCTCCGGCTCGGCCCGCGAGCTGGGACGCCAGATGAAGCTCGGAATCGAAACCGCCTTCAACCGGATCAACGAATCCGGCGGCGTTGACGGCCGGATGCTGAAATTGTTCGCCGCCGACGACGGCTACGAGCCCTGGCGCACGCTCGAGGCCATGAAGCAGCTCTATGAAAAGGATCAGGTGTTCGGCGTCATCGGCAATGTCGGCACCCCGACCGCGGCGGTGGCGATTCCCTATGCGCTCGAACGCCGGATGCTGTTCTTCGGGGCCTTCACCGGATCCAACATCCTGCGCAACGATCCGCCGGATCGCTACGTCTTCAACTATCGCGCCAGCTATGTTCAGGAAACCGACGCGGTCGTTCGTTACCTCGTCAAGATCCGCCGGCTGCAGCCGCGCCAGATCGCGGTCTTTGCGCAGCAGGATTCGTACGGCGATTCCGGATTTGCCGGCGTCGCGAAGGCGTTCCGCTCCATGGGCGTGAACGACAGCGCCATCCTTCGGCTCAACTATGCGCGAAACACCGTCGACGTGGACGACGCGGTCAATCAGTTGAAGCTCGCGAAGCCGCCGGTCAAGGCGATTGTCATGGTCGCGACCTACCGGGCCGCGGCAAGGTTCATCGAGAAGACGCGCGACGCTTATCCCGGACTGATCTACTCCAACGTCTCGTTCGTCGGCTCCACCGCACTTGCCGAAGAACTGAAGCTGTTGGGACCGCGCTACACGAACGGCGTGATCGTGACCCAGGTGGTCCCGGCGGTGTCGGGCTATTCGTCCGCCGTGCTCGAATACAAGAACGCGCTCGCCAAATATTTCCCGGGCGAAGCGGCCGACTACGTTTCGTTCGAGGGCTTTGTCGCCGCCAACGTCATGATCGCGGGCATCAAGCGGGCCGGCCCTCAGGTCGACACCGAGAGGCTGATCGACACGCTGGAGACGATGCGCAACCTCGACCTCGGTCTCGGGACCCAGCTCAGCTTCGGCCGCTCCGAGCACCAGGCCTCGAACAAGGTGTGGGGCACGGCGCTCGATGAGAGCGGACGCTATCAGCCGCTCGAACTCGAATGATCAAAACGCTACCAGTGCAGCCGCGTCGCCAGGGCAATTATTGCGCCCTCGACGCGGCGCGCCGGTATTCCAGGAAACTTAGTCTCAAAAATTCTTTAACCCAAGATTCTTTAACCCAAGAGTTGTGTAGTGCGTATTTTAATGAGCCTGCGTTGGACTTCGCTTTTACTTAGTGCCTTTTTCATAGCAGCCGCGGAAGCGGCCCCCGGCGACAAAATCGAGTTGGTACGCGACCTTGCAGGCCGCGTCGGGCCGGTGATCGGTTCGGCGCTGGCCTGCCCTGAAGTCACACGGCCTCGAATCCAGTCGGTGATCGAGAAGTTTGCGGCGGTGATCCGGGATGCCGCTTCCAACGAGGCCCAGCGCTCCGACCTCGCGCAACTGTTCGACCGCAGCGTCGCGGAGGGCCGCAACACGGTGACGACGGGAAGAACGGATTGCAGGCTGGCGGAACGCCGGCTGGCGGAGCTGGAACAGTCACTGGCGCCATCTGCGCCCGCTCCGGCCGCCGCCGCCGCCCCCGCCCTCTCCCCCGTCGCACCGGCTTTCGCCGCGGCGCCGGCGGCCGCGCCCGCGATCAGCTACGGAAATCCGGTCAGCGCGGTCCGCGGCGTATCCGACACTGAAATCCGGTTCGGCATCACCGCGGCATTCACCGGCCCGGTGCGAGAGCGCGGCCGCCAGATGAAGCTCGGCATCGAAACCGCCTTCAACCAGGTCAACGACGCCGGCGGCATCGCGGGACGGAAGCTGCGGATCATCGCGGCCGACGACGGCAACGAGCCGGCGCGCACGCTCCAGGCCGTCCGACAGCTCTACGAGAAGGACCAGATCTTCGGCATCATCGGCAGCATCGGCACAGCGACCGCGGCGGTTGCGGTGCCATTCGCGCTCGAACGGCGGATGCTGTTCTTCGGGGCCTATACCGGCGGCAATGTGGTGCGCCGCGATCCTCCCGATCGCTATGTCTTCAACTACCGTCCGAGCTATGCCGAGGAGGCCGACACGGCGGTGCGCTATCTGGTGAAGATACGTCGTATTCCGATCAGACAGATCGCCGTATTCGCCCAGACCGACGATCTGGGGGATGCGGGGTACGCGGGCGTTGCCAAAGCCTATCGCGCGATGGGCCTCAACGACAGCGCCATCCTGCGTCTCAACTACCCGCGCAACACCATCGAGGTCGACGAGGCCGTCAACACGTTGCGGGTGCAGAAGCTGCCGGTCCGGGCGATCATCATGTCCGCCTCCTATCGGGCCGCCGCCAAATTCATCGAGAAGACGCGCGCCCTCTATCCCGAGATGATCTTCACCAGCATCTCGGGCGTCGGCGGCTCGTCGCTCGCCGAGGAACTGAAGCTATTAGGCCCACGCTACTCGGCAGGGGTCCTTGTGACCCAGGTCGTGCCGGCGGTGTCGGGATATTCGAGCGCGGTGCTCGAATACAAGAATGCGCTCGCGAAATATTTTGCCGGCGAAGCGCCCGATTACGCGTCGCTGGAAGGTTTTGTTGCAGCCAACATCCTGATCGACGCGATCAAGCGCGCCGGCCCGCAGTTCGATACTGAAAAGCTGGTCGATACGCTGGAAGCGACCCGCAATCTCGATCTGGGCCTCGGCGTGCCGCTCAATTTCGGCCGCTCCGAACACACAGCCTCGAAAAAGATCTGGGGCACGGCGCTCGACGAGAGCGGCCGCTTCCAGCCGGTCGACCTGGAATAACCGGCAAGCGATCAGCGTTTTTCGATCACCAGACTCTGGATGGCGCGGCCGAAATAGCCGCGCTCATCGGCGAGCCGTGCCATGGCGAGCCCCGCGCCGTCCGGACCGATCCAGGATTCGGCATCGAGCAGGATCCAGTCGCCGGACCGGCTCGCGCGAAAAATTCACGGTGAGATCGGCGTTGAGAAAGGTCCATTCGCGAAAATCCAGCACCGACGCGGTGCCGTTGCAGAAATCCGCCGCCGCCATTGCCCGCATCGCCTGCGTAACGGCTGCGCCCTCCACGATCGGCCGATCGACGCGATACCAGATCGCGCCGGGACCGGGCGAGCCGAAACGGCCGCGGGCGGCGCGGAGCGACATTCCGGTCACGAACGGGCTGGACGAAAAATCGACGAGTTCGACGCGCGATTGATCCGGCCCCGGAAGCTCGACCGGGAGGATCGCCGCCTCCGGCGGCAACTCGCGGGCTCTGCACCTTGATCTTCAGCACGGTCGCGCCGACGACGACGACGCCGCCGGCCAATAGTCTGACGGCGCAGAGCTGGATCTTGCGCCCCTCGCGCAACACCTCGCTCTCGATCGTCAGCGGCGCCACCGGCACGGGGCGCATCAGGTCGACGGTGACGCGGGCAACCCGCATTGCGACCGGCGTCGGAATCCGCTCCGCCGCCCACACCACGAGCGCCGCCGGCGGCGAGCCGTGCTGCATGCTCGGGTCCCATGGCCCCGCGGCAAACGGGCTGGTGACGACGTTGCTGCCGTCAACGCGAAAGATGGCTTCCATCAATGAGAGATCCTGTCGGTCAAAGAGAACCGCTTCTTGCCTGCTCCGACGGGCCGAGTCGAGGCCACGGCGACGCAGATCGCCCGCGCACCATTCGCGGGAGACGAAGAGCAGCGCGGCGCGCCTCAAATGAACGCCATGCCGCCGTTGAGGACGATGGTCTGTCCGGTCATGTAGCTGTTGCCGAGCACCATCGCGACCGCCTGCGCCACTTCGTCGGCCTGGCCCATGCGGCCGAGCGGGATGTTGCGCGCCAGATCGGTCCGGCCGCGCATCATGTCCGTCTCGATCAGCGACGGCGCCACCGCGTTGACCGTGATGCCTTCCTTGACCAGCCGCGCCGCGTAGCCGCGCGTCAGTCCTTCCATGCCGGCCTTGGAGGCGTTGTAGTGCACGCCGATGGCGCCGGCGCCGCGCGCAGCACCCGACGAGATGTTGACGATCCGGCCCCATCGGCGCGCCCGCATCGCCGGCAGCACCGCCTGCGTGCACAGGAACGCCGATTTCAGGTTCACCGCGATGGTACGATCGAAATCATCCTCGGTGAGATCGTCGACGCCACGCACGATCGCGACGCCGGCATTGTTGACGAGAATGTCGATCGGGCCGAGCGCGGCGATGACCTGCTCGACCATTTTGGCAACGGAAGCGGCCTGCGAGACATCCGCCGCCACCGCTATGGCGCGGCCGCCGTTCGACTTGATTCTCGCAACGACAGCCTCCGCATCCGCCGCCCGTTCGCGGTAATTGACCGCGACCGCGGCGCCGGATTCCGCAAGCGTCAGCGCGATCGCCGCACCAATGCCGCGCGACGCGCCCGTCACCAGCGCGACATGCGCGCTCAGATCCTGTCCGTTTGCCATTGAAACCTCATTTGACGTCAAAAAGCGGATACGATCATATCACCGCGGAAGTGCCGGAGTCGAAACGCCGATGAAGTGAACGGCGGCCCGGCATGACGTCAGGTGGCGTTCGACCCCACGCTTTCCAGAAATTCTTTCACAGTATGGACCGTTCCAGTGCTGGTTGCGACGTAGCCGGGCAAGCTTGCAACCCCCTCCTGAAACTCGCGGCCCTTCATGATGTCGAGCACGCGCCGCATCGGCTCGGTTTCCAGAAACGCGCGCTTGCAGACGAAGAAATAATCCTCCGTCAGCAACCGGATGAAATCGAGCCCGAACTGCCGGGCCGCCGCCTCGACGCCAAAGCTGACATCCGCCATGCCGCTGGCGACGTAGGCGGCGACGGCGGCGTGGGTGAACTCCATCTGCTGCGCGCCGTTGATTTTGGCCTCGTCGATCCGGTGCAGCGCCAGCAACTGGTCGAACAGCAGGCGCGTGCCGGAATCATGGTCGCGGTTGACGAAGCGCGCCTTGCGCTCGACGACATCCTTGAGCGAGCCGATCTTCAGCGGATTGCCGCGCTTGACCATCAGCCCCATCTCCCGCGTCACGAAACTGATCACACGGTCCTCGCGCGGATCGAGCCATTCCTTGCAGGCCCGGATGCCCTGCGCGCGCAATTCGCCGCGCGGCAGATGCACGCCGGAGAGATCGCAGGCGCCCTGCGCCAGCGACACCAGCGAGTTCTGATTGCTGACATAGCGCAGATCGACGCCGATGCCGGGTTCGCGGTCGAGTAATTCGCGCAGCTTGGAAACCGCAAAACCGTGGCTGGCGTGAACCCGGATGACGGACGGCCGCTGATGCAGGAAGGGCTTGATTTCGGTGGCGAGTTCCTGCGCGAGATTTTCAAGCTGCGGACCAAGGCGTGCCTGCATGCGCTCGCCGGCCCAGACCAGCTTTTCGCCGAAGGCAGTCAGCACCGTGCCCTTGCCACGATGGGTCTCGACCAGCGGCACGCCGAAGAATTCGGACCACTGCTCGACCAGATTCCAGACGTGCCGATAGGAGAGCTGGGCATGCTTCGCGGCACTGGTGAGTTTCCCGGTCTTTCGGATCTCGTTGAGGACGCCGAGCATCACCACTGCGGTCTGCGGACTGCCTTCCTTGTGAAAGCGCCATACGGTCTCGATCTCAATGTGGTGCATCGGCCAAACCTATGAAGCTGACTGCATATCTTAGCGATCCATAGGCAAACCATATCATATTTACTGCTAGCAAAAATCTCCTAAGTTTGGCGACAACAAACGGAGGAAATATGATGTCGATTGCATATGACTATTCTCGCGAGCCGACCCCCGCGCTGATCCCGAGCAAACCTCGCCTGCTGCTGATCGACGGCCAGCATGTCCCATCCGCCTCCGGGCGCACCTTCAAGACCCTCAATCCCGCCACCGAGCAGGTCATCGCCACCATCGCCGAAGGCAACGCCGCCGACGTCGATCGCGCCGTCGCGGCCGCGAGGCGCGCCTTTGAGGGGCCGTGGCGCAGCATGCGCGCCTCCGAGCGCGGTCAGATCCTGTTCCGGCTCGTGGACCTGATGAAGCAGCACGTGGACGAAATCGCAGCCCTGGAAAGTCTCGATGCCGGCAAGCCGATCGCCGGTGTTCTGCGGCAGGACCTCCCCGCCGCCATCGATACGCTGACCTATTACGCAGGCTGGGCCGACAAGATCAGCGGCGAGGTGGTCTCGACGCGGGATGATGCGCTGACCTACACCGTACGCGAACCGGTCGGCGTGGTCGCGGCGATCGTGCCCTGGAATTTCCCGCTGATGATCGGGATGTGGAAATTGGCGCCGGCGCTGGCCTGCGGCTGCACGATCGTGATGAAGCCGGCCGAACTGACATCGCTCTCGGCGCTGCGGATCGGCGAGCTGGCGCTCGAGGCGGGTCTGCCACCGGGCGTGCTCAACATCGTCACCGGCCCGGGCCGGGTCGTCGGCGACGCGCTGGTCAATCACCCTGATGTCGACAAGGTGACGTTCACGGGATCGCCGGGCGTCGGCCGCGGCATCCTGCGCGGCGCTGCCGGCAATTTCAAGCGCGTGTCGCTCGAGCTCGGCGGCAAGTCCGCCAACGTCATCTTCGACGACGCTGATATCGAGGCGGCCAGCAAGGCGGCGGCCTCGGCGATCTTCTTCAATGCCGGACAGGTCTGCTCGGCGGGCTCGCGCGTACTGGCCCATGAGAAGGTTTACGACGAAGTGGTCGAGCGGCTGACGCAGCGCGCCAGGACGATCCGCATCGGCGATCCCGCCGACCGCGCCACGGCGCTGGGACCGGTCATTTCCGAAAAGCAGATGAAGAGCATCCTCGACTATGTCGATATCGGCCGCAACGAAGGCGCCCTTCTGACCACGGGCGGCGAGCGGGTCGGCGACCGCGGCTACTTCATCAGCCCAGCGGTGTTCGCCAACGTTGAGCACGAGATGCGCATCTCGCAGGAAGAAATCTTCGGGCCTGTGGTCAGCGTGATCAAGTTCAGAGATGAAGCCGATGCGCTGCGGATCGCCAACGGCACGGCCTACAGCCTGGCGGCGGGCGTCTGGAGCCGCGACATCGGGCGCGTCCAGCGCTTCGCCAAGAAGGCGAACGCCGGCACGGTCTGGATCAACACCTACGGCTATACGGACGTGCGGCTGCCGTGGGGCGGCGTGCGCGATTCAGGCTTCGGCCGCGAACACGGCACGGCCGCGATCGACAATTTCACCGAACCGAAAGCGGTCTGGATGAATCTGAACGTGTGAGCGCCACACGCTGTCGCCGTAGCCGATGCAAAGCATCGGCGTTCTAAGAGACGGCGGCCATAGGCCGCCTATGCCACCTTCTCCCACAAGGGGAGAAGGGAAGAGAAACCATCACAGCGCGGGGTCGACCGCCTCGTCATATTCCTTCTTGAACCGCGCGATCAGTTCGGCCGCCGGCAAGACCTTGCCGATGCCGCCGATACCCTGACCTGAGCCCCAGATTTCCTTCCATGCCTTCGGCTTGCTGCGCTCGCCCGAGGTGTCGGTGCCAAAACTCATCTTGGAGGGATCGGAGGTCGGCAGCTCGTCGGGATTGAGACCGGCCTTGACGATGGACGGCTTGAGGTAATTGCCGTGCACGCCGGTGAACAGGTTCGAATAGACGATGTCCTCCGCCGAGGAGGACGTGATCATCTGCTTGTAGCCCTCGACCGCGTTGGCTTCCTCGGTCGCGATGAAGGCCGAGCCGATATAGGCGAAGTCGGCGCCGAGAATGCGCGCCGCGCGGATCGCGCGGCCGTTGGCGATGGCGCCGGACAGCGCGATCGGCCCGTCGAACCACGAACGCGTCTCCTCGACGAAGGCCAGCGGCGAGATGGTGCCGGCATGGCCGCCGGCGCCGGCCGCCACCAGGATCAGGCCGTCGGCGCCCTTCTCGATCGCCTTGTGCGCAAATTTCTGGTTGATCACGTCGTGAAAGACGATGCCGCCCCAGCCGTGCGCGGCCTGGTTCAGTTCCTCGCGCGCGCCGAGCGAAGTGATCATCATCGGCACCTTGTACTTCTCGCACATCGCAAGGTCATGATCGAGCCGGTTGTTGGACTTGTGGACGATCTGGTTGACCGCATACGGCGCTGACGGCCGCTCCGGATGCGCCTTGTCGTAAGCCGCCAGCTCTTCAGTGATCCGCGCGAGCCACTCGTCGAGCAGCGCTGCCGGGCGCGCATTCAGCGCCGGAAACGATCCGACCACTCCGGCCTTGCACTGTGCGATCACCAGATCGGGCACGGAGATGATGAACAGCGGCGACCCGATCACGGGTATCGACAGGCGGCCCTTGAACAGCGCGGGCATGGACATTCGAAGCGATCCTTTGGTTATTCCGGCGAGCGGCGCTGCGCCTAAGCATGATGACTTTTCTACGAATCGTCATCCTGCTCTAGCTATTTTTGCATGATCTTTTCGGAAAACTGGTATCCGTTTTTCCGGATCATGCTTTAGAAATGGCAGACGTCATACCAACCAACAAGGCAATCTTTCCAGTGTCAAGTATTGCGTTTTGACGCTGCGGGCGGTGCGTTTGAGCATCACCTTCCCCGACGTTGCAGATGCGCTACTGGCACAGCGCCCGCGTCACGTGATTTTCGGTCTTGCAGTCGCCCGGCTGGCGCTTGTAGCCCGGCAGATACACTTTCAGCGAGCATTTCTCGGCCGCATCGGTGTCGAGGCTGTTGCCTTCCTTGTAACCCTTGCTCTGGCACAGCCGGTCAGCGCCGGCCTTGCAGTCCGGCGCGCCGTTGGCCGACACCAGACACGCCGCCCGTCCGCTCACCATGGTCGAGGGTTTGGCCATGTTCGACAGGCTCTGGCCGGCATCCCTGGTGCGCGCGTTGAAATCGTCGATGGTCTCGCTCGGGCTCTTCAGCGGCGGCAGCAGCGATCTGGACTTCTCGAACAGTTTTCCAATTTCGTTGATCAGGCCCGGATTTTCGTCCCGCGGCGGCGAGGGTTCGATCTGCTGCGGCCCGGGCTGAGCCGGCACCGGTTGCTGGGCCGGCGACTGCAGGCCGAGCGTCGGCGGCGGGGCGGCCTGCGGCCAGGCGGCACCAACCGTTACCGCCAACATCCAGAGGCCAGCGAGGCCTGTGGCAAGATGTGTGCTGAAAGACATCACGAAAGCTTCGTCGCTCCAAGGGCACAACAATCCTGGATTCAAACCATCTCAATCGATCAGAAACGCGGGTACACGATTTTCCATCCTGTCGCGGCTGCGAGACGGTCAAAGTTCTCGTCCAGACCAGCCGTCATTCCATATGAAGTCGCCTCGATCCAGCGAACGGGCTGTTCTGCCACGAAATAGAACTCGACTGTGCCGCCGCTTGGTCGTTGGAAATAGCCATAACGCCGAGGGTAAGGAGTATCCGTACCGAACACGAACAGCCAAACTCGCAACCAGATCGACATCTGACCACGCGCGACGGCTATGCCAGGGGGTTCTTCCGCCTCGTATTGAAACCGCACTCCCGGAAACGCCTCGGATAGGCGCACCATTACCTCTTCTTCAGAGCCGAGAAGCCCCCTATCGGGGCGTCGTATAATCCCGCGTAGAGACATGTTGGCCTAAGCGTAACCCCGAGGTTGAGGCTTCGCCAAGCCGCGTTTGCGCTAGATCAGCTTGAACGCGATGACGAAACCGAGCACCAGCACGACGGCGCCGATGGCGACCCACAGGCCGAGCCGCTTTTCCAGTTCGCTCCGGATCAGGTCGCCGTAGCGGTTGAGCAGGACGGCGACAATGAAAAAGCGTCCACCGCGCGCCACGATGGAGCACAGGACAAACAGCCAGATATTGTAGCCCGCGAAGCCCGAGGTGATGGTCACGAGCTTGTAGGGGATCGGCGTCAGCCCCTTCAGCAGGATGATCACCGCGCCCCATTCGGCATAGGAGGTCCGGAAGGTCTCGACCTTGTCACTGAGACCGTAAAGGGTGATGAGCCATTGCCCGATCGAATCGTAGAGCAGCGCGCCGATCGCATATCCGAGCACGCCGCCGGCGACGGAAGCGATCGTGCATATGGTCGCGAACCACCATGCCTTCTTCGGCCGCGCCAGCGACATCGGCAGCAGCATGATATCGGGGGGAATCGGGAAGAACGAGCTTTCCGCGAACGCGACTGCCGCCAGGATCCAGAGCGCGTAGGGCTTGTCAGCGGCGTCGATGCACCAATCGTAGGTCCGTTTCAGCATGGCCGCATGAACCATCATGCGGCGGTTTTGTCCATGCCGGAAAAGGACGGAATTCGGGAGGAATTAGTGCCGTTTACGCAAGGAGCGGCTTTCCAGCGCGACAATTCGCCGCCGGACTGCAGGAGATGCCGTCGCTTTGGTCAGCTCCTTGGGCAACGCTTTGTCGGATATCGCCTTGCTCGCAAGGGCTTTGGGCATTTTGAGCACCGACTTCGGCAGCTTCTCGGCGATGCCGAGCATATCCTCGCGGCGCTCCATTTCGCGCCAGACGTCCTCCGGCTTCACGCCGGCCGAAGCCCACAGGACAGTCAGGTTATAGAGCAGATCGGCGCTCTCGCGGACCACCGCCTCGGTCTTGCCGTTGACGGCGTCGATCACGACTTCGATGGCTTCCTCGGCGAGCTTCTTCGCCATCTTGGAGGGGCCGCGCTGAAACAGCCGTGCGGTTCGCGACGTGGCCGGATCGAGATCCTTGGCCGCAATGACAGCCTGATAAAGCCGTTCGAGCGAATCACTCATTCTCCAAACTTAATCCAAATCCGTGGCAGGCGTGTTAACGGCCGAAGCTGCAACCATAAAAAAATCCACCGGCCGAGCGGCCGGTGGATTCATCTTTAACGGTTGCGATTTTAGCGATCGCGTTTACCAGCTGCGATAGTAGGGCCCGCCACCATAATAACTGCGGGGCGCGTAATACGGGGCCGGGTCGCCATAGTAGGCTTGGCCGCCATAGTAGCCATCGTCATAGTAGTGACGGCGGTTCTGGGTGGCCGCAATCGCGATACCCGTGCCTACGATGCCGGCAAACGCTGCTGCAGCCGCAGCACCACCGCCACCACCGCGATAATACCTGCGGCGCGCGCTGATATCGGTAGCGTCGCTGGTCCCGGTCGACGCCGTGACGCCCTTATTTGACGTCGCGGAGCCGGCGAAGGCCATCGACGGCTGGACTGCCGTCAGCGCCACCGCTACGACCGTCGCCACCGCGCCGGTGCGGCCGATCGATGAAAACAAACCTTTACGCGCAAACATCTCGACATTCCTCCGTGGAAGCTGGCCTGGAAAGGCCTCGGATTGCTAACCACTGAGCCGATATTAGGTTCCCCAATCCGAACGGCAGCTGAACGATCCCCGGCAAAATCATGGCAGTCATCGCCCGTTCAGGTTAGATGCTGCAGAATGGCCCAACCAAGGGCTAATCATGCCGTTGGCGATGTCACGAAACAGTCATCGCCGGCGCGGCAACTTGTCCCACCTCGTGCTGATGTAACCTCGATGCGTGCTGTCAGGACCACTGCCATCCGCTCTCGCCTGAGCGCTCTCTTGGCCTCCCTTGCCGGGTTGTGTGCGATTGCCGGCGGCTTGATGGCGAGCAATGTCCTGGCCGCGGACGAGCCCCGGGCCCCGCTCCAGATCCAGTTTTCGCTCGATCGTCCGATCGATGCTGCAGCCGCCCCGTTCGTGATGGCCGCCGCCAGCGGCCTGTTCGGCGCCGAGGGGCTGGCGGTCACGACCAACATCGCCAGCGGATCGGCGGACGCGATTGCGCGCGTCGCAGCGGGCACCAGCGATTTTGCGCTGGTCGATATCAACGAGCTGATGCGGTTTCGCGACAAGGACAAGCAGGGCGGCCCGAAGATCAAGGCGGTGTTCGTGCTGTTCAACAAGGCGCCCTATTCCATCATCGCCCGCATCAGCCGCGGCATCCGCACGCTGACCGATATCGAGGGCAAGACGCTCGGTGTCGCCGAAGGCGATCTGTCGATCCGGCTGTGGCCGGCGGTGGCAAGCCTCAATGGCATCAAGCTCAAGAGCGTGAAGCAGAGCAGCATCAGCGCCGCGGTGCGCGAGCCGATGCTGTCGGCGGGCCAGGTCGATGCCGTGACCGGATTCTCCTATCTGTCGGCGATCAATCTCAGGGATCGCGGCGTGCCGGCCGACGATCTGGCGGTGCTGAAATTCGCCGACTATGGCTGCGAGGCCTATGGTTTTGCTGTAATCGCCAATCCGCAGCTTTCGGCCGCCAAGCCCGAGGCAGTGAAGGGATTCGTGCGGGCGGTGATCGGCGGCATGAATCTGACGGTCAAGGACCCCTTAGCCGCCGCGACCGAAGTCGCCAATCGCATCGACGGCGGCTCAAAGGACCTCGAACGCGAACGCCTGCAAAGCATCCTGAGCAACAACATCCTGACCAGCGAAGTGAAACGCAACGGCCTCGGCGCGATCGATCCGGCGCGCTTCGAACGCTCGATCGACCAGGTCGCGGAAGATTTCAAGTTTCAGAAACGGCCGCAGGCCTCCGACATTTTTGATGACCAATTTTTGCCGCCGCTCAACGGGCGACTGATCAATTGAGCAGGGTCCACCTACTCATGATGAGGTCGGTGGGGGTGTGCACAGCGATCGGAACAAATTTCAGCCTGCTCTGGTTCTCCACCGCGATCCCTGATTAGTATGGTACCCGCCGTTCGCTTCCTTCCTTTGAGTCCTTGTCCAAATGTCCATGCTGCGCCTTTACACCCGCGTCCTCGAGTTGCTCGGCAAGGAGGCACGGCTGGGCTGGATCCTCGCCTTTGCCAACCTGCTATTGGCCGGCGCGCAATTCGCCGAGCCGGTGCTGTTCGGCAAGATCGTCGACGTGCTCTCCGGAAAGCCGCAGACCGGTCCGCTGGCCACGAATTCGGCCTGGCCGCTGCTCGGGGCCTGGGCGGCGTTCGGCCTGTTCACGATCGCCTGCAGCGCGGCGGTCGCGCTCAACGCCGACAAGCTGGCACATCGGCAGCGCCAGGCGGTGCTGACCGATTATTTCGAGCACATCATGCAACTGCCGCTGACCTTCCACACCGGCACCCATTCCGGGCGGCTGATGAAGGTGATGCTGAACGGCACCGACTCGCTGTGGCGGCTTTGGCTCGGATTCTTCCGCGAGCATTTTGCCGCGATCCTGTCGCTGGTGGTGCTGCTGCCGCTGGCGTTCTACATCAACTGGCGGCTGGCGGTGCTGTTGTTCGTGCTGTGCGTGGTATTCACGGTGCTGACCACGCTGGTGGTGCGCAAGACCTACGGCATGCAGAGCGAGGTCGAGGCGCATTACAGCGATCTTTCGGCGCGCGCCTCCGATGCGCTCGGCAACGTCGCGCTGGTGCAGAGTTTCGTGCGGATCGATGCCGAGGTTCAGGGCCTGCGCTTCGTCGCCGACAAGCTGCTCGCCGTGCAGATGCCGGTATTGGGCTGGTGGGCGCTGGTCACCGTCATCACCCGCGCCTCCACCACCATCACCGTGCTCGCGATCTTCACCGTCGGCATCTACCTGCACGGCCGGGGAGAGACCACGGTCGGCGAGATCGTGATGTTCGTGAGTTTTGCGACCATGCTGATCCAGAAGCTCGAACAGGTCGTCAGCTTCATCAACAGCGTGTTCATGGAGGCGCCGCGCCTGCAGGAATTCTTCGACGTACTGGACGCGGTGCCCGCCGTGCGCGACCGGCCCAACGCCATGGACACCGGCAGGCTGTCCGGCCTCGTCGAATTCAACGACGTCTCGTTTTCCTATGACGGCAAGCGGCCGGCGGTCGAGGACGTTTCGTTTACCGCCCTGCCGGGCCAGACCATCGCGCTGGTCGGCCCGACCGGCGCCGGCAAATCGACCGCGATCGCGCTATTGCACCGCGCCTTCGACCCGCAATCCGGCATCATCAAGATCGACGGCATGGATATCCGCGGCTTGAAGCTGACCGCGCTGCGGCGGAACATCGGCGTGGTGTTCCAGGAGGCGCTGCTGTTCAACCGCTCGCTCGCCGACAATCTGCGGGTCGGCAAGCCGGACGCCACCGATGAGGAAATGCGCATCGCGGCGGGCCGCGCGCAGGCGCTGGAATTCATCGAGCGCAGCGACAAGAAATTCGAGACCCATGCCGGCGAGCGCGGCCGCATGCTGTCCGGCGGCGAGCGGCAACGTCTGTCGATCGCCCGCGCGCTGCTGAAAGACCCGCCGATCCTGATCCTCGACGAGGCGACCAGCGCACTCGACGCCGTCACCGAGGCCAAGGTCAACGCCGCCCTCGACGAGGTGATGAAGGGCCGCACCACTTTCGTGATCGCGCACCGGCTTTCCACCATTCGCAACGCCACCCGTATCCTGGTGTTCGACAATGGCCGCGTGATCGAAAGCGGAACGTTCGATGAACTGGTGGCCAGGGGCGGACGCTTTGCGGAACTCGCGAAGGCCCAGTTTATGGTGCAGGAGAGCGCGCGCGCTGCAATCGAAGCCAAATAGGCCTGCGTGAGCGCGATCACGGTTTAGACATCGCCGAATTTGCGAGGATTTCGTCCACGATTTAGTCGCCCGGGCTCTGTTCTGGCCCGCCAAGCCGGTATAGATTCGCGCCTTGCCGCAAAGCGACGGCGCCGGACACGCTTGAAATCCGAACGTCAGATCGAGAGGACCTCCTTTTTTCAAGGCGGGTCTCAAAGGACCGGAACGGAAAAGTGCACCTTCTTCGCCTGCTGCCTCGCCATTCGTTGAACTGGATTTTCCTGGTGGCGGCGCTTGCCGTCGTGACGCCGCGCGTGGTGCACGCCGAAGCGCTGCTGGTCGTCGAAGCCGATACCGGCAAGGTGCTGCAGGCCGACAACGCCACCATGCCCTGGTATCCCGCCTCGGTGACCAAGATCATGACGGCTTACGTTACGCTCAAGGCCGTGAAGGAAGGACGCCTCACGCTCGACACGCTGCTGACGGTGTCGCCGGTCGCAGCCTCGCAGTCGCCGTCCAAGATGGGCTTTCGCCCGGGCATCCAGGTCACCGTCGACAACGCGCTCAAGATGATGATGGTGAAGTCGGCCAACGACATGGCCGTGGTGCTCGCCGAAGGCGTCGGCGGCTCGATCGACGGCTTCTCGGCGATGATGAACCAGAGCGCGCAAAAGCTCGGCATGACGCAGACGAGCTACGTCAATCCCAATGGCCTGCCGGCAGACGGACAGATCACTTCGGCGCGCGATCTCGCGATCCTGGCGCGCGCGGTGATTCGCGACCTGCCGGAATACGAATACTTCATGCACATCCCCTCGATCCGCTACGGGCGCAGGGTGACGCAGAATTTCAACAAGCTGATCGGGCGCTATCCCGGCGCTGACGGCTTCAAGACCGGCTTCATCTGCGCCTCCGGTTACAATCTGGTCGCCTCCGCAACGCGCAACGGCAAGCGGCTGATCGCCGTCGTGCTGGGCGCATCGTCGGGACAGGCGCGCGCGGTGCGCGCGGCTCAAATGCTGGAGCGCGGCTTCGGCGGCAACGGACTGGGCTGGCTGAAGCCCGCGCTCGGTACTGTCGACAATCTGGTTCCGATCGATGCGACGCCGCCGAACCTGCGCGAGGACATGTGCAGCGGCAAGCGCAAGCGGCCGGCCACCGACGAGGACGCCGACGTCGTCGCCGCCAACGGTAGCGCGTCGACCGGCGAGACCTCGGTCACGTTCTTCACCGCCGGGCTGCAGCCGCCGATGGCCAAGCCGTCGGAGATGATGGCTGCCGCGGCGGAGCCGTCCGAGCCTATTCCGGTCTATACCGGCCCGACCAAGACCGGCACGGCGCTGATCGCGGCCGTTGCGGCGGACACCGAACAGCAGACGCCGCCAAAGCGCGGCAAGAAATCGAAGATCGCAGCTAAGAAGACCGACACCGCGGCATCCAAAGCTACGGTCTCCAAGGCTGAAGCCGGTGCAAAGCCGGGCAAGCCTGCGGCGGTCCGGCATGCGAACGCCAGACCGGACGCCGCCGCCAAGCCGGCCGCGTCGGCCGAAAAGAAGGCGGCCGCCAAGCCCGCCGCCGCAGACAAGCCCGCACCGAAGCCGGCCAAGCCGAACGCGGCCACTAAACCCAAGGGCGAAACCAAGCCGGCTGGTTAACGGCCCCGCCAAGCCGCGTAATTAGGCAGCTTTCCTGCCGTTCGGCCGAATTATTCCAGATCGCCGGAATGCGTCGATAGCGCGCAGCCGCTTGCCATCGGCGGCGGCATTCACAATACTGCCCCAAAACAAGGCGTGCCCGGCCAGGAAACAGGACCCATAGCGTTTCGAGCGAAGTGGGCACCGGTTCGCATCAAGAAAACGCGTCAAACAAAAATAGAGCACGGATCTGATGCAATCAGAGACGTGTTCGGGAACCAGAGGGGAACTACCATGGAGCGGATCTGGCTCAAGCAATATCCGGCCGGCGTGCCAGCCGACATCGACGTCACCCAGTACTCATCGCTGGTCGAGCTGCTGGAAGAGAGCTTTGCGAAGTTCGCCGACCGCAAGGCGTTCATCTGCATGGACAAGTCGATCAGCTACCGCGATCTCGACGAGATGTCGGCCGCGCTCGGCGCCTACCTTCAGAGCAAGGGCCTGCAAAAGGGCGCCCGCGTCGCGCTGATGTTGCCGAACGTGCTGCAATACCCGGTCGCGACCGCCGCCGTGCTGCGCGCCGGCTATGCGGTGGTGAACGTCAACCCGCTCTACACCCCGCGCGAGCTCGAGCATCAGCTCAAGGATTCCGGCGCGGAAGCGATCGTCGTTCTGGAGAATTTCGCCACCACGGTGCAGCAGGTCGTCGCGAGGACTGCGGTCAAGCATGTGATCGTCGGCAGCATGGGCGATCTGCTCGGTTTCAAGGGCGTGATCGTCAATTTGGTGGTCCGCAAGGTCAAGAAGATGGTGCCGGCCTGGTCGATCCCGGGCGCGGTCTCTTTCAACGAAGCGCTCGCCGCCGGCCGAGGCCTGAAACTCAACAAGCCGAAGCTCACGCGCGATGACGTCGCCTTCCTGCAATATACCGGCGGCACCACCGGCGTCTCCAAGGGCGCGACGCTGCTGCACAAGAACATCCTCGCCAACGTGCTGCAGAACGACGCGTGGCTGCAGCCGGCGCTGAAGAAGCCGCCGATTGTCGACCAGATGGTCATCGTCTGCGCGCTGCCGCTCTATCACATCTTTGCACTGACCGCGTGCTACCTCCTGGGAGTGCGCGCCGGCGGCACCAATCTGCTGATTCCCAACCCGCGCGACATGGCCGGTTTCGTCAAGGAGTTGTCGAAGTACCAAGTCAGCTTTTTCCCGGCCGTCAACACGCTCTACAATGGCCTGTTGAACACACCGGGGTTCGACAAGCTCGATTTCTCCAAACTGAAAATCTCCAACGGCGGCGGCATGGCGACGCAAAAACCCGTGGCCGAGAAATGGCTGAAGACCACCGGCTGCGCACTGTCGGAAGGCTACGGCCTGTCGGAGACGTCGCCGACGCTGACCTGCAATCGCGCCGACATCGAGGAGTTCTCCGGTACGATCGGCCTTCCGGTCCCCTCGACCTATCTTTCGATCCGCGACGACGACGGCAAGGAAGTGCCGCTCGGCCAGGCCGGCGAGATCTGCGCCAAGGGCCCGCAGGTGATGGCCGGCTACTGGAACCGGCCGGAGGAGACCGCCAACGTGATGACCGCGGACGGCTTCTTCCGCACCGGCGACATCGGCGTGATGGACGAACGCGGCTATACCAAGATCGTCGACCGCAAGAAGGACATGATTTTGGTCTCGGGCTTCAACGTCTATCCGAACGAGATCGAGGAAGTGATTGCGAGCCATCCCGGCGTGCTGGAATGCGCCGTGATCGGCGTCGCGGATTCGAAATCGGGCGAGGCCGTGAAGGCGTTCATCGTCAAGAAGGACCCGAACCTTTCGGTCGACGACGTCATCAAGTACTGCGGCACCCAACTGACTGCCTACAAGGTGCCCAAGCAGATCGAGTTCAGAAACGACCTGCCCAAGACCAATGTCGGCAAGATCCTGCGCCGCGAACTGCGCGACGAGAAGAAGGCCGCGGCCTGAAACCCTACGAGCGCCTTCGTCGATGGTTGAAGCTTCAGTCACGCCAGCCGAAATTCTGGCGTTCTGGCGTGACGCCGGCCCCGACCGCTGGTACCGGCGCGACGACGTCAGGACCTATGCCAGCGACCCCCTCGCCCTCGAGGTGGCGCACCGCGCCGTAGATCGCGGCGTGGACGCGCGGATCGATGGCGCTTTACGGGAATTCCTCTATCTGCCGTTCATGCATTCGGAGCGTCTGCCCGACCAGTTGCGCTGCATCGTGCTGTCGCGCGCAGCCGGCCATGCCGAGAACCTGAAATGTGCCGAGCATCACGCCGATATCATCCGGCGGTTCGGGCGCTTTCCCCACCGCAACCGCCTGCTGGGCCGTTCGACCACGCCGGAGGAGCAAGCCTTCCTGGACGAAGGGGGCATTTCTCCCTGATGACGCAAGCGTGAATGGCCATCACGGTTGCCGTTTCAACTAGCGTGAATATTGTGCCCGCGAGCCGCAGGGGCTACAAAACAGCGCACATTGAGGGAGAATTGACGATGACGATCCAAGTTGGCGACAAGCTGCCGGAAGCCAAGTTTCGCGTGATGACGGCGGAAGGGCCGCAGGTCAAAACCACCGACGATATTTTCAAGGGCAAGAAGGTGGCGCTTTTCGCGGTACCCGGCGCCTATACCGGCACCTGCCACAAGATGCATCTGCCGAGCATCTTCCTCAACGCCTATGCCATCAAGGACAAGGGCGTGAACACCATCGCCATCGTCTCCGTCAACGACGCCTTCGTCATGAACGCCTGGAAGCGCGACACCGACCAGCGCGACGAGGCCGTGTTCCTCGCCGACGGCAATGCCGACTTCACCAAGGCGATCGGCATGGAGCTCGACGCCTCCGGCAACGGGCTCGGCATCCGCTCCAAGCGCTACTCGATGCTGATCGAAGACGGCGTGGTCAAGAAGCTCAACCTCGAGCCGGCACCCGGCAAGGTCGAGGTTTCCGGCGGCGATACGCTGCTGGGGCAGCTCTGAGAGCAGGCCGCGCTTTCTTCCTTCTCCCCCTTGTGGGAGAAGGTGGCGCGAAGCGCCGGATGAGGGGTTGTCTCCCCACGAACGGTCTGTGCGTGCGGAGAGAACCCCTCACCCGTCTCGAATGAGCTCCGCTCATTCGATCCACCCTCTCCCACAAGGGAGAGGGGAAGACCTACGGCTTCAACCTCGCCATCGCCACGCCCTCGCGCGCCAATTGATCGGCGCGCTCGTTTTCGGCGTGGCCGGCGTGGCCCTTGATCCAGTGCCAGCGCACCTCATGCGGTTTCAGCGCGGCGTCGAGCCGCTGCCATAGTTCGACATTCTTGACCGGCTTCTTGTCTGAAGTCCGCCAGCCGTTCTTCTTCCAGCCGTGAATCCAGGCGGTGATGCCCTGGCGGACGTACTGGCTGTCGGTGGTGAGGTCGACCACGCACGGCTTCTTCAGCGCTTCCAGCGCCGAGATCGCCGCCATCAGCTCCATGCGGTTGTTGGTGGTGTGCGCCTCGCCGCCCTTCAGTTCTTTTTCCTTGTCGCCGAACCGCAGGATCGCCCCCCAGCCGCCGGGGCCGGGATTGCCGGAGCAGGCGCCGTCGGTGAAGACCGTCACGTGAGGGGGTTCGCTCAAGCGACGCATCCCGGCTGGGTCAGGCCGTAATCGCGCACGCTCGCGACGTTCTGGTGGAAGCGTAGCTTGCGGACATATTCCAGCGGGTCTTTTGGTTTCACTAATGCGCCCGGCGGCACGTTGAGGAAATCGACCAGCCGCGTCAGCAGGAAGCGCAGCGCCGCGCCGCGCGCCAAAAGCGGCAGCGCCTCCTGCTCGGCCTCCGACAATGGCCGCGCGCGGCCATAGGCGTTGAGCAGCGCGCGGGCCTTGGTGACGTTGAAGGAATGATCCGGCTCGAAACACCACGCGTTCAGGCAGATCGCGACGTCGTAGGCCAGCATGTCGTTGCAGGAAAACGGGAAGTCGATCAGCCCCGACAATTTATCGCCGAGGAAGAACACGTTGTCCGGAAACAGGTCGGCATGGATGACACCGGGCGGCAGATCCTTCGGCCAGCACCCTTCGAGATGATCGAGCTCGCGCGCGATGAAGTCATGCAGGCCGGGCGCGACGCTATCCGCGCGTGGCGCGGCGAGATCGAACAACGGCCGCCAGCCCTCGACCGACAGTGGGTTCTTGCGGAACATCGGGAAGTCGCGCCCCGCCAGATGCATCTTGGCGAGCGCCTCGCCGACGCCCGTGCAGTGCGCCGCGTTGGGCCGCCGCGGCCACACGCCTTCAAGGAAGTTGATGATCGCCGCGGGACGCCCGGCCAGCTCACTGTAGACCTCGCCCTCGCGATTCCGCGCCGGCTGCGGGCAACGCACGCCGTGCTCGGCCAGATGCGCCATCAGCGACAGGAAGTACGGCAGATCATCCACCGCCACGCGCTTTTCATAGAGCGTGAGGATGAACGCGCCCTTGCTGGTATGCAGCAGGAAGTTTGAATTCTCGACGCCCTCGGCGATGCCCTTGTAGGAGAGCAGCTCGCCGATGTCGTAGCCTTTCAGGAACTCCGCGAGGTCTTCGGCGGCGACGTCGGTGTAAACCGCCATCGCGACTACTCGGCGGCAGCTTCGGGCCGCAGCGAACGCGGCAGCGGGAAGAACTCGTTCTCCTCCGCAGCCGACACCGTCTCCACATGCAATTCGAACCGCTCGGCGAAGGCGCCCATGATTTCCTCGACGATCACTTCCGGCGCCGACGCGCCCGCGGTGATGCCGAGGCTCTTGATGCCTTCGAAGCGCGACCAGTCGAGATCGCTGGCACGCTGCGCCAGCACCGAGACCGGGCAGCCCTCGCGCTCGGCGACTTCGCGCAGCCGCTGCGAGTTCGACGAGTTCGGCGCGCCGACCACGATCAGGGCATCGACCACCGGCGCCACCTTCTTGACTGCAAGCTGGCGGTTGGTGGTGGCGTAGCAGATATCTTCCTTATGCGGCCCGTTGATGTTCGGGAAACGCTCCTTGAGCAGCGCGACGATCTCGGCGGTGTCGTCGATCGACAACGTCGTCTGGGTCACAAAAGCGAGATTGTTCGGATCCTTCGGCGCGAACGTTTTCGCGTCTTCGGCGGTCTCGATCAGTGTCACCGCACCGACCGGCAACTGGCCGAGTGTGCCGACCACCTCGGGGTGGTGCGAATGCCCGATCAGCAGGATTTCACGGCCGCGCTTGAAGTGGATCGCGGCCTCGCGGTGCACTTTCGTGACCAGCGGGCAGGTCGCGTCCAGCGAGAAGAAATTGCGGGCGCGGGCGTCGGCCGGAACCGATTTCGGAACCCCATGGGCCGAAAACACCACCGGGGCGTTGGTATTATCGGGGATTTCGGCGAGTTCCTCGACGAAGATCGCGCCCTTGGTCTTCAGGCTGTCGACCACGTAGCGATTATGCACGATCTCGTGACGGACATAGACGGGGGCGCCATAGATGGCGAGCGCCCGTTCGACGGTATCGATGGCCCGTACGACCCCGGCGCAGAAGCCACGGGGAGAACAAAGCACGATTCTGAGGTCTGGTTTGGCTGGCATCAGGGCTATCTCGGGACCGAATCACCCCTCGCCGGCGGGCAGGGAACGGCCAGTTCGGATAAGGACTTGGGACTGCTTTTGGGCTCTGTCAAGGCACTTTAGCAGACCATTGCGCCAATACCCCGGGAAGGCGTATATAGCGCCCTAATTCCCGTCATCACCGATGACCACAGACTTCGCCTCCAAAAGAGGTGGGCGAGGCACAAAGGAGATTTGCCATGAGCAACGCACCGCTGATGCCAAAAGCGACTGCCGTGTGGCTGGTTGACAATACCGCGCTGACCTTCGACCAGGTGGCCGATTTCACCAAAATGCACCCCCTTGAGGTTCGCGCCATCGCCGACGGCGACGCCGCCCAGGGCATCAAGGGCATGGACCCGATTTCGACCGGACAATTGAGCCGCGACGAGATCGAAAGGGGCGAAAAGGACTCGAACTACCGTCTCAAGCTCGGCGAGAGCAAGGTTGTGCTGCCGCCAGCCGCCAAGAAGAAGGGCCCGCGCTACACCCCGGTGTCACGGCGCCACGAGCGGCCGAGCGCGATCCTGTGGCTGGTCCGCAACCACCCCGAACTGAAGGACGCGCAGATCATGCGCCTGGTCGGCACCACCAAGACCACCATCGCGAGCGTCCGCGACCGCACCCACTGGAATGCGTCGACCCTGACCCCGATGGACCCGGTGACGCTCGGCCTCTGCTCGCAGATCGAGCTCGATTTCGAGGTGCAGCGCGCGGCCAAGGAAAAGCCGGTGCCCGCAGCCTATGGCGGCGCGACACTGCTGCCGGCCTCCGAGACCACCAAGAAGGAGCCGGAATTCGAGACGAGCGAGAAGAGCGAAGACGACCTCAACGTCGACGCCGTGTTCGCCAAGCTGAAGACGATCGGCGGCAAGAAGCAGGACGACGAGGAAGAGTAAGGATTTCGGCTACGGCTGAGGCTGAACGCGGCGGTGCAACCTGCCGCGTTTTCCGCGGGTCCTGCATCCCGGCCCATACGCAATCCCTACCCAGCCGGGCTGGTTGGATGGCCGGAAGTCGATCCCTGGTAGAGCCGTGTAACGTGCTGTAGCAGTTCGTCCGCCGAGAACGGCTTGATCAGGACAGAAATGCCCTGTCCAGCAATCGAGTCCACAATTTCCGAACGAATGTCACCAGTCATGACAATGGCCGGGATGTTCCAGGCTAGTGCCGCGCGCAGCCCATTGACAGTGTCGACGCCGTTTGCCGATCCGCGAAGATTGTAATCACACAACAGCAAGTCGGGCCGAATTTCCTGCCGGCTGACTTGAGCTAGCGCGTCATTCGCCGTAGCGACCACGATTGCCTCTACGCCTCTCGTTTTCAGCATGCGGCTCAGCGAGGTGCGGACGCTCGCCTCGTCTTCAACCACAAGAATAACGCCGGGGAAGTCGCCCCTCTCATATGTCGGCGCCTGTGCACTTTCAGCGGCATCACCGTTTGAATCTCCGCGCGGAACCTCAATCGAAAACACGGTGCCCTTGCCGGGTGTGGAGCGCACACCGATTCTGTGGTCCAGCACTTCCCCTATCCGTCTGACGATAGCCAGACCTAATCCGAAGCCACCGCGCTCAGCGCCGTCCGCACCCTGGTAGTACTCCTGAAATATTTGAGGCAGCTGATCCTGCGAAATACCGATGCCGCTATCCCAGACTTCGATCCGAACTTTATCGCCCACGCGCCGACAGCCCAGCAGGATTTTCCCGCGATCCGTATATCGGACCGCGTTCGACAGCAGATTGCGCAACATTGTTCCGAGCATTCTCCGGTCGCTACGAACTTCGAGTTCTGAACGGACCAAGCGCCACCGCAACCCTTTGTCTGCAACGGAATCGGCAAAATCGGCTGTCAGGGAATCAAACACTTCATTGATCGCGAAGTCGCTCTTCGACGGACGCAGACTCCCAGCCTCCAGGCGATTGACGTCGAGCAGGCTCGACAGAATGCTGGACATCGTGTCGAGAGATCTCGCAATTTCGCCGACCAGGCGGCGTCCCTCACCATCCAGTAGGTGCGGCTCAAGTGACACCTGCAGGAACCTGAGGGTTTGCAATGGTTGTCGCAGGTCATGGCTGGCGGCTGAAAGGAAGCTGGATTTTGCCCGATCGGCCACTTCCGCCGACCTCCAGGCTCGGGAAACCTCCTCTTCAAATCGCTTCCGCTCCGTGACGTCGCTCGTCAGCCCATTGATGCGCGTGGGCTTCCCCTTTGAATCAAAGTGCGTAACTGCAACCTGCTCCAGCCACACTTCGCCGCGGCCATCAGGCCGCAAAAATCGGAACGTCATCGAATGTGGGTGCTCGTGCGGACCGGCGGTGCTCGAGCGGGCTGTGACCGACGGGCGATCGTCGGAGTGGATTTGTCTGATCCATTCCTCGCTGCTGAGAGATTGTCTCGGACCCAGGCCCAGGATTTCGGCCGCATTCTGGCTCAGCTGTATCAGGCCGATGCGAAGATCCCAATCAAAGGTTATCACACCGCCAGCACGAAGCGCTTCTTCCACCCGCTGCTCTCTTTCGAGGATCGCGAGCTCGTGTGTCCGTCGCTCGCTGAACAGAGCCGCCAGAACAAGCGCGCCGAACGAAGTAGCCAGAATGGTCGCCTGAGCAGAAAGGACGCGCTCTTCAAGCACCAATCGCGTATCGCCGAAAAGGCCGACGGAGAATATTGTTGTCCATACAATCGTGATCGCGCACATGAACGTTGCGACGGCCGTAAAGGCAGGGCAAACACGGGCGGCGATCCACACGAACAGCGGACAGAACGAGGCAATCGCCAGTTCAAGTGTCCATGGCGCATTCGGCAGAATGACCAGGAGCAAACATAGCGTGGCCACGATGGCGAGCGCGAAGATGCCCTCCACAACTTCCCGCCTTGGCGGAGCGTTACGCAAGAATGAAGCGAGCCCGATCAAAAGTGGCGCGACTGTAATGCTACCCAGCGTCTCGGTAACGACCCAGTGACGCCATATCGTCGTGACGGACGAGGCTGAGGGATGAAAGAACGCAAATCCAACCGCGCCCACGAAGCCGCAGACAATGGCTGCAATTATCGCGGCGCCGAACAGTCCAAAGACACGGCGCAGCTCATTGAGTTCAAATGGTGAGCCATAGAATCGCTGGATGAGCCCTGCAGCAATGACAGGACTACCGGCATTGGCCACGGCAAAAGCCGCAGAGCTGGCAAGATTACGATCGCCGAGCAGATTGGCCGCGAGAGTGGCAGCTACAACGCCAATTACGACCGGCCACCGTGCGGCCGAACCGAACGCTACCAGGAATCCGGTAGCTACGCCGGCTGCCGGCCAGAACACCGCGATGCCGTCGGTCTTGTCGAGCAAAGCGAGGCTAAGGCGCGCTGCGAGAAAAAAACCGATTCCGACAGCGATCGTAACGGCCCACGACGGCCACCGAATAGAGGGGCGCGCCGGGGAGGCTTCAGTTGCGGCCAGCTCCAGACTCATGGTCCACCCGCCGGATAGCTATTCAGTTAAACTGCCGGAGCTCTACTGGTCTATCTTGTATGAAATTGCTCGTCCTCATCAATATTTAATGTCCGAGGTCACCTGACAAGGGAAACCCGATCCTCCGTGCAGTGCACCGCAGCACGTCCGGACGCTGATAAGCTTGGCCTGCTCGCGCCTACCCGAGTTCGATCTCGTCAGTGATCTCATGCGAGAGGCTGACGCCGCCGATGGTCAGCACCATCTTTGCCGGCAGCTTCTCGTTGCCCTTGAGCTTGCCGGACGCGACGGCGTCGCGCACGGCCTTTTCGATTTCGCGCTGCGAGGTGATGCCGACCTTCTTGAGGAATCCACGCAGGCTGGCATTGAAGACGTCTTCGTTCATGAGGGCCTCCTGATCACGGCCTGACCGGATTATTCAGCATCTGCTCGGCGAGATTGCGCTGGGAACGGTCGGCGCGCGCATTGGCATTGCCGCGCTGCACGTCGCGGTTCTTGCGGCAGTTGACATAATCGTTCGAGCCCACCGCGACATTGTTGGCGCGGCAGAATGCATCGTCGTCGGCGCTGGTGTCGACCATGGTCGGCTGGCCGCGTTCCAGGCAACCGGTGAGCAAGGGAGCTGCCAGCAGGAGCGCGATGAAGTGCTTTGTGGGTCCAGACTTCATTGGCGGCCTTCCGTTTTCCATCCCGTCATCGCCGGGCGCCCGTTCCCCGACCCTGTCGGGGATGATCCTGCAATCCATCGAAAAGATGGCAGCCTGCTTTGAAGCCGATAGGCGGTCGGGTCAAGCCCGTGGCGGTCCGGTTTAGTTGGGGCGCTTTGTTCTGGGCTCAATCGAAATAGGTGACGGTATCGGCCACGCTCGCCCGCGAGGTGCGGTAGCTGTTCACCTTCTGGGCGTGGTCGGCATAGCCGAACGAAATGCCGCAGACCACCTTGCGATCGTCGGCGAGTTTGAAGTGCCGCCGGATCAGCCCGGAATGCCGCGCCAGCGCGGCCTGCGGAATGGTGCCGAGACCGAGCGCCTGCGCCGCCAGCATGAAATTACCGACATAAGCGCCGCAATCGACCGCGCCGTAGATGCCGAGCGGCTCGTCGGTGTGGATGATGGCGACATGCGGCGCGCCGAAGAAGTTGTAGTTCTCCAGCGCCTGCTTCGCGTACGCCATCTTGTCGCCGCGTGCGATGCCGAGCGTGTTGTAGAGCTGAAAGCCGCTCTCGCGGCGGCGTTCGAGATAGACGCCAAGGTATTCGCGCGGAGGCGTGAAGTCATGATCATCTTTTGCGCCGGACGCGGCCTCGGCATAGATCGCCTTGCGAAAGCGCTCCTTGGCCTCGCCGCTCGCAATCAGCACCTGCCATGGCTGGCTGTTGCACCATGACGCCGTACGTTGCGAGACCTTGAGAATGTGCTCGATGGTCTCGCGCGGCACTTCCTGCGGCAGGAAGGCGCGCACGGAATAGCGTTCGTTCAGCAGCTCTTCGAGCACGCCGATACGATCTTGTTGTTCGGTTGCAAAAACGTCCATCGCAAACTCGCTTTCGTGCCCCGGACGCGATGCGGCACGAAGTGACGCGTCGCAGACCCGGGGCCTATCGCAGAAGATCCCGGCTCTGCGGAGCAGCGCTACGCGCCGCACCGCGTCCGGGACACGAGACTATCTTCCCTTGGTCGGGATCTTGTTGAACGGCACGTCCTTGTCGACCCGGATATCGCCGGGCAGGCCGAGCACGCGTTCGGCGATGATGTTGCGCAGGATTTCATCGGTGCCGCCGGCGATGCGCATCGAGGGCGACGACAGCAGCATCTGCTGGAACTGGCCGCTTGCCGCCTCTTCATCGGCGCCGGTGAGTGCGCCCGCCGCGCCCTCCAGATCCATCGCATAGGTCGCGATGTCCTGCAGCATCGAGCCCGAGACCAGCTTGCCGATGGAATTTTCCGGACCCGGACGCTCGCCCTTCGACAGCGAAGAGATCGCGCGGTAGCTGGTGTATTTCAGCCCGCTCGCCTTCACCGCCCAGCTCGCAAGCTTTGAGCGCGTCGCGGGATCGTCGATCGCGAGGCCATCGTCCGTCATCAGGTTCGAGCAGAACTCGAACATTTCGGGGAAGCCGGTGGCCAGCCGCGAGCCGATCGACATACGCTCGTTCATCAGCGTGGTCAGCGACACGTTCCAGCCGTCGCCGACGGCGCCGAGGCGCTGATGATCGGGGATCACCACGTCGGTGAAATAGACCTCATTGAATTCCTGCATGCCGTTGGCCTGCTTGATCGGCCGCACCTCGACGCCCTTGCTCTTCATGTCGAGGAAGAACATCGTCAGGCCCTTGTGCTTGGGCACGTTGGGATCGGTGCGCGTGATCAGAAGGCCGTAATCCGAGTAGTGCGCGCCCGAGGTCCAGATCTTCTGGCCGTTGACGATCCAGTTGTCGCCCTTCTTTTCCGCACGCGTGCGCAGGCCTGCGACATCCGAACCGCCGGCCGGCTCGGAGAACAGCTGGCACCAGATATGTTCGCCGGAAGCAAGCTTTGGCAGATAGTGCCGCTTGTGCTCCTCGCTGCCGAACGCCATCACGGTCGGGCCGCACATGCCCTCGCCGATCTGGAACGGCTGCGTCAGCTTGCCGTAGACGCCCTCTTCCTGCTGCCAGATCACCTTCTCGATCGGGGTCGCGCCACGGCCGCCATATTCCTTCGGCCAGTGCAGGCAGGCCCAGCCGCCTTCGGCCTTCTTCTTCTGCCAGGCCTTGCCGACATCGACGATCTCTTCCTTCTCCAGCCGAATGCGGCCGAGCGAGGATTTTGACAGCTCCGCCTCATATTTCTTCGGCGCGTTGGCGGCGACCCATTTACGGGCGGTGGCGCGGAATTCGGCTTCCTGCGGGGTGTCGTCGAAGTTCATGGCGGACCTCTTTTTCTTCGTAGGGTGGGTTAGCCGAAGGCGTAACCCACCAGTTCTGTCGAGCTTCGTTGCTGGTAATGGTGGGTTACGCTTCGCTAACCCACCCTACGATTCTTGTTACGCTCTTCCCTTGGTCGGGATCTTGTTGAACGGCACGTCCTTGTCGACCCTGATATCACCGGGCAGACCAAGCACGCGCTCGGCGATGATGTTGCGCATGATCTCGTCGGTGCCGCCCTCGACGCGGGTGCCCGGCGCGCGCAGCAGCATCGCCTGGAATTTGCCGGCGACTTCGGCGTCTTCAGGCCCGCTGAGCACACCCGCGGCGCCCTGCAGGTCGAGTGCATACATCGCTACTTCCTGCACCATCGAGCCTGCCACCAGCTTGCCGATGGAATTTTCCGGACCCGGACGATCGCCCTTCGACAGCGCCGAGATCGCGCGCATGCTGGTGTATCGCAGGCCACTGGCCTTCACCGCATAGTTCGCAAGCCTCGAGCGAACGCTGCGGTCCTCGATCGCCGGACCATCTTCCAGCATCAGGCTGTTGCAGAAGTCGAACAGCTCCGGGAAACCGGTCGAAACGCCTGCGCCGATCGACATGCGTTCGTTCATCAGCGTGGTCAGCGACACGTTCCAGCCGTCGTTGACGGCGCCGAGCCGCTGCGAATCCGGGATCTTCACATCGGTGAAGTAGACCTCGTTGAAGTCGGAGTGGCCGCTGGCCTGCTTGATCGGCCGCACCTCGACGCCCGGGCTCTTCATGTCCAGGAAGAACATGGTGAGGCCCTTGTGCTTGGCGACGTTGGGGTCGGTACGCGTCAGCAGGATGCCGTAATCCGAATAGTGCGCGCCCGAGGTCCAGATCTTCTGGCCGTTGATGATCCAGTCGTCGCCCTTCTTCTCGGCGCGGGTGCGCAGGCCCGCGACGTCGGAACCGCCGGCGGGTTCGGAGAACAACTGACACCAGACCTTTTCGCCCGAGGCCAGCGGCGGCAGGTATTGCCGCTTCTGCTCCTCGCCGGCGAACGCCATCATGGTCGGGCCGCACATGCCGTGGCCGATGATGAACATGCCGCGAGAGTTTGCCGAACGGGCCCTCTTCCTGCTGCCAGATCACGCGCTCGATCGGCGACGATCCACGGCCACCATATTCCTTCGGCCAGTGCAGGCAGGCCCAGCCGGCGTCGGCCTTCTTCTTCTGCCAGGCTTTTGCGACCTCGAGCATGTTAGCGTTCTTCAGCCCGGTGCGGCCGAGCGAGGTCTTGCGAAGTTCTTCCTCATACTGCTTCGGCGCGTTGGCGGAAATCCACGCCTTGGCCTCGGCGCGGAACGCGGCTTCCTGCGGGGTGTCGTCGAAGTTCATGGCGCTTCTCGCTGTCTGTGTAGGGTGGGTTAGCCGAAGGCGTAACCCATCATTCTTGTCGAGCATTCTTGCTGGCCGATGGTGGGTTACGCTTCGCTAACCCACCCTACGATCCAACGTTAAGCCGCATTCTTCTTGCGCATGCGGTCGATCAACTGGTCTTCCCAATACGACAGGCTGCCGAGCGTGAGCGCGGTGGTGTTGGCACGGCGGTAGTACATGTGGCAGTCGAATTCCCAGGTAAAACCCATGCCGCCATGGACCTGGATGTTGTTCTTGGAGCAATGCTGGAACGCCTGCGTTGCGCTGATGCGCGCGGCAGCCGCGGCTTCCGGCAATTCCGAGGCGTTGGTCGAAAGCGCCCAGGCGCCGTAGTAACAATTCGAGCGCGCCAGCGTCGCCGAGACGTACATGTCGGCGAGGATGTGCTTCACCGCCTGGAACGAGCCGATCGGCCGGCCGAAGGCGATACGGTCGAGCGCATAGTCGCGGCCCATTTCCAGCGCGCGATCGGAACCGCCGACCTGTTCGAAGGCCAGCAGCACGGCTGCGCGATCGAGCACTTGAGTGAGGATGCTCCAGCCGTCACCGGCAGCACCGAGCGGCTCGGCCTTGGCGTTCTTGAAGGTGAGTTCGGCCTGCCCCCGGGTCGGATCGACATTGGTCAGCGACTTGGCTTCGACGCCGCCGGCCTTGAGGTCGACCAGGAACAGCGAGATGTCGGAATCGCGCCCGCTGGAGCCGGTGCGCGCAGCGACGACGGCGAAATCGGCAATCGCGCCATCCGGCACCGGCTTCTTCACGCCGCTAAGCGTGCCGCCGGAGGCCTGCAGCTTGATCGCCTTGGGCGACGGATTGCCCTTGCCCTCGAACAGCGCCAGCGTGCCGATCGCCTCGCCGCTTGCGATCTTCGGCAGCCACTTCTGCTTCTGGGCGTCGGAGCCGGCCAGCAGCAGTGCCTCGGCGGCGAGGTATACGGTGGACGAGAACGGCACCGGCGCATTCGCGCGGCCCATTTCCTCTGCGATTACGCAAAGCTCAAGGTGACCGGCGCCCGCACCGCCGAATTCCTCGGGGATCGCGACGCCGAGGAATCCCATCTCGGCGAGACCCTGCCACAGCGCCTTGTCGTAGGGCGCCTTGCCGTCGAGCACTTCGCGCACGGCCTTCGGCGGGCACTTTTCGGTGAGGAATTTCCTCGCCGCGTCACGCATTTGTTTTTGGTCGTCGGAGAAATCGAAGTTCATGGCGTGTTACCTCAGTTACTTTCGTGTTGTTTATTCGCCGTCATTCCGGGATGGTCCGAAGGACCAGACCCGGAATCTCGAGATTCCGGGTTCGCTTCGCGCCCCGGAATGACGGGTGAGAGAGTCGTTTTCATTTCAGCACAATCACATCTTCGCCGGGCTTGTCGGCGTACAACTTCTCCACCAGCGCGGCGCGGCGTTCGAGGCCGGCGCGCTGGTTGATGTAGCCCTTGTCGGTGAGTTCGTTGCCGTCGATCGAGGGCGGCTCGGCCATCAGCATGGCCCGCGCGATCCGCATGCTGCTGCCAGTGGCGGAGGCGTTATGCGCTTCCAGCCCGCGCTTCAGGCAGGCGATCACGTCGGGATGCCTGACGACATCTTCGAACGTCGCATCGGGATTGCCGACCACCTGCCGGCAGGCGTGCAGATTGGGCCAGGCCAACAGCCCGATGAATTCCCGATCCTGGCCGGCGACCAGTGCGTCGTGCACAACAGGCGTGGCGGCCGCGATGGCATCCGTGCGCAGCGAGCCGACATGGACGAAGGTCCCGGTCGTGAGCTTGAAGTCCTCGACCACGCGGCCGGCGAAGATGATGCCCTGCAGCGGATCGGTTTCATCGACGAATATGCCGGCGTCGCCGATGCAATAAAAGCCTTCCTCGTCGAACATCTTCTTCGTGAGATCGGGCTGGCCGAAATAGCCGGGCGTGACGTTGATGCCGCGCAGGCGCAGCTCGTATTTCGAGCCGCACGGCACCAGCTTCAGCTCGACGCCGGGGAACGGCAGGCCGATCAGGCCGACGCGCTCGGTGTCCCAATAGGTGCCGGTCGAGGTCGGCGCGGTCTCGGTCGAGCCCCACCCGGTATAGAACACGATACGCTCGCCGGTGGTCTTCACCGCCAACGCCTGCATGCGGTCGTAGAGATCGTCCGGCAACCGCGCACCGCCATAGGCCATGATGGACAGATTCTTGAAGAAGCTGCGGCACAGCGCGTCGTCCTTCTCCATCGCCGCCGCCAGCGCCGCGTAACCGGCGGGCACGTTGGCGTAATAGGTCGGCGACACCTCACGCAGGTTACGGATGGTCTCTTCGAGCTGGCCGGGCATCGGCCGGCCGTCGTCGATATAGAGCGTGCCGCCATCGACCAGGATCGGATGGAACGCGGCATTACCGCCCATGGTGTGATTCCACGGCATCCAGTCCAGCACGGTCGAGACCGGCGCGTTCGCGTCGCGCGGGCGCACCTGCATCATCATCGCCGCATTGGCGCACATCATCTCCTGCGTGTTGATGACGGCCTTCGGCATGCCGGTCGAGCCCGAGGTGAACAGCAGCTTGCCGACGGTGTCGGGCGTAATTTTCGCAATCGATTCCCCGACGGCCTTCGTCACCGGCGTAGCGGCAAGATCCGCAAACGACACGCTCTTGATGCCTTCGCAGGGCCGCAGGACATGGACGACGGTGACGCCGGTGAGATCGAGTGCTTTCAAGGCCTTCTCGAAGGTCGGCCCGTCCTGCACCATCACGACCGCAGGCTTCACCAGGTTGAACAGATATTTGAGCTTGAGATGATCCTGGCTCATCAGCGAATAGGCCGGTGATACGGGTGCTGCCGGAAGGCGCGCCTGCATCGCTGCCTGCGTCATCAGCGCATGCTCGATCGAGTTACCGGAAAGGATCGTGACGGGACGTCCTTCGGCTACGCCGAGATTGAGCAGGCCCTGCGTCAACCCGTCGACGGTGCGCTTGGCTTCGCCGTAGGAAACCTTCCGCCATTGCCGGTCGGCGCCGCCGCGTTGCGCCAGCCAGATGCGATCGGGCGCTTCCCTTGCCCATTTCGCCAGCGACGCCGGAATATGCTTCTCATAAGGCTGCAGCGGAATGCGCGACTTCAGGATGATGACGCCATCCGGACGACGCTCGACCGCGATGTCGCGCGCCAGCCATTCGATCTTGCGAAAAGCCGGTTTTGTCAGCACTGCGGCTGCACTCCCACTCATATTGCGTCTCCCGGAATTCAGTCCTTTGCGGATCTTGTCGTCATCGCTTGATATAGACAGGCTTTCGCTTTTTGAGAAAGGCCCTGATGCCCTCGCCAAATTCTTCCGAGCGGCTGCACAACACCTGATTGCGGTCTTCCATCGCGATCACGGCTTCGATGGAGCCGGCATCGACGCTCATGTTGAGGCATTCCTTGGACAGCCTCAAACCCACCGGCGAAGCCGTCATCATCGCATCGACATAAGGTTCGACTGCTGCATCCAGCCCGCCTTCCTCGACGACCTCGGAAACGAGGCCCACCGCGAGCGCACGTTCGGCGCCGATGAAGCGGCCGGTCAAGATCAATTCGGAGGCGACGGAAACGCCGACAAGGCGCGGCAGGAAATAGGACGTGCCGATATCGCAGCCGCCGAGGCCGAGCTTGATGAAGGCGCAGTTCATCCGTGCGGATTTGGTCGCAATGCGCATATCCGCAGCGAGCGCCAGCGCGAAACCACCTCCGGCAGCGGCGCCCTGAACCAGTGCAATGATCGGCTGCGGGCAGCGCCGCATCAGCATCACGATGTCGGCGATGCGGCGTTGCGAATCGAGCGACTCCGTCACGCCGGGCGGCTCCTGCTGCCCGGCGCGGCGCTTCATCGCATGCTTGAGATCGAGGCCGGCGCAGAACGACGCGCCCGCGCCCTTCAGCACCACGACGCGGGTGGAGCGGTTGCGCTGCAGGCTTTCGAAATAGGCGTTGAGGGCGTCGATCAGCGAAGGATCGAGCGCGTTGAGGCTGTCGGGGCGATTGAGAGTGACCCAATCGACCCCGTCATGATGTTCGATCAGCAGCGGTTGAGTCACACGGGTCTCCCGTCCATCGTCGTCCCGGCCTTGAGCCGGGACCCATACGCCGTGTCGTATCGATGAGGCATGGTGGCTGAGACCTTCTGCAACAAGAAGCGCCGCGGAGTATGGGTCCCCGCGTTCGCGGGGACGACGATAGAGCTTCGACTACCGCGGTGCCATGCGGATGGCGCCGTCGAGACGGATGGTCTCGCCGTTCAGCATCGGGTTCTCGACGATGTGGACCGCGAGATTGCCGTACTCCGAGGCATCGCCGAGACGGGCCGGATGCGGCACCTGCGCGCCGAGGCTCTTGCGGGCCTCTTCGTTCAGGCCCATCAGCAGCGGCGTCAGGAACAGGCCCGGCGCGATGGTGTTGACGCGGATCTTGAGGCTGGCGAGATCGCGCGCGGCCGGCAGCGTGAGGCCGACGACGCCGCCCTTCGACGCTGAATAGGCGATCTGGCCGATCTGGCCTTCATAGGCCGCAACCGAAGCCGTGTTGATGGCAACGCCGCGCTCTTCACCGATCGGCGGCGCGGTGGCGAGCCGTTCCGCGAACAGGCGCAGCACGTTGAAGGTGCCGATCAGGTTGACGTTGATGATGCGGACGAACTTCGCCAGCGGATAGACGCCGTCCTTGCCGACGGTGCGCTGCGAACCGCCGATGCCGGCGCAGTTCATCAGCACGCGCGCGATGCCGTGCGCCGCTTCGGCTTTCGCGATCGCCGCCTTGATCGCCTCTTCGTCGGTGACGTCGGCATGGAGGGCAATGCCCTTCACTTCGGCGGCGACCTTTTCGGCGTTTTCCTTGTTCTGGTCGATGACGCCGATTTTCGCGCCCTTGGCGGCCATGGCGCGGGCGGTAGCGGCGCCGAGGCCGGAGCCACCGCCGGTGATGAGAACGGCTACGTCTTGCAACTGCATGGTAACAACCTTTCCTTGGACGTTTCTTCTCTGGACTTGGAACTTACTTGTATAGTGGCGAAGCGGCCGTCATCCGGCGGCAGCAGCACCTTTCACGTTCTGGTTCAGCATACCGCCGCAGATCAGCGCTTCCATATGCTTGATGTATTCGCGACAGACGTCGTCGGTGACCGGGCCGACGCCGGTCGCCCGCGACATCGCGTGGCGGCCGAAGAACAGGTGATCGCAGGCGCCGATCAGGCTGGTGTAGAACATTACCGGATCGATGTTGCGGAACTCGCCGGCCTTGACGCCTTCGGCCAGCAGCCGGCGATGAAATTCCAGCAAGGGCGCGACAAAGAACTTCGACACCTCGTCGGCGGCTTCCGCGCTGCTCTCGTGCAGAAGGTAATGAATCAGCCGGTTCATATAGGGGAACTGGTGATAGGCGCGGATGATGCCGCCGATATGCAGGCGCAACTTCGCGGTCGGCGAAATCGGCTGGCTGATGAGGTATTCGAGCTGCGACACCTCGGTTGCGGCGTCGCGCTCCAGCAGCGACAGCAACAGCCCGTCCTTGTTGCCGAAATGGTATTTCACCAGGGCCGCGTTGACACCCGACTTCTGCGCGATGTCGGACAGCGACACCTCGATCGAGGCGCGCTCGATCATCAGCTCGCTCGCCGCGACAAGCAGCTTTTCAGCGGTGCTGTTTTTACCGCCCGCAAGCCTGGTCGGTACGTTGGTATTCAACGGTGATCCCATCCTGCCGGAAATCCGGGCCGCACATAAGCGCATGCCGCGCCTGCACTCAAGAGTTAATTGATTGATTGACTAAATCCCGCAGCACCCCTTAAATCCGGCCAACTTTCCAACACCCACCAACAAACAATCCAAGGGAGAACAGACATGGCCGAGGCCTATATCGTCGCCGCCGCACGCACCGCGGGCGGCCGCAAGGGGGGACGTCTCGCAGGCTGGCATCCGGCCGATCTCGCCGCTTCCGTGCTGAATTCGCTGGTCGATCGCTCAGGCGTCGATCCCGCCCAGATCGAAGACGTCATCATGGGCTGCGTGATGCAGGCCGGCGAGCAGTCCAACAACATCGCCCGCAACGCTGTGATGGCCTCCAAGCTGCCCGAGAGCGTGCCCGCCACCTCGGTCGATCGCCAGTGCGGCTCGTCGCAGCAGGCGCTGCACTTCGCGGCGCAGGCCGTGATGGCCGGCTCGATGGACATCGTGATCGCCGCCGGCGTGGAATCGATGACCCGCGTACCGATGGGCCTCGCCTCGTCGCTGCCGGCCAAGAACGGCTTTGGCCATTACAAGAGCCCGGGCATCGAGAAGAAATATCCCAACATCATGTTCAGCCAGTTCACCGGCGCGGAAATGATGGCGGAGAAGTACGGCCTCTCCAAAGAGCAGCTCGACACCTATTCCTATGAGAGCCACCAGCGCGCGATTGCCGCGACCCAGGCCGGCAAGTTCAAGGACGAGATCGTTCCGCTGCAGATCACCCGCGCCGACAACTCGACCGATACCCACCATATCGACGAGGGCATCCGCTTCGACGCCAGCCTCGACGGCATCAAGGGCGTCAAGCTGATCGCCGAGAACGGCAAGCATACGGCGGCCAGCGCCAGCCAGATCTGCGACGGCGCTTCCGGCGTCCTGGTCGTCAACGAAAAGGGCCTGAAGTCGCTCGGCGTCAAGCCGCTGGCGCGGATCCATCACCTGACCATGATGGGTGGCGACCCCGTGATCATGCTGGATGCGCCGCTGCACGCCACCAAGCGGGCGCTGGAGAAGGCCGGCATGAAGATCGACGATATCGATCTCTTCGAGGTCAACGAAGCCTTCGCTGCCGTGCCGGTGGGTTGGCTGAAGACGACCGGTGCCGATCCGGCGCGGCTCAACGTCAACGGCGGCGCGATCGCGCTCGGCCATCCGCTCGGCGGCTCCGGCACCAAGCTGATGACCACGCTGCTCAACGCGCTGAAGCAGAAGAACAAGCGCTACGGCCTGCAGACCATGTGCGAAGGCGGCGGCATGGCCAACGTAACCATCGTCGAGCGTCTCTAAAAACAAGAAAAACGAATGACGACTGGCGAGCAGGGAGTGCGCTTCCTGCTCGCCATTTTCATATTGAGGAAACACCCATGACCCACCCCTCCATCCACGCCCGCACCTATCCGAACAAGATCGCCTATCAGATGGCCGGGTCCGGCAAGGCGATCACCTATCGCGAGCTCGACGAGCTTTCGAACCAGGGCGCGCAGCTGTTTCGTTCGCTCGGCCTGAAGGCTGGCGACCACATCGCGCTCCTGATGGAAAACCGCCTCGCCTTCATGGAAATCTGCTGGGCGGCGCAGCGCGCGGGCCTCTATTACACCGCGATCAGCCGCTATCTGACGCAGGACGAGATCGCCTACATCGTGAAAGACTGCGGCGCAAAAGTCTTCATCACCACGCCGAAATGCGCCGATCAGGTCAGGGGCCTCGTCGGCCAGATCGGCGGACCGCTGCTCTACATGACGGACGAGCCCGAGCCGGGCTTCCGTTCCTTCGACAAGGAGGCCGCCGAACAGCCGGCCATGCCGATCCCGGATGAGGTGGCGGGCTACGACATGCTGTATTCGTCCGGCACCACCGGTCGGCCAAAGGGCATTAAGAAGGATTTCGAAGGCAACCCGATCGATGTGCCGAATGCGTTTCTCAAGATCCTGTGCGCCGACATGTGTGGCATGTCGTCCGACAGCATCTATCTGTCGCCGGCGCCGCTCTATCACGCCGCGCCCCTGCGCTTCAACATGATGGCGATCACGCTCGGCGGTACCTCCGTCATCATGGAGCATTTCGACGCCGAGGAATTTCTGAAGCTGGTCGAAAAATACAAGATCACGCAGTCGCAGCTGGTGCCGACCATGTTCGTGCGCATGCTGAAGCTGCCGGAAGAGGTGCGCACGCGCTACGACGTCTCGTCGCTGAAAGGCGCCATTCACGCCGCGGCGCCCTGCCCGGTCGATGTGAAGGCAAAAATGATCGAATGGTGGGGACCGATCCTGATCGAGTATTACGCCGGCTCCGAAGGCAACGGCGTCACCGTTTCGACCTCGCAGCAATGGCTGACCCATCGCGGCACCGTCGGCCGCGCCGTGGTCGGCAAGGTGAAGATTCTGGACGAGAACGACGAGGAAAGGCCGGTGGGCGAGATCGGCACGGTCTATTTCGCCGATGCGCCCGTTTTCACCTATCACAACGATCCCGAGAAGACGAAGAAGGCGTACAACGAAAAGGGCTGGTCGACGCTCGGCGACGTCGGCTATCTCGACGCCGAAGGCTTCCTTTATCTCACCGACCGCAAGAGCTACATGATCATTTCCGGCGGCGTAAACATCTACCCGCAGGAGACCGAGGACGTGCTGATCACCCACCCCGCCGTCTCCGACGTCGCGGTGTTCGGCGTGCCGAACGAGGAAATGGGCGAAGAGGTCAAGGCCGTGGTGCAGCCGCACGACATGTCACAAGGCCGGCAAGGCGCTCGAGGCCGAACTGATCGTGTTCTGCCGCAAGCATCTGTCGCCGATCAAATGCCCGAAGAGCATCGACTTCGAAGCCGAATTGCCGCGCACGCCGACGGGCAAGCTGGTGAAGCGGCATTTGCGCGACAAATATTGGCCGAAGGCAGCGGTGAAGGCGTAGCTGGGCATCGAAGACGTAGCTTCCTTCCCTTCTCCCCTTGTGGGAGAAGGTGCCTTCCCGAAGGGAAGGCGGATGAGGGGTCTCTATCCGCGGAGACAGACCCCTCACCCGTCTCGAATGAGCTGACGCTCATTCGATCCACCCTCTCCCACAAGGGGAGAGGGAAGAGAGGCGCAGACAATGACCACCTTCCCCGACATCCCGCTCCCCTCCTGCATCCGCTCCCGATATGCCGACAATATCAACGGCCTGCGCATGCACGTGCTGGAAGCCGGGTTCGAAACGCCCGGCAGGCCTTGCGTGCTGCTGCTGCACGGCTTTCCCGAACTGGCCTTCTCCTGGCGAAAGGTAATGCCGGTTCTCGCAGCCGCCGGCTATCACGTGATCGCGCCGGATCAGCGCGGCTATGGCCGCACCACCGGATGGGACCCAAACTACGACGGCGATCTCGCGGCGTTCCGGCTCACCAATCTGGTGCGCGACGCGCTCGGGTTGGTGGCGGCGTTCGGCTATCGCAGCGTCGACGCCGTTATCGGACACGACTTTGGCAGTTCGGTCGCCGCGTGGTGCGCGCTGATCCGGCCCGACGTGTTTCGCTCGGTCGTCATGATGAGCGCGCCGTTCGGCGGTCCGCCGCCGCTGCCGTTCAACACGGTGCACGAACCTGCCAAGCCCACCGATGATCCCATTCATCGCGACCTCGCGGCGCTGCCACGGCCGCGAAAACATTATCAATGGTACTACTCGACACGCGAAGCCAATGCCGACATGCACCGCGCACCGCAGGGCGTGCACGATTTCCTGCGCGCCTACTACCATCACAAGAGTGCGGACTGGAAAGACAACCAGCCGTATCCGCTGAAGTCATGGACCGCGGGCGAAATCGCAAAACTGCCGACCTATTATGTGATGGACCTCGCCAACGACATGGCCGCGACCGTCGCGGAAGAAATGCCGTCGGCCGCCGAAATCGCTAATAACAAATGGCTGCCGGACAGTGAGCTGGCCTTCTACAGCGCCGAGTACCAACGCAACGGATTCCAGGGCGGCCTGCAATGGTATCGCTGCGGCACCTCCGGCGCGTTCCTGCCGGAATTGCAGACCTGGTCTGGTCGCACCATCGACATTCCCTCCGCCTTCATCTCCGGCAAGCAGGACTGGGGCACCTATCAGCGCCCCGGCGTCTATGAGGCGATGCAGTCGAAAGCCCTCACCAACATGATCGGCTGTCATCTCGTCGATGGCGCCGGCCACTGGGTGCAGCAGGAGCAGCCCGCGGAGGTGAGCCGGCTGCTGGTGCAATTCCTGCAGAACGCCAAGGCAAGGGCGAAAGCCTAGACGCCGGCAAATCCCCGACAATTGACCGCGGTGGCGCTAAATATTAGAATAATTCTAAAGTAATAAAAGGCGCTGTCCCGTGAAGAATTTCGCCGACCTGACCGAGCGCGAAGTGCTGGCCGTTGCGATCTCCTCCGAAGAGGAAGACAGCCGCATCTACATGACCTTCGCCGAAGACCTCACCGAACGCTACCCGGACTCCGCCAAGATCTTCGAGGAGATGGCCGAGGAAGAACGCGGCCATCGCCACATGCTGCTCGAACTCTATGAAAAGCGCTTTGGGGCGCATCTGCCGCCGATCCGCCGCGAGGACGTCAAGGGTTTCCTGAAACGCCGTCCGATCTGGCTGACCAAGAACCTGCCGCTCGACACCATCCGCAAGGAAGTCGAGACCATGGAGCTGCAGGCCGAGCAATTTTACATCAAGGCCGCCGAACAGGCCGAGGATGTCGGCGTACGCCGGTTGCTCGGCGATCTCGCCGAGGCAGAGAAAGGCCACGAGAACCTGGCGGCCAGGCTGACCGACAAGATCCTCAGCCCCGATGTCCGCGCCGAAGAGGAGAAGACACGCCGGCGCATGTTCTTGCTGCAATATGTGCAGCCGGGGCTGGCCGGGTTGATGGACGGTTCGGTGTCGACGTTGGCGCCGCTGTTCGCCGCAGCCTTCGCCACGCACCAGAACTGGCCGACGTTCCTGGTCGGCCTCGCCGCCTCGATCGGTGCCGGCATCAGCATGGGCTTTGCCGAAGCACTATCGGACGATGGCTCGCTGACCGGGCGCGGTTCGCCCTGGCTGCGCGGCGCCGCCAGCGGCATCATGACCGCGATCGGCGGCCTCGGCCACACGCTTCCCTTCCTGGTGCCGGATTCCTGGGCAAACGCGTTCTGGATCGCGACCGCCATCGCCTGTGTCGTAGTGTTCTTCGAACTATGGGCCATCGCCTACATTCGCGCGCGATACATGGATACGCCGTTCCTGCAGGCGGCGTTCCAGATCGTGCTCGGTGGCGGCATCGTGCTCGCGGTCGGGATATTGATCGGCGGGGCTTAGGGGGCTCCTAGTCTCAGCTTCCGTTCAAGCCCGCCGATCTCCGGAAAGAACATGTCCTTCCACGACGCCGGCTCGCGCTTGATGGTGCCGACCCGGCGCATGAATTTTGCGAATTTCATCGTGGCGGCCGGTGTCATCGTCCATTCGACGCCGGGGCCGGTGACGACCTTGGTCACCATCTCCAGCGGCAGCTTGGAATTGCTGTCGTTGATCCAGCTTTGCGCGGTCCCGCTCGGATCGGTCGCGATGATCGACGTCGCTTCCTTCACCGCATCGAGGAATGCGGCGTAGAGTTCGGGATTGTCCTTGCGGAACCGCGCCGAGGTCCATGCCACCGTGAAGCTGTGCGGCCCCAGCACGTCGAATGACGACAGCACGGTGTGGATATTCTTCTGCTCCAGTTGCTGGAACTGGAACGGCGGCACGCTGAAGGCCGAACTGACGCCACCCGCGCCGCTCAACAGCGCAATCGTCGCATCCGGCGGCGACATCGACACCGTGAGCGGATCGAGCTTGCCGTAGTTCTCCTCGCCGTAAGCGGCCGCTGCCGCCATCTGCAGCAGCACCGCCTGCACCGACACTTTTATGGAGGGCACCGCGATGCGGTCGCGCTCGGTGAAATCCTTGATCGACTTGATGTCGGGGTTGGCGGTGTTGAGCAGGAACGGCTGCGAGCTCAGCGCGCAGATGCCCTTGACCTCGAACGAGGTGCCCTGCGTCTTGTCCCACAGCGTGATCAGGCCGGGCACGCCGCCGCTGACGATGTCGGTCGAATTCGACAGCAGTGCTTCGTTCATCGCCACCGGGCCGTTGAAGCGCTGCCAGGAGACCTTGAAATCCTTCAGGCCACGCTGCGTGGCATATTTCTCGATCAGTCTGTCGCGCTTCATGACGTTGAACTGCAGGTAGCCCATCGAGAACTGCTCGGCCAACCTGATTTCCGCAGCGCCCGCCACCGTTGTCACGCTGCCGATTGTGACTGATATCACCGCGCCTGCAATCCACGCCGATCTCATCGAAGCCTCCCACACTGTTTTCATTTTTGTTGATCGGGAGACTAGCGCGCAAACGATGTTGCCGCCAAGAGGATAGCAACATGACGCGTCCTGCAACTGTACAGCCATTGCTCTTGCGGCGCTGCCGCAAACTGAGCATCATCCGCGCCGCATCGAACAACAGACCGGGAGTGCACCTTGGCCAAGTCGCAATGGAGCTTCAAGACCGCCGTTGAATTGTCGGCAGCCCTCGCTGCCAGGAAAGTTTCAGCCGTCGAACTGGCAGAGGACGCGATCGACCGGATCGAGCGGCACGATGCGAAGATCAATGCAATCTGTGTTCGCGATTTCGAGCGGGGCCTTGCCGCTGCCCGCGCCGCCGATGCTGAACTCGCGCGCGGCGTGAAGAAGCCGCTGCTCGGCATTCCCATGACGGTCAAGGAATCCTACAACGTCGCAGGCCTGCCGACGACGTGGGGCATTCCGGCGCAGAAGGACTTCGTCCCGGCCGAAGACGCCCTGACCATCACCCGTGTCAAGGACGCCGGCGGCGTCATTCTCGGCAAGACCAACGTTCCGCTCGGGCTCGGCGACTGGCAGAGCCACAACGCGATCTACGGCACGACCAACAACCCGTTCGATCTCGGCCGCACGCCGGGCGGCTCGTCCGGCGGATCGTCGGCGGCGCTCGCGGCGGGGTACGGCCCGCTGTCGCTCGGCTCCGACATCGGCGGTTCGCTGCGGGTGCCGGCGTTCCATTGCGGCGTCTATGCGCACAAGCCCACCTTCGCGCTGGTGCCCGGTCGCGGCCATACGCCGCCTCCGTTCCAGCCTCTGCCGCTCGACCGCGACCTTGCCGTGGTCGGTCCGATGGCGCGCAGCGCCGCCGACCTCTCATTGCTGCTCGATACGATCGCAGGCCCCGATCCGCTGGAAGCCGGCAAAGGCTACCAGCTCGCGCTGCCGCCGCCGCGTCACGCGGCGCTAAAAGGTTTTCGCGTGCTGGTGGTCGATACCGATCCGCTGATGCCGACCGACAAGGTGGTACGCGGCACGATCGACACGCTCGCCGCCAATCTCGGCAAGGCGGGCGTCACGGTCGAGCGCAACAGCCCGCTGCTGCCGAACTTTGCGGAGACGTCCCGGCTCTATATGCGGATGCTGATGTCGTTCCTGGCCGCGTCGTTTCCGCCGGAAACCTATGCCGGCGCGCAGGCTGCGGCTGCCGCATTGCCGGCGAGCGCGACAAGCCTTGCCGCAGAACGCCTGCGCGGCATCGGGCAGAGCCACCGCGACTGGCTGATGGATGACGGAGCGCGCGGGCGGCTGCGCGCGCAATGGCGCGAGCTGTTCAAGACCTACGACGCGGTCATCTGCCCGATCATGCCGACGCCGGCCTATCCGCACGATCATTCGGAGGACCAGGAGAAGCGCCGCATCCAGATCGACGGCGAGGCTTACGTGTATCCCGACCAGCTCACCTGGCCCGGCATCGCCACGCTGCCCGGCCTGCCCTCGACCGCAATCCCGACCGGCTTTTCGCCGGACGGACTGCCGGTCGGCGTGCAGATCGTCGGCCCCTGGCTGGAAGACCGCACGCCCCTGAAGCTTGCCGAGCTGATCGAGCGCGAATTCGGCGGCTTCAAGCCGCCGCCGATGTTTGATGATTAGTTCAGCTGTCATTGCGAGCGTAGCGAAGCAATCCATGGCTCTGCTTGGGGATAGATGGATTGCTTCGCTGCGCTCGCAATGACGGCGGAGAGAACGGAGTGAAATAACATGAGCAACGACATCGAAGAACTCACCGCCCTCAACCGCGACTATGTGGCCTCGGTGCAAAATTGCGACGTCAAACGCTTCGACGAAATCCTGGCCGCGGATTTCTATTGCTCGAACCCCGACAAGACGTTGGTCGACCGCGCAGCGTTTCTGAAGCAGACCGCCGTGCCAGTGACGATCAAAAACCTCACGGCCCAAAACGTCAAAATCCGCGTGCTAGGTGATTTCGCTATCATCCACGCCGCTACCAGCTATACCACGGCCGACGGACTGCAGGCCCATGGTCGATATACCGACTGCTGGGCGAAGCACAACGGAAAATGGCTCGCGGTATCGGCGCATGTGTCGCGTTAAAGCCTACAACACACCACATCGTCATTGCCGGGCTTGACCCGGCAATCCATCCTCTTTGAGAAAATGATTCTTGCGAAGATCGATGGATGCCCGGGTCAAGCCCGGGCATGACGAGTTATATGTCCCTTAGCTATCAAACATGATCACGCTGCGCAGCGTCTTGCCGGCTTTCATGTTGGCAAAGCCCTCGTTGATTTCTGAGAGTTTCAGCTTGGCGGAAATCCAGTCCTCCAGGTGCAGCTTGCCGCGCATGTAGAATTCGACGAGGCGGGGCATGTCGACGCGGAAATGGTTGGAGCCCATCGACGAGCCCTGGATCCGGCGCTCCCTGAGGAAGTCGAAACCGTGCAGTTCGATCTTCTGGCCGAACGGGATCATGCCGACGATGGTCGCGGTGCCGCCCGCCGCCAGCATCGCAAACGACTGCTCCGCGGTTTCCTTGCGTCCGAGCACCTCGAACGAGTGCTGCACGCCGCCGCCGGTGAGTTCACGCACCTGCTGCACCACGTCGCCATTCCGGGGATCGACGATGTCGGTGGCGCCGAGCTTGGTGGCAAGCTGCAGCTTGGCCGGGTTGGTATCGATTGCGATGATGCGGCCGGCGCCAGCGATCGCGGCACCATTGATCGCGGCCATGCCGACGCCGCCGCAGCCGATCACCGCGACCGTTTCGCCGGCCGTCACCTTGGCTGTGTTCACCACGGCGCCATAGCCGGTGATGACGCCGCAGCCGATCAGCGCCGCCAGTTCCAGCGGCATGTCCTTGCGGATTTTCACGATGGCGTTTTCGTGCACCAGCATCTGCTCGGCGAACGACGACAGGTTGAGGAACTGATTGAGCTTCTCCGAACGCGCCCAGGACAGCCGGTTGGACGCGCCGGGCAGCATCTTCACGGTCGTGTCGGTGCAGAGCACGGTGCGGCCGGTGGTGCAGTTGTCGCAGGTACCGCAGAACACCGACAGGCAGGTCACGACGTGATCGCCGGGTTTTACATAGGTGACGTCGGAGCCGACCTTTTCGACCACGCCGGCGGATTCATGGCCGAGCACCGCGGGCAGCGGATGCGGGTAGAGCCCTTCCATGAAGTGCAGGTCGGAATGACAGAGGCCGGCGACGCGGGTGCGGATCAGGACTTCGCGCGGGCCGGGATTCGGCACGCTGACATCCTCGATCACCAGCGGCTGTTGACTTCATGCAGGACGGCGGCCTTCATCGGTGTCTCCCTCTTTGTTTTTCGTCGCAGTTTTTTCGTTGAACCGGCCCCAACTACGTCGATATCCGAGCCTACGCTACCGACAGCAATTCGCCAACCTCGGCCATACCGACGCTATGCTCGCCAAGCAGATGGTCCGTGATCTTGCGTTGAGTGGCTGTTTCCGCCAGCTGGAACGGGTCGCTCGGCGAGACGCGATGGTCGATCACCATGCGCGACAGCAGGAGCCGCCGCGCGTCGCCGCGCATCTCGTGAATCCGGCCACCCTCCCAGGCCAGCGCGACCGCGCTGGCGACGTGATAGAGCAAACTGGTGGCGCGCCGCGCATCGCCCTCATTGTCGCTCCGGCTGGCCACGTCGCGCGCAAAACCGACGGCGCGGTCGGCCAGTTCGCGCAGACGGTTGCGCCAGGCTTGCGGCACATTGGCGCTGTCGTCGAGACGGGCGTGCAGATCGGCGGCGAGCGCGGCATCGGCGCCGTGGCGGCCGACTGCTCGCGTCAATGCATCGATCGCGACGATATTGCCGGTGCCTTCCCAGATCGAGCCGAGATGGGCGTCGCGCAGCAGCCGGGCAGTGGCGAATTCCTCGATGTAGCCGATCCCGCCGCGCATCTCCAACGCGTCGCCGCAGACTTTTCGCGCGTCGCGCGTCGCGCGGAATTTCAGCGTCGGCGTCAGGATTCGCAGCAGCGCCGCCGCATCCTGGCTGCCGGCTTCGGCGCGATCGAGCGCATCGGCGGTGAGGAAGCTCATCGACAGCGCCTGCTCGGTCGGCAGCATGATCTTCATCAATTGCCGCCGTGCCAGCGGCAGATCGATGATGCGCTGGCCGAACACAACTCGGTTCGTCGCCACCGTCATCGCATCATGATGCGCACGCCGCATCAGCGCGGTCGACTTGACGCCGTTGGAAAGCCGCGACGAGTTGACCATCTCGGCCATCTGCACAAAACCGCGGTCGAGCTTGCCGACGGCATAGGCGATCGCGCCTTCCAACTTGATCTCACCCGAGGCCATCGAGCGGGTGCCGAGCTTGTCCTTCAGGCGCACGATCCGGTAGTGGTTCTGCGAGCCGTCGTCGAGATACCGCGGCATCAGGAACAGCCCGACGCCGCGCGTGCCCGGCCCCGCCCCTTCCGGCCGCGCCAGCAGCATCACCACCTTGGCGTCGGCATTGGAGCAGAACCATTTTTCGCCATAGAGCCGCCAGTGGTCGCCTTCCTGCACGGCCGTCGTCGTCAGCGTGCCGACGTCGGAGCCGCCTTCCTTCTCGGTCATGAACTGGCCACCCTGGGTCAGCTTGCTCATGTCGGTCTGGGTCAGGCCGTCGAGATATTTCGCTTTCAGCGCCTCGCTGCCGAAATTGTTGAGCAGCTTGGCGCAGCCGTCGGTGACGTTGATCGGGCAGCCCATGCCGAATTCGGTCTGGTTGAACAGGAACGTGAAGGCGTGCTTGGCCACGACGGGGTATTTGTCCGGCCAGCCCATGATGCCCTTGCGGATCGACAGCGCGTGAATGCCGAACTCGCCGAACGCGGCTTTTTCCAGTTCGCGATAGGCCGGGTGATATTCGATATACTGCGTATCGCGGCCGAATTTGTCGCGCTGATGCAGCACCGGCGTGTGACGGTCGGCGAGCCGCGCGCATTCGTCGAGATAGCCCCCGGCCAGCCCGCCGAGGCGATCGAGATGCGGCTCGATATGGCGGAACAGCGCGTCGGGCAGATGCAGCCGCAGCAGATCGGTCAGCGCCGGATCGGCCCGGTAGAAATTCATCCCCGTCGTATCAGGCGCGAGCAATCCCGGCTGGTCAGCCGAAGCGGTCGCGCGATCATGCATGCGTGGCTGCATTTTTAGCCCTTGTTCGTTCCGCCCGATCTTGATCATCTACCGATAACGCAGGCGGCTTCGCCGTCAACAGCCATAATTGGAGGACCACCCCATGGCGGACGGGTACCGCATCATCGGCACTGGCCTATCCCTGCTCCTCGCAGGTTGCCAGACGGGATTGCGTGCCTAGATACCGGGTCCCGGACTTCTCTGGAGAGCGCTCATGGAAATTCCAAAATACAAGATTGCCTTGATCGTCGGCGCGGGTGAAGGTTTGAGCGCATCGCTGACCCGGCTGTTCGCACGCGAAGGCATCAAGGTTGCCCTCGCCGCGCGCAAGATCGAGAAGCTCGGCGCGCTCTGCACCGAGACCGGCGCCCGTGCCTTTGCCTGCAATGCGACCGAAGCCGACGAAGTCGAGCGTCTGTTCGGCATGGTCGAGCGCGAGGTCGGCACGCCCGATATCGTCGTCTACAACGCCAGCGGACGGGCGCGCGGCGCTTTCACGGACCTGGTTCCGGCGGAGGTCGCGAACGCAATCGCCGTTTCGGCCTTTGGAGGTTTTCTGGTGGCGCAGCAGGCGGCGCAGCGCATGCTGCCCAACAAGCACGGCGCGATCCTGTTCACCGGCGCGTCCGCCAGCGTCAAGGGCTACCCGCAGTCGGCGCCGTTCGCGATGGGCAAGTTCGCGCTGCGCGGGCTGGCCCAGAGCATGGCGCGCGAGTTGTCGCCGCAGGGTATTCATGTCGCGCATTTCGTGATCGACGGCGGCATCCGGAGCGCGGCGCGCGCGGAACCTGCCGACCGGCCGGACTCGATGCTCGATCCGGACGCGATTGCGTTGAGCTATTGGAACGTGCTGCAACAGCCGCGCAGCGCCTGGACCTGGGAGCAGGAATTGCGGCCGTGGGTGGAGAAGTTTTAGCAACGACGACCGCCGTCATTCCGGGGCGCGAAGCGAACCCGGAATCTCGAGATTCCGAGTCTGGTCCTTCGGACCATCCCGGAATGACGGGGCCAAACAACAACAGGGGGAACAATGACCACCGAAACCAAAATCGACACCGGCACCGACGAACTGCTCTGCGTGATCCGCGACCGCGTCGCGATCATCACGCTGAACCGACCCGAAGCGCGCAACGCGATGTCGGATAACCTTACCCCGGCCCTGCGCAACATGATCAAGGCCTGCGGCGAAAATCGCGATGTCGGCGTGCTGCTGCTGACCGGCGCGGGCACAGCCTTCTGTGCCGGCGGCAACGTCAAGGGCATGGGGGCTAATCGTGACAAGGCCAAGCTCGCAATGTCCCATGAAGAGCGGGTCGGCGACCTGCAGGAGCGGCAGCGTCTGCTGACCGGCGCGCTGGTCGCGGTGCGCAAGCCGACCATTGCCGCCCTGCCCGGCCCCGCGGTCGGCGCCGGCCTTGCCCTTGCGATGGCCTGCGACATGCGGATCGCCGCGAAATCGGCATTCCTTTCCACCGGCTATCTCAAGGTCGGCCTCAGCGGCGATTACGGCATCGCCTGGCTCCTGACACGCCTGGTCGGCACGTCGCGGGCACGCGAACTGATGTTCACTTGTGAAAGGGTCGAGGCCGACAGATGCGAGGTCATCGGCCTGGTGAACCGCGTGGTCCCCGACGACAGGCTGCAGGCGGAAGCCTTCGCGCTCGCCAAATCGGTCGCCGAAGGGCCGACGATCGCGATCCGCTACATGAAGGACAATCTGGACGAAGCCTTGATGTTCGATTTCGCCACCGCACGGGATCATGAAGCCGAGCGCATGGTCCGAACCCAGGTGACGGCTGACCACAAGGAGGCAGTTCAAGCCTTCATCGAGAAGCGCAAGCCGGTGTTTTCGGGCCATTGAGAAAATAGCCCGGTTCTGGTGCGGCCAGAACCGGGCTTAGTCATCAAACCGCAAGCGAGGATATTGCGCTGGGAGAGACGGCGGCGAGCCGCCAGCTGGCGCATGGGATTTCCTGCGGTTCGACAGGGATCTGTTTCTGGAAGCGCGTCAGCTTCCAGTCGCCGGGCGAATTGGCAAAGGCGTAGCCGGCCTTGCGGGCGAGCGCGATCATCGCGTCGTTGGAGCGCAGCGTGTCGCCGAACAGGCGCGTGGCGCCGAACGAAGCCGCGCGGCATTCGATATTCTTCAACAGCACCTTGCCGATGCCGTGGCCCTGCCAGCGGTCGTCGATCGACAGGCCGAACTCGATGCTCGCCGTATCGCTGTCAAAGGCATAGCGCGCTTCGCCGACAATGGTCTCGCGGCCGTCGACCAGCATGGTCGCGATCACGCTGAAGCGGTCGGCTTCCCCAATGTGGACGAATTCCTCAAGCAGCGACGGCCGGCAACTCGCTGGCGGCGCCGAGGAAACGTTTGTAGCGGGAGGTCGTCGTCAGCGACCGGAAATAGTTCTGCAACGCCTCGGCATCGCGCGGCTCGACGAAGCGCACGGACACCACTTCGCCATTCCGCGTGCGCAGTACGTCGGAATATTGCCTGAGATCGTCGAGACGCATCGTGGTCATGGGTCGCTCCCGCGGAGCAAGAAAATGGCTGGCGTCCCCGTGATCGGGCGGCGCCAGCCTGGCTGCCATTCAAGCCCGCCAGAACGGCTTTTCGGCCTCGTAGGCGACATCGCTCCATGAGATGCCGGCGTCGTGGAGGTCGCGATCGGACCACTGGGCCAGTTCGCGGCGCGACCGATAGCGCTCCCGCCAGACATGGAAGGTCTCGGCCACCTGGCTCAAAACCCCCGATCTATGATGATTTATCATCGATTCATGGGTGAAAGTGGACATTTTTGGCTCCTTTAGCTAATCTGTTGCAGCAAATATCTGCCTCATCCCAGCATTCTACAAACGACACTTTGTACCGTTTCGGATGATATAAACTCATGTATTTGGGGATCGCGGAATGACCGCCAGGCTGCCGTCGCTGAATGGATTGCGCGCCTTCGAGGCCGCGGCCCGGCATCTGAGTTTTACCCAGGCGGCGTCCGAGCTGAACGTCACGCAGACCGCGATCAGCCATCAGATCAAGCGGCTGGAGGAAGAGCTCGGCGTTCGCCTGTTCATCCGCCAGAATCGCTCGCTGACACTGACGCAGCAGGCGCAGGAATATCTCCCCGGCATCCGCGCCGCCTTCAACGATCTCAGGCTTGCGACCGACCGCCTGCTGCGCAAGGACGACGACCATGTGCTGACGGTCTCGACGCTGGCCTCGCTGGCGGCCAAGTGGCTGCTGCCGCGGCTGACAGCGTTTCAGGAAGAGCATCACGGCATCGACGTGCGCATCACCACCTCGACCAGCCTGGTCGATTTCCAGCGCGACAATGTCGATGCCGCCATCCGCTACGGCCGCGGCCAGTGGGCGGGATTGCGCGCCGACTGGCTGATGGCGGACGAGTTGTTCCCGGTCTGCAGCCCCGCGCTGCTCAAGGGCAACAAGCCGCTGAAATGCCCCGAGGACCTCCGGGATCACGTGCTGCTGCACACCAGCAACGCCAACAGCGACGACTGGCGGCTGTGGCTGACGGTGGCCGGCCTGCCGGCCGATTTTTCGAAACAGCCCGGCGTCACCTTCGACATGATCTTCATGACGGTGCAGGCCGCGATCGACGGCCTCGGCGTTGCGATGGGCCGCACCGCCTATGTGCAGGAAGACATCGCCAAGGGCCGGCTGGTCGTTCCGTTCAAGCTCGCCTTTCCGGTCGACGCCGGGTTTTATCTGGTCTCGCCCGCAGGGAGGAACGACCCGCCCAAACTCGCGGCCTTCCGGCAGTGGCTGCTCGCCTCCGTGCAGAGCAAGCCCTGACATCGCAGATATTCCGCGATGCGAATTGCATGCGACATCGTCGCATGCGGCCATGCGCGATCGACAAAGTTCGCGCACGAGACGCGTGACGCGGCCGCTGCATCAGGCTAGAAAATCGCGGAGGCGGATGGATTTGCCTGGCCGAGCGCCGGTTTGATTCCCAGGCCAACAACGATAACAAGAGCGCATGGCCGACCTGACCAAGAAATTCGATGTGCTGGTGATCGGCGGCGGCAACGCCGCGCTGTGCGCCGCGATCAGCGCAAGGCGCGCGGGCGCTTCCGTGCTGGTGCTGGAAGGCGCGCCAAAATTCTATCGCGGCGGCAATACCCGCCACACCCGCAACATGCGTTGCGCCCATGATGCGGCGACCGAGATTCTCACCGGTCCCTACACCGAGGAAGAGTTCTGGGACGATCTGTTGCGCCTGACCGGCGGGCAGACCGACGAGGAACTCGCCAAGTTCATGATCGCCGAGTCCAAGGACATCCTGAACTGGATCGTGGAACAGGGCGTGCGCTGGCAGCCCTCGCTCGGCGGCACGCTGAGCCTCGGCCGCACCAATTCGTTCTTCCTCGGCGGCGGGCGGGCGATGCTGAACGCGCTGTATCTCACCGCGGAGAAACTCGGCGTCGAGATCGCCTACGACGCCGAAGTGACCGACCTTGAGATCGAGGACGGCATGTTTCTCTCCGCGACGCTGAAGCAGCCGATCGATGGCGCGAGCGAAATCCGCGCCTCGGCGCTGGTGGCGGCGGCCGGCGGTTTTGAGGCCAACATCGAATGGCTGAAGGAATATTGGGGCGATGCCGCCGACAATTTCCTGATCCGCGGCACGCCCTATAACCGCGGCTCGATTCTGAAGCTGCTGCTCGACAAGGGCGTGCAGGACATCGGCGATCCCACCCAGTGCCATGCGGTTGCGATCGACGCCCGCGCGCCAAAATTCGACGGCGGCATCATCACCCGACACGACTCTGTCGTGTTCGGCATCGTCGTCAACAAGCACGCCCAGCGCTTCTATGACGAGGGCGAGGATATCTGGCCGAAGCGCTACGCGATCTGGGGGCGGCTGGTGGCCGCGCAGCCGGACCAGATCGCCTACATCATCTTTCGATTCGAGTGTCGTCACCAGCTTCATGCCGACGCTGTTCCCGCCGATCGGCGCGCCGACGATTGCCGAACTCGCCGGCAAGCTCGAACTCGACCCTGTCGCGCTCGAAAAGACCGTCACCGATTTCAACGCCGCGGTGCAGCCCGGCACCTTCGACCACACCATCCTGGATGATTGCCGCACCGAAGGCATCACGCCGGCAAAGACGCATTGGGCTCGGAAGATCGAGCACGCGCCATATCTGGCCTATCCGGTGCGGCCCGGCATCACCTTCACCTATCTCGGCACCCGCGTGAACAGGCAGTCGCGCATGGTGATGAAGGACGGCAAGCCTTCCGCCAACATGTTCGCGGCCGGCGAGATCATGGCCGGCAACGTGCTCGGTAAGGGCTACGCGGCCGGCATCGGCATGACCATCGGCAGCGTGTTCGGTCGCGTGGCGGGACGGGAAGCGGCGAAGAATGCGAAGAATTAGCTGCCGCAGACACTTGAGGGAGGATTGATGACACGGCTTGCGATGATTTCTGCAGTTGCGGTTCTGATGGGCGCGACGCTCGCTAACGCCGCCGAGCCGATCGCGCTGCGCGACATGGGCTCGTTCCATGTCGGCGGGCGGCTGGTCGAGATTTCCGGCAAGCCGGTCAAGGAAGTCACCTTCACGCCCGGCGGCGTGCCGGCAAAGGTCGATCCCAACGGCACCTATCAGGTCGAGCAGATGTATGTGCAGTATTTTCTGCCCGCCAACGAGAAGGGCGCGTATCCGCTGCTGATGTGGCACGGCGGCGGACTGACCGGCGTGACTTACGAGACGACGCCGGATGGACGCGAGGGCTGGCTGAACTATTTCCTGCGCAAGGGCTGGGCGGTCTACAATTCGGATGCGGTCGAGCGCGGCCGTGCCGGCTGGGCGCAATACCCTGATATCTTCAAGGGCGAGCCGGTGTTCCTCACCACCGCCAACCCGTTCGAGCGCTTTCGCATCGGCGATGGCGCGGGCTCCTACGATCCCGATCCGGCCAAGCGCAAGCTGATGCCGGGCAGCCAGTTTCCAAACGAAGGCTACGAGAACTTCGTCAAGCAGAACGTCCCGCGCTGGACCACGACCGATGACGCGGCCATCGCCGCCTATATCGCCGAGATCGACCGCGTCGGCCCCTCCATCATCCTGTTCCACAGCCAGGCCGGCAGTTTTGGCTTCAAGGTGGCGCAGGCGCGGCCGGACAAGGTCAAGGCGCTGATCGCGATCGAGCCGGCCGGGCTCGGCGATCCCGCCAAGGCGGATGTGCTGAAGAATATCCCGACGCTGATCGTCTATGGCGACTACATCGAGAAGGATTCGCGCTGGCCGAAAATCCGCGCCAACGGCATTGCCTTTGCCGACGCCATCAAGGCCGCCGGCGGCAGCGTCGATGTCGTCGACCTGCCGCAGGCCGGCATCAAGGGCAATTCGCACATGGTGATGATGGACAAGAACAATGCCGAGGTCGCCGCCCTGATCCAGAAATGGCTCGAGGGCAAGGGGCTGACGAAGTAAACGGATCGGCGCGAGGGCAGGAAGCAACGGATGCACGGAACGCGAATTCTGGAAGAAGCCGACCGGCTGATGACGGTCTGCAATTCCTGCCGCTATTGCGAGGGCCTCTGCGCGGTATTTCCGGCGATGGAAATGCGCCGCGCGTTTTCCGACGGCGACCTCAACTATCTCGCCAATCTCTGCCACGGCTGCGGCGCCTGCTACACCGACTGCCAGTTCTCGCCGCCGCATGAATTCAACGTCAATGTGCCGCAGACGCTGGCAGTGGCGCGCGCCGAATCCTACGCCGCCTATGTCTGGCCACGCGCATTCGCCGGCGCGTTCGCACGCAACGGGCTCGTCATCAGCCTCGTTGCCGCGTTCAGCGTTGCCGCCTTCATCTTCGGCTTCGCTGCGCTGAACGACCGGCAGGTGCTGTTCGGCGTCCACACCGGCCCGGGCGCGTTCTACAAATTGATGCCGCATAACGCGATGGCCGCGTTGTTCGGCGCGGCGTTTCTTTATGCGATCGTGGCGCTGGTCATGGGCGTGCGCGCGTTCTGGCGCGATATCGGCGAACCCGTCGGCATGAAGACCAATGCGGGCGCATTGTTCCAGGCCATGCGCGATGCCGGCGAGCTGCGCTATCTCGACGGCGGCGGCGTCGGCTGCTTCAACGAGGACGACCGCCCGACCGACCGCCGCAAGCTGTATCACCATTTCACGTTCTACGGCTTTGCGCTGTGCTTCGCTTCGACCTGCGTGGCGACGCTGTATCACTATCTGCTGGCGCGCGAGGCACCCTATGCGTGGTGGGATCTGCCGGTGGTGCTCGGCACGCTGGGCGGCCTCGGACTGCTGATCGGCCCGATCGGCCTGTTCACCGAGCGAAGCAAGCGCGATCCCGTGCTGGTCGATGAAGCCCGCTACGGCATGGATATCGCGTTCATCGTCATGCTGTTCCTCACCAGCCTGACCGGCATGGCGCTTCTGGTACTGCGCGAGACGGCGGCGATGGGCCCGCTGCTGGCGCTGCATCTCGGCGTGGTGTTCTCGCTGTTCGTCACCATGCCCTACGGCAAGTTCGTGCACGGCATCTACCGGTTCGTCGCGCTGGTGCGCTATGCGATGGAGCGGAAGGCGATGCATGGGGCGGCGGAGTAAGGCCGGCGGCCTATCGACGTCATTGCGAAATGGCGACGCATACACTCCTGTCATCCCCGCGCAGGCGGGGATCCAGTACGCCGCGGCATCTCGATTCAATCACTGACGCCTCTGGAATACTGGGTCACCCGCCTTCGCGGGTGACGACGACCATATGACTACGCGATCTCGCGGCGCGTCTCGCCCGAGGTTTGCATCTCGTTTGGCCCTCTTTGAAATCGAGGGCGCAGGGAAGACCGGGTGCTTGCTGCACCCGCGGTCTCGCGTGCGATTTGCGCATAACAAGTTGCACACGAGCATACAGGGCAGCTGGAGCATTCCGGCCTTCCCTGCGCAATGGCTTTACGGCTTACTTCGTGCTCTCCCCGGAGAACGGCTCTTTTGCCTCCGTCGCTCCACGAGATAACCCGTGAAACTTAGCGCCAGCACCGCGGCGCCCGAACCACACGACTTCACCGTACGCGTCCGGCGCGTACGTCTATCGCACCCTCAGCGTCCATCGCATCTCACAGCGCGTTCGTGACGTTCGCGAGCGCCCCTCATCCGCCGTGAGACGGCGGAGTTATGCGACTGATTTGCGTGAGAACGAAAGCAGAATATTTTTGCGCGAGGGGCTGGACAGGTTTTAGGTGATTTGCCCGTCGTGCCATCGTGTCGCAGGCTGCTGGATGAAATTGCGCTTGCGCGCAAAGCAAATCAGTCAGCAGTCCGTAGGGTGGGCAAAGCGACAGCGTGCCCACCATCAAGACGCGTGCTCGGTGATGGATGGTGGGCACGGCGCTTGCGCGCCTTTGCCCACCCTACGCAGTCGAGCGCTGCTAAAGTCGACCCAGCAAAAAGGCCCCACCGAGATGGGGCCTTTCACTTTCAACGATTCCGCTGGCTTAGTTGTAGTCCGAGTATTTGAACTGCGGCAGCGCCTTGAGCTGCTCCTTGTTGCCGCTCATCACGGCATGATCGGGAGTCCAGTCATTGGCATTGCTGGTTCGCGTGGTCGTGGTGCGGTGGTGTTGGCCGGCGCGGTGGCGGTGCCGGTCGTGGTTTCGCGCGTCGTCGTCGTCGAACTGGTACGGACGGGTTCCTCGACGAATTTCAGCTTGTCCATGGTGACAGCGATGTCGTGCTCACCCATACCTAGGAAGCCGCCGACGCCGATCACCACGGCGCTCACCTTGCCGTCCTTGTCCAGGATCAGTTCATTGACGTCGCCGAGCTTTTCGTTGGCTTCATTGTAGACGTCGAGGCCCATGAGCTTGGACGCGCGCCATTTGCCCTTCAGCATCATCTTGTCGGAACTTGCCGCCGGGCTGACGGTCGCGGCTGGAGCCGCGCGATCGGCAGGCTGAGCCGTTTGCGCATAGGCTGCGCCGCCCACGATGGCGGTGCTGAGAAGTGCGATGGTAACGAGTTTCTTCATGTTAACCCTCCGGAAAAAGTGACTGTAGTTTCCGTGAACGGGTCAGAGTGAGGAATGTTCCTGAAAATCGATCCGTTTGTCTTGCGCGCTCCCGCACGCGCCGCCCTGATGTCTTCTTCGGGCAGGCGACTCGTTCAGACACGCAATTCCTTGCGAACCGCGGCGGCGGAGTTTCCTACCTTGTCCACGGCGCGCTTCAGTTCGTCCCTGGAAACACCGAGCGCCTTCAGCCAGTACTTGACCTCGAAATTCTCGCTCATGTTGATCTTACTGCGATCGGGCTGATCTCGCTTTGTGAGGTTATCCATCTTCCTGTCTCTCCCTGAGCGAGAAGGAACGTAGTCACGATCCGCCGGTTCCTGTGAAGCGCCGTTCTCGCACATCCGGGACGTTGGCTACCATTTCGGCCGCAGAAAAAACTTTCTGCAAGGCATGCTTTCGTATCTGCAACCGGAACAGATTGAAAATCAGCCGGTTAGCCCTGAGCGTGCCGGTCTGAGAGGGCCAAACAGAAATCCGTTCGCACAGAGGCGGCCATGGCCAATGAAAAATACGAACGCGCCCGTGCGCGAGCGCGACTGGCGTTGATTGCGCCGACGGTTGACGACGTAACGGCGGTCTATTTTGAGAGGCAGGTTGAAAAGGTTCTGCTGGAAGCCAAAGAGCGTGAGGATAAGTCCGACCGGGAATTGATCTCGACGCTGCTCGATGCCGTTTCGAGGAAATACCTTTCGCTGGGCTTGCGTGACGACGATCCCGAGCGGCGCGCGGATGATGATCCACCGCCTCCGATCCCGACGAAGTCATGAAGCCTGCAGCCAAGTTGATTGCAGTCGGAACGGCATCTGCTCTTCAGCCGTTAATTTAGTTCACTTGAACGTAACTACTTCGGCGCACCTTCGCGATCAGATACAAATTAATGCACGAATGCGCGCTATTTGATCTGGTATTGACGTCAATCAGTACCTATTTCTAGTTCAGGTAGGAAATCGCCCCAAGGATAACTCCATAAAGGAGCCATCTAATGGCGAATGTTCTAACCACTGGGGCTTTTCTTTTTGCTCCGAACAAAAAACCCTCATTTTTAGTACGATTGTTGCGTGCGTACGCTGAATCGAATCAGCGGCGGGCTGACCGCGTTGTCGAGACGTACATTGCTACCCACGGACTGCAAAAGCTGTCGGACGATGCGGAGCGTCAAATCAGTCGCTTGATCGTCAAGGCGGGCCAATAGCCATGGTCACACTCATCATCATCCACGTAGCAACCAAGCTCGCTCGTTTTGGCAACGGTGTTCGTGAGACGTGGCGCGAAACGCAGCGGCTTCGTCGCACCCTCGGCGGTCCAATGGACGAGTAGCAAACAGGGTAGTCAAAGCGACCTGTCCGCCGTAGCTCGACGAGCGAAAGTGGAAGTACGCTGAGCCTCCCGAATGATGCGCAAGATGGTGGGCACGGCGCAAGTGCGCCTTTGCCCACCCTGCGGCGATCGGCAACGCTTCAGTATCGCTGCACGATCTGCTCAAGTTTCCGGCTGAGCAACCAGGACATGCCGAGGAACGCGACCAGCATGACGATGCCCAGCCCCGAAGAGGCATTGTTCATCGACGTCTCCGAGAATTGACCAAAGGCATAGCCGGCCGAGACGACGGCGCTGGACCACAGGCCTGCCGCGACGAAGTTGAGCGCGAGGAAAGTGGACCAGGGCAGCCGCGACATCCCGTAGGCAAACCCCGCGAGCCCGCGGACGCCGTGCGGAAAACGGTGAAACAGGATCATCCAGACATAGTGACGGTCCGTCAGGCGGACGACGGTCTGCACGGGCTTTTCGAACCGCGGAAAACGATCGAGCAGGCGGAGGCCATAGCGCCGTCCGATCCAGAAGCGAATAACGTCGCCGGTGAAGCTGCCGAACCAGCACACCACGATCAGCGTGCCGAGGCTCAGCGCACCCGAATGCGCCGCATAGCCCGCGAACAGCGCCAGCAGCAGGCTGTGCGAGGACGCATAGGCAAACATGAAGCTGTAGGCCGCATCGCCGTGCTGGCGGATGAGGTCGAGGAACGAGGTCAGATCCGTCGGAAACAGCAATGCAGGCCCACCCAAACTGGTTGATGCGGCGTCCCCAGATGAGTGGGTTCGGCTAAACGCTAGCACTCCGCGGATGGCCATGAAAGCCGACGGGCAGGACCGTATGACCATTGCAATTACCGCCGATCACATTTGGATCGCGCAAAGTCGCGAGAAGTTCATCCCGATGGCCCGCGTCGATTGGACGCAGCCAGCGTTGTTCGGGCGGTCCGGCAATGACGCCGGATTACAAAACAAAAAAGGGACGAACAATGCTCAGGAAGTTGCTTGGTGCAGCCGCCATGGCTGCAACTGCTTTCGCTTTTGTGCCCGCACAAGCCACGCACGTCCATCACGCCGTGCATGTCGGTGTCGGATGTAGCGGCGACAACTTCGCCAAAGCGGAAGGCGGGGTCGAGACCATGGCCGATAGCCCCGCCAAGTTCGCGGCGGAACGGGAGATCGCTCAGGCGCAGGATGCCATGCTCAGTGGGAAGATGAGTGGATGCGCCATGCATCTTGGCCGGGCGATGCGCGCTGAAAGCGTGGCCCAAACCCCTTATCCGGAGACGATGGCCCCGGCTCCATTCGCAAGTACCGCTGAAACCACGCAAGCAGCGCCGCAGCAGCCGCAGTTTAACTGGACCCCGATGAAAGGCGCGTATTGAGCCTCGACAGAAGCGGTTGAACAAACGGAGCGGCGCTCTTCGATGCGAGCGACGCGCGCCGCTCCTTCAGGAGATCGTGGATTCGTAGGGTGGGCAAAGCGCAGCGTGCCCACCATCGAGAAGCACGCTCGGTGGTGAATGGTGGGCACGTCGCTAACGCTCCTTTGCCCACCCGACGAATCTCACCCGACTACAAATCGACCACCACGTAATCGCTCTCCACCGACACGGCCAGCGTCTCCGCCACATACGGCCCCTTCACCACGCTCGATCCCGGCTCGACATTGACCGGATAGGCGCGGGCGCGGAAGCGTTTCGGGTCGCAATAGGATTGCCCGGTGCGGATGTCGAATTCCCAGCCGTGCCAGGGGCAGCGAATGATCTCGCCGAGTTTGGTGTATTCGATCTCGCCGGGATCGGAGGATTGCGCGAGGCCGATCAGGGGGCCCTCGCACAAGGCCGCGCCCTGGTGCGGGCAGCGGTTCAACAGGCCGAAGAACTCGCCCTTGATGTTGAAGATCGCGATCGGCCGCTCATCGATGGTGAGGAATTTTCGCGTGCCCGGCGGCAACTCGTCCACCGGGGCAATGACGTGCCGCACCATCAAGATAGTCCCGTACAGCTTCTTCGCGTTGCCGAGATAGAACGCCTCGCGGTTGGCGTCGCTGACGCCGGCCGGCAGCACGCGCGACGGTTCGTCGAAATCCCAATGCGGGTAGTCGGTGGCGAACAGCAGCTTGTCCCAGCCGATCCACTCGATCACCTGGAACAGATGATCGCGGCGCTCCGGATCTTCCATCGGCTGGGTGGTCCACCAGATGTGGTCGCGGATATATTCCGACGGCTTGCGCTTGAGATACGGCACCTCGCTGTGCAGCCGTTCGAAATTCTTGTCCAGCCGCCAGCCAAGCGACGGCGCCCAGCCGAAGCCGGCCTCGATCATCACCATCTTCAGTTTCGGATAGCGCTCGAACACGCCTTCGAGCACCAGGCTCGCCAGCACGGTCTGCTGGCACTGTGCGTGGCCGACCATCTCCTCGATGTAGAAGCTCGGCCACCCCGACGGGGTGAGCGGATTGCCGCCGAAGCCGAAGGCATGGATGCCGATCGGCAGGCCGATCTCCTGCGCCGCCTCGTAGATCGGCCAGTAGCGGCGCTGGCCGAGCGGCTCGACGGTGCGGAGAGCAGCAGCACCTGAACGAAGTTCTTGTCGCCGGCGCGCTTGCGGATTTCGGCGGCGGCGGAAACACCGTCTTCATTGGCGACGACGATCGAGCCCTTCAGGCGGGAATCCTTGGCTGTCCATTTCTCGATCTGCCAGTCGTTGATCGCGGAGCAGATCGCAGCGGCCAGATCCTGGTTGCGCAGGCCCTGCCCGCTGTTGAGCGGATTGAGCACGCCGAGCGCGACATTATAGGGATCGAGCAGCTGCTTCTGCATGAAGGACAGCGAGGAGCCCTGCGGGCCGCCTTCCGGCGGCCAGGCGTCGCGGCGCGAGGCGTTCGGCTGCGCCTTCGGATAGGGCGGGCCCTCCATCATGCCGTGATAGGCCTGCTTGCCGTAGGTCTCGAGATGTTCGTGCCAGCGCTTGGCCATAAATGGATAAAGTTCGTCGTTGGTGGCGCGCGCCGGATGGATGTCGCAATCGGCGATCGCGGTCTTGACGCTGACGGACGCTGACGGCTCGGGACGGAACTGGACGTTCATGGCGTCGTCTCCTTCGATCACCGTGCTGCACCGAGACGGGTATAGGTCGCGAGCGGGTTGTCGATCATGATCTTGCGCACCAGTTCGGGCGACAGGCCCGGCGGCAGCACTTCGTCGCCGTCGAATTGCCAGTGCGGATAGTCGGTCGAGAATAGAAGCAATTCGTCCGACTGCATATGGTCAAACAGGCGGTTCAGGGTTGCCGGATCGGGCGGAGCATCGACCGGTTGCAGCGAGAAACGGATGTTGCTGCGCACAATCTCCAGCGGCGCGCGATCGACCCACGGCGTTTCCATCCGTATGCCGCGCCAGAACTTGTGCAGCCGCCACAGATAGGCCGGCAGCCAGGTGAAGCCACATTCCAGCATCACCATTTTCAGATTCGGGTGGCGGGCGAACACGCCTTCCACGATCAGGCTGGTGAGTTGGGTCTGGAACGCGGTGGCCTGCGCGACGTAATCCTCGATGTGGTAGGAGCCCCAGCCGACCGAGGTCGGCGGGTTGTGATAGGCGCTGCCGGCATGGACGCCGATCGTCAGCCCCAGCCGTTCGGCCGCCGCATAGATCGGCCAGTAGGCGCGCTTGCCCAGGGGCATGTCGCCCATGACCAGCATCAGCACCTGGACGAAGCGCTTGTCCGCGGCGCAGCGCTCGATCTCGGCGACGGACTTTTCGACGCTTTGGGTGGGGATCACGATCGAGCCGCGCAGCCGCGCATCCTTGTCGAGCCATTCCTTGGCCAGCCAGTCGTTCAGCGCGCGGCAGAACGCGTCCTGCATGTCCTCGGAGAACACCATCTGCACGCCATAGAGGGGATTGCAGATGCCGTAACTGACTTGAAACCGGTCGAGCGCCTGCTTCTGCATGTCGGCGAGGTCCGAGCCCGGCTTGCCCTGCCCCGGCCGCCAGTCCGGCCGCGAGGAGATCGGCGAATTGGTCGGATAGGATTGCGAAACCAGGTCGGTCATGCCGCGCGTCGTCACCTGGTCGCGCCAGTAGTCGTTCATGTAGGGCAACAGGCTGGTCAGATGAGGAACGGCGGGATGCAGATCGCAATCCACGCCGCCGGCAATCGGCGACGTCATGATGTTTCCTCGTTCGCCAGCGCGGTCTCACGGCATCTTGTAGGCCTTGCCGCTTGGCTCTCTCACCGCATTCAAGCAGGCTGCTCTGCAGCCCGCAACTCGGCAAACGCTGGCCCCCTGTGCTAGGAAAACATGGGTAAGGGGCCTTAAAGATAATCAGGGGCTTTGGGGAGATTTTCGATGATTCGGATTGGACGTACGGCGATAGCCATCACCCTGTTGCTGGCCGGCAGCGCATTCGCACAGCAACAAACCCCTGCCCCGCCGCCCGCAGCGCCCCCGCCGGTCGATTTCTCCAAGGTCGAGATCAAGACCACCGACCTCGGCGACAACGTCTACATGCTCGAGGGCCAGGGTGGGAACATCACCGTGGCGGTGGGGAGAGCCGGCATCATCATGGTCGACGGCCAGTTCGCGCCGCTGCACGACAAGATCAAGGCCGCGATCACAACCATCTCCAACCTGCCGATCAAATATCTGATCAACACGCATTATCACGGCGACCACACCGGCGGGAATGAAGGTTTTGCCAAGGACGGCGCCATCGTCGTTTCCGACATCAACGTCAAGAATCGCCTGGCGGAGGGAACCACCAACGGCCTGACCGGCGTCAAGACGCCACCGGCCACAGGGGCCGCGCTGCCGACGAAGACCTATGCCGGCAAGATGCTCAAGATCAGGCTTCCCGGCCGCGTCGCCGATCTCCGGCACATCGCCAACGCCCATACCGACGGCGACACTTACGTCTGGTTCAAGACCGCCAATGTGCTGGCGACCGGCGACACCTTCACCAACGGCCGCTATCCCAACATCGACTTCGCCAATGGCGGCAACATCAAGGGCATGATCGCGGCGACCGACGCCTATCTCAAGCTGACCAACGCCAAGAGCCGTATCGTGCCGGGCCACGGCCCGATCGCCGACAAGGCGGCGCTGACCGAATATCGCGCCATGCTCGTTACCGCGCGCGACCGCATGGCGGCGCTGGTGAAGCAAGGCAAGAGCGAGGACGATGTGGTGGCGGCCAAGCCGTTCGCCGATCTCGACAAGAAATGGGCGCCGACGGAGCTGGCCTCCACGAATTTCATTCGCGTCGTCTATCACTCGCTTGCGGACAAGACAGACAAGAAGACGTTGCTGAAACAAATGCTGCGACGGGGTTGAAAGAACATGAATGAGCTCGTGACCATAGCCGAAAAGATTGCCGCAAAGCTGATCGAGCGGAAACAGACGATCGCGATTGCGGAATCCTCGACCGGCGGCCTGATCTCGGCGGCGCTGCTGTCGGTGCCCGGCGCTTCCGCCTATTTCCTCGGCGGCGCCGTGGTCTACACCCGCGACGCGCGGCGGTTGCTGATGGACATTCCTGACGAGGCGATGAAGGGCATTCGCTCGGCGTCGGAGCCCTACGCGAAACTGCTGGCGAGCCAGGTCCGCCAGCGTTTTGCGACCGACTGGGGATTGTCGGAAACCGGCGCGACAGGGCCGACCGGCAACCGCTACGGCGACGCCGCCGGCCATAGCTGCATGGCGGTGGCGGGGCCGCAAAACGACGTGTTCACGCTGGAGACCGGGAGCAATGACCGGCAGGCCAATATGCAGGCATTTGCGAAGACGGCGCTAAATTTGCTGCTGGAGAATTTGTCGAAGTAAATTTGTAGGGTGGGCAAAGCGCAGCGTGCCCACCATCTTGATGAGCTGAATGAATGGTGGGCACGCTGCGCTTTGCCCACCCTACGAATGTCGAGGACTAGTCATGCAACAATTCGACCGCGCCGCAGAGGATCTCGGCAACTCGATTCATTTCGAGCACGTCAACGTCACCATCCCCGATCAGCGGCTGGCGACGCTGTTCTATGTCGCCGGCCTCGGGCTGACCCGCGATCCCTATCTGATGGTGTCGGACACCAACATGTGGGTCAATGTCGGCAGGAGCCAGTTTCATCTGCCTAACGGCAATGCGCAGGTGCTGCGCGGCCATACCGGCATCGTCATCTCAGGCCGCGAGGCGCTGCTGGAGCGGCTGGCGTCGGTCGCGAAAAAGCTGGAAGGCACGGCGTTCGCATTCACCGAGCACAATGACCATGTCGAGGCGATCTGCCCCTGGGGCAACCGCGTGCGCTGCTACGAGCCGGACGCCGCGCGCTTCGGGCGCATCACGCTCGGCATTCCCTATGTCGAGTTCGACGTGCCGGCGGGTACCGCGAAAGCGATTTCTGCGTTCTATCCTGCGATGATGGGGATGCAGGCCGAGTTTTTGAACGGCGACGCCGCCGTGGCGCGGGTCAAGGTCGGCAAGGATCAGTATCTGCAGTTCCGCGAGACCGACCGGCGTCAGCCGGAATTCGACGGCCATCACGTGCAGATCTACATCACGGATTTCTCGGGTCCCTACCATCGCCTGAACGAGCGCGGCCTGATCTCGCAGGAAGACAACCAGTATCAATACCGCTTTCGCGACATCGTCGACCTCGACGGCGGCAGGCATCTGTTCACCGTCGAGCACGAGGTGCGCAGCGCCACGCACCCGATGTTCATGCGGCCGCTGGTCAACCGCAATCCGGCCGAGACCAACCGCACCTACGCGCCCGGCCACGAGCAATGGGCTTACGCGATGGGGCCGGATGAGTATGACCAAAGGTAGGTAAGCTGGGCACACTGTCGTCCCAGCCTGTTGCGCAATCGCGCACCAGGCTGGGACGACAGTTCGTAGCGATATCCGGAACGGTGCGAGCGGGATCTCACCGCGCTTCCAGAACATTCACTTTTGCAGACAGAAGGGCCGAAGCGCGTCCTCAAAGCCGCGGGCCTTGGCATGCTCAGTGAGCGCCAGTCGGGCTGCCTCGCACCGCTCTGCGCTGGCAAACTCCTGAGTCGATACTGCGGGGCCATTTACAGCCCCGCCAAGCCAGCCAATGATGATGAGAACATGGGTCAAGATAACCTCCATGGTCTTGCTTAGCGGAAGCCCGGCACGGTTGCGTGCGGCCTTTGTGCCGGCACATCGAGCGGTTCAAGAAAGCTCATGGCGTGCACTCCAGGCGCTTGATCCATGTCAAACAAATCCGCCGCATGCGGATGGTCGTCCCTGCGTTAGCAGGACGACAGCGGGCGATGAGCTACCGCTCCCGGAACGAGCGCATCAATTGGTCGCTGAACGGCTTCATCAGATAGGAGAACATGGTGCGGTCGCCGGTCTGGACGAAGGCTTCCACCGGCATGCCCGGGATGATCTTGACGTCGTGGCCGAGGCGGGCGACTTCGGCCGGCGGCAGCGAGACGCGGATGGTGTAGTAGCTCTGTCCGGTGCGCTGGTCGGTGTTGACGTCGGCGGAGACGCGGGTCACGACGCCGTTTAGTTCCGGCGTCGTGCGCTGGTTGAAGGCGGATAGCCGCAGCAGCGTCTTCTGGCCGATCTGCAGCTTGTCGATGTCCTGCGGATTGACCTTGGCCTCGACCGAGAGATCGTCGGCCCGCGGCACCACCATCATGATGGCGTCGCCCGCGGTGATCACGCCGCCCACGGTGTGCACCGTCGACTGCAGCACGACGCCGTCCTGCGGCGCGCGGATGTCGATGCGGCGCAATTGATCTTCCGCGGTGACCTTGCGCTCGACGAACTCGCCGATCTTGTCGTTGGTCTCGCGCAGGTCCTTGGAGACCTCGCTGACCACGTCCTTGTCGACCTGGATGATCTGCAGTTCGGTCTCGGTGATCTTGCCCCTCGCCTGCGCCCGCGAGGCGATGTATTGCGCGCGCTCGCCCGACAGCCGGGCGAGGTCGCGCTCCAGCACCGTCAGGCGCGATAGCTGGATCAGGCGCTGGTCGTAGAGCTGGCGGACGCCGATCAGTTCCTTCTCGACCAGCGCGACTTCCTTTTCCTTGGCCTGTTCCTGCGCCGTCAGCCCCGCGATTTCCTCGTTGAGCTGCAACACCCGCTCGCGCAATTGCGACTTCTGCCCGGCGCGGCCGAATACGCGCACCTCGAACAGTTTGGTTTCGCTCGCCAGGATATCCCGCACATCGGGATCGTCGGCGCGATCGGTCAGCATCGGCGGAAACTTGATCTTGTCGAGGCCGCGCTGCTCGGCTTCCAGCCGCGCCGCGCGCGCCCACAATCCGTTCAGCGTCTTGACGACGATGGCCAGGCTCGCCTTGACCACGGTCTCGTCGAGGCGAACGACGATGTCGCCGGCCTTGACGATGTCGCCGTCACGCACGCGCACCTCACCGACCACGCCGCCGGTCGGGTGCTGCACCTTCTTGACGTTGGAATCGACCACCACCGAACCCGGCGCGATCAGCGCGCCCGAGATCTGCGCCGTCGAGGCCCAGCCGCCGAACCCGACGGCCAGCACCAGAATCAGCGTGAGGCCGAAGATCAGATGCCCGCGGATCGAGCGCTGCGCGCCTTTCAGCTCGGCGGTCATGATTTTTTCCCTCCTCCCGCTTCGGACACGATCTTGATCGGCGTCGGCGGCGCGACGCGCTGCAGCACCTGGCCGAGCACGGTTTCCTTCGGACCGAATGCCTGCATGCGGCCGTCTTTCAGCACCAGCAATTGATCGACCGCCTCGATGCCGATCGGCCGGTGCGCCACCACGACCACGATGGCGCCGCGCTCGCGCGCGCCGCGCACCGCGCGCGTCAGCGCCTCGTCGCCCTCGCTGTCGAGATTGGAGTTCGGCTCGTCGAGCACGATCAGGAACGGATTGCCGTAGAGCGCACGCGCCAGCGCCACGCGCTGGGCCTGGCCGGCCGAGAGCGCGGTGCCCTGCTCGCCGATCTGGGTGTCATAGCCCTCGCGCATCTTGATGATCATCTCATGCACGCCGGCTTCCTTGGCGGCGGCGATGATCGCGTCCGATTTCGCTTCGGAATCGAAGCGGGAGATGTTCTGCGCCACTGAGCCGGCGAACAATTCGACGTCCTGCGGCAGATAGCCGATGTAGCGGCCGAGCACGTCCGACGACCACTGGTCGAGCGCAGCGCCGTCGAGCCGCACCTTGCCGCGGGCCGGCATCCAGACGCCGACCAGCGCGCGCACCAGCGACGACTTGCCCGAACCGCTCGGACCGATGACGCCGACGCCGGTGCCGGCCTCGACGGTGAAATTGACGTCCTGCACGATGACGCGCTGGTCGCCCGGCGGCACGATGCTGACGGCCTCGACCGACAACTGCTTCGACGGCGCCTGCAACAGCGTCTGTTCATTCGCCGCCGGTATTTGCTGCAGCAGCTTGGCCAGGCGATGCCAGCTCTGGCGCGCGGCGACAAAACCCTTCCAGTGGGCAATGGCGAGATCGACCGGCGCCAGCGCCCGCGCGCTGAGGATCGAGCCGGCGATGATGATGCCGGCGGTGGCTTCCTGGTGGATCACGAGATAGGCGCCGACCGCGAGCACGGCCGATTGCAGCATCATGCGCAAGACTTTGGCGACCGCCCCGAGACCGCCGGCAATGTCGCTGGCGCGCTGATTGCCCGCCAGATAGATCTCGTTGGCCTCGCCCCAGCGCCGGGTCAGGCGGCCGGACATGCCCATCGCCACCAGCACTTCGGCGTTGCGCCGGCTGGTGGCGGCGAGGTCGTTGCGCCGCGCCGCCAGCGTCATCGCCTCCTTTGCCGGCGTGCGCGACAGGAACTCGGTGATCAGCGTCAGCGTCACCAGAATGATGGCGCCCGCCAGAGCGGTGACGCCGAGCAGCCAGTGAAACGCAAAGCAGATCGCGAGATAGAACGGCAGCCACGGCAGATCGAAGAACGCGCCCGGCCCCATGCTGCCGAGAAACGACCTGACATTGTCGAGGTCGCGCAGCGGCTGCAGGCCTTCATTGCGACTGCCTACCAGTAGCGGCAGCCGCACCACGGTTTCGAACACGCGCGTGTTGAGGGCTTCGTCGAGCGCGGTTCCGATGCGGCCGAGAATGCGACCGCGAATCAGGTCGAGGCCGCCCTGGGCGGCGTACAGACCCGCCGCGAGAATCACCAGGCCGACCAGGGTCGGCACGCTGCGGCTCGGCAGCACGCGGTCATAGACCTCCAGCATGAAAATCGAGCCGGTGAGGTACAGCAGATTGATCATGCAACTCATGACGCCGACGCCGATAAAGGCGCTGCGACAGGCGCGCAGCGCTTCACCGAGCTCGGAACGCCGGACGGGAGCGGCTGCCATTAATGCGTATCTCTTCAAACGGATAAGGTACGCGCCGGTTTTACCGATGTTTTCTGACACCGTCCATTTTAAGTCACGTTAACCAACACTCAGTTCACCGCTATGAGGCGGCAAAAGACGGAAGTCGCACCTTTAGACCGCTAATTTGACGCCGACGCCAGCCCCGCGGGGGGTTGTGGCTTCCTCTGGTGCGGAAACGGCACCAGAATCACAGACATCGAGACCCGGCCGATCTCGCCGTGGATATCGAGCAGGACGCCGCTTCCGACGCCCAACCCGCCCACGGGCCGCCATTTGGCCTCCGCACGAATGCCGATCCATCGGCCTTCCGGCTGGCGGAACAATTGAACCGTCAGATTGGGATTCGGGTCCGCCACCACATCCTGGAACGGCCGGGCAATGCCGTGGGTCCAGTCCGCCGGTCCCAGCACCGAGGACAGCGGCATTTTCGACAAGGATCCTGCGCCATCGATGATCGCCTGGTTCATGCGAAACCAGGCGACACCATCACCCGCGCGGGCCTCCATGGCCTCCATGAACCAGGACCGGTCATGCGCCGCCTGCCTTGTGCGGACCGGAAACCGGGTCGGATCGGCGGCGGCGTTCACGGGTTCGGCAAAGCCGGGCACTTCGACCGCGCGTTCGCGCGACAGCGTCACCCGCACGGAGGCGCAGGGCTGGTCCTCATCGGCCGGCCACAACGTGTTGTCGATCACACTGACGCGGCCGCCTTCCGTCACGACAGAAAGTCCGGTTCGTAGAACCGTCATCGGGGTCGGCCGCAGGAACCAGGCCGACGACGCGATCGCCGCGCCCCATTGCCGTTGGTCCGCCAGCGCCTCGACCTCCGCCGTCAACAGGCTTGCGACCGCACCGCCCTGCAGGCCGGCAAAGGGGCCGGCGGCAAGCGGCGTGGGTTGCCAGCGATTGGGTCCGACGGGCTCGAAGATGGCCAAGGTTGCGATATCCTGAGATGAAGAATGTTGAACGCTGGGCCAGCTTGGCGGAAGCTCGCGTGTTCAACAAAAGGGATTTCCTCACCTGAGATGAATACTATTCAACCATTGAAAAACCCACCCTCGCCGCTGCGCGCGATCCCGCCCTTGACCGCTTTGCTGGCGTTCGAGCGCGCCGCGTCGCAGCTCAGCTTTCGCCGCGCGGCGCGTGACCTGTCGCTCAGTCCGTCCGCGATCAGCCATCAGATCCGCGGGCTGGAAGAGCAGTTCGGCGTCAAACTGTTCGTCCGCGGCGCACGTTCGGTGCGGCTGACGGCCGATGGAGAGCGTTATTTCGCAAAAGTCTCGGCCGCGCTGGCGGCGCTGCAGGACGCCAGCCGCGACATGCTGCGCCATCGCCGCGATGCCGATGCCGAACTCTGGATCAGTTCGCTGCCGTTCTTCACCTCCGCCGTGCTGATCCCGGCGCTGCCGGAGTTCAAGCGGCGCAATCCGGCGCTGACACTGCGCATCGAGGCCACGCATCAATATGCCGACTTCAATGCTTCCCGCGTCGACGTCGCGATCCGCTATGGCCGCGAGCATTCCGCGGGACTGAAATTAGAACCGCTGGTCGCGGTGAAGGGTTTGCCGGTCTGCGCGCCCGCGCTGGTCAAGCGCGGATTGCGGAAGCCGGAAGATTTGGCGGGCGAGGTGCTCATTCATCTCACGACGCAGCCGCGCGCGTGGCCAGCCTGGCTCAAGGAGGCTGGTCTCTCGCATCTCACCCCGCGCGGCCATCTCTGGCTCGACAGCGTGCCGGCGATGCTCGAGGCCGCAGAACAGGGGCTCGGCGTCACGCTCGGCATGTCGCCGCTGATCAAGGCGCGGCCGGGCTTTGGCAAAAAGCTGGTCGCGCCGTTTGCGTTCGAGGCCTCGCATAGCGAGACGATCTACCTGGTCTCGCGCGCCGAACAGGCGCGCGACCGCCGTATCGCTGCAGTCCGGCGCTGGATCGTGGAGGCGGTGGCGCGCGCCAAATAGCGCGCTACAACCGTCCACCGGTCCGCACCAGCCGCACGATCAGCAACAGGATGACGGCGCCGATGGTGGAGTAGACGATCTCGGACACCAGCCCGGTGCCGATGCGGATGCCGAGCTTGGGAAACAGCAGGCTCGCAAGCAACGCGCCGGCGATGCCGACCAGGATATCGCCGATGAGGCCGAACCCGGTGCCGCGCACGATCTTGCCGGCGAGCCAGCCAGCGATCAGTCCGACGAAGAGGATGACGAGAATGCCTTCGTTGGAAATCTGCATTGGAAGTCCCCCCGGGGTTCGCGGCGCTGGCCGGACGACAACCTATCCCGATCCTGTCCGATATGACGAGCCGCAATCGTTGCGCCGTCCAACGACGCCTGCGAAGTGAAACTTATTTACGTCACATGCGTTATACCGGGATGAAACAAGGCGATATTTGGTATGTGACCTTTGGTCCGGACAAGGCGGACAAGACAGCGGAGAGCATGGTCCGCTCGACTCGCACTTTCAAATCGGAAATCGACGCAAAGCTTTTTGCGATGCAGATCCTGTCCAAGGGCTGGACTGCGAGCGCGGGCACGCTCAATCCCCATCAGCCGAAGCAGGTCGTGGGCCCGGCGCAGATCGAAAGCTGGGCCGATCCGGGAGTTGGTGGGTAGTGCGCGATTTCGTCATGGCCGGGCTTGTCCCGGCCATCCACGTCTTTGCTACCACGAAGCAATTAAGACCTGGATGCCCGGGACAAGCCCGGGCATGACAAACTCAGTTACACCGGTTTCGTCAATTCTCATGTCGCAGCAACCACCGCGGCCGGCTCCGCCAGCACGCAGCGCGCGGTGCGATCCGCCGACACCTGAACATTGGGCGGCAAGCGCTCGGTGCAGCGCGGCTGCGCAAAACTGCAGCGTGGAGCAAACGAGCAACTCGCGGGCGCCTTGTCCAGCGAGGGCGGCGTGCCTGGGATGGTCTCCAGTCGCTGGCCGCGCTTGGCGCCGTGGACGGTCGAGGCCAAAAGCCCCTTGGCATAGGGATGAACCGGTGAGCGCACAATGTCGCGCAAGCGGCCCTGCTCCACGATCTGGCCGGCATACATGACGGCGACGCGGTCGCAAATTTCGATGGCGACGCCGATATCGTGGGTCACGAAAATCACCGACATGCCGAACTCGCGCTGCAATTCGCGCAACAGCAGCAGGATCTGGATCTGCACGGTGGCGTCCAGCGCCGTGGTGGGCTCGTCGGCCAGCAGGATTTTGGGCTTGCACGCCAGCGCCAGCGCGATCATCGCGCGCTGCCGCATGCCGCCGCTCATTTCGTGCGGGTAGGCTTCGAGCCGGCGCTTGGCGGAGGGAATCCGCACCACCTCAAGCATCTCCAGCGCGCGCGCCATCCCCTCCTTCTGGCTCTTGCCTTCGTGGCGCATCACGCTTTCCGCGATCTGGTGGCCGATCGTGTAGACCGGATCGAGCGCCAGCGCCGGCTCCTGGAAGATCATGGAGACGGTCTGGCCGCGAAACGCCGAAAGCTCCTCCTCGTTCATCGCCAGCACGTCGCGGCCCAGAACCTTCACAGTGCCCGAAATCTGCGTCCGCTTCCGCGGCAACAGCCGCATCAGCGCGCGCAGGGTCACGCTCTTGCCGGAGCCGGATTCGCCGAGCAGGCCGAGCACCTCGCCCTCGCCAAGCGAGAGCGAGATGTCGTTGACGGCGTGCACCGTGCGTTCGCCGGTGAAGCGGATGTTGAGGTCGCGGATTTCGACGAGGTTGCTCATGCGACTTTGGGTACCTGCTGGTGATAGTCGGTGGCACGCTGGAACGCCGCGCCGATCCGCACCAGCCCCGCTTCATCGAAGGCGCGGCCGATCAGCTGCATGCCGACCGGCAGACCGGTTCTGGTGAAGCCCGTGGGAATCGAAAGCGACGGCAGGCCGAGATAATTGATCGGGCGGGTGAACTTCGTGATGCGCTGGATCACGGCCTCCGCATCGAGGCTGTTGCCGACATCGCTCTCGGCAATGGTCGCCGCCGGTATCGGCGCGACCGGCGCGATCACGGCATCGGTGCCGGTGACCGCCGCGAGGTACGCCGCCAGTGCCGGACCGCGCCAGCGCATCGCCTCAAGATAGGTCACGCCAGGAATCGCAAGCCCGTTCTGCAGCCGCATCAAAACCTGCGCGCCGTAATCCTGCGGCCGCTCGATCATCCAGCGCTTGTGGAAGGCGGCGGCCTCGGTGGCGAGCACGATCTGGCAGGCGGCGGTGAGCTGGCGCTGGTCCGGCAGCTCGACCTTGACGATCTCGGCACCCTCTTTCTTAAGCGTGGCGATGGTTTCGTCCAGCACCCGCGCGACTTCGGAATCGAGATCGTCGACATAGAAGGCGCTGGGTACACCGATCTTGAGGCCCTTGAGCGAGCCTGTGGTCGCGGCCATGTAGTTCGGCACCGGCAGTGACGAGGTGGTCGGGTCTTCGGGATCGGCGCCAGCCATCAGCCCGACCAGCAGGGCACAGTCTTCAACCGTTTGCGCGAGCGGTCCGACCGTATCGAGCGATTGCGACAACGGCATCGCGCCGGCCCGGCTGATCAGGCCGACGGTGGTCTTGAAGCCGGTGACGCCGCAGAAATGCGCGGGCATCCGGATCGAGCCGCCGGTATCGGAGCCGAGCGCCGCAAAGGTCAGCCGGGCCGCGACGGCCGAACCAGAGCCGGACGACGAACCGCCGGTGATGTGATCGACGTTCCAGGGATTGCGCACCGCACCGTAGTGCGGATTATGGCCGGTCGGGCCGTAGGCGAACTCCACCATCTGCAGCGAACCAAGCCTGACAGTGCCGGCGTCCTTCAGCCGCTGCAACGCGGTCGAGGTGGTCGTCGGTACGAAATCGCGGCGTATTTTCGAGCCGCAGGTCACGACCTTGCCGGCGTCGTAATACATGTCCTTGTGCGCCAGCGGAACGCCGTGCAGCGGGCCCGGATTGTTGCCCTTGGCGAGCGCTGCATCGGCGGCATCCGCGGCGGCGAGCGCCTCGTCCGCCTCGATCGCCATGAAGGCGTTGACGCGCGGCTGCCATTGCGCGATCCGGTCGAGACAGGATTGCGTGACCTCGCGCGAGGAGAGTTTCTTGCCGGCGATCGCTTTCGCGACCGCCACCAGCGACATCAAAGCCGGTTCGTCGCTCATTTCGACACCTTCGCGCGCTGCACCAAAAGATAGCTCGCCGGTTCGAGATCCATCGGCAGCGTGCCGCTGACGGGCGCAAAGCCATCGAACGCCGGACCGATGGAATTGGCGATGCGGGCGGAAACTTCTGCATCCTGCGGCACGCCCGCGATTTCGGTCATCGCCTTGACCTGTTTCGGCTCGGGTCTAGTCATGCAGCACTTGCTCCCTTGTCGTTCGGTTCGGCCGGTGCGCGGCTGTGCCCGGATCCGGCAATGGCCATGTAGCACGCCGCCTGATGGCCCATTGTATCGACATCGCTGAGTTTTGGCGTCGCATTTGCGCAGAGCGGCTCCGCGAACGGACAGCGGGTGTGAAAACGGCAACCGGGCGGCGGGTCGATCGGATTGGGCGGATCGCCCGAGATCGGCGGCGTCTCGGTGCGGTTATCGGGATCGGACGACGGCATCGCGGCCAGCAGCGCCCGCGTATAGGGATGCGCCGGCGCGTCCCAGACCTTGTCGACGGGGCCGAGTTCGACCACCTCGCCGAGATACATCACCAGCACGCGGTCCGAGATGTAGCGCACCACGTTGAGGTCGTGGCTGATGAACAAATATGTCAGGCCGAATTCGCGCTTGAGATCGGCGAGCAGGTTGAGCACCTGGGCTTCGACCGATTTGTCGAGCGCCGATACGGCTTCGTCGAGGATGACAAGCCGCGGCGACAGCGCCAGGGCCCGCGCGATGTTGACGCGCTGGCGCTGGCCGCCGGAAATCTCGTGCGGGTAGCGGTTGGCAAAGTTTTCGGGCCGCAAGCCGACCTTGCCGAGCAGCTCACGCGCCAGCGCGCGCGCGGTGCCGTCAGCCATGCCATGGACCTTGGGGCCGAACGCGATCAATTCCTCGATCGTCAGGCGCGGATTGAGCGAGGCGTAGCTGTCCTGAAACACCATCTGCATGCCGCGGCGCAGTTCACGCAGCGACAGCGCGCGGCCGACCTGCATGCCGTCATAGATGATGTCGCCGGCATCGCGCTTCATCAGGTGCATCAACAGCCGCGCGGTGGTCGACTTGCCGCAGCCGGATTCCCCGACGATCCCGACGGTCTCGCCCTTGGCGATGGAGAAGGAAACATCATCCACCGCGCGCACGGTTTTGCGGGGACTGAACAGATCGCCGCGCACCGGGAAATGCTTGGTCAGGCCGGTGACCTGCAGCAGCGGCTGCGCCGCGCCGCCGACGTCTTCGATCGGCTCCAAAAGTTCGACTGACGGGCTTGGCTCACTCATCGCGTCAGTTCCTGATGTCCATGGCGCTGCGCATGCCGTCGCTGAGCAGGTTGAAGCAGATCGAGACCGCAAAGATCATGACGCCCGGCAGCGCCGCGACCCACGGGTTGACATAGATCGCGGTGCGCAGCGTGTTCAGCATCAAGCCCCATTCCGGCTCCGGCGGTTTTGTACCTAGACCGAGGAACGACAGGCCGGCGGCAAGGATCATCGACACCGAGATCAATCCTGTGGCGTAGACGAAGATCGGTCCCAGCACATTGCCCAGCATGTGAACGCGCATGATGGTGAACGGCCCGGCGCCGGAGGCGCGCGCGGCCTCGACGAAATCCATGTTGCGCACGCCTGTGGTGACGCTTTCCGCCACGCGCGTAATCTGCGGCACGAACACGATCGTCAGCGACACGATGGAGTTGACGATGCCCGCCCCCAGCGCGCCGGAGATCGCAATCGCCAGCAGCACCGACGGAAAGGCGTAGAACACGTCGACGGTGCGCATGATCGCGGTATTGAGCTTGCCGCCGACATAGCCGGCGACGAGCCCGAGCGAAGTGCCGATCATGAAAGCGAGGATCACAGGCAGAATGCCGATGATCAGCGACAGCCGGCCGCCATAGATCAGCCGCGCCAGCATGTCGCGGCCAAGTTCGTCGGTGCCGAGCGGATAGTTCGGCGTGCCGATATGGCGAAGCCTTCGGATCATCGAGCCCTGATAGGGATCGGCGAGACCGAGCCACGGCGCGAACAGCGCGGAAAGGAAGATCAGCGCCAGGACGAAGGCGCACGCCATGGCGACCTTGTCGCGCGCGATGCGACGGCCGACGGTCGCCCAATAGCCGCGCGCCTTGGTCGCTGGCGCGGCTTGCAGGGCGGTATCCGACATCACGGTCATGAATCAGCCCCGCTTGATGCGCGGATCGATAGAAGCTTGCGCGATATCGACCAGCAGGTTGAGGCCTACGAAGAACAACGCCAGCACCAAAATCGTGCCCTGCAGCAGCGGCAGGTCGCGCTGGAAGATCGCCGAATTGAGCAGCAGTCCCGAGCCGGGCCAGGAGAACACGGTCTCGATCAGGATCGAGCCGCCGAGCATGTAGCCGAGTTGCAACCCCATCACGGCAAGCGCGGTCGGCGCGGCGTTCTTGATGACGTGCTTGAAGACGTCGAGTTCGCGCAGGCCTTTTGCGCGCAACGCCTCGACGAAATCCTGCGAAAGGATGTCGCCGGTGAGCGCGCGCACCGTGCGGGTGACGATGCCCATCGGGATCACCGAGGTCGTGATCGCCGGCAGGATGAGATATTTCATGTGCTCCCAATCCCAGCCCCAGGAGCCGGAGCCGCCGGGACCGGCGCCGACCGCGGGCAGCCAGTTGAGCTGCACCGAGAAGATGATGACCAGCACCATGCCGAGCCAGTAATGCGGCACCGAGACGCCGGCGATCGCGATAGAAGTGGCGACCTTGTCGATCCAGGTGTCGCGGAAATAGCCGGCGATCAGGCCGAAAAACAGCCCGAGCGTGAAGCCAATCAGCGCCGCGGCAATCGCAAGCGTCACGGTGTTGCTGACCGCGCGTAGCACTTCCGACAGCACCGGGCGGCCGGTGGCGATGGAATTGCCGAGATCGCCATGGAGCGCGCGCCACATCCAGAGCCCGAACTGAACCGGCAGCGGACGATCAAAACCGTAGGCCGTGCGCAGTTGCGCCGCGAGCTCCTGCGATGCATCCGCCGGCAGCACGGCGACGAGCGGGTCGCCGGGCGTGATGTGCACCAAGAGGAAGCACACCAGCGCCACGCTGACCACGATCGGGATGACATAGACGATGCGTCGGGCGATGTAAGCGAACACGGGTTACTTTTTTCTTCTTCTTCCCTTCTCCCCTTGTGGGAGAAGGTGGCGCGGACTTTTTGTCCGCGCCGGATGAGGGGTTCTATCCGCGGACGCGAAACATTCAGATGAGAGAAGCGTGTCCGCGGAGAGAACCCCTCACCCGTCTCGCCGCCGCTTCGCGGCGTCGATCCACCCTCTCCCACAAGGGGAGAGGGTCAACAAGCATCACGCTCTCAGCGTTACGGCGTCAGCGACACCGGCGAGAAGTCGACGAACCAGCTCTTCGGCTGAACAAAGCCTTTGACCTTCGGGCTCATCGCGCGCGGGGCGACGTCGTGCGCGACGTAGAGGAACGCCGCATCGTCCACCGAGGCCGCATGCAGTTCGGCGAGCGCCGCGTCGCGCGCGGCGGGATCGAAGGTCTGGCGTGCCTTGGTCACCAACTCGTCGAACTTGGGGTTGTTTATATAGCCCCAATTATTCGACGTTGGCGGCGCCATCGACGACTGCAGGAAGCGCACCAGCGCAAAGAACGGATCCATCGCCGCATAGGTGACGTTGGTGGCGTTGGCGCCGTTGGCGGTCGGATCCTTGGCGCCGCGCCGCCAGTTGGTGAACAGCGTATTCCACTCGATGACGTCGAGCTGGACGTCGAAGTAGCATTCGGCCAGCGCCTGCTGCAGATATTCGTTCATCGGCAGCGGCAGCATCTGACCCGATCCCGACGCCGAGGTCTGGGTCTTCACCGTCAGCTTTTTGCTCGGACCGTAGCCGGCCTCCTGCATCAGTTTCTGGGCGGCCTTCAGGTCATACTTGATCTCAAACGTCGGCTTGCCGCGCCAGGGATGGCCGGGCTCGAAGGTGCCGGTCGCCGGCACCATCAGGCCGGCGAGCAGGCCGTCCCGCAGCCCTTCGCGATCGACGCAGAGGTTGGCCGCCTTGCGGACACGGATGTCGTTCCATGGCGAGCCTTCGATCCGCGAAAACTGCCACGGCCAGACATGCGGCTCTTCGTTGGAAGTGATGGTAAAGCCGCGCTGCTTGATCTCCTTGACCGCGTCAGGCGCCGGCGCTTCGACCCAGTCGACCTGGCCGGACAACAATGCCGCGGTGCGGGCGTTGGCTTCCGGCATCGGCAGCAGCAGCATCTTGTCGACCTTCGGCACGCGCGCCTTGTCCCAATAGCCGTCGTTCTTGACCAGTTCGAGCCGCTCGCGCGGCGTGAATTGCGACATCTTCCAGGGCCCGGTGCCCGAAGCGTCCTTGGCGAACGCGGCCCAGGCGGCCTGCGATTTCGCCTTGGCGTCGGCGCCTTCGGCCTTGTCGTAAAACGCCTGCCACTTCGAGGGGCTGGCCATGAACAGATTGGTCAGGTTGATCGGCAAAAAGCTGTCCGGCTCCTTGGTGATCAACTCCACCGTCATGTCGTCGATCTTGCTGGCGGAAGCCAAGGTCGGCATGCGCGAGGCGGTGACGCCGACCTGGCTGGCGTCGAACTGCGGCGCGTCCTGCTTCAGAACCTTCTCGACGTTCCAGACCACGGCATCGGCATTGAACGGCGAGCCGTCGTGGAATTTGACGCCGGGGCGCAGCTTGAACGTCCACTTCTTCTTGTCGGCCTCGTCGACCTTCCATTCGGTCGAAAGCCCGGGAATCATCACGCTCGGCTTGTCGGCCGATGACAGGTCCCACATCGTCAACGCGTCGTACATGGTGAGGCCGGTAAAGCGGTTGCCCTCAAAACCCTGATCGGGCTGGCCGAGCGTGCGCGGAATATCGGCGGCGGTCATGCCGATCCGCAGCACCGTCTCGGCGCTGGCGAGTTGCGGCAGGCCCACCACGAGCGCCGTCGCCAGCAGCCACGCGGTGGCCGTTCTGTTCCGTTTGTCGTTACGCATATGCAGCAATTCCTTATGGACTTGGGTGACTAATTCTTATGCAATGGTATGCAACGCCTGTGCCAAGGAAGATGAGTCAGCAGGGGCCTTTAGCCGCACAACTCCCGGTGATCGCGCATACAACCGCGCTTTCCATGCTCCATCTGGCATCAAGCTTGCATTTTCAGCTCTAAACCCCGCCCGATGGAGCTTAATTCATGCGCACCCGATATTCGATGCTTCTTGCTGCCGCGGCAATGGCCTTGGGATTGTCTCCCGGCTTGCCCACGATTTCAGCACGAGCCGAGACCATTGTGCGCTACGGCATCTCGATGGCGGACATTCCGCTGACCACCGGCCAGCCGGATCGCGGCGCCGGCGCCTACCAGTTCTCGGCCTACACGATCTACGACCCGCTGGTCGCCTGGGAGATGGACGTGTCCGACCGGCCGGGCAAACTGATGCCGGGCCTGGCCACCGAGTGGAAGGTGGACGAGGCCGACAAGAAGAAATGGCGCTTTGCGCTGCGCAAGGGCGTCAAGTTTCACGACGGCAGCGAATTCAACGCCGACGCCGTGATCTGGAATCTGGACAAGGTGCTCAATGACAAGGCACCGCAGTTCGACAAGCGGCAGAGTGCACAGGTCAAAACCCGCCTGCCTTCAGTGGCGAGCTACGCCAAGATCGACGATTCGACCGTCGAGATCACCACCAAGACGGTCGATTCCTTCTTCCCCTACCAGATGCTCTGGTTCCTGGTCTCCAGCCCCGCGCAATATGAAAAGCTCGGCAAGGACTGGGACAAGTTCGCCAGCCAGCCCTCCGGCACCGGGCCGTTCAAGCTCACAAAACTGGTCCCGCGAGAACTCGCCGAGTTGAGCAAGAACGCCGACTATTGGGACAGCAAGCGGATTCCGAAGGCCGACAAGATCGTGCTGATTCCGATGCCCGAAGCGCTGACCCGCACCAATGCGCTGCTGGCGGGCCAGGTCGACCTGATCGAGACGCCCGCGCCGGATGCGGTACCGCAGCTCAAATCCGCCGGCATGAAGATCGTCGACAACGTTACACCGCATGTCTGGAATTATCATCTGAGCGTGCTGCCCGGCTCGCCCTGGACCGACATTCGCCTGCGCAAGGCGCTCAACCTTGCGATCGATCGCGAGGCCGTGGTCGGCCTGATGAACGGGCTTGCAAAGCCCGCCAAGGGCCAGGTCGACCCGTCGAGCCCGTGGTTCGGCAAGCCGACGTTCGAACTCAAATACGATGTCGCCGCGGCCAAGAAGCTGGTGCAGGAGGCCGGCTATTCCAAGGAGAAGCCGCTGAAGACCACCTTCGTCATCGCGCAAGGCGGCACCGGGCAGATGCTGTCGCTGCCGATGAACGAATTCCTGCAGCAGAGTTTTAAGGAAATCGGCATCGAGATCGACTTCAAGGTGGTCGAACTCGAGACTCTCTATACCGCGTGGCGCAAGGGCGCGGCCGACGAGATGAACGCCGGCATCACCTCCAACAACATCGCCTACGTCACGTCAGATCCGCTCTACGCCATCGTCCGCTTCTTCCACTCCGGCCAGATCGCGCCTGTCGGCGTCAACTGGGGCGGCTACAAGAACCCGAAGGTCGACGCGCTGATCGACGAGGCCAAGCAGACCTTCGATGTCGCCAAGCAGGACGAACTGCTGGCGCAGGCGCATGCGATGATCGTCGACGACGCCACGCTGGTCTGGGTGGTGCACGACACCAACCCGCACGCGCTGTCGCCGAAAGTGAAGAAGTTCGTGCAGGCGCAGCACTGGTTTCAGGATTTGACGCAGATCGGGCTGGAGTAGCGCCTTTCGAGAATCGTAGGGTGGGCAAAGCGAAGCGTGCCCACCATCACCAACACCGTACGCAGAATGGTGGGCACGGCGCTGGCGCGCCTTTGCCCACCCTACGGCTTCCTTCGCTTGGTCGGGACATCCACCGCGCACCTCACGGAATCGGATAGCCCTTCCACAACCACTCCAGCGCTGCCGGCAGCGTCTGCGCGACGGTTGGGCGGTCGACATGCTTGGCATTGCGCACGAACAGGTACTGGTAATGGTACCCCTTTTCGGCCAGCACCTTGGCCATCAGTGCGGCCGACAGCGTCCAGTCGTGCATGCCGTCGGGGATCGTCGGGTTGGGATAGAACAGGTCCTGATCGCCCATCTCGAACCAGTAACGGATCGGCTTGGCGGACGCGCTGGGTATCAGCGGCACGCCGGGCGGCTCCGACGGCGTGAGCACGCCTGCCTTCACGGTGAGGTTGGGACCGGCCGGGCCCGCCCACGGACTGTGATATTCCCAGGCGCCGCCGCGCAGCGCCGGATTCCAAGGCCATTGCTGATTGACCATGGTCGGCGAATAGGCCAGCACCCGGTGATAGAGCTCGGGATGAAACCACGCCATGGTGAAGGCCGCCGTGCCGCTTGAACTCAGCCCCATGGTCGCGCGCCCCTCGGGGTCCTTCGTGAGCTTCACGCCGGCATTCTGCTCAACGAGCGGCAATACCTCGCGCTCGACGAACTGCGCATAGGCTCCCGACACCGTGTCGTATTCGCGCCCGCGCTGGGCGCCCTGCGCGTCCTGCCCGCCATTGCCGATCTGGATCGAGACCATCGGCGGCACGCGGCGCTGCTGGATCAGATTGTCGAGCGTGGTGTTCATGTCCTTCCAGGCCGTCGAGCCGCCGTCGCCCAGCACGATGAACGGCACCTCCGTGCCGCGCACATAGTTCGGCGGGACATAGACCTCGATCGTGCGCGTCCAGGTGCCGGGGTGGCTGGTGGTGACGATCATGTTCGATTTGTCGCCCGGCGCCGTGGTGGTCACCATGATCGAACTGTTGTTGCAGCCCGGCGTGTCGTCGCGGATCAGGCCGGGGTTGTAGATCACACTGTCCTTTGAGGACAAAGTGAAAGACGTGATCGTACCGCGCGGCACGCCGTCCTTGGCCACCGTCTCTGGGGCAGGCGCGTGGGTCTGGCCGATGATGAAATTCCCCTCGGCGCCAGACGGCGGCAGTGTGCCGTCGGGAAGCTCCGTCGCGCGCGGATAATTCGGGTTCGACGGGTCGCGCGTCGGCGGCGTTGTCTTGAAATCGAGGCCCGTCGTATCGATGAAGAAGGGCGCCGCCTTGTCGCTCGTGTTCGCGCCGGGAGGAACGACCATGTTCTGGGTAACGCAGGCCGGCTGCGCCAGGGCGGCGGGCATGAGCGACACGGCGGAGATCAACGCCCCCGCAAGGGCGGCCAACATGTTGCTCATTTTCGTCTCCCTGAATCGGCGAGTCTTGCTGGCTCACCTTCAGCGAAACTATGACGAGCGGCCGGTGAGCGGTCAAGTTGCCGCCGCGGCATGTCGTCTCCATCGAGAGGTCTTACTTGGTCAGCAGCGCGAAGGCGCCGTTCCAGTCTTGCGGCGGCGGGTTCTCGATATAGTCGCGGATACGCGCTTCGTAGAGATTGTAGAGCAACTCCAATGAATTTGCCTCGTCGGTCTTGCGGCCGCGTTCGATCGCGGCCAGCGCGCCGTTCCAGTCGCGGGCGCGATAGCAAGCCAGCATCTCGATCGTCAGGTTGCGCAGGCGCTGGAAGCGGCCGGACTGCGCGGTGTCCTCCCGGCCGGCGATGGCGTAGATGACCTCGGGCTCCTTCTTGCCCTTCACCATGATGAAGTCGAGTTCGAGAATCGCGAACTTGTCCTTGACCGCGAGCGCGGTTTTCGAGCCGACGATGATCGGGAAGCCGTATTCCTTCGACTGACCTTCCAGCCGGGACGCCAGGTTGACGCTGTCGCCAAACACCGAATAGTCGAAACGCTGGTCTGACCCCATGTTGCCGACCACGCAGGTGCCGGTATTGAGTCCGATGCCGGCATTGAGCGGAATGAACGGTCGCCCCTCCTCCTTTGCTTCCTGCTCACGCGCCTGATTGAGCTCGTCGACGCGCTCCAGCATGTCGAGCGCCGCCTCGCAGGCATTGAGGTGATGGTCCTTGTCGTCGAGCGGCGCGTTCCAGAACGCCATGATGGCGTCGCCCATGTATTTGTCGATGGTGCCCTTGCGGTTGAGGATGGCGTTGGTCAGCGGCGTCAGGAAGCGGTTCATCAGCGCGGTGAGGCCCTGCGGGTCGCTCTTGTAGGTCTCAGAGATCGAGGTGAAGCCGCGCATGTCGGAAAACATGATCGTCATCTCGCGCTCTTCGCCGCCGAGCACCAGCTTTTCCGGCGACTGCGCCAATTGTTCGACCAGCGCCGGCGACAGATACTGGCCGAAGGCGGAACGAATCTGCCGGCGTTGCGCCTGCTCGCGCACGAAGCTGGTAAAGATCAGCGTAAGATAGATCGCCGTGGTCGACATCAGGGGATAGGTGAAATCGATCAGCAAACGGTCGTGGGCATAGAAGTACACCGAGAGTCCGATCAGCATGCTTGCGAACGCCGCGCCAAGGACAACCAGCGTGATCGGCCCGAACTGCGGTGCAAACGCAATCACCAGAAGCCCGAACATCAGCGCGGTCGCGAATTCGACGGCAATGCCGAAGATCGGCTGCGAGATCACCGCGCCGGTGAGCGCGCTCTCCAGCACCTGGGCATGGATCTCGACCCCGGGCATGGCGCGCGACACCGGCGTAGTCTTGATGTCGTTGAGGCCAACCGCCGAGGTGCCGATCAGCACCAGCTTGCCGGCGATCATGTCGGGCGCGACGTTTTTCTCCAGCACATTGACCGCGGGGACATAGATCGAAGCGTCGTTGCGGGCATAGTGAACCCAGAGCTGACCGTTATGGTCGGTCGGAATCTCAAACCCCTTGACGCCGATGCTCTTGATGCCGGCCGTTTCGGCCTTGATCAGAATGGTCCCCGATCCGCTGGCGACGCGCAAAATCTCGAATGTCAGCGAGGGCATGGTCTGGCCCTGTGCCTGCATGATCATCGGCACGCGCCGGATGATGCCGTCGCGCTCGGGCCTGATCGTAAACAGGCCGCGCCCCGCGGCGGCATGCTCCAGCACCGGCACGTTGCGCAATAGCCCCGGGAAATCGAACATGAAGCGCTGCGGCTCCTCGCCCAGCATCGCGATCCCGGTGACCGGCAGCGTCTTGTCGAGGGCCGCGATTTCCTCCGGCAGGCCGGATTCGCCGAGCACGACGCGGGACGCCTTGATGGCGTCGGCGAAGACCTGGTCGTTGCTCGGCAGCGCGCGCAGCTTGACGCGGGTCTCCTCATCGAGGTGGCGGAAGGTATCGGCCGCAAAGGCAGGGTTGAGACGGTCCGGCTCGGAGAACACCGCGTCGAAGGCGATCACGACCGCGCCGAGCCGGGTCAGTTCGGTCACGAGATCGGCAATCCGGGTGCGCGGCCAGGGCCACTGCCCGAGCTTTTCCAGGCTCTTGTCGTCGATATCGACGATGGTGACCGGCCTGATGGTCTTCTTTCGCGGCTCGATGCGCTGGAAGAAATCGAAGGTCCTGACGCGGATTTCCTCGACGGGAGCCGGGTCGGCGGCGCGTAGCGCGGCGAACCCGATCAGCAGCGCGAAGCATAGCAGCCGGGCATAGCCGACGCGCCGCGCGAACCATCTTCGCAATACCCGCAATCGTTTCATGGCTTCCGAATGTCCAACCGGCCAACGGCGCCGGACAAGTCAGAAGATAGCATCGATATCGCGGAGCCAGTGTGAATTCGCAAGCCGCAACACTAGGTAACGTGATGCGGCGACACGATGAAGTCGCTGACATGCAGACTGGTCACGGCGACGTTCTTCAGCGTGATAGCTTCGTTGCCGAGCGTGATCAGGACATCCGCCGGGTTTGTCGAACTCTGCACCGCATGGGTGGACAGCCAGCCATTGATATTGTCGGCGCCAACTTCGGAAAACAGCCGCAGATCGATGTGATCCTGGCCCGGCGTGAAATCCGTAATCGTGTCGGCGCTCGGGTGCTGTCCTGGCGCAAAAACGAACTGATCGGCGCTCGCACCGCCGGTCAGCGTATCGTCGGTGCCGGTCGCAAAAATGACGTCCTTGCCGGATGTGCCGGTCAACGTCACGGGCCCCTGTCCGGCCTCGTTGAATACGAAATGGACGGTGTCGGAATGGCCAAGGCCATCTGACACCTTCAGCGTCACCATGTCGGTTTGCGGTGGATTGCTGCCGGGATCGTAATTGATGCCGCTGCTCAGCGTGGCGTTGACAGCCGCGAGCGAGCCATTAGCGGCCGGCGGAATCACACTACCGCTGGCACTACCGGCTACCGTGCTGACCGTGAACGTGTCGTTCGGCGCGGTGGCGTCGCCGTCGGAGACATGCAAACCCGACACCGTGGACGTTCCGTCGGCATTCTTGGTGACGCTTACCGTATCGGTGTCTATGAGCGGTCCGGTGGCGAGGCTGAGCGAAGCGTTGGCGGCATTTTCCGCGCCGACGAGGGTAATCGTCAGCGGCTGACTGCTGGTATGGCCATGACCGTCGCTCACCTCTGCGACGTATTTGATCTTCAGTATGTCGCCCTCATTGAGGAAATCGAGATGGGCATTGATCGGCTGATAAGTCCAGTTCAGGACAACCGTTCCGCCATTGCTCGATGCGGTGTCGAACGTCACGTCCGCGGCATTCACCAACGCCGATATGTCGATGTTGCCCGGCACTGAAGACGAGCCGTTGTACTCGATCGTGGCGTTGCCGGTCACGAACGCCGTCAAGGTGTCGCCGACGTCGGCATCGTGGACGCTGAGCGTACCCTTGATCGGCCCTGAAAGCCCGGGCGGAGGAATATATCCGGCAGAAATGTTGTCGATCTCGAATGCGTTCGAACTGCTGCCGAGCACGACCTTGTTGAAGGAGTGCAGTCCGGAGAATTCCACATACCCGTTCGAGGCGAACGAACCCTGGTTACCCGTCGGGAACAGCGGCAAAATATCGTTACCGGTATAGGAAGCGACAAGCGTCGTTCCGTCGTAAAACTTGATGGTGTTGTAGGAATCGAGCGACCCCCAGTAAAGGCCGAAGGTGTTTTTCTCCGAAGCAAAGGTGATGGTCTCGGTACTATTGCTGCCGATGCTCAGATAGTTGGTCGCGTCCCGCGCGCCAGGTGACGGCCCGACGAACGGCGCCGCCGTGACCGAGGACGAGCCAACGACGATCCCGCTATTTCCAGATGCCGAGAAATGGGCCCCGAGCGCAGCGCTTTCGAAATTGCCGGAGCCGGCGCCATTGTTCGATGCCGCGCCCGGCGCTACGCCGTCAAACGTCTCCGTGTTCAAGCCAAGCGAATTTACATTCACGCCCGACGAAAGGACGGTCGGCGTAGCCGGGGGCACCACGACTACGGTCTGCGCGGGGGGATCTATCTCACCTACGATCTCGGGCGCGTCGTTGCTGCCGTTGACGGTGACGACAACGTCCTGCGAGGTCACGCCGCCATGGTGGTCGTCGACCTCTACCGTGTAGGTCAGGGTGACGCTCTCGCCAACGGCGAGGTAATCGAAATAGCTGTCCGGCGCCGAGAACGACCAGCTCTGCGAGCCCTGCACGCCATCGGCGGAATCATGCAATGGCCCCAGCGACAGCCAGCTGAGCTGCACTGTGCCGTTGGCGAGGCCCGTCATCACGCCGGAGGCGTGGACGCTGGCGATCGTGACCTCATGCGTATCGGTCAGGTCGACATCGCTGAACGTGATTGCGCCGCTGGCGGTATCCGGCGTCGCCGAACCGTGGATGTTGGCCTTTTCCGAGATGGCCGCCGTCTGCAGACCGCTGGTGATGTCGGCTGTGTCGTTGCTGCCAGTAACGGTGATGGTGATCGGCTTGGTCACCACGCCGCCATGCCCGTCATCGACGGTTGCGGTGTAGGTCAGCTTCAGGATCTCGCCGTCGGCAAGAAAATCAAACGCATTGTCGGCTGTGCTGTAACTCCAGGTCGCCGAACCGTCATTGGTATTGCCGGGAGTCTGCACCACCGTCAGCGGTCCATCCACCGCAGCGATCGCCGCGAGTTCCTTGGCCGTGAGCTGTGAGGTGACGTCGACGCTGTTGGCGTTCAGGTAGCTGAACCCGGAGAAGGCGGCGCTTGCCACCGGCCGGTCGGTCAGGTCGACGTCGGTGAAGCTGATCGTGCCGGATGCGACGTGGAGCGCCTCTGAACCCGTCGGGTTCGAAAATTCAGCAAAGGCAGCGCTCGTAGCAGCAATGGTCGGCACGTCATTGGTGCCGGTGACGACGACGTCGGCGCCGTGGATCGAGACCGTGATCGGCGTCGAGACGACGCCGCCATGGCCGTCATCGACCTCGGCGACGTAGTTGAGCGTCAGCGTTTCGCCCTTGGCGATGAAGTCGAACTTGCTGTCTTCAACGCTGTAGGTCCAGCTCGCCGAGCCGTTGTGGGTGTTTCCGGCCCCCTGCACCACGCTCAGCGGCACTTCGACGGCGAGGATCGCTGCGAGTTGCGCCGGCGTCAGCGTGGCGGTTATGTCGTTGCCCTCCGCATCATAATAGCGGAACGGATCGGTCGCGGAAATCGCCGCGCTGACGACGGGGCGGTCGGTCAGATCGACGTCGGCGAAGGTGACGTTGCCGGTCACGGTATCGACCGCCTCATTGCCGGTGCCGATCCGCTCCGTGATCGTGCCGCCGGTTGCCGACAGCGTCGGCTTGTCGTTGGTGCCGGTGATGACGATCGTAAACGGCACGAACGTCGTTTCATTCGTCGGCGAGTAGTTGTTGTCGACCCGCGCCAGATAGGTCAGCGTCACCTTCTCACCCTCGGCGAGGAAGTCGAACGCGCCATCGGCAATGGTGTAGGTCCAGGTCGCGTGGCCGGTGTTCTTGCCGTTGGGATCCTGCGTCACGGCGAGCGGCACTTCGATCGCCTTGACCGCGGCCAGTTGCTCCGCCGTCAGCGTCGCACTGACATTGACGCCCTGCGCGTTCTGATAGGTAAAGGAAGAAAACTGCGTGCTGACGCTCGGCCTATCCAGCGGGTTGATGTCGGCATAGCCGACCGTGCCCGATATGCTGTTGAGCGCGGTGTTGCCTGTAATGTCGAACCGTTCGGCAACTGCGCCGCCAGCCGCGGCCGCCTGCGGCGGGCCGGGGATATGATCGGATCTGGGTTCAGGGCCCGACGCCGGAGCAGGCGCCGGTTTGTCCGGGATATTGACGAACTGAAGCGTAACCGGACCGAGATCGTTGCTGGCCAGCTTGAGGAGGAAGTTTTCCGGAACGATGGAGTTGGTGAAGTTGGTCGTGAGCTTGGTATTGGGATTGTTGAGGTCGGTGAACTTCAGCGAAAACACGTCGCTGATGATTTTCTGCGCGTCGGGCGACAGTTGCACCGACGACTGGAAGCTGACCGCGCCCTGGCCATTGATGATGGTCTGCGTACCGGCCCGGTTGACGGTTGCGATCTGCGTCAGCGTGGTCTTGTCGTACAGGATGTAGGAGCCGGTGGTGCCGTCGGGCTCGACCAGCACCTGGAATTTCGCCGGCGGCGCACCGCCCTGCACCGGCACATCGAAATCGATCTCGACCAGCACCGCGGTGCCGCGGATGCCCATGGTCGCGACCGGGGTGTCGACCTTCATGTCGCCTTTTTTGGCGGTGGCGCCGGCGACGAACGAGATCGTGCCAGCCACCAGGCTGAGCAGCGATTTGTTGTCCGACCCGTTGGGGTCGTAGATCATTTCATTCAGCACCATCTTGGCGTTCGACGCGAGGCCGAACACGGTGCCGTCGATGAAGGTGATGCCGAGCGTCGAATCGGAACCGGACTGGACGACGTCGCCCTTATGTACGGTGTCACCCTGGTTCAGGATGACCGACACGCCGTTGCGGATTGCGGTGGCGTTGCCCGCGAGTTTGGTGACGTGGCCGATGAGGGCGGGAGCGACGCTGGCGCTGCCGCCGGCCTGTGCGAACTGGGTGTGCCCGGTCAGCGCGTTGACGAGGTCGCCGGTGAGGTGGGCGCCGTCAGGCGAGGCCAGCGCGGCGCGCTTCTCGCCCTTGAAGTAATCATGCAGCAGGAGTTCGCGGTCGCCGCTGGTGAGGATCAGGTCGACGCCCGAGCGCTTGAAGTCGCCGGTGAACAGCAGGTGTGCATCAGAAACAATTATGGCGTCGGACGGCGCATGTGTCGAAACCTTGTCGACATGGAACTTGCCGGGAGTCGAAAGATGGCCGTGCGGTGACAGCGAAGGACCGAGGCCAATGTCCCCACCGGTAAAAGGGTCGAGTTCACCCGTTTCGAATTTGCCGGCGTAGTTCAATGGGACACCAACTTAAATGGTTAAGAAGTATGAAATTTCCCTGCGGGGTTTTCATACCACGCGGGTAAGGAACACAAAAGTACGCGGCCGGGGAACACCCTCAATATGGGTAAGTCTGCAACAGGGCCGAAAAGGTCCGGAAAAACAGTCAGGCGAAAATGTGGCACGGAAAAGGCCGGGTTTTACCAGGGCTGATTGAAGAATGGGCATGGCCGGCCTTAGCCATAAAGATGAGCAGATACAATGCTTTACCTCTGCCGTAGCGCAGCGATGCGGCCTCCTGAGGGAAGCGACAGCCGCCTGAGGCTGATCATTTTCCCCGGTCCTGATGAAGCCGGCGTCCCTGCAAAGCATCCGGACCCGTTGCAAATGCCTCCCGAGCGATTCTGCGGGCAGGGTTAATTCGGTGACGCTGTGGCCCTTTCGCAACCGTAAAATTGCGCCGTATCCCGCAATCCTTCCCGGCGAACCGGGCGGCTTTGACGGGCGCCATCCGACTGGATCGATAAAATTAGCTGTAACTGGGTAGGCCACGTTCAGGCTGTTCCGCAAACTCCCGGCTCGCCCCCTATCGTTTTAGACAGATCAAAAGATCCCTTGCCCATCCTGCCCATTCGGAAATGATCCGGTCACGCGCAGGCAGAGCAGGCCAGCCGATGCCCGGACAAGGGGCGTCAGATGGGGTTATCAGTCTATGCGCGCGCATGGCGTGCGTGCATCATCGCGTGCGGTCTGGCCTGGTTCGGGCCGGTTGACCTGCGGGCTGAGACGCCGGAGCTTTCAGCGCCGGCAGAGCTGATGCAGCGATCGGCCGAACCGTTCGGGCTTGCCGCAGCTTCCCTCTCCAGCGGCGGACTGCGCGACAAATGGCTCGGCGTGCAGCGCCGGCTCGACGACGAAATGGTGCAGCTTGCGCTCTGCGAAGGCGACCGTGACGGCTGCGTGTCTCCGGCCGCGCTGAAATTCCTCGACATCGTCGACGCCGCCCGGACGCGCGAAGGCCGCGCCCGGCTCGGCGAAATCAACCGCGCCATCAATCTCGCCATCCGGCCGATCAGCGACCTCACCCAACACGGCCAGATCGACGTCTGGACATCGCCGCTCGCAACGCTCGCGCGTGGCGGTGGCGATTGCGAAGATTATGCGATCGCGAAATTCATCGCCTTGCGCCGCGCCGGCATCGCGCCCGACGATCTCAGGATCGTGGTCCTGCGCGATACCATCCATGGCGAGGACCATGCGATGGCCGCGGCGCGGCTGGACGGACGCTGGCTGATGCTCGACAACCGCCGCATGGCGATGGTCGAGGATGCCGACGTCAGAAATTACCAGCCGACATTCGTGATCGGCCAACACGGCGTGATGCGATACGCCGATGCCCCGCTGCTCGCCGACGCCGCGGGCAACAAACCTTCAGCGCCGCTCGTCGTGAGTTCTCTGGCCGCCTCGGCGGAGCCAGCCATCTGAACGCGCCGACTGACGGCGTGAATTTGTTGCGTGGCGGCAGTCGACAACAATTTGCATTCATTGCCTGATCTTCCCTCGCCTCATGTTCATGGTGCGCTGCAGCCGTAATGCTGATCGCGTTCCGAAAACATGACGAGACAAGTTTCTCGCTTTCTCTTCGCAGCGAGCTCGCGCGTCATCTTCGACTTTCGTATTGACGCTTTCCCGTTTCAGGAAGATGTTGGTCTGCAGTGTCAGAAAATAGGCACGCAGGGAATTCAACGGGAGGGACCGCATGAAGTGCATTGCGTTTGCCGCAAGCCTTGTCATTCTTGCGCCGTTCGGTGCGAGCGCTCAGACCACCGAGCAATTGGTCAAAGGAGCGACCGACACATCGAACGTTCTCAACTACGGTATGGGGTATAATCTGCAGCGGTTCAGTCCGCTGACGCAAATCAGCAAGGACAACGTCAAGAACCTTGTTCCGGTGTGGAACTACAGCTTCGCAGATGACCGAAGCGCGCAGTCGCAGCCGATTGTATACCAGGGCGTCATATACATCACCAACCACAACGCGACGATGGCGGTTGACGCCAAAACCGGCAAGCAAATCTGGAAGACCAAGGTCGAGTACCCGGCAGAGACGCCGCGCATCGTGTGTTGCGGCATCATCAACCGCGGCGGCGCGATCCACGAGGGCAAGCTTTTCCGCACCACACTCGACGCCCACGTCATTGCGCTGGACATGAAGACCGGCAAGGAACTGTGGCGCCAGAAAGCGGCCGACATCAAGGAAGGCTATTCGATGACCGTGGCGCCGCTGGTGGCGGACGGCGTTGTCATCACGGGCATTTCCGGCGCTGAGTTCGGGACCCGCGGCTTCATCGATGGTTGGGATCCGCAGACCGGCAAGCGCCTGTGGCGGACCCACACGGTACCGAGCCCCGAGGAGCCCGGCGGCGAAACGTGGAAAGGCGACACCTGGAAGCTCGGTGGCGGATCGACATGGATCACCGGCTCCTATGATCCGGAGCTGAACACGGTGTATTGGGGCGTCGGCAACCCGGGGCCGTTCAATGCGGCCGTGCGTCCCGGCGACAATCTGTATACCTGCGCGGTGCTGGCGCTCGAGCCGAAGACCGGCAAGATCAAGTGGCACTATCAGTTCTCGCCGAACAATCCGTTCGACTACGACGCGGTCGCCGAGATGGTGCTCGCCGACATGACGATCGAAGGCAAGCCCACCAAGGTTCTGATGGATGCCAATCGCAACGGCTTCTTCTATGTGCTTGACCGGACCAACGGGAAACTGCTTGCGGCCAATCCCTATGTGACGGTGAACTGGGCCACCGGCATCGACATGAAGACCGGCCGTCCGATCGAGACCGATGTCTCCAAGGACGCCCGCGAAGGCAAGAAAGTCCTGGTTCAGCCGTCGATCCTCGGCGGCAAGAATTGGGAGCCGATGTCATACAATCCGCAGACCGGGCTTGCCTACGCCAATACGCTCAATATCGGCGGCAACTACAAGGCCGAGCCGGCCGTCTTCAAGCAAGGCGAATGGTACCTCGGCATGGACCTGACGGATCCATGGGCGTGGCCGAACGGACCGCGCGGCTATCTCAAGGCCATCGATCCCATGACCGGAAAGGCCAAATGGGAAGTGCCGAGCGATATACCGCGGTTCTCGGGCGTGCTGTCGACGGCCGGCGGGGTCGTGTTCTCCGGCCAGCTGACCGGCGAGTTCGACGCCTTTGACGCCAACGACGGCAAGAAGCTGTGGAGCTTCCAGACCGGTTCGGGCATCGAGGGACAACCGGTGACCTGGCAGCAGGACGGCGTCCAGTACATCGCCGTCACCAGCGGCTATGGCGGCGTCTACTCGATCTTCTCCGGCGATGAGCGGCTTGCCAACGTGCCTACAGGCGGTTCGCTGTGGGTTTTCGCGGTCAAGAACTGATCGCGGAACGCCGATGACGGACAAGGTATCGAAGCGGACGGCGGCGTCTTTCGCCGCCGTCGCGGTGGCGGCGATCGCGTGGATGGCGATGCCGGCTACCGCGCAGCAACAAGCCGCCATCAGCGATCAGGCGCTGATCGGTCCCGGCAAGACCACTTATGCGCAGAAATGCTCGCACTGCCATGGTCCGAACATGGTCACTGCCGGCACGGTCGCCCCCGACTTGCGTGCGTTCCCGGATGACAACGCGCGGTTCACGACGACGGTGAAGCACGGCAAGAACAACATGCCGCCGTGGAAGGATATTCTGAGCGATCAGGAGATCACCGAGGTCTGGGCCTTTGTATCGAGCCGGAGGAAGCCATGAAGCGCTGGCTCGCCTTCGCTGCCGTGCTGCTTGCGACGGCAGCTGCGGCGCGCGCGGATGACGATCCGCTGAAAGTCTGCCTCGACGAGAACCTGCCTCCGCTTTCGATGCATCAGCGCGGCAAGCCCGACAGCGGGTTTGACGTCGCGCTGGCGCAGGCGGTTGCCGGCCGCCTCGGCCGACCGCTCAGGATCCAGTGGTTTGAAAGCAAACTCGACGAAAGCTCGAGCCCGGCCCTCGAAGCCAATGCCTTGCTTTCCGACGGCCGCTGCGCGCTGGTCGGCAGCTATGCCTTGACCAGGGACTCGCTCAAGGTGCCCGGCGTCAAGGCGGCGAAGCTGCCGGATTTCGAGGGTGCTACCCGCGACGACCGCCGTCGCCGCGTGCCGGTCGGCGTGCTTGCGCCGAGCCAGCCCTATGCTTACTCGCCACTGACGGTCGTGCTCGGCGAGAAGGCACGCGGCCGCAAGATCTCCGGCGTCGGCGATCTCGCCGGGCTACGCATCGCGATCGAAAGCGGAACGCTTGGCGATGCGATCCTGATGACGTTCGAAAACGGACGCTTGATCGACTACATCACGCATCTGGTCCCAGGACGGCACGACCTGCTCGGCGCGCTCAATGGCGGCGAATTCGATGCGACATTGCTCGACCTAAGCCGCTTCGATGCCTACCGCGCCGCCCATTCCGATTCCAGGCTCGCCGCCTCCGGTTACTATTATCCGATAGGCTTTAATCGAGGCTATGTCGGCCTCGCCAGCGATCCGGCGCTCATCGCCGCCGTCAACAAGGCGCTCTCCGATTTGCAGGCGGCAGGAACCATCGCCCGGATCGCAAAGGCGGCCGGCCTCACCTATCTGCCGCCCGTAGAGCCGGCGATTCTCGGCGACGAGTTGCTGAAGGTACTTCAGAAATAACGGCGCTCGAACGTCTGCGTCTCTCCACGCCAAACTGACGCTTGGTCCTTTTCGTTACCGTCCCGCTTGTTGACACGACGTGCTGGTTCTCCGTCATTGCGAGCGCAGCGAAGCAATCCATAGCGCCACAAGCGGAAAGATGGATTGCTTCGTCGCTTCGCTCCTCGCAATGACGGTATTTGCCGTCCAACTGAAGGCACAAAAAAGGGCTGCGCGATCGTCTCGCGCAGCCCTTTCTCGTGAGCCTTTTCCGTTGGGAACTACCCGCTCCCTCAGAACATCAGGCCTTCCTTGACCAGCACCCAGCGGCCGTTCTTGACCTGCTGCACCTGGGTAATCGTGTTGGCGAGATGGTCGGTCTTGGAGAACTTGGTCGGCGGCGAGCTGAAGATATCGAGGAACTTGTCGCCGGATTCCAGCGCGTCCATCATCTTCTGGCCGGTCAGGTCCTTGCCCGCCTTGTTGGCGTAGAATGCAAAGGTCATGATGGCATTGTAGCCGATGATCGCCTGCGTATTGGCGTCCGTGTTGAACATCTTCTTGTAGTTGGCGAGCCAATCCTTGACCTTGCCCTTCGCTGTGTCTTCGTACGGGATTTCGAAACCGGAAGCCGCATAGAGGCCTTCGACCGCATCCTTGCCGAGCGCCGGCACTTCGAGCACGTTGGTCGGCGTGGCGCCGAGGAAGGTGACGTCCCAGCCGAGCTTCTTGGCCTCGCCCATCGCGCCGATGGTTTCGCGGATGATGGTGCCGAGCACGACCATGTCGCAGCCGTCAGACTTCATCTTGGCGATCTGCGCGCTGAAGTCGGAAGCGCCGCGCTTGAAGCTCGTGACCGAAGCAGGCTGTACCTTCATTGCCGTGAGCTGCTGGGTGAAGCCGTCGAGCACGTTCTTTCCGTACTCGTCGTCCTGATGCATGATGCAGGGCTTCTTGAAGTTTTTCGCTTCCATCATGTACTTGACCGCCGCGCGCGTGCTCTCGACGTAGGGCAGCAGATTGTTGAACTTCAGCCGTTCCTGCGGCTTGGCCGGATCGAACTTGAAGGTGAATTCGGCGGCCGTCAGCGGAAACAGTTGCAGCACGCCGGCGTCGAACAGGATGTCCTGCGCGGCGAGCACGGTGGGCGAACCCATCGGCCCGATCATGGCGAATATCTTGTCGCGCTCGACCATCTTTTGCGAGGCCAGCACGGCCTTCTTGGGATCGTAGCCGTTGTCTTCGAGAATCATCTTGATCTTGCGGCCGTTGATGCCGCCGGCGGCGTTGATTTCCTCAACCGCCATCTTCATGCCGTTGGAAACCGGAACACCCCAGACCTTGATCGGGCCGGACAGATCCTGATGGGTGCCGACGACGATCTCGCTCGCCGAGACGCCCTCATTGGTAACCTTGGTCTGGGCCGCAGCCGGCAGCTGGGTCAGCGCAAGGGCGCCCACCGCAAGGCCTAACGCCCTAAACGATTTCGACATTGCAATATCCTCCTTGTTGGCCCGTGATGAGCGAAGGCTGGGGCCTTCTCAATCCTTCGCCGTTTTCAAAATTCCGCTTTCGATGTCCGTAACCAGCTACGCCACCGCCCGCTCGCCATACATGGCGTCGATCTCGACGGCGTAACGCTTGTTCACGAAACTGCGCTTCAGCTTCATGGTCGGCGTCAGCTCCTCGTCCTCGGGCGTGAGCTGACGTTCGATCAGATAGAACTTCTTGATGGTTTCGACGCGCGCGAAGTTGGCGTTGACCGCCTCGATCTCGCGCTGGATCAGGTCCTGGATCTCGGCGGCGCGGCACAGGCTCGCGTAGTTGGTAAAGGGAATGTCGTGGTCTTGCGCATATTTCTCGACATTCTCCTGGTCGATCATCAAAAGGCACGTCAGATACGGCCGCTTGTCGCCGATCACCACGGCATCGGAAACGTAAGGCGAGAACTTCAACTGGTTCTCGATTTCCGACGGCGTGATGTTCTTGCCGCCCGAGGTGATGATGATGTCCTTCATCCGGTCGGTGATCTTGACGAAGCCTTCATTGTCGATCGAGCCGACGTCACCGGTGTGCAGCCATCCCTTGGCGTCGATGGTTTCCGCGGTTTTTTCCGGCTGGTTCAGATAGCCCATGAACAGGAAGTCGCCGCGGATCAGGATTTCGCCTTGCGGCGAAATCGCAACCTCGCCCCAGGGCGCGGCCTTGCCGACCGAGCCGAGCTTGACGCGGTCGGGCGGCATGATGGTCGCGACACCGCAATTCTCGGTCTGGCCGTAGACCTCGCGCATGTCGAGGCCGAGCGCGAGATACCAGCGGATCAGATCGGGCGCGATCGGCGCAGCGCCCGTGAAAGCCAGCCGGCAGCGGTCGAGCCCGAGCATGCGGCGGATGTTGCGGAACACCAGCCAATAGGCAAAGCGATTGGCGAGCCGCAACGACAGCGGCGGCGTATCGCCTTGCAGCTTGTACTCGGTCATGCGGTTGCCGATGGCGAGCGCATTGCGGTACATCCAGTTCTGGAACGCGGTCGCGTCCTTTAACGCGATCGTGATTCCGGAATAGAACTTTTCCCAGATCCGGGGCACCGCGAGGAACGCGGTCGGCTGCACCTCGCGCAGATTGTCCGGCACGGTTTCCGGGCTTTCGGCGAAATTCATGACCGATCCCAGCGCAAGCGATACGTAATAGCCGCCGATCCGCTCGGCGACGTGGCAGAGCGGCAGGAACACCAGCCGCTCCTCGGCGTCGGTCGACGGAAACAGATCGTTGGCGTGGCGCATCTGATGCGTCACGCTGCGGTTGGAATGCATGGCGCCCTTGGGCGGACCCGTGGTGCCTGACGTGTAGACGAGGATGGCGAGGTCGCCGGCAGTGCGGCTCCCGATCATCTCGTCCCACAGCGCATCGTTGCCCTGCTCATGGTTGCGCCCGAGCGCCATGAACTCGGCCAGCGACAGCACCATCGGATCGGTAAAGCCGCTCAGGCCTTCCATGTCGAACACGACGATCTTCTGCAAGGTCGGACACCGCGAACGGCACGACAGGATCTTGTCGAGCTGCTCCTCATCCTCGGCGAAGATCACCTTGGTCGAGGAATTGTTGATCAGGTATTCGACCTGCGACGCCGAGTTGGTCGGATAGATGCCGGACGAAACGCCGCCGGCGCACAGGATGCCCATGTCGGCATAGACCCATTCCGGCACCGCGTTGGCGATGATCGAGGCGACGTCGCCGGGCCGGAAGCCCGAGGCATGCAGGCCGAAGGCGATGTCCTTGGAGATCTGCAGCCACGCGCGCCAACTGGTCGGCTGCCAGATGCCGAATTTCTTTTCGCGGATCGCCGGCCGGTCGCCGCGGGTTTCCACGGACTTCAGAAAGCTCCTCGCGATCGTGTCGGCGACCGTCAGCACTGCCGGTCTGGCCATGCGTCTTCCTCCCTCTGTCGCCTGCTTCTGGCGCCGGCCTTGGCGGCCGGTCTGTTTTCTCGAAGCAGGGCCTGAATTTAGCTCTAACTCGTTCTGAACGCCATGCTTTTGACTGCAACGGTTAACGCCGGTTCTTCTAACGCCAAGTCTTCTAACGCCAGGTCTTCTTCTTTTTCCAGCGCCGTTCGCCGCGGGCGCCCTCTTCCTTGGCGCCGAGATAGAATTCCTGGATGTCCTTTGAATTCATCAGCCGCTCGCAGGTGTCGTTCATCACCACCCGGCCGATTTCCAGCACGTAGCCGTAATGCGCCGTCTCCAGCGCCACCTTGGCGTTCTGCTCGACCAGCAGGATCGACATGCCCTGCTCCTCGTTGACGCGCTTGATGATGGTAAAAATCTCCTTCACCAGGATCGGCGACAGTCCGAGCGACGGCTCGTCCAGAAGTAGCAGGGTCGGCCGGTTCATCAGCGCCCGCCCGATCGCCAGCATCTGCTGCTCGCCGCCGGAAAGCTGCCCGGCCGGCTGGTTGATGCGCTCCTTCAGCCGCGGGAAGTATCCGTAGACGCGCTCGAGATCCTCGGCGACGCCGTCGCGATCCTTGCGCGGATAGGCGCCCATCATCAGGTTTTCGCGCACCGAGAGGAACGGAAACACCTCACGCCCCTCCGGCACGTGGCTCAAGCCCAGCCGCACGATCTTGTCGGCCTCCATGCGCTGGATCGGTTTGCCCAGAAATTCGATCGAGCCCTTCTGGGGATCGAGAATGCCGGAAATGGTCTTGAGCACGGTGGTCTTGCCGGCGCCGTTGGCGCCGAGCAGCGTGACGATCTGGCCGCGAGGCACCTCGAGGCTGATGCCTCTGATGGCCTGAATCGGCCCGTAATAGCTTTCGATATTGCTGAGCTTGAGAATGATGTCGGAAGCGCTCATGCCATCATCCTCATGCGCCGAGATAGGCGGCGACGACGTCGGGATGGCGCTGCACCTCGGAAGGCGATCCCATCGCGATCACCCGGCCGTAGTTGAGCGCGATCACGCGATCGGAGACGCGGTTCACCAGCGACATGTCGTGCTCGACCATCAGCACGGTGATGCCGAGGTCGGTCTTCAGGTCGCGGATCCAGAACGACATGTCGCCGGTCTCCTCGACGTTCAATCCGGAAGACGGCTCGTCGAGCAGGATCAGCTTCGGCTCCGAGCAAAGCGCGCGCGCGAGCTCGATCACCTTGCGGACGCCGTAGGGCAGCCCCGAGATCAGCTTGTCGCGATAGACCTCGAGATCGAGGAACTCGATCACCTGTTCGACGCTGCGGCGATGCGCCTTTTCGCGCGCGCGCACGCTCGGCAGGAACAGCAATTCCTGCCACAGCTGCGTGGTGGAGTGCCGGTGACGGCCGACCAGCAGATTGCTCAGCATGGTCGCATTCTCGAACAATTCGATGTTCTGGAAAGTGCGGGCGATGCCGAGGCCGGCGATTTCGTAGGCCGGCTGCTCGGTGATGTCCTGGTCCTCGAAGAAGATCTTGCCCGAGGTCGGCGGGTAGATGCGCGAGATCAGGTTGAAGATCGAACTCTTGCCGGCGCCGTTGGGGCCGATGATCGAAAGGATCTCGCCCTTCTCCACGGCGAAGCTGACGGAATCGACTGCCTTGAGGCCGCCGAAATGCAGCGAGAGGTTTTCCGCACGGAAGTAGGTCATCGGTTCCGCTCCGATTTCACGTAGATCTTCTGGCGCTTGAAGGTGGCGCGCTTGTAGAGCGGGAACAGCTGGAAGAAGAGCTTTATCTTCAGCCAGCGCCCGTAGAGGCCGAGCGGCTCGAACAGCACGAACAGCACGATGATCACGCCGTAGATGGCGCCCTTCAGGCCGTTGGCGGAGGCAATCGCGGCGACGTTGGCTCTGAACGTTCGCCGCCGTCACCTGCTCGGCGCCGAACGTCGCGGCGAGCCCCGCGATGATGCCGGGCAGGTCGTCCTTCAGATAGGTCAGGAACGGATCGATCATGACCAGGAAGATCGCGCCGAGCACCGCGCCGTGCAGGCTGAAGGTGCCGCCGATCAGGATCACGATGATGAACTCGATCGAGAGCTGCAGCGTGAACATTTCCGGGCTGATGAAGGAGAGCTTGTGCGCGAACAGCACACCGGCCAATCCGGTGATCGCCGCACTGATCGCAAACGACTTCACCTTGTAGAGCGAGACGTTGACGCCCATGCTGCGCGCCGCGGTTTCGCTGTCGCGGATCGCGACAAAGGCGCGGCCGGTCGGCGAGCGCAGCAGATTGAGCGTGCCGACGATGGTGAGGATCAATACGCCAAGACAGAGGAAATAGAAGGTCGGCCCGTCGCGCGGCACCGCCTGCCCGAACAGGCTCAAGGTCTTGACGCGCATGCCCTCATTGCCGTGGGTCACGCTTTCCCAGCGCGCCAGCACTTCCTCGACGATGAAGGCAAAGGAAATCGTCGCGATGACGAGATAGATGCCCTGCAGCCGCAGCGCCGGAAATCCGACCAGCGCACCGACCACGCCGGTCAACAGGCCGCCGGCCAGGAAGTAGACCGGAAACGGCACGTTGTATTGCTGCAGATAGGCCGCCGTATAGGCGCCGATCGCCAGAAAGGCGGCGTGGCCGAGCGAGGCCTGCCCGGTGAAGCCGGTGAGGATCATCAAGCCCGACGCCGACGGTGGCGTAGATGCAGACGAACACCAGCTGGCTGACCAGATAGCTCGACAGCACGAACGGCGCGACCACCAGAAGCGCCAGCAGGATGCCGTAGGAAACGATGTAGCCGCTGTGCGGAAACAGCCTGATGTCGTCTTCGTAATCGGTCTTGAAGAGGAACCGCATCAGACTTTCTTCCGCGTATGAACACCGAACAGGCCTTCGGGCTTGAGCAGCAGCACCACCAGAAGAACGAGGTAGGGCGCGACGTCCTTCCAGCCCTGCGGCAGGTAGAAGCCGGCCATGCTCTCGATCACGCCGATCAGCACGCCGCCCACCACGGCGCCGGGAATGGAGCCGAAGCCGCCGAGCACGGCGGCGGGAAACGCCTTCAGGCCCAGCACGAGACCGACATTGGAATGAATGAAGGTGATCGGCGCCAGCAGCACGCCGGCGGCGGTCGCGACCGCCGCAGAGATCGCCCAGACGATCGACACCACGCGCTTGACCGGAATGCCCATGTAGTAGGCGGCCAGCATGTTCTCCGAGCTGGCGCGCATCGCGGTGCCGAGCGTGGTGCGGTTGAAGAACAGATACAGCAGCGCGCAAAGGATGACGGTCGCCGCGATCACGGAGAGCTTGTCGTAGGCCAGCACCAGCGAGCCGATCCGCAACACGCCGTCGCTGAACGGCGTCTCGATCTTGAAATCGTCGGTGCCCCAGATCATGCCGACGACGGAGCGCAGGAAATATCCGAGCCCGATCGTCGCCATGATGATGGAAAACTGCGGATAGCCGAGGATCGGACGCACCACCACGCGTTCGGCCAGCATGCCGAACACCGCCATGGCGATGACCGCGCCGGCGAATCCGAGCCAGTAATTGAGACCGAGCATGCCGATGAAGGTGAAGGCGAAGAACCCGCCCAGCATCATCAAATCGCCCTGGGCGAAATTGACGACCTCGGTTGCCTTGTAAACGAGCACAAAGCCGAGCGCGATCAGGCCGTAGACGCAGCCGAGCGCGATGCCACTCACCAGCTGCTGAACGAAGTCCAGCATCATTTCCCTCCCCGATGCCAGGCGATTCTGTCGACCGCCTTTCCGCATCTTGTGTCTACACGCTATCGACGGTGCGATGCCTGTAGCCGCATATGTCCCGCTGCATTGAGCCCAAAGCGCCGACCGCTGTCAACAAAGCGCTGGCCGTGTCGTCGTTAACAATTGCGGAGAAATGCCGCAGCCCGGGAAGTTGCGGGGTTCGGCACGATTTGGCCCGCTCGATTCACCGCGCCGAAAGTTCTTCGGTCCATGTTCCAACAACGACAAAAGCGAAACCGGACCGTCCCGTCATCATGCAGCCAGCTGTATCGGCGCTCGAAGTGCGAGGGTTAACGAAGCGTTTTGACCGCCCCGCGGTCGACGCGCTCGACCTGACCGTTCGCACCGGCGAATTTTACGCCCTGCTCGGCCCCAATGGCGCCGGCAAGACCACGACCTTGCGGATGGTCGCCGGCCTGCTGCGGCCCGACGCCGGCTCGGTCTCCATTTTGGGCATCGATGCTCTCGCCGATCCCGTCGCCGCCAAGCAGATCATGGCCTGGGTCTCCGACGAGCCGATGATCTACGACAAGCTGACGCCGCTGGAATATCTCGAATTCGTCGCCGGCCTCTGGGGCATCGATCCCGCGGTTTCCGGCCCGTCGGCACAGCAGCTTCTGGTGTCGCTCGGCCTCGAGCCGCATCTGCACGAACGCTGCGAGGGATTTTCCAAGGGCATGCGCCAGAAGGTGGCGCTGGCGGGCGCGCTGGTACACGATCCCCGGCTGATCATCCTGGACGAGCCGCTGACCGGCCTCGACGCGCTGTCGGCGCGTCACGTCAAGGGATTGCTGCAGGACCGCGTCCGTGCCGGCTGCACCGTGATCATGACGACGCATATTCTCGAGGTCGCCGAACGGATGGCCGACCGCATCGGCGTCATCGCCAAGGGCCGGCTGGTCGCCGAAGGCACGCTCACCGAGTTGCGCCAGCAGAACGGCCGCAACGACACCAGCCTCGAAGACATGTTCATCGCGCTCGTCGATACCGAGGCGGCCGCCGCATGAGTTCGGCCGCGGCGCTCAGCTGGTTTGCCCGGCACGAGATCCGTCTGGCGTGGCGCGAATGGCTGGCGATGATGACCGGCAGGCGCGGAAAACGAAAGCGCGCGATCATCGCCCTGATCGTGTTTGCCGCCATCATGCACCTGCCGGCCTATGCGGTGATCGGCCGCTTCGCCGATCTGCAAGCCCCGCTCGGCAAGCCGGAATTGATCGTCATCACGGCGACCATCTTTCTCGCCTGGGCGCTGATGCTGTCGCAGGCCATCGAATCGGTGACGCGGGTGTTCTATGCCCGCGCCGATCTCGATCTCATCATGTCGTCGCCGGCGAACCTCGCCAACGTGTTCTCGGTCCGGATCGCGGCGATCGCGACTGTCCGTCACCGGAATGGCGCTGTTGCTGTCGACGCCCTTTGTCGACGTTCTCGTGATCGGTGGCGGCATCCGATGGCTTTCGGCGTTCGGCGTCGTCATCGCCATCGGCCTTTCGGCCGCAGCCGTTGCGATCGCGATCACGGTCGCGCTGTTCAGGCTGATCGGCCCGAGCCGCACCCGTCTCGTCGCGCAGATCGTAGCCGCCATCATCGGCGCCGGCTTCGTCATCGCGCTGCAGGTCGCAGCCATTCTTTCCTACGGCACGTTGTCGCGCTTCGCGGTGCTGACCTCGGATGCCGCCGCAGCCTATGCGCCCGCGCTCGACAGTCCGCTGTGGTGGCCGGCGCGCGCGGCGATCGGCGATGGCGTGGTGCTGTCGTTGCTGATGGCCGGCGGGCTCGTGCTGCTCGGCGTCGTGATGGCGGTCTTCTCGCCGAGATTTGCCGATACCGTCGTCAGTGTCGCCGCGACCGCCCGGTCGGTCCGTCACGGACCGCGCACGACCGCATTTCGCGGCGGCTCGCGGCAACAGGCGCTGCGCGCCAAGGAATTCCTGCTGCTGCGGCGCGACCCCTGGCTGTTGTCGCAGAGCCTGATGCAATTGCTCTATCTGGTGCCGCCGGCCCTGATGCTGTGGCGAAGCTTTTCCGAAAGTTCGGACGCGATCGTGCTGATCACGCCCGTGATCGTGATGGCGGCGGGCCAGCTTGCCGGCGGTCTCGCCTGGCTGACGATCTCGGGCGAAGACGCCGCCGACCTGGTCGCGACCGCGCCGCTGCCGCCGTCGCGCGTGATCCGCGCCAAGGTCGAGGTGGTGCTGATCTCGATCGGCGCCATCTTCGCACCGCTGATCGCCGCACTGGCCTTTGCCTCCGTGACACAGGCGATCGTCACCGCGCTCGGCGTCATCGTCGCCACCGTCTCGGCGGCCGCGATCCAGCTCTGGTTCCGCGTGCAGGCCAAACGCAGCCAGTTCCGCCGCCGCCAGACCTCGTCGCGGCTGGCAACATTCGCGGAAGCCTTCTGCTCGATCGGCTGGGCCGCAACCGCGGCGCTCGCCCTCTCGATCCCGGTCGCCGCCGTGATCAGCGGTGCGATGACCGCGGCGATTCTCGCGGCAACCTGGAAAATCAGCCCGCGGCGGGACTGAGCGCCAGCTCTCAAAGATCGCGATGCTGAGGGCCTTGAATGTAAGGCGTTTTTGCCTTACATATCCGCGTAGAAGCTTGAGGTATGCCATGAGCACACTCACTGTCACCGCCAAGGGCCAAGTCACACTGCGCAAAGATGTGCTTGAACATCTGGGCGTGCATCCTGGCGAGAAGATCACCGTGAACAAACTCCCCGACGGCAAGATCGAAGTGAAGGCTGCTCGACCGACCGGCAAGATTTCTGATGTATTCGGCCTCCTGAAGCAAAAAGGCGGGCCGTCGCTGACAATCGAGGAGATTAACAAGATCGCCGCGCGAGGGTGGGCTGGAAAGCGATGAAGATCACCGCCGACACCAATGTGTTGGTTCGAGCCATCACTGAGGACCATGAAGCGCAGAGCAAAGCAGCGCAATCGGCCCTCAGGCGGGCTGAACTGGTAGCGATTTCCGTCCCAGCACTTTGCGAGTTGGTTTGGGTACTTTCACAGGGCTATAAAGTTCCAGCCAAGGACATCGCGACTGCAATCCGGCACCTGATAAATGGCGACAATGTCGAAGTGAACCGCCCGGCAGCAGAAGCCGGGCTGACTTTTATGGATGCCGGCGGTGATTTCGCCGATGGCGCCATCGCTTATGAAGGAAGCTGGCTCGGCGCCGACACTTTCGTTTCCTTCGATAAGCAAGCTGTCAAGTTGATGGATGCACAAGGCCAGTCTGCTCGGCTGTTGCCTTAGCAGACCGCTACTGCTTCTCCAGCCCCGCCCGTTCGATCACATCGCCCCAGCGCTTGATCTCCTTTTCGATGAACGGGATCATCTCGGCCTTCTGCAGCATCATCGGGCGGGTGCCGACCTTTTCGAAATGCGTGCGCACGCGTTCCGACGACAGCGCCGCATGCGCGGCCGCCGCCAACCGGTCGACGACCGGCGCGGGCGTGCCTGCCGGCACCATGATCGAGGACCAGCTCTGGGTGGTCATGTCCTTCATGCCGAGTTCGGCCATGGTCGGCACATCGGGAAATGCGCGCAGGCGATCCGGCGCGGTGGTGGCCAGCACCTTCAGTTTGCCGGCCTCGACATGCGGCCCTACCGAAACCGGATAATCGAACATGACGTCGACACGGCCGGCGATCATGTCGTTCAGCGCCGGCGCGCTGCCCCGGTACGGCACATGCTGCATCTCGATGCCGGTGACCGTCTTGAATAGCTCCGCAACCAGATGCGTCGCGGTGCCGACGCCGGAGGACGAGAACGTCACCTTGCCCGGATTCTGTCTGGCATAGGCGATGAACTCGGGCACCGAATTATAGGGCGCTTCGTGATAGGCCACGAACAGGTTTGGGCTTTCACCGACCAGATGAACCGGCAGGAAACTCGTCAGCGGATCGTAGGACAGGTTTTTGCGCAGCGTGACATTGGCCGCCATCGTGCCCTGCGTGCCGTAGATCATCATGTAGCCATCTGGCTTGGCGCGCGCCACCTGTTCGGTGCCGACCGTGCCGCCTCCGCCGCCGCGGTTATCGATCAGCACCGATTGTCCTAGCGTCCTCGACATTTCCTCGGCGACGATGCGCGACGTCGTGTCGGTGATGCCGCCCGGCGCGAAGGGAACGACCCAGGTGATCGGACGGCTTGGAAATTCTTCGGCTGAGGCTGGTGCAATCGGAGCAAGGCAGACCAGTCAGATCGCAAGCAAGACGTGACGCTTCGCCATGGAATTCCGCCCTGTAAAATTTCTGTTCTTCTTGGAGAACTTGCGCAGCGAGAATGGTTGTTTCCGCCGTCGATGGCCATGCGGCAAAGTCGACCCTAGCCGCGGATCAGCTCCATGACGGCAGCTGCGAACGCTGCCGGCGCCTCCTGCGGCACGTTATGTCCGGCGCCCTGCACCACGCGATGAACACGTCGACCGGTAAACTTGGACGCGCTGGCGCTGCCGTCGCTCGCAGGCAGCACGCCGTCCTTGTCGCCATCCAGAGTAACCGAAGGTGCCGAGATTGGCGGCAATGACGCGAGCCGCCGCCGCAGATCGGCATAGCGCGGATCGCCTGCTGCAAGGCCGAAGCGATGGCGATAGCTGTGGATCACGACGTCGACATAATCGGGATTGTCATGCGCCACTGCCGTGCGATCGAAGGTGGCGTCGTCAAAATCCCATTCGGGCGACCATTGCTCCCATAATATCCTGGCGATCTCGCGCCGGTTGGCAGCCAGCCCGGCCCGCCCGCGCTCGGTCTGAAAGTAATACTCGTACCAGAGCGCGACTTCATATTTCGGACTGATCGGCACCATGGCCCGCGCAAGGTCCTGAATCAGGTAGCTGTTCACGGTCACCATGCCACGGCAGCGCTCCGGCCACAGCGCTGCGGCGACGCAGGCGGCGCGGCCACCCCAATTATGCCCGGCCAGCACGGCGCGCCGAATACCCAATGCATCCATCAGCGCGATGACATCGGCGCCGATTGCCGCCTGCTCGCCGGAGCGAAGCGTCGCCGGATCGCGAAAGCGTGTCGCGCCGAAGCCGCGCAAGCAAGGGACGATGACGCGGCAGCCCTGCGCTGCCAATTGTGGGGCGACATCTGCATAGGTGTGAATGTCATAGGGAAAGCCGTGCAGGAGGATCGCAACCGGACCATCCGCGGGGCCCTCCTCATAGTAGGCGATGTTGAGAACGCCGGCATCGACATGCTTCAACGGCTCCATCCGCCGCGACGGCGGCGCGGCGGCCGGTCGCGCTGGCGCCTCAGCCTGGGCAAAGGCCCTGCCAGCGACTGCCGACAAGGCCGCGCCGAGCAGCAGACGGCGCCGGCGGTCTACGGAATCGAACATCGGCTATGCCTTGATCAGCTCCATCACCGCCGCAGCAAACGCCTCGGGCGCTTCCTGGGGCAGATTGTGTCCGGCACGCGGCACCACGCGATGGACGCGGCGGCCGGTGAATTTCGACGCGCTGCTTGTGCCATCAGTCGCCGGGGCAACGCCATCGCCTCCGCCGTCCAATGTAATCGTTGGTACGGTGATCGGCGGCAGCGCCGCCAGCCTGCGCTGGATTTCAGCGTATAGCGGATCGCCGTCGGCAAGGCCAAAGCGGTGACGGTAGCTGTGGATCACCACATCGATGTAGTCGGGATTGTCGTGGGCGATTGCGGTCCGTTCGAAACAGGCATCGTCGAACGGCCAGTTTGGCGACCATTGCGTCCACAATATTTTGGCGATCTCGCGCCGGTTGGCGGCCAGTCCCGCGCGGCCACGTTCGAGCTGGAAGTAATACTGGTACCATAGCGCGACCTCGCGCTCGGGGCGCTGCGGCGCCATGGCGTTGGCGATATCCTGGATCAGATAGGAATTGACGCAGACGAGCCCGATGCAGCGCTCCGGCCACAGCGCCGCGCCGACGCAGGCCGCGCGGCCACCCCAGTCGTAGCCGGCGAACACCGCGCGCTTGATCCCAAGCGCGTCCATCAGCGCCATCATGTCGGCGCCGACCGCCGCCTGCTCGCCCGAGCGCGGCGTCGCGGAATCGCGAAACCGGGTCGCCCCGTAACCGCGCAGATAGGGAACGATGACGCGGCAGCCCTGGGCCGCCAGTTGCGGCGCGACGTCGACATAGGAATGAATGTCGTATGGGAAGCCGTGCATCAGCATCACGGCCGGTCCGTCGGCGGGACCCGCCTCGTAATAGGCGATGCTGAGTACGCCGGCATCGACCTGGCGCAACGGCTCCAGCCGTTTCGATGACGGGGCATGCGGGGCCGGGGCGGCGGTCTTTTCAGTCACGGCGAACTCCCTGGGTGAATTTTACAATACGGCATTTTGTCCGTCCCTGATGAAGCAATTCCGGCGCGCTGCCGTGCGCGATTGCCGTCATGACGTCCACGGAATTCGGCGATACAGTACCCGCAGCGGCCTTTGCCGCGGATGGGTCATGCCATGCTGCGATCGCTTTATCGTATCCCTTGCCACAGCCCTTGCCTTGCTCGGCGCGCTGATCGCGCCTGCGGCCGCCCAGCAGCAGCCGTTGCGCAGCGAGTGCCTGGCGATGGCGAACGCCCCGCCGCTCGCCGTGCCCGTCAGCCTTCGCCGCACCGCCGCCAAGGCCGAAGACGTCGCGATCACCTATGTCGGGCATTCCACCTATTACATCGACACGCCCGGCGGTGTGCGGATCGCGACCGATTTCAACGGCGCCTACCGGACCGGGCGGCTGCCCGACGTCATCACCATGAACCGCGCGCACTCGACCCACTATACTCTATTCCCCGATCCAAAGATTCCGCATGTCCTGCATGGCTGGGGCGAGAATGGACAGGCGGCGCATGTCTCAACGCGTGTCGACGACGTCTATATCCGCAACGTCCCCACCGATATCCGCCGCTACTATGGCGAAGACTCCAGCGGCGCGATGATCAAGGACGGCAACTCGATCTTCATCTTCGAAGTCGCCGGCCTCTGCATCGGCCATCTCGGCCATCTCCATCACAAGCTCGACGACACGCATTTCGCGGCAATCGGCCGGCTCGATATCGTGATGGTACCGATCGACGGCACCTATACGATGTCGCTCGACGGCGTCTCCGAGATCACCAAGCGGCTGCGCTCTGCCGTGGTGCTGCCGATGCACCGCTTCGCCACCCCGCTCGATGAATTCATGCGCCTGATCGGCCAGCAATTCGCCATCGACCAGCGCAGCGAGCGGACGCTGAAGATTTCACGGGACACGCTGCCGGGCACGCCGACGGTGATCATTCTGGATGGGGTGTGAGTGTGGGTCATAACTGCCAACCACCGTCATTGCGAGCGCAGCGAAGCAATCCATAGTACCGCAAGTTGAGAAGTGGATTGCTTTCGCTTCGCTCCTCGCAATGACGAAAATAAAAACCAACAACACCAGGGGAGAGAAAATCATGGCCGTCAGCACTGCACCCGCCTCCAAGAGCGGGCTCTACGCCGATCCACGCGAAGACTGGCTGGCGCAGTACACCGAGGCGATCATCGATCCCGCCCGCCCGATCGTCGATCCGCATCACCACCTCTGGGACCGCGGCGGCCTGCGCTACATGATCGAGGAAATGGCGGCCGACATCGGTTCCGGCCACAACATCGTCGCCACCGTCTATGTCGATTGCCGCTCGATGTACCGCGCGCATGGCCCCGAGGCGTTCCGGCCCGTCGGCGAGGTCGAGTTTGCCAATGGCGTGGCGGCCATGGCCGCAAGCGGCGGCTACGGCAAGGCCGCGATCTGCGCCGGCATCGTCAGCCACGTCAATCTGCTGCTCGGCGACGGCGCCAAGGCGGTGCTGGAGGCGGAGATCGTTGCCGGCAACGGCCGTTTCCGCGGCATCCGGCATTCCTCGGCTTGGGATGCGGACCCCAATGTTGCCGGCATGTATGCGACGCGGCCCAAAGGGCCTGCTGCTCGACAGCACCTTCCGCAAGGGCTTTGCCTGCCTCGCGCCGCTGGGCCTGAGTTTCGATGCCTGGCTGTTTCATCCGCAGATCGGCGAACTCGCCGACCTCGCCCGCGCCTTTCCCGGCACCAAAATCGTGCTCGATCATTGCGGCGGGCCGATCGGCATCGGCAGCTATGCCGGGCGGCGCGAGGAAATCTTTCCGGTTTGGAAAGCCTCGATCCAGGAAATCGCCAAATGTGAGAACGTCGTCGTCAAGCTCGGCGGGCTCGCGATGTGCCTGCTCGGCTATGATTTTCATCTGCGGCCGAAGCCGCCGTCCTCCGAGGAAGCCGCCGCCGCGTGGCGTCCCTATATCGAAACCTGCATCGAGGCCTTCGGGCCCAACCGATGCATGTTCGAGAGCAACTTTCCGCCGGACAAAGGCCAGTGCAGCTATCAGGTGATCTTCAACGCCTTCAAGCGGCTGGCCGCGCAATATAGCGAGCCCGAGAAGACCGCCCTGTTCTCCGGGACGGCGACCGGGTTTTACAAGCTCAAGTTCGATTGACGACGGTCGGCGTGAGAGATCGTCTCACGCCCACTCGCCCTTGCGAAACACCGGGACGCTGCGGCCGTCGGCATGGATGCCATCGATGTCGGTCTCGGCCGACCCGATCATCCAGTCGATGTGAATCAGGCTCTTGTTGCCGCCTTGCGCCGCGATCTGCGCCGGGGTCAGCTTGTCGCCGCCAACGAAGCATTTCGAGTAGCATTGGCCGAGCGCAATATGCGAGGCGGCGTTCTCGTCGAACAGCGTGTTGAAGAACAACAGCCCGCTCTTGGAGATCGGCGAGGAATGCGGCACCAGCGCCACTTCGCCGAGACGGGCGGCGCCCTCGTCGGTGTCGAGCACCTTCTTCAGCACCTCCTCGCCGCGCGAGGCCTTTGCCTCGACGATGCGGCCTTCCTCGAACCGCACCGCGATGTTGTCGATCAGGGTGCCCTGATAGGACAGCGGCTTTGAGGAGACGACATGGCCGCTGACGCGCCGGCAATGCGGCGTGGTGAAGACTTCCTCGGTCGGGATGTTGGCGTTGCAGGTGATGCCGTTCCTCGCGGTCGAGGCGCCGCCTTCCCATTCGTGGCCGTCGGCAAGCCCGATCGTCAGATCGGTGCCCGGGCCGGAATATTTCAGCGCGTGGAAGCGCTGGCCGTTCAGCCAGTCGGTTCGCTCGCGCAGCACCGCATTGTGTTTCTCCCAGGCAGCGACGGCGCCGTCCTGATCGACGCGCGATGCCGCAAAGATCGCGTCCGCCAGTTTTGCTACTGCTACGTCCTCCGGAACATCGGGAAACACTTGCTTGGCCCAGGCCGGGCTCGGATAGGCGATGATGTTCCAATTGGTGTCGAAATTGACGATCTTCTCCAGCGCCGGCTGATAGGCGATCGAATTGGCCTTGCTGGCGCGCGCCACCTTGGCCGGATCTTCGCCCGATAGCAGCATCGGATTGTCGCCGACGATGGCCAGCCGCGCGGTGTTGGCGGTGAACGCCTTCGCCATGCCCTCATAGAGCCAGCCGGCGGCGCGATCGAAACTCTCGTTGTGGCCGTAGCGATAGCGCGCCAGCGTGATCTCCTCATCCGACAGGAACGGGGTCACGATCCCAGCGCCGGCCCTGTAGGCATGTTCGGCAATCCGGCGCACCAGCGGCAGCGCGACCGAGGGCGCGGTCAGCAGCAGGTCCTGTCCCGGCTGCAGCTGCAAGCCGACCTTGACGGCGACCTCGGCGAGGCGGTCGAGTTTCACGGGATCGATCGAGGCGGAAACGTTGCGCTGATGTGCGGTCATGATTCTCTTTGGCCAAATGGATGTCGCGGCCCCAAAGCTCGGCCCGCCGGAATCAGGCCAAGGCGAGCGAGGCGCCCGAGATCACCAATAGCACAAGAATCGTTCTTCGAAACCCGACCTCGTTGGTGTTCCGGAATGCAACAATGCCGAGCACGGAACCTGCAAGCCGCGCCGGCACATAATTCGCCCCTTCGCAAGTCGGCTAGTCGAACGGCAGTGACGGCACAGGTGGCGTTCGATCCGCCGGGCACACCGTTTCGGCGTCGGGCGCAGCAACCGACGCATGCGCCTGCGACCGGCTGAGCAGGTCGCCGCCCGCGACGTGGAGGACCAGAATGAGGATGGCGATGATCGCGAGCGCCGTGATGCTGAGCGGGGTTACGTCACGCGAATCCATTCCGGGCATTCCGGCGCGCCTGGCGGATGGCGCGGACGAGCGTGCTATTTCCGTGGGCATTTCGGGTGCTCTTTTCATTTAGTCTGGATTGCGGCACGTACGTCGCGGGACGAACCTGGGCCTGCCCGGCGATCAAATGACGGTAACGACGCAATACCCGTATCGCGTTCTGGCGCCGCGAGTGGTGAAGCGCTTCGAGCAGGAGTGTAAAAAATCCCTTGCGCTGGGTGCGCGGCCCGGACTCGCCTTCGGAGAAAATACGCATCGATGACGCCCCGCGTGCTGGTGTTTCGCGCGTGCAAAATGTCAGCCCGCGCGAAAACGGCCTGTGAGATAGTTCACAGGACCCTCGTTGTGCGAGACAAATGGGCGTGAGGAAGCTTGATGAACCCTTGAGACGCGCTTGAGGCGAGAGGCGTCGATGTCATCCTTACAGAAGCCGCGGCCTCTGCCGTGGCTCCAACGCATATCAACTCAGCGCTTCGAAACGGACAGCACGCTGGTCCGCCACCTCAGGCGCTGAACCGCTGACGAAATATTCGCCGGGAGTCACCAATTCTCGTGCGAGGTTCGCACGTCGAGTTCGAAAGACCACGCCCGACGCGGCTGCTTGTGAAGAAAAACGAAGCCGTCGACGATGCCGTCGATGCTGATCAATCGATCCTCGCGACTGGCCGCGTCAGGGAAACGCTTTTTGATCTTTTCACCGCCGATCGCGCCATCGACCACCACGTGACCGACATGGATACCGTCGCTTGCGTACTCCTTTGCCATCGCCTGCGCCAACGTGCGAAGCCCGGCCTTGGACGAATTGAAAGCACCGTAACCCGAACGTCCCCTGAGCGACGCGCTCGCACCCGTGAACAACAGCGTGCCCGCGCCTTTCGGAACCATGCGGCGGACGGCTTCGCGCCCGAACAAGAAGCCGCCCAAGCACACGACGCGCCAGCTCTGCTCGAAATAGCTGGCCTCCATATCGATGATCTTGCCTGGCGTATTGTTGCCCGCGTTGTAGATCGCCAGTTCGAGGTCGCTGCCTGCCTGGTCGAACAGGGCGACAATATCGGCTTCGCTGGTCGCGTCCGCGACCACGGAAACCGCACGCCCACCCGCGGCGACGATATCGGCCACGACGGCATCGAGCGCCGCCTCGGTCCGACCGGCGACCAGAACATTGAGGCCCTCAGCCGCAAAGCGTTTGCAGAGCTGTGCGCCAAGGCCTTGATCCGGCCCAACACCGATGATGATTGCCGTTCCCATGGAAGCCGCTCCTGCAACGATTGAATACAGCCAGAGCCTTTTATATGACGGCCATCATTACCACAATGCCTCTTGACCAAACCTGGCCTCAGCCGCAACCGCAGTTCACGGGGATATGAAGTCGTGGCCGCCTGGCCCGTTCAGGACAGGCCTCGCACGGTGAGCACAATGGCGTCGGCGCCCGCTTTTCGATCGACCGATATCTCCTGATATTCGGGAGAATTCTGGAATTCCTGCGCGGCGGCGTCATCCGGAAATTCCATGATCACGACCTTGTCGCGCGGCCATTCGCCTTCCAGCACCACCGGATTCGCGTCCGCGGCCAGGAGCTTGCCCCTGAACTTCTTGAATACGCCCATGAAGCGCGACTGGTAGCGGTCGTAGAGTTCGCGGCGGGTGAATTTCAATTGGGCGATGATGTAGACGCTCATGATCGTCCCCTGTTACGGTGCATCACTCGGGCTGAATGCCGGCAACGCGCGTATATTCGGTCCAGCGCTCGCGCTCCGCCCGCACTTCGGCTTCGCAGGCGGCAAGGTCCGTAATGTCCCACGACAGGCCGAACTCGTCCATCCGACTTCGTACCGCGGGCGCGGCCATGGCCTCGTTGATCAGCCCGTTCAACTGCTCGACGATATCGCGAGGCGTGGCCGACGGGACGGCCATGCCGAGAAAGCCGGTAAGCTCAAAACCCGGAAAAGTCTCGGCGACGGCCGGCACATCGGGCGTGGCCGGCGCACGCTTCAACCGCGTGATCGCCAGCGGTCGCAATTGGTTGTTCTGGAGGTATTGATTTGAAGCGGTCGTATCCATGAACAGGCAATTGATTTCACCGCTAATCAAATCCGCGACCGCATTTGCGATCGCGCGATAGGGCACGCCCTGCAGCTCGACCCCGGCGAGCTTGCCGAGATACTCCGGCGGCGTGCGCGAGGAGGCATTGAAGTAGCCGAAGGTGAGTTTGCCGGGCGCGGCCTTGGCGGCAGCGATGAAATCGGCAAGGTCGCGCCATGGCGCCTGCGGCCGCACCATCAGGTAGCTGCCGCTGGAACGAAACACGCCGACCACGGTGAAGTCCGCGGCCGGATCGTAGGACAGGTTGCGCACCAGGCTGACATTGGCGGCATGGGTGCTGGTGGTGATCAGCAGCACCGTATGGCCGTCGGGCTCGGCGATCTTCACCGCCATGGTGCCGATGATGCCGTTGGCGCCGGGGCGGTTGTCGATGACGACCGCCTGTTTGGTTTTCTCCTCGATCTGCTTGCCGATCAGGCGCGCCGTGATGTCGCCCGACCCGCCCGGTCCGAACGGCACGATGATCTTGATCGGCCGGGACGGATATTGGGCAGCGCTGACACGGGAAGGTATCAGCGTCGCTCCGATAAGCGCGAGAGCAGAACGGCGGTCAATCAAAGCGACGCCGCTTGAACCCGCGTTTCGCCTGAAGCTGACATCCATGACGCGCCTCCGTCAGATCGGCGGCAACGGCGCGTGATGGAGATCCCGCCGGTCAGCCCCGAAACTTGTTCTTTTTCTTCTTGCCGAATGCGGGCTTTGCAGACGCTCCAGTTTCATGGCGCGGTTTTCCCGCATGCGCCTGCTCGCCCCGATCCCGCCTTTTGGTATCGTAATGCGGCTTCTTGTCAAACGCCGGCTTGTCAGAGGTCTTTGCATTTTTGCCGTGCGGCTTCGGCGTCCATTCCCTCTCGCGAACCTGCTCGCGCGGCGCATCCTTCATCGCCTCGATGCGGATATTGTCTTCCTTGTCGGGACGACGGATCTTGACGGCAAAGGATTCCGCGGCACGGGCGGAAATCTCGAATTCGGAGGTGGTGTCCATGATGCGGATGGCACCGATGTCAGACTTGTCGATGCCGCCCCGGCGGCAGATCATCGGCAACAGCCAGCGCGCTTCCGCATTCTTCCGGCTGCCGATGGAGGCGCTGAACCAGACGCTGCCTTCGCCCATGCCGTGACGCGCCGATGACTTCCCCTTCTTCGGGCGCGGCGCAGTGCTGCGATCCTCCCCGCGCGGGGAGCGGCCTTCCCTTTCCCGGCCGCGATCCTCGCGGGACCGGCTACTGCCCTGCCCGGGATCAAGAATATCCTCGGGCGAAGGCAGCCGCGCGCGATAAAGCCGCGCCAGCGCCGCGGCGATGTCCTCCGCCGAACGCTCGGCAAGCAAGGCCTGCCCCAGCGCCAGATCCTCAGGCGTCGTCTCCTCCGAAAACAGCGCATCTTTCAGCATGCGCTCCTGATCGAGCTTGCGAATTTCATCCGGCTGAGGCGCCGTGCCCCAAACCGTATCGATGCCGGCCAGATTCAGCAGCACCTCGGCGCGTCGCTTGCGCGCCGGCGGCACCAAAATGATGCTGACGCCCTTGCGGCCCGCGCGGCCGGTACGGCCGGAGCGATGCTGCATGACTTCCGGATCGTTCGGAATATCGGCGTGAATGACGAGGTCGAGATTCGGCAGATCGATGCCGCGCGCCGCGACGTCGGTCGCCACGCAGACGCGGGCGCGGCCATCCCGCAACGCCTGCAGCGCCTGGGTTCGCTCGTTCTGGGTCAGTTCGCCCGACAGCGCGACCACGGAGAAGCCGCGCTCCAGCAGCGTCGCCTGCAGATGCCGGACGGCTTCGCGCGTGTTGCAGAACACCAGCGCGCTCGGCAATTCGTAGAATCGCAGAATATTGACCACGGCGTGCTCGACATCGCCGGCCGCGATCCGGATCGCGCGGTACTCGATGTCGGCATGGCCGCCCTCGTCGCCTGCGACTTCGACACGAAAGGCCTGCTTCTGATATTCCTTCGCCAGCGCGACGATGCCGCGCGGCAGGGTCGCCGAGAACAGCAGTGTCCGGCGTTCTTCCGGCGTGGCCTCAAGGATGAATTCCATGTCCTCGCGAAAACCGAGGTCGAGCATCTCGTCGGCTTCGTCGAGCACGATCGCCTTCAGCTCCGAAACGTCGAGCCGGCCGCGCCGCAAATGGTCGCAGAGCCGGCCGGGCGTGCCAACCACGATGTGGGCGCCCGCGGCGAGCTCGCGCTGCTCACGGCGCGGATCCATGCCGCCGACGCAGGAAACCACGCGCGCGTCGGCATATTGATAGAGCCAGGCGAGTTCGCGATGTACCTGAAGCGCCAGTTCGCGCGTCGGCGCGACGATCAGCGCCAGGGGCGCGGCGGCCCGCTCGAACCGCTCGGCACCGTCAAGCAGGTTGTTCGCAAGCGCCAGGCCGTAGGCGACCGTTTTGCCCGAACCGGTCTGCGCCGAAACCAGCAGGTCGCGGCCGGCGGCATCATCGGCCAGTACCGCGGTCTGGACCTGTGTCAGGCGATCGAAGTTACGTTCCGCCAAAGCTCGGGCGAGCGGCGGATGGGTGGGCAATAATGTCACGAGATGTCAGACCTCAGGTTGGCTCTATCAGCCGGAAATATTGAATACCGCCTCGAACCGAAATGGCTCGAGGCTTGCGCGTTTCACAAAGCGCAGCCGTGCGGCCTGACCGATTTCACTGAGGTTGCCGGTGCTTTAGGCGAAAACCAGCCAATAAGCCATCCATTCTTTGTAGGCCAGCCGATCACTTCTGCGACGGTTAACCTCTCAGGCGGCATGGAGCGACGCTGGGAATCAGGGAATGATCGGCTACATTGCGGTTTTGAGGCGTTTTAAGCATAATTTTCACATCAGCCGTCGCTCAGGGGGGCCGTACACCGTGACCGCGTTCAAAACGATTCGCGCCCGGGCCGAGAAGCGCAAGGGCGGCCCCAAGGCGCTCGCCAAACTGCTGCCGGCCAAGCCCGACCCGAAGGCGCTCGCCCGGCTCGTCGACGACCGGATTCTCGCCGAAATGACCAAGCGGGTGTTTAGCGCGGGCTTTGCCTGGAGCGTGATCGAGAACAAATGGCCGGGTTTTGAGAAGGCGTTTCTCGGCTTCAAGCCGGGGCCGCTGTCCTTGAAGCCGGACGAGTTCTGGGACGACCTGATGAAGGACACAGGCATCGTCCGCAACGGCGCCAAGATCATGTCGGTGCGCGCCAATGCAAGCTTCGTGAGGGACATCGCCAAGGAACATGGCAGCTTCGGCAAGTTCCTCGCGAACTGGCCGTCATCCGACGAGGCGGGGCTGCTGGAACTGCTGGCCAAGCGCGGCAGCCGGCTCGGCGGCAATACCGGTCAGATGATGCTGCGCTTCCTCGGCTGGGACGGTTTTGTCACGTCAAGGGATGTCGTGCTGTGCCTGCGCGATGCAGGGCTCGATATCGCGGAGACCGTCACTTCGAAGCGCGATCTCGCCAAGGTGCAGGCGCAGTTCAATGCATGGGCCGAGGAAAGCGGCTTGCCCTACGTTCAGATCTCGCGAATTTGTGCGATGTCGATCGGCGAGAATTATGCGGCGGAGAAGCTGGCGAGCATGGTTGGCGCGGACGATTGATCCGCCTTCGCTCTTTGAGCTACGGCGCGACAAGTCGCTCCGCGTCGGTTGGGATCAGATCACGAAGAATCCATGCGTGGCGTCGCGGCGGAGTTGTTCGACCAGGCCATATTCCCAGTCGAGATAGGCCTGCATCGCGCTTTCCTTGATGTCGGTGCCCTCATAGGGACGGCGATAGCGGTGTGACGGATCGGGCTTTGGGATCACAAGCGGCGGGCCGATCTCCAGCGTGCCGTCGTAGCCGCCTTCGAGCACATAGGTCTCCCAACCCATCTGCGCGAGCCAGGATGCGGTCATGTCGGCGCGGACACGCAAATTATCTGATAGCACGATGCGGGCGCCGCGCACCGGGGCGGCCATGTCGATCTCCTGCACCAGTTGCCCGCCGGGGTAATGGCGGAAGCCCGCGAGATGGCCGGCAGTGTATTCCTCTTCAGAGCGCACATCGAAGCGATAGAGCGTGCGATCGGCGTGCGCCTGCAGCGCCGCAATCTCCGCAAGCCCGATGTGGCAGACGCCGGCGCGATAGGCGACATCGCGCGCATTGGCTTCGCCGCCGGCGATGGCACCGATCTCGCCGCGCTTGCTGGAGCCGTGTTCGAGATTCTGTTTAGCCAGCGTCCAGCCGATGGTGCCGTTGCGCAGCGCCCGCACCTTGTTGGTGACGCCGGCATTGATCAGCGACTGGGTGCCGATGATCGAGCGGGTGCGGCCGGCGCAATTGACGATGATGGTGGTCTCGGAATCCGGCGCGGCGCGGCCCGCGCGCAGCACCAGCTCGGCGCCCGGCACGCTGATCGAGCCCGGGATGTTCATGGTCGCATATTCGTCGAACCGGCGGACATCGAGGATTTGAATGTTGGCGCCGCTGGCAATGAGGGCGCTGACTTCCTCGGCGGCCAGCGAAGGCGTGTGGCGGCGATGCTCCACCAGTTCGCCAAAGGCCTTGGCATAGGAATTGACGTCCTGGAACAGCTCAAAGCCGGCCTGTTTCCAACCCTGCAGCCCGCCGTCGAGCTGGCGAACGTTGCTGTAGCCCATCGCCGTGAGCCGCTCCGCCGCCTGCGGCACGAGACCCTCGCCATCATCATAGAGAGCGATCGGCACATCCTTGCGCGGCAGCCGCGCTTCGGCTTCCAGCGCAATCCGGTCGGCCGCCATGTTGGCGGCAAACAGCGGATGGCCGGTGGCGAACGCGGCCTCGTGCCTGACATCGAGCAGCGCGACTTCCTCGCGAAGCAGCAGCGCGGTGCGGACTTCAGACGGAGTGGCGGACGGCAAGGTCATGTATCGGAATTCCAAGTGTAGATCGTATATCCATCACTAGCAGTATCGCGCGCGGCGCGTCACGCCCGGCGGCGCGATTAACTCTCATGTCATGGGAGCATTGATCTAATTGCACGGGCTTGCCCGAAACCGCATATGATGTTGCCGAATGAGTACTTAGGGATCCGATGGACCTCAAACAATTGCGCACCTTCCGCGCCGTGGCCGAGCTGGGCAGCCTCAGCAAGGCGGCGGACCGGCTGCGCGCCGCCCAGCCGGCGCTGAGCCGGCACATCAAGCTGCTCGAGCATGAATTGCGCGTCGAGCTGTTCGTCCGCAACGGCCGCGGCATGCTCTTGACCAGCGCCGGGCGGATGCTGCTCGACCGCACCACCGGGCTGATCCGCCAGATCGAACAGGTCAGCGACGACCTCAAATCGGCCAACGGCAATCCGTCGGGCCGCGTCATCCTCGGGCTGGTGCCGACGGTAAGCGCGGTGCTGTCCGGACGGTTTGCCCGCCGTGTCATCAACGAATTTCCCGACGTCTCGCTGCGCATCGTGGAGAGCTATGGCGGGCATCTGGTCGAGTGGCTGCACCGCGGCGAAATGGATCTCGCGATCATCTATGGTCCCGCGGTCGATCTGCATCTTCAGGTCCAGTCGATTGGCCGCGAGGATATCGTTGCCGTCGGGCCGCCGGGATCGGGCCTCGGCAAGCGGAAGCAGGTCGACCTGAAATGGCTGGTGAAGCAGAGGCTGATCCTGCCGAGCGTCTCGCATGGCCTGCGGGCGCTGCTGGAGAAGGCGCTCGCGCGCGAAAAATTGAAGCTCGACGCCATGATCGAGGTCGATTCCTATCGCGCGCAGATCAGCCTGATGGAGGAAGGGCTCGGCTACACGCTGCTGCCGCCGTCCGCCATCCGCACGGAAGTGGCGGCGAAGCGCCTGGAGATGGCAGCCGTCAGCCCGTCTGTATCGCGCGAACTGATTCTTGCCTCGCCGATCGCCCATCCGCCGTCGATCGCGACGACGACGATTGCGACGCTGATCGTATCCGAGATTCAGCAGCTCTCAAAGGAAGGCCTCTGGAAGATCAACATGACGGCGTAGGGAGGCACGCTCTCTCGTCGTCATGGCCGGGCTTGTCCCGGCCATCCACGTCTTTCTCGCGCACGGCGACCGAAGACGTGGATGCCCGGCACAAGGCCGGGCATGACGAATTCGGTGGTGGAGCCACGCGTCAATTAAAGAGCGCCTCGTCTCCCAGCACCGATTGCCGGAAGCGCGATGTCAGGATGACGCCATCCGCCGGCGGCATCACGAACGGCAGCGCTTCGGGATTGATCTTGATCTGTGCAAAGGCCGTCCCCCTTCCCTCATGCGCGAGATCGCGCAACTCGGTGACTTCGGCCATCGTGCGGACGATGCGCGAGGTGCGGATGCCGCAGGCGACAGCGATCGCAGCGAGGTCGACACCGGAAGCCGTGGGCGTTTTCTGCATGCCGGTTTCGCCAAAACGTTCATTATCGAGGACGGCGATCGTCAAATTCTTCGGCGCCTCCACCGCGATTGGCGCGAGCGAGCCGACATTCATCAGCATCTCGCCGTCACCCGTAATGACGAGCACCCGCCGCTTCGGCTGTGCCAGCGCCAGCCCGAGCCCGATCATGGAGGCGCCGCCCATCGCGCCCCAGAGCGGGAAATTGTTGGCATGATCGCCGGCGGCGGAGACATCCCAGTTCGGCGCGCCGAGGCCGGCGATGACGAGCAGATCGGCACGGTCGCGCACGAGTTCGTTGACGACGTCGCGGCGATGCAGAAGTGCGTTCGGATTGGTCATTTGCGGGCAAGCTCCTTGAAGTTCTTCGCGCCGAGCACGCGCTGTCCGAGCAGGACCGCGACCGGCTTCCAGGTGTTGAAGGCGAGATGCGCCGCGCCCTGCACGGTGGAAGCGACGAGCTCTGGGTCGTCCACCTTGTTGACGATCACGCCCATCGCCTCCAGCGAGGGCCGCGTGCCCTGCCCCATCGGGATCTGCCACGGATTGAACTCGCCCCAATCGCCGCGCATGGTGACGATCATCAGCAGCGGCATGTGGCAGATGACGGGCAGCGACAGCATGTTGATGCAGTTGCCGACGCCGCTCGACTGCAGCAGCAGTACGCCGCGCTCGCCGCCGAGCCACGCGCCCGCCAGCATTGCCACGCCCTCTTCCTCTGTCGTCAGCGTCACGACGCGTGTTTCGGGATCAGCCTCAAACGAGCGGATCAGGCGGCTGTGCCCGGCATCCGGCACCATCGCGACCTGGCGAATGCCGGCGTCCTTCAGCACGCGATAGATCTCATCCGGCCACGTCGGCAAGGCCGCCGCCACCTCGCCACGTGATTTTGCTGCTTCCGCCATCGGGCTCCGTTTCCTCTGTGATTCCTGCCTTGGATTGAACGGACAATAGATCGCGGCGGCTAGTTGAGGAATTTGAATGTGGACATGGCTTCTATCGCAAAATTGAAAGGCTGGTGTGGGGGTCTCGGGCCTCGCGGTTCGAGCCGGCCCGAGCGTGGCTCGGTCTTTCCACGTCATTGCCAGCGCAGCGAAGCAATCCACCTTGCCGCCCGGGGATAGATGGATTGCTTCGCTACGCTGGCAATGACGGTGGCCGGAGATTCGCGATCTTGCGGCAGGTTTCGCCCAAGATTTGCATCCCTGAAGTTCCATGCAGCTGTGTGAGGCCTCGCAAGCCAGTGATCAGCCGCGCTATACCTCCACAGCTTGTCATGCACCTTCCTGGGGCGTTACAGACACAATCGCGACGCTCGCGCGGGGTATCTATGTTCGCTATCGCTGGCCGCGGCATGAATTCCGAGGTTGGCGCCCAGCTTTCGCATTGTTACCAGTTTGGCCCAGTCCACTTCATCCCGGTTTCCGGGCGGGGGTGGAGGTTATGGCGGCAGCAGGGAAAAGGGGGGATACAACATTGCCAATCGCGCGATCGGGACATCCAAACCCGATGGGTGCCTATCGCCGGACATCGACGGTCTGCGAGCCATCTCCATTCTACTGGTCGTCGGATATCACGCCCGGCCTTCGTTGGTCCCCGGCGGATTTATCGGTGTTGATATTTTCTTTGTTATTTCAGGCTTCCTGATCACTCGCATCATTCTCTTGCAGAGCAAAACCAACACGTTTTCGTTCCTGGAATTCTACTCTCGCCGGATTCGGCGGATATTTCCGGCGCTCATCGTCGTCATGGCCGTCACCTACGTGCTCGGCTGGTTCGTTCTTCTCCCGGAGGGCTTTTCCCTGCTCGGGAAGAACATCGCCGCCGGCGTTGCGTTCGTATCCAATCTGTTTCAGCTCACGCGGTTCGGCTATTTTGCTCCGGACGCGGCCGAGAATCCCCTCCTGCACCTTTGGTCCTTAGGCATCGAGGAACAGTTCTACATCTTCTGGCCACCAGCTCTCTTGATCATCGGATTGAAGTGGCGCCAAACCTGGATGGGAGCCATCGCCACGGCATCGTTTGGCGTCAGTCTGTTGATTTTCTTCGGTTACAAGGATTGGTCCTTTTACTCGCCAATATCGAGAGCGTGGGAGCTGTTGGCCGGCGGCATCGTCGCCGCCAACTACACCGACGATTTGGAGCGCGTAAAGCGGCGCTTTCTGCAACTCGAGAACTTGCTGGCAGTGCTTGGCGCTGCAGCAATTATCTTTGCTGCGATAACGCTCAACAAGGAAAGCCAATTTCCGGGCGTTTACGCGCTGTTGCCGGTGTTTGGCGCGGTGCTGATTATTCTCTCGCCAAATTCCTTGTTGAACAGGACTTTTCTATCCAACCCGCAGATGGTCATGATCGGACTGATCAGCTATCCGCTCTATCTCTGGCACTGGCCGCTCTTGTCCTATCTCGGGATTGTGCGGAACGGAAATCCAAACGTGGCGGAGATCTGGGCTGCCGTTCTCGTTGCGATTGTCCTCTCATGGCTCACATTTCGGTTTGTCGAAATTCCGCTTCGCCAGCAGAAAAGTATAGCACCGAAACTAGCTTTCGGATTGGTCGCTATCGGCACGGTGGGAATCGTGACCGCCAGTGCATCCGGCTTTGGATTTCGCTTTCCACCAGAAATTCGCGATATCGCGCAACTGCCGTCGCACGACAATGCCGGGTTCCGTGACAAGTGCTTCTTGGACGTGCCTGGGTCTGAATTCAGTTCGAGCTGCATCGAGCAAGGCAATAAGCCCCTCGTATTTTTATGGGGAGATTCCACCGCTGCAGCGCTTTACCCGGGATTGAAGAATGCTCAAGCAACAGTTCCGTTTCGCCTGGCTCGCTTCACAGCGTCGGCATGCCCGCCCATCCTGGCGGCTGGCGCCGATGCGAGGTGTGATGCGGCCAATGAAATTGTGCTCGATTTGATAAAATCATCACATCCCGAGATCGTGCTGCTGCACGCGTGGTGGGATGGCTACAGGGATCTCAAGAAACTCTGGGAAACAATCGGTCAGCTAAAGGCCCTCAACGTTAAGCGAATCGTCATTTTGGGACCGGTACCAGTTTGGAAGCGCACGCTTCCTCATACTCTGGTGAATTTCTACAGGTGGCAGCACACGATCGCGGAAAGAATAGCCGCAGGCGTGTCAGGCCCCGAGGACGATGCACGGATGGAAGCATTCAGCAGGTCCGCCGGGACGGAATACATCTCGGCATGGCACATGCTGTGCAACTCGGAAGGGTGCATGACGCGCGTCGGCCCATCGGCAAACGACGTGATAATTACTGATAACGTGCATCTATCGGACACCGGTTCAAACTTCCTCATCGAGGGCATAAAGAGAGATCTCTTTCGCTGCCCCGAATTTTGCCAAGAAAGAGTCTTGCGCGAATAGCCGGTCCGTTATCGGTGATATTGACGGGTTCTGCCGCCACTTGGCGCGCCAAATATCTTCCTGCATCCATTGCGTGACTCGGCCAAACGCTCGCCTGACCAGACTTGTCAAAACAACCTTAGCGAGCTTCATAAAATTGTTCTTGCTTTGTTCTCGTGGGTCAGGCAGGCTGTTTCAGTTCACTTTCCGGAGTTATCAATGGACCGCGTTCAGCCTGGTTACGTTCAACTCGTTCTTCATGATGACGAGAATACCCCGCAGGATTTTGTGATCGGGCTGCTCCGTTCGGTATTCAGTCTATCGCCAACCGACGCCGTTGAAGTGATGATCACGATCGAAAAGAGGGGCGAAGCGGTTTGCGGCACGTATCCGCGCGCTGTCGCTGAGGCGCTCTTGCAGGCCGCGCAGGAGCGAATCCGGGCATCGGCCCATCAACTGGCGATGACGGTCCGGGCCGGCGATGACATGGGCAGTGATCGCTGCAAGCTGTGCGGCGAGTTTTCCGAGAACCCGCTGCGCTTGGTCGGCAAGGCGGCGCTGGTCTGCGACGGCTGTATGCTGGCGACTGCAGAGAATATCGGCGCCATCACGGAAACAAAGCGGTTCGACTTTGCCTGTACCGCCATTGAATGGCATTTCGCCGGTATCCATCGGGATCGGCTGGTCGCAACGTCGCGGCAGTTTCCCGGGCACATGCGCGCCGACGTTCAGGCGGCGGTCGACAAATTGTTCTCCATCCAGCGCATCCGGTTTTTCGGCATTCAGGAGCGCCACCGCTACGATACCCTCACCTTCGCCTCGCTGACGAGCACCGGAAACGCCGCTCATGCGATCGCGCCAGCGCAATATCATGATGTGGAGATTGGCGAAGCCGAGCCGGTCAAATGCCTCGACAATGGACTATGGCTGTGTGGCGCCGAAGACCTGCGATATGCGGTCTTGCTTTCTGCGCATCGCGAACATGGTGAAGAAACAGGTGTTCGCATTGAAATCGCGGCGTCTGCCGGAGCGACTGGCGCGGAGTTCGTGAGGCGCTGCTTCGTCGCCATCGAGGACGCGGTCAACGCCGCGAATAGCTACCGGGGCAAGATCCTGTCGTTCGACGGTGGCACGAATTATCGCGGGAGGTCGCGAGGCCTTATGGTCCACAAGCTGCCGCCCGTTGAACGCGCCAACGTGATTCTACCCGACGCAACACTGAAGCTGCTCGACCGCAACATCCTGAACTTTGTGCAGCATCGCGAAAAACTGCGTCAGCTCGGTCAATCGACCCGCAAGGGAATCCTGTTGTACGGGCCGCCCGGCACCGGAAAGACCCATACCATTCGCTACCTCGCCAGCAATCTGCCCGGCCACACGACGTTGATCATCACGGCCGCGCAGGTTGAGTTGCTCAGAGCCTACACAAACCTCGCCCGCCTGCTGCAGCCGGCCATGGTGGTCATCGAGGACGTCGATCTCATCGCAACCGACCGCGAGATGATGGGTCCTTGCGAAGAGTCCATGCTCAACATGCTTCTCAACGAGATGGACGGATTGAAAGAGGATGCGGATATTCTGTTTGTCCTAACGACCAACCGGCCCGAACAGCTCGAGGGCGCACTGGCCGACCGACCTGGCCGGGTCGATCAGGCGATTGAAATTCCGCTGCCGGATGATACTGGCCGAAGGAAGCTGATTCAGCTCTACGGCAAGGGTCTGCGGCTCGACGAAAGCCTGATCGACGAGGCCGTTCGGCGGACCAGAGGCGTCAGCGCCGCCTTCATCAAGGAGCTGATGCGGCGCACCGCACAAACCGGTATCGGCCGGGATGGGGGAGCGGCAATCAGGTCGACCGATCTCGGCGAAGCGCTCGATGACATGCTGTTCGCGAGCGGCAAGCTCAACATCAAGCTGCTCGGAGGGGCGCAGGAAGCCCGGCCTGAGATGATCGATGGATGAACGGGACCTAGGCGCTGACATGGTTCGAAGCAACGCCAGGCGGCGGCGCTGCTTCCGCTTCACTTAGTCTTCACTTGGGCTTGGAATCCGGCGGGCAGTCCGGGCTGACCTTCAGCGGCTTGCCGCCGCTCTGCACCGTCGGCGCTGCGGAATTCGAACCGCCGGCTTCCGGCAGTATCGCGCTCTTTTCGACGGACATTGAGTTCGCGGTCTTCTCCTCGCCGCTTCCCGTTGTTGCCGCCGGCGACGTCGTGCAGGCCGTCTCCGGCTTGGCGTCTGACGTCCCGGTGGACTGGGCGGCTGCGGCACTCACGCCCAACAGCCCGGCGACGATCGCTGCCGCGACGCGCTTCATGGTGATCTCCAAACGTTGAAATGGCTTGCTTCGATCAAACGTTCCGCCGCAACGATGGTTCCGGGACGGCTATCGCTACATTGCGATAACCGGCCGCCAGGCGGTATGTTGGGGCCATGGCAACGATCAGGTCGGTGCAAGATTTGCCCCGCTTCACCGGTCGTCAGAGGAGCCTACATGACCATCGACCTGACCCGCCGCACGCTGCTCCACCTCGCAGGCGCCTCCTCGTTGTCCGCTGCAGCACTCGCCGCGGCGCATGCAGAGGGAACGTCAGGCGGCGGTCCGACCTTCGCCAACCGAACGCCGATGCGGATCGGCATGGTGAACTTGCGGGTGCGAGACCTCGACAAGGTCGCCGATTACTATCGCGACGCGATTGGCCTCACCGTGATGGCGCGCTCGATGATGGATGCGCTGCTCGGCGCGGGCGGCGTCGCGCTGCTCCATCTGCAACGGCGCGAGAGCGCGGCGCGCGAGGCACGTAATTCCGCAGGCCTCTATCACACCGCGTTCCTGATGCCGACGCGCAAGGACCTCGCGCGCTGGCTGGTGCACGCGGCCGCCAACAAGATCCCGCTGTCCGGCTTTGCCGATCACCTCGTCAGCGAATCCATCTATCTCGACGATCCCGAAGGCAACGGCATCGAGGTCTACGCCGATCGCGCGCCCGAAACCTGGAAATGGGACGCCGGCTCGGTGGCGATGGCAACCGACCAGCTCGATATCGACGGCCTGCTGGCGCTGACCGATACGCGCACGACCAACTATGCCAAGGCCCCCGACGATCTCCGCATCGGTCACATGCACCTGCGCGTCGGCGACCTCGAACACGCCGACCGCTTTTATGGCGGCACCATCGGTTTCGATCCGACCCGCAAGCGCAGCGGCGCCGCGTTCCTTTCCTCAGGCCGCTATCACCATCACCTCGGGATCAATGTCTGGCAGAGCGCCGGCGCCGGCCCGCGCGACGACACCGCCACCGGGCTTGGGTGGTTTTCGCTGGAGATCGCAGCGGAGGAGATTCTGCAGGCCCAAACGCTGCGCCTGCGGCAGGCGGGCGCACCGGCCGTAGCGATCGAGAACGGCATCGAGACATCAGATCCCTGGGGCACCAAGGTGCGGCTTATCAAAGTCTGACGCTGTCAGCGGCCGTCGGCTAGCAATGCCCGGCGAGCCCAGATTGGCCTGGCGCGCGCGAGGCAGAAAATGAGGTCCGCCCCGCGAAGGGGCGTCGCACTCTATTTCTTCTTGCCGGAACCCAAGGTCGGCTGCCAGCCGCCCGCCTTCTGGCTCGGCGCTGCCGCAATCACCTTGATCTTCTCCTTCTTGGGTTTCTTGGTCTCCCGATTATTTCTTTGCTCGCCTTTGGCCATGTCGATCTCCCTTGAGTTGATGGTGACACCGGAGTTAACGCAAACTCGTCGATTAAAGGCGAGGCGCGTCCAGATCATATCGGACTTTCAACGTCCTGATCAGATCGAGCGTGCGGGTACGATAAAAATTGTCGGCCTCCGACATGGGCCGGCTGATGCTCGCGCTCCATCCGTAAGCATCGTCGAACACAAACATCGTCATTCCGGAAGGCCAGGGGCCATGGAGGACCTTTGCCTGCTCGACAATCAGGTCCTGAAGCTCATCGGCGGTCTTGAAGGATCGAGCGCTCATGGCTGGCCCCCCGGACCTCTTGTGGGCGCTCCGCTATTCTTCAAGTTGCAGGAATGCCACCGCCGGCACCCATAAAGGAGGAAACTGCGGGACGATCCGGTCCGCCAAGCAAAATTGGGACAACAGAAGTTCCGTCCGTCGCGGCGGGGGTGTTCCTGACCCTCAGTCACCGCTAGACGCCATGGAAAACGCGGTGATGATCAATCCTAGGCTCACGTAGCGGGAATAGCGAGCGTTTAAACGCCCTAGACACAGTCACGAGCGCCCTTCTGGCGGCAATGCTCAAACTTGACCTATCCCAACCTCCATCGCGACTACGGAAGGGTCGCTGACGCAATCCCGTCGTTCCCAACGCGAAGCAGATCGAAATGCTCGATCCGAAAGCCGGCCGACCTGCGAAAAGCTGCGGGTCCGGACTCAATCGAAACCCATTGGCAGCTCTCCCTTGCGGAAGATGACTGTCGGTTCGTCATCATAGTCGCCCAGCTCGGGATCGCCGGTGGATGAAAAGGCAACAACCCCGAGCTTGCTCAAGGCCAGCCGCTCCGCGGTGCGAAGCGCACCGGTTGCCGTTTTGCAGGCGATCGGAGCGTCGGCCTTCAGGTTTCCTCCCCGGCCCGCGTTGAATGCCTGAACGAAGTAGCTTGTTTCGCTAGCCATGGAGTTCTCCTTTGAGAAGGCAGGCAGCACCGCGCGATTCGGGTTCAGGACATCGACTGCAGCAGCGCGGAAATATTGATCGTGGCAAAATTGGAGTACGTATCCGATACGGCGTAGGGCAAGATGAGTTGATCATTGTGCGTCATCGCCCCGCAGGTATAGACCACATTGGGAACATAGCCTTCGCGTTCGGATGGTTCGGGTCGCAACAAAGGTTCGCTCGAACGCGCCAGCACTCTGGAGGGATCGCGCTTGTCGAGCAGTGCCGCGCCGATCGAATATTTTCGAACCGGGCCGACACCGTGCGTCAACATCAGCCAGCCTTCTTCCAGTTCGACCGGCGATCCACAGTTTCCGATCTGCACGAACTCCCAGGGAAATTGCGGCTTCAGAATCGCCTGACCGCCTTCCCATCGGTGGAGGTCGTCCGAATAGATCAGATAGAGATTCTCGTTGTCCTGTCGCGCGATCATGGCGTATCTGCCGTCGATCTTGCGCGGGAACAGCGCCATGCCCTTGTTGCGCGCGGCAGCGCCGTGCAGCGGCGTCATCCGAAACGAGAGGAAGTCGGTAGTCTCGATCAGTTCCGACCGGATCGCAGTGCCCCTGTAGGCGGTATAGGTGGCGTAATAGGTCGTCCGGCCGCCATCGCTGAACTGAACGAAGCGCGCATCTTCGATGCCGTTCGATTGCGATTCGGTGACCGGAAAGATGACGCGTTCGCTGATATCCTGCTTTGGCTGGAACACGACCTCAACTTCGTCGCCGTGCGGTCCGGCCACCCGATGCCCAATCCGGGGACTCGTCGCGAGCCGGGCCGTCGGGTCGACCGTAATGCTGCCGTCAGCCGCAACGGTGCCGGTACGAAACGTCAGCGACGATACGTGGCCTTCGCCGACGGCGCGGAGGCTCAGAATGAAGCGCAGGCTGCCGATCGCAATTCCCGACTGGTCGGGGTGCGGCACGATACTTGGATTGAACAGTGCCGACGCTTCGAAGGAATATTCGTGCAGGAAGTAGGCGCCGATCAGCTGGCGCTGTACTTCGGAAAACGTACAGTGTGCCAGCAGCGCCTCTTCCATTTCGTCGGCCCGGCGCTCAAACGTCTGCAGCAGATTACGGTGCCGGCCGTCGAAATTCTCCAGCACATCGGCCAGTTGGCCCGCCGCGGCCTGCGGATCGAGATTGAGAACGCGCTCGACAATATGGTTGGCGCGCGTCTTGTCGGTCGGGTTGAGATCGCGCGGTTCGGTCGCCGGCTTGAACGGACGCACGATCACGCGCGCGGGATCGGGGCGCAGATAGAGCGCCCTCCGATTGACAAAAGTGGCTTGCAACAAGGTGCCCTCGGTTCGCGTTTGCGTTGAGTTGGACGCTTACTCAAACACCGATGGCGCGAAGCGCCACGGGGTTCGTCGGATTGATATTGGCGCGCCCAAGCTGGCGCATCTCGGCCAGCGCCAGCAGATAGCACACTACCGACTCGCCGCCGCGATTTTCATTGGCACGGTCTGGATGCAGTCCATCGCGGCAACTGCCGGTCTCGGGATCGACGAGCGGAACCGACAGGTCGTTACCGCCGAAGAACCAGAAGAAAACCCTGGTCGCGGTGGCCTTCCATTCGGCATCGCCGTCCGCGCGCCACGCAGTCAGGCACGCCGCAATCGTGGCGGTGGCTTCCACCGGCTGCTGATCGAACGTCCCGGGAGGCTTTCGCAGTTCGCCGAAGCTCGTGGTGCCGATGGGACGGAACTGCCCGGTCGACGTCGTTTGCAGCGTCATCAACCAGCGCAAGGTTCTCAAACCGGCATCGACATAGGCGGGCGTTCGCGTCGCGAGACCGGTCGCGATCAGGGCCTGCGGCAGGCGCGCATTGTCATACGCCAGGCCTTCCTCGAACCACACCCAGTCCGGCGTCTCGACCAAAGCGAGAGCGGAAACCAGCGTGTCGGCAAGAGAATGCCGGATCTCACGGGCGCGCTGATCCTCCGGAACTGCGGCGCAATAGGCATCCAGACCGAGCAGCGTGAAGGCCATTGCACGAGGCGAGCGAAACGCCGCGGCGGTCGACAGGGCTTCGGCAAACAAGGCTGACGCCCACCGACGCCGTGACGGGCTGACATCCTTCCGCGCACATTCGCCCAGCGCCCACAAGGTACGCCCGTGACTGTCCTCGGAGCCCCTGTCTTCGAGCCAGGTCCGATTGAATCCCATAAAGTTGCGAAAGCGCCTGGTATCGGGATTCCAGGCGTGCTGCACAAAGGCGGCAAAGCGGGCCGTCTGGATTTCCGGGAGCGAATGCTCGCCCGGTCCATTGAGCGCGCAAGCCAATAGCAACGCGCGGGCGTTGTCGTCCACGCAGTAGCCATGCGCGCGATCAGGCACCGAATGCACGGCGTGCTGGAACAGGCCGGTATCGTCGCACATCGACAGGAAATAGCCCAGTTGCATGTCAGGCACCGCGAGACTATGCGGCGCGATCGCGCCGGGCCCGGCACGCGCAATCACCTTCAACCGGTGGCCCTGCCGCGCATTTTCGAAGGCCGTCATGTAACGCTCGGCTGTGCGCTCCCATGTCATCGATCGGCTGGCTGCGTAGGCGCGCTCGCGCATCGCCTGCCGGCGAGGGCCGTCGGTAAGCAGGCGCGCTATTTCATTGCCGATCTCCATCGCATCGCCAAAGGAAACGAGAACGCCGCGGCCGTCGGCCAGCAGTTCGCGCGCATGCCAGTAAGGCGTTGAAACCACCGCCTTGCCGAGGCCGAAGCTGTAGGCCAGCGTGCCCGACGTCATCTGCGCCTCGTTGAGATAGGGTGTGACATAGACGTCGCACATCGAAATGAATTCCAGCAGCGTGGCCTGATCCACGAACTGGTCGAGGAATACGACGTGATCCTCGACGCCGAGCTTGCGCACGCGCGCCATCAGGCTGCCGCGATAGGCTTCGCCCTGGTCGCGAACCAGATTGGGGTGCGTCGCACCGAGCACCACATAGACCGCGTCCGGCCGCCTTTGCAGGATCGACGGCATCGCGTCGATCATGACCTCGATGCCCTTGCTAGGTGAGAGCAAGCCGAACGTCAGAATCACCGACCGGTTGCTGAATCCGAGCTTGGCTTTTGCCTCGTCCGGCGCAACGAACGGAAAGTCGGGGATGCCGTGAGCGATGACCTCGATCTTGTCATCCGGCACGCGATAGACGTTGCGCAGCAGTTCACGACCCTTGTTGGCCATCACGACCACCTTCGAAGACATCTCGACGATGCGCTCCATCACCGCGCGCTGAGCCGCCGTCGGTGCGGCCAGCACCGTGTGCAGCGTCGTGACGACCGGCATGGTAAGGCGCGACAGCAGTTCCAGGATATAGGCCCCGGCTTCGCCGCCGAAAATTCCGAATTCGTGCTGCAGACAGACGATGTCGAACCGGCCGGCGTTGAGAAACGCCGCGGCGTCGACATACTCCTCGATGCTGTCATCCTTGATCTGCAATGCGACCGACGCAGGATAGTCATAGGTCTGGTCGTGGTCAGTCATTGCCACGATGCAGGTTTGCAGGTTTGGCTCCGAATTGGAGACCGCGCGTTGCAGGTCGGTCGAAAATGTTGCGATACCGCAGCGGCGGGGCAACGAATTGCCGATCACCGCGATCTTGCGGAGCGGCGTCATATGTGCGCCTCGGCCAGGCCGGCGAGTTCCGCCAGGTCGGCAGCAGCGGGTTGAACGGGTCCGGTCGATTGCCCGGAAAGCCTGTGGAGAAGCGAGCCGATCGGAGCGCTCGCGGGATACGCGACCAAGGCGCTCAGCCCGTCGGCACCGACTTCGATGCTGGCGCGACCACCACTGACGAAAACCGCCTGCCCGATCGATAGCGCGGCCAATCCGATCGCCGCATGGCCATCGAGCGCGAGAACCCAGGTTTCCGAATCGGCGAGCAGCGCCCAGCTTGAACCCGCGGGCAGCCCGAGCCGCTCCAGCACGAAATGCTGGCTTGCGACCAGAACCGTCCGCTCAGGAGTGAGGCTGACGGGATCACGCGGCGGCCGAAGCGGCCAGGCGTTTGCAACTGCCACGCCATTGTCGATGTGCAGTTCACGCTGCCTGCCGTAATCGAACAGGCGAAATGTCGTGTCGCTGCGCTGCTGAATCTCGGCGAGCACGATGCCGGCGCCGAGCGCGTGGATGGTGCCGGCCGGAATGAAGATGACATCGCCTTTCGCAACCGGACGCCATTGAACCAGATCGACGATCGAGCCATTCGCGATCGCCGCGTACAATTCCTGTGGTGTGATCCGTCGGTTCAGACCGACGCCGATCTGCGCTTCCGGCTCCGCCGAGATGATGTACCACGCTTCGCTCTTGCCGTTCGGCATTCCCATCGCGCGCGCAAACGTATCGTCCGGATGGACCTGGATCGACAACGGCGCGCTGGTAAACAGCAGCTTGAGAAGCAAAGCAGGCGTCGGCGCATTGCTGTCGGCGCGCTCGAACCAGAGCTCTCCCACCGCGTCCCCGGTACCGTCGATGCCGCTCCATGGCTGGAGATCGCTAACGCCCCAGGGCTTGTGCATGGCCCGCACGGACGCGTGTTCGATGGACATAGCGTCTCCTGACCCGTAACGCGCACACCGAAGCGACATGCCGTTGGTCGATATAGTGCAGGATTGTGTGGCTAAGCGTCGCGTCTGCCGGACACGCCTTGTTGCGAAACCGGGTACGCTCTCAGTCATATGGATACTGCTGAACCCAACAGCAACCATCACATCGCTATCGCGATGGGATTGGATCACATGCGGCATGGCTGATCGAGCGTAGAAAGGCCTCCACCGGCCGGACGCCTCCATCGCAGCAATTGGTTCGCAGCTTCAAGTCAAGCAGGTCAGCGCCGGACGATTTGCCGTCACGCAATCTCGTCAGTCCAGACCTTGAAGCCGGCCAAGGTGTTGGGCCCGAAAGTCTGGGTGATCGGCACATCGGAGGCGTCACGTCCCTGCGCGATCAGCACGCGGCCAATCCTCGGCACGTTGTTGCGCGGATCAAAGGTGCGCCAGTGCCCGCCGATATAGGCTTCGAACCAGCCGGCGAAATCGCCCACGGCCCAGGGTTTCGGCGTGCCGATGTCGCTGAGATAGCCCGTGCAATAGCGCGCGGGAATATTCATGCAGCGGCAGAACGTAATAGCCAGATGGGCATAGTCGCGACAGACGCCCTTGCCTTCTGCATAAGCCTCCCACGCCGTCTTGCTGGCGCGCGCGTGCTCATATCCGAACGCGATGTGACGGTGTACGAAATCGCAGATCGCCTGCACCCGCGCCCAGCCCGGCGGCGTTTTCTCGAACAATTGCCAGGCGATGTCCGAAAGCCGGTCGGTCTCGCAATAGCGGCTGCCGAGCAGATAGACCAGGGTATCCGCGGGAAGATCCTCGACCGCATGCTGAACCGCGGAAGTAAACACCGGATCAGGAAGACCGCTGTCGCGCACTACGCCATCGCCGGCGAGACGGACGCGACCGGCGGGCGCGACCATGCGGCTGCACCAATTGCCGAACATGTCGCGATAGGGTGTGATCTCGACGGCCGGATCGGTGGTGAGGAAGTCCGGCACGATGACATCGGATGCGCGGGTGAAGTGTGTGCCCAGCACCATGATCATGGGCGTCGGCTGCGGAAAATCGTAGAGCATTTCGAATCCGACGCGAAGCTTCACTCGAAACGCCTTTCCAGCTGCTAAGTGCTCGAAGTGGCTACGAAACCGGCTAATACAAGGCATCGGCGGGCTTATTCGACCAAATACGGCTCTCTGCGGAGAAAACGATAGCTAATTTCCGCGAAAGCGCGCACCGTGCCACGATGTCCGAAAAACCTCAGAACATCGCGCGCAGACCAGCCGGGCTGCCGGTATGAGCACGCGCACCCGACGGGAAACGGTTCATTTCAGGCATCCCTTCCGCATCAAGGGCATCGACCGGCAACTCGCACCGGGAGCTTACGAAATCATCGCCGACGAGGAAATGATCGAGGGCCTTTCGTTTCCGTGCTTCCGACGGGTCGCTACCATGATCATGGTGCCCGGCGCGCCGCCGCAACGTTCCGCGATGGAGATGATCTCGATCAGTTCGATCGATCTGTCCGACGCACAACGCATCGACGCGGGCGCGCCGCGGTGAGTGACACCCCGATCGAGCTCGACAAGCATCGCGGCATGGCGGCGCAGAAGGCCACCGATATCCGTCGCGTGATCGCGGACGTCGAGGCCAACGCAAAACTGTTGCGCGACAAGCAGGGCGTTCTCGAACTCGAGATCCTCGGCGCGCCGGCCACTTCGTGGCCCGAGGCGGTGGCCAAAGCGCGTTACGTGCTCAACCTGTATTCAGCCAGCCTGCCGGCGACAGACACCCATCACCGCGACCTCGTCGCCGCGGTGCTTGCGGATCTCACCCGGCTCTCGGGGGAACCGACCTGAACAAGGCCATGTTCCGCTCAAAAGCACTGCACACTTCATCCAGCCGTCCCGACCAGGATCGAACGGCGTAAACCGAAAGCAACTGATGCAAAATCTCTCGCCACGTCACGTCATGTCGGAAGAATCGCTTCGTCTCGGGGTGGAGTCCGGCTGGTACTCGACCAAGGTCAGCGGAACCTTCGTCTCGGGCCCGCATTCTTCCGAAGCGGACTGCCTGCGCAGGATCGCCGAAATCAATCCGCCGCCGGTCACAAAAAAGAGGGTGGCCGGATGAGAGGATGGTTTCGCTCCGGGAGAAATGCCTGATGACATTCGCACGCGGCAACATCCGGGGCTATGACGACGACCGGATGGTCCTGTTGTTTTCCATGATAGACGACGGCAGGGAGGTGCCCTGCGCCGTCAGTGCTGCGGCGATGGATGAACTGGAACACGTGCCACGCACGCCGGCAGCCCGGCGCGAGGAGCAGTTCACGCGGTTGCGGGACCGGATCGAGGCCTGTGCGTCCCGCAAATTCGAGGCGCGGGAGTTCGAGGGCACTCCTCCCGGCATCATCGTGCGCGGCATCGATTTCCGTTCCTGAAGACGCTGTCGCTCGACGGCCGCCGGGTCACGATGAGCCGGTCTTCGGACCAGTGAAAAACAGTTCCGCCTCTTCCCCGATCATGTTTTAAGGTCCGAGATATTTCTCAAAGGGACCGATTGCATGAACTTGCCGATGAGCTGGGATGAATGGGCTGATCACGACGGCGTGGCGCTGGCCGCGCGCGTCGCCAAGGGTGAACTGACGGCTGCGGAACTGGCTGCACAGGCGGCCGCCGGCATCGCCAAGGTCGATCCCTCACTTTCAGCCGTCGTCGAAATCTTCGAGGATGCGGTCACCGACCCCGCCACCGACGGCACCAATCTCGACGGGCCGTTTGCCGGATTGCCGTTCCTGATGAAGGACCTCGGCCCGACGCTGAAGGGACGCCTGCAGGAAATGGGCTCGCGCTACATGCGCGGCAACCGCGCAACCGCCGACACATTCATGACGTCGAAAATGCGCGGGGCCGGGCTCAACCTGATCGGCCGCACCACCACGCCGGAGTTCGGCGTCTGCAGCTCGGCGGAAAATCCCGCGGTCTATGTCACGCGCAATCCCTGGAACACCGACTACACCACCTGCGGCTCTTCCGCCGGCAGCGCCGCGATGGTCGCCGCCGGTACGGTCCCGATCGCGCATGCCACCGATGGCGGCGGCTCGATCCGGATCCCTGCGGGCGTCAACGGCAATATCGGGCTAAAAGTCTCGCGCGGCGTGTTCTCGCTGTCGCCGCTCATGTCCGACCTCAGCGGGCTGGTCTCGATACAAGGCTGCCAGTCGCGCACGGTGCGCGACACGGCGGCCTTCGTCGACGCTTGCCGCGGTCCGGCGCCCGGCGAATTCATGCCGTTCTGGTCTCCGCCCGATCCCTACACGCGGATGATCGCGCGCGATCCGGCGCCGCTTAAAATCGCGCTGTCGCACCAGTGGGGTGAGTACCGCGCGACGCCGCATATCGAAGCCGAACTGCAGAAGGTCGGGCGCTTCCTCGAAGGCCTCGGCCATCACGTCGACTACGCCTTGCCGGAGCTGGACTATCGCGAAGCCTTTGCGGCGCAGACCACCTGCTACATCAGCAATTTTGCCGTCGTGATCTCCAACATGCTGGCGGCGCGCGGCCTGGAGAAGCCGCCGGAAGATCTGATCGAGCCCATCAACATCCGGATCTGGGAGCATGGCCGGAACACCAGCTATGCCGACCGGGCGCGGATGCAGGCGGTGTTCAACACGACGTCGCGCCGCTTCGGCGCATTCTTCGAGGATTGGGACATCATCCTCACCCCGATCACGGCGTTGCCGACGCCGAAGGTCGGCACCACGGAATATCTGACGATCAGCGACAATCCCGACGTGCTGGACTGGTTCGGCAATCTCTGGCGCAATTTTGCCTTCACGCCGCTCGCCAATCTCTGCGGCATCCCCGCGATCTCGCTGCCGCTCGCCACCCACGAACACGGCCTGCCGCTCGGCATCCAGGCAATCGCCAGGCAAGCCAATGACGGCCTGCTCCTGCAATTCGCGGCGCAGATCGAGCGAGCGATCGACGGCAAGTGGAACACGGGCGAAAGGCCCGGCGTGCATGTGACGCGCGGTTGAGCGGCTGATAATTTCAACCGTCATCGTGAGCACAGCGAAGCAATCCACGCCGCGGCACAGGGAAAGATGGATGGCTTCGCCTAGTTCGCGGAGCCCGGACACAAAATCGCGAAAACAACCCCATGCAAAGTAGGATGGGCCCGGCTCGCAGCACTCACGCCGCTTGCGTCCGGGGCACGAGACGGTCCGCCATCACGGCCCGACCTAATCTCGTCCAACTCTGGGAAACTCGCGAAATTGAGCCCCCGCGACTTCATCTCTCCTGCCAAGCAGAGCGTCACGGGCTTGTTTCAGGCGCTTCAGATTCGCCACATTGGCTTCGCGCTTTTCGTCCAGACGATTGAGATAGGACAGTTCGGCTTTGACCTCGGCAAGGTTCAGGACGTCGTCCATGCTGTTCGATCCTTGCTCTGCGGGCTGATCGGCTTTTTCAAAGGGTCCTGAGCCGGACTTACTCACGTTAGCATGCAGATAGCGATCCGATTGTGAAATTTACCACATGAAAGTCACCACACGTGGTGAAACCCGTTCTGGCCGGCATAGCCAGCACATGACATTGGAAAACCCGCCTTCGAAGGCGATACCGGTTGACTCGTGCAGGGTCGTGGGATGAGCAAAAGCGCGATTCGCGCCGTACCCACCATCCGGGACGTCGCTCGTAATGGTGGGCATTGCGCTTTGCCCCCCGCCGCAGTCCGTACGCCGCGTTGTCGAACGACGCAGCGAACACCTGCGCTACTTCCACTTCGCCAGATAGAAACGCGGCAGCTCGTCCGGGTACGGCGTGAAATCGAGCTGCTTGGCGTAACCGTAGGTCGTCACATAGGTGTGCAGCGGCGCCCAGTAGGCCTGCTCGGTGATCTTCTTGATCACTGCCGAATAGGCCTCCTTGCGCACCTCCGGGTTGATGCTCGATCCACCCTGGACCAGTCCCTTCTGCACGTCTGGATCGCGCGCATAGTCGTCGGCGCCGCCGTCGAAGAAGTTCGGCAGGAACGCCGAGACGTCGTTGATCGAAAAGCTGCCCCAGCTTCCGAGATACATGCGCACCTCGCCCGCCTTGGCGCGCTGGATCAGGGCTGCGGTCTGGAGCTGGTTGAGCTTGGCGCGGATGCCGACCGCAATCAGGTAGTTCTGGACCGCCGAGCCCCATTGCGGCAGCACATAGCTGGCCAGTTCGACATCAAAGCCGTCGGGATAGCCGGCTTCGGTGAGGAGCTGTTTCGCCTTTGCCGGATCATAGTCGTAAGGCACCGCGATTTCGGCGTCGCAGCCGAATTGCGACGGGAAGCATGGCGCCGCCGGCACGCGGCTGCCGCCGGTGACGAGCTTGTCGGCGATCGCCTTGCGATCGATCGCATGCCAGACCGCCTGGCGCACCTTCTGCTTGGTCATGGGATTGTCGGCGCCGGTGCGGCCCGCTGCATCGAGCGAGAGAAAGCCGACCCGCATCGATTCTTTCCGCACCGCCTGCAGATGCGGCATCCGGTTCACGGGATCGAACTGGTCCGGGTTCATGTTCCAGATCCAGTCGGCACGGCCGGCGAGCAATTCCGTCATCTCGGTCGTGGCGTCAGGCACGAAGCGCACGCTCATCTTCTTGATCGCCGGCTTGCCCTTGGGACTGCCGGCCCAGTAGTCCTCGAACCGCTCGAAATCGATGGAGACGCCGGGCTCGACCTTGGTCATCTTGTAGGGACCCGCGCCGACCGGCGCCTTGGCATAGCCTTCGGCGCCGACCTTCTCGCGATAGGCCTTCGGGTAAATCGGGATCACGAGCGCGAAATATTCCAGCGCCGCGGGGGTCGGCCGCTTCAGCGTAACGCGCACCGAAAGGTCGCCGGTCTTCTCGGCCTTGTCGAGCCAGTTGTAGTTCGCCGGCGTCGACAGCCGGCTCGCCGGATCGGCGATCAGGTTGATGGTATAGACGACGTCGTCGGCGGTGAACGGGCTGCCGTCGTGGAATTTGACGCCCGGGCGCAGCGTGAATTCGATGGTGGTCGGATCCGGCTGCTTCCATTCGGTGGCGAGCAACGGCTCGAGCTTGAACGTATCCGGATTGCGGTAGACCAGCGCGTCCCAGCCCTGGTGGTGCATCACCACGCCGGTGCGCAGATTGTTGTAATAGGGATCGATGTTGGGAAGCGCGTCGCGCATCACGATCCGCAGCGTGTCGGCGGATTTCTGTGCCGTCGCGGGCACCGCGGCGGCGCCGAGCAGCGCCATCGCCAGAATTGCGGCGCCGAGCCTGTTTTGCGTACGCATATCGCCCTCCATTTTCAGTGTGTAGTGACGTGGCGTGAAGCACGCCCTATGCCAGATGACATTCTACCATTCCTTGCGGCGGACGGACCATGCGCGCTGGTGCCTCATGGCGGCAGCGTTCGATCGCCACACGGCAGCGCGGGTTGAAGCGGCAGCCCGGCGGAATATTGGCCGGATCCGGCATGACGTCGCCGAGGCCGATGTCGGGCACGCCCTTTCCTGGCTCCGGCGTCAGCACGCTTTGCAGCAGCGCCCTGGTATAGGGATGGCCGGGCTCGCGAAACAGCGTGTCGGTTTCGTTGCGCTCGACGAACCGGCCGAGATACATCACGGCGACTTCGCTCGCGACGTGCTCCACGACCGCGAGATTGTGGCTGATGAAGAGGTAGGTCAACCCGAGGTCGCGGCGCAGATCGGCGAGCAGGTTGAGGATCTGCGCCTGCACGGACACGTCGAGCGCGCTGGTCGGCTCGTCGCAGATCACGATCCTGGGCTCCAGCACCAGCGCGCGCGCAATCGCCGCACGCTGGCGTTGCCCGCCGGAAAGCTGCGCCGGCATGCGCTCGCCCATCGCCGCCGAAAGCCCGACGCGCTCGAGAATGCCGCCAACGCGGCGTTCGATCTCGGCGCGCGAGAAAGTGCCTTGGGCGGCCAGCGGCAACGCCACGATGTCCTTGATGCGGCGGCGCGGATTGAGGGAAGCAAATGGATCCTGGAACACCGGCTGGATCAGCCGGGCGCGCGCCTTGCGGTCGAGGTCGAACAGGCGTTTGCCGTCGACCAGCACGGTGCCCGCCGTCGGTTTGAGCAGCCCGAGGATCATGCGCGCGAGCGTGGATTTGCCGCAACCGGATTCACCGACAATGCCAAGCACGCTGCCAGCGGGGACGCTGAAGGTGACGTCGTCGACCGCGACCACGCGCTTTTCCGCCGACATCAAGCCGGTATGCACGCGGAATTCGCAGCGCAAATTCTCGACCTCGATCGCGGCAGTCATGCGAGTTGCAGCTCCGCACTATCAGGTTCGAGCCGGCAAAGATAGTCGTGCGCGTCACCCGCCTGCCGCCGCGGAATTTCGCGCGTGCATGTCTCGTCGGCATGGGCGCAGCGCGAGCGAAAGGCGCAGCCGGCAAAGCCGGGGCCGATCGCCGGCACCACGCCCGGGATCGAGCCGAGCGGCTTGTCGCGCTGTACGCGGCCGGGGACCGGCACGCAGGACAGGAGACCGCGCGTATAGGGGTGCTGCGGCGAACGGAACAGTTCCGCCGTCGTCGCGCGCTCGACCACCTCGCCGGCATACATCACCGACACGTGGTCGGCGACGCGGGCGACGATGCCGAGGTCGTGCGTGATCAGCAGGATCGAAAGCCCAAGCTCGCGCTTGAGGTTGGCGAGCAGCCGCAGGATCTGCGCTTGCACGGTAACGTCGAGCGCGGTGGTCGGCTCGTCGGCGATCAATAGTTCGGGGTCGCACATCAGCGCCATCGCGATCATCACGCGCTGGCGCAGGCCGCCCGAGAGCTGATGCGGGAACTGGCCGAGCCGCATGCCCGGCGCGGTGATGCCGACGCGGCCCATCAGCTCGGCGGCGCGGTCCAGCGCCGCGGCGCGCGAGCCGCCCTTGTGGCGCGTCAGCACTTCCGCCATCTGCGAACCGATCGTAAACGCCGGATTGAGGCTGGTCATCGGCTCCTGGAAGATCATCGCCATGCGGTTGCCGCGCAACCGCGCCATTTCGCGGTCCGACAGCGAGGTGAGATCGGTGCCGGCAAAGCTCATCTTTTTCGCCGTACGCTGGCCGCCGCGCGCAAGCAGGCTCATGACCGCCAGCGCGGTGACCGACTTGCCGCAGCCGGATTCGCCGACCAGGCAGTGGGTCTCGCCCTTCTCGACCCGGAACGAGGCGCCGCGCACTGCCGCGGTGCGGCCGCCGAAACTTACCTGAAGCTCCTCGACCTCCAACAGCGCGCTCATCGCAGCCGCTCCGAACCGAGCAGATTGCGCAGCCCGTCGCCGACCAGATTGATGCCGAGCACCAGGACAGCCAGCGCGACGCCGGGGATCATGATCACCCAGGGCGAAAAGAACATGTAGTCCTTGCCCTCGGCGATCATCAGCCCCCAGGACGGCAGCGGCGGCGGCACGCCGAGGCCGAGGAAGGACAGCGCGGCTTCGAGCAGGATCGCCAGCGCCATCTCCAGCGTGGCCACCACGGCGAGGTGGCTGGCGATATTCGGCAGGATCTCCCTGATCAGGATATGCGGCATCGAGGCGCCGGCGCACCAGGCGGCGCTGACATAGTCGTGGTTGCGAACCTGCATGGTGGTGGCGCGCGCCACCACCGCGAAGCGGTCCCACAACAACAGCCCAAGGGTTGCGACGACGAGTCCGAGGCCTGACCCCATCAGCCCGACCACGGCGAGCGCGACCAGCACGACGGGAATCGACAACCGCGTCGTGATGGCGAACAGCACGACATCGTCGACGCGGCCGCCAAAGAAGCCGCCGAGCACGCCGAGCGTGATGCCGATCAGGCCCGACGTGATCACCGTCATGATGCCGATCAAAAGCGAAATGCGCGCGCCATAGACCAGCCGCGCCAGATAGTCGCGTCCGAGTTGATCAGTGCCGAGCAGGTGTCCGGCCTGGGTGCCCTCCATCCAGAACGGCGGCTTGAGACGGTTGCCGAGATCCTGAATGAACGGGTCCTGCGGCACCAGCGCATTGCCGATGACCGCGGCCGCGACGACCAACGCGACAATGGCGATCCCGATCGCAAAGCCGGCGGTGCCGATGCGCGAGCTACCTGTGATCGAAGGCTGCGGCGCCTGAATGGCAATCGGTTCGCTCATCCCGTGCGCAGCCTCGGATCGAGCAGTGCATTGAGGATGTCGGCCAGCAGCGTGAGGCCGATATAGAACACGGCGAGCACCAGCACCACCGCCTGCACGACGGGAAAATCATTCTTGGCGATGCTCTCCCAGCCGAGATAGCCGACGCCATGCAGCGCGAACACGGTCTCGATGACGATCGAGCCGCCCAGCATGAAGCCGAGCTGGACCGCTGCGATCGAGACGACGGGAATAGCGGCATTGCGCAGCGCGTGCTTGAAGATGATCCGCGCCCGCGATAGGCCCTTTGCGCGCGCGGTGCGGATGTAGTCCGAGGCCATCGCCTCGATCATCCCGGAACGCGTCAGCCGCGTCAGCGCCGGGATCGCCGTGAAGGCGAGCACGATCCCCGGCATCACGAAATGCTGCCAGGTGCCGGTGCCTGAGATCGGCAGAATGCCGAGTTGCAGGCCGAACACGATCATCAGGATCAGCGCGAGCCAGAAGCTCGGCACCGCCTGCCCCACCATCGTGAACAGGGTGACGCCGCGGTCGATCCAGGTGTTTTCGCGCAATGCGGCCAGGATGCCGAGCGGGATCGAGATGACCAACGCAAGGCTCAGGCCGACGAGGCCGAGCGTGACCGTGATCGGCAGGCGCTTCAGGATCAGGTTCGCCACGCTGTCCTTGAAGAAATAGCTCTGGCCGAAATCGCCGACCAGCGCGCGGCCGGTCCAGGCGAAGAACTGCACATAGAGCGGCCGGTCGAGGCCGTAGGCCTTGCGCACGATTTCGACGTCGGCCTGCGTCGCCGAAGGGCCTGCGATCGAAACCGCAAGGTCGCCGGACAGCCGCGTCAGCAGGAACGCGAGCGTCATCACGGTGAACGCGACCAGCACGCCGATGGCTAGACGCCGGGCAATCAGACGCAACATCAATAAGACCCCAGGACCGACGAACGCGTCCCCACGTTCTCAAGCCGGCCAAGCGAACGCAACGGTGTCACTAAACTGTCGTCCCACGCAAGAGAGCTGGCGATTGCCACGATTGCCCATTGTGACAATCCCCATTGCGACGGTTGCAATGCGCGTGCCAACGCAGGGTGCAATCGGCCGCCACCTTCCTGATGGAGAATCCGGCCATTCCCGGACCAAATTGATCAGGGGCGTCCGTCGCCCAAGACGCCGGCTGGCTTTGGCGCCCTCCTGCCTGGCCTTGGCAGGGCGCGACGCCCATTTTTCGAGCGACCTTCGGCCCTCACAAGGTCCGGCCGAGCGCAGCGTCCCTGGAGCGCTGCGCCGGTCATGAAAGATAGCGGACCGGGGCAAACGGCGTCACGTCATAGGGCGGCGGCGCACCGCCGATCATGGCGGCAATGGCGGCGCCTGTCGCGGGACCGGTCGTGAAGCCGATGTGCTGGTTGCCGAAGGCAAGCCACAGGCCCGCATGCCGGGGCGCCGGGCCGATCATCGGCAGGCTGTCGGGCAGCGTCGGACGCGAGCCGCGCCATGTGTCGCCGACGGCGTCGCCGAATTCGACCACGCCGCGCGCCAATGGGGTGACCTGATCGAGCTGGGCGAACGAGGAAGGCGCATCGCGGCCGGTCAGTTCAACGCCCGAGGTGACGCGGATGCCCTGCTCCATCGGGGTCATGAGAAAGCTGCCATCGGCGTCATGTATCGGACGTTGCAGCTTACGCGCCGGGTTTGGCTTGAATTCGCGATGGTAGCCGCGTTCAAAGGCCAGCGGAACGCGATAGCCGAGCGGCCGCAACAGATCCGCGGACCACGGTCCCAGCGCGACCACGACATGGCGCGCCAGGATCTCGCCATCGGCCAACACCACGCGCCAGCGATCGCCGTCAGGCACGATCGCCTTGACGTCGGACTGCCTGACATTGCCGCCCGCGCCCGCGAACATCCGCGCATAGGCCTTGACAACCGCGCCCGGCGAGTCGACCGAGGCGGTCTGCGTGTGCAGCAGGCCCACTTTATAGACGGGCACGATGCCAGGCTCGATCGCGGAGATCGCCTGGCGGTCGAGCAATTCGCTGGCGATGCCGTATTCGGTCAGCAGTGCCTGCTCCTGCTTCGCGGCGACAACGGCGTCGCCGCGCCACGCCTTCAGCCAGCCGGTCTCACGGATGCGATGCGCGGCTTCCGCCTTCACGATCCATTCCCGATGCAGTTTTAGCGATGCGCCGATCAGCCCATGCAGCGCGGCCGCCCGCGGCCTGAGACGCGACGCGGCTGAATTGGCCAGAAAGCGCGCGACCCATCCCGGGTTCTGAAGCGCCCAAACGGGATTCCAGCGCAATGCCGGGTGCCGGTTGGTCAGGTATTTCGGCAGCGCCTTCCACAGCGACGGATTGTTGAGCGGCGATATCGAGCCGCTGCTGATGATGCCGGCATTGCCATAGGAGGTCTCGCTGCCGGGCTCACGGCGGTCGACGAGCACGACCGACATCCCGCGCTCCCGCGCGGCATAGGCTGTCGATACGCCGACGATGCCCGCGCCGAGCACCACGACATCAGCTATTTTTTCCGGCATTGGCTTTCCAAAAACTGTCACGGTAGGATTTCACATCACGGCCCGCCCGCCAATAGCCGGCATCCCGCCCGGGAATTTTTCCGCGCTTGGACTGGCACAGCCAAATCGACGTAGCATCAAACGCGCGAATGCGCGGAAACGGCGGATGGCAAGGCGCGTCGCTCAATTGCGAGAACCAACTTGAAAGTGCCATGCCTAAGCGGCAATTTGGAAAGTCAGTCCTCGATCTTTGGGTCTCCGCCAGTAATCTGGCGGCCCCTCTCCACGGCACGATATATTTCATCTCCATAGAGGTTCATCTTCAATGAGTCAGCCATCAGGTCCGCTCGCTGGTATCACGGTTCTGGATTTGACCAGCGTGCTGTACGGGCCGTACGCCAGCCAAACCCTGGGGGACTGGGGCGCGGAAGTCATCAAGATCGAGCCGCTGACGGGAGACACGTGGCGCTACAACGGTCAGTTCCGCAATCGCGGCATGACCGGACAATTCATGGCGGTGAATCGAAACAAGCGCAGCCTGGCGCTGGATCTCAAGCAGCCGGACGGCAAATCCGTATTGCAGCGCCTGATAGCCAAGGCGGACGTCCTGCTCACCAATATCCGTCCGGCGGCATTGGCAAGACTGGGCTTCGGCTATGAGTCCTGCCAACAGATCAATTCCCGGCTAGTGTATGCCGCCGCCACCGGTTTCGGTCAGGACGGACCGTGGGCCGCCCGCCCCGCCTTCGACGAGGTGATACAGGCCAGTTCCGGCTTCGCTTCCGCGATGGGCAGCGACGATGAGCCGGCCTTCGTACCGAGCCTGGTCGCGGACAAGATCTGCGGCTTGACACTGGTGGGCGCGGTGTCGGCGGCGCTGGTGCATCGCGAGCGCACCGGCAAAGGACAGATGGTCGAAGTCCCCATGCTTGAAACCATTACTGCCTTCAACAGCATCGAAATGCTTGGTGGCCACGCCTTCGATCCTCCGATCGGACCGGCCGGCTACAAGCGCATGAAAGAGCGGCGGCCGGTGCGCACCAAGGATGGCTGGCTGACAATGCTGCCTTACTCAGGAGACAACTGGTGCATATTTTTCGAAGCCGTCGGCCATCCCGAATGCATTGAACGGTTCGCGGTCAAGGATTCGGTCGCACGCGCGCAGAATATCGATCAGATCTACAACAAGATGGCCGAGATCGCGATCACGCGAACCACGGCCGAATGGGAGGAGTTGCTGCTTCGCATCGACGTTCCTCACGCCGCGTTCGCGAAGATCACCGAGATTGCCGAACAACCTCATCTGAAAGCCGTGAGGATGATCGCCACGCTCGATCACCCAAGCGAGGGCAAGATCAGGCAGGCACGTCCCTCCGCTCGCTTTTCGGATACCCCGGCGGAAATCCACCGCATGCCTCCCCGGCTTGGCGAGCATTCGCGAGCGATTCTGCGAGAGGCCGGCTTTACCGAGGAAGACGTGGCTTCCATGATCGAAAAGAAAGTGGTTGGAACTTCCTCCTGAACCTCCTGCTCAGTTGTTGCTGCAACGGGCGATGGTCAGGCACCTGAGATCGAACTGCGGCGCGCCATCACAAGGAGATATCGTAAGGCTCTTTGGCTCGACCAAGAATGCGCCACAGCATCGCTGCATCAGGCAGATTTGGCGAGGGACAGCGTTCTCATGTCCTGCGTGATCGCCCGACATTTTCTGCAACACGAGACACCTGCTTCCCGCCGGCGCCTCAGCGGGAGAGCGCAACCTTCCTGAAGGCAGAAACCAGCGGCATTTCGAGCTTGCCGTGCATGGATCTCAGGATTTCGAACGCCTTTTCGCGCGGCATTGTCGGCTTGTAGCTTCGACGCTCGATCAGGGCGGAAAAGATATCCGAAATGGTGACAATGCGGGTGAGGTCCGGGATGCTTTCCCCGCAAAGCCCATCCGGGTAGCCGCTGCCGTCGAGATATTCGTGGTGGTGACGAACGACATCGAGGATTTCATGGGAGATGCCGGAACTCTTATCAAGTGCGTCGAAACCGATCGCCGGATGGGTCTCGATCAGCTTGCGCTCGTCATCGTTCAGACGACCCGGCTTATCCAGAACGGCCAGGGGAATGTTGGCCTTTCCGATGTCGTGAAGCATCGCGGCAAGGCCGAGCCGCTCCATATCCTGCGCCCCAAACCTCAGGCCAAGTCCAAAATCCGCGGCGACGCCTGCAACAAGGAGACAGTGCTGATAAGTCCCCTCATGATGGTCGCGCACGGTATCAAGCCAGGCGGAGAGACCGTCTTCGGCGACGCGATCGACGATCGCGCACCCCACATCCGTAGCCCTCTGAACGTCGATAGGAAGGCCGCGCATCGTGGCGTCGAACATCGAGGCAATGAACTCGGCGGCAGCGGAAGCAATTCGTACCCCCTCTGCCGCATGTTCGGGAGGTTTGCTTTCCTGGGCTGACCGGCCCAGCACCTCGGCGAGCAGCCTTGCACGATTGACATGAGTTGCGAGGACGGATGTTGCCCCCAACGCATAGGATTGCACCACCGCCAGCCGCGACCGCTGATCGAGGAGAAAGATCCTCTTCGGCACGCAAGCCAGATCGTCCGATATTTCCTTGAGAGCGACAATACTGCCAGGCCGCCGGATGTCGATTGCGGCAATCACCGCATCGTATCGCAGACTCCGCATTTTGGGATTGTTCAGCAGCTCCGTCGTGACATCGCAGGCATCTCCCAGTAGCGCCCGGACCTGGGACAGTTTGACAATGCTGTCGCTCAGGACGTGCACGTGCATGGCAGGGCTCCATCGTAAAGGCGCATCGATGCGCCGGAGGTCGTCGTAGGCGTGGAGCAGACCAAGAACACTGCCGTCAGCCGACACTATGCAGCGCGGACCGTTGCGAGGAACTTCTCAACTTCGAGTTTGAGTCGGTTGCTTTCAGAAGAGAGCGATTGGGCCGATGACAGCACCTGCGAGCACGCCGAGCCGGTTTCGGCGGCCCCTTTGTTGACTTCGATTATGCTTGCTGAGGTCTGGCTTGTACCTTGGGCCGCATGCTGGACATTGCGCGAGATTTCATTGGTTGCGGCGCCCTGTTCTTCGATCGCGGCCGCAATAGCCGATGTGACCTGCGATATGTTGTCGATCGTTGTACCGATGCCCTTGATCGCAACAACGGAGTCAGCCGTGGCAGACTGAATCTCGGCGATCTGGCTGCCTATTTCGCTCGTGGCCTGCGCGGTTTGAGCCGCAAGCGCCTTCACCTCCGAGGCTACCACCGCGAACCCACGACCCGCGTCGCCGGCGCGTGCCGCTTCGATGGTCGCGTTGAGCGCCAGCAGATTGGTTTGTGAGGCGATGCTGTTGATGAGTTCGATCACATCGCCAATCTTGGTAGCCGCCGTCGTCAGTTCAGTAATACGCGCATCGGTTTGCTGGGCCTGTTTCACGGCCTCCTGAGAGATTCTGGTCGAGCTTTCGATCTGACGGCCGATCTCGCCGATTGAAGATGCCATTTCCTCGGTGGCTGCCGCCACGGACTGCACGCTGGCTGACGCTTCCTCGGACGAGGACGCGACGGCAATGGAGAGCTGCTGGGTGGATTCAGCCGTTAGAGTGAGCGTACCTGCAGTCGCCTCGAGCTCGGTGGATGCAGCGGCGACAGTTTCTATGATTTCCCCGACCGTGGCCTCGAAGTCGTTGGCGAGCCGGTGCATATCGGTCCTGCGCTGCAGTGCCGCGTGCGCCTCGGTGTCCTTCTTCTCCTCCCGGTCGAAGCCGAGCTTGGCTTGCAAGGCCTGAAGATTCCGCAGCGCAACGCCAATCTCGTCGTCGCGCTCGACGGTGACACGGCTGTTGAATTGTCCCTGGGCGATTTTCCCCATCACGTCGTTGAGGTGCCCGAGCGGGCGACCGATCGCCCGCATGGACGCCAGCGCCTGCCAGGCACCCGCCAGAAGACCAAGGCAGAGCGCCACGAGCGCGACGGCATTGGAGATGAAATAGGCGCGCTCGACCGCGTCATACTCGGCTTTGGCTTCCTTGACCTGGATCGCAACGAGCTTGTCGAGGTCGCGCTTGGCATCGGCGAACAGCTCGGCCGCCCGTCCCGCCATGTGCGCGGCCAGGCCGTCATACTTGCCGTCGGCCAGCAGGCTCAGGCCGACCTTCAAACCCTTCTGCACATACTCGCCGCGCTTCGGCGCGAATGCGTCAGCCACGCCCTTCTCCTCGGGCGTGAGGTAGGTCGCCATGTAGTCGGCCCAGTTCTTGCTGATCGTTTCGATGTTTGTGGCGATCCTGCCGGAGACGTCGCCAACCGGTTGGCCGAAACGTCCGTTGGCGATGGCGCCGTACAGCGCCAGCGAGTTGTCCTTCATTCGGTCGTTGATCTCGAACAGCTGCGCCAACGGAACGGCGCGATCCTCATAAATCGACTTTGCGTGCTGATTGATCTGGTTCATGGCGAGGAAGCCGACGGTGCTGACGACCAGCGTTGCAGCAGCCAATGTGCCGACCATGGTTCCCAGGCGAGCCTTGAGGCTGCGCGTGAAAAACGAGAACACGTCGGCAGCCGATCGCTTGCGGATCATTCCGGCTTCGATCCGGTAGGCGTTGGCTTTCCGGGCCCGGAGCAACGCATAGACTTGCTCCGCTTCCTGGCGCTGATCCAACGGCAATCTGCTCCGGATCGACATGTAGCCGCTGATCTGACCGCCGTCATAGATCGGCGTGGCGCTCGCGAGCACCCAGTAGAAGTCGCCGTTCTTGCGGCGGTTCTTCACGGCGCCTGCCCAGGGCTTGCCTGCCTTGAGCGTGACCCACAGGTTCTCAAAGGCTTCCGGCGGCATATCCGGATGCCGGATGATATTATGAGGCTGACCGATCAGTTCCTGCTCGGTGAAGCCGGATGCCTCAATGAACTGGTCGTTAAAATAGGTCAGCTTCCCCTGGAGGTCCGTCTTGGAGACGATGAGGGTTTCGTCAGTGATCGGATACTCGATATTTGAAATTGGCAAATTGCTGCGCACGGACTGTTCCTCTACTCACTTTTTGGGGCGAACGTTTTGCGGGTTTGACGCAGATCAAAGTCCGCTAGTCATGTCGCGGGCGCGCTGAAGCTGCCGCTCGATGGTTTCGATTTTGCCGATCAGATTCTGCCGCGCCTGCTCATCGAAGATTCGCACTGTCATCAGCCGCGCGTGTTGTGTGGCCAGATCGAGCAGCAGCACCGAGTTACGAACTTCTTCAACGACGACCGCACGCCAGACTCCCATCGGAGACGCCACGTCAAGGTCGATATCACGCGCCATCGCTTCGCTCGGCGGCGATGCGCATGGCAGACGCGGTACCCGTTGGAGTTCCACTACGTTCGACATTATGCCCCTGCTTGATTCGCGCGATTGCGCATGTGCTGGAGGGACGCTATCGAAGCGGGCTCAAGAGGAGACTAAATGGACTAACGGATTCGTGCAGGCATCATGCCCTTGCCGGAATCCGATACAATTTTACGGCGACCGGAGTTGAACGCCTGCTCGCTGGTATTCCAGATTTGAACGCTGGCGCGCTAGTATTACAGTTATCATTTCAGCGAATCAGCGCCGCGCGCTTCACACATGCTTTTTCGACACCTCTGTGCCTCGCCCGCGCTAAACCTGCAGCACTACGCGGATATCGATCATTTTCGCGAGAGTGAGCAATACGCGCGAGCCGAAAGCATCCCGCTGGCAGCGCGGGACTTTTCCGTCATGCGTGCTACCCTGTCGTTGCCATCGTGCCGGCTATCGCTGGTTCGCACCTTTCCCCGTATTATTACGGGCTACGAACTATCCGGGCGATTGATGGTCGTCATTCCGATGAACGAGACGTCCTCGACCCGGGTTAATGGCCAGGCGATTGGACACTCTCTGATTCTAATGAAGGGGAAAGCGAGCTGCACGGTGCTGGAACCCGAGGCGCGACTTGTCTCGATCCTGTCGATTGACGCGGCGATGCTTCACCAAAGCTGGCTGGACTTCGATAATGGATACCTGTTGTTTCGGCTGCCCGCACCGGAGCTGGCGCGACTCCAGGCCTTGATCCGCAGCATGTTGCAATTTGCCGCCCGGGAGCCTGTTGCGATGGCGGCGGCAGATGTTGCAGAGAGGGTTCGGGACACGCTACTTGCCGGCCTCGAAGAGACATTATCCTTGGCGCCAAAATGCCAATCCAGCGGCAACGAGTCGCTCGATCGCTACAAGATCATCGTTGATCGTGTCGATGAATTGGTCGGGCTCGCTCCGATAGACCTCAGCAACGAGAAGCTAGCCGATGCGATTGGCGTATCGGTGCGCACGCTGCAGAAGGCCGCGTTCTCCGTTTGCGGCTCCGGCATTTATCACTATGGCCGGCTCAGACGACTATGGTCGGTGCGCCGCCAACTCCGCACCGGCGCGCCGGGACTGACGGTAAGGGCAAGCGCGCTGGCTCACGGCTTCCGGCACCAGAGTGAATTTTCCAATGCTTATCGCGCTGCCTTTGGCGAGCTTCCATCGACGACGCTCGACCAGGCTCGCATGGCGAGGAGTTAAGACGGCTTCGGTAGACATCGCCGATGCAGGGAAGGATGCAAATCGACGAGCTGGCTCCCTACGCCGCCCTCACCGTGGTCAGGAACTTGCCGACTTCATTCTGGAGACGGCTGCTTTCGCCGGACAGCGACCGCGCCGCGGTCAGGACCTGCGACGACGCGGTACCGGTTTCGGTGGCACCGCGTTCCACGCTGGCGATATTTGAACTCACCTGCGTGGTTCCCGCCGCCGCCTGCTGGACGCTGCGAGAGATTTCCTGGGTCGCGGCACCCTGCTCTTCCACCGCAGAGGCGATGCTCGAAGCAATTTCGGACATCTTGCCGATGGTGTTGCCGATTTCCTTGATGGCCACGACGGATTCATCGGTGGCTGCCTGGATACCATTGATCTGCTGGCTGATCTCGCCGGTCGCCTTGGCCGTCTGCTCGGCGAGCGCCTTGACCTCCGAGGCGACGACGGCAAATCCGCGTCCGGCTTCGCCGGCGCGCGCGGCCTCGATCGTGGCGTTCAGAGCCAGCAAATTGGTTTGACCGGCGATGGTATTGATCAGTTCAACGACATCGCCGATGCGGGACGCCGCCTTGGCCAATTCGCCGACGCGTTCATTGGTCTTGCGTGCCTGATCGACCGCCTCACCCGCGATCCGTGACGATTCCCGGACCTGACGGCCGATCTCGTGCACCGACGACGCCATCTCTTCGGTGGCAGACGCGACCGATTGCACGTTGGTGGAGGCCTCGCCGGATGCCGAGGCGACCTTTGACGCTAGGTCGCGCGACCGTTCCGCCGTCGCCGTCAATGTCCCGGCCGAAGATTCGAGCTGCGAGGACGCCGAGGATACGGTGCTGACAATCTTGCCGATCGCGTTTTCGAAGTCGTCGGCAAGCCTGCCGAGCGATGTCTTTTTTTCCTGCACCAGCCTTTCCGCATCGTCGATGTCGATCAGCGAGCCGCAGGCCCTGCGCGGCTTGCGGTTCGCGTCGAGCACAACGCCTCCGCTGGCCCTGAACCAGCGATAGGCGCCGCTCTTGACCTTCAGACGATACTTGACGTCGTAGCCGACGCCGGTTGTGCAGGTGGCGCCGAACGCGGCGAACGTCGCCGCTGCATCGTCCGGATGCAGCCGGTCGGCCCATGATTGGACCACGTTCGGGAATTCCGAGGCGTTGGTGAAACCACAGAGCCGGCGGAATTCACTGGACCATGTCCACTGAGCCTTGGCATGCATGGCATCGCCTTCGTGGAAGACCGCGTCCCAAAGACCGATGCCGGCGTGCTTGTCGAGGGTGTCGAGCCATTCCGCCTTGTGCTGGAGGCCCTTGTCGGCAAACAAATCTTTAAACATTTTGGGCGCCTCAAGGGTGCAGGGTAAGGAACGCCGGATTTTTGACGAAACGAGGTCAACAGATGGTTAATGGGCGGACCCGTACGACTACCGTCTGCCCGGAAACGCCGACGAGAATTCGCCGTCTCAATATCCGGACCGGTGGCCGGCGACGGTGAGAACGGCGCTTCCTGGCGATGGTGATGGAGATCTTGATAACGCTCGATGAATTCCTGCAAGCGATCAAGAAGACGGCACCACCAGCATCAACTGACAAGCTGGCTCAGTTGGAGGGCGCGTTGGGCGACTTACTGCCTGACGATTACAGACGGTTCCTACAGACGGCTACGTTGGTGGCTCCCTCTGGTACAAAGGACCTACTCCAACCCGAGATCCTGCTGACGCCGGTGTGCACCACATTGGCGGGTTTCGTGAGGAGTCATACTTCTCGTTGGAGCTGCAGATCCGTATCGGCGACCCAGTTCGGTTTTGTTGTAAGCCTGCGGCTTGCTCGAACAGGACGACGCAACTCCAGTCGAAATATTCGATACGAAACCGCAAAGACACGCGCGGCGTAGTGGCGACCGCGGAAATTCCTCTGACCGCGACCGGCCCTATTACAAATTCTAAACTGCAATCTATCGGTTGATGGCGTCACAGCCGATGAAATCGCGCCCAACGGCTTCGCCGTGGCGCTATGCGTTCATATTGCACCTAACAATCGGTGATCGGCTTCCGAGTGCAAGGCGAGCCCTTGCCGGCATATTAACTTTGACGCCCCCTTAAGGGCTCGGGTCAGGTGGCGGGCGGATATGACGGAGCCTCGACTTGCGGCAGCTCAGGTCGACGTAATTCCGGATCGCCGGACTTCACAAGTAGCCGGTCCAAATACCGCTGCAGCCCGTAATCGCTTATGGCGTCAACGAAAACCCGTAGGCCGTGGCTCGTAATATTTCCCACCAGCCGCACAGTAAATAAAAGGTTATGTAAATAAAAGGTTAGAAACGAAGGTGAACAGCAATTACATAAAGTAAATAACTAGCGAATTCGCTAAAGTAAAGAACGTGTAAATTGAAATAATGAATGAGATATTAGCTTGTCCAATACGGTTCGTGTCTATTTTTAGTCTACATTAGATCTACTTATACGTCCGCTTTATTATGTTTTTTCACGTCGTTGCAATGTCGGGGCGGATATCCGTGGTCTCTCAAAAGCAAAATGGGGAGACACATCATGTTACAGGATCGATATCCGCTCGCTGGCAAGCTCGTGCTCGCGATCATCAGCGTGCTGCAGACCGCCACCGCATTCGCTTCAAACGCCACGACGACATTCCCCAGCCAAGCCACGATGGCGGCGGCCTGCACGATCGACAGCGTCTCGACGCTGAACTTCGGCAACGCCGGTTTGCTCGCCGCCAATGTCGACCAGACCTCGACTATCCAGATCCAGTGCACTGATACGACGCCGTATAATATCGGCCTCGATGCCGGCACCGGCAGCGGCGCAATCGTGGCCGCCCGCAAGATGTCAGCCGGCGGTAACACCGTAAATTACACCCTCTACTCCGATCCGACGCACGTCACGGTGTGGGGCAACACGGTTTCGACCGACACCGTGGCGGCAGTTGGCAACGGGTCAGCGCAGAGCTTCACCTTGTATGGCCGTGTGCCGGCGCAGGCCACTCCGGCGTCGGGCACTTACAGCGACACGGTGACGCTAACGGTGACGTACTGATCGCCCGTCCGCCTCGGTCGCGAGATCCAGCCCGTGTGGCCCCGCCCATCACGCAGACGAAAGCGGCTCTTCGCCGCTCGCCTCTTCGTGTTTGTGCTCGGCTGCCTCGCTTCGTTGGCGCGGGCGGAGGAGACCGGTCGCGCGATGCAGCTGGAGGTCATTCTCAACGGCACGCCGACCAAGCTGATTGGCGCGTTCACGATGCTGGACGGCGGGCGCCTGGCCAGCACGCCGCAGGAGTTGGAAGAAATTGGAATCAATGCGCGCGGTAATTCCGCGCCCGCCGAGCTTGTCGTGCTCGACACGGTATTCGGACTTTCCTATCGCTATGACGAGGCGACCCAACGAATCCTGATTACCGCCCCGGAGGAACTGCTGGCGGTGAAGGAGTACAACCTGCGTAGCTCGCCGTCGGAGATGCCGCCGCTTCAGACAAGCTGGGGCGGGGTCCTCAATTACGACGTCTACATGTCCAGCGGCAGCCCCCTCGACGGGCGGCGGATCGCGTTTAACGGCGTCTCGGCAACTCTCGACGCACGCGCCTTCACGCCGTACGGCACAATCAGCCAGTCGGCCATCCTGCGCTCTACGCTCAATGAACGATTCGAGGCGCTGCGCCTTAACAGCACGATGACCTATTCGGACCCCGAATCGATGATCTCCTACGTAGTAATTATGTTCACTTATTCCAAAACCAAGACAGGCTTTAGTATACTGGCCGCGCTGTCGGCCTTTTCAGCCATGGCGGACCGATCGCAGGCGGCGACGGCGACGTCGACGTTCGCAGTCCAGGTTTCCATCACGGCCACCTGCACAATCAATAGCGCCTCGACGCTGAACTTCGGCAGTGTTGGTATCCTGTCGGCGAATACCGACCAGACCTCGACCATCCAGGTCCAGTGCACCAATACGACGCCTTACACGATCGGTCTCGATGCCGGCACCGGCAGCGGCGCCACGGTCGCCACCCGCAAGCTGACCAGCGGTGGCAACACGGTCAACTATACGCTCTATAGCGATACCGGCCGCACGACGGTCTGGGGCACCACGATTTCCACCGACACCGTCGCCAGCACAGGCACCGGCGCGGCGCAAAGCTTCACCGTCTACGGACGCATTCCGGCGCAGAGCACTCCCGCGGCCGGTAGCTACGCTGACACCATCACTGTGACTGTGACCTATTGAACCTTTGGGGCGAGGAAATTGCCATGAGATCAACTGCTGCTACAGCTGTATTTGCCGCGCTCTTTGCATTCGCGGCGTCCGCTCCGGCCAGCGCCGGGTCCCTTCAGGTCGCGCCAGTGCTGGTTGACGTGACTGCGCCCGGTGCGGCATCGACGGTGACCTTGCAGAACGAGGGCACCACGCCCATCAACGCGCAGATCCGCGTGTACCGCTGGTCGCTGGTGAACGGTAAGGAGCAACTCGATCCGACCGATGACGTCATCGCCAGCCCGCCGTCAGTCACATTGTCTCCCAAAGGCAAGTACATCACCCGCATCGTACGCGTGTCGAAGCAGCCCGTGGTGGGCGAGGAAAGCTATCGCCTGATGGTCGATCAGTTGCCGGACCTGTCGCAGCAGCGAAACGGCGCGGTCAATCTGCTGGTGCGCTATTCGATTCCGGTGTTCTTCGGGGTGCCAGACAAAAAGAGCCCGAGCATGGCGTGGTCGGTCGCCACGAGCGGTGACAAGATCACGCTGACGGCCCGCAACAGCGGCGACCGCCGGCTGCGGATCTCGGCGCTCACGCTGCGCGACGCCAGCGGGAAAAGCCTCTCCTTCGGTAACGGTCTGGCCGGGTACGCGCTCGGCCAGTCGAGCGTCAGCTGGACGATTCCGCGGCATGGCTTTACCCCGAGCGGCGCGGCTTCGGTCGTGGCGCAGAGCGACGGCGGGCCGATCCAGGCCTCCGCCTCCATCACCCGCTGAAGGGCGCTGGCCGCTGGGCCAGCCTAGCAGTGGGGGAAGCCCTTCACGGACTGCCCCGCCGATTTATTTCGGTGGGGTTTTCGTTTAGCGACCAGCAACGGTGCAGGAACTGCACCTGTTCTTGTAGTTGTTGCCCCAGACGCTATCCGCGTGCCTGCGCTATCGCTACATCGTCAGTCAAGTCATTGATATGAAATGGCGCGCCACGGCCGATGAAGATGGGCACTATTGCTTCGCCGTGGCGCTATGATGCAGCGGCCGCCGACGCGATCCGGCCGGATAACCAGCGACGGAACGCGATCTTGCACTGTTCCTCATGGACGGCTGTCTTCCCGATTTCCGGGTTGGTCCGGTTACCCTTCGGCTGCCGCCATTTCGATCAATCCCGGGAACGGCGCGATGGGCCAGGAGCTGCCGTCAGTGAAGCCGCCCACACTTGAATTCACGTGTCCGGTCCCAGAACCAAAGCGACCGCGGTCTCAGTGAACCTCAAATACGGCTTCCACTTCAGCCGCGGCGTTGCGCGGCAGCAAACAGCCGATGGTCATGCGGGCATGGCGCCCTTTGTCGCCGAGAGCGAGGACAAGAAGGTCAGACGCGCCGTTCATAACCAGGGACACAGACGGGAACGGTGACGCCGCGTTGACGCAACCGAACACTCTGAGACAACGATCGATCCGTTCCAAACTTCCGAGTGCAGACTTCGCTTGCGCCAAGATGTTGAGCGCGCACCACCTCGCAGCCACCGTGGCGACCTCGATCGAGACTTGCTGCCCGACTTGTCCGATATGCTCGTCCGCGACTTTCCCTTCTGGGCCGTAGCAAAGTTGACCGGCAATGAAGAGCTGGTTTCCACTACGCGTGAAGGGAACGTAGTTGCCGGCCGGCACGATGGCGGGAGGCAAAACGTAACCCGCAGCCCGAAGGCGCTCCTCGACGGTGTCCATGTTCGTCAGCCTCAGCGATTGAGTTCTGAGCTACGACAGAGCATTCTTGTTGAGACACCAGCAAACCATATGTCGTTGGCCTACCCGTAGGAATTCTCATGCTCAGACCGGCACGGTATAGGTTGCCGCCTCTCAACACGTTGCGCTTCTTCGAAGCGGCGGCCCGCCATGGAAGTTTCGCGCGCGCGGCTGCAGAACTTTGCATAACCGCAGGTGCCGTAAGCCGGCAGGTCAAGGTGCTTGAAGAGAGCCTCGGTGTTGCGCTGTTCCATAGGCATCCTCAGCGACTTGAGATTACTCGAACAGGCGAAATGCTATTGCGAACGGTGCAAGATGCCATCAATTCAATCGAGCAGGAAACGCGCCGAATAGAGACCGACAAAAACGTCGTGCGGATCGGGCTATCACCGAATTTTGCCGTTCGATGGATGAGTTCTCGGCTTCACGAATTGAAAGCCGAGTTTCCGTCACTGCGCCTCGTGATCGACGCGTCACCAGAGTTGTCGGACCTCTCTGCTGGTGAGGTCGATTTCGTCATACGATTTGGCAACGGATATTGGGATGGAGCCGAAGCAGAACCCTTGTTTGGTGGCGGTCTCATCGCGGTTGGCAGCGGACCACTACTGACTCGCTACCGAGCAAGTACCGGGACAATCAAAAAGGGGCTGCCCCTCATCCATGTTGAGAGCACCACTGACTGGTCCACATGGCTTGAAAGTTCTGGTGCAAGCCTCGGGGATCAACGCGCCGACATCCTCGTCAGTCACGCCCACATTGCCGTTGAAGCAGCCGTCAATGGCGCGGGGGCGGCCTTGGTACATCCCGCACTCGTTGCACGTGAATTGAAGCTAGGGCATCTGCGACGGCTCTCGTTCCAGACCCTCAATGTCGAGCAGAGCTATTGGATTGCACGCCCGTCCAAACGGAAGCCGACGAACCAGAGCAGAAAGATCATGAACTGGTTGCGATCACGCGCGACAGAAGAGCGTGACTGGCTCGACCGCCATCAGCATGCGTAGTCGTCCGCTTCCTGGGGGACGACCGTCCGTCAATCGCGAAAGCTGCCGTAAGGCAGCAACGGGTCATTCGCGTCGATATTGCCAAGTCCGCCTGCTCGTCCGCTATCGACAATACCCGACATTACCGACTGAGAGCTGGGGCGCAGATATCGACCGAATAGGACGGCAAGATAAAAGCGGACGCCGCCCGCCCGCCCGGCCGGAGTTGCAAGCGTTTGTCTGCACATTGGTTTTGGAGATGGCGCACGGCTGGCACAGAAAGAGGCCGTGCCGGCGCCTCAAGCGGAAAAGCGATCGGCATCAAAGCTCCGAACGCACTCCTGCGCACGCTCGTCGCCGCATCAAGCGCAAAATCGACTGTGTTTGGAGTGCCCAGTTCTGTACCGAAATGGCGCGCCCGAAGAGATTTCGAACTCCTGACCCCTAGATTCGTAGTCTAGTGCTCTATCCAGCTGAGCTACGGGCGCGTTTTCGCTTGTGCATTTGGGCCTTAAGGGGCCCGGATGCGTCCGAATAGGGTCCGGACAATCGCGAAAGAGCGCTTTAGCTACCCGCTCCGGCCCCGCTTTGCAAGGTCCGCCTGACAGGATCTGCCCATCCATTTTCGATAGTAAACAGGCCGCAAACCGGCGCAAAACGCAGTCAAAGCCAAGCCTTACGCCCGCGCCCGTTCGTTGCGGACGCTTTGCAGTTCCACCGGGCGGTCGGGGATCGAGACGCGGAAGGTGGCGCCGATGGTGCCCTCGATCAGATGGATGTCGCCGCCATGGGCGCGGATCAGTTCGGCGGCGATCGCAAGACCAAGCCCGCTGCCGCCGGGGCGGCCGGAACTCTGGAACGCCTCGAACAGATGCTCGCGCGCCTTCGCCGGCACGCCGGGGCCGGTGTCGGAGACCTCGATGATCGCGACCGAGCCTTCGCGGCGGCCGGTGATGCGGATCTGCAGCGGAGAACCCTCGCCGCGGGGGCGGCTTTCGAGCGCCTGGGCGGCGTTGCGCACCAGGTTGAGCAGCACGCGAAACAATTGGTCGGGATCGGCGTCGATCGAGAGACCGCGCTCGATCGCGCTGATCCAGGTGATCGAGGCGTCGGCGGCGAGGCCGGCGGATTCGCGCACCTCGGTCACGACAGGCTCGACCAGGATCATGCGGCGGTCGGGCTCGGCTTCCTGCGCGCGACCGTAGGAAAGCGTCGACTGGCAGAAATCGATGGCGCGTTCCAGCGAGCGCATCAGCTTCGGCGCAAAGCGCTGCACGCGCGGGTCCGGCACGCTGGCGAGCTGATCCGACAGCAATTGCGAGGATGCCAGAAGATTGCGCAAATCGTGGTTGATCTTCGACACCGCAAGCCCGAGCGCGGCGAGCCGGCTCTTCTGCGAGAGCATCGAGACGAGATCGCGCTGCATGTCGGACAATTCGCGTTCCGCCACGCCGATCTCGTCGCCGCGCTGGCTCGGTACGATGATGCGCGCGGCACTTTCCGGATTTTCGTGGAAGCCGACCAGATTGGCCGTCAGCCGCCGCATCGGGCGGACGAACAGATAATGCAGCGCCAGGTAGACCAGCCCCGCGGCGAGCATCGCGATCCCGAGCGAAACCAGCAGCAGGTTGCGGGAAAAGCGGTACATCGCCTGCCGCAGCGGCTTTTCATCGACCACCACCTCGATGAATTGCGCAGCTCCCGGCGCAGGTCCCACAATGCGAATCGTCTGGTTGCCCCGCTCCAGCATCGTCTCAAAGGATTCGACGATCGCGGACCACACCGTCAGCGTCCGCATGTCGATGTCGCGGTCGATCGCCGGCGGCAGGTCGGCGCTGGCGAGCATCCGGCGCTGCTGCCCCATCTTGATGGCGACTGCGCGCGCGCCGACGCTGGTCAGGATCTGCCGCGCCAGCGAATCCGGCACCATGCCGAGCGGCGCGGCATCCAGCACCAGGGCCGCCGTGTTGGCGGCCGCGAGGCGGTCGTTCAGCCGGTTGGTCCAGAAATTCGCGATCGACGGCACGTAGATCATCAGCAGGGCGATCATCACCAGCGGGATCGTCAGCAGCAGCAGCTTGCCGGACAGGCCTAGCCGACGCGAGCCCGAGGGCTGCGGCGCTTGAGAGGTCGGCTGGTCGTCGGTCGCTGACACGAATATCCGCCTTGATATCTCTGTGTTTGGAGCTCCGCCGGACGAGACCGGCGCTGGTGCTCACCCGTACACTGATTCCGAGGATGCGTTTCAGCCCCCGAGCGGTCAAATTACCGATCGCTAATGTCCTGACGTTGCCAGGGCGTCAGCACGGGACTTGGGCACAGGACAGGGGCACGTCGCCTTCTCGCCGCTAAAAACACCGGGAAAACAGATATATTCGCCCCAATTGCGACGTTTCAAAGAACGGCGGCTGCGGCAACCCTCGACATTGACGAAAACAGGTCGCTCCCGTATAAGCCGCGCAACTGTCCGCGATGGCCCGGTTCTACCGGGGGCGGCTCGTTTTGGGCCGTAAATGGCCCGTTTTCGGGCCGGCCTGCATCATCGGACTTGATCTCAATCCAACAGGCAAATTGCCCGGTCAGCGGAGAACTACCCGTGAAGCGGACTTATCAACCCAGCAAACTGGTGCGCAAGCGCCGTCACGGCTTCCGCGCCCGTCTCGCCACCGCCGGCGGCCGCAAGGTTCTCGCCGCCCGCCGTGCGCGTGGCCGCAAGCGTCTGAGCGCCTGAGCCGGATCTTCCGGAGATATCATTCATGGATCGGCTGAGGCAGCGGGCGGACTTTCTCGCCGTTGCCAATGGCACGCGGGCGAACAGCGCTGCCTTCGTGGTGCAGGGCCGCCCCCGCGACGATGATGGCCCGATCCGGATCGGTTTTACCGTTACCAAAAAGAACGGTACCGCCACCGAGCGCAATCGCATCCGGCGCCGGCTTCGCGAACTCGTGAAGCGGCTGGACGTCATATCCATGCGACCACACCATGATTATGTGCTGGTGGGCCGCAGGTCAGCGCTGACCCGCGATTTCGCAATCATGCTCGACGATCTCCGTTCGGCGCTGCATCGCCTCGACCGGCAGCCTGCGAAGAAAGCGTTTTCGAGCGACGCGGATACCGGTTTGCGTCAAGAGAACGCGTCAAAACGGAAAGATAATGGGTTGCGGCTCCAGCCGGAACCGGGCGGCACGAGCCGCAAATCGAATTGAATGGCGAGACCCCAAAACGATGACCGATAATCGCAACACCATCCTCGCCGTCATTCTGTCCGGCCTTGTGCTGATCGCTTGGCAGTATTTCTACAACATGCCGCAGATGGAGCGGCAGCGCGCACAAACCCAGACCCAGGCCGAGCTCAACAAGCCGGCGCCACAGACCGCGCCGGGATCGACGGCGCCGGAATCGACCACGCCGCAACCGGGGGCTGCGCCATCCGCCACCACGCCCGCCGGCCAGCCGGGCGCGGCCCAGGCCGTCGTCAGCCGTGAAACCGCGATCACAGCCTCGCCGCGCATCAAGATCGAGACGCCTCGGCTTTCCGGCAGCATCGCACTGAAGGGCGCGCGCGTCGACGACCTGTCGCTGGAGAAATTCCGCGACACCGTCGATCCGAAGTCGCCCGCGATCGTGCTGTTCTCGCCTTCGAACACGGCCCATCCCTATTATGCCGAGTTCGGCTGGGTCGCGGCCTCGGGCTCGACGGCGCGGCTTCCCGACCGCGATACCGTGTGGCAGCAGGAGGGCTCCGGCGATCTAACGCCCGGCAACCCGGTGACGCTCAAATACGACAATGGCGAAGGCCTCACCTTCCGCCGCACCATTACGATCGACGACCGCTATCTGTTCACCATCAAGGACGACGTCACCAATGTCGGCAGTGCGCCGGTTACGCTCTATCCGTTCGCGCTGATCTCTCGCCACGGCACGCCTGAAGTCTCCGGCTACTACATCCTGCACGAAGGCCTGATCGGTTATCTCGGCGAGAAGGGCCTGCAGGAGCACGGCTACAAGGCCGTCGCGGAGGCGCCCGTCCTCGGCAATGGCGGGCGGGGTTTTGAGTTCAACGTGACGAACGGCTGGCTCGGCATCACCGACAAATATTGGGCAGCGGCGCTATTGCCCGAGACCACGGCACGCCTCAAGGCCCGCTTCCTCGCCGAACCCCCTTCCAAGGAAACCGGCGCCAAGGTTCGTTATCAGGCCGATTATCTGCAGGATCCGCAGACTATTGCGATCGGCGGCACCGGCAGCACCAATGCGCGACTGTTTGCGGGCGCCAAGGAAGCCGGCGTCGTCGGCATCAATTTCCCGCTGGCCGGCCACGGCGGCTACAACAAGCAGCTCGATCTGAACCATTTCGATCTCCTGATCGACTGGGGCTGGTTCTACTTCATCACCAAGCCGATGTTCCTGGCGCTCGACTACTTCTTCCACCTGTTCGGCAATTTCGGCATCGCCATCCTGCTGGTGACGGTGCTGGTGAAGCTGCTGTTCTTCCCGCTCGCCAGCAAATCCTACGCCTCGATGGCGAAGATGAAGTCGGTGCAGCCGCAACTGGCCGCGCTCAAGGAGCGCTATCCGGACGACCGCCAGAAGCAGCAGCAGGAGATGATGGAGATCTACCGCAAGGAAAAGATCAACCCGATCGCCGGCTGTCTTCCCGTAGCATTGCAGATTCCGGTGTTCTTCTCGCTTTACAAGGTGCTGTTCGTCACCATCGAAATGCGCCACGCGCCGTTCTACGGCTGGATCAAGGATCTCTCGGCGCCCGACCCGACCAATTTGTTCAACCTGTTCGGCCTGCTGCATTTCGACCCGACGCAACTGCCGTTGTTCGGGCATTACCTCGCGCTCGGCGTCTGGCCGATCATCATGGGCATCACGATGTGGTTCCAGATGAAGTTGAACCCGACGCCGCCGGATCCGACCCAGAAGATGATCTTCGACTGGATGCCGCTGATCTTCACCTTCATGCTGGCCGGCTTCCCGGCGGGTCTGGTGATCTACTGGGCCTGGAACAACCTGCTCTCGGTGCTGCAGCAGAGCTACATCATGCGCAAGAACGGCGTGAAGGTGGAGCTGTTCGACAATCTCAAGGCGACGTTCGCCTCGAAGAAGGCCGTCGAGAAGACGTGATCTCGTCATTCCGGGTTCGATGCTTTCGCATCGCCCCGGAATGACGCGCCAGGAAATAGAGAAACCTTCGCATGACCGCCGAAACCGATGCGAAGCTGATCGAAGAGGGTCGCAAACTCTTTGCCGGCGACTGGAAGTTCGTCTGGGCCTCGCCCTCGATCGAAACGCTGCCGCCGATGGCGGCCATGGAAGTGGCGTTCGCCGGCCGCTCCAATGTCGGCAAATCGAGTCTCATCAATGCGCTCACCGGGCGCAACGCGCTGGCGCGCACCTCGCATACGCCGGGCCGTACCCAGGAACTGATTTTCTTCGACGGCCCGGATAATGCAGGACTGCGGCTGGTCGACATGCCCGGCTATGGCTACGCCTCGGCGCCCAAGACCCAGGTCGCGTCCTGGACAAAACTGATCCATCAATTCCTGCAGGGACGCGCCACGCTGGCGCGGGTCTATGTGCTGATCGACGCGCGCCATGGCGTCAAGGATGTCGACCAGGACGTGCTGAAAACGCTGGATAAGTCCGCCGTGAGCTATCAGGTGGTGCTGACCAAGGCGGACCAGGTCAAGACCGCCGAACTGGAAAAGAACATCGAGCAAACCACCGCCGCGCTCGCCAAGCACCCGGCGGCGTTTCCGGAAGTTTTGGTGACATCCTCGCGCTCCGGCGCCGGCATGCCGGATTTGCGCGCAGCGATGGTGCGCCTGTTGCACGAGCGCGCCTGATGAGCCGCGCGTGCCGCATCCTGATCGTGCTGGCCGGAATCATGGGCGCCGACGGCGTCATGCTGGCGGCGGCCTCCGCCCATGGCGCGGATGCATCGCGGCTGGCTTCCGCCTCGTCGATGCTGCTGTTTCACGCCAGCGCGGTATTGGGCGCCATCGCGCTGGCGGAGCGCGGGATCGTGCATGTGAGAATTGGCATTGCAGCCGCTTTCGGCTTCGTCATTGCGGCAAGCCTGTTCGCCGGCGACCTGACGCTGCGGCACTATGCCGGGCATGGCCTGTTCCCGATGGCCGCGCCGACGGGCGGAACGCTGCTGATCGCGAGCTGGCTGGCGCTGGCGGTAGCGGCGGCCTGGCCGAAGCGGGGGTGAGGCCGAGATATCGTGTCCCGGACGCGGTGCAGCGTGCAACGCTGCTCCGCAGAGCCGGGACCTACCGACTATTGGCCCCGGCTCAGCAGCGCACCGCTTACGCGCTGCGCTGCGTCCGGGGCACGAGCCCCCCGCAAATCCCCCACTTTGCGCCCTGCCCGCCAATCAGATAGAACCCGGCCCGACATCTGGAATGGCGAGAACCGTTTGATGACATCAGCGCCGAATATCAGCCCGCTCGATCAGGCCCGCATCCTGTCGGAAGCGCTGCCGCATATGCAGCAATATGACGAGGAAACCATCGTCATCAAATATGGCGGCCATGCCATGGGCGCCGAGGAAACCGCAAAAGCCTTCGCCCGCGACATCGTGCTATTGGAGCAGACCGCGATCAATCCGGTGGTGGTGCATGGCGGCGGGCCGCAGATCGCGACCATGCTCAAGCGGCTCGGCATCCAGTCGGAATTCGCCGCAGGCCTTCGCATCACCGACGCCGCCACCATCGAGATCGTCGAGATGGTACTGGCAGGCTCCGTCAACAAGCAGCTGGTCGGCTACATCAATGAAGCCGGCGGCAAGGCGGTGGGCCTGAGCGGCAAGGACGCCAACATGGTGAAGGCGTCGAAGACGACGCGAACCATGGTCGATCCGGATTCCAACATCGAAAAGGCCGTCGATCTCGGCTTCGTCGGCGATCCCGACAAGGTCGACCTGACGCTGCTGAACCAGTTGATCGGTTATGAGCTGATCCCGGTGCTGGCGCCGCTGGCGACCTCGCATGAGGGCCAGACGCTGAACGTCAACGCCGACACCTTTGCCGGTGCCGTGGCGGGCGCGCTGAAGGCCAAGCGGCTGTTGCTCTTGACCGACGTTCCCGGCGTCCTCGACAAGTCGAAGAAGCTGATTCCGGAACTGTCGATCAAGGATGCGCGAAAACTGATCGCCGACGGCACGATTTCCGGCGGCATGATCCCGAAGGTCGAGACCTGCATTTACGCGCTGGAACAGGGCGTGCAGGGCGTCGTCATCATCGACGGAAAGATGCAACACGCGGTGTTGTTGGAGTTGTTCACTAATCAGGGCACCGGCACGCTGATCCACAAGTGATGCACGAAGCGGCGATGCGAAAAGGGAACGTCATGGCCGGGCATAGCCGTCCAAAGGGCGGCGTCGCTTCCGCTATCCTACGCCCGGCCATCCACGCCTTGCTTGCTCTCGACGGAAAGAAAGACGTGGATGCCCGGGTCAAGCCCGGGCATGACGAGTTGAGAGCATCGCGGCGGCGACGCTCCACGTTAACCCGCCTTTTGATGTCGGTCCCCGCAGCAGCGATCTCGCTGTTCGTTTCTTCCCTGCCCGCGTTCGCAGATTTGAAACTCTGCAACCGCATGAGTTATGTGGTCGAGGCCGCGATCGGCATCGACGAAAAATCCGCCACCGCCACGCGCGGCTGGTTTCGGATCGATCCGGCTGCCTGCCGCGTGGTGCTGCAGGGCGCGCTGACCGCCGACCGCATCCTGCTGAATGCGCGCGCGCTCGGCGTCTACGGCGCCTCGCCGATCCCGCAGAACGGCAGCGATACGCTGTGCATCGCGCCGGACAATTTCGTCATCGCCGCCGCCCGCCAGTGCCGCGGCAACCAGACGCCCGCGCCCTTCACCCAGATCACGCCGACGCGGACCGACGACGGCAACCTCGTCGCCTACCTCGCCGAGGATTCCGAATATGACGACGAGCAGGCGCGGCTGGCCGGCATCCAGCGGCTGCTGGTGATCGCAGGCTATGACGCCGCGCCGATCGACGGCGTCGACGGGCCGAAGACGCAAGGCGCATTGAGTGCGTTCCTGAAGAGCCGCGGGCTGAGCGCCGACGTCGCGCAGTCGCAGAATTTCTTCACCACCATGATCGAGGCCGTGCAGAAGCCATCGTCCAGCGGGCTGACCTGGTGCAACGACACGCCGCATAAGATCGTGGCCGCGGTCGCCACCGACGACGGCAAGGCGGTGACCAGCCGCGGCTGGTACCGCATCGATCCCGGCAAGTGCCTGCATCCCGATGTGACCGGGCAGCCGGAACCAGGTCTACAGTTTTGCCGAAGCGGTCAATTCCGAGAACCGCGCCATCAAGCTCAAGGACAAGCCGCTGAACTGGGGCGGCCCGAAAGAGCTCTGCACGCGCGAGAGCAAGTTCGAAATCAACGAGCAGGGCGATTGCGGCACCCGCGGGCTGGCGCCGATCGGCTTTGCGCCGGTCGACATCAGCAGCGGCGGCAAGACGCTGCGATTT
>CAWFMW010000037.1:0-48588 GCA_963816815.1 uncultured Alphaproteobacteria bacterium
GCCGTCAGGCCAGATTTCCGGCCCTGCCGCTGTCGACTTTTCGGGGCGCGCTTGCACCGTGGTGCCCGGCATGCCCGGAAGGACCCGCGACCAGAAGCGATGCGCGTTTCAGCGTTTCGGCTCTCATCTCGTTTACAGATGCTCTGCATCACTGATCCTTTGCCTAGCGAAGGGCCATGCCGAACCGCCTTGCTGTTTATACGACCCAGCGTCTCGGCCAAATGACTATGTCAGATGCAGGGGTGCAGCCAGGTCGGCGGCTCTGCGCTAGGGTCGAATGCCGCCTAACTCAGCGTGTCGAAATGGCTATACAAGGGGGAGCGTTGCTGCGCGGAGCTTCTGTGAAGCTCTCGCAGCAGGACAAGCAATCAAAGAGGTACTAAGTCGTCCCCCATCTTACCGAGCCAGACATCATTTGCGCCGACGAAAATTTCAAGGCAGTTGTAAACAGCCATAGCAAGAATGATTTCTCTCGGGATCAAGATACTGTCGTCGCGAAAAATTCGAGATCGCAACTGACCAATCGTGATTGCGCCTCTGTCGGAACCTCGCCGCTTGCCGATAACTTCTCCAGCCATGCCATGGAGACGCGGCAACATTTTGCGCGTAGTCGACGCGGCCGGTTCGGCCGCTTCCGTCGGGGTCGTCGGCTTAGGAAAAACGTAAATCTCTCGGCTCAAGCGCGGATAATAGTATCGCGCAGCTTTGAGCGCCTTTGACAGTATCTCGTCGAATTCCGTCATGGTCAGTTCCTTTGATTTTGCGCGACGGCTAGCTGGGCGGCGGCGATGTCGACGTGCGACAGGGTTCCATCCTTCGCCCTCCGGCAAAGTCGTGCAACAGCGCTAGGTTCAATCTCGTTTAGTTTTTCGAGCACTTCAATCATGTCCGTCGCAAATTGCCTTATGATCTCAGCCTCGAATTTACCTTGATCGGTGAACGGCGTTCCCTGCCGTCCCCCGCCAAGCCGACTTGAGTATGTTTTAAGGTTTTTAGTTAAGTAGGATTGGCGGACAGTCTTGTCCCCTCTGGTCGGACGTGCTTGTCCGGGGTCCGGGACAATGTTGTCTGCGCCCATTTCCGCTTTGGGCGTCTGTTTCGGACCTCGTCCCGGCGGCCACCTTAACCGGTATCGATTAGAACGCTCCCTTCTCCTCTCGACTTCCAGCCAGCCCAATCCTTCCAATTGCCCGACCGCCCTCTGGATCGATTTGTTGGATAGGCAGACTTCCCGGCCAGCCGAGCGAGGGATGGCCGAGCCGGTCCAGCCACCCAAATTTTGATGATCTGCGATGAGATAGGCGACCCGAAAGGCAGTTGAGTTTATATCGCACTCAAGACTGATGGCGTTGAGCCACTGCATCTTCTCGCGGTTGAAGGCCCGTACGTCCATTGACCCAACCTCACGCACTGGCACCACCGATGACGTCGAGCTTCGCCGGCGAGAGCCCATCCACGTATCGAGGTCTCCCAGTGCGTATCTGACTGAGCGTCCCACCTTGATAGCAGGAGGGCCATTGCCCGAGACAAAAAGCTTCGCGAGTGTGCTCTCGCCAAGCCTTAGATATGCGGCAGCTTCCTTTCTGGTTAGCCACCGCGATTGTTCGTATCTAATATCGACGTTCAATTGCTTTCCCCAAATGCAAGCGCCGGATCAATGCCGGCGCTTGCTTCCTCACAGGAGGAAAGGAGAGAGCTGTTCAGACAACTGCGGACATGTCTCGCTTTGTCTTATTGTCCGTGCTTGCTGAACTCCTTGTAATGGCGTTGAAGCCCCTTCCGTACCGAGCTGTCCGTCAATTGAGCTGCCGTGTTCTTTTCAAATAATCGATGAGCAAACCGAATACGTGGTCAAACCCGACAGGCGCCGGACTGTATGGAATACTTTTGCCTCTTCGATCTCCTTTGAGGAAAGTAGGATATTTCTTGGCGAGCGGCGGATATGCCTTGGTTGGAGCGAGACCAGCGGGAAAAACCCGCCGTATGTCGCTTTCGAAAAAGACAACCTCGTCCATCACCCTGTAGAAGCCGGTTTCTTCGCCATTGATGCCGGGCACTAGTTCTTTTGCTTTTGGCTTAGATCTTTTTTAGCGCTCCCGCCCGGTAGGCCTTCAGGGACCGAACAATGAAACTTTCAATAGGGCCGCCCGCTTTTGTCATGATTTCCCTACCGTCCAGATCCACAGCAACGAATTGAAAATTCGTCCATGTCCAGCTTTCGATTTTTTGTACAGGCGAGGCATCAATCGATCCGTACGCTTGGAGATCGTTTGCAAGCAGAACGGCCTCAAGCCGGTCTCTCGCGTCGAACGTCGACCACCAGCCATCGCTTCAGGAAATCTTCGATATGCTGAAACTCAATCCACATAAGCGCCTCATCCAAATTCATAAATGGCGGCTCCTCAGTGTGAAAGTCGCATTCATCCATCTTAGTAAGCTCTCGCTGCTTTGTTATCTCAGGGGTAGGCCGGTACGGGCGTCAATCGCCCATGGCGGCGGAGATTGTCTCAGCGATTTGCTCGGACGCGCGCCGCAGCGGGTCGTTATCGAGATGCGCATAACGGGCTGTGGTGGCGGGTTGCGAATGTCCCAAGCAGCTTGCCGATGATAGGCAGGCCAAATCCGGCGCCGGCTCCGAAGCTGGCGTGCGTATGTCGAAGATCGTGGATTCTAACGCCGGCCAGATCCGCCCGCGCGCTTACTAGCCTCCAAGGCTTGTTGAGATCATGCCGTGGCTGGTTTTGTATTTCGCTCGCGATCACATAGCTGTCGACCCTCGGAAGTTCCCGAAGGATCGCAAGGGCGGGTGCATTGAGGATGATCGCCTTCCGCCCGGTCTTGCTGTCGGGCAATAGAGAGTAGCCCGCGCTCGAGATCGACGTACTCCCACTTCAGTTCCAGAACTTCGCGAAGACGGGCTCCCGTCAAAATCAGAAGCCGCAGAGCTGCAGCAACGTGGGGCCCGATCTTTGTCCGGCCGTTCTTAGGGATGTGCTTGGCGTTCGGCTGCTCTTTGTCGACGTTCCACGGGATCCCTGTCGTTTCGGCTTCGCGGATGGCGTCGCCAAGCCGCCCGAGTTCCGCTGAGCTCAGAAACCGCTCCCGGCGCTGCTCGCGAAATCCTTGCACATGCGCAGCCGGATTGTGGCCGCGCGGCACGAGACCAGCGACAGCCGCATAACGGAAGACCGATCCCACAAATTCGACCACGCGGTTCGCTGTCATCGGGACAGTTTGGCCGATCTTCCGGTGCATCTTGGCGATGTCGGCTGTATCAAGGGCATCGAGTTTGCGCGTTCCGATGACTGGCGCCGCGTGCTTGCGCAGATAAATCCGATAATTTACGACCGTTCCTGGCTTGAGCTTGGTTTCCGCCTCTTCTTTGAGGTAGCGCTCGGCGAACTCGGTAAAGGTCGGCATGGCCCTTTCCCGGGACCGTTTGCCGGCAGGATCCTGTCCCAACGCTACGGCAGCTAGAATTTTGGCGGCAGATTGACGCGCTTGGTCCGGCGTCAATTTCGACGCTGAGCCCAAGACCATGCGGGTCTTGCCGACGCTTCGGCCGCCGGCGCCGCTGCGGTATTCGACGCACCAGCGTTTTGCGCCGGTGGAGAGCACCTTCAGGCAGAAGCCAGTCAGCTCGCTGTCGTAATAAATGGTCGGTTTGGCTGAGGGTAAAATCGCATCGATGCTGCGTTTGGTTAGCTTGAGAGTAGGCACTCGGAACTCCAAGAATCGCCACCGAGTCGCCACCGTGGCGGGAATGTAGGGAACCCGCCAGATATCTCAGTAGGTCGTTCTTGTAATATTTAGAGTAACTTAGGTAAAGCCAGAGGTCTTGGGATAACACCAGAAAAGTGTGGATTTAATACTCATAACCTGAAGGTCATAGGTTCAAATCCTATCCCCGCAACCAAGACATGATGCCGATTTATCGGTATTCGCAGGAAAAGCCGCCCTTCGGGGCGGCTTTTCTTTTAGCCAATCGCCACAGCGCCGCCGCCCGATCGTTTCCTCAAGCGGTCCGACATTCCTGGATGCGCAGGGGAAGGCCATCTCCCCAGAGGTTGTGGGCCGCCCGTCGCAAACACGCACCCCGCCGGACCCGATGGAATATCCAGAACGACACGCCGGAGGCTGATCAACCAGGCTTCCTGAAATTCCCGACCCCAATGTGATGGTGCGCCTTGGTCGAAGCGAGCCGGGCTTCCTTTATTGCTCAGCTTTGGGAACGACAGACGAGATGGGTCGTTTTGACTTGGACACAACCAAGGCGCAACAAATGAAAACCCTGTCGGTCCTCTCGCTGCTCGTAGTCATCGCATCTGCCGGATTGTCGGCTTCCGCTTTTGCAGGTGAAGAGGCCGCAAATTCTGCGACGGCGGTGAAAGAAGACACCGCAACCGATTGTTCAAAGCAGGTATGGCCCCACTTTACCCCCACGTGCCTTCGCAATGATCAGGCCACCGTCGTTCGGGTCGTTACGGCCAATCGTCGCTAAGCCGCGGCTTGCTATGCAGGGACAGGACGAGGCTTGAGGTCGCGCTCTCGAACATCGGGTTGCTGTCGCCGCGGCTAACCATCGGCAGAGACATTTTGAACGCGCTCGGATTGGAGATGGCCGCGCCCAGCTGTTCAGAATGATGTTGCCGGTTTCGGCCAGGGCTTCATCTTCGAGATCCCCAGCACGGCCCGTCGAACCATCTGTTTTTTGTCATTGGAGGAGAATGTGGTCAGAAAGCCTTTCAAGGCCCGAACTCCGGAGGAGATGATTGCCCTCCTGAGCTCGGTAGCCACGGCAATCCTCGCTGCCATCGTTATCATGGTGCTGTATTTTGGTCGCGAGATCATCATACCCATCGCGTTGGCAATTCTGCTTAGTTTCGTCCTCGCTCCTCTCGTCGGTCTTCTCCAGCGCTTGCGGATTCCGCGAGGGTTGGCTGTCGTCAGTGTCGTCACGATTGCTTTCGTGCTGATATTCGCGATGGGAAGTCTGCTGGCCAGCCAATTGACGCAGCTGGCCGGAGATCTGCCGCGCTATCAATCGACCATCAGCGAGAAGATCCAGTCATTTCGCGAGACCACCGCCGGTCGGGGCACGCTGGAACGTGCATCCGGCATGCTCAAGGACCTGAGCAAAGAACTGGACAAGCCTGCTGCGACAGCCCCGGAAGCGACTTTAAGTCCAAGAGCGACGACGCCTCTCAAGCCTGTTCCAGTGGAAGTCCGTCAGCCCGACCCCGGCGCGCTGGAAAGTTTGCAGAGCCTTATTTCGCCGCTGCTCCATCCGCTCGCAACGACGGGCATCATCGTCATTTTCGTCATCTTTATTTTGCTTCAGCGCGAGGATCTTCGCAATCGGCTGATCCGGCTGGCAGGGTCGCATGACCTGCAGCGTACCACTGCGGCGCTGGACGATGCGGCGAGCCGCCTCAGCCGGCTGTTCCTGATTCAGCTGCTTTTGAACGGGAGCTTCGGGGTCATCATCGGATTGGGCCTGTGGCTGATTGGCGTTCCCAGCGCGATTCTGTGGGGCATTCTGGCAGCCGTGTTGCGTTTCGTGCCTTACATTGGCGCTGCGATAGCTGCTGCTTTTCCTCTGGCACTTGCGCTGGCCGTCGATCCAACCTGGACGATGCTGCTTTGGACGGTCGCGCTGTTTGTCGTCGTCGAGCCTGTTGTGGGCCATGTGATCGAGCCGATGGTCTATGGGCACAGCACCGGACTATCCCCCGTGGCGGTGGTGGCATCCGCCACGTTCTGGACGGCGCTTTGGGGACCGATTGGTCTCGTGCTGGCGACGCCTCTCACGGTCTGCCTGGTCGTCCTCGGGCGGCATGTTGAACGCCTGGAATTCCTGGACGTCATGTTCGGAGATCGGCCCGCGCTCTCTCCACCCGAGATATTTTATCAACGGATGCTCGCTGGCGATCCGACGGAGGCATCTGAAAAGGCCGAAGAGTTTTTGAAGGAGCGATCGCTCAGCTCCTATTATGACGAAGTGGCCTTGAAAGGACTGCAACTGGCTCACATCGACGCCGAGCGCGGCGCGCTGGATCCCGAACGGCTGGCCAAGATCAGGGACGCGGTCAGCGAATTTGCCAATAATATCTCGGAACAGGAAGATCGCCCTCCGCCAAAGGTCAAACTCACGACCGACGCGGAAGCGACGTCTGCGGTAGAGACGGTGGCGGAAGATGCGCCCTACGAGAATTTGCCGGTTCTCAGAAAAGAAGATTTACCCCCTGGATGGCAAGGCGAGCATCCGGTCCTGTGCGTGGCCGGCCGCAGTCTTCTCGATGAGGCTGCCGCGATCATGCTCGGGCAACTCTCGACTGCGCATGGCCTGGCAGCCCGTGTCGAGAAAGCCGACGCGTTGTCGACCGCCAACATTTTCCGGCTGGAGACGGATGGGGTCGCGATCGTCTGTCTGGTCTATATGGACGCAGCCAGCCCGTCTCACATGCGCTACTCCGTTCGGCGACTTCGTCGCAAACTGCCGGAAGCCACCATTATTCTGGGGTGCTGGCTCAAGGATATGGAGCCCGCTGCGCTGGAGGTTCTTCGGGAAGGGGCCAAAGCCGACCTAGCTGCGGCGAGTTTGGGCGAGGCGATCAAACTGTGTATCGAGGCAACCGGCGTAGAGCACCAACCAGATACGAATGAGAAGGATCAGCCTTCCAGGGTCACGGCGGCCTAGATCAGGCAGCCCGCGCAGCTGCTTGCTCTGCTCACTTATCGGCATTTAAACGAATTCCGGGGCGGCCGACGGTTATCCCGTCGTGCCGCCCGGTCACATCTCGACAGAAGTGAGTTGCTCAGTAAGCCCGGCGCCGGCCTGCGATAGCGCTGTAAGCAAACAGGACCACAACGGCGCCCACTACGGCGCCGATCAGGCCGGCGCCTTCGCCGGGGTGATACCATCCAAGGGCTTGCCCAAGAAACGTCGCCACGAACGCGCCGACGATGCCAAGTATGGTCGTGAGAATGAAGCCTGACGGCTCGTTGTCGCCGGGCATGATGAATTTCGCGATGACGCCGGCTACGAAACCAATGATGATCGTCCAGATAATACCCATGAGTGTGATCCCTGAGTTGAAGAGTGTCAGTTCGGAAGGCGTCCGTCAGGCGTGTATCGATCAACGGCTGCAGGAAGCTCTCGTGAAAGTCGCGCCAAAAGTTCTTCTTGAGACAGGCCCGTTTGCTGCTCCAGCGCGGCCAACACATCGGCCCCGATTGCCTGTTTCAATTGAGGGGGAGGAAGCTCCTTGTTCGGACCCTTGTTGATCCAGGATTCCGCCGCGTCGCCTTGCCCGTTCTGCTTGAACCGCTCAAGCAACTCGTTCAGTCCGCCCCCAAGGAGGCCTCCGGCGCCCCCGCCGGCCAAGGCTCCACCTAGATTGCCAAGCAGGCCACCCAAGGGACCTTGCTGGTCGCCCGCGCCTGCCGGTGCATTGCCGGTCGCGCCTTTCAGCAACTCTCCGAGTTTGTCCCTGTTCTGGTATCCCGCTAACGCAAGCAGGCCCAGTAACGCCGTCATCGATGGCAACCCGCGTGACATATCCGTACCCTCCATTGGATCTCGACGCGCTGCAACGTTCCACACGGGATCGGGTTCCATGCACATATCGCCGCAGGTTCGGGGAATTGCCCGCCAAACGACCCACCACGCCAGGGTTCGGCGGGCCGCGGATCTTCGGCGGCGAGCTCCTGAAAGTCCCCGGACCGCGCCACTGGACGTATTCCTATTGGAACCCCTTGGTTTTGCACACGTTAGGCCGTGCCCACTTGATCGACACAACGGGAGATGTGGATGCCGGCCCCAAAGCGCAGGAAGGCTGACGGCGAGGGCCGAGCGAGCTCGCATCATGGAGCGGCGCATCTCTTCGGCGAAATTGCCAACCGGACATCCCAGGCTGCGGGCCGCGCACTGACATTTCTGATCGCTGCCGGAGTGGTTCTGGTGTGGGCGCTATTGGGGCCGATTTTTCATTTTTCCGACACGTGGCAGCTGGTCATCAACACCGGAACTACGATCGTCACCTTCCTGATGGTCTTTCTAATCCAGAACTCCCAGAACCGGGACAGCGCCGCCATCCAGGTCAAGCTTGACGAACTGATCCGCGTCAGCACCGCGCACAATTCCTTCGTTGGCATCGAGCATCTCTCCGATGATGAACTCGAGGAAATACGGACAAGATGCGAGAGTCGGGCTCAAGCCGAGAAGGCCGGTGAGGAATCAGTCGAGCGGACAGGAAAAAAGGCCAAGCTGGCCGCCGATCGCGTCACCGGATAGCGGCCGTGAAGGTCAGGAACACTGGACCGTTTAACCGGGGCACTATTTCCAGGAACATCGAAGCTATTCTAAAGCTCGAAGAGGACGATGAACGAAAATTGTCCTCTCTTCACCGCGTCTCCCACAAGGTGGGCTGGTTCGTCGGGACAATTTATTTCGTGATCATTCAGGCGGTCTTCGTCCTGCTGTGGCTGTTTTGGAATGCCTTCGCAGTGCGGTCTTTCGATCCGTATCCATTTCCGCTTCTTTCCGCGGTCCTGGCCCTTGAAGCGGTGTTGCTGACGTCCTTCGTTCTCATCCGTCAAAATTCGATGGATCGCCAGTCGGAGCGGCGAAATCACCTCGACCTGCAGATCAATCTGCTGGCGGAAAAGGAAGCGACAAGCATTCTCAGGGCCCTCAGCGAAATAGCGGAACATCTCAAGATCGATCTGTCGACGGACGCAGAGACTGAAGAGTTGGCGGAAGATATCGCGGTCGAGAACATCGCGCGCGATCTTCGGTCCAAGGAGAAGGAGACTTCCCCGGAGCGCTAGTCGGTATTGCCGGCGGCTACGCCGCTGGATCGATTGGCCCAGAGCTGTAGGAACCATCCCTGCGCGGGCGGCTTGGTCTCCAACAAAGGATGAGACCATGGACAAATCAGCACAACTAGTGGGCGTCGATGCAGGAAAGCAGGTTCCGCCGCGGCGTCACGACTCCGGCAGCGGAGCAAACGAAACGACGGATGGCTTGGATGCAACCAACGAAGCATTGCGCCATGCTGCGGAAGATACCCCGTCCGGGGCCGCTCCCGAGGATGTCGAGACGGTGCCGGTGTTCGACCGCGCTCACCTCGCGCCAAAAATCTAAGGGGGGCGGTGATGGCTGTCAAAAAGCACGGCGTAATTATCGAAACACCGACTGAAGCCCGGCAAGCCGAGCCTGGCCCGTCCATTCTGTTGCTTCTCATCGTGAGTGTCAGTGTCGCCGTCGTTGCCATGGCGGTCGTTTGGTTCGTGTTTTTTCGCACGTAGAAAAAATCGAAGGCGGGACGACGTCAATCGTGGCTCACGATTAGGTTCGAAGTCACGAACGCGGCGACTTGGCATTTACTCACCTCAGCTAATAATCCCAGGAAAGCTCATGGCCAAATCAACCAAGCAGGCGGCCGGCAAAACGGCGGCGGCGGGATCGGCGACGATCCACGATCAGAAAATGAGCCGGGGTGAGGGGGGCGAACTTCACCAGACCGCCAGTGGCGATATCCCCGTGCTGACCACCGCCCAGGGCGGTCCGATCTCGGATGACCAGAATTCGCTCAAGATCGGTGCGCGCGGTCCGACCCTGATCGAGGATTTTCATTTTCGCGAGAAGATTTTCCATTTCGACCATGAGCGGATCCCGGAGCGCGTCGTCCACGCCCGCGGCTACGGCGCCCATGGCTTCTTCGAAAACTACAAGCCCCAGACGAAATATACTCGCGCCGATCTATTCCAGCGCGCCGGCGAGAAGACGCCGGCCTTCGTGCGGTTTTCCACGGTTGCCGGCAGCAAGGGCTCGGCGGACCTGGCGCGCGACGTGCGCGGCTTCGCCGTCAAGCTCTACACCAAGGAAGGCAATTGGGACATCGTCGGCAACAACATTCCGGTGTTCTTCATTCAGGACGCCATCAAGTTTCCGGACATGGTTCATGCGGTCAAGGAAGAGCCCGACAGCGCTTTTCCGCAAGCGCAATCGGCGCACGACAATTTCTGGGATTTCATCAGCCTGACGCCCGAAAGCATGCACATGATCATGTGGGTGATGTCGGATCGCGCGATCCCGCGCTCGTTCCGTTTCATGGAAGGGTTTGGCGTCCACACCTTCCGCCTCGTCAATGCGAAGGGTGAATCGACGTTCGTCAAGTTCCACTGGAAGCCGAAGCTGGGCATGCAATCGGTGCTCTGGAACGAGGCCGTGAAAATCAACGGCGCCGATCCCGACTTCCATCGCCGCGATCTGTGGACCGCGATTCAGACCGGCAACTTTCCGGAATGGGAATTGCAGTTTCAGTTGTTCGATCAGGCTTTCGCGGACAGTTTCGAGTTCGATATTCTGGATCCCACCAAGCTGATCCCGGAAGAAGTGCTGCCGCCGATCCCGGTTGGTCGGCTCGTGCTGGACCGAATGCCCGACAACTTCTTCGCCGAGACCGAGCAGGTCGCGTTCATGACGCAGAATGTGCCGCCCGGGATCGATTTCTCCAACGACCCGCTGCTGCAGGGCCGCAACTTCTCCTATCTCGACACCCAATTGAAACGGCTCGGCGGTCCGAATTTCACCCACATCCCGATCAATGCACCGAAATGTCCGTTCCATCATTTTCAGCAGGACGGCCACATGGCCATGCGCAATCCCGTCGGGCGCGTCAATTACCAGCCGAACTCCTTTGGCGAGGGGCCGCGCGAATCCCCGAAGCTCGGGTTCACGCCCTTTGCCGACGTTGAGGCCGGCCCGAAGCGCCGACTGCGCGCGGAGAGCTTTGCGGATCACTACAGCCAGGCCCGGCAGTTCTTCATCAGCCAGACCGAGGGCGAGCAGCACCACATCGCAGCGGCCCTGATCTTCGAACTCAGCAAGGTAAAAACGCCGGTGATCCGCGAGCGGGTGGTGTCGCACCTCCTCAACATCGACGATACGCTGGCCAGCCTGGTCGGCACGGGGCTCGGGCTGCAGGCGATGCCCAAGGCCGCCGATGCGGCGATGCCGACCCGGCAGGACCTCGATGTATCGGCGAAGCTCAGCATCGTCGAAAACGGACCCCGGCGCTTCGAGGGTCGCAAGCTGGGCATTCTCGTCTCGGATGGCGCCGATGCTGCCGTCCTCAAGGCGCTCAAGGCCGCACTCGCCAAGGAAGGGGCGACCTTCGAAATCATCGCACCCAAGGTGGGCGGTGCCGAGGCCAGCGACGGCAGCTGGATCGAGGCCGACCAGATGATCGACGGCGGCCCGTCGGTGCTGTACGACGCCATCGCGCTGCTGCCGGGGGCGGATGCCATCGACGATCTGTTGAAGGAGTCGACAGTGCGTGATTTCGTCGCTGACGCCTTTGCGCATTGCAAGTTCATCGGTCATGTGAAATCGGCCGGGCCGTTGTTCGGGAAAGCAGGCATCGCCGAAGCGGACTTCGACGAGGGCGTTATTGCGCTCGCTTCCCCGAAGGATGTGACCGGCTTTGTCGGCAAGCTAGGCCAGCTGCGGGTTTGGAACCGCGAGCCGCGCGTCAAGATGAAATAGCGCCCGAGGCAGCGGCCGGAAGCCTTGAGTGCGCGCCGGCACGTGGCCGGTCCGGTTTTCGAAGGTAGTGCAACTGTTTAAGCAGGGTGTAGCAGGCCGGTAGCTCGTCAACTGAAGGTAAGAGGCTCAAATCCTCTCCTCCGCAACCGGATAAAACGCAGAAGCCCTGGCCTCTCGGCTGGGGTTTTCCTTTGGGATAACCGGTCACGCGTCCTTACACGCAATGTCGGCGGGGCATCGCCCGCGCCTGGTTGCAAACCTCGCCGACTTCCCGGGCCGGGAAGTCATCGGATTGTATTGTCGCCACGTTATATCGCAACGGACCCAACCACTTCGCCGCAGCGCGTGGTCCTCACCACTCCTCACCTAAACGTCGTTCGGACGCGCGTCTATCAAACGAATGAGTCAAACTAAAGTCCGACGCTCCATCGATCGTTCAAATGATGCCATCCGGATTCACAATCTGTCGACGATGAGAAATCGTGCGCCCATAGGCTTTGCCTATGTCCGGCCCGCGTCATTCGAGCGCGCACTTGGAATAAATCCAAACTGAAATCGACTCTGCACAATTGATAATGCATGTTGTCAAAACTCCCGACTGGCGCGATCTGTGCGTAAGCATGGCTCAGAGGAAAAACATGCGGGCGAAATTGGAGCGAAGGAGTCTGGGAGTGCGGGGCGATCCCGAGTTCGGGTCGTGGCTTGCGTACACTTCGATTCCTGTCATCGATGACGAAGGGACATCGTCACCGACAAGGACTAGGCATCGGGCCGATCCTTGCACCGGCCGATATGGTTGCAAACATCGTGCGCTGTGTCGGCCCGCGCCGCACATGGCGCCCGGGTTTGCCTGTTGGTGCGCGCCGATCGCGGCGCGCCGGATTACTGCATTCCGACATTCTGTGGGTGGTTTCGTCAGGCGCGCTCCGCGCGCCACGGCGGCGGTGGGGGCTTTGAGGAACGCGGCAAATGACAACTGGGAATTTGGACCTGGATACTTTTCCGAAGCTGCTCGCCCATCACTCCAGGGAGCGGGGTGAACGGCCGGCGATCCGCGAAAAGAGCCGCGGCATCTGGCGAACCGTAACCTGGCGCGAACTCGCGGAAGAAGCCGCCGCAATTGCCGCAGCAGCGTCGGCGCGAGGGTTGGAGCGCGGCGCGCATGTCGCCTTGCTGGGCGACAACCGGCCGCGGCTGTATGCGGCGATGTGCGCGGCGCAATGGCTCGGCGCCGTCGTGGTGCCGCTCTATCAGGATGCGACGGCCGACGAGATCGCGTCGTCGATCGAGAGCGCGCAAGTCACCCACGTCTTTGCCGAAAATCAGGAGCAGGTCGACAAGCTGCTCGAAATATTGCCGCGCTGTCCCACGCTGCGATGCATCGTCTACGACAAGGACCGCGGCATGCGCCACTACCAGCAGCGGGAGCTTGTCAGTTACGACTCCCTGCTGCAGCAGGGCCGGGAACTCGCCGTCGAAAAGCGTGACTTCCTGCAAGCCGAGGCCGCGCGCGGCAGCGGCCAGGACTCGGCATTCGTGTTCTTTACATCGGGCACGACCGGCCCCGCCAAGGGTGTCGTTCTCACCCACGCCTCGCTGATCGATCGCGCGCGCGTTGCCGCATCGATGGGAGAATTGAAGGATACCGACGTGGCGATGGCCTATCTTCCGCCCGGATGGATCGGCCAGAACCTCTTTGGCTACGTCCAGCCGATGGTCGTTGGTTATTGCATCTGCTGCCCCGAATCCTCCGACACCATGCTTGCCGATATGCGTGAGATGGGTCCGACCTATTTCCTCGCCACACCGCGCGTGCTCGAGACGCTGGCCAAGCAGGTGTCGCTGCGAATGGAGGAGGCCGGCGGCTTCAATCAAGGCCTATATCGTTATTGCATGGCGGTCGCGCGGCGGGTCAGTGCGCGGACGCTGGCCGGCGAACCCCTTTCGATCCGCGATCGGCTGGTGTCGATGGCGAGCGATCTTTTGATGCGCGGCCCGCTCCGTGACGTGCTCGGGATGAGCAAGGTGCGCGTGGCCTATACGGCCGGAGATGCGGTCGATCCCGATCTCCTGATGTTTTTTCGCGCGCTGGGAATCAACCTCAAGCAGCTTTACGGCTCCACCGAAACCGGATTCTTCGTCGCGATGCAGCGGGACGGTGCGGTCAAGCCGGACACTGTTGGATCGCCGGTCGAAGGCGTCGAACTGAAAATGACGCCGCAGCGCGAGATCCTGGTGCGCTCACCCGGCCTTTTCAGGGAATACCACGGCGAGCCCGCGCGGACGGCGCAGGCAAAGAATGCCGAGGGCTGGTTTCACACCGGCGACGCCGGGTACCTCGGCCCCGATGGGCAATTGCGGATCATCGACCGCATGGCCTATGTCGGCGCATTGAAGGACGGCACGCCGTACGCGCCCCGGCTGCTCGAAAGCAAACTCAAATTCCTGCCCTATGTCGGGGAAGCGGTCGCATTCGGCGACGGCCGCGACATGGTCTGCGCGCTCATCGACATCGAGATGGCCGCTACCAGCCGGTGGGCCGACAAGCAGAGCATTTCCTATACGGGGCATGCCGATCTTGCCTCGCGCGACGAAGTCTATGCGCTGATCGCGGATTGTATCGCCACGGTGAACGCGCAACTGGCGTCGGAGCCTGCGCTGGCGCAATCGCAGATCCACCGCTTTGTCATCTTGAACAACGAGTTGAGCGCGGATGACGGCGTGCTGACGCGCACCGGCAAGCTGCGCCGCGACGTCATCGCGACGCGATACCGGGCGCTGGTGGACGCGATGTATGACGGCCGAACCGACGTGCGTTTCGAGACCGGAAGCGGTGAAGAGGCCACTGACGTCAAAATCCGCGACGCGAAAGTTGTTGCATCCGCGCAGAGCCGGAGAGCCGCCTGAACATGACGATATCAGTACAGTCCTCCATTCTGCAGTCGGCGCAGCGCGCCTTTCCGTTTGGTCCGCCGATCCTCGAACTTGACTCGATCTCGTTGCGCTTTGGCGGCGTGCAGGCGCTGACGAACATTTCCTTCAACGTGCTCGAGCACGAGATCCGCGCCATCATCGGTCCGAACGGCGCCGGCAAGAGCTCGATGCTCAACGTCATCAACGGCATCTACGTGCCGCAGGAAGGCAGCGTCACCTTTCGCGGCGAGCGGCTGTCGGAAATGCGGCCGACGCACGCCGCCCGCCTCGGCATCGCCCGGACCTTCCAGAACATTGCGCTGTTCCGGGGCATGTCGGTGCTCGACAACATCATGGCCGGCCGGAAGCTGCATATGCATGCAAGCTTTCTCGAAGTGGCGCTGCAGTTGCCGCGTGCCCGGCGCGAGGAGACCGAAAATCGCGCGGCGGTCGAGGAAATCATCGAGTTTTTGGAGATCGAGCACATCCGCAAGACGCCGGTGGCGCGGCTGCCTTACGGGCTGCAGAAGCGCGTCGAGCTCGGCCGTGCGCTCGCCGCCGAACCGACCATCCTGCTGCTCGATGAGCCGATGGCCGGCATGAACATCGAGGAAAAGCAGGACATGTGCCGCTTCATCCTCGACGTCAACGACCACTACGGCACGACGATCGTGCTGATCGAGCACGACATGGGCGTGGTGATGGACATCTCCGACCGCGTCGTCGTGCTCGACTACGGCAAGAAGATCGGGGACGGCACCCCTGAAGAGGTGCGCTCGGACCAGAACGTCATCGACGCCTATCTCGGCGTCCCACACTAAGGACAGGCAATGCCGGACTTTTGGTTTTTTCTCGAGGTTCTGGTCGGCGGCCTGCTTTCTGGAACGATGTACGCACTGGTCGCGCTCGGTTTTGTGCTGATCTACAAGGCCTCGTCGGTGTTCAACTTCGCGCAGGGCGCGATGGTGTTCTTCGCCGTGCTGTCGTTTGTCGGCTTCATGGAGCTCGGGCTGCCGTTCTGGGCGGCGCTGCCCGTCACCGTCGGCCTGATGATCCTGGTCGGCATGGGCACCGAACGCTTCGTTCTGCGTCCGCTGGTGAACCAGAGCGAGGACACGCTGCTCATGGCCACGATCGGCCTCGCCTTCGTCATCGAAGGCGTGGCGCAGCTGGCGTGGGGCGTCGACGTGCGGCGTCTCGATCTCGGCATCCGGGACGAGCCGATCAACTGGGTGATGGACAATACCGGTATGCTGATCAGCCAGCTCGACGTTACGGCGGCGGCGGTCGCCGGCATCATGGTGGCCGCGCTGGCATTGCTGTTCTCGCACACCAAGGTCGGGCGTGGATTGCGCGCGGTCGCGGACGACCATGCCGCGGCGCTGTCGATCGGCATTCCCTTAAAACACATCTGGATGCTGGTGTGGGCGACTGCGGGCGTCGTCGCGCTGGTCGCGGGCATGCTGTGGGGCGCGCGCAGCGGCGTTCAGTTCGCGCTGGTGTGGGTCGCGCTCAAGGCACTGCCGGTGCTGATCATCGGCGGCTTCACCTCGATACCGGGCGTCATCCTCGCCGGCCTGATCGTCGGCGCGTTCGAAAAGCTCGGCGAAGTCTTCATCGGCCCGTTCGTCGGCGGCGGCATCGAAGGCTGGGCGCCGTACATGCTCGCCGTCCTCTTCCTGCTGATCAGGCCGGAAGGCCTGTTCGGCGAAAAGATCATCCGGCGCGTCTGACGTCCCGCAACCCCAAGGATTCCGTTTCATGCTCTACAGAGAAGCCGGACAGTTCCGCACCAGCTATGCGCAGGACTCGCAGATCTTTCCGCTGCGTCAGGATCGTATCGGCATCTTCATCATATTGATCGCGGCGGTGATGCTTCCCTTCGTCGCCAACAGCTACTGGCTGAGCGCGATCCTGGTTCCATGGCTCGTTCTTTCCCTGGTGGCGCTCGGGCAGAACATCCTGATGGGCTATGCCGGCCAGCTCTCGCTCGGTTCGGCCGGCTTCATGGCCGTCGGCGCGTTTGCCTGTTACAATTTGATCCTGCGCATCGACGGCATTCCGTTCGTGGTCGCGGTCGCGCTTTCCGGTGTCTGCGCCGCCCTGGTCGGCATCGTCTTCGGTCTGCCGAGCCTGCGTATCCGCGGATTGTATCTCGCGGTCGCGACGCTCGCATCGCAGTTCTTCATCGTCTGGGCGCTGGACAAGTTCGGCTGGTTCAAGAACTACGACCCGGCGGGAGTGATCACCGCGCAGCCGATCGTCATGTTCGGCCACAACTTCGCAACACCTCGCGAGAAGTACTGGGTGGTGCTGGCAATCGTCGCAGTGCTGGCGCTGCTCGCCAAGAACATGGCGCGCGGAAGCGTCGGGCGCGGCTGGATGGCGGTGCGTGACATGGATGTCGCGGCCGAAGTGATGGGCTTTTCACTGCTGCGCACCAAGCTGCAGGCGTTTGCCATCAGCTCGTTCTATTGCGGTGTCGGCGGAGCGCTGTTCGCGTTCGCCTATCTGCAGACCGTGGAGCCGTCGGCCTTCGGCATCGATCTGTCGTTCCGAATTCTCTTCATGGTCATCATCGGCGGTCTCGGCACCATCATGGGCTCGTTCCTGGGCGCGGGTTTTATCCTGCTGATGCCGATCTTTCTCAACATCTTCTTTCATACCGTGTTCGGCAAATCCGTCGACGCCACCATCACCTCGGCGCTCGAGCAGGTCATTTTCGGCGTGATGATCATCATGTTCCTGATCTTCGAACCGCTCGGGCTGGCGCGGCTCTGGCAACTGACAAAGGAGCGGCTGCGGCTATGGCCGTTCAAGCACTGAGCGAAATCATCCGAAGCAAACCAGTACGTCCGATAAACGCAGCAAGGGGAGAATAAGAAATGTTGACCGATAAGATGCTTCGCCGGGTAGTTCCAGCTATCTCGGCTGCCGCCACCATCATCGCGATCGCGGCCACATCGATGGCTGCGATGGCGCAGGAGGCCCAGGAACAGTATTTCGGGATTCCGAGCAGCCGCGTCGGGCCGTACTCGGCCATGGGTACCGGGTACTACGGCGGCATCATCGATTATCTGAACTACGTAAACATGAAGGGCGGCGTCAATGGCGTGAAGCTCACCTACGATGAGTGCGAGACCGAATATAACGCCGCGCGCACCGTGGAATGCTACCAGCGCCTGCTCAACAAGGGCGACCAGAAGATGGTCGTGTTCGATACGCTGGGCACGCCGGGCGCCTATGCCGTAATCGGCCGCATGGCACAGGACCACGTCGTATTGGCTCAGTATGGCTACGGGCGAACCGATGCCGCCGACGGACGCGTCTGGCCGTGGGTGTTCAATGCGGCAGGCCACTACTGGGGGCAGATCGCGGTCAAGATGAACTACATCGCCGAAAAGGAAGGCGGCGTCGACAAGATGAAAGGCAAGACGATCGTGCATCTGCACATCGACACGGCCTATGGCCGCGAGCCGCTGCCGGCGATGCGCCAGATCGCCAAGGACTGGGACTTCAAGCTGATCGAGATCGCGGTGCCGGCGCCGGGTCTGGAACAGCAGTCGCAATGGCTGCAGATCCGTAAAGAAAAGGCCGACTGGGTTACGTTCTGGGGCGCCGGCTCCGGCATGAACTCGACCGCGATAACCACCGCCGCGCGTGTCGGCTTTCCCCGCGAGAAAATGTTTTACGTCACCTTCGGCGGCGCCGAGGAGGACATGATTCCGGCCGGCGATGCGGCGAAAGGCACCTATGTCGCCGCCAACGCCGCGCCCGGCAAAGACTACCCGCTGATTGCCGACATCCTGAAGGTGGTCTACGGCGCCGGCAAGGGCAACATGCAGAATCCGGAGCGGGTCGGGACGGTCTACTACAATCGCGGCGTCGGCGCGGCCGCGATGTGGATTGAAGCGCTCAGGAATGCGCAGAGGATCCACAACAAGGTCGGCAAGACGGTCAACGGCGACGAGTTCCGCGATGGTTACGAGGCGCTCGACATCACCGACGACAAGCTCAAGGAGATCGGCATTCTCGGTATGTCGGCGCCGTTCAAGATGTCGTGCGCCAAGCACGACGGTTCCGAGCGCTTCAAGGTCATGCAATGGGACGGCAAGAAGTTCCAGATCTTGACCGACTGGGTGGCGGCGCCTGATCCGGCGTTCATTCGCAAGCTGATCGAAGACTCTGCCGCGAAGTACGCCGCCGAGAACAACATCACGCCGCGCCAGTGCTCCTGATCGACAGGACATGATGCAGGCGCGTCTCGCGCGATATCCGGGGGATGGGTCCGCATCCATCCCTCGGACAGATTTGGCTTAAAGGGAGGCTGCCATGAACGTTACCGTTGCACCGGCCGTTGATCGAACCGCAGCGGTTCAAGCCGCGGCGCAGCCTGTCCTGGCGGTGAAGAATATCGAGGTGATCTACAACCACGTGATCCTCGTGCTTCGCGGCGTTTCGCTTGAAGTGCCGCAGGGCAAGATCGTCGCGCTGCTCGGCGGCAACGGCGCCGGCAAGAGCACGACGCTGAAATCGATCTCGACGTTGCTGGGCTCGGAGAGGGGCGCGGTGACCAAGGGATCGATCGAATTCCGCGGGCGACGAACCGATCAGCTCACGCCGGGCGAACTGGTCGGCGTGGGGCTGGTGCAGGTGATGGAGGGAAGGCATTGCTTCGGGCATCTGACCGCCGAGGAAAACCTGATTACCGGTGCCTACGCGCGTTCCATCGGCAGGGCGCAACTGCGCGAGGAACTCGACCGGATATACGCATACTTCCCGCGGTTGAAGGTGCGGCGCTCGAGCCTTGCCGGCTACACCTCGGGCGGAGAGCAGCAGATGATCGCGATCGGCCGCGCCATGATGGCGAAGCCGAGCATGCTGTTGCTCGACGAACCGTCGATGGGCCTCGCGCCGCAGATCGTGGCGGAAATTTTTGAGATCGTCCGCGACCTCAATCAGAAGGAGGGGGTCAGCATCCTGCTGGCCGAGCAGAACACCAACGTCGCGCTGAAATACGCCGACTACGGTTACATCCTGGAAAGCGGCCGCATCATGATGGATGGCCCGGCGAAGGCGCTAGCGGACAACAAGGACGTCAAGGAATTCTATCTCGGGATGTCATCCGAGGGCCGCAAGAGCTTTCGCGACATGAAGTCGTATCGCCGCCGCAAGCGCTGGGTCTAAGGCGCCTGCCTTTCAAAATTTGCATAATCCCTGCCGTCTGCATGATTTCGGTTGGCCGGACTTTGTCTGCGCTCGCTCCTGGTTCTATAGTTGGTGCCGTCGGCATTGGGCCGATCCTTCCGGAAGACGACAAACATCGGTTCCGGCAATGGAGCGGCCGGCTCGAAACGGCCGCCATGGGAGAAAAACGTGAGCATCGTACGTTCGCTGATCGCGGCGTTTGCCGTCGCCTTGGCCACCTGGCCGTCATGCGTTCTGGCGGAAGAATTTCCAACCAGGGCGGTCCGAATCGTCGTCCCGCAATCTCCCGGCGGCGCCACCGACACCTTCGCTCGCGCGATCGGACAGAAGCTCAGCGAGCGCTGGAAGCATCCGGTCGTCATCGAGAACCGCGCGGGTGCGGCGGGCATCATCGGCACCGAGGCGGTCGCGAAGGCTCCGGCGGATGGATACACCTTGCTGGTCACCTATGAAGGGTCGCAGGCGATCAACCCCAGCCTCTACGAGAAGCTGCCGTTCGATTCCGTCAAGGATTTCGAGCCGATCGCCACCATCGGCGTGACGCCGTTTCTATTGATTGTCGGCCCGCAAAACAAGGCAAAGACGCTTCAGGAATTTCTCACCCTGGCGCGGGCCGATCCCGACAAGCTGAACTACGGTTCGGCAGGAAACGGCTCGGTCAATCACCTGCTCGGCGAGATGCTCAAGGTTGAGGCCGACGTCCGTATTGCGCATGTGCCCTATAAGGGAGCGCCGCAAGCCATTTCCGATGTGATCGGCGGTCATCTGGATGCGGCATTCGCAAGCGCCCCATCAGTCATCGCGGCGGTTCAACAGGGACTGGTGCGGGCGCTCGCCGTCAGCAGTGCGCAGCGCGTTGCGATTTCTCCGGACACGCCGACCATCGCCGAAGGCGGGGTCAAGAATTTCGACGTCAATCCCTGGTGGGGAATCTTCGGCCCGGCCGGGCTTAGCCCGTCGATCGTCAGCAAGATAAATTCCGACGTGGCCGAAATCCTGAAGGAGGCTGACTTTCAGGAAATCCTCGCCAAGCAGGGGGCGACACCCCTTGCCAGCTCGCCGGAGCAGTTTCGCGCGTTGCTCGTCAAGGACATCGCGAAATGGGACAAGGCGGTCAAGGCGGCAGGAATCAAGATGAACTAGCCGGACTCATGATGCCGGCGTGCCGGCCGAAGCTGGTGCTCCGGGCCCGCTGTGCACATGCACCTCCTTGGCGTGAAGCGGCTCGCCGCATTCGGAGCAGACCATCACCGGGTCGAACATTTTTCCGCAATTCTTGTGCTGGTGCAGCAGCGGGCGGCCGCGCTCGTCCACCATGTGCATATCGCCCCAGTGCACGATCGACATCACCACCGGATACAGATCCAGGCCGCGCTGCGTCAGGATGTATTCGTACCGCGCCGGGCTTTCCTGATAGCGGGCGCGCCGCAGCACGCCGTAGCGCACGAACTTCTTCAGCCGGTCCGCCAAGAGATGCCGCGTGATGCCGAGCCGCGACTGAAACGCCTCGAAGCGGCGAACCCGAAGAAAACACTCGCGCAGGATCAAGAGGCTCCAGCGGTCGCCAATGACCGCAACCGTGCGCGCCAGCGAGCACTGCTCTTCTTCAAGGGTGTCCCAGCGCATCCCGTTCTCCGGCAATGATCAATCGATACAAGGATATAGTCCATAAATTCCAAATCAGAATGCATGGAGTAAGCCATTTCCACCACGACTGAAATACTAAACAAGTCGCTATCGACTTGACAGTTCTTTTTTAGAACTATAACGATCATTGACCTACAGAGCACCCCTACGGGGCAAGAATTCGGACGAGGGAGGGTCGGATGAGCGATGCAGGCGCGCCAAAAGTTCAGTTCCTGTTCGATTTCGGCAGCCCGAACGCCTATCTGGCCGCCCGCGTGATTCCGGACATCGAGCGACGGACCGGGGCCAAATTCGATTATGTGCCGGTGCTGCTCGGCGGCATCTACAAGCTCACCGGCAACAGTTCGCCCGCCGATTACCTTGCGGGCATCAGAAACAAGCCCGACTTCATGGCGCTGGGGACCGAGCGCTTCATTAGGCGTCACGGCATTTCCACCTTCCGCCGCAACCCGTTCTTCCCGGTGAATACGCTGCAATTGATGCGCGGCGCGGTCGCCGCGGAAGCCGAAAGTGTCTTCTGGCCGTATTTCCAGGCGGTCTATCACCACATGTGGGAAGAGCCGAAGAAGATGGACGATCCCGGCGTGATGCGCGACGCGCTCATCTCGTCGGGGATCGATGCCGACAAGATCGTCGCCAGATCGCAGGATGCCGCCGTCAAGAACCGGCTGATGGCGCTGACGCAAGACGCCGTCGACCGCGGTGCGTTCGGCTCACCGACATTCTTCGTCAACGATGAGATGTTCTTCGGCAAGGATCAGCTTCGCGACGTCGAGGAGGAGATCCTCGCGCAACAGCGCGTTATGGAAACGTCTCGCCTTCCGGAGAGCCGCCGCGCGTCGTGAACATTCGCGGCCGACCGCCGCAACAAGCATTGACCAGGTTCGTCATCGAGGGGAGGGCGCCCGTGCAGACTGTTCTCGAAAACATTACCGCGAACCACCTGATCGAGGGCCTGCCTTCGCGGGTGCACGAAGTCTACGCCAGGTTTACGCGGGAAATTCCTGAACATCCTGCGTTCGTCGAAGCCGGACGGACGTGGAGCTACCGGCAATTCTCGGACGCCGTCGAGGCCGCCGCCCGCGATCTGCGCGAGCTCCAGGTCAGGCCCGGAGACCGGGTAATGGTGGCCAGCGAGAACAGCGTCGCGCTTGGCGCGATCCTGTTTGCCACCGGCAAGCTCGACGCCTGGGCCATTGCGGTCAATCCACGCCTCAGCGCGCGCGAACTCGAACAGATCCGATCCCACAGCGGCGCACGGCTTGTCATCTTCAATTCGGCCCTGTCGAAAGAGGCCGCTGATCATGTCTCGCGCACAAGCGCGACCATACGTTCGATTGGGCCGTTCGGCGGCTTGGGCGTCGGGCCGTTGAACGAGGAAGCACGGGTCGAGCCCGTCGAGGCCGACGCCGCGCGTCAGGTCGCGGCGCTGATGTACACGTCGGGCACGACAGGCGCGCCGAAGGGCGTGATGCTCAGCCACCGTAATCTGCTGGTCGCGGCGAAAACCTCCGGTATCCTGCGCAACAGCGGGCCAGCCGATCGGGTCTACGGCGTCCTGCCGATGTCGCACATCGTCGGCTATTCGATCCTGCTGATCGCAACCCTGATGCATGGCTCGACGCTGCACGTTGTTGCGAAAGCCGATCCTGCGGCGCTGGCCGAAGCCATCGCCAAAGAAGGGATCACCACGCTTTACGGGGTGCCCGCCACCTATCAGCGTCTGCTCGAATACATAGCCGTGAAAGGTATCTCGCGCCTCGCGCGTGGCAGCCTGCGGATGATGTGCGTGGCGGGCGCGCCGCTCGACCTAACTTTGAAGCGCCGCATGGAGGACGAGTTCGGCATCCCGCTGCTCAACGGCTACGGCATCACCGAATGTTCGCCGGGCCTTGCCGGCGTGCGGCAGACCCGGCCCGCGCGGGACGAAACCGTCGGGCCCTTGCTCCCGGGCATCGAACACCGGATCGTCGACCGAGACGGAAACCGGGTGGCCGATGGCGCGGTCGGCGAACTGCATGTCCGCGGTCTCAATGTGATGCTGGGCTATTATCGCGCACCGGACCAGACGGCCGCCGCGATCGACCGTGACGGCTGGTTCAATACCGGCGATCTGGCGCGGATGAACAATGAGGGCAATCTCTATATCGAGGGCCGTACCAAGGAACTTATCATCCGCTCCGGCTTCAACGTTTATCCGGCGGAAGTCGAGGCCGTGCTCAACGCGCACGAACTCGTGGTGCAGTCGGCCGTCGTCGGACGGAATGTCGAGGGCAACGAGAAGGTGGTCGCGTTCGTCCAGCTTCTGCCCGGAGCAAAGATCGGCGCGGACGAGCTGAAATCATACTCGGCAGGGCTTTTGACCTCCTACAAGCGGCCGAACGAAATCCTGTTTCTCGACGCGCTACCCGCGGCGTCGACCGGCAAGATCCTGAAACACAAGCTGCGGGAAATCGCGAACGAGAGCAAGATGGACCCGGCGACAGCCGCCGGCTGACATGGTCAACCGCCGCGAGAGTTTCCGCAGGCAGCGAACAGGAGAGAACCAATGGCCAAGAGAAATGCGACCGCGGCGATCATCGGTGCGGGAGACTTTATCGGCTCCGAGATTGCCAAGAAATTCGCCGCCGAAGGTTTTACGGTTTTCGCCGGGCGCCGCAACGGCGACAAGCTCGCCCCGCTGGTGAACGAAATTCAGGCCGGCGGCGGCAAGATCTTTGCGCGTTCGCTCGATGCCCGCAAGGAAGAGGAAATCACGGCGTTCCTCGGCGATGCCGACAAGGAAGCGCCGCTCGAGGTCTGCATCTTCAATGTCGGCGCCAACGTCAATTTCCCGATCCTCGATACCACCGAGCGGGTGTTCCGCAAGGTGTGGGAGATGGCCTGCTATTCGGGCTTCCTGGCCGGCCGGGAAGCCGCACGCCTGATGCTGCCGCGCGGGCACGGCAACATCTTCTTCACCGGCGCGACGGCCAGCCTGCGTGGCGGCCGCGGCTATGCGGCTTTTGCCAGCGCCAAGTTCGGGCTGCGCGCGGTGGCGCAGGCGATGGCGCGCGAGCTCGGGCCGCAGAACATCCATGTCGGTCACCTCATCATCGATTCCGGCGTCGATACCGAATGGGTTCGCCAGCGGCGGATCGAAGCGCTGGGCCCGGACGCGCTGAAGGATCCCGATGCCCTCATGCCGCCGGCGTCGGTCGCGGACGCCTATTGGCGGCTCTACGAGCAGCCGCGCAGCGCCTGGACCTTCGAAATGGAGATCCGGCCTTTCAAGGAGACGTGGTGAAAAAGGGTTGAGCGCCGGCTGGAGCAGCATGTTAAGTGCGGTTCCGATCCGCTCAGCGTTAACCCACCTTGAATAAGAACAACCGCTATGCCGCTATGGACCTGCGAACAATGCGGGGCGCAGTTTCCCGAAGGCTCTGATCCGCCGCAGGCATGCTTGATCTGCGAGGACGAGCGGCAGTTCGTGAACTGGAAAGGCCAGGCGTGGCTCACGCGCGAGCAAATGGCGCAGCGCTGCAAACTCGTCTGGCGCGACGATCTCGGCATCCCCGGCATTGCCATCGAGCCGGCTTTTGCAATCGGACAGCGTGCGCTTCTGGTGCCCGAGGCGGACGGCTGCTTGATGTGGGATTGCGTGCCGCTGGTCACCCGCGAAGCGGTCGATTATGTCCGCTCGCTCGGCGGGCTGAAGGCAATCGCCGTCTCGCACCCGCATTTCTATGGCGCGGTCGCCGACTGGAGCGAGGCGTTCGGTGGCGTACCGGTCTATCTGCATGGCGACGATCGCGCCTTCGTCACCCGGCCGCACTCCGCCATCGTGCCCTGGACCGGCGACAGCCACCGGATATCAAACGATATTCTCCTGGTGCGTACGGGCGGGCACTTCTCCGGTGCCACGGTGATGTACTGGCGTGCCGGGGCAGAGGGCCGCGGCGCGCTGCTCACCGGCGATGTCGCGATGGTGGCGGCGGACCGCCGCTCGCTCAGCTTCATGTATAGTTTTCCGAACTACATCCCGCTCAACGCCGCGGCGGTGCGCCGGATCTGGGCCTCCGTCGAACCGCTGGCGTTCGACCGCGTCTATGGCGCGTGGTGGGGCCGCAACGTCGCCGACGATGCCAAGGCGGCGTTCGAGATCTCGGTGCGGCGCTATATCGCGGCGATCTCCGGTTGATAATTCCGCATGACCATCGCTCGGCCTTGGTCGGCTAGCGGTTGCCGGCGCCAGCCGCGGCTATGCCTCGCGGCATCGGCGCCGGCTCCGCCGGGATGCTTCCGCTTTTGGGCTCGTTGAGCCAGCCGGTGAGGCGTGACATCAGGCCCGCCTGTTCCGTCGTCCTTGGCTCCTGCAAGAAGGGATCGGTGTAGCACCTTGCGCCCGCGGCCTTTGCGATCCGCGCCACCGCATCGGTCATCGCCGGCGCGCCCGCGGTATAGACCACATCGTCCGGCGTGAGTTCTGGCAAATGATCGGTCGGCCGGCCGCCCTGAATGGCGTGCGAGATCTGTTGCGGCTCCGACACCATCGGGATCAGCGTGACGTTGGGAAACAGCGCCAGCCGGCACAGCGCGGCATGCATATAGAGCGAGCGGACGCTGCGGGCCTGCACGATGAAGACCATCTCGCGCTGCGGCTGCTCCATGATCGCGGCAACCGCGACCGACCACATCGGGGCGAAGCCGGTGCCGCTGGCGACAAGCACGATGCGCCCCGTATGGCCCTGCCTGAAAAAGGCGCGGCCATACGGTCCCATCACCTTGACGCGATGCCCGGCGCGGATTTCCTGGCCGAGCGCCGAGGAAACCTGTCCGTCCGTGACCTTCCGGATGTGAAAGTGCAGCAGGTGATCGTCCGGGGCGCCTTCCAGCGGAAAGGTCGGGCTGTAGGACCTTGCCGGGAACCCCTGAAACTGCAGCTTGCAATATTGGCCGGGAAGGTAGTCGAGCGGTTTTGGCAGTTCGATGTCGACGCCCACCACGTCCGGCGCGAGCTGAACGGTCTGCGCCACTTCCGCCGTCCGCGCCACCGGCTCGGGCGCCGCCTCGATCGCAATCTCGAGATCGGAGACGATTCGGGCCTGGCAGGCATGAATCATGTCGTCGCCCCGGCTGTGGCCGCCGAACACCTGTCCGTCGACCAGGCGCACGCGGCAGGCACCGCAGATTCCGGAACGGCAATCGTGCGGAAGATCGACGCCGTTCATCAACGCCCAATCGAGCAGAAGCTCGCCGCGATTGGCCAGAAACGGCTCGTCGTTGATCGTGATCTTGCAAAGCTTTGACATTTATTCCACCTCGATACGAATTGGCCGAACGTGCCGTGTATGTCTGATCTGGCTGTGGTCGAACGCGGCGACCCGCATGAAGATGCCGCTTTTGATTGGCACGTCGAACTTGCTTGTGGTGTCGAGCCGGCGTTTCACCTCGAGCGCCCAAAGGCCGGAGGCCCAGCGGGCGGCACATCGAACGTCGGCACGATCGCCTGAAAACTCGCCGCCCAGGATGACGCCCGGGATCACGGTCCCGATCTGGATGCCGGCGTCGGCATCGGTCGAATAGGGCACTGAATCCTGATCGGTCATGAACCAGCGCGCGCCGTCGCTCTCGCCATGATTGGGATCGAGGTCGATATCGCCCAGCGCGTCCGTCGTGGCGGCGACGACTTTGGGAAGGCGCAGCGGGGCGACCAGGCGGCTGCGGCGCGGACCGCCTGACGTGTCGGCCTCGACGGTGAAATTGTCCCGGTAGTTTGCCGTTCCCGGGTCGGTCGCGAAGCCGCCTTTGTACGGCACGACGTTAGCCGCCTGCATCGGGGTCGGATCAAGCGGCGGCCCGAAATGGGCGTCATCCATCCATCCGGCCGCGCTGCTCGTCGCCTTCCACTGCCAGACATCGGCATAGCCGGCTTCGGTGTAATGCAGTCCGCGGCCGCTCATGGTGGCGGGCGCGCCGGCGACCGGCTGCGGCCCCGGATGAAAGGTCCGGCCGCCGGCCAGCGTGACATCCATGGTGGTCAGCAGCACCGAAAACTTGTCTTCATTGTATTGATGCTCGTCGCCGAGTTGAAAGCCGGAATGCAGCAGGTGCCATCCATCGGCTTCCTTGACGAGCGGTAGTTGTTTCAGGGAGCGCGTCGAGTCCTGCCAGGTGAAGAGGAAATACGCGTAGGTGCCGTCATGCACCGCGCGGACTTCTATCCTGGCTTCTCCCTTGCCGTCGAAATTTCCGCCTTCTCCGGTCAAGAGCGAGAACGGCTTGACGCCGCGCCAGGCCCGATCGGACGTGTCGCCGTCCAGCAGCGGTGCATCGGCGGGAATGATGCGGCGTATCTGCACGGTGTCGACCGACAGCCGATCGGTTGCAACGAGGAGCGAGGCGCCGGTGATCGCTGCGGCGACCGCGACCACGAACGCATTGGCCTGCAGGGTAGGGTTTCGCGATCGCGCGGGGCCGGCCTTGGGGCGCAGCGTGGGGTCCGGCTCGCGCGTTCGATCGTGGCGCGGCTGCAGCGGATGGGACGGAACCTCGGGCGGCACGCCAAAATTTTCGGATTCCGATGCGCGCGCCGACTGCTCGGCCAGCATGCCGAGGAGTTCGACGGCATCGAGCCGCGGCGGCGGCGCGGGCAGCGCGGCGGGACGAAAGATGCGCAGCAGTTGCGCAACGCCGCCGCTCTTGTACTGGGTCAGGACATGCAGGACGACAAAGGCGAGGATCACCCACGTTCCCACCCAGTGCAGCATTGCGACGTCGTAGCCGGAGTAGAAGCCGAAATAGAGCAGCCCGCCGCTGATCAACAGCACCGACATCGTGACAAAGAAAATCCAGTACATCATGGCGATCACGGCGCTCAACCTGACCTGCCCGCGGCGGAACAGCCCGCGCAGCCGAACCCTGTCGAGCTGGACGCGGCGTCCGAGGCCGGAGCGGAGCATGTAGACGATGTAGCCGATCGCGACCGAGACCAGCACGATCGCGGCCTGCATATGGGCGACCCAAGCGCTGCCGCGCGGCAGTACGGCGTCGAACCAGTTGATCCAGGTCCGGTCGGGTGTTTCGGTCGCAATGCGTAGACCGGTAACGAGCGCAACCGCGAAGGCCGCCACGAACGTCCAGTGTAGAATAATAGTCCCATAGTCCGTCTTACGCTGCCTCACGCATACGCCCCGCTACTTCGTTTGCCGAACAGCAACGGCGCCGATTCCACCAACCGCCGATGTCGCTGCCGTTCCAATGATGGTCCCCAAAGCCGTTATCGGGGCCATCGTTCCTTGGGCGCAGGCCGACTAATGCCTGTTCTCTGCGCCCGGTGCGTGTGCCGGATCGGCGAACGCGTTGTTGACTCGGTGTATCGGCCTCCGGCATCCCCGGAGCATCGGGGACGTCGGAGGCCGCGCCGCGCGCCGCTATCCCCACGTGTGGTGTAGATGATGCGCCAGATCCGGCATGCCCGAATTCGCATGGTCCTCGACCCCGACGGTGACATCGGCAATCGCAAGTGTGACCGGCTCGACGCTGATGGCTGGGGCCGCGGCGTGTGCCGGGGCCGGCTCCGCTGCGGGGGCGGTCGTCGGCGTGTCGGCCGCCGGCACCGTCGCCAGGACTTCGGTGACAGTCACGCCATCGGTATTGTAGTGGCCTCCGGCAACGGAGACGTTGCCGCCGCCGACATCGGCCGCGTTGCCGTGCATCTGGTCCGCAGCCGCGGTGACCAGAGTGGCGTTACCGGTCTGCAGCCCCTTGATCATCGCGGCAACCTCGGCGCCGAGCGCGCCGGTCGCATCGAGCAATGCGTTGCCGCCCTGTGCGGCGTCGAAATCCGCGACGAATTTGTCGAATGCCTTTAGGTCGGCGATCAGCGCGGCAATGGCCTTGGTGTCGCCGCTGCCGACGAGGTCGACGGCGTGCTGCCCGAGCGAATTGGATTGGGCGATGAAATTGGCCGCGAAAACCGTCTGCACATCGTTGTCGAGATGCGTTGGCGCCGGGTTTGCAGCACCCGGCACCGGCGCGAAGCCGCTGATGCCATCTTGTGTCGCCATGTCAGCCAGCTTGGGGTCGCCGTGAATGATCTCGATGATGTCGAGAATGTTGTCGACGCTGGCGCGTGCCGCATCGGGGCTGATGTTGGGGTCGTTGATGTAGGTGAGCTCGAGCTGAAGCTGGCGCACCACCGCGTCGGCATGCTCGCCGGTCAACCCCTCGAACATTTTCGGGTTGGCGCTGATCAAGGCCTCCATGTCCGTGATCACGGCGTTGATGTCGTCGGTGATTTCGGCGCGGTTGGCGTCATTGACGCCACTGAGGATCTTGTCGGCCGCGTCATTGAAGATCGCGCCGATCTCCGCGAGATTGGCGTGCGGCGCGTTTGCCGCCGCAGGGGTATCCGGCGCCGACGCAAGTGCGAGGTTGGTCAGTGCGACATCGGTCTTGACCGTATTGACGGTATTTACAATCTCCAGATTGCTGGCGCGAAGCGATTGTTCTGCGGCGGCTGTATTGCCGGCCGCGATGGCGCTGTTCGCCGTGGCGTTGGCCGTCGAAATCGCGGTGTTGATGTCGGACAGTATGGCCTGAACATGGCCGAGCGCGACGGCGGATAGCTGCCCTTTGCTGACTTCGGCCAACACGTTGTTATGCACCGTCGTGAGTTCGTTCGCAAAATTGTTGACGCTGCTTGTCCCCTGGGGCCCTTGGTCAGTCGCGGTTTGCTGCAGGCTACTCACCGGCGCCTGTATCGCGTTGTTGAAGGTCGTGCCGAGCCCGGAGAAAGTCGGCGCGGTGGATGGTGAGGGCGTATCGACGAGCGGAGGCGCTTCCTCCGGCGGTGTCGCGGACGGAGGAGCGGGGGCGATCGGAGGGCTCGGCGCCTCATCGATCGGTTGACCGAGATCGACGTGGCGCTGATCTCCCTCGAGAGTGAAACGAGCCATTCTTGGTCCCCTGTCATTCAGTCGAATTCATTGACGCGTGACCGCCGTCATCCGCCAGGGAGCAGGATGTGCGCACGGTGAAGGATCATTTAGCTTCGTGGCGTCATTCGGCCGACACGGCGACCATTGAGCGTCGAAGCAAGGTCATAGACGGACGAATCCATGACGTGCGCCGCGCCGAAAAGAGGCGAATGAAAACCGCGCAAGGAAAGGAAATTGCAGTCGTTATCGGCGTCCCCCGTACGAATACGGGAGGTCGACTCGCCTGTGCCGGAACTTTGCACAGCTACGCCACATTGCACAGGCGATAGCGCGGCGTTTGCCACCTTTCTACCCGCGAGGGAACTTGAACAATCGGCATTCGTCGCATTCTCGTCGAAAAATGGTCTGCATCACCCGGCAAGGAGACCTGCAGGGAAACCCGACGCTCGCGCGGGTCGAAGGGCAGTTCAATGAGTATCGCTCAAGGTCAGGCACCGAACCGAGCGCGGGCAGCGTCGACGCCCCGCGCCATTTCGGGGCTGCTCTCGACGCTGGCTGGCGACGATCCCGTCGCGAGCGCCCTGCGCGCGAGCGCGCGCCGCATGATCGGTGTCGCCGTATTCAGCGGCGTCATCAACATCCTGATGCTGTCGGGTTCCCTCTATATGTTGCAGGTGTACGACCGGGTCATTCCGAGCCGCAACCTCGCGACGCTGTTCGGCCTGTCCCTGATGGTGCTGATCGCCTACCTGGTGCAGGGATATTTCGACGCGATGCGGTCTCGGATGCTGTGCCGGATCGCAACGCTGTTCGATGGCGCGCTGCAGGGGTCGATCCATTCAGCGCTCGCCACCCTGCCGCTGCGCGGGGTGAAGCCGGTGCTGATGCAGCAGCCGCTGCGCGATCTCGACCAGGTGCGCACCTTCATGTCGGGCATGGGGCCGACGGCGTTCCTCGACATGCCGTGGATTCCGATCTTTCTGATCGGGCTGTTTCTGTTCCATCCGATGATCGGCTTCACGGCGCTGCTTGGCACCGCGGCGATCATTGCCATGACATTGGTGACCGAGCGGATCTCGCGCGGCGCGACCAAGGCGGCGTCGGACCTGAACGCGCAGCGGCAGGTGCTGGCGGATGCGACGCAGCGCAACGCGGAAATCGTCCGCGCGCTCGGCATGACGGACCGGCTGACGGCGCGCTGGTCGCAGGCCAACGAGCGCTATCTGCAGGAAAACATCCGCGCGACCGACGTCTACGCCAATCTCGGCTCGAGCGCGAAGGTGCTGCGCTACATCCTGCAATCGGGAATGCTGGGCATGGGCGCCTATCTCGTCGTCGCCGACAAGGCGTCGGGCGGCATCATGATCGCGTCCTCGATCCTGATGGGACGCGCGCTAGCGCCCGTCGAAATCGCGCTCGGCACCTGGAAGCAACTGTCCGCGGCCCGCCAGGGCCTCGCGCGCCTGCGCGACATCTTGAAGGCGACGGCGCAGCCTCCCGCGCCGCCAGTGAAGTTGCCGCGGCCCGGCCGCGAATTGTCGGTGCAGAATCTCGCGGTGGCGGCACCGGGCTTCGACATGCCGATCGTGTCCGGTGTCACGTTTTCGCTGAAGGCCGGCTCGGGGCTGGCGCTGCTGGGCGCGAGCGCGTCGGGCAAGACCTCGCTCTCGAAGGCGCTGGTCGGAATCTGGCCGGCGCATCGCGGCGCGGTGCGGCTCGACGGCGCGGCGCTCGATCAATGGCGCAACGAGGATCTCGGCCGCCACATCGGCTATCTGCCGCAGGATGTCGGTCTGTTCGACGGCACCGTGGCGGAGAACATCTGCCGCTTCGACGAAAACGCGAATTCGGATGCCATCCTGAAGGCCGCGCAGATCGCCGGTGTCCACGACATCATCCTGCGCCTGCCGGAGGGCTATGCGACGCGAATAGGGCAGGGCGGCATGTCGCTGTCGGCCGGGCAGAAGCAGCGGGTTGGCCTGGCGCGGGCGGTGTTCGGCGATCCCTTCCTGCTCGTGCTCGATGAGCCCAACGCCAATCTGGATGCTGACGGCGAGAACGCCTTGACGCGCGCCATCGGGATCATGCGCCAGAACAAATCCATCGTCGTCGTCATCTCGCATCGCCCGAGCGCGCTCTCGGCGCTGGATATGACGATGGTGCTCTACGAAGGCAAGGCGATCGCGTTCGGCCCGAGCGCGGAAGTGTTCGCGCGCGTCCGCAACGCCGGTGGCAAGGGAGTGCCGGGAGCGGCGCAGCCTGCGCCGCAGGCCAAGGCGGAACCGCGCCCGTCGCTTGCCGAGAGTGTTCCATCATGAAGGGTTTTGATCACGTGCATGCCGATGAAAGTGGCGCGCGCCGCCGGTTCGGGGGAACCGATGAGGATGCCGCGGCGCCGCAGGGCCAGGCGCTGATCCTCGAACTGCAGCGATTGCGGCAGGCTTTCGAGCTCGACAATCCAGCAGGACCAGCGGCCGCCGCTTCGCCGCCCGGCGAGCGATGAAGGACGACCGGGTTCCCGGCGTCCGCGGCAGGCCCGGCCGAAGCGGTCGAAAAAGAAAAGCAAGATGGGCCGGGTGCTGGATTGGCTCGGCCCGTTCGGATCCCAGTCCGAGGTTATCGATCCCGAGCCGCCGGCGCCGCGCAGCGGACGCAACGCGCGTCAGCCGCAGTTCATGACCCCGCCACCGGCGGGCGGCATGCGCGGTCCGGCAGGCAATGCTTCGGCAAAAAAAGCTTCGGCGAGTAATGCTTCGGCAAATAATTCCTGGCCGAATGAACGGCAGGCACGCGGTCCGATCATCGCGCCCGACGATCCGTCGCTCATGAATATACCGAGGTCGAGGCCGGACGTGTTGTCGATCGACGACCCACGGCTGACGCCCCGCATCGAGGCGCCTCAATTGGCGCCGCCGAGCCCGGCGGGGCCGGTGCCGCGCGAGCGTTCCGTGACGAGCGTCGTCCGTAACGGCCTGACCGCGGGGGTGGCTTTCCTTGCCAATCGCGATGGATCGACGGATGTGGCGAGCGCGCCCGGCGAAAGCATCGTGCTGCGGGCGGCGCACGCCTTCGAGGGCGAATTGCGCACGGGCTTGCGGGCGCTGATCGTCGTCGGCGTGGTGGCAGGCGGCTGGATGACGCTGGTGCCGTTGTCGGGCGCCGTCGTGGTGCCGGGCAATCTGGTGGTGCAGTCCAACGTCAAGACCATCCAGCATCCGACCGGCGGCGTGGTCGCGCAGATCCCGGTCCATAACGGCATGCGGGTCAACGCCGGCGATCTGCTGCTGCGGCTGGACTGCGACGCAGGCGCAGGCCAGCCTTCAGGTGGTCAGCAAGCAACTCGACGAAGTGCGGGCGAAGAGCGCGCGGCTGGTCGCCGAGCGCGACGGTCTGCCCCGGCCGGCGATCCCGCCCGAAATGTCGTCGCGGCTGGACGACAACAATGTCAAGACGCTGCTGGCTTCGGAGGCGTCGCTGTTCCGGGCGCGGGTGACGGCGCGCGAGAGCCAGAAGGAACTGCTCAAGAGCAAGGTATCGCAGCTTGGCGAGGAGATCGTGGGCCTCGAGGCGCAGGTCGCATCCAAGGCCAAGCAACTGGAGCTGATCACGGGCGAACTCACGGGCGTGCAGGAGCTGTTCGACAAGCGTCTCGTGCCGATCGCACGGCTCACGGCCCTGCAGCGCGAGGCCGCCAGAATCGAAGGCGAACGCGGCCAGTTGATCTCCACCATCGCCGAGACCAAGACCAAGGTCGACGAGGCGAAGCTGCAGATGGTCAGGCTCGACCAGGATGTGCGCACTGAAGTCGTCAAGGATCTCGGCGAGGCGCAGGGCAAGGAAGCCGAACTGAGCGAACGAAGCATCGCGGCGCGCGACGTCCTCGAGCGCATCGAGATGCGCGCGCCGACGTCGGGCGTGATCCATCAATTGAACGCGCACACCATCGGCGGCGTGATTCGCGCCGGCGACGCCGTCATGGAGGTGGTGCCGGATTCCGACGATCTGCAGATCGAGGCCAAGTTGCAGCCGAATGACATCGACCAGGTGCGGAAGGGCCAGCAGGCTTTTGTCCGCTTCTCGGCCTTCAACCAGCGGGTGACGCCGCAGCTGATCGGCCAGGTGTCCTATGTCTCGCCCGACACCACGCCGCGACCAGCAGACCGGCACGTCCTATTTCACGGTCCGGATCATGCTGCCGGAAGAGGAGCGCCGGCGGCTGGCCGGGCTGCAGCTCAGCTCGGGCATGCCCGCGGAAGTGTTCATGCAGACCGGCAGCCGGACCATGCTGAGCTATCTGTTCAAGCCGATCCTGGATCAGTTCCAGCGCGCTTTTGTCGAGCGGTGAGGGGGGCGGCATAGGGTTGCAGGGCGGCTAAATCTTGCCACTCCAGATGGTATCGCTATATCAGGGCTTTGCTTTTGCCCTGTTCCCTGCGAGCCCCTCATGACAACCACCACCGCCCCCGAATCCCAGCCGTTCCAGGCCGAGGTTGCCGAACTTCTGAACCTGATGGTGCACTCGGTCTATTCGGAGACCGATATCTTCCTGCGCGAGCTGATTTCGAACGCGTCGGACGCCTGCGACAAGCTGCGCTATGAGGCGATCTCCGCGCCCGAGCTGATCGCCGACGGTGCGCCGCCGAAAATCCGCATCGTGCCGAACAAGAAGGCGAATACGCTTGCGCGTGGTCGACAGCGGCATCGGCATGGACCGGCAGGAGCTGATCGACAATCTCGGCACCATCGCACGCTCCGGCACCAAAGTCCTTTCTGTCCCGCCTCACCGAGGCCAAGGACGGCACCAATCTGATCGGCCAGTTCGGCGTCGGCTTCTATGCGGCGTTCATGGTGGCCGATCGCATCGTCGTCACCAGCCGCCGCGCCGGTTCGGATCAGGTCTTCGTCTGGTCGTCCTCGGGCGGCAGCGGGTTTGAAATCGCGCCGGCCAGCGAGGAGGATGCCGGGCGCGTCACGCGCGGCACCGAGATCGTCCTGCATCTGAAAAAGGATGCGCAGAAATATCTCGAGACCCACGAGATCGAGCGCATCGTCCGCGCCTGGTCCGACAACATCCAGTTTCCGATCGAACTGGTGCCGGAGGAGGGCGAGCCGCGCCAGATCAATTCGGCCAGCGCGCTGTGGCAGCGGCCGAAATCGGAACTCTCGGCGGAGGACTACAAGCAGGCCTATCAGTCGATCGCCGGCGCCTTCGACGAGCCCGCGATGACGCTGCATTACCGCGCCGAGGGCCGGCAGTCCTATGCGGTGCTGCTGTTTGCGCCGTCGACCAAGCCGTTCGACCTGTTCGACCAGGCGCGCAAGGGCAAGGTCAAGCTCTATGTCCGCCGCGTCTTCATCGCCGACGACGCCGATCTGCTGCCGGCCTATCTGCGCTTCATCCGCGGCGTGATCGACAGCGAGGATCTGCCGCTCAACATCTCGCGCGAGATGCTGCAGAACAATCCGCAGCTCGCGCAGATCCGCAAGGCCGTCACCGGCCGCGTGATATCGGAGCTGGAAAGCCTCGGCGACAAGGAGCCGGAAGCGTTCGCCAAAATCTGGGACGCGTTCGGTCCCGTGATCAAGGAAGGCATCTGGGAGGATTTCGAGCGGCGCGAGAAATTGCTGGCGCTGTCGCGCTTCACCACGACCAAGGGCGAGAAGCGCTCGCTCAAGCAATATGTCGAGGATCTCAAGCCGAACCAGACCGAGATCTATTATCTGACCGGCGACAGCATCGAACGGCTGAAGTCGAACCCGAAACTGGAGTCGGCCACCGCGCGCGGCATCGAGGTGCTGCTGCTGACCGATCCGGTCGATGCGTTCTGGACCTCGGCGCCGCTCGATTTCGGCGGCAAGCCGCTGAAGTCGCTGAGCCAGGGCGATATCGATTTCGCCCTGATCCCGCTGCTGGACGACAAGGCCGAGGACAAGAAGGACGAGCCCGGCGCGGACGAGGCCACGACGATCGCGCTGATCAAGGATGCGCTCGGCGAGCGCGTCTCCGACGTGCGCGCCTCGCAGCGGCTGACGTCGAGCGCCTCGTGCCTGGTCGCCGGCGGCGGCGCCCACGACCGCATGCTCGAACGGCTGCTGGCGATGCAGAACAAGGCGCCCGCCACCAAGCCGATCCTCGAGATCAACATGCGCCATCCGCTGGTCGCGGCGATCACCGGCGACAAGGAGGCGGCCAAGGATCTGTCGTTCCTGCTGCTGGAGCAGGCGCAGATCCTCGACGGCGAGTTGCCGGAAGATCCGGCGGCGTTTGCCAACCGGCTCAACCAGCTGGTGCTGCGCGGAATCGTGAAGGGATAGGACGATCTGTCGCGAACCGAATTTCAAAATCGGCCGTATCTGCTGGAAAGCTCGAACTCCGGGGCAGCCTCATCGCCATGACCACGCCTGACGGCACCGACATTTTCTACGGCGCGATCCCGGTCTTTCGCGGCTTTGGCAGCCTGATGGACCCGGCGCTGTATGCGCCGTTGCCGGATGACTGGACCATCGGCGTCGCCGACATCGTGGAATCGACCAAGGCGATCGCGAACCAGCGCTACAAGGCGGTCAACATGGCCGGCGCGTCCGTCATCGCCGCCGTCACCAATGCGCTTGAGGGGCGCGAATTTCCGTTCGTGTTCGGCGGCGATGGCGCGAGCTTTGCGGTGTCGCCCGACGATCTCGAGCGGGCGCGCGAGGCGCTGGCGGCGACCGCGACCTGGGTCGAGGAGAGTCTCAATCTCGTGATGCGGGTGGCGCTGGTGCCGGTGCGGGCGGTGCGGGCGCAGGGCCTCGACGTCCGCGTGGCCCGTTTCGGGCCGTCGCCCAATCTCTCCTATGCGATGTTTTCCGGCGGCGGTCTCGGCTGGGCGGATGCCGCGATGAAGCGCGGCGAGTTCGCGGTGCCGGCGGCCGCACCCGGGCACGCAGCCCGATCTGTCCGGGCTGTCGTGCCGGTTCGAGGAAATTCCTTCCACGCGCGGGCTCATTCTGTCGGTGCTGGTGGTGCCGGCCAGCGGCGCCGATCCGCGCGCCTTCCGCAAGGTGATCGAGGACATCATCCGCCTGGTCGAACAGAGTCCCGGATGCCGGACGGCCGGTGCCGCCGGGCGGGCCGCCGCTGCGCTGGCCGCCGGCCGGCATCGACTATGAGGCGCGCGCCGCGCGCGGCGGATCGCTGTTGAAGCGGCGCACCGTCGTGCTCGCGGTGACGCTGTGGGCCTATGTCGTGATGCGCTTCGGCATCAAGGTCGGCAATTTCGTGCCGAAGAACTACGTGCAGCAGGTGGTGGAGAATTCCGACTTCCGCAAATATGACGACGGCCTGCGGATGATCCTCGATTGCACGGAGGAACTGGAGCGCGCGCTGACGCAGCTTCTGGCGATGGCGGCTTCGAGCGGCATCGTGCGCTACGGCCTGCACCGGCAGGACGCGGCGATGATGACCTGCTTCACGCCGTCGGTGATGCGCAGCGACCACGTCCACTTCATCGACGGCGCCCGCGGCGGCTATGCCTCGGCGGCGACCGCGCTGAAGGCGATGGCGGCGTAGGGGAATTTGCGGCTCGGTTATGGGCTCTGTCTGTCGGCGAATATGCGGCGGCACCGCCCACCCCGCAAAGCGGGAGAGGGGTCTGGCCGTTGCTTGGAAAGATCGAGTGCTACAGAGAAGGTGGAGCCCTGTCCCTCTCCCGCTCTTGCGGGGGAGGGTTGGGCGGGGGCTCGTGCCGCAACGGCGTCATTAACGATGACGCGAACCCGCTTCAGCGCCCCACGCGCGTCCAGGTCTCGCCGCCGCAGAGCGCGCCGACGCAGCCTTCGACCCGCAGCGTATCCGGCCCCGTCACCGAGACGCTGCTCGCGTAGGTGGAGCCGTCGTCGGCGTTGTAGATCTGGCCCGACCATTTGCCGGCAGCGACGGGCTGCATGCCGCTGAACAGCGGCAGGCCGATCATCGGCCGCTTTCGTCAGCGCCGGATTGGGATTCTTGTCATCGACCTGGGGCTTGCCGGTGGCGGGATCGATCGGGTCCTTCAGTCCGACGATCACGCCGCAGATGCCGCCGCCGCATTTGCTGACCTGCACCCGCGCGTCGCCGGCCTGTGTCAGCCAGACGCCGGTCGGCTCGCCGGCGCCCTGCGCGCGGGCGGATGGTGCGGCCAGCAATGCCGCCGCGATCGCGATGATGAAAGCCGTTCTGCAAGCCATGAATCATTCCTTCGAAAAAGCAGGCTTGCATAGCAACAAATCAGATTCGTGCAACGTCACATTAAGTTCGGTTTGCAACCTGGCCGATCATTTGCCCCAGCGGGTGAGGCGGATCGACAGCGCCGTGCCGAGGCCGTAAACGACCATCGCGAGCGCCGACCAGCGCGAACAACGTCCAGGCCGGCGCGCCCGCCGAGGCCAGCCACCAGCCGCCGCCGCCGACGATCAGCAGTCGCGCGGTGCCGGCCATCACCGGACCGCCGACCTTCGCCGCCCCCTGCGAGGAGAAATAGAGGCAGGCGCCCATCCCGAAAAAGGCGAACGCCGGGCCGGCCAGCAGCGAGATAGGAAGACGCCGCGGCGGTGACGCCGGGATCGCTGGTGAACAGCGAGACCCAGAGCGACGGCATCGCCGCGACGATAAGTCCGATGGTGCCGACGGTGATGGCGGCCGCTGCGCCCGCGGTCCACGCCACCTGCCGCGCGCGCGTCACCAGCCCCGCGCCCATTGCCATGCCGACCATCGGCACCGAGGCGACGCCGAACGCAAACGCGATCGGCGTCAGCAGAAATTCCAGCCGCGAGCCCATGCCATAGCCGGCCAGCGTCTCGGTGCCGTAGCCGGCCAGGATTTTGGTGAAGATCAGGACCGTCAGCACGGTCTGCAGCGGCGACAGGCAGGACACCGCGCCGACCTTGAGAATGTCGAAGAACATGTCGCGCTGGAATTTGAAGCCCTTGAAGTTCAGCGTCAGCCGGCTGCGGCCGCTGACGAGATACCAGGCCAGGAAGATCGCGCCGAGCGTGAAGGCGGTGAGTTGGCCGGCGGCGACGCCGCGCCATGCCGAATTTCGGCAGGCCGAACAGCCCGAGGCCCAGCGCGCCGCCGACCGCGATCTGGACCATCGCGGTGCCGATCAGCGTTACCGACGGAATGCGCATGTCGCCGGTGCCGCGCACCACCGAGGCCAGCGTGTTGACCAGCCAGATCGCGATCGCGCCGGAGAACAGCACGTGCGAATATTGCATGGCCTGTTCGAGCACGCCGCCGCGGCCGCCGAGCAGCGTGTAGAATGCGCGGCCGAAGATCAGCATCATCACGGTGAAAAAGATTCCGGCGCAGGCGCCGATCATCGCGGCATGCAGCGCCAGCGTCGCGGCGCGGTCGCGATTCGCCGGCGCCGATCGCGCGGCTGATCGCGGAGGAAACGCCGCCGCCCATCGCGCCCGCCGACATCATCTGCGTCAGCATGACGAAGGGAAACACCAGCGCGATGCCGGCCAGCGGCTCGGTGCCGAGCCGGCCGATATAGGAGGTCTCGGCCACCGCAACCAGCGTGGTGCCGAACATCGCGATCGCGTTGGGCAGCGCGAGCTTCAGCAGCGTCGGCAGGATCGGCGAGGTCGAGCAGGCCGTTGACCGGCGCGGATGGAACCGCGGCGGGGCGCATGTCGAGCGGGGCGTCAATGGTCATGTGTCGCGGGTCATCCAAATCGAATAAATTATGGCTGACATATTATCCAGCGGGCGCGACGCAAGCCACCCGCACACCGCGCAGGGGTCACCACGGCAGGCCGCATAGGTCGATTATTCCGTCGCGCGGCTTGCGGGTGAAATCGAACACGTATGGCGCCATCGCCTCGAAGCGAATTCTTCCCCCGGGCTGCTCGGCATAGACCTCGCCCTTGAAACGAATGCCAGCCGCGCGCCTGGTAGAACGCTTCATTGTGCGGCTCGCAGAACAGCATCGCAAAGCGCACCGCCTCGTGATCGCGCAGGGTTCTGATCGCGGCGTTCAGCGCCAGCGTCGCGTAGCCGCGCCCCCGGCAATCCTCGCGGGTCGAAACGCCGCCGATGCCGCCGATCTCGACCTTGCGCCCGTCCCAGGTCGCGGTGCGGAAGTAGATACCGACATGGCAGGCTAGACCCGGCTGGGGCGCGTCCTCCGGTGCGTCAATCAGCACGCGCAGATCGGCATGGGCCCATTCGATATGGCCCCAGGGCAGTTTTTCGATCACCTGGCGCGGCCAGACCGCCTTCATCAGCGGTTCGAGCCTGCGGCCATGATGCGTTCCCGTTCAGGACGTCGATCTCGATGCTCATGTCGCTCCTCGTCGCGGGTACCCGTCCGTCATACGCTGGACGCGGAGGAGCGTTACGGAAGACCGCTTCTGTTTTGCCAAATTGCGGTGTTTAACCGCAATGGAACCTTCTATAAGGGTTCCCGTTAGACTTCGTCTCCCATCAGTTCGGACATCACCCATGACCTTCACGCTGCCCAATCTGCCCTATGCCCATGACGCCCTTGCGCCCCACATGTCCAAGGAAACGCTGGAATATCACCACGACAAGCATCACCAGGCTTACGTGACCAACGGAAACAACGCGATCAAGGGGACCGAATTCGAAGGCAAGTCCCTGGAGGAGATCGTCAAGGGTTCGTTCGGCAAGAACCCGGCCGTGTTCAACAATGCCGGCCAGCACTACAATCATCTGCATTTCTGGAACTGGATGAAGCCGAACGGCGGCGGCAGCAAGCTGCCCGGCCGTCTGGAAAAGAAGATCACCGAAGACCTCGGCGGTCTCGACAAGTTCAAGACCGATTTCGCCGCCGCCGGCGTCGGCCAGTTCGGCTCCGGCTGGTGCTGGCTGTCGGTCAAGAACGGCAAGCTCGAAATCTCCAAGACCGCGAACGGCGAGAGCCCGCTGGTCCACGGCGCAACGCCGATCCTCGGCTGCGACGTCTGGGAGCACTCCTACTACATCGACTACCGCAACCGCCGTCCCGACTATCTGAAGGCGTTCTGCGATAGCCTGATCAACTGGGACTATGTCGACGAGCTGTTCGGCAAGGCCGGCGTCTGACGCCCGCCCATCGTGTGAGGGCAAATCAGCGAGCTGCTTCTTATCCTCCCCTGGAGGGGCGAGGATCGGTTCGCATGAAATGCGAACCGAGGTGGGGTGACAGTCTCTCAGCTTCCAACAGCATCCGCGTTGAGAGACTGTCACCCCGCCCCGCCTCACATTGCGCTACGCTCCATGTGAGCCGACCCTCCCCCTCCAGGGGAGGGTGAAGCGGAGCTTGCTGGTTGATGGGACACCACGGCGCTGCCTGCTGCGCATTGCCGATTTGGAAAATGCTGCGATGAGCTATTTGCTGGTCTTTGTCGGTGGCGGACTTGGCGCGAGTTTGCGCCATTTCATCAACGTCACCTGCGCCCGCTGCATGGGCACCGGATTTCCCTGGGGTACCTTCATCATCAACATCACAGGCTCGACCGTGATGGGGCTGATCGCGGGCTATCTCGCCTTCAAGGGCGAGGCGTCGCAGCCCTGGCGGCTGTTCCTGATGACCGGCATCCTCGGCGGCTACACCACCTTTTCGGCGTACTCGCTCGATGCGGCGCTGCTCTACGAGCGCGGCGAACTTGTCCTTGCCGCGCTTTACGTCATAGGCTCGGTCGCGCTCTCGATTGCCGGGCTGTTTGCCGGCCTTGCGCTGGTCCGCCAGTTCACCTGAACGGTTGCCCCGTAACTTATCGGGCCGCGTGACGTCCTCGCATGGGCATGCCTGAGATGCGCATGGGTACCGTGCGAGCTTCCGTTTGCGTCGCCACCATGGCGGGACTAAGCAGGGTAGAACCGCATCACCCGCAAAACCCATCGCCCTTGTCAGAACATCCGATAAAAGACCCGGCGCCTGCCGACGACGCCGAGCCGAAGCCGCGGCGCGCCCGCAAGCCGGTGGGCTGGTCGATGATCGTGATCGGCGCGCTGGTGGCGGTTTGCGCAGGCCTGGTCTGGCGGCGCGACGGCATCGATGGCGTGCTCAAGATCCTCACCCATGATCTCTGGCTGTTCGGGGAGATCATGCCGCGCGTGCTGGCCGGCTGCCTGCTCGGCGGCTTCATCGCGGAAATTCTGCCGCACGACAAGGTCTCGCGATCGCTCGGGCCGAACTCCGGCCTGAAGGGACTGCTGATCGGCACGGCGTTCGGCGCGATCCTGCCCGGCGGTCCCTTCACCGCCTATCCGGTGGCGGCGGCGCTGCTCACCGTCGGCGCCGATTTCGGCGCCACCATCGCCATGGTGGTGAGCTGGACGCTGATCGGCTACGGCCGCGCGGTGGCCTGGGAATTGCCGATCCTCGGCGTCGACTTCACGCTGTGGCGGATCGTGATCTCGCTGCCGATCCCGGTGCTGGCCGGCGCGCTCGGCCGCTTCGTCTTCGTGCGGATGTATCCGAAGGGCGAGCCCTCTTGAACATCTCCGCGCTGATCATCGACGTCACCCTGTGGGGCTCGGTCTTGATCCTCGGCTTCATGGCGTGGCAGCGCGGCCGCGTCGTGCTGGTGTCGTCGGTGCGCGAAGGCAGCATGGACTTCATCAACATCGTGCCGCGCATTGCGCTCGGCGTGATCGGCTCCGGCTACATCGCCGCCGTGATCCCGCCGGAAGTCATCACCGGCTGGCTCGGGCCTGACAGTGGCTGGTTCGGCGTCCTGACCGCTGTCATCGCGGGTGCGGCAACTCCCGGCGGTCCGGTGGTCGGCTTCTCGATCGGCGCGGTCGCGTTGAAAGTCGGCGGCGGCCCGCCGCAGGTGATCGCCTATGTCGTGGCGTGGGCGCTGTTCGCCTTCCAGCGCATGATCCTGTGGGAAATTCCGTTCATGCCGGCCCGGTTCGTCTGGTTTCGCGCGGCGGTCTCGGTGCCGTTCCCGTTTCTGGCGGCGGCGATCGCGATGCTGATCGGGAAGCCTTGAGATTGCCGCGCAGGGAATGTATCTGGAATTCCGCAGTTTGGTGCCGTCGTACCTTCGCAGAAAGACTCGCAGCCCGGAACCCCGGCCACACCCTCATCGTTGTGAAGACATGAAAGCCATCACCGCCGCATTCGTTGCCGTGTTCATCCTGTGGGTCGTTGATGTCAATCTCAACGGCTCGCGCTACACCGACGTGGTCACGCGCATGATCCGTTCAGCGGTAGCGTCGATCGGCGTTCGAAACTGATGCTGCCTTGGTTGGCAGTCATCATGACTGCCGGCGCGTCCGACCCCGGCGGCACGCCTTTGACGAACATGTTCTTTGCAGAAAAATCCGAACGCCGAGCAGGGCCAGCCACGCACATCGGCAAGCAGGGCATCCGCAGGGCGGTGGCAAGACCCTATCCCTATGTGATTTTCTATCGGCCCGACACGACGGGGATTGTCGTGCATGCCGTTCGGCATGCTGCCCGCGAGCCGCTTTGAGCCAGCCACTCATCCACGCAGAAAATACGGCGGAGTCGCCAGCGGACATTGCGATACCGGAAGCAGGTTATGCGTGCCATCTCGACGCTCGTCTGCGTCGCCAGCGGCTAGGCTCATGCCCCAACCGGACGGCCGGAGAGCTTGATATATGTCAATATGCGCTCCACCAGCCGAAGCACGTTTAAGCGCGGGGACCTACCTACCTAATGGAGGACTGCATGAAAACGACCTTGAGAACGGTGGCAGTTGCCGCATCGACGTTCGCATGTGCGGCATTGCTTTCGCCTGGCTGGTCCGAGCAAGGCGGCGTATCGCTGTCGGTCAATAAAGCCGAGGCGCAGCAGCGGGTCTATATCACGCGTGGCTACGCTGCGAGGGCGGCTTATGTCGAGCCGGGCTCCTGGTACGCCGTGAGGGCCTACTATTTTGGTGGCCCCTGGAGTGGTCCTGGGTACAGCTATGCGGGCTGGGAAGACTACGCAGCGCGCAATGGTATTGGCTGCACCCCCGGTACTGCGATCAAGGGCGGCGACAGCATAATGTACGTCTGTCAGTAACTTAATTGAAAACGTCGGGCTAGGTCGCGATGATTGGCGACCTGGCCCAACACCCGTGTTGTTCAGCCGTCGCCAAAGCACCTGGTGACCGCGGCTATGTCTGCTGCAAGAGTAACCCGCACGGATGACCAGGCCGATGGCCTCATCGTTTGGCATTCGAACTTAAGGCCGGGCTTCTCTCCACCGACCTACCAATACCTGTGTTGCCTGCCAGGCAAATCACGCCACCGCTTGGTCCAGTATCCGGCGCAAAAATATTCCCCTTTTGTTCTCATGCAAATCAGTTCATCTCTGTGCCGTCTCACCCGGCAAGAGGGGCGGCTCGCGATCGTCACGAACGCGCGGTGGGATGCGGTGGACGCGGAAGCCATGACTGACGAGGCTGGCATGACGCGTACGGCGAAGTCGTGTGGTTCGGGCGCCGCGGTGCTGGCGCTAAGTTTCACGGGTCAGACTCGTGGAGCGACGGTGGCAAAAAAGCCGTTCACCGGGGAGAGCACGAAGTAAGCCGTAAAGCCACTGCGCAGGGAAGGCCGGGATGCTCCGCCTGTACCTGTATGCTCGTGTGCGTCTTTTTGTGCGCAAATTGCACACGAGACCGCGGGTGCAGCGTGCACCCGGTCTTCCCTGCGCCCTCTGACAAAGCGGGCGGGAAGTTGTCCAGCAAACCTCGGGCGCCACGCGCCGCGAGAACGTAAACACATACTTAATTGTCGTCGCCCCGCGAAGGCGGGTGACCAGCATTCCAGAGACGTCATGATTGAACCGAGAAGTCGCGGCGTACTGGATGCCCCGCCTTCGTGGGGCATGAGGGGGTGGGGGCGTTCGAGAAGGCCTGCCCAAGCCATCGCCAACGCGTGGACTCCCGTAATGTTATATTATAACGTTCACCCCATGCCGCACGACCATTCCCACGACCACGCACATCACCATCACGGCCATGCCCATTCCCATGGCCCGGCGACGCCGCATCCGGCGCAACCGGCGCCGTGGTCGATCCTGCGGATGACCGTGGCCGCGCGCCTTGCCGCGGCGCTCGCCGTCAGTGCCGGCCTGTGGGCCGTCGTCCTGGTGGCGATGAGGTGAGCATGGCCGCGCAGATCACATTCCGCGACGTCACGCTGGGCTACGACCGCCATCCGGCGGTGCATCATCTCAATGGTCAGGTCGCGCAGGGTGCGCTGCTGGCGGTGGTCGGGCCGAACGGCGCCGGCAAGTCGACGCTGTTTCGCGGGCTCGCCGGCATCCTGAAGCCACTCGCAGGCTCGATCGATCTCGGCGGCCTCGATATCCGCGACATCGCCTATCTGCCGCAAAGCGTCGACATCGACCGGACCTTTCCGATCTCGGTGTTCGACCTGGTCGGCACCGGCCTGTGGCGCAAGACCGGCTTTTTCGGCGGCATGGGCAAGCCGGCGCGGGACAAGATCACGCAGGCGCTCGCCGCCGTCGGCCTCAACGGGTTTGAAAACCGCTCGATCGGCACGCTGTCCGGCGGCCAGATGCAGCGCATGCTGTTTGCGCGCGCGCTGCTGCAGGACGCGCGGCTGATTGTGTTGGACGAGCCGTTCAACGCCATCGACGCCAAAACCTCGGCCGACCTGCTGGCGCTGGTGCGGCGCTGGCACGACGAGGGGCGCACGGTGCTGGCGGCGCTGCACGACATGGATCTGGTGCGCGCGAATTTCCCGGAGACGCTGCTGCTGGCGCGCGGGCCGGTGGCGTGGGGCGCTACCGCGCAAGTGTTGACCGTCGAAAACCTCACCGAGGCGCGGCGGATGTGCGAGGCGTTTGACGAGACGGCGGCCGCCTGCGCCGTGGACGTCAGGCCGCCGCGGGCCGCCTGATGTTTTATGACGCGCTGATCGCGCCCTTCACCGAATTCGAGTTCATGCGCCGCGCGCTCGCCGCCGTGATCGCGCTCGCGCTCGGCGCAGCACCCATCGGCGTATTTTTGATGCTGCGCCGGATGAGCCTGGTCGGCGACGCCATGGCGCATGCGATCCTGCCCGGGGCCGCGATCGGCTTCCTCGTCTCCGGGCTCAATCTGTTCGCGATGACGACGGGCGGGCTGATCGCGGGCTTTACGGTCGCGCTGCTTGCAGGCCTCGTCGCGCGCCATACGGAATTGAAGGAGGACGCCTCGCTTGCGACCTTCTATCTGGTGTCGCTGGCGCTCGGCGTCACCATCGTTTCCGTCAAGGGTACCAATATCGACCTGCTGCACGTGCTGTTCGGCAACATCCTGGCGATGGACGACCAGACGCTGCTGGTGATCGCCTTCAATGCGACCGTTACGCTGCTGGTGATGGCGGTAATTTATCGCCCGCTGGTGATCGAATGCGTCGATCCGGTGTTCCTGCGCACCGTCAGCCACGCCGGCGCGCCCGCGCATCTGGCGTTCCTGGCGCTGGTCGTGATCAACCTCGTCAACGGCTTTCACGCGCTCGGCACACTGCTCGGCGTCGGCCTGATGATCCTGCCCGCCGGCATTGCGCGGTTCTGGTCGCGCGACATCACCGGCATGATCTGCATCGCGGTCGCCAGCGCCATCGTCTCGGGCTATGCCGGGCTGGTGCTGTCGTTCCAGACCAAGAATTCCTTCGGGACCTGCGATCATCCTGGTCGCGGCGGGGATCTACGTGGCGTCACTGTTGTTCGGCCCCGTCAGCGGCCTGGTGCGGCAGCTGTTCCCCGGCCGTCATCTCGAGGCGTAGCCATGATCCGGCTCTGGCTTATCGCTCTCGCCATGCTTGCGGCGGCTGGCCCGGCCCACGCCGTGGATCGCCTCAACGTCGTCGCCAGCTTCTCGATCCTCGGCGATTTCGTCCGCAATGTCGGCGGCGATCGCGTCGATGTCACGACACTGGTCGGCCCCGACAGCGATGCCCATGTCTATGCGCCGACGCCGTCGGATGCAAAAAAGGTGGCGGATGCGAAACTCGTCATCGTCAATGGTCTCGGCTTCGAAGGCTGGCTGCCGCGGCTAATAAAATCCGCCGGCGGCAAGGCTTCGGTCGTCACCGCGACAGCAGGTATCGCGCCGCTCAAGCGCGGCTCGGAAGCTGATCCGCACGCCTGGCAATCGGTCGCCAACGCAAAAATCTATGTCGCCAATATCCGCGATGCGCTGGCAGCAGCAGCGCCTGCGGACGCTGAAGCCTTCAAATCCAGGGCGAGCGCCTATCTGGCCGGTCTCGACGCGCTGGAACGCGAGGTGCGCGAGGGGATCGCGAAAATTCCGGAAAGCCGCCGCAAGGTGATCTCGACCCACAATGCGTTCGGCTATTTCGCCGCCGCCTATGGCGTCGAATTCATCGCGCCGCTCGGTGTCTCGACCGAATCCGAGGCCAGCGCCCGCGATATCGCAGGGATCATTACCCAGGTCAGGGCCGCCAAGATACCGGCCGTCTTCCTCGAAAACATCACCGACCCCCGCCTGATGGGCCGGATTTCGGCCGAGACCGGCGCCAAGGTCGGCGGAACGCTCTATTCGGACAGCCTGACCGGCGAAAAGGGCGATTCTCCCACTTACATTGCAATGGTCAGGCACAATATAAAGGCGCTGACCAGCGCGCTGAGCCCATAGGGCAGGGGCCTCCCTGCTTTCTCCCGCGCGTTACAATTCCGTTCCGGAGCCGTTATGTCTGAACTTTCGTCCCAAAAAATTCCAGTGACCGTACTGACGGGCTACCTCGGCGCCGGCAAGACGACGCTGCTCAACCGCATCCTGTCGGAAAATCACGGCAAGAAATACGCCGTCATCGTCAACGAGTTCGGCGAGATCGGCATCGACAATGATCTGATCATCGGCGCCGACGAAGAAGTGTTCGAGATGAACAATGGCTGTGTCTGCTGCACCGTGCGCGGCGACCTTGTCCGCATTCTCGACGGCCTGATGAAGCGCAAGGGCAAGTTCGACGCCATCATCGTCGAGACGACGGGACTGGCCGATCCGGCCCCGGTGGCGCAGACCTTTTTCGTCGACGAGGACGTGCAGAAGAACGCTCGCCTCGACGCGGTCGTGACCGTGGCTGACGCCAAATGGCTGAGCGACCGTTTGAAGGATGCCCCCGAAGCCAAGAACCAGATCGCGTTTGCCGACGTGATCGTGCTGAACAAGACCGACCTTGTCTCCAAGGCCGAACTGGCCGAAGTCGAGGCGCGCATCCGCGGCATCAACCCCTATGCAAAGCTGCATCGCACCGAGCGCTGCAAGGTCGCGCTGTCTGACGTGCTGGAGCGCGGCGCGTTCGATCTGGATCGCATCCTGGAGATCGAGCCGGAATTCCTGGACGCCGGCGACGGGCACGATCATCACCATGACCACGAT
>CAWFMW010000038.1:0-8847 GCA_963816815.1 uncultured Alphaproteobacteria bacterium
CGCGCGAGCCTTGATCAAAATCTCTCAGGCATCATATGTCTTATGCCAATTTGCCGGCGTCAATGGGCAAGCCGCGCGCTGACCTGGACTAGCCATGTGACGCTTGCGCTTTGCGGAATGTTTGGCGCAGTCGAATTTGCATCGACCCTATCTGCTCCGTTACCATCGAAGGTATCGAGTGCCTCGAATATCGCGTATCGCACTTCATTGATTTAGCGGCGACGCGCAAACGCCAGACTTGCAGCTCATCGGCAATGCAGCGAATATCGAGGCCAGAAGGACGCCAACAGCCGTGCGCCTCTGAAGCGGACGTTGAGAGGACCATCATGCAGGATTCCGTTGCAAAAGCCGGCGCTGTTGCATCGCCGACGCATCCGCTGGATCCGTTGACGCCGGACGAGATCCGTCGCGCGGCGGCTATCGTGCGCGTGGCGCACGATCTCGGGGCGGGCATGATGTTCGAGACCATCAGCTTGCACGAACCGGACAAGCGCGTCGCGCACGGCGTAAAGCCTGGAGAGGCCTTTGCGCGTGAGGCCTTCGTGTGCGCCTTCGACCGGACCAACGGCAAGGTCTTTGAAGCCCGGGTCGATCTCGTCGCGGATCGGGTGGTCGACTGGCGGCATGTGCCGGGCGTGCGGCCGCGTATCCTGATCGACGACATCATGCTGGTGGGCGAAGTGGCCCGCGCCGATCCGCGGTTTCAGGCGGCGCTGGCCAAGCGCGGCATTACCGACATTGAAAAAGTTCAGGTCGATCCCTGGTCGGCCGGTAATTACGGTCTGCCGGACGAGGAAGGCCGCAGGCTCTCGCATACGTTCTGCTGGTACCGGAGCGAGAAGAACGACAACGGCTACGCCCATCCGATCGAGGGGCTTTGCGCCGTGATCGATCTCGACCGGGCCGAGGTTCTGCGCGTCGACGACTATGGCGAGGCCGACGTCCCGATGCAGAACCGCAACTATGCGGCGCGCTATCGCAGCACGTTCCGTGACGACGTCAAGCCGCTGGAGATCGTGCAGCCGGCCGGCCCGAGCTTCGTCGTCGAAGGCAACGAGGTTCGCTGGCAGAAGTGGCGGTTCCGCGTCGGCTTCAACGCGCGCGAGGGACTGGTGCTGCATACGGTCGGTTACGAGGACGACGGCAGGCTGCGGCCGGTGATGCACCGCGCGGCGTTGTCGGAAATGGTCGTGCCTTACGGACATCCCGGCGGCGGACATTTCCGCAAGAATGCCTTCGATGTCGGCGAGTACGGCATCGGCGTGCTGGCGAATTCGCTGACGCTGGGCTGCGACTGCCTCGGCGCTATCAGATATTTCGACGCGTGGCTGGCCGACAGCAAGGGCGATCCCTATTGCATCGAGAGCGCGGTGTGCCTGCACGAGGAGGATTTCGGCATCCTCTGGAAGCACACCGACCTGTTCACGGGCGAGGTCGATGTGCGGCGCGCCCGCCGCCTGGTGGTGTCGTCGATCTCGACCATCGGCAATTACGAATACGGCTCGTTCTGGTACTTTCATCAGGACGGCTCGATTCATTTCGAGATGAAAGCCACCGGCATTCTGAATACGGCCGGGCTGAGGCCGGGCGAAGCAGCCCGATTACGGCACCATCGTTTCACCCGGGGTCTACGCGCATTATCACCAGCACATCTTCAACATGCGCCTCGACATGGCGGTTGACGGCGAACGCAACCGCGTCGTCGAAGTCGATACCGTGGCGCTGCCGGTCGGCCCGGACAATCCGTACGGCAATGCCTTCACCATTCGCGAGACCGTCCTGCAAACCGAGCAGAAGGCGCAGCGCAACGTCGATTTCAACGCGGCCCGCTTCTGGAAGATCGAAAGCGCCGAGGCCCGCAACGGGCTCGGACGGCCGACCGCCTACAAGCTGCTGCCGCTCAGTCCGGTGCCGACCTTCTCCGACCCGCAATCGATGGTGGCCAGACGCGCGACCTTCATGATGCGGCAGCTATGGGTGACGGCCTATCATCCGGACGAGATTTTCGCGGCCGGCCGCTATCCCAACCAGAGCAGCGGCGGCGACGGGCTGCCGGCCTGGACCGCCGCGGACCGGCCGCTGGTCGATACGGATATCGTGGTCTGGCACAGTTTTGGCCTGCACCATATTCCCCGGCCCGAGGACTTTCCGGTGCAGCCCGTGATCACCGCGGGGTTCGCGCTTCATCCCACCGGATTCTTCGCCGAGAACCCGGCTCTCGACGTCCCGCCGGCCGCGAGCAGCATGAGTTGTTGCGTCGGCAAGTGAGGCGTTCGTCCAGCTGCTGCGCCAACGCGCGGCGACGGGTGAATTTGTGTAACGGATTCGCCGCTCCCGTCGTCCCGGCCTTGAGCCGGGACCCATACGCCGCGGCCTCTCGGTTCAAGCGCTGACCGGAGAAACCTTCTTCAGCAACAGATGACCGGGATTATGGGTCCCGGGTCAAGCCCGGGACGACGACGGCGACGATCGCGCCCGAGGCTGCATTGGCATTTTCCTCTTCTCGCCTTCATTTCGATTCAGATTTGCCAACATCTGCTCGCGCGTCACTCGCGCCGGCAATTCTTCAAACCGATGCCGCCGCGTGTTGATCAATTGTTGATCTAGTCATGCCAGCTTTCTTGTCTCACCAAACGTGGAGGCACCGTGAAGCGCCTGCTGATCCTGTTGTCGCTGCTGGCCGTGGTCGCCGTTCTCGCTCCCAAGCGTCCGGAGCGGATTGCATTCGCCAAGGCCGATATCTTCGCCAAGACCGCCCTCCCGGATTCCTTCCGCCAGCACGAGCCGGTTCACACCGTGCAGATCCCGCGCGGCTCGAACGGCGAGTTCGCCGTGCAGACCAGGATCAACGGGATTGCGGCGCCGATGGTGGTCGATACCGGGGCGACCTCTGTCGTCCTGACCTACGAAACCGCAAAGGCCATCGGCCTGCCGCTGGAGCTGCTCGAATACAATGTCGATGTTCAAACCGCTGGTGGCCAGACCAAGGCGGCGCGGCTATGGCTCGATCGGATGACGATCGGCAAGCTGGTCGAACGCTCCGTGCAAGCGCTGGTGGTGCCGCGCGGCCAGATGAAGACCAACCTGCTCGGCATGAGCTTTCTCGATCGTCTGGACGGTTTCGAGGTGCGCGCCGGCCACCTGATGCTGCGCGGCTTCCAGGAGCCGGTGGACATGCGCAGCGATCGCCGCAGCTCAATGATCAACTAGGCGAAGTGACAGGGCAGCCTTTTTCTGACGGAGATCGAACTGCGTTTCGATTTCCACGAAATCACTCGCGCGGATTTATTTGCAAGGATTACTTGCACGTATTCCCTTGACCCGATGCCCACCACTTCCATCGGGAAGCGCCACCCGTCCAGCAGGATGTAGGCAGCACCTTGATGCCGGAATTCGCCGCCGCCGATTCCGGATTCGATCTTTCGGCGACCCTCGGTCCTTCAACGGGCTTCGGTCTGGGACGAGGCTCGGAAACGTCGTTCGCCGACCGCGAAGCGCCGATTGTCATTTCGGCCTCGCCTGCCCCTCTGGGTGTGCGCAGCGGGTTTGCGGGCGGCCTGACATCCGCGATTAATCGACGATCCGCCGGCGGCGGCGCCGGAGGCCTGGGCGGCAAGTCATTATTCGCAGCGCTCAACCGAGTGCGCTGTATAGGAGGCTGTGCAGGAGCCAGATTGGGCATCTCATCAGCGGTGAGCGGATAACGCACTCTCCTCTGCGGGGGCGGGCCCATAGGCGGGGGCGGATTCATGAGCGGCGGCTGGTTCATGCCTGGCGGCGGGTTCATGCCCGGCCCCGCAGCGACTTCACGCCTCGGCAATGACGGCTCCATGGGGCGTCCCTGGTCCGTTACTTCGATGGTCGTCCGGTTCGGACCTTCGAGTTGCACAAGGTCGAACAGGATGGCGGCGTGATGCGGATGCAAGCGTACGCATCCGTGCGATGCGGGCCCTCCCAGTCGATCGATCGCGTAGCTGCCGTGTATCGCATAGCCCCTATGGAAGAAGATCGAAAACGGCATCGGCGAATCGTAATACGCGGTGGAGAACCAGTTGCGCTCCAGCCGCTGCGGCGTGAAGACCCCGTTCGGGGTTTGCGTGGCGTCGCGGCCGGTGGATACGGGCCACATGAAGCGAATGTACCCGTCCTGAATGACGAACATCCGCTGCGTCGCCTTATCGACGAGAATGTCGAGCTTTGCGTCGGCGCTTTCGATGCTGATGAACCATGCCAGCGTCGCTGCTATGATAACGGCATGGCTACGCATGACGAACTCCACCGAATCGTGCGCTGTGGATAGAGCCGATGAATCGGGGTGTTTTCTTGGCTAAAGTGAGCGCGAAATCTGCGCGCACGGTGGCTGCTCCCGGCGAGATCGCAAACTGCGTGTACGACCAGTAGTTTGCGGCAGGTGCGAATCATTTACCTTGTTCGGAAACGCTCATCGCGACGGTCTTGTCTGCGCGTCGTCTGCCACAACAACGCAGAACATGCGTCGGATCCGCGGCAACATCGCATCATTGCTCCGTCAACGGCGTCAGCCGATCCGCAACAGACGCGAGAAAAACAACCGGCACGGCATGTGGTGGCATCGTTGCATCCGGCTAAACCCACACTTCTCGCAAAACCGCAGTCCGGCCTCGAAACACTCCAACTAATGCCCTGAAAAATTCGCGAAGCGGGCTTACGGGAACGTTTGATGGTTTGCAGCGGGCATCTGGGCTGAGGGCGTCATTCCAGTTCACTCCATCGCCACGATCGAACGAGCACTTGCGTTGCGAGTGTCAGGCCGAGCCGTGGCCTCTAGCGCGCGACAGGATCTTGCACTTTGCCGTGTGATGATTGGCAAGATCTTGAGCATTTGTTGTAGCCCGAGGAGATTTACGCAGTGAACTTTGGCTTTGTTGCTTCGCTCATTGTGATCATCTTCGCAGTGCTGAGCGTGTTCATCGAGATACCGGTCGTGAGCAATTACGCCTTCTGGTTCGCGGTCGGCGCCTACATCATGCTTGCGGGCACGCGGTAACGGCAAAAGTCCGGCCGATGGCCGGACTTTCTGCTTCAGTTGCCAGTTCTTCAGTCAGTAGAACGGAACGCCCTAGTAGTAGTCGTCGCCCTCGTTCGAGATCGGCGCCGGCGGTCGCGGCTGGTCGTCATATCCGGAATATCCGGACCGTCGGTATCCTTCGGCATACGGCAATGACCAGCGGCGCCCGACACCGCCGTAACCGTAGCCGTAAGGCCTCGACGAGGATCGATAGCCTCCGTACGGAGAATAACCGTAGTTGCGGCGATAGCCGTACGGAGAATAGCCGTAGTGACGGCGGTAGCCTCCGCCATAACCATAGCGCCGCTCGACAAATTGGCGTTCGATGTAACGGCGCTCATAAATGAGGCGGGGCCCGCACGAATCACATCTGTGACGATAGACCGGGCGATAGGGTCGGTAGTAGCGGTAGGCCGGGTAGCCGCAACGGTAGGAACAGGGATTATAGCCAGCGTCGTAGTAACCGGCTTGCGCAGGCGCCGCGACCAAAAATGAACCGAACAATGCGAGGACGCCCGCGACGATCAGCGCCAATCGGCTACGGACAGGCGGGCCAGCGGTAACGGTACTGTTCATCACAAACTCCAACATGCGCGCTGATCGAGCCATCGTTGTGACGAAAAAAATCCGACCAAAGTGCGACAGGTAGCGCGCGCGACCCGGTAGGCAAGAGCGCTTTCGCTTACTGACGACGAGGAATCCAACGTGGCTATGGTGCGACGCGCGTACCGCAATCGTCGATGTAAGTGAAAGCAATCACGAAGGTTTCCGTAAGACCGCCGGCACACCGGCATCGTCGAAATGCGCTGCCGCAATCGAAATTAACCATCTTTTGTACTTGCAGAATTTTCCCGAGCGCATCGCATGCAACAATCGGGCTCCAAGTTCCGACCAAGCTGCCAGCGCAAACGCTAGGCAACCTTCTCTTGAGGCAATTCGACCAATCCGCCGTAGAGATCGGCGTAGCGACGCGCGGAATTGCGCCATGACACGTCGGTCGACATGCCGTTGCGCTGGATTCGTCGCCAGGCGGCGACGTCGTGAAATGTGGCGCAGGCCCGCTGGATCGCATCACCGAGGTTTTCGGCGTTGACCGGTCCGAACTTGAATCCGGTTTGTCCGCGGCCGGTCGTGGCGAGATCGTCGACGTCGACCACCGTATCTTCCAGCCCACCGACGCGCGAGACGATGGGAACTGTGCCGTATCTCAATGCGCAAAGCTGCGTCAGGCCGCACGGCTCGGACCGCGACGGCACGACCAGCGCATCCGCGCCGGCCTGAATCAGGTGGGCCAGACCTTCGTCATGCCCGATCATGACGCTCACCTGTTCCGGATTGGCCTGTGCGGCGTTACGATAACAATATTGCAGGCTGCGATTTCCGCCGCTCCCCAGCACGACCAGCTGCATTCCCTCGCGCACGATCGTCGGGAGATTTTCGAGCAGAAGATCGATCCCCTTCTTGCTGGACAGCCGGCCGATGACGCCGAGCATGAACGCATCGGGCGCGACCTGCAGGCCGAGCCGCCGCTGCAGCGCCGCCTTGTTGATCGCGCGATTGTGCAGGACCTCCGCTTCGAAACCGCTCGACACATCCGGATAGAAACAACCGGGGATGTGAGGGTCTGTCGAAGGGTCCCACACCGAAATATCGATGCCGTTGAGGATTCCGCTGAGGTCGCATGATCGCTCGCGCAAGAGACCGGCAAGCCCCATGCCGCCCTCGTCGCTCAGGATTTCCCTGGCATAGGTCGGGGACACCGTCGTGATGCGATCGGCGAAATACAGACCGGCCTTCAAGAACCCGATCTTTCCATAATATTCGACGCCATGCATGGCGAACGACTCGCGGCGGCAAATCGATCGCGGCAAGCATCTCGCGCGGAAACACGCCTTGATAGGAAAGGTTATGAACCGTCATCACCGTGGCCGGCCGCTGCCGATCGCTATAGTGCATGTACGCCAAGGCAAGCGCGCCGTGCCAGTCGTGGGCGTGGACGATGTCAGGCACGAAGGACGGGACGAATCCAAGGCCGATATCGGCGGCGACGCGCGCCAGCGCGGCAAAGCGCAGCGCGTTGTCCGGCCAATCGATCCCGTCAGCCCTGACATAAGGGTTGCCGGGACGGGCGAACAAATGCGGCGCGTCGAGAACGAAAAGGCTGAGTTCGAAAGATGTCGCCCGCAGCAGCCGCGCCTCTGCGCCAAAGAAATGCGGCAGATGAATCACGCCATCGACCTGGCCTAGCGAATTCATCACGCTGGGATATCCCGGCACGATGGTGCGGACCTCGACGCCCTCCGATCTCAGGGTGATCGGAAGGGCGCCGGTGACGTCGGCAAGCTCGCCGACCTTGATCAAGGGATATATCTCTGAAGCGATCGAAAGTACGCGAAGGGACTTCATCATCCAGCCTGTCGATCAACGGCTGCGTGTTACGCAGACTCAACTAAGCAGACTAACCAATGCAGGAATCATAGCTCTCGAAGTTGTCGACATTGAGTCCGGGAACCCGTTGGTGCTGGAGGCAGGCTTGGCTGCGTCGAAAGCGCCTTGTTTCTTCGCCCGATGAACAAGCGTCCGTCGCCATTCTTCACGGCTGGCGCATCAACTGCCACACCGGCCGGCCGCGTGGTCGGCCACGCGGCTGGCCATGTTTATGGTTTCATAATATCATCGCTGCTCACCGTGAGAGCAGTGTGCTCAATTCGTGTTGCACGAAGTCGTCGTGCAACAAGTCGTGTCGCAATAAAGAGGGCCGATAGTCGACGCGATTGTCGCCGGAAGAGGTTTTGCGATGATCAACGACATGACATCCCTGAAAAAGGTCATGGAGCAGATGGACGCGGAGGATGTCGCGGTTGCCGAGGCCGCCAAGGACCGCGCCGCAAAAATCCTTTCCGATTCCGGGCTGAACTTCTCAAAATTAGCCGAGTTGATCGAGCAACGCCGGCTGCTGCTGCGGCCGAGGATCGTGACCAACATCAAGAAAATGGATCAGCCCGAGATGCTCAGCGACGCGGTGTTCCGCGACGTCAGCGCTTCGCTGCGGAGAGAAGGCCAGAGCTTTCGTCAGATCGCCGAAGCGCTCGAACTGAACGGCGGGACCGCCCCCCGATACGAGGACGTAACTCGGAATAGCTATGTGCCGGTTCGGCTTTGGCCGCGGGCCCTGGCGTTTGCCATGCGCACGGTCGGCTATCCCTTACGGCATCCCATCCGCTTCCTCATCGTTGCCCTACTCGCGTTGATGCTGCTCAACGGCCTGCGCGATTTCGTCGGGTTCGGCCGGCGGATTACGGGATATGCCGGCACCGTCAGCACCGCCCGCGAGCGCTGGGATGCGGTGACGTCGTCGGTGAGTTCATTCTTCGAGAAGCGGCTCACGCCGCCATCCAAGGAAGCCGCGGCGCCGCCGATCCCTGCCGCCCCCGCTCCGTCGCCCTCGCCCGCCAACCCGCCGCCATCAGCAACTCCATCGACCGGTCCCGCCGTCACGCCGGCTCCTGGCGCAACGACGACTGCCCCTCCTTCGACGACTGCACCTCCTTCAAGGCCGGCAGCGAAAGATCGTCGGCAAGCGGCGCAACGGCGCCCGCTCGAGGAATGGGTGCCAGCAGATATCCGCCGCAGCTCTCGAATGGGAGGGCGGTGTGTTGGCGGCATCGGCGGTTGCTACTGGGGCGGTGGTCAGTATTGACCGCGTCAAGGACGTTCTGAAAATGTTGTTTTGAAGCCGTCTCGTTCGGCGCATACGCGCGCGAGCCAGTACGATCTGTTAGCTGTGCATTCGGGCTGAA
>CAWFMW010000039.1:0-72608 GCA_963816815.1 uncultured Alphaproteobacteria bacterium
ACGGCATTTTGCGCGGCAAGACGCTGGTCGCAAGCGAAGCGCTGGCCTCGCTCGAAAGCGGCTGCTCCATCACCACCACGATGCTGGCCAAGGACACCTCGCACAAGACAGTGTTTCCGGTGTTCACCGCCGGCGGCGGCTTTGGCATGAAGGAGATGGAAGGTGCCGCCGACGTCCTGATGGTGGCTGATACGACGACGTTTCGCGTGTTGCCATGGGCGCCGACGACAGGCTGGCTGCTCTGCGATCTCCATTTCAACGACGGCCGCCCGGTGCCGTTCGCGACCCGACATCTCTACCGGTCGGTTCTCGAAAAGCTGGAACAGCTCGGCTACGATTTCGTTGCCGGGCTCGAAGTCGAATTCCACCTCTTCAAGCTCGAAGATGCCCACATGATGCCGGAAGACGCCGGTCAGCCCGGCCGTCCGCCATCCGTCAGCCTGCTGTCGCACGGCTATCAATACCTGACCGAGCAGCGCTACGACCAGATGGAGCCGGCGCTGGAAATCATCCGGCGTGATGTGCTGGCGCTCGGCCTGCCCTTGCGATCGGTCGAGGTCGAGTTCGGCCCAAGCCAGTGCGAATTCACCTTTGCTGCCGACCAGGGGATGACGCCCGCCGACAACATGGTGCTGTTTCGTAGCGCCGTGAAGCAGATCGCGCGCCGCCACGGTTTTCACGCCACCTTCATGTGCCGGCCGAAACTGCCGAACGTATTTGCCTCCGGTTGGCACCTGCATCAGTCGATCGTCTCGCGCGCCAGCGGCGAAAATTCCTTCATGGCGAAGGATGGCGGCAAGGCCCTCAGTGAGTTCGGCAGCGCCTACCTCGCGGGGCTGCTGGAGCACGCCCGCGCGTCCACCGTGTTCACGACGCCGACGATCAACGGCTACAAGCGCTACCGCTCCTATTCGCTGGCGCCGGACCGCGCGATCTGGGGCCGGGACAACCGCGGCGTCATGATCCGCGTGCTCGGCGGCCCGGGCGATAGCGCAACGCGGCTGGAAAACCGGATCGGCGAGCCGGCCGCCAATCCCTATCTCTACATGGCCTCGCAAATCCTCTCCGGGCTCGACGGCGTCGACCGCAAGCTCGATCCGGGACCGTCGGCCGATACGCCGTACGAGACCGAGGCAGCGCTGCTGCCGAAGAGCCTGCGCGAGGCGGTGTTCGCGCTACAGGACGATCCGTTCTTCCGGCAGGCGCTGGGGCCGGAGTTCGTGGATTATTACGTTCACATCAAGAATGCAGAGATCGAGCGGTTTCAAGCCGAAGTGTCGGACTGGGAGCATCGCGAATATTTCGAGATGTTTTGAGGGGCGGTACTCTCTCGTCGTCCCTGCGAACGCAGGGACCCATAACCACGAATGTTTTTGGTTGTGACAGGTCGTCGAACAGCGTTCTTAAATCGATAGATCACGCGGTATGGGTCCCTGCGTTCGCAGGGACGACGGAGAGATAGCTCAAATCCCCAAATACCGGTGCTGCAGATCCGGCTCGGCGATCAACTGCTCGCTCGTCCCCGTCCATACCGTGCGGCCGCGCTCGATGATGTAGTGGCGGTCGGCGATCTTGGCGAGGTTGGCGACGTTCTTGTCGATGACGAGCACCGATTGCCCGCGGCCCTTCAGCATCGACAGGCAGCTCCAGATTTCCTCGCGGATCAGCGGCGCGAGGCCTTCGGTGGCTTCGTCCAGGATGAGCAGCTTTGGATTGGTCATCAGCGCGCGGCCAATTGCCAGCATCTGCTGCTCACCGCCGGACAGCGTCACGCCCATGTTGCTGCTGCGCTCGGCGAGCCGCGGAAACAACGCGTGGATTTTATCGATAGTCCAGGGATCGGGGTTGCCGAGACGGTTGCCGGAGGCTGCGACCAGATTTTCGTAGACCGTCAGGTTCGGAAAGATCTGGCGACCTTCCGGCACCAGGCCGATGCCAAGTTTTGCGATTTTATACGACGGCAGGCTGCGCACTTCCTCGCCCGCGAAGCGGATCGTGCCAGCGCGTGCTCCCGTCATGCCCATGATGGAACGGATGGTGGTGGTCTTGCCCATGCCGTTGCGGCCCATCAGCGCGACCATCTCGCCGGATTGAACTTTTAGCGACAGGCCGAACAGCACCTGGCTGAGACCGTAGCAGGTCTCGATCCCGTCGATTTCCAACAAGGTCTCAGCCATGGCTGGTCACCGCATGCTGCTCGCCGAGATAGGCACGCTTCACTTCCTCATTGCTCCGGATCGCATCGGGATCGCCTGACGCGATGACGCGGCCATAGACCAGCACGGTGATGCGATCGGCGAGCGCGAACACCGCTTCCATGTCGTGCTCGACCAGCACGATCGTGACTTCCTTCCGCAATTCCTTCAGCAGCGCCACCATGCGTGCCGATTCCGTGACGCCGAGGCCGGCCATCGGCTCGTCGAGCAGCAGCAATTTCGGTTTTGCGGCGAGCGCCACCGCGAGCTCGAGCTCCCGCTGTTCGCCGTGGCTCAGTTCGGACACCGGCACGTCCGCGCGCTTCGCGAGCCCGACCCGGGTCAGCGCGGCCTGCGCCGCGTCGCGCAGATGCTTCTCCTTGCGGGCGGCGCCCCAGAAACGGAACGAGTGACCATCATGCGCCTGCGCCGCCAGCGCGACATTGTCGGCGGCGGTAAAATCCGGCAGCAGGCAGGTGATCTGGAACGAGCGCGCCAGCCCGAGCCGGCTGCGTTGATAGGACGGCAGCCAGGTAACGTCGCGGCCGGCGAATTGAATCGAGCCGGAGTTCGGCATCAACTGCCCGGTCAACTGGCTGATCAGCGTGGTCTTGCCGGCGCCGTTCGGGCCGATGATGGCGTGCAGCTCGCCCTTGGCGACATCGAGCGACAGATTGTCGGTGGCCTTGATGCCACCAAAACTGCGCACCAGGTTTTCGACGCGGAGCATGGGATCAGCCAAAGAATTAGCCACGGTTCAACCTCCCGAGCAGGCCCATGATGCCGCCGCGCGCGAACAGCACGATCATCAGCAACAGCGGGCCCATGATCAGCGCCCAGTATTCGGTGAACTGCGACAGGATCTCCTCCAGCAGCAGAAACACGATGGTGCCGATGACCGGACCGAACAGCGAGCCCATGCCGCCAAACACCACCATCACCATGAGTTCGCCGGAGCGGGTCCAGTACATGCCGGCCGGGCTGACGAAGTCGGTATTGTTCGCCAGCAGCGCGCCAGCCAGGCCGCAGATGGTGCCCGAGATGACGAAACAGACCAGACGATACCGGTTGGCATGATAGCCGATCGCCTGCATGCGCTGCTCGTTGGAACGAATGCCTTGCACCACCATGCCGAACCGCGAATTGATGATGCGCCAGATCAGGTAGATGCCGCCGAACAGACAGCCGAGGCAGAGATAATAGAACTGCACGCGGTTCGACAGGTCGATCAGGCCACCGAACGTAGAGCGCTTGTAGATGGTGAGGCCGTCGTCGCCGCCATAACGCGAGAGGCCCGAGGTGACGTAATAGGCCATCTGCGCGAAGGCGAGCGTGATCATGATGAAATAGACGCCGCGGGTGCGCAGACTGAGTGCGCCGATCACGAGCGCGTACAGCGCCGATGCCAGAAGCGCCACCGGCCACTGGATAAAGCCGGAGCCGATGCCTTCAAAAGCGAGGATGCCGACCGCATATCCGCCGATGCCGAGATAGGCGGCGTGGCCGAAACTCATCATACCGCCATAGCCCATGATGAGGTTGAGGCTGGCGGCGGCGAGCGCAAAGATGACGATGCGGGTGAACAGCGTCAGGATGAAGATGTTGCCTGACAGCGCGGAATAGACCGGCAAAAGCGTGAGGCCAAGCACGAGGAGCGCCACAACGGCGTTGCTGACATTGATGCGGGATTTCATCGCTTGGCGGCCGGAAACAGCCCCTCCGGCCGCACGACGAGCACGATCGCCATCAGCAGATAGATCAGCATCGAGGACAATGCCGGCGCCGCGGTGGAGGCTGCGGAAGAACTCAGCACCATGCGCAGCAGGTCCGGCAGGAACGCCCGGCCGAGCGTATCGATCATGCCGACGAAGATCGCGGCCAGGAACGCGCCGCGGATCGAGCCGATGCCTCCGATCACGATGATGACGAAGGCGAGAATGAGGATGTTCTCGCCCATGCCGATCTGCACGGTGAGGATCGGCGCCTGCATCAGCCCGGCGAGGCCTGCGAGCGCGGCACCAAGCCCGAACACCAGCGTGAACAGCAGCTTGATGTTGATGCCGAGCGCGCCGATCATTTCGCGGTTGGAAGCGCCGGCGCGGATCAGCATGCCGATGCGGGTGCGCATGACGACGAGATAAAGCAGTGCCGCGACCGCGAGCGCGACCACGATGATCGACAGCCGATAGGCCGGATAGGACACGCCCGGAACGATCTGCACCGGCACGGTCAGCCAGGCCGGCAGCGGCAGCGACAGGCCGGCCGGACCCCAGATCAGCCGCACCGCGTCGTTGAAAAACAGGATCAGCCCGAAGGTGGCCAGCACCTGATCGAGATGGTCGCGGCCGTAGAGATGCCGAAGCGCGATGAATTCGAGCGCGATGCCCAAGAACAACGTGGCGCCGAGCGCCAGCACGATGCCGAGCACAAAACTGTTGGTCCAGGCCACGAAGGTGGCGGCGAAATAGGCCCCCATCATATAGAGCGAGCCGTGCGCCAGATTGACGAAATCCATGATGCCGAACACCAGCGTCAGGCCGGCCGCCAGCAAAAACAGCAGCAGCCCGAACTGCAGGCCGTTCAGTGATTGTTCGACAAGGACCAGCATGAACCTGAAACTCTGTACCTAACAAAACAGCGGCAGCACATCTGCGCCGCCGCCATTTTCTTGTTGGGCGGATGATCTGTCGCAAACCGGTCCCGGGTCAAGCCCGAGCGCGTGTTCGCGAGATCATGCACCGGCCATGCCAACCATCACTTCATCGGGCACTTTTCGGCGAAGCGGTCCTGGTCGTCCTTGACGATGGTGGCCACTGTCTTCAGCGAGAGCTGGCCGTCGGCGTCCTTGACCACATCCTGCAGGTAGAAGTTCTGGATCGGAATCTGGTTGTTGCCGTATTTGAACGGACCGCGCACCGATTTGAAGTTCACCTTCTTCATCTCGGCCCGCATCTCGTCCTTCTTCGCCGTGTCGCCTTTCACCGCGACCACCGCGCTGTTGATGAGCTGGGCGGCGTCATAGGACTGCGCGCCGTAATAGGTCGGACGCAGGCCGGTGTACTTCTTGCGGTAATCCTCGACGAACTTCTTGTTCTCGGGGAACGGCAGGTCGTTCACCCATTCCTGCGCGCCGGGAATACCGATCGCGTTTTCCTTCTGCAGCGGCAGCGACAATTCGTCGACGGTAAACGCCGTATAGAGCGGCACCTGCGCCTTGAGGCCGGCCTGGGCATATTGGTTGAGAAACTGCACGCCGGCAGCCCCCGGATAGAACACGAAGATCAACTCGGCCTTGGAGTTCTTCGCCTTGGTGAGTTCGGCGGAGAAGTCGAGCTGGCTCGGCCACACCGTGTATTCCTCGCCGACCACCTCACCCTTGAAGGTGCTCTTCAGGCCCGCCAGCATGTCCTTGCCGGCCGCATAGTTCGGGCCGATCAGAAACACCGACTTGACGCCCTTCTGGTTCATGTACTGGCCCATCGCCTGCGGGGTCTGGTCGTTCTGCCAGGAGGTCGAGAACACGTAAGGCGAGCAGAGATCGCCGGCGAGCTGCGAGGGGCCGGCATTGGCCGAAATCAGGAAGGTTTTTGAATCGACCGCGGTCTTGAGCGAGGCCAGCAGCACGTTCGACCAGATATAGCCGGCGATGAAATCGACCTTGTCGGACTGGATCAACTTTTCGGTCTTCTGCTTGCCGATATCAGGCTTCTGGCCGTCGTCCTCATAGATCACCTCGACCGGCTTGCCGCCCATCTTGCGGCCCATATGATCCAGCGCCAGCTCGAACGAGTTGCGCATGTCGTTGCCGATCACAGCGGTCGGGCCGCTGAAGGTCGAGACAAAGCCGATCTTGATGGTGTCGCCAGCGGATGCGGGCTGTGCCAGCGCCAAAACGGCCGAGCCTGCCAGCCAGAATGCCTTTTTCATAATCACTCCCCTCCTCGTTATCGAAACCTCGCCCGGTCGACCGGGCGACCACGCTGTCTCGCGCGCCTCATTATCAGGTGAGGTATTTTGTGCGCGAAATGGCCGGTCAACGGCAAGCGTGAACCGCTGGCCCCGCTTTGGACCTTCGGCTCATACCCCGCGATCTGCACCATATTTCGTAGATGGCGTGGATGGCAAGAACTATAGTTCCGGTTGCCTGAGCCACAATTGTCGCAGCCGCTGAACCAGCGCCTGAGCCCAATCGCAGGCCCGGGACGTCTCTCCCGCGGCTATGCCAATATTTTACGTTGGTCTTGGGCCGGAGCCCGCCGCATTCACGCCGGTTTAACGGAGTGATGGGAAAAAGTGGCATTGATCCCGGAGAATTCCATGTTGATGACCGAGACCGTCGCGCGCGAGAAATGGTGTCCCCATGTGCGCATCGACAACAGCAACCGCCTGCATAATTCGCTGACCGACGGATTTCAGAACTCCGAAAAAATGTATCACTGCATCGCGGGCGACTGCATGGGCTGGCGCCAGTTCCATCTTTCACACCTGAAGGGCAGCGGCGCCGGCGTTCAGGCCCATGGCTATTGCGGCTATGCGGGGCGGCCTGAACCCGAGTAGCAGATCGGGCCCGGCTGGTTAGTCCGGCGGGGTGCCCCCGAAATCCTGCCGCTCCCGGGACGTCAGATATTCCGCGCCATCGATGACGTAAGGCGCGTAACGGAAATCCCGGATAGTCGTGACCTTGCCGGCGGCCCACCCCAGCAGCACGAAGTATTTCGGGCCCGCATCAGGCCCGTTCGGATCGAACACCAGGATGGCGGGGCGCCCCTCGACGAGGCCCGGCACCAGACGCCAATCGCTCACCTTGGCGTAATTGCCGAAATAGCTGACAATCTCGGCCTTGCCGCGCCTGTGGGTCCTGCTGACGAGATCGAGCCGCACGTCGTCCGAAATCATGGCGCGGATCGCGTCGAAGTCGCGCGCGTTGAAATGCGCCACATAGGCCCCGAGGCGCTCGCGGTCGGCATACGGCAGTTTTGCTTGCGGGGTGTCCTCCGGCTCGTCGGCGATTTCGCGCAACTGCGCGCGGCCGCGATGCAGCGCGGCCTTCGCCGCCGGCAGGCTGCACTCCATCACCTCGCAGATCTCCTGGAGGGAGCAGCCGAGCACGTCCATCAGGATCACGCTTGAACGCTGCGCCACCGGCAGCCGCATGAAGGTGCGCAAGGAGGTGGCGGCGATCCGGCGGCTCTCCACAGCATCGAGCGGGTCAACCATCATGTCCACCTCCGCGGTTCCCCACAGCGCCTCCTGGCGCTTGCGCCGGCGCAGGAAATCCAGCGCAGTGTTGTGCGCGATGCGGAACAGCCAGCCTTCGGGATTGCCGATTGCGCCCGCGATAGAATGCGCCTCCATCGCCTTGGTCAGCGCGTCCTGCAGCACATCCTCGCCGTCGATGACCGAGCCTGTCATGCGCGCGCAATAGCGATGCAGTCTTGGCCGCATCGCGACCAGCAGGCGTTCGATGTCAGAGGCTGTGGACGGCTCGGGCATTCTGCCTCCGGCAAGCGGGCTCAGTTCTCGCCCAGCATGCGATAGTTGCCGACGACGGTGGCGCCTTTGGCCACCGGCGGTTCGGCGCAACGCTCCCGAATGCCGTTCTGGAACGCGGCGAACGCCGGAAGCTTCGGCAACGGGCTGGCGCCATCATCGGCCGCGGTCTCGACGACGTGGATGAAGGTGTCGTCCTCGAGCCGCAGCGACATATAACACAAGCCCTCCGGTTGCGCCGCTTTCAGTTCCGCAAACACCGCCGCGACCAGTTCGGCATTCCTATCGGCCATATCAGGCCTGGTCTTGTACTTTATCACGGTCCGTTTCATTGCCCTCTCCTCGTTGGCGGCTGCAGAGGCAGCGCGCCTTCGATCCCAAGGACGTTCGGGATCGGCATAAGGATACGGTGGCAGGAAAAATCTTTTCGAGCGATACGCATTCGCTATCAACCGATTGGCAAACGCGCCTTGGACCAGAGAAGAAAATGATTACATAATCCAATGTGTTGAATGATCCGAAACCGGGGCCGCATCCCATGACGTCAGCGCCGAACCAGCCCCATCATGTCGTCATCGTCGGCGCCGGCTTCGGCGGACTGGAAGCTGCCTTTGGGCTTGCCGGCGCGCCGGTCAGGATCACGCTCATCGACCGCCGCAATCACCACCTGTTCCAGCCACTGCTCTACCAGGTCGCGACCGCGTCGCTAGCGACGTCGGAAATCGCCTGGCCGATCCGCTATCTCTTGCGCGGGCGCAAGGAGGTAGCGACGTTGTTCGCCAATGTCAGCGGCGTCGACGCCGCGGGCAAGCGCGTGCTGCTCGATGACGGCGATGCGATCGGCTATGACACGCTGGTACTCGCCACCGGCGCGCGTCACGCCTATTTCGGCCACGATGAATGGGAGCCGTTCGCGCCCGGCCTGAAGACGCTGGAGGATGCCACCACGCTCAGACGCCGTATCCTCGTCGCCTTCGAGCGCGCCGAGCGCGAGGCCGACCCGGTACGGCGCGCGGCGCTGTTGACCTTCGTCATCATCGGCGCCGGCCCGACCGGCGTCGAAATGGCCGGCACCATCGCCGACCTCGCCAAGGACACGCTGCCACCGGATTTTCGCAGCATCGACACCCACAAAACCCGCGTCGTCCTGGTCGAAGCAGGCCCGCGCGTGCTGGCAGGCTTTCCCGAGGATCTCTCCGCCTATGCGCAGCGCTCGCTGGAGGAGATCGGCGTCGAGGTGGTGCTGGGGCAGCCCGTCACCGAATGCGCCATCGATGGCGTCGTTTATGGCGGCAACAAGCTGGAGGCTCGAACCATCGTCTGGGCCGCCGGCGTGCGCGCCTCGCGCGCGGCGGAATGGCTGAACGCGCCCGCCGACCGCGCCTATCGTCTGAAGGTCGAGCCGGATCTTACGGTGCCCGGCCATCCCGATATCTTTGCGGTTGGCGACACCGTGACGATCGCCGGCCCTGACGGCAATCCGGTGCCTGGCATAGCGCCGGCCGCCAAGCAGCAGGGGCGCTATGTAGCCGCGCTGATCAAGGCGCGCCTCGATGGCGGTACGCTGCCGCCGTTCCGTTACAAGCATGCCGGCAGCCTGGCGCAGATCGGCAAGAAAAAGGCCGTGATCGATTTCGGCTGGATCAAGATGCGCGGCCATCTCGCCTGGTGGATCTGGGGCCTCGCCCACATCTACTTCCTGATCGGCCTGCGCAACCGGCTCAGTGTCGCGCTGAGCTGGCTATGGATTCACGCCCGCGACCAGCGCGCCGCACGGCTGATTACGCAGGGCTCGAGCAAGGTTACGGGATAGGCGTTAGTCTTCGATCCTCATCCTGAGGAGGCGCGAAGCGCCGTCTCGAAGGATGCAGGCCCCGTCTGTGGCCTCATGGTTCGAGACGCGCTTCGCGCTCCTCACCATGAGGAGCGATCAGTTCACGGCGCGCAGGCAAAACTCGTCGCGCGATCGACCGGCCCGGATTTGTAATGCGGCCAAGCCGGCCACTGGCACAGCGGCAGAGCGCGCGTCGTTTCGAACGCCGGCGCTTCGACCTTCTGCTCGGTCACTTCGAGATCGCCGGGCGCCTTGCCATTCTCGACCCAGTCGACCAGCACGGCCAGCATGTCGACATTGGCGGGGGCGCCAGAGCCGACATGATCGACGCCGGCCGCCGTGTAGAGGCGGGCGAACGCCGCCGTCTTCTCCTTGCCCAATGTGCGCTGCACGTTTTCGAAGTAGCGTATCCCTGCGTACGGGCTCTGGGCGTAATCGGCCATGTTCTCGAGGATCACGAGCTTGCCGCCGCGCGCCGCAAAACGGCCGAGATCCGGATTGGTCGAATCCATCAAACGCGACACCTGAAGCAGGCGCTCCTTGTGCTCGTCAGGCTTGTATGTGGTGACATCGAGCTTGGGGTCGCGCGCAAAGACATACTGGATGCCGCCCGCGCCGTAGACCCAGGCGATGCCGTTGGAAGGCAGCGGCGGCTGCGCCGGCGCCGCCTTGCCGAGCCACCAGGCGGTCCAGCCGCCGGTCGGACCGAAGGCCGGCGTGTTTTCACCCGAAACGCCCCAGCCCGGATAATCATCAAGGCCGTTCTCCAGCGCAAAGGAGAACTTGTAGGTCGAATGCAGCGTCTTGATCGCCGCGATCTGCGCCTCGCTCAGGCACTGGTCGCCGCTCTGGCCCGCCGCGCAGCGCAATGACTCCGGCTGGAATTTCGCCTTGCAGCCGACCGGATCCAGAACCAGCTGATCCTCGGCGCCATCGGCCTTATCGCAGGCCTGCAGCACCGCCTTGGCGACGAGTTCGACTTGCGCCGGACGAATCCAGCCCTCACCCATCGTGGCCAGACCCGACCGCGTCCCGGCATGCTGCAAGCCAACCCAGTTGATGACGGGCACGCGGGCAAAGATGCCGTCAAAATCCTCGGGGTACCGCTGCGCCATCGTCAGCGCCTCGCGGCCGCCTTCCGACGATCCCATGAAATACAGCTTTGTTGGCGGGTTGCCGTAGGCGCGCACCATCAGCCCAACGGCGGCGTCCCGCACGCGCTTGTAGGATCGGTGGGCAAAATTCTCGAATGCCTCGTCGTTGAGCGCAAACACCTGCGGCGGCTCGCCCGGCTTGGTCTCATGGCCGGAATCCGTGCCATAGGTGACAAAGCCGCGCGCCAGCGGCGAAGGCGCGCCGAACGGATAGGCCGGCGGCAGCGCAAGCCCGGTGATCAGCACGCCGTTGAAACCGCCGCCGCCATATTGCAGCGAGCGGCCGTTCCATTCGATCGGCAGGTTCATCTGGAACTTGATCGGCGGCGCATTCGGGTCCAACGGCGCGATCTGGCCGATCACCTTGCAGAATTCCGGATTGGCCGGCGTGACGCGCGCCGCAGGCGTCGGTCCTCGTTCGGCGACCGCGAGTGGCGTCGGCGCGATCATGGCGGCTGAGTCGATCCGGACGGCATTATCGGTCGGCCGGATGAGGTCCCCGCAGGTCGTGGCCGCATCGCCGGCCATCTTCGCGGCGATCGCATTCGTGGCAAGGAGGGAAGTCGCAGCGGCCAGTGAAGCGAACCGGGTCCACGCGCGCATATCAAGCTTGAGTTGTTGCATCGTTTCCCCCGCTATTGTCTTGCAGCCGCGTTTTTGACCGGCCGTCGGGGCTTACAATGGTTCACGCCGCAGAAACGTCAATTGAAATGAGAACGAGCGGCGGTGACGTTTGACATCCGTTATTCAGCGCCCCACCCCGCAGCCCTCCCCAGCAAGCGCAGGGCAATCGCGTATGGTGTTCACGAGGCTTATCGGCTGGGTCGCTTCGCCTCTCCCGCTTGCGGGGGAGGCCGATGCGCTCGAAGAGCGCGGCGGGTGGGGGCTCTCTCCACACAGGGAATCCCGATGCGGAAGCACCCCCACCCCGGCCCTCCCCCGCAAGAGCGGGAGAGGGAGGGCAGCGGCGCGTTACTTCACCAGCGAGCAGCCGCCGTCCGCGATCGGGCGGAACGCCTGATCGGCGGGAATGGTCGAGACCAGCTTGTAATAGTCGTAGGGATATTTTGACTCTTCCGGCTTCTTCACCTCGAACAGGTACATCGGGTGAATGACGCGGCCGTCCTGGCGGATGGCTACGTCGCCGAACAGCTTGTCCTTGCCCTTAAACTTTTTCAGCTGCGGCACGGCATCCTTCGCATGGTCGCTGCCGGTCTCGGCTACTGCGTTGAGATAGGCCAGCGTGGACGCATAGACGCCGGCCTGGTTGCCGCTCGGCATCTTGCCGCTCATGCCCGGCCGCGCCGCGAAGCGTTTGGCGAAGGCGCGGGTATCGTCGTCCATATCCCAATAGAAGGCTTCGAGGAGCTGCAGGCCCTGCGCGACCTTCAACCCCATGCCGTGGACGTCGTTGACGAACAGCAGGAACGCCACCATGGTCTGACCGCTCTGCTGGATGCCGAACTCGTTGGCCTGCTTGACCGCGTTGATGGTGTCGCCGCCGGCATTGGCGAGGCCGATCACCTTCGCCTTGGAGTTCTGCGCCTGCAGCAGGAAGGAGGCGAAGTCCGAGGTGCCCAGCGGATGCTTGCTCGAACCCAGCACCTTGCCGCCGTGCTTCTCGATGTAGTTGGTGGCTTCCGCCTCGATGCCCTTGCCGAGCGCGTAGTCGACTGTGACGAAGTACCAGTCCTTGCCACCGCGCGCCATCATCGCCGCCGCCGTCGTGTTGCCGGTCGCCCAGGCGTCGTTGACCCACTGGATGGTGTTGGGCGAACAGGCCTTGCCGGTGAGATCGGAGCTGGCGGTGGACGACGCCAAAAACGTCATCCGCGAATCCCGCAGCAGCGAATTGATGGAAAGGCCGACGGCCGAATTCGGCACGTCGACGATGGCATCGACACCTTCGACATCGAGCCATTTGCGCGCGATCGCCTGCCCGACGTCGGCCTTGTTCTGGTGATCGGCATAGACGATCTCGACCTTGATGCCCTTGCCGCCGCCGTTGAAATCCTCCGCAGCCATGCGTGCGGCTTCGACCGAACCCATGCCGTTGGTATCCTGGAATATGCCGGAGATGTCGTTGAGCACACCGACACGGACGACGTTGTCGGATATTTCCGCGCGCGCCGCGCTCGCTCCGGCCAGAGACAGGGCGCCCGACAAGGCCAGCGCCAGATGATTGCCAAAACTCTTCATACCATTCTCCCTCGGATTTTTTTGTAATTGACGCAACCTGCCGCGACGGCGTCAGGCCGGCGTTATCGTGATGGGAAGGCTCTCCAGCCCGCGTAGCGTATTGTTGTAGCGTCGCTTCACCGGCCCCGTGATCTCGATGGAGGCGACCTTGCGCGCCAGCGCCGCCAGCATGGTCTCGCCCTCAAGGCGGGCCACGAGCTGGCCGACGCACATATGAATACCCGAGCCATAGCCGACATGGCCGCTGGTCCGTCGTGTGATGTCGTAACTGTCGGGATTGTCCCAGCGGCGCGGATCGCGGTTGGCTGCGCCCAAAAACATCAGGACCTTCTCGCCTTCACCGACGTGATGCCCGCCGATCTCGACATCCCGCGTGGTGGTGCGGAAGAATGTCTGCACCGGGCTCTCGAACCGCACCGCCTCCTCGAACGCATTGCGCGCCAATGACGTATCCTGTTGCAGCCGCGCCAGCTGGTCGGGATAGCGCGCCAGGCAATAGACCGCCGCGCCGATGCCGTTGACGGTCGTATCCAACCCCGCCGACAGCAGCGAGCGCACCAGCAGCGGCGCCTCTGCCGCGGTGATGTCGCCGGCATCGACGCGTGCATGGATACAGGCGCCGAAGCCGCCGGGGGCGAGATTTTCGCGCTGGCACTGTTCGGCGACATAGGCCTGATGCGGCGCCGAACGCTCGATCGCGTCCTGGCGCAACTGGTTGGGCGGCCCGAAAGCGTTGAAGACGACGCCCGCATAGGGCAGCAGATGCTCGCGCCCTTCCTGCTTCAGCCCAAGCGCATCGGGGAAGATCGCCAGCGGATAGGCCTCCGCCAGATCGGCAATGGCATCAAAACTCCGCCGCTCCAGCAATTCGTCGACCTTGGCGGCGGCCGCGGCGGCGAAGCGATCGCGGACCTGCTTCAAGGCGGTCGGCGACAGCACTTGGCTCAGTACCGCACGGGTGCGGGTGTGCTCCGGCGGATCGGCCTCGAGGATGATGCTTGGCGGGCGCCACGGCTTCTCCTTGGAGAAGTCGCTCAAGCCGACACCGCGGCTCGAACAGAACGTGGCAGGATCGTTCAGCACGGCATGCACCTCGGCATGACGCGCCACGCCATAGACCTTCCACTTGTCGAGATAGACCAGCGGCCCGGCCTCGCGCAGCCGCTCCTGGCTGGGATGCAGATCGTCGAAGTATTCGATCGAGAACGGATCGAGTGAGAGATGCGGCACGGCCGCGCCGCCGGCCGAGGAAGCGTTCGCTGCGGTCATCGGCACCTCCCGAAATTTGCTCTTGTAAAGCGCTGTCGCACGCCCCTATTGCTCCATTGCCGTTTCGCAGCGATGATTTGAGACATGAGCCATAGTCCCCCTTCCCGAAAACCGCGCCGGTCCGCGCCGGCGGAAATCCCAGACGCCGATGACGGCCCGACGCTCGATCTGAACCGCTACGTTCCGGCGTTCATCACCTTCATCGCCAACAAGCTGTCGAACAGCGCGACCGCCCATTATCAGCGCAATTTCGGCGTCAGCGTCACGGAATGGCGGATCATGTCGCTGCTTGCGATCGAACCCGCCATCCCCGCCTCGCGCATCTGCTCCGTAATTGGCTTCGACAAGGGGCCAGTGAGCCGCAACCTGTCCGTGCTGCAGAAACGCGGCCTGGTCGCGATCCGCACCGCGCCCGACGACGGCCGCACCCACGCGATCTCGCTGACGGCGCGCGGACGCGCGATCCACGACAAGGTGATCGTCGCGGCGATGGAACGCGAACGGCGGCTGCTGTCCTGCCTGAAGAAAGACGAGCGGGAAGTTTTGATCGACCTGCTGCGGCGGCTGCACGAGAATCTCGGCGCCGTGACCGGCCAGAGCAGCACCTGATCGAATGGTGCCTGATCGCCTGGACACGGCATCTCGCCGGGCGACCGGACGAACGGCAGCGCTGGGCCTCGATTGGCCCATCCTCTCTTGCATCCGCTTTCTCCCCGCGCGGCATGGCAGTTGAACTGCTCTGTCGATCGACCGCGCGATAGCTCGGAAGCTTCCACAATTTAGTTGCCTTAGCAACAACATTGTCGGCGGGAAATTTTTGTCCTGCTCGATCAGCTATTTGATCAAAGAATTCCGCCGGCTCAACCGGCGCAGCCGATCCATTCGGTTGACGCATCGTCGTCCAGCACGGCCACCGCGCCCGCCCGCCGCGTCAGCACCGTGCGCTGGTTGATGTAGCCCTTGTCGGTGATCTCGCCGCCGTCGACGGATGCAATATCGGCCAGCAGCAGCGCCCGCGTCGCATGTCCCGACGAGTTGCCGCTTTGCGCTTTCAGCTTCACAAGGCCCTGCGCGATTGCCGTGCGGACCTTGTCGTGGCCGATCACGTCTTTCACGTCAGCACTCTCGGGCAGGCCGGCATGGGCTCGGCAGGCTGCGATGTTCGGAAACACCAGGAAGCGAACCTCGTCGCCGCCATGGCCGGTGACCACGATATCCTGCGCCAGCGGCGCCAGCGCGGCGATGCCTGCAACGCGTAACGTGCCGACGCTGACCCAGGTGCCCGAGTTGAGCTTGAAATCTTCGGCGACGCGACCGTCGAAGAACAATCCGAGCTCGGGCCGCGCCGGATCCGCGAAGGTCACGGCATCGCCGATCAGATAAAACCCTTCGCTATCGAAGGCCTGTGCGGTCAAATCCGGCGCCTTCCAGTAGCCAGGCGTGACGTTGGGCCCGCGCACGCGTACCTCCAGCTTGTCGCCCGACGGCACCAGCTTGAGTTCGGTGCCCGGTATCGGCACGCCGATATTGCCGGAGCGTTTTGCCTGGAAATGGCAATCGGTCGCCAACGGCGACGTCTCGGTCGAGCCCCAGGCCGACACCATCGGCAATGCGCGGCCCACCGTCTTGATCGAGAGTTCTTCCAGCGCGTCCCAGAGATTTTGCGGGAGCGCCGCGCCCGCATAGAAGGCGAATTTCACCTCATCGAAGAATTTTTCGCGCAACGGCTCATCGCTTCGCAACGCCGATATTAGCATGTCAAAGCCGCGCGGCACATTGAAATAGACCGTCGGCATCACGCTGCGAAGGTTGGCCAGCGACGTTGCGAACAGTCCGGGCGCCGGCTTGCCGCCGTCGACATAGAGCGTGCCGCCGTTGCGCAGCACCAGATTGAAATTGTGGTTGGCGCCGAAGGTGTGGCTCCACGGCAGCCAGTCGAGGATCACGAGCTTCTCGCCGATATCCCCGAGGAACGTCCAGGTCTGTGCCTTGGCCTGCTGGCTCGAGGTCAGCATGCGCTGGGTGTTGATCACGGCCTTCGGCGTGCCGGTCGAGCCCGAGGTGAACAGGAATTTCGCGATCGTATCCGGTGTGATCGCGGCGAATGCCTTTTCGACATCGGGCATTTCCGGCGTGGCCGCGATGCTGCGAAACGAGATAGCGTCGGTGTCGGCACTGCCGCTGACGATCGTGGCAGAATGCAGCGGCTTGATCACCGCCAGCGCCGCCGCGAACGATTTCGTGCCCGAGACGTAGATCGCGCCGGGCCCAAGCAGCGTGATCATGCTCTTGAGCTTGTCGAAATCCTTGGACGTCAACGAGTAGGCCGGCGAGATCGCGGCTGAGGGCACGCCGACATGCTGGGCCGCGAGCGCGAACAGCGCATGCTCGACGCTGTTGTCGGACAGGATCACCAGCGGGCGCTCGACGCTCAAGCCTTGCGCGAGGATCCAGGCCGCCGCCGAGCGGACCTGCTTCAGCGCATCCTTGTAGGTGACCGTCGTCCACGGCGCATCGGCGCTTGCGCGATCGGCGAGAAAGATCCGGTCGGGCGCCTGCCGCGCCCAATGCTCCAGCCAGTCGCCGATGCAGCGCGCCGCCGGCTGCAGTGGTGTGATCGACTTCACGAGGATGCTGCCGTCGGCGCGGCGGTCGGCGACAATCGCCGGCGTCGCGAACAATTTTTCGGACGGGTTGCGGCTAGCGGCTGCTGAATTCATCGGTTTCCTCCGCCGCCCTCTTTGGGGCAGGCGGCTTGCTCTACGCGAGAACGGCTCGGCCCGGCAATGTGCCGCAAAGCACCGGGGGGCATTGGCGAGCTGCGAACAGACTGCCCAATCATTGAGCAAATGCACCAGGGCCGACTTAGCCGACTTGCTGCACCGCTTCCCAATACTTGGGCTAACCGTCTGGGGTTACGCGTCAATTCACGCAGTTCCATTTGCGCATATTATGTACACAATGGCACATCGCTTGCTTCAATCCAGATGGTATTCCTTGCTGAGCCACGCCGATCCGGCGAACTTCAGCCAACCCAGGGACGGGGCACAAATTGACTGAAACCGTTGCCGCGATCGTAGCGGCGCACCGCGCCGGGACCGCCACGCCCGCGCAAACCGTCGCGCGCAGCTATCAGCGCATCCGCGACTACAATGATCCCGCCTTGTTCATCAGCCTGCGCGATGAAAAAGATGCGTTGGCGGAAGTGGAAGGCCTGACGAAAAAAGACGCCGCGCAGCTTCCGCTATACGGCGTGCCGATCGCAGTGAAAGACAATATCGACGCACAGGGTCTGCCGACCACGGCGGCCTGCCCGGCTTTCGCCTATTCACCCGCGCAGGATTCGACGGCCGTGGCAAAACTGCGGGCGGCCGGCGCCATCATCATCGGCAAGACCAATCTCGACCAGTTCGCGACCGGCCTGGTCGGTGTGCGTTCGCCTTACGGCATCCCCATCAATCCCGTGCGCGCCGATTTGATTCCGGGCGGATCGAGTTCGGGATCGGCAGTCGCGGTTTCCGCAGGCCTAGTGCCGCTGGCGCTTGGCACCGACACCGCCGGTTCCGGCCGCGTGCCTGCGATGCTCAACAACATCGTAGGGCTGAAGCCGAGCCTCGGGCTGATCTCCAACGCCGGTCTGGTGCCGGCCTGCCGGACGCTGGATTGCATTTCGGTGTTCTCGCTCACCGTCGACGACGCCATGACCGCACTGGCGGCGATGGCTGGAGCTGACGGCGCCGATCCGTTTTCGCGCGACCGGCCGCTGGGCGCGCTGTCCGCATTCCCCGAAAAACTCCGGCTCGGCGTGCCGCGCAACGGCCAATTGATCTTCTTCGGCGACCGCGCCGCGGAGAAAGCCTATGGCGAGGCGCTTGAGCGCTGGACATCGCTCGGCGCCACGTTGGTCGAATTCGATCTTGAGCCGTTTTACGAGACCGCGCGGCTGCTCTACGAGGGCCCGTGGGTCGCCGAACGCTATCTTGTGATCCGCGACCTGCTGGCGTCCTCGCCGGATTCTATTCACCCAGTCACGCGCGAGATCACCGCGCCCGGCGCGCGGCTGACGGCGGCTGATACGTTCGCCTCGCTCTATCGCTTGCAGGCGCTGCGGCGCACGGCCGAGCGCATCTTTGCCGGTCTCGACGCCATGGTGCTGCCGACGGCGCCGACCGCCTATTCGACCGCGCAGGTGCTGGCCAATCCGATCGAACTCAACAGCCGGCTCGGCACCTACACCAATTTTGTGAACCTGCTCGACCTCTGCGGCCTGGCGCTGCCGGCCGCCATGCGCCCCGACGGCATTCCGTTCGGCATCACGCTATTGGCGCCCGCGGGGCGCGACGCGGCGCTCGCCAGTATTGGCCGCGCCTTTCATGCCGACACCAAACTGAAAATGGGAGCCAAGGGCCTGACGCAGCCCGCGCTCGCAGCGTTGCCGACTGAAGCGAACGGCGACGAAATCACCATCGCCGTGGTCGGCGCGCATCTCTCCGGCATGGCGCTCAACGGCGAACTGCAGTCGCTCGGCGGACGCCTGCTCGCGGCAACCACGACGACGCCGGACTACAAGCTTTATGCGCTGGACACGGTGCCGCCGAAGCCCGGCATGCTGCGCGTCGACGCAGGCGCGGGCCATTCGATCAAGCTGGAGCTGTGGGCACTGTCGGCGGCAGCGTTCGGCAAATTCGTCGCCGCGATCCCACCGCCGCTCGGGATCGGCACAGTAAGGCTGGCCGATGGAAGGGCCGTAAAGGGCTTTGTGGTGGAGCCGGTAGCGATCGACGGCGCGCGTGATATCTCGTCATTCGGCGGCTGGCGCGCGTTCATGGCGGAGAAGGTCTAAGCCGTCGTTTCGTAGGGTGGGCAAAGCGAAGCGTGCCCACCGTCTCACAGCGGGATCGGGGATAGATGGTGGGCACGTCGCTTCGCTCCTTTGCCCACCCTACAGTCTTGCGCAAGCGGCGAAGACTTACACCGACACCGCGTAAAGCTCATACTCCCCGCGCACCAGTTCGATATGCGCCCGCATCGCCGCTTCCGCGCCCGCCTTGTCGCCGCGCATGATCGCGACCACGACGCGGTCGTGCTCGGCATGCGATTTCGCCAGCCGTCCCAAATTGCGGAACTGGGCGCGGCGGAACGGCTGCACCCGCACCCGCGTCGCCAGCGTCATCTCGGCGATATAGCCGTTCTGCGATCCGGCGTAGATCGCGTTGTGGAAGCGCTCGTTGACCTCGTGAAAGCGTTCGGGATTGCCGGCGTAGCTCAGGACCCGCAATTCCTCGTGGACCGCTTCCAGCTTCTGGCGATCGGCCGGCGGCATGCGCTCGGCCGCCAGGCCCGCGCACAACCCCTCCAATTCCGCCATCGCCTCGAACATTTCAGTCAGCCTGTCGGGCGACGGCTGCGCCACCACGGCGCCGCGATGGGCGCGGGATTCGACCAGGCCGCTCGCCACCAGTTGACGCAGCGCCTCGCGCACCGGCGTGCGCGACACGGAGAAGCGCCGCGCGATGTCGGTCTCGTCGAGCGCCGATCCCGGCGGCAGCACGCCGCGCACGATTTCGTCGGCCAACTGCAGCCGCAGCTCTTCCGCGCGCGTCACCTTGTCGCGCAACGGCGAAGGCCGATCGACGCGGCGAACCGGCGTCTCGGCTTCGGCGGGTGCACGGGCGGGAAGATCATCCAGACTCATGTCTTTTGATCCTGCGGCTCGTCGATGATGCTGACATGGGCGGCGACAATCCTCCACCCCTCGGGAAACCGCACCCAGGTCTGCATCTGCCTTCCGACCCTGCCCTTAGCGCCATCGCGGTAGAACAAGGTGGAGGCAACCGCGGTATCGCGGCCATAGGTCGTGATCACGGTCTTGTCGGTCCGCCGCATCAGCCCGACAGGCGAGCGCCCGGCGCGAAACGCCATGATCGCATCGTAGCCGTAGAGATTTTCGGCGATGCCGTAGCGCAGCGTGCGGGGATCGTTGCGGAACAGTTCGTCGAGCACTGCAACATCGTTCGACACCAGCGCCTTTTCGTAGCGCGCGAACTGCGCGGTCACCTCGGCCAGCACGTCCGGAAGGTCGATCTCCATCATGAAAATCCTCTCGGAGCCGGAGCTGCGGCGACACCCATCCGCTCCAGCGCATGCGCAACGCGTAGCGCGATATCCTCCCGCCAGGGTGCTGCGATGATCTGCACGCCGATTGGCATCGGCTCGAGTGGAATGGGAACCGCAACCACCGGCAGGCCGATGAACGAAATCGGCTGGGTGTGGATGCCGATATTGGCGCGCACCGGCAGTTCGACGCCGTCAAGCACGAAGGTCACCTGCCCCAATTTCGGCGCGGTGCAGGGCGTGGCCGGCGCGATGATCACATCGACCGATTTGAACAGCTCCAGCACCTTGGCACGATACCAGCGGCGGAATTTTTGCGCGCGATCGACCAGCGGGGCCGGGACCATGGCGCCGGCGATCAAGCGATCGCGCACCGCCGGGTCGAAATCGTTCGGACGCTTGCGCAGGCGATCGAGATGCAGCGATGCGCCTTCGGTGGTGGAGATCACGTAAGCCGCGGCGCGGGCGCGCGCGGCCTCGGGAATTTCGATCGTGGCCGCCGCGTCCAGCGCTTTCGCAACGCGCGAAACGGCTTCGACTGCCTCGGGAAAGACGTTCTTCTGGAAATAGCCGCCGGCTACGGCGACCCGCAGGCCCGAGATACCCTGCGCCAGCAGCGACGTGACGGGTTCGACCGGGCGTGTCGTGCAGGCGGCATCATCAGCGTCAGGCCCCTGCATGGCGTCATAGGCCAGTGCGAGATCGCCGACATTGCGCGCGAACGGACCGAGATGATCGAAACTTGCGACAAAGGGAAATGACCGCGCGCGCGACAGCCGGCCGTAAGTCGGCTTCAGGCCAAAGATGCCGCAGAACGATGAGGGCACGCGGATGGAGCCGTTGGTGTCGGATCCCAGCGCGATCGGAACCAGCGCGCCGCCGACTGCGCCACCCGAACCACCGGAGGAGCCGCCGGTCATCCGCGTCGGATCGTGCGGATTGCGCGACGGGCCGTCATGCACGTTCTCGCCCGTAAAATCGTAGGCGTATTCGCCCATGTTGAGCGCGCCAACCAAAACGGCGCCGGCCGCCTCCATGCGCTCGACCAGCCTGGCATCGCGCGTCGATGGTGCGAGGTCGCGGTTGATCTTCGATCCGGCGCGGGTGGAAAGGCCCCTTACGTCGAACAGGTTTTTTACAGCGAACGGCACCCCGGCGAGCGGGCCTACCTTTTGACCGGCGGCGATCTTGGCATCGATCGCCTTGGCCGTGGCGCGAGCGCGATCCGCGGTGACATCGGTAAAGGAATTCAGCACGCCATCGTGCGCAGCGATTCGCGCCAGTGCGGCCTCGGTCGCATCAAGGGCAGAAAGCTTACGGTCGGTTACCGCTTGCGCGATCTGTTGGGCCGACAACCCGTCTGATTTCACGGTCATGGATCAGGCCGAGTAAATGCTGGCCGGCTCGGTTTCATCCGGCAGCGGGAACTCATCGACCAGCCGCGCCAGCCTCAGCGATACTTCGAGGTTCGCCCGCACAGCGGGACGCCAGGCTTCTTCGACCGGCAGCGCCAGCGCCTTGGCGACGGCGTCGATGTAATCGTCCAGGGGTTCGGCAGCCATTTCACTCCACTCAGCTTCTCAGTGAACCGGCAACGGCGGATGCGGAATCGCCGTCAGCAGTTCCTTGGTATAGGCGTCCTGCGGATCGCCGAGCACCTGCTCGGACGAACCTTGCTCCACGATTCGCCCCGTACGCATCACGATGACACGATCGCACAGCAAACGCACCACGTTCAAATCATGGGACACAAACAAATAGCTCATGCCCATGGATTGCTTGAGATCCTGCAGCAGATTGAGCACGACCGCCTGAACGGAGACGTCCAGCGCCGCGGTCGGCTCGTCGAGGATTACGAGCTTTGGATGCAGCGCGATCGCACGTGCGATGCCGACGCGGGCCTTCTGGCCGCCTGATAATTGATGCGGAAAGCGATCGAGCAGATTGATCGGAAGGCCAACGAGACCGGCGAGTTCCTCGCAGCGGGCGCGTAGCGCGTCGCGGCCTTTGACGTCGCCAAGCTGCATGATCGGATCAGCGATGGCGCGGGCTGCCGTAAACCGCGGATTGAGGCTGTCGGTCGGGTCCTGGAACACCATCTGGATGCTCTTGCGCAACGGCAGCCGAGCGAAGGCGTTGGGGAGCATGGCGCCGATCTCGTCGCCGTCGAACACGATGCGGCCGGAGGTCTGGTCCAGCAGCCGCATCACCATCATCGACGTGGTGGACTTGCCGCAGCCGAACTCACCGACCAGGCCAACGCTCTCGCCGTGGCCGACGGTGAAGCTGATGCCGTCGACCGCGCGGAATTGCTCGGCTTCGACCGGCGGCTTGCGGGAAAACAGTTTGCCGAGCACGGCTGTGGCGCCCTGGCGTGGATATTCCTTGACGAGCTTTTCGACGGAGAGGAGCGGCTTCGCATTCTCGTCACCCCCGGGCTTGACCCGGGGGTCCATCGCAGAAGAGGAGTCCTTCGAAGAGGGATGGATGGCCGGGTCAAGCCCGGCCATGACGGAAGTGCCCTCCTCCTCCGGCAACAAATCCCGCAACGACACGCCAAGCCGCGGCGTCGCGCGCATCAGCTTCTTGGTGTAGGCGTGGCCCGGATTGGCAAAGATATCGGCAGACTTCGCGGTTTCGACCACGTGGCCCTTCTCCATCACCACCACGCGGTCGCAATAGGCGGCGGCTAGGCCGAGGTCGTGCGTGATCAGGATGGTCGACATATTGCGGCGCTTGGTGAGTTCGACGATCAAGTCCATCACCGCCTTTTGCGTGGTGACGTCGAGGCCGGTGGTCGGCTCATCCGCGATCAGAAGCTGCGGATTGCAGGCGAGCGCCAATGCGATCACGACACGCTGGCACATGCCGCCGGAAAGTTCGAACGGATAGGCGTGATAGCGCTCGCGCGGACGGGCGATCTTGACCTGCTCCAGCGCCTCGATCGCCTTCTCGCCGCGGTCGGTCACGGTCGACTGCTGCACGTGCTGGCGCAGCACGTCCTCGATCTGGTCGCCCACTTTCCGGATCGGATTGAGCGCCGCGCGCGGATTCTGGAAGATCATCGAGATTTCGCGGCCGCGCAAATCGCGCATCTGGTTCTCGGTTGCGGCCTTGACGTCGATGCCGGAGAACATCACCGAGCCCTCGGCGATCTTGCCGGCGCGGTCGAGGATCCGCATCACGGCGTAGGACGTCACCGACTTGCCGGAGCCGGATTCGCCGACAATGCCGAGCGTCTCGCCTTTCGCCACGGAGATATTGACGTGCTGCACGGCTTTCACGATGCCGCGCCGGGTGGAGAATTCGACGGTGAGATCGCTGACGTCGAGCAGGGGTTGCGCGGTCATGTCACGTCCTCCGCTGCGGATCGACGATGTCGCGCAGGCCGTCGCCGAGCAGGTTGAAGCAGAACACCGCGATCATCAGCGCCAGCCCCGGAAACAGTGCGATCCACCATTCGCCCGAGACCATGAAGCCCGCGCCCTCCGCGACCATGATGCCCCATTCCGCCGTCGGCGGCCGGACACCCAGCCCGATGAAGGAGAGACCGGCGGCGTTCAAAATCGCGTAGCCCATGGTCAGCGACATCTGCACGATCATGATCGGCATGATGTTGGGCAGAATGTGCACCAACAGAATCCGGAACTCGCCATTGCCCGACAGCCGCGCCGCCTGCACGAAACCGGCGTTGCGGCGGACGTTGGCTTCCGCACGAGCGACGCGCGCGTAGAGCGGAAAGTTCACGATCGCAGTGGCGATGATAATGTTCTGCACAGTGTTGCCCAAGGCCGCCACGATGCCCATCGCGAGCACGAACAGCGGAAACGCCATGATGGTGTCGGCGATGCGGCCGACGATGCGGTCGGTCCAGCCGCCAAAATAACCGGCGGCGATGCCGGCAAGTCCGCCCATCAGGAACACCAACGCCACGGAGGCGACCGCGATGAAGGTATCGAGCCGGGTCGCGACGACGACGCGGCTGAAGATATCGCGGCCCAATTGATCAGTGCCGAACCAGTGCGCTGCCGACGGCGGCTTCAGTGCCGACGCGGTATCGCTGGCAAGCGGATCATAGGGGACGATGTAGGGGCCGAAGATCGCGGCGAACAGGATGACGACCAGCAGGCCGAAGGCGAAGGCGGTGACGCGGTTCTCACCGAGCACATAACGGGTGTGCTCTAAGATCGCAGCAAGTCCCGAGGTGCGCGCGGGACCGGCGGGTTCAACGGCAGGCAGAACAGCACTCATCTTCCAACCTCACCCTTCCAGCCGGACGCGTGGATCGATCACGCCGTAGAGAATGTCGATAACCAGATTGAGCAGCACGTACATGACGGCCATGGTCAGCACGAAACCTTGCACCGGCGCGAAGTCCGACGAGATCAATGCTTCGACGGCGTAGGAACCTATGCCGGGCCACGCGAACACCTTCTCGACCAGCACGTTCGCTCCCAGCAGAAACGAGAACACCATGCTGAGCGTGGTGATGACAGGCAGCATGGCGTTGCGGAACGCATAGGTGACGATCACGGTGGCAGGCGAAAGCCCCGAGGCGCGCGCGGTGCGTACGAACTCGGACGCCAGCACCGCCAGCATGGAAGCCCGCGTCATGCGCGCGATCGGCGCCAGCGAGAAGATCGCCAGCGTCGTCGCCGGCAGGATGAGCTGGCTGATCGCGGAACGAAACGCCTCGAAATCGCGCGCGATCAGGGTATCGATCAGATAGAAGCCGGTAATCGTCGTCGGGGCGCTGTAGAACACATCGAGCCGGCCGAGCGGTGCCGGCGACCAGCCGAGCCTGAAATAGAAGACGTAAACCAGCACCAGGCCGGTAAAGAATACAGGCAGCGAAACACCGGCCGTCGTCGTGATGCGGCAGAGATGATCGATCCACGAGCCCGGCCGGGTGGCGGCGAGCACACCGAGCGGAATCGCGATGATGACCGACACAAAGAGGCCCAGCAGCGTCAGCTCGGCCGATGCCGGCAGGCGGTTGCGGATTTCTGCTGCAACCGGCTGGCCTGTGGTCAGCGAATTGCCGAAATCGCCGTGCGCGAGATCATTGGTGTAACGGAAGAACTGCTCGATCAGCGGTTTGTCGAGGCCGAGCTTCTTGCGGATCTGCTCGACCGCCTCCTTGGTCGCGGCGGGTCCTGCGAAATACGCGGCCGGATCGCCCGGCAGCGCACGCGTCAACAGGAACGTGACGATCACGACCCCGATCAGCGATGGGATCGCGAACAGCAGCCGCTTGCCGATCATGGTCAGCATGGCGGATTACGCCTTCACCAGCGCGCGATAATCGAGCCGGCGATGGAACCAGTACTGATAGCCCGAGATATTCTTCTGCATCGCGACGTTGACGAACGGCTGATACAGCGGGATGCGCGGGATGTCAGCGTAGGCGAGATCAACGAAGCCCTTCACGTCTTTGTCGTAGCTTGCAGTATCGCCGGTCGCGGCGGCCGTGCGCGCACCATCGATCAGTTTGTCCATCTCCGGCGACTTGTAGCTCATGGTGTTGAAGACGGAATTGTTGCCGTGATAGCACCAGTAGAAGAAGTATTCGGGGTAATCGAGCCAGCCCGAGAACACGTTGGTGTAGAGCGGCATTTCCTTCTTGTTCAGCTCGGTGCGCCAGTTGGCGCCAGGCACCTTGTTGATCGTGGTCTTGATGCCGATTTGGGCGAGGCTCTCCTGAACCAGGATGCAAAGCGGCTCGTTGACGCCGGCGAAATTCAGGTCGAATGAAATCGTGGTCTCGAAGCCGTTGGCGTAACCGGCTTCCGCGAGTAGCGCCTTGGCCTTGGCCATGTCGGTGGAATATTTGGTCGGTTGCGGCCACGCCACCTCGGTCGGCTTGTCCGCAGCCGCGCCGAACATCGGATTGGCGAGGCCGAACAGCACCGCGTCCATGATCTTCTGATATGGTATCGCGTAGGCCACGGCCTGACGCACTTTCGGATTGTCGAACGGCGGCTTGGTGACGTTCATGCCGATATACTGGATGCCGTTGGAGAACGGCAGCGACACCACGTTGAGCTTGCCGTTGGCCTTCATCTCCTGAAAGTCCTTGAACGGCAGTTCGTAGGAGATGTCGGCGTCACCGCGCTCCAGCAGCGCGCGGCGGTTGCCGGCCTGCGGCACCATGCGCCAGATCACGCGCTTGATCTTGGGCAAGGGGCCGCCGACCCACTCGTCGTTGCGCTCCATGATCACTTCGGTGCCGGCGGTCCATTTCGTCAGCTTGTAGGCGCCGGAGCCTGCGGTCTGCTGCTTGGTGTATTCGAGCCCCCAGGGATCCTTCTCGCTGGCGTTCTTCTTCACCAGTTCGGAATTGACGATGCAGGGCACGATGACGGCGAGATCGGGGATGGTCAGACGATCCTTCTTGGCAAAATCCACCCGCACGGTGCTGTCGTCGACGACGACGAACTGCTCGGCCTTGGTCAGCGAGCCCGCGCTCATCTGGAAGGTGGGGAAGCCGCCGACCGAGACCGCGCGGTCGAGCGACCATTTGACGTCCTTGGCCGTCACCGGCGCGCCGTCGTGGAATTTGGCGTTCTTCTTCAGCTTGAAGGTGACCGACATGTCGTCGATCTTCATGTCGTCAGCGAGCTCGCCCTTGAACTTGTCGCGGTCGTAATACGGCACGCCGCCGGGACCGCTCTTCATCTCGTGCGTGATCAGGCGGTCGTAGCAATTCCACGACACCTCATAGCCGGGCACGTTGGTGCCGACGCCGTGAATGTCGAGATTGTTGGGGCCGCCTTCCGAGACGATCAGCAGCGTCTCCGATCGCGATTGCGCCTTGGCGGCAGACCAGATCGCCGGCGCAGGCACCATCGCGCCCGCGGCAACTCCGGTGACCGATTTCAAAAAATCGCGACGCTTCATGGCTGATGCTCCAAACGCCTGAGTGAAAATGGCTTTGGAACTGGAATCGCAAGGTTTGTGCCAATCCTTAAGAAAGGCTTGATATGGCCTTACCTTGTTGATTTAGCTCATAATTGCTCGACGCAGGCTGCTCCGCGCCGGGTGCGACAACCTGACAGATTGCATACAAAGCCGCTTATTTGCCCATTAAGTATGCAGATATTTTGAGCGCTCCCTTCATGAGCGGCACTCAGATCGGCCAGAGCAAATCCTGCAACTCATGGAGATTGGCGGCCCTCTGTTGCCAGCCCTCGATACAGATTTGTCTGGTCGGATTGCCGTAGCGATGCAGCAGCATCAGCGCCATCAGCCGCCGCTTCAGATCGGGCGTGATATCCGAAGCTGAATATCCGAAGCCCGCAAACAGACTCTGCAGCCGGCGCGGCATGCCGCCGGCCATAAGCACGCTCGGACCAAGCAGGTCATATTCGCCCCTGCCCGTCATCACGTCGCCGAAATCGATCAGTCCCGACAGGTGCCACCCCGAAGCGCCGCGGCTCAGCAAGAAATTCTCCGGAATATATTCACCGGTAAGGATCACCGGCGGCCCATCCAGCGCGATCAATCCCGCGGCATCGCGCAGGAATTCATCCAGCCCATCCAGAAATTTCTGCGGCAAGCCGAAACGCTCGTGCCGGGCGCGGCATCCCTCGATCTGTCCGCGCATGAAGACGTCCCAGCTCGGCTCGATCCGCGCGAGCATCCCGGCCGGGACGCGCTGCACCTGCGCAATGGTCTTGCCAATATCGGCAAGGAGAAGCTCCTTGTCCTGCTCCGACAAGGCCGGCCAGGCTTCCGCGCCCAGCACACCCGACAATCGCGTGATGACGAGATATGGCCATCCGTCGCGCTCGCCCTCAACGACGATTTCGGGGATCGCAATACGAAGCTTTCCACGAAGCTGCGCTAGCGTGCTTCGTTCCGAGGCGAATTGGCCGCGAAGAAATGGCGGGAATATCTTCAGGATGAGTTTGTCGTCGAGGGCAAGGACGAGGTTGGTTCCGGTGGCGAAGACGTGCGGCGCAATGCATACGAGGCCACGGCTGCGGGCGATATCGTACGCAATCGGCAGCCATTGCGCCGGATCGCTTCGAAAGGGGCTGTATGCCTCATAGTCGATGAAGGCTGGCAGTGCTGCGGTCATGGTCGCGCTGATCATTTTTATCGTCATTGCGAGCGAAGCGACGCAATCCACGCCTCAGCGGAGGGGACAGGTGGATTGCTTCGCTTCGCTCGCAATGACGGAATGGAGACTATCTATCCGGGTTGGCCCGCTCGAACTGGCGCAGCAGGTGGTTGCCGCGGTCGACGGCGAGGTCGAGGGCCGCCTGTGCGGAGTGCTTGCCGCTGAAGACCTGCTCGAGTTCTTCGTCGATCACGCCGCGGATCAGCACAAAGGACCCGAGCCGGATTCCCTTCGAGTTCTCGGTCGGGGGCTTCAGGGTCAGTTGCTCGATGCCGATCGCCGCACCGGGGTTGCGATCGTAAAATCCCTGCGCGCGGGTGAGGTCGAACGCGGCGCGGGTGATCGGCAGGTAGCCCGTGTTCTGGTGCCAGGCGGCCTGGACTTCCGGCTTCGACAGATAGGCGAAGAATTTTGCGACGCCGGCATATTCGGCACGCGGCCGGTCGCGCAGCACCCATAGCGTAGCGCCGCCGATGATGGAGTTTTGCGGGGCGCCGGCGATTTCGGGCCGGTACGGAATCATCCCGTAGCCGACCTCGAACTTGGAATTGGCCTTGATGTCCGCGCGCGTCCCGGACGAGCCGATGAAGATGGCGCATTCGCCCTTCTGAAAGCGCGGCTCGGCCGATTGCCCACGGCCGCTGTAGTCGAACACTTTCGTCGCCTGCCATTCCGCGAGCTGCGCGATGTGCCGCACAACGTCCGGATTGTTGAAGGCCAATTCCGTATCAAGCCCGCCAAAGCCATTGGCCCGCGTTGCCAGCGGCAGATTGTGGAAGGCGGAAAAATTCTCGACATGAACCCAGGACGGCCAGGAGGTGGTGAAGCCGCAGGGCGAGCCGGCCGAGCGCAGGCGCTTCGCCGCAACGCCGATTTCGGCCCAGGTCTTCGGCGCCACCTCCGGGTCGAGGCCCGCGGCGCGGAACAGATCCTTGTTGTAGTAGAGGATCGGCGTCGAGACATTGAACGGGAACGACAGCATGTTGCCGGCGACATCGGAATAATAGCCGGTCACGGCCGGCAGATACGCTTCTGGCGAGAACGGCTCCGACTGGTCGCGCATCAATTCGAATACCGGATAGATCGCGCCCTTGGCCGCCATCATGGTGGCGGTCGCAATCTCGTTGACCTGGACGATGGCGGGCTGGCTTCGCGAACGGAATGCAAAGATCGCCGCTGTCACGGTCTCGGTGTAGTTGCCCTTGTAGGTCGGCACAATCCGGTAGTCGGACTGCGACGCATTGAAATCGGCCGCCAGCTTTTCCAGCTGCTTGCCGAGTTCCCCCGACATTGCGTGCCACCACATGATCTCGGTGGCGGCCTGCGCCGGAGACGCAAGCGCCATGGCGGCGAGCGCTGCGAATTGCAAAAATCTCAAGACCAATTTCACTGGTGATTACCCTGCTCTGCCGACGGCGAAATATCTGCCCGCTGCGCCCTCATAAATCCCTGCGGCTGCGGTTTCAATCCGCCGGGCCTCCACCGCAGCGCACAACGCAATTTTAGATTGCCATAAGATTGTGAGGATTACTCGCCAAATGCTGCCTGCCAGTCCAGCTACCAATAGCCAACCATCGGTAAATTCTGCTAAAAACGCGTTGAACCTTTTCCCCCCGCCGCAGACTCAATCTCTAAGGGGATTTGTCGCCTGTGTATCGCCGCGTCGACCTTTGGCGGACCTTTGTGCTTGTTGTTGCGCTGTTGCTGACGGCGGTCTCAACGGGTGCTTTTGCGCGCCAGTTTTGCGCCTCCGCCCCCCAATTCGGGAGGCATCCGATCGATACGTTCCATTCCGGCCAGCCCGGCACAGAAACGGGCGTCCTCGAACTTATCAGGACCGGCGCAAGCTACCTCAACCGTTCCAAATTTGCATTGATCGGAACGATGCCGCCGCTATTGGCCGGGCGCCTTCGCGGAGTGGAGCGAATTTGACCGGCGCATCGCAACAGCACAGCGCAGCGGAACGGACGGCGAGCCTCGCCGCACGCGGCCGTGTTCGCATCGTGCAGTGGCTGCGCGCGGTGCCGATCCGCTGGCGCATCCTGTCGATCGCGGCGTTGAACTCCGCGGTCGTGGTGGTGCTGGCCGTGCTGATCTGGAACGGCTCCAAGGTGCTGGGTTCGGCCTGGGACGACGTCCGGCAGGTGCGGGAGTCCGACAAGATCCTGGCACTGCTGGAAAGCGAAACCAGCCGGCTGCAGAACCTGATCCATCGCTACATCAACCAGCCAAGCCCCGAACTGTTCGCCGAGATCCTGCTGCTGCGCGAAGCGGTGCTTGGCACGCTCACTACACGCGCCGCCACCGACCCGATGCTTTCGGGCTCGGTCGAGCGGCTCGAGCACGTCACCGACCGCTTCCTCAACGGCTTCGGCGAATTGCGCGCGGTGCAGACCACCATCACCAAGACCTATGAGCAGCAGGTGCTGGGCCCGGCCCGGGAAATGGCCGGGCTGTATTCGATCATCGAGGGCGCCACCGGGCATCGCGACGCGCAGATCTGGCCGGCGCTCGGAAGATCCCGCGAAGCGTTTACGGCGATGCTGGTCGCCGCCAACGCCTATTACCTGTCGCCCGCCTCGGCCACCGCCGAGGAAGCCCGCAGGAACACCGAGACGATCGAAAAGACCATCCCCGTGATGGCCGACCTTGCCGACAACGATCTGCAGCGCATGGCGCTGAAGCGGCTGGAGGCGCGGACGGTGGCGCTGCGCGAGGGCATGGCCAAGCTGACGGAGCAACTCGCAATCCGGACCGAATTGCTGCGCAACACCATCGATGCCAGCCAGGCCGAGGCCATCGGCGTCATCGACGAATTGTCGGTCAAGATGCGCCAGCGCGAGCAGAAGGCGCAGGAGACGTTCGACCGCACGCTGGCGGGCATCTCGCGCCGGGTGCTGTCGATCGCCGTGATGTTCCTCGGCATCATCCTGTCCGCCGGCGTCCTGATCGCGCTCTCGATCCGCCTGCCGCTGCAGCAGATCCTGGCGGCGATGCATGCGATCACGTCGGGCAATTACGATCGCCCTGTGCAGGGCACCGCCGCCAAGGACGAGGTCGGCGCGATGGCGCGCGCGGTGGACGTCTTCCGCGAAAACGCCATCGCCAAACGCAAGACCGAGGACGAATTGCGCGCCTCGAAGGAAAAGGCCGAAAGCGCGCTGCTTGAACTCAACACCGCGCAGCAGAACCTGATCGACGCCGAACGGCTGGCAGCGCTCGGCGGCCTGGTCGCCGGCGTCGCCCATGAGGTGAACAACCCGATCGGCATCAGCCTGACGGTGGCGTCGAGCTTTGCGCGGCGGGCCGAGACGTTCGAGTCCGAATTGCGCACCGAGCCGCTGCGCCGCTCCAAGCTTGACGAGTTCGTCAAGAACTCGCGTGACGCCGCTGGGCAACTGGTGGCGAACCTGCACCGCGCCGGCGAGCTGATTCAGTCGTTCAAGCAGGTGGCGGTGGACCGCTCACACGCCGAGCGCCGGCAGTTCAACCTCAGCGAGGCCACCGACCAGATCGTCGCGAGCCTGAAACCGGTGCTGAAGAAGGCGGCGATCACGCTGTCGGTGGACGTGCCGGAAGGACTTTTCATCGACGGCTATCCCGGCTCCTACGGCCAGATATTAACCAATCTGTTCCTCAACGCCTCCAACCATGCCTTTGCTGACGGCCGGTCCGGGGCGATCACGATCTCGGCGCGGGCGCGCGGCAGCGACGATGTCGAGATCATTTTTGCCGATAACGGGGCTGGAATGACGCCGGATGTGCAGCGGCAGGCGTTCGACCCGTTCTTTACGACGCGCCGCAACGAGGGCGGTACCGGACTGGGCTTGCATATCGTCTATAATCTTGTCACTCAACAGCTCGGCGGCCGGATGATGCTGGAGTCAAGGCTGGGACAAGGCACCACATTCCGCATTATCATGCCTAAGGTCGCCAAGGGCGGATCAACAGGCGAACCTAAGATTCCAGACCAGACAGCAGCCGACGGAACTTCTCAATGGCCGAACAGGACGATGTCCTCCACCTGATCGACGATACCGGGACGGTTCCGGAGGACTCGTCCGTACGCAAATGGAAGATCGCCGTCATCGACGACGATGCCGCCGTGCACGAGGGCACCCGCTTTGCGCTGAGCGACTACAATCTCCACGGCGCGACGCTGGAAATCCTGTCGGCCTATTCCGCCGCCGAAGGCCGCACCTTGATGCGCAACAATCCCGACGTCGCCGCCGTGCTGCTCGACGTCATCATGGAAACCGACGTCGCGGGCCTCGACCTCGTCGAGTACATCCGCAACGAGCTCAAGAACGAGACCGTCCGCATCATCCTGCGCACCGGCCAGCCGGGCCAGGCGCCGGAGCGCCGCGTCATCGTCCAGTACGACATCAACGACTACAAGGCCAAGACGGAGCTGACAGCCGACAAGCTGTTCACCTCGCTGACGGCGGCGCTGCGCAGCTACCAGCAGCTCGAGCGCATGGTGCAGACCCGGCGCGGGCTTGAGATCATCATCGACGCCGCCTCGACGCTGTACGACTTCAAGTCGATGCAGCGGCTGGCGGAAGGCGTGCTGACGCAGCTCGCATCGTTGCTCAATGTCGACTGCGCCGGCATCCTGGTGCTGCGCGACGATGGCGCCGCGGGAAGCGAATTCTCGGTGCTGGCGGGCTCGGGCTGCTACAGCCGCTTCATCGGCACCACCAGTTCCAAGGCGCTCGATCCGGATCTGCGCCAGATGGTGGAAGCCGCCTTCCTGCGCCGCAAGAACGAATTCGCCGACCACCGCAGCGTGCTTTACTTGCGCACCGGAAGCGGCCGCGAGGTGGTGGTGCTGCTGCAGGCCGAGCGCCAGCTTTCGGATACCGACCGCGCGCTGGTCGAGATTTTCTCCAGCCGGCTGTCGATCGCGTTCGACAACGTCATCCTCTACCGGCAACTGCACGAGGCCAATACCCAGCTCGAGGACCGCGTCGCCCAGCGCACCCGCGCGCTGATGCAGGCCAACCGCAGGCTGTCGGCGCAGTGGCTGCGGCTGCAGCGCGCCAACGGCTTCAAGAACGAGATTCTCGGCACCGTCGCACACGATTTGAAGAACCCGCTCGGCGTGATCCTCGGCCGCACCGAAATGCTGACCGAACTGATCGGCGCCGGCTCGCCCAAGGAAAACGTCACCGCCCAGGTCGAGCACATCCGCGACGCCACCAAGCGCCTGACCTCGATGGTCGACCATCTGATTTCGGATGCGATGGCGGATGCCTTCGACATCACCATCCGCCGCGAGCCGGTCGATGTCGCAGCGCTCGTTGCCGAGGTCGCCGATTCCAACCTGCCCTCCGCCGTCAACAAGCAGCAGACCATCAACGTATCCGCGCCGCCGAACATCGTCACCATGTGCGATACCGACCGGATCCGCGAGGCGATCGACAACCTGTTCAGCAACGCCATCAAATACTCGCCGATCGGCGGCAGGATCACGGTGGCCGTCACCCATGAGGGCGGCGACACGGTGATCCGCATTACCGACCAGGGCGCCGGGCTTTCGCCGGAGGATCTCGGCCGGCTGTTCGGCCGCTTCCAGCGGCTCTCGGCCAAGCCGACCGCCGGCGAAAGTTCGACCGGCCTCGGCCTGTCGATCGTCAAACGTATCATCGACATGCATGGCGGCCATGTGACCGCGGAGAGCGCCGGGCCCGGACAGGGCTCGACGTTTACCGTTACACTGCCTGCGACAGAGACGACATGACCCAGAACCCGCACATCTTCATCGTCGACGACGAGGCGCCGGCCCGCGAGATGGTCGGCGATTACCTCAAGATGCACGGCTTTGGCGTCACGCTGTGCGACGGCGGCAAAAGCCTGCGCAGCGAGATCGAGACCGCGGTGCCCGACCTCGTCGTGCTCGACCTCAACATGCCCGAGGAAGACGGGCTTTCGATCATCCGCGACCTGAAGAGCCGCATCAACGTTCCCGTCATCATGCTGACGGCGACCGCGAGCCCGATCGACCGCGTCGTCGGCCTCGAACTCGGCGCCGACGACTACATCGCAAAACCCTGCGAGCTGCGCGAACTGATGGCGCGCATCCGCTCGGTGCTTCGCCGCAGCACGCCGGCCAAGGCGGCTGCCGCGCCGGAGCCTGCGGCGTCGAAGGCGGAAAAGGAACAGCTGGTGCGGTTCGGCACCAAATGGCTCGACCTCGAAGCCCAGGCGCTGCGCGACGACGAAGGCAACGAGCATCCGCTGACGGCGTCCGAATTCGGCCTGTTGAAGGTGTTCGCGGCCAATCCGAAGCGGGTGCTGTCGCGCGAGCGGCTGTTGGAATTGGCCAATGCGCGCGACGCCGAGGCCTTCGACCGCGCGGTCGATCTGCGCATCATGCGCATCCGCCGCAAGATCGAGATCGACCCGACCAAGCCCGCCGTGATCCGCACCATCCGCGGCGGCGGCTATCTGTTCTCGCCGACCGGCGAGAAGGGTTAGCGGCTCTGTCGTCCCTGCGAACGCAGGGACCCATACGCCGCGGCGCTCGTATTGGCTCGCTTTGGTAGACGTCCTTCCAGGTAACAACGCGCTGTGGTTATGGGGGCCTACGCTCGCAGGAACGGCAAAAAGGTTCGCACCCGGCGGAACGAACCCGCATCTGCAATCTTCCAATTTTCCGCATATTGAAATTACTGGCCTTTTAGCGCCCGAATGTTTCGTCGCAAGCGCCGCGACGAAACAATTCTCTCCTGCACGAAACCATTTTTCCCTTTTGGTGCAGACATCCCGAAACCGAGCCTAATTAACAATCCTCCCAACGAAACGCCGCCGGGCGTCGGAATTGGGAGCCTGTCATGTCGAACGTCATCGCCATCAACGCCGCAGCCAAGAAGTCGATCGCCGCCGCCCGCGCGACATCCGACGAGATGCTGCTGCAGAGTATTGCCAAGGGCGACCGCACGGCGATGCATGTGCTTTATTCCCGTCACAACGTCCGGGTTTACCGCTTCGTGCTGCGCATGGTGCGCGATACCACGATGGCCGAAGACCTCGTCAGCCAGGTGTTCCTCGACGTGTGGCGGACCGCCAGCCAGTTCGAGGGCCGCTCGCAGGTTTCCACCTGGCTGCTGTCGATCGCCCGCTTCAAGGCGCTGACCGCGCTGCGCCAGCGCAAGCATGAGGATATCGAGCAGGAAGACGTGCTCGAGATCGCCGACGAGGCCGACACGCCGGAAGCCTCGCTCGACCGCAGCAACACCAGCGCGATCCTGCGCGCCTGCGTCGCCAAGCTGTCGCCGGCGCATCGCGAGATCATCAACCTGGTCTACTACCACGAGAAGTCGGTGGAAGAGGCCGGCGAGATCATCGGCATTCCCCAGAGCACGGTGAAGACCCGGATGTTCTACGCCCGCAAACAATTGGCCGAATTGCTTAAGGGCGCCGGCGTCGACAGCCTCGCTGCATAAATTCAGTTATTTCAATAGGTTAACTTGGTGTTGAGGACGAAAACCGGCTCGGTTTCGGCGGACAAAGATTACCTCCGACGAAACAAATGAAACAATTGACGACATCACCCGGAAAAACTCAGCCCCTATACCAATCGTCAACAACGCAACACCAACGCCGAACAGGAGAGCGAACATGCTGAAGCCGTCCTTCCGCCTTTTCATCATCCCGCTCGGCGCCGTCGCGACCCTCGCCTCCCTGTCCGCCCAGAACGTCCAGCCCCGCGCCCAGCGCGATCACGGTTCGACGTTCGTTCGTGAACAGGTGGTCGATTGCAGCACCAAGAACCCCAAGGAGGTCTGCGTGATCTCCTACGACAGCGAGACCCCCCGCTGACTTTCTAGCCTCCCAAGCTTCTAGACCTCCCAAGTAACCTCCAACGACCCGGCCGGGATGCCCCCCAGCCGGGTCGCTCTGCTTTTGGCGCCTGATTTCGTGTGCATCGTGCGAAAAAGTCTCACAGAGACGTGACGCTTCCCATGCCGCCCCTCGCGTAACGCCCTGCCCCATCATCGCGAACTTCACCAAGCACCCGGCAATGTCACGCCGGGGACCGGTGATGGACGCTTTCGATGCTCAATCTCGTTCTCGCGCTGCTCGCAGGCGTCGTCACCGTGGCTGCGCCTTGCACGCTGCCGATGCTGCCTATCCTCCTCGGGGCATCGGTCGGCCAGACCGGCAAGGTGCGGCCGGCGATGATCGCGCTCGGCTTTGTGATGTCATTCTCGATGGTGGCATTGCTGCTGAGTGCGATCACGCGCGTGTTCGATTTCGATCCCGAATCATCTGCGCAACGCCGCAGCAATCCTGCTGCTCGGCTTTGGATTGCTGATGATCTGGCCGGCGCCGTTCGAATGGCTCTCGGTCCGGATCGGCGGCTTCGGCGGCCATTCGGCCGCTTCCCGTCACGGCGTGATCGGCGGCTTCGTGCTCGGCACGACGCTCGGCCTGGTCTGGACGCCCTGCGCCGGGCCGGTGCTGGGCTCGATCCTGACCGTCATCGCAACGTCAAAAGACACCGCCTGGGCGAGCCTGCTGCTCGTCGTCTACGCGATTGGCGCGGCGCTGCCGATGCTCGCGATCGCCTATGGCGGCCAGGCCGTCACCACTCGCATCCGCAGCGTCGCGCGCATCGCGCCGCGGCTGCAGCAGGGGTTCGGCGTCGTCGTGATCGGCTTCGCACTTCTTTCCTACTTCCAGTACGACACGCTGATCGTGGCGTGGCTGACCGGATTTTACCCCAACGGCCAGATCGGCCTCTGATCCCAATGGAGACCACCATGACGCTACGTTCGCTCGCCGCATCCACCGCGATCGCCATCGCTTTCGCTCGCAGGCTCAGCGCTGCCTGCCTTCTGCGGCGATACGGCACGCGCCGCGGAAACACCGTTCACCGTCGCCGCGACGCAGGCCACCGCGCCCGATTTCGTCGGCCTCGGCAACTGGTTCAATTCCGCGCCGCTCAAACTGGCCGATCTCCGCGGCAAGGTGGTGCTGGTGAATTTCTGGACCTATGGCTGCGTCAACTGCGTGAACACGCTGCCGCACGTCACCGGGCTCTACGCCAAATACAGGGATCGCGGCCTCGTCGTCGTCGGCATTCACACCCCGGAATTTCCGTTCGAGCGTTCTGCGTCCAATGTCCAGACGGCGCTGAAGCGGCACGGCATCACCTATCCGGTGGCGCAGGACAACAACTCGCAGACCTGGAACGCGTATCGCAACCGCTATTGGCCGGCGCAATATATCGTCGACCAGAGCGGCAAGATCGTGTTCCAGCACGACGGCGAAGGCCAGTATGAGGAGATCGACCGTACCGTAGCGCGGCTGTTGAACGCGGCAAGCTGAGACTAATCAACTCTGGCTTATCGCGTCACGGCCGTGCACTTTGCTGCTTGACGCGGCCACGCCGGTCGTGATGTTTGCCGCCGACGATGGATACCGCGGCAAGCGAGAATGAAGTCAGGCTGCGCAAGGGCACGTCGCTCAATGAGCGGCTGATTCTCGCGGGCATTGCTATCGTGGTGTGCCTGATCGCACTGCCCGGCCTCGCCCATCTGGCAAACGACCAATGGCTCGGCATCGCCGCGCTGTTTGCGCTGCTGTTCGGGTGCCTTTTGCTGGGCGCAGCCCTGTTCGATCGCAACGTCGTCTGGATCGTGACGTCAGGCGAAATCCTGATCGGCGAACAGCGCCCGTTCGGGAAACTGCACCGAAGATCGATCAGGGACGATGAACTGTCGGGGATGCGTCTTCGAAGGAGCATCGGCAAATCAGTCGAATTCACCCTCGTATTCGAGACCGGGTCGGGAGATACGCTCACCTCGCCGCCTCTGCCTGACGTCACCCAGGTGCAAAGAACCATCGGGCAGATTGCGCGGCTGCTGCAGTTGCCTGCTCCCGAACTGGTCGAGAATCCGCTCGACGCCGCGAATGCGGGGATACGACTGGGCAAGCCGGTCAGTTCCAAACGCGTACGAGCGTACAGGGCTCTTGTCGCGCTGCTTGCCTGCTCGCTGGCCATTCCACTCATCTTCGGGCTCTGGAGCGGCAAATTGTCCGGTTTCGGAATCGCTGTCGGGTCATTCGGCGCGATCATGGCCTTTTTGCTGATCAGGCACCTCTATCGGGCAAGTGGATGCTGGGTTGTCCACGATGGCGACCTCAGGATTGAGCAGCTGTCGTTGCAGGGTACGATCGAGGCCATTACCGTCGGCGGTGACGACGTCGTGTACATTGATGTCGAAAGCGGTGGCCGTCGCGGCTCCCACCACGTGATCGCGATCCGACTGCACTCAGGAAGAAAGCTCCGCAGCCCGGTGCTGGTCGGCAAGGACCAGACCCGCGCCGTGCAGGCCGAAATCACCCGGCGGCTGAGGCTTGATCGATCGGGTGCGGGATAGCGCCGCACGCCAGTTCCGCGCACGGCGCGGGTATAATCCGCATCAGGGCGTGATAAGGTAAGCGCCTGGTTCGGACGCAATTTTCGAAAACTGTAATTCCTTTTCGAAAGAGATCGCGTCCGGCGAAATGTGCGACGGGTGGTGCCGATGTTCGAAGGCTGGGATGCGGTCGTATTGGCCCGGGCGCAGTTCGCATTCACGATGTCGTTCCACATCATTTTCCCTGCCTTCTCGGTCGGGCTCGCCAGCTATCTGGCGGTGCTCGAAGCACTGTGGCTCGCGACCGGGCGCGAGGTCTTCATCAACCTGTTCAACTACTGGCTAAAAATCTTTGCCGTCGCCTTCGGCATGGGCGTGGTGTCGGGCATCGTGATGTCCTACCAGTTCGGCACCAACTGGTCGGCATTTTCAGACAAGGTCGGACCGGTGATCGGCCCGCTGATGGCCTATGAGGTGTTGACGGCGTTCTTCCTCGAAGCAGGCTTCCTCGGCGTGATGCTGTTCGGCCTGCAGCGCGTCGGCCCAAGACTGCATTTTGTGGCGACGCTGATGGTTGCGATCGGCACGCTGATTTCGGCGTTCTGGATTCTGTCAGCCAATTCCTGGATGCAGACGCCGACCGGCCACGCCGTCAACGCCGACGGGCAGTTCATCGCCGCCGACTGGCTGAAAGTGATCTTCAACCCGTCATTCCCCTACCGCCTCGTGCACATGGTGCTGGCGGCGTACCTGACCACTGCGCTGGTGGTCGGCGCGGTCGGTGCCTATCACCTGCTGCGCGACCGCCATCTCGCCGGCGCGCGCGTGATGTTTTCGATGGCGATGTGGATGGCCACTCTGGTGGCGCCGATCCAGATCATTGCCGGCGACCAGCACGGGCTCAACACGCTGGAGCATCAGCCGGTGAAGATCATGGCGATGGAGGGTCATTTCCAGAGCCACAAGGACGGCGCGCCGCTGATCCTGTTCGGGCTGCCCAACCAGGCCGCCGGCAGGGTCGACTACGCGATCGAAGTGCCGAAGCTGGGCTCGCTGATCCTCAAGCACTCGCCCGACGCGCCGATGGCCGGCCTCGACACCGTGCCGCGCGAAAACTGGCCGCCGGTGCCGATCACGTTCTGGTCGTTCCGCATCATGGTCGGCATGGGATTGCTGATGCTGGCGCTCGGCCTGTTCAGCCTGCTGATGCGCGTGCAGGGCAGGCTGTACAATTCCCGGCTGCTGCACATGTTCGCGGTCGCGATGGCCCCCGTCAGGTTTCATTGCCGTGCTCGCGGGCTGGATCACCACCGAGACCGGACGGCAGCCGTTCACGGTCTACGGACTGTTGCGCACGGCTGAATCCGCCTCGCCGCTGGCGGCGCCAGCGGTGGCCTCCTCGCTGATCGCCTTCATCATCGTCTATTTCGCGGTGTTCACGGCCGGCGTGATCTACCTGCTGCGCCTGATGGCGGCGCCGCCGCATCCGGGCGAACAGGGACCGCGCAGCGATGTTCCTGCCCGCGCCGCCGGCATCACGCCCGCCGCAGGCGCGGCAGCCGAGGGAGCCGCCCGATGATTCCGATCGACCTTCCCACCATCTGGGCCTTCATCATCGCCTTTGCCGTGTTCGTCTATGTCGTGATGGACGGTTTCGATCTCGGCCTCGGCATCCTGTTTCCGCTGTTTCCGGAAAAGCGCGATCGCGACGTCATCATGAACAGCGTCGCGCCGGTCTGGGACGGCAACGAAACCTGGCTGGTGCTCGGCGGCGGCGGCATGATGGCGGCGTTCCCGCTGGCCTATGCGGTGCTGATGCCGGCGCTCTACACGCCAATGATCGCGATGCTGCTCGGGCTGGTGTTCCGCGGCGTCGCCTTCGAATTCCGCTGGCGAACTCAGCGCGAGCGCAACCGCTGGGACGTCGCCTTCGCCGGCGGATCGCTGCTGGCGACGCTGGCGCAGGGCATTGCGCTCGGCGCCATCCTGCAAGGCATCCATGTCGCGGGCCGGCAATATGCCGGCGGCTGGTGGGACTGGCTGACGCCGTTCAGCATTCTGACCGGCGTGGCGCTGGTGATCGGCTATGCGCTGCTCGGCGCGACATGGCTGGTGATGAAGACCGAAGGCGAATTGCGCGACCGCGCCTATCATCTGAGCTGGGTGCTGTTGCTGGCGATGCTCGGCGCCATCGGCGCGGTCAGCATCGCGACGCCGTTCCTTCATGTGCAGTACACGCAGCGCTGGTTCGCCTGGCCGAACATCGTCCTGACCGCACCGGTGCCGGTCGCGGTGGCCGCCGTCACCGTGTTGCTGCTGCGCAGCCTCGCCAACAAATACGACTACCAGCCGTTCTTCCTGACGCTGGCGCTGTTCGCGCTGTCCTATGCCGGGCTCGGCATCAGCATGTATCCCTACATCGTGCCGCAGAGCATCACGATCTGGCAGGCGGCCTCGCCCGAGAACAGCCAGATCTTCATGCTGTTCGGCGTCGCCGTGCTGATCCCGCTGATCCTCGGCTATACCGCCTGGGCCTATTGGGTGTTTCGCGGCAAGGTCAGGCCTGAGAGCGGATACCATTGATGCCGACGGAGCCGAAACCTCGCCCGCTGCCGCAGCGTCTGCTGTGGTTCGCCGCGCTCTGGCTCGGCGGCGTCGGCACCGTGGCGCTGATCTCGTTCTGCCTGCGGCTGTGGATCGCGCCGAAATAGACCAAAACCGGGATACCCCATGAATTGGGCGGTTGGCGAAAATTGAAGACATTTCAGTCACCTACTTGCCTCATTCGCCCTAAACTTGCCATCAAGCTGGCCCTGAGATTTGATGGTTCCGCCAATTTGGCCAAGCCGCCCACCATTAGGCCGAAGCGCCAACAAGGAGAGCTCCGCAATGACGAAGTTTCGGCACCAGATCTGGATGTTGATCGCCGCAAGCGGTCTGATCCTCTCGGCTCCGCACAGCCAGGCGCAAAACCGCCAGCCCGATGTCGGCGACCAGCCGGGGCTTATCGCGGACGACTCCGTCGAACTCGATCCGGAATTCAGGAAGACCGCGGTGCTCTATCGCACCAACGAAGCGCCGGGCACCATCATCGTGGTCACGGCCGAGCGCCATCTCTATCTGGTTCAGGGCAATGGCCGCGCATTGCGCTACGGCATTGGCGTCGGTCGTGAAGGATTCACGTGGCAGGGGCTGGTGAACATCACGCGCAAGGCGGAGTGGCCGGACTGGACCCCGCCGCCGGAGATGATCCAGCGCCAGCCCTATCTGCCGCGCTTCATGGCCGGCGGTCCCGGCAACCCGCTCGGCGCCCGCGCGATGTATCTCGGCACCACCGTCTACCGCATCCACGGCACCAACCGGCCCGACACCATCGGCACCGCGGTCTCTTCCGGCTGCTTCCGGCTGGTCAACGCCGACGTCGCCGACCTCTACGAGCGCGTGCCGGTCGGCACCAAGGTGATCATCCGGCAAAAGCCCGAACTGTAGTTGCGACGCGGCCCGTCAAAGCCGATCCATTTCCCTGAAATTGTGAGTTGAAAAAATGCTACGGACATTCCGAGGCGGCCTCCTGATCGGGCTGGCGGTCGCAGCCGCCGTTGCGGCCGCTGCAATCACCTACGAACGCTACGACACCAAGACGCTGAAGCGGACCATCCGTCGCGGCGAAGTGCTGTGCGGCGTCAACAAGGGCTTGCCCGGGTTCTCGATTCCCGACGACAAGGGCGACTGGTCCGGCTTCGACGTCGATTTCTGCCGCGCGGTGGCCGCGGCGATCTTCGACGATCCCAAGAAGGCGAAATTCATACCGCTCGACGCCAGCGAACGCTTCAAGGAGCTGCAGAGCCGCAAGGTCGACATCCTCTCCCGCAATTCGACCTGGAGCATGTCGCGCGAGACCAACTACGACCTCTATTTCCCGGCGGTCGCTTATTATGACGGCCAGGGTTTCATGCTGCCGCGCTCGCGCAACATCAATTCGGCCCTGGACCTCAACAACAGCAAGGTTTGCGTGCAGGAGGGGACGACGACGGTGCTCAACGTCGCCGACCATTTCCGCGCCAACAATATGAAATATACGGAGGTCAAGCTTTCCAAGCTGGAAGACGTGCTCAAGGCCTATGAGGGCGGCAAGTGCGACACCTTCACCGCCGACGTCTCCCAGCTCTACGCGCTGCGCCTGAACCTGATCCAGCCGAGCGACCACGTCATCCTGCCCGACGTCATCTCCAAGGAGCCGCTCGCGCCCGTGGTGCGCCAGCGCGACGACGACTGGATGATGCTCGTGAAGTGGACGCTGTACGCGATGATCAACGCCGAGGAACTCGGCATCACCTCGAAGAACATCGACGAGGCGTTGAAATCGAAGAAGCCCGACGTGATGCGGCTGGTCGGCACCGAGGGCGCCTACGGCGAAGACCTCGGCCTGAGCAAGGACTGGGCCGCCCGCATCATCCGCCATGTCGGCAATTACGGCGAGATTTACGAGCGCAATGTCGGCGAAGGATCGAAGCTGAAGATCCCGCGCGGGCTGAATTCGCTGTGGAGCAACGGCGGGATTCAGTACGCGCCACCGATAAGGTAGGGTCTATCACCGCCCACAACTGTCATCGCCCGCCTTGTGCGCAATTGCGCACTGGGGCGGGTGACGCAGTATTCCAGAGACCCAGTAATTGACCGAGAAGCCGCGGCGTACTGGATCACCCGCCTTCGCGGGTGATGACGGCGGTATGTGGGGCGCGGTTCGCGCGTCCCACAGCGAGCTCAATAACTCTTCAACCGCGCCAACTGATCGGCGTGGTAATTGCTGTCCCCGAACAATTCCTGGCAGACCCGTGCGCGCTTCATGAAGAAGCCGATGTCGAACTGGTCGGTCATGCCCATGCCGCCGTGCATCTGCACGCCCTCCTGAACCGCCAGCGTGGCGGTCGTGCCGGCGCGGGCCTTGGCGACCGCGACCGCGGCGCCGGCGTGCTCGAAATCCCCGTCCAGCGCCTGCAGCGCCTTCAGCACCGCGGCACGGGTGATCTCGATGTCGATGTAGAGCTCGGCGGCGCGGTGCTGCAGCGCCTGGAATTCGCCGATCAACTTTCCGAACTGCTTGCGCTCCTTCAGATACGTCACGGTGCGGCCGAACACCTCTTCGCTCAAGCCCACCATTTCCGAGGCCACCGCGCCGCGGCCGATGTTGAGCACGGCGTCCAGCAGCGCCCCGCCCTGATCGACTTCGCCGAGCACGTGATCGGCGTCGACCTCGACATTGGCGAACTCGATTCGCGCGGCGTTATGCGCATCCACCATCAAGGTGCGCTCGATCGCGACCCCCTTGGCCTTGGGATCGACCAGGAACAGCGTCAACCCGCTGCGCTCGCCGGCAGCGCCGCCGGTGCGGCCAGCGACGATCAACAGATCGGCGGTGTGGCCGTCGACCACAAGAGCCTTGGCGCCGTTGAGCTTGAAACCGTTGCCCGAGCGGACCGCCTGCAGGTTGATCTGCAGCGGGCGATGTTTTGCGCCCTCGTCAACGGCAAGCGCGGCCAATAGCGAGCCATCCGCGATCTTCGGCAGGTGCGCGGACTTTTGCGCCTCGCTGCCGCCGCGCGACAGCGCGGAAGTCGCCAACACCGCGGTCGACAGGAACGGCGACGGCATCAGCGTGCGCCCGATTTCTTCCATCACCACGCCAGCCTCGACGCAGCCGAGTCCGCTGCCGCCGAAATTTTCCGGCACCAGCAGGCCGCAGAAACCCATGTCGGCGAACGCCTTCCAGAGGTCGCGGGAGAAGCCGGTGGCATCCTTGCTATCGCGCAAGCCGCGCAGATGCGCCACCGGCGCCTTGTCGCTGATAAGGCCGCGCGCACTGTCGCGCAGCATGGATTGTTCTTCGGTGAGGACGAGGGCCATTGATGAATTCCGTTACGCTGATCTTCGATTGATTTCGCTGTTGACCCTCATGGTGAGGAGGCGCTCTTGCGCCGTCTCGAACCATGAGGCCCGCGGCCCATCCTTCGAGACGCCTGCTTCGCAGGCTCCTCAGGATGAGGACTTTTTCCTAAGCCCCCGGCAGATCCAGGATGCGCTTGGCGACGATGCCGAGCATCACCTCGCTGGTGCCGCCTTCGATCGAGTTGGCCTTGGTACGCAGCCAGGCGCGCGGACGGGCGCCGCTCCTCGAGCGCTCGCTTTCCCATTCCAGCGCGTCGATGCCGCCGGCCGACATCAGGATTTCGTGGCGGCGCTTGTTGAGTTCGGTGCCGTAATATTTCATCGCCGAGGAAAACGCCGGATGCGACTGCCCGGCTTTCGCCAGATCGACCGCGCGTTCGGCGGCTGCGCTCAGTGCCGCCTCGTCGATCTCGAAGGTCGAAATCTGGCTGCGCAGCATCGCATCGTCCAGGCGGCCCTGCGCGTCGGCGCCAATGGAATCGGCGGCGACCTGGCCGAGCGGCCGGCCGACGCCGCGCTCGCCCATGCCAGAGATCATCGCGCGCTCGTGCTGCAGCAGATATTTCGCGACATCCCAGCCGCGGTTGACGGTGCCGACCACATGCGATTTCGGCACGCGGACATTGTCGAAGAAGGTTTCGCAGAACGGCGAATAGCCCGAGATCAGCAGAATGGGCTTGGTCGACACGCCCTTCGAGGCCATGTCGAACAGGATGAAGCTGATGCCATCGTGCTTCTTCGCCGTGGAATCGGTGCGCACCAGGCAGAAAATCCAGTCGGCGTAATTCGCGTACGACGTCCAGATCTTCTGGCCGGTGATGACGTAATCGTCGCCGTCGCTCTCGGCGCGGGTCTGCAGCGAGGCGAGGTCCGATCCGGCGTTCGGCTCGGAATAGCCCTGGCACCAGCGGATCAGGCCGGCGGCGATTTTTGGCAGATGTTCCTTCTTCTGGGCCTCGTTGCCGTACTTCAGCAGCGCCGGCCCAAGCATCCAGATGCCGAAACTCGACAGCGGTGCGCGGGCGCCGATCGCCGACATTTCCTCGCGCAGCACCTTGTGCTCGGCGCGGTCGAGCCCTCCGCCACCATATTCCTTCGGCCAGTCCGGCACGGTCCAGCCCTTGTCGCGCATCCGCTCGAACCAGAGGCGCTGCGGCTCGGACGAGAACTTTGCATTACGCCCGCCCCAATAGGTGTCGTTCTCAGAGGTCATCGGACGCCGTATCTCCGGCGGGCAATTGGCCTCCAGCCAGGCGCGGGTTTCATGACGGAATGTTTCCAGATCGGACATGTCGGCGTTTCCATGTTGGATGTTGGAAGCGACCTTAGCCTTCGCATTGCGGAATTCAATATATGTCTGACGTCAGCCCATGCTTCTGCGGCGGTAGTCAGGACGCGGAATCGGGTGTAAGCGCAGAGCGGTAACGATTGAAAAACAAGAGGAAACGGCTATGCGGCTGAAATTGCTTTCGCCTGGCGAAATGAGCGCCGAACAAAAAGAAACCTACGACGAGGCGATATCGGGCAAGCGCGGCACCCCGCCGGCGCCGATGATGGCCTGGCTCAACAGCCCGGACATGGCGCGGCATGCCACGCGGCTCGGCGAGCAGCTGCGATTCAACACGATGTTTCCGGCAAAATTGTCCGAGATCGCGATCCTTGTGACGGCGCGGCACTGGACTTCGCACTACGAATGGTTTGCGCACAAACGGCTGGCGCTGAAGGGCGGCATGGACCCGAAGATCATCGAGGACATCCGCGACCGCCGCACGCCAACGTTCGACGACCCGAAGGGCCAGATGATCTACGACCTCGCCAAATCGCTGCATGAGGGCAAGGGCGTGTCGAAGGTGCTGTACGACGAGGCGGTGAAGGTGCTCACCGAACGCGGGATTGTCGAAGTGATCGGGCTGTGCGGCTATTATACGATGGTGTCGATGACGCTGAACACGTTTGACTTCGGGCTGCCGGATGGCGAGGTGTCGGATCTTGCGTGACGAGAATCCGCGCCTACGTGTCCCGGACGCGGTGCAGCGCTCTTAGCGCTGCTCCGCAGAGCCGGGACCCATACCGGCCGCACCCAATGGGCCCCGGCTTAGCAGCGCATCGCTCACGCGCTGCGCTGCATCCGGGGCACGAGAGCTTCCAGACGGAGTCAGCACATGCCCCAAAATCCACCCATTATCGCCGGCACCCGGATCGGGCATGTCCATCTCAAGGTCGCCGACCTCGATCGCGCGCTCGGCTTCTATTGCGGCGTGCTCGGCTTCGAGGTGATGCAGCGGATGGGCGACAGCGCGGCGTTCATTTCAGCGGGCGACTATCACCATCACATCGGCCTCAACACCTGGGAAAGCAAAGGCGGCCATCCGCCGCCGCCTGGCACCACCGGGTTGTTTCACACCGCCATTCTCTATCCCACGCGCCCGGCGCTGGCAGATGCGCTGTATCGCTTGATCCAGGCCGACATCGAGCTCGACGGCGCCAGCGATCACGGTGTCAGCGAGGCGCTATATCTGCGCGATCCCGACCAGAACGGCGTCGAACTGTACCGGGACCGGCCGAAGGAAGAATGGCCGCGCGCGGCGGATGGGTCGCTCGCGATGTTCACGAAAAGGCTGGATCTGGAGGATTTGCTGCGGGCGCGGGAAACCTAATTCCTCATGGTGAGGAGGCGCGAAGCGCCGTCTCGAACCATGGGAGCCCGGATGCCGCCATCCTTCGAGACGCCGCTTCGCGGCTCCTCAGGATGAGGACTTCGCGCGCCCGCGGATCATGATCAGCACCGCCGCCGTCAGCTCCACTGCGATACAGCCATAGAACGGCAGCGTATAGCTGCCCGAGAAGTCACGCAGCAGGCCGATCACGCCGGGGCCGAAAGCGTAGGTGATCTGGTTGATCGCGGTAATCAAACTGACCAGCACGCCGAACGAACGCGGGTCGAACTCGCGCTGCACGATCAGCGCCGGCAGCGTGATCAGATTGCCCACAGAGAAGCCGAACAGCGCGCAGGCGGCGATCAATGCGTAATCATGATGGACGTTGATAACGACCAGCAGCGCGACCGCCTGGCTGACAAAGGATAGCGCGGACGCCAGCCGCTGGTTCATCCGGTCGATCACGAAGGAAAACAGCACGCGGCCAACCACCGCCATCGCGGTCAGCACCGCCACTGCAATCGCCGCCTGTTGCCGGCCGATCACCGAATCCAGAAACGAGATCAGGTGGACGATGAAGCCGACCTGCGCGAACAGCACCAGCGCAAACGCCGCCGACACCGAGAGGAAACCGATATCGCGAAACGCGCGGGCGCGAATCTGCGTCGGTGACGGTGCGTCCGCAACCTCTGCGGCACCCGCGCTTGCATGAACCGGCGGCCGTCCGACGAATAGCAGAATCACCGGAGCCATCACCACGACCATCACCCCGGCCGCGGCGGTCATCCCACCGGAAAAGCCGAAATGACCGATCGCGGCCACCAGCAGCGGCACACCGATGATGCCGCCAAAGCTCGCGCCGTTCAGCGCCAGGCTGATCGCCATGCCGCGCTTCTTGTCGAACCAGAGGCCCAGCGTGTTGGTGATCATGCCGAGGCTGGTGCCGGCCCAGCCGAACGCGAGCACGGCATTGGCGAGATAGAGTTGCCACGGCTCGCGCACCTGGCCGATTCCGATCGCGGCCACGGCCATCGTGCAGATGCCCGCGATCATGCAGTTGCGGGGGCCGAACCCCTTGATCGCCTCACTGACAAAGGCGACTAGCGCGGCGCCCGACAGATAGAAAAACGTCGTGCCGGATGAGATCAGCGACGCCGGCCAGCCGTGCAGCCGCTGCAACTCGGCGACATAGACGCTCTGTCCGTAGAAGCCGAACGCCCACCCGAAGGTCGCCAGCAGGAAACAGACGACGACGATGCGCCAGCCGTCATAGCGGATCGAGGTCTCGTCCAGAGGAATGTAGTTGCGGGCGTCCAAGAGATGTCCCTTCGTTGCTGTCTCGTCATTGCCGGCTTGTCCCGGCGTATGTCGGCAACGGTTCACAAGGCTACAAGGCCATCAATTCGATGGACGCCGAACTGTCAGCAGATGGCAACTAGGCGGCCCGCTTCGTCGGGTCGTAGAAGAACCGCTCGCGAAAAACCCTGTCGCCGCGCCATTCCTGTAGCGCGACCTCGTCGAACCGTCCCGTCTTGCCGGACTGATACACAAACTCAAACACCCAGTGGATCGCGACATGATCGCCCTCGACAGCCGAGGTCACGCAGGTCGACGTCACGCTCTGCACGCGTTCCAGCACCGCGCGCTCATGCGCCACCAGCACGTCGCGGCCGACCCGCGGTGCGGCGGCGTTCTCCTGCATGCTGGCGTCCTCGGTGTAGAAACGCTCGATCGCTCCGGCATGGTCGCCGGAGACGACGGCTGCAATGAACTCATCGAGACGCGCGCGCGACGGCATGGGGCCTCCAGCAACCAGTTCGAAGATCAGATACCCGAACCGGGCATCTCGCCCGCGGCCTGCAGCTTCGCCCGGCGTCTGGCGAGTGACGCAAACGACAGCACCGCAAGGCCGAGCAGCACCGGTGGAAACACCACCATGTTTACCATCGACCAGCCGTAATGCGCCAGCAACTGACCGGACGAGAACGAGCCCAGCGCCATCATCCCGAACACCAGGAAATCATTGAACGCCTGCACCTTGTTGCGTTCCTGCGGCCGGTGCGTCTCCAGCACCAGCGCGGAGGCGCCAATGAAGGCAAAGTTCCAACCGACGCCGAGCACGATCAGCGTCGCCCAGAAATGCATCGCGGTGATGCCGGAAAGGCCGATACCCGCCGCCGCGGCTTCCAGGAGCAGGCCAAGCGCCACGATCCTTGGAGCGCCGAAGCGCGCGATCAGCGAGCCCGTGAAGAAGCTCGGCCCGTACATCGCTACGATGTGCCACTGAATGCCGAAATTGGAATCGCTGACGGTGAGCCCGCACATCTTCATGGCGAGCGGCGCCGAGGTCATCACCAGGTTCATCATGGGGTACGCAATCACCCCGCACAGCGCCGCCGCGATGAAACGCGGCTGCCGCGCGATCTCGAACAGCGGCCGGCCGCCATGCATGTCCGACGGCGCCGGCTTCGGCGCATCGACGCCCCACAGCACCGCCATCGCCACCAGCGCGACGAAGGCCTGCACCACGAAGCTGAACGCAAACAGATAAGGCGGCCAGATATCCATGGTCCACTGCACCAGCTGCGGACCGAGCACGCCGGCGAAGACACCGCCTGCCATCACCCAGGACAGGGCCTTGGGACGGAACGAAACGCTGGCGCCGTCGGCGGCGGCAAAGCGATAGGACTGCGCCACCGCGCCGTAGAGCCCGCCAAGAAACGTCGCGCCGCAGAACAGCCAGAACGACGCGTACAGCACGGCGATGGCGGCCAGCGCGCCGGTCAGCACGCCACAGAACGTGCCGATGATGAAGGCGGTGCGGCGGCCGTAGGCGCGCGATATCGCACCGGTCGGCAGCGTGCCGGCGGCGAGGCCCAGCACGTACATCGAAATCGGCACGGTCGCGAACGAGATGCTCGGCGCCAGCGTCGCGCCGACGATCGAGCCGGTGGCAAAGATGACGGCCGAATTGGCGCCCGTCAGCGCCTGCGCCGCAGCGAGCCGCAACACGTTGCCGCGCGCACGCGCGTCATTGGTGACCTCTATGGTGGCTGTGGTGGTATCCAACATCGGCAATTCCGCCCCGGCAGACCCCCGGGAAGGAGCCTGATCGATTCATTGCGGGCACTATGAAGACGCGGGGCCATGCGATCAACCGGCGCAAACGGGCGCGCGCTATGCGAAGCGCGCGCATTGGACAGCGCACCGGCGACAGCCTAGATCGAGGTCGCCGACGATGCTCTATTGCGGTGCAGGCGACCGGCATTTCTGGAGTTCAGGCCATTCTGGAGTTCAAGCCATGGCAATCGATGACAGGCCGACCATCACCGCGCCCGACGATGATCCGTATCTCTGGCTCGAGGAAATCGAAGGCGAACGCGCGCTCGACTTCGTCGACCGGCAAAGCCGGTTGACGCTGGAAACCTTCGGCGGTCGGCCATTCGAGGCGGATCGCGATGCGCTTGCGGCGATCTATGACCGAACCGACAATATTCCCTATGTCACGCGCAGCGGTAGGTTGGTCTACAATCTCTGGAAGGACGCCAAGAATCCACGCGGCGTCTGGCGGCGCACAACGCTTGCGGATTTTCGCAAAGCGGAGCCTGGCTGGGAGACGCTGCTGGACATCGACCGCCTCGCCGCCGAGGAGGACAAGGATTGGCTGCTCAGCTGGACCCAACCGCTGCCGGGAAACTCACGCGTGATCGTCGCCCTTTCGAAGGGCGGCAGCGATGCAGTGACGCTGCGGGAATTCGATCTGGATTCCAAAGCCTTCGTCGCCGACGGGTTCACCCTGCCGGAAGCCAAGAGCGGGGTCGAATGGATCGACGCCGACACGCTGCTGCTCTCGAGCGCCTTTGGCGAGGGCATGGCGACGACTTCCGGCTACGCGAAAACCGTCCGGCTGTGGCGCCGCGGCGAGCCCGTGGAGCGGGCGCCGGTGCTGTTCGAAGTGCCGGCCGATCGGATGGCCGCGTATTGCAGCGTTGACGACACCGGGCCAACGCCGCGGATGTGGTTCATCGATCGGATCGATTTCTTCAATCTCAATCTCTGGCTTGGCACCGAGGCCGGTCCGCGCACAAAGCTCGACCTGCCGACCGACATCTGGATGGAAGCCCATCAGGACTGGCTGGTCGTGAAACTGCGTAGCGCCTGGACGGTCGCGGGCAAGGCCTATGCTCCGGACAGCGTGCTCGGCATCTCGCTCTCGGCCTTCCTGGCCGGCGACCGCAACTTCACCCTTGTTTTCGAGCCGCAGCCACGGCGGGCACTACAGGGCTTTTTCTGGACCGCCGGCAAACTGGCGCTGTCCGTCCTCGACGAGTTGCGCCCGGTGTTCGAAATCTGCACGCCGTCGGCAAGCGGCTGGACGCGCGCGCAACTGCAGGGCCTTCCCAAAATCGGCGTGGTCGATGTCTGGCGTCTCGACCGTCACGAAGCCGAGAGCAATGGCGACCTGCTCGCCAACGTGCAGGATCCCGTGACGCCGCCATCGCTGCTGCTGATCGAGGGTGTCGCCAGCCCCGCTATCTTGAAGCAGGCGCCGAAGACCTTTTCTGCCGACGGACTCGTGGTCACCCGCCATGAGGCCATTTCGATAGACGGCGAGCGCATTCCCTATGTGCAGACCGGCCCCGCCGCCGAGACCGGCGATGCACCGCTCTATATGAGCGCCTATGGCGGCTTCGGGCTCGCGGTGAAGCCATATTACAACTCCGCGCTCGGCAAGCTCTGGCTGGAGCGTGGCGGCACCACGGTGCAGGCCAATATCCGCGGCGGCGGCGAGTTCGGCACGCGCTGGCACGATGCCGGCCGTTACGCCGGAAAGCGGCTGGCGCATGATGATTTCGCAGCCGTTGCCGCCGACCTCGTCAAACGCGGGGTGACGCGCGCCAACAGAATTGCCGCGGAAGGCGGATCGAACGGCGGCATCCTGATCACCAACATGCTGGTGCGTTACCCCGAAAGGTTCGGCGCGCTGTTCTGCACGATTCCCCTGATCGACATGCGCCGCTACACAAAGCTGCTCGCGGGCGCGAGCTGGATCGCGGAATATGGCGATCCCGACAAGCCCGCGGAGTGGGAGTGGCTGAAGACCTATTCCGCCTATCACACAGCAATACCAGGCCAGAACTACCCGCCGATCCTGATCGCCACCACGCGGCGCGACGACCGCGTGCATCCCGGCCACGCCCGCAAGATGGCGGCCAAGCTGCAGGCGATGGGATACGAAGCCTGGTTCTACGAGCCGGCGGCCGGCGGTCACGGCTACGGCAAGGATAACCGCGAACGCGCCGGGTTCATCGCGCTCGGCTACACATTCCTGAGAAACAAGATCGACTGGGTGGACGCGTAGTGTTTCGCCACCCCGCCACACGAAAACGTCCTCTCACGGCCGCTTCTTGCCCGATTGCTTTTCAGCGCGCACCGCGCCTGTTTTGTGGACCTTCGAGCGAGGATCCACGACGCCGGTGTGCGGGAAACCTGGACTCCAATCGAGCGCGATCGTGGCGGCGAAGCCGAAGAAGCTGGAGCGGCTCATGCCGAGTTCCGTGGCGCGCCTGTCGATCCGCGTAATCAGGCTCTTCGGCAAATAGACATTCACCCGCTCGGACGGATCGGGCGGATCGACCCCGACGATGAAATAGGCGACGACGTCGGCGCCCTTCGGCAATGCGATCTGCTCGATCGGCGTCGCCGCTGGCAGCGGCCTGCCCTGCTCGGCCATGCCGTCCACCGCGCGCGCCAGCGCACCCTCCGCGCGTTCGATCGCCTCTTCCTGCGATCGCCCGCCGGCAACGCAGCCTGGAAAATCGGGAAACCACGCGCCGAGCGCGCCGCGCGGACCGCGCTCCAGCACCGCCGGATAGAGCCGTTTTTTCAATCTGGCCTCCCCACGAATGGTATGCTATTTAACACACCTAATTGGTGTGTTAAATCACACATTGTGTCTAGCATGATCCGGAATGGAGGGCAAAATGGACGCGCAAACCGAGTTCCGCATCATCCGTGCGGCCTATGCCAAGCAGGTCCTTGCCGCCGCCAACGTCATGGATGCGCGCGTCACGCAGGCGTTCGCGGCCATCCCCCGCGAGGATTTTCTGGGCCCCGGGCCATGGCTGGTATGGCGGTGGCTCGGTAACTATGTTTCGACGCCCGACGCCGACCCCGTCTATCTTTATACCGACGATCTGGTCGCGCTGGTACCCGAGCGCCGCGTCAACAACGGGCAACCGTCGTTGCACGCCCACCTTATCCATCACGCATTGCCCGCCGCCGGCCAGCACGTGGTGCATGTTGGAACTGGCACGGGCTACTACACCGCCATCCTCGCGCATCTCGTCGGGCCGTCAGGGCGGGTAACGGGAATCGAATATGATGGGAGCCTGGCCGCACGAGCCAAAGCCAACCTGGCGCCCTATTCAAATGTCGCCGTGATTGAAGGCGACGGCACGCAGGTGCCGTTCGATGTCGCCGATGTCATCTATGTCAATGCCGGCTGCACGCAGCCGGCGACACGCTGGCTCGATGGCCTTGCCGACGGCGGCCGCCTGATCATGCCGATGACGTCGGACCAAGGATTTCGCATCAATACGCCGGAGCGCATGGCGAGCGCCGGCGCAGTGTTCCGAATTGAGCGAAGAGGCGCAGAATATCTTGCACGATGGATATCGCCGGTTGCGATCTTCCCCTGCGCCGGCGGCCGCGACGAGGCGTCAGAACGGGCGCTGGCCGAAGCCTTTGCCCATGGCGGCTGGCAAAAGGTCACACGATTGTATCGAGACGAAGACATCTCCGACGAGCGCTGCTGGCTTCGCGGACCGGGGTGGTGCCTCGCCTATCACTAAGGCGCGGAAAGGCGCTACGCCGGCACGTCCGATCGGCCGAACACCAAAATCATGTTGTTGGCGGGCATCGGCAGAGCTTCGATCAAGGCAAGGCCGACGGCGGCGGCGAGCTTCTCGAGATCGGCGATGTCGCGCACGCCCCATTCGGCGTCCTGCTGGCGCAGGCTGGTGTCGAACACGGCGTTGCTCATCGCGGTGTGCTTGCCCTCGCGCTTGAACGGGCCATAGAGAAACAAGCGCCCGTCGCTGCGCAGATATCGCCCCGCGCCGGCGAACAGGCCTTCGGCAACGCGCCATGGCGCGATGTGGACCACATTGGCGCAGAACACCGCCAGCAATTCGGCCGGACCGCTGCCGTCATGCATCGCCGGACACCAGGCGGGATCGGTGAGATCGATCCGCAGCGGCGGACGAATGTTCGGCAGGGCTGAATACGCCCGCCACGCCTCGATGCTTTTCAGGTGGTTCTCGTTGAGATCGCTCGGCCACCAGATGATGCCGGGAGCGTGTTTTGCAAAATGCACGACATGCTGACCGGTGCCGCTTCCGACCTCGACGACGTCACCGGATTTGCCGGCGAGGAATTTCTGCATCACCGCCCAGATCGGCTCATGGTTACGGTGGAACGCCGCCGCATCGAGCCGGCCGTCGGATTCGACCGGCCGGCCATCCTTGCCGAATTCCACCACATATTCGGCCATTGCAGCCTCGCCTGAAAATCGCTGTCGATCTGAAACGCCGGAGGCGTCACTTCAGTTCGCCACAATAGATATCTTTCAGCACCTGCAGCAGGCGCAATGCGCGCGGGTCGGCAACCCGATAATGCAGCGTCTGCGACGCCCGCCGGAATTCGACCAGACCATCGGCGCGCAATTTCGCCAGATGCTGCGACAATGCGGACTGGCTCAGTTTGACGACGCCGACCAGTTCCCCGACCGTCATCTCGCCGCGCACGGCGAGAAAGCACAGGATCAGCAAACGCTTTTCGTTCGCGAGCATTTTGAGGAGCTGGGCGGCCTCGCCGGCCTGTTTCACCAGCTTCTTCAGCGCCGCCGCATCGTCGGCGGTGGGGGCAAATTGCGTCTCTCTGGCTGCCGCCGCGGCTGCTCTCATAATGTCCAATCCGGGATGGTTTTCCGTGCCTACGAAGCACACACTGCACACTAGCTTTCCCGCCTTTGTTTAGCATTGACTAAATTAGCAGATGCGGGTACCGGTTGAAAAAAGCAAGAAATGATGCGGAGATGCGGCCGCAAGGGGAAGAAAACGTGCGGTATAACCCGTTACGCAGCAAAGCTGTTCTCCCTGATCCCGCGGATGCGGACGCGCCCTTGGGGCGACGCCGCTTTCTCACCCTCGGCGCGGTCCTGACTGGCGGCCTCGCCCTCGGCGGCAAAACCGCCATGGCCGCCCCCTCGCAGTCTCCTCCTGCGGACGCCCCCTGGTCGCAATCGATCGGCGCCGGCGTGGTCGACCGGCCCTATGGCCGGCCGGCGGATGCCGAAGCCTCCGTGATCCGCCGCAACGTCTCCTGGCTCACCGCCAGCGCGGAATCCTCGGTGAGCTTTTCGCCGTTGCAGGACCTGCACGGCATCATCACCCCCAATGGATTGTTCTTCGAGCGTCACCACGCGGGGCGGCCCGACATCGACCCGGCGCAGCACAGACTGATGATCCATGGGCTGGTCGAGCGCCCGCTGCTGCTGACCATGAAGGACATCCTGCGCTTCCCGCAGATCACGCGCGTCCATTTCATCGAATGCCCGGCCAATGGCGGCATGAACTGGCGGGCCGCGCAGATGAACTCGCTGCAGTTCAGCCACGGCATGGTCAGTTGCGCCGAATGGACCGGCGTAAGACTGTCCACGCTGCTGGAGGAAGTGGGCATCAAGAAGGAAGCGAAGTGGGCGATGGTCGAAGGCGCCGACGGCGCGCATATGAACCGCAGCCTGCCGCTCGATAAATGTCTCAACGATTGCCTCGTGGTCTATGCGCAGAACGGCGAGGCGCTGCGGCCCGAACAGGGCTATCCGCTGCGGCTGGTGGTGCCGGGCTGGGAAGGCAACGTCAACATCAAGTGGCTGCGCCGGATCAAGCTCGGCGAAAGGCCATGGCACTCGCGCGAGGAAACCTCGAAATACACCGACCTGATGCCGGACGGCACCTCGCGCGGCTTCACCTGGCTGATCGACGCCAAATCTGTCATCACCTTTCCATGCCCGGAAAAGCCGCTCGATGGACCCGGCCTCTATGAGATCAGGGGACTGGCGTGGACCGGCAATGGCAAGGTCAGGCGCGTCGATGTCTCCACGGACGGCGGCATCAACTGGCAGAGCGCGCGGCTGCATGAGCCGGTGCTGTCGAAAGCGCTGACGAAATTCACCCTGCCCTGGCGCTGGGACGGCCGCCCGGCGCTGGTCGCATCCCGCGTCATCGACGAGACTGGCTACGTGCAGCCGACCATTGCGGAGCTTCGAAAGCAGCGCGGCTCGAACTCGGTCTATCACAACAATTCGATCCAGACCTGGCAGGTCAAGCCGGACGGAAGCGTGTTCAATGTACAGCTCGCGTAAGATTGGCCTGCTGATCGCCGCCATCCTGCTTGCGGCCGGAGGCCTCGCAGGCGCGGCAGAGCCCGGCTCGTTCGGTTACGGCCACGTGGCGACACCGGCGCAGATCGCCGGCTGGGACATCGACGTGCGCGGCGAGGACGGCGTAGGCCTGCCACCCGGCAAGGGCACAATTGACCGGGGCGCCGACGTCTTTGCCGAGCAATGCGCCGCCTGCCATGGAACCTTCGGCGAAGGCGAAGGCCGCTTCCCCAAGCTGGTGGGCGGCGTCGGATCGCTCCGGGACGAGCGCCCGGAGCCGACCGTCGGCAGCTACTGGCCGTTTGCCCCGACCCTATGGGACTATATTAACCGCGCCATGCCGATGGCCGCGCCGCACACATTGTCAGCGGATGACGTTTATGCTTTGACCGCCTATATTCTGAGCCTGAACGACCTCGTTCCCCCTGATTTCGTTGCCGATCGCAACAGTCTGCCGAAAGTCAAAATGCGCAATCGCGACAATTTCATCTGGACCGACCCGCGCCCCGATACGATGGCCAAGCCCTGCATGAGCGATTGCGTCAGCGCCGCCGATGTCAGGCTATCGTCGACGGCCGAGGGGCGGAACCTGACGCCGCGCACGACCGGACCGCTCGATACGATGCAACCGAAATAGAAATGACGAAAACGCCTGTGACCGATCATTCCCTGACGCAATCCGCAAGGCATCCGGCGTTCACGCTGGCGCTGGCGATCGGCGCTTTCGCTTGCATCGGCGCCGCGCAGGCGCAGTCCGCGGTGGACGAAGGCCGCAAGCTCGCCTTCGACCGCGGCAAGGGCAACTGCCTGACCTGCCATGTCATCAAGGGTGGTGACCTGCCCGGCACGATCGGGCCCGAGCTGGTCGACATCAAGAGCAAGTATCCCAAGCGCGAGGATCTCGTCGCCATTCTCAACGACGAGACCCTGCGCAATCCGCTGACCGTGATGCCGCCGTTCGGCCGCAACCGGATCCTGACCGAAAAGGAAATCAACGCAGTGGTGGATTTCCTGCAGACGCTGTGACGTGCGCGCGCACGCTTTAGGAGACGATGGACATGACTGACGTCGGATTTTCGGCCACGCGGCGGCTGATCCTGCAGGGTGCAGGCGCGGTGGCACTCGTCGGCCTCGGCAATATTCCCTTTGGCCTTACGCCTGCGCTGGCTGCGGCCAACGACAAATATCCGGAAGAGGCATTCAAGGCCAAGAGCGAGGCCGATGCGATCAAGGCGCTTTACGGCAAGACCGCGGAGCCGTCGGACAAGGTCAAGATGGACGCGCCCGAAATCGCGGAGAACGGCGCCGTGGTTCCGATATCGGTGACGACGACGCTGGCGGATGTAACCTCGATCTCGTTCCTGGTCAGCGAAAATCCGGTCGCGCTGGTGGCGTCCTACAAGATTCCGGCCGGCACGCTTCCGACCGTTGCCAACCGCATCAAGATGGCGAAAACCAGTAACGTCATCGTGGTCGTGGAAGCCGGCGGCAAGCTCTACAGCGCCAGCAAGGAAGTCAAAGTCACCGTCGGCGGTTGCGGCGGCTAGCGCATGATCCGGTTTTCCGGCGAGATCATACGCCGAATATTAGTCTAGGAGAATTCAGATGGCATCGACCATTCGCGTGCGCGCCACTTCGAGCGGCGAGACCACCGAAGTGCAGGCGCTGATCCAGCACCCGATGGATTCCGGCTTCGTCAAGGACGCTAAGGGCGAGATCATTCCGCCGCATTTCATCCAGCAACTGACCTTCGAGTATAATGGCAAGAACGTGTTCACCGCCGACTGGGGCGGCGGCGTTTCCAAAGACCCTTACGTCAAGTTTGCCTTCAAGGGGGCTAAGAAAGGCGACGATCTGAAGATCAGCTGGATCGACAACAAGGGCGCGACCGACACCACCACGGCAAAGATCCAATGAAGCTGCGATCCGCGATCTACCTGGCTTCCGCCGCGCTCGCATTCGCGGCGCTGTCGCTTGCGAGCACGCTGCCCTCCGATGCCGCCGACAAGGTCGATCCCGTCGCCGACGCCAAGGCGTTCCGGAAATTCTTCACCGACAAATTCCCCAAGGTGAAGCTGGACGATTTCGTCAACGGTCCCTATTCGATGAATGAGGACCTGTACCGGCAGTGGCAGGAGAAGGAGCAATTTCCGCCCTACGAGTTCTCGCTCGAAATGGGCAAGGAAATGTTCTCCAAGCCGTTCAAGAACGGCAAGACCTACGCCGACTGCTTCGCGAATGGCGGCATCGGCGTTCGCCAGAACTACCCTTACTTTGACGACAAGGAAGGCAAGGTCATCACGCTCGAGCTGGCCTTGAACCGCTGCCGCGAGGCCAATGGCGAAGCGCCGTATTCCTATGTGCGGGACGAAATGGCGGCGCTGACCGCCTACATGGCCTTCACCTCGCGCGGCAAGCCGATGGACATCAAGATCCCGGACGATCCCCGCGCGCTTGCGGCCTATGAGAACGGCAAGGAATATTTCTACACGCGGCGCGGCCAGCTCAATTTTTCCTGCGCCACCTGCCATGTGCAGAGCCCGGGCGAGCGCATCCGCGCCGAAATCCTGGCGCCCGCGCTCGGCATCGTCAACGCGATGCCGATCTACCGCTCGGAATGGAGCGGCATGGGCACCACCAGCCGCCGCTTCACCACCTGCAACAGCCAGATCCGCGGCGTGCCGCTGAGCCCGCAGGACGATGAATATCGCAACGTCGAATACTACCTGTCCTATGTCAGCAACGGGCTGCCGATTTCCGGTCCGGGAGCGCGGCCATGAGGATTAAAGCGCTTACATCGGTGTTGTCTCTGGTGTTGCTGGCCGCAGGCGCGACATGCGGCATGGCCGCAGGCTCCGAGGACGAGTTCAAGGCGGCTTTCGCCGCGGCCGAAGCCGCCAACAAGGAGGCCGGGAAGTTGCGCAACCAGTGGACCACCACGGCGGCGACGCTGGCGGCGGCGAAGAAATCGGCCGAAGCCGGCGATTTCGACAAGGCCACCGTGTCGGCCAAGGAAGCCGAGGCGCTCGCCAAGGCTTCGATCTTCCAGGCCACCAGCGAGAAGACCCGCTGGAGGGAACTGGAAATACGCTAGAGCATGATCCGGAAAAGTGGAAACCGGTTTTCCCTCGCGACAAACGCGGAACGCGCTTGCGCGGAGATCATGCTCCAACAAGGACTGACACCCTACGACGCGCGGAGAACCGCATGACTATCCGCCGCCGCGATTTCCTGACGCTAGCGGGCGCCGCCACCCTTTACGGCACTTTGCCGCGCGTTGGCGCGCAGGCCGCCGACAACAATGCGGGCGTTTACGATCTCGAACGCTTCGGCAATGCGCGCATCCTTCACATCACCGATACCCATGCGCAGCTTCGGCCGGTGTTTTTTCGCGAGCCGAGCGTCAATCTCGGCGTCGGATCGATGCGGGGCAATCCCCCGCATCTGGTCGCACGCGCCTTCCTCGACCGTTTCGGCATCCGGCCCGACAGCGCCGACGCCTACGCGTTCACCTGCGTCGAGTTCGAGAAGGCCGCCGGGAGATTCGGCAAGCTCGGCGGTTTTGCGCATCTGAAGACATTGGTCGACCGGATGCGCAGCGAAGCCGGCGCCGGGCGCGCGCTGCTGCTCGACGGCGGCGATCTCTGGCAGGGCACCGGCCTTTCCAACACGCTGCAGGGCGCCGACATGGTGGATGCCGCCAACCTGCTCGGCATCGAGGCGATGACCGGCCATTGGGAATTCACCTATGGCGAAAAGGCGCTGCGCTCCAACCTCGAACGTTTCAAGGGCGAATTCCTGGCGCAGAACGTCTTCCTCACCGAGGAAGCCGCCTTCAACGATGCCAAGGCGTTCGATCCGGCCTCGGGCCGCGTATTCAAGCCGTCCATCATCAAGGAAATCGGCGGGTATCGCATCGCCGTGATCGGGCAGGCGTTCCCCTACGTGCCGATCGCGCACCCCAAGCGCTTTACGCCGGACTGGAAATTCGGCATCCGCGACGAGGAACTGCAAAAGCTCGTCGATGCTAGTCGCAACACCGACAAGGTCGATGCCGTCATCCTGCTGTCGCATAACGGCATGGACGTCGACCTCAAGCTCGCCAGCCGCGTCACCGGCATCGACGTCATCCTCGGCGGCCATACCCACGACGCCGTGCCGCAGCCAGTCGCCGTGACCAATCCGGGCGGCGTCACGCTGGTCACCAACGCCGGCTCGAACGGCAAGTTTCTGGCGGTGCTCGATCTCGAACTCGCCAAGGGCAAGGTTAGGGATGTGCGCTACCGGTTGCTGCCGGTGTTTTCGGAACTGCTGAAGCCCGATCCGGCGATGCAGGCGCTGATCGACAAGACGCGCGCGCCATATGCGGCCGCGCTGGACGAAAAGATCGCATCGGCTGACCGCCTCCTCTACCGCCGCGGTAATTTCAGCGGCACGATGGATCAACTGATCTGCGACGCGCTTCTCGGCGAACTGAACGCCGAGATCGCGCTGTCGCCCGGCTTCCGCTGGGGCACCACCGCGCTGGCGGGCCAGCCGCTGACGATGGAGGACGTGATGGCGCAGACCGCCGTCAGCTATCCCGAGACCTACGTCCAGGCCATGACCGGCGGCCAGATCAAGGACGTGCTGGAAGACATCTGCGACAATCTCTTCAACACCGATCCCTACTACCAGCAGGGCGGCGACATGGTCCGCGTCGGCGGCCTCGCCTACACCTGCAGTCCGAACGAGACGGTTGGAAAGCGGATTTCCGAACTCAAGTTCGACAACGGCCACGCATTGCAGGCCAGCAAGAGCTACAAGGTGGCGGGATGGGCCTCCGTCAACGAACAGAACGGCGCGCCGATCTGGGATGTGGTCACCAACCATCTGAGATCGGGCAAGCCGCCCAACCGGTCGCTGCCGGGCGTCACGCTGAAAGGTGTCGAGGACAATCCGGGTATTGCGGGACAGGGATGAACAGCTTTTCGACCATCCTTCGGACGATGATCGCGGCGCTTCTGATCGCAGCCGCCGCGCCGGATGCCCGCGCCCAGCAGGCGCCGCTGCAGGACAAGCCGTTTGCCGACCACAAGATCGTGCTGCAGCTTTCCGACAACGACCCGCGCAAACAGGGTCTCGTGCTGAGCGTCGCCAGCAATTTGATGAAGCATTACGATCCCGACAAGGTCGCGATCGAGGTCGTGGCGTTCGGTCCCGGCATCGAGCTGCTGCGCCCGGAAAATCCCAACCGCAAGATGGTCGAAAGCCTGGTGGCGCAGGGCGCGCGTTTCGACGTCTGCCTCAACACCGTCGACACGCTAGAACGCGAGAGCGGCAAGCGGCCGGAATTCATATCAGCGGCAACGCCGGTGCAGGTCGGCGTCGCGCAGATTCTGTTTCTGACCGAGAATGGATATACGCTGGTGCGGCCGTGACCGTGTGAACGAAACGGGTCGCGAGACTGCTTCAGCCGTCATTGCGAGCGCAGCGAAGCAATCCATCTATCCCTTCGCCGCGGCATGGATTGCTTCGCTGCGCTCGCAATGACGAGGGGACACCGCGTCTGGCCTCAAGGAGTAAAACTTCTTCGACAGGACCGCTTATTGTAGACGAAAACTGTTTGAGGGAGGCATCAAACTAGAATAATATCCTGCATCCAACTTCCATTGAGCGCGGCAGCAGGCATGCTCTTTCGTCAGCTTTTCGACAGCGTTTCGGGCACCTACAGCTATCTGCTGGCGAGCCGCGCCGGCGGCGAGGCGCTGATCCTCGATCCCGTGCTGGAGAAGGCCGATCGTTACTGCCAGCTGCTGCGCGAACTCGATCTGCGGCTGGTGAAGGCGGTCGACACCCACCTGCACGCCGATCACGTCACGGGCCTCGGCGAACTGCGCGACCGCACCCAGTGCATCACCATCATGGGCGAGCAGAGCAAGGCCGACGTGGTGTCGATGCGGGTTTCCGACGGCGACAGGGTGACGATCGAGGGCCTCAGCCTCGACGTCATGTACACGCCCGGCCACACCGACGATTCCTACTCTTACCTGATGGGCGACCGCGTCTTCACCGGCGACACGCTGCTGATCCGCGGCACCGGCCGCACCGATTTCCAGAACGGCTCATCGCGCGCACAGTACGAATCGATTTTCAACCGGCTGCTGAAACTGCCCGACGAAACCCTGGTGTTCCCCGCCCACGACTACAAGGGCGACACGGTTTCCACCATCGGCGAGGAGCGGCGTTACAATCCGCGCCTGCAAGTGCGCTCGGTCGACGAATATATCGAGCTGATGGCCAATCTGAAGCTGCCGAACCCGAAGATGATGGACGTCGCCGTGCCCGCCAACATGCATGTCGGCCTGCATCAGGAAGACCTGGCCAAGCAGGGGCTCGCGCTGTCCGCCCGCGACGCGATCAACAGTCTCGGCCGGCCCGACATCCTGCTGGTCGATTTGCGCGAGGCCAGCGAGCGCGCCAAGCACGGCACGATCTCGGGCGCGCTGCATGCGCCCTATCCCGGCATCGCCGAGAGTCTGAAGCCCGGCGGCATGCTGCGCGAAGTCGCCGCCGCCACCGGCCGCCGCGTGGTGTTCTTCTGCGCCTTCGGCGAACGCTCGGCGATGGCAGTGGCGGCCGCGAAGAGCGCGGGGCTTGCCAACACCGCGCATATCGAAGGCGGTATTGATGCGTGGAAGAAGGTGGGTGGCCCGGTGGTTCACGGGTAGTTTTGTTGGGACGGTCGTTCCTGCGAACGCAGGGACCCATACGCCGCGGCGCCGATGCCGATCCGCCGGCGCGCGGCATGCTCGTTGGTTACGGCAACAGTCTCGACACTCATCGATCGTCCTAAAGCAGTTTTGCCCGCCCCGGTACGGGAGCTCTGGCAGGCGTGCCTCATGCGGCAAAAATAGCGCACTGATCCAGTGAGGATCGCGCACGCGCCCGGGGCGGATTGACTCGGACTTTGACAGACTTCTACCATAGTTGCCGACGGTTCCCGTTTTGGGGATCAAAAGGGAATGCGGTGCGGGGAAGTCCCCCAATTCCGCGGCTGCCCCCGCAACTGTAAGCGGCGAATCCTTCGTCATAGGCCACTGGGAATCTCGGTCCTGGGAAGGCGACGATGGGGTAACGACCCGCGAGCCAGGAGACCTGCCGTCAGCCGTGGTCACACGCGAAGATGTCGGTCGGGGAGTACAGGCATTAGCTTCACTGGGTTCGCGAGAAGCGCGATGGTGAGACTTGGTTCGCTGTGACGTGCCACTGACGTCATACCGAGGCCTATAACATGTCTTCCAACATCGAAACCGCTAAGCGGCGCAGTGCGCTCCTGCTCGCCACCAGCATCCTTGCGCTGAGTGGCTCGCTCGCTTCGGCGCAAACGCCGCCAACGGTGCTGCCCCCGGTCGAGGTCAGCGCACCCACCGATCCGAACAAGACTCGCGCCCGACCGCTGGACAATGATGGTAGCGGCACCACGACGCGTCCGGCGCGGACCGCGCAGCCTTCGCGCGGCGCCGGCACGGGGACCTCCGGCGGCGCAAGCCCGGGTACGGCCGATGCCGGTGGTACCAGTACCGGCGTGCGACAGTTCAACGGCATCGTCGGCGCATCTTCGACTGTGATCACGGCGCAGGACATCGCCCGTTCGCCCTCGTACAATTTGCCCGACATTCTGGCGCAGGTACCTGGCGTGCAGCTCACTTCGCTATACGGCGTTACGGCGAATGGCGCGAAGACTTCCGTCGACCTGCGCGGCTTCGGCGCCTTCGCGACCTCGAATACGCTCATCCTGGTCAACGGCCGCCGTCTCAACGATGTCGACATGGCGCAGGTCGATCTGTCGACCATTCCGCTTCAGTCGATCGAGCGCATCGAAATAACCCGTGGCAACAGCGGCGCGGTGCTCTACGGCGACAACGCGATCGGTGGCGTCATCAATATCGTTTTGAAAAGCGGCGTCGGTGGTCCGCCTGTGACGATGCGGGCCGAGGCCGGTGTCGGCTCGTTCAACACGCGCCTTGCAAATATCTCGGCGGCGACCAATTACGGACCGTGGTCGACCTCGTTCTACGGCAACGCCATCAAATCCGACGGCTATCGCGACAACAACGCGCTCGATCAGAAGAACGGCGTCGGCAACCTCAACTACACGACACCCGACCTCAAGGCGTTCCTGACCGTCACCGGCGACGACCAGAAGCTGGGCTTCCCCGGCGGCCGCATCGTCAGTCCCTTGCAGGGCATCAACGAACTGGTCACAAACCGCCGTGGCACCAACACCCCGTTCGACTATGGCAACCAGCAGGGCGCCAGCGCGACGGCCGGCTTTACCAAGACGATCATCGACGGCGTCGACCTGATCGTGGATGGCGGCGTTCGTGACAAGAAGTCACAGGCTGGTTTCTTCGGCACGCTGCCGACCATTCCCTTCAACTATGTCGACAGCCATCTGCAAACCTGGTCGATCACGCCGCGCCTCAGCATCAAGAACTCATTGTTCGGGATGCCGTCTCAGATCCTGACCGGCATTGATTACTACGATGCCACCTATAATTCGGACCGGCCGCTGTTCAAGGGCGCGCAGCCGATCCACGTCTACGACCTGTCGCAACAATCGCTGGCCGGATACTGGCAGCATACCGTCGGCCTGTTGCCCACCACCGACTTTTCCTATGGCGCCCGGGTTCAGAACACGTGGCTCAGCGCGCGCGATCGCCTGAATCCCAACGCACCCGGCACCTTCGGCTTCGAAACCGCGGCGCTCCCGCTCGACAGCAGCGAAACCAATTACGCACTGCATGTGGGCCTTGAACATCGCTTCAACGACGTGTTCTCGATATTCGGCCGCGCCGCGCACGCATTCCGCACGCCGAATGTCGAGGAACGCGTGGCCTCCGGACCCTTGCTGCCATTTGCGCCCTTCCCGGGCCCGCCCCAGGATTTCAAGCTGAAGACCCAGACCTCGCACGATATCGAGGGCGGCTTCCGCATCAAGAGTGGCGGCTTCCAGATGCAATCCAGCATCTACGGCATGGACCTCGAGAACGAGATCCATTTCATCCCGGCGCTGTTCTACAACGTCAACCTCGATCCGACCCGGCGTTACGGCTCGGAGACCAGCGCTTCGCTCCGCGTCAGCGACACGGTGCTGCTTCGTGGCGGCATCGCCTACACCCGGGCCGTGTTCCGCGAGGGGGAGTTCGAAGGCAAGGACGTGCCGCTGGTGTCGCGCTACACCGCGAGCGGCGGCGTGACCTGGAACATCTGGCAGAACTACCTGGTGTTCGATGCCACGGTACGTGCCTGGAGCGAACGCATCATGGACAATGACCAGGAAAACATCCGAGCCCGCATTCCCGCGAGCGCCACTGTCGACCTGAAACTGAGCGGCGCCTACGAACACTTCTTCTGGTCGATCAGCGCGAACAACCTGTTCGATGCGCAATACTACGACTACGCCATCGCCAGCACGTTTACGACCGGTCGCTTCGCAGCCTATCCGCTGCCCGGACGCACCTACATGGTGAGGGCCGGTGCGACGTTCTGAGCGAAATGACCGGTTCGGCCTCCGGCCGGACCGGCTTGCCGTTCAACGCATTGCGTTGCGGCAGATGAAGTCACAGGGGCATGCGGCAGCGGCGCTGACCGCCTGGCTTGCGAGCTTCGATTCTGCGGCGCCTGAGGGGGCCGACGACGAGGCCGCCCTTCATCATGAGGGCTGATTTGACCAGAAACTGCGGCTTTTTCGACCGAAAATAACATCCTCTGCGCCCCGATCCGTGATAAACCGCGGCCAGGACCGCTCGACGATATCTGTCGTGATTTCAGAGGTATGACATGGACGATGAACCGAAGAGCGCCGCGGAACTGAAGGAAATCAGGCTGAACCGCAGGCGGACCCAGGAGGTCGAAGGCATCAAGGCGATGGCCGAGATCGCGGCCGCCGATGTTGCGATCCGGAAGCGGACCGAGAAGTTGCGCGCACTGCGTCTGGCAAAGGAAGCGGCCGACCGTGAAAACCCGCCGGAACCGGCCGTCAAGACCAAGGCCAAGAAGGCCGCCAAAAAGGGCTGACCTGAAATGACGAAAGATGATCGTGATCGCGCCCAGGCCCGCGCCGACAAGGTGGCAAGGGCGGCGCAAGACGCGAGATCCGGCAAGGCCGAACGCGACGCCAGTTCCAAGGCTGTGCTCGACAACATGGCCAAGCTGAAGGCGCTGCGGCTCGCGCGCGAGGCAGCCGAGCCGCAAACTGCTCCCGCAGCGAAGGCCGCAAGGAAGGCGCCCGCCGGCACCAAGCGGTCGAACGAGAAGCCGGTGGCCTTGTCCGATTGGCTGGCGAACCAGCAGAACGGTGGACGGCGAACCTGAGGCAAGACTCTTCTTAAGCAGGACTCTTGCAGGTGTCTCGTCATGCCCGGGCGAAAGCGCGAAGCGCGTCTTCGCACGCGATGTCCCGACCGCGACGAAAAATAAAGTCGGATATCGGCAGCTTCACGCCGGTCCCGGCCAATCGATCATCGACCGCGTCTTGTTCTCGGCGTCGTAGACCTGCACCTGGAGCATCTGAAACTTGTTCTTCAGGGCCATGCCCGCCTCTTCGGCGGCTTCGACCGTTTCGTGATGCGATTTGAAATGACCGTCCACCACCAGCGAGTAACCGGTGGTCGGGGCCTTGTCGGCGCGGATGATTTTGCGCGGCTGCGGCTCTTCCGCCGCAGGGCGGGGCTTCTTCATGCTGGCTCCGTGTGAAAGCCCTTTTGGACTGAACGCCGCAAAAAGGGCAGGAAAGTTCTTGAGACCGGCGCTAACATGCCGGCCAAACGCGATCAGATTGAGATCATGCGGATACTCCGAATCGGCATGCAGAGCAACGTCGATTCATCCGACGAAAAAGGCATCACATGGGCGGAACCGGCAGGAAGAACGAGCCTCCGAAAAAGAGCGGCGACAAGCCGAGGAAGCCGGAGCCCGCGCCGGTCGAGGATGAAGATTACGAGGACGGCGACATCGCCACGCCGAAGCGCGACAGCCACGGCAATGATGATGAGCCGTTGTGAAGCGGCACAGAATTCGTGGGGTGGGCAAAGCGAAGCGTGCCCACCATTCAGCATCACGGTGGAGGATAGATGGTGGGCACGTCGCTTCGCGCCTTTGCCCACTCTACGATGCTCGAAGAGCGAAGGCGGAACGATGCCCCCCATTCTTGACGCGCTGCCAGCCATCCGTCATTGCGAAAGAGCGGAGCGATTGCTCTCACAGGGGAGAAGGCGCTAGCCGCACCGACGCTTCGTAGGATGGTAGAGCGCAAGCGAAACCCATCGCCAGTGTGGATGCCGGAGTTGATGGGTATCGCGCAGCGAAACTCATCCTCCGAATGTCACGGCGCCTTCACGAGCCGGCCCGCGTCGATCGAGTCGATCTGCAGCGTGACATAGCGTCTGTAGATCTGCTCCTACGAAAAGGCGCCGCGTATGGACCAGTTGCGCCTGGCCACCCTCGTCTCCCGGTTTGGTGGCACCATTGGCGCGTCCCTGCGCTCCGCCGGGGCAGCTATGCACCGCTATTCATGGACAAATAACGGCTTGCCTCTATTTTCACCGGGCCCTTGCCGGGCGTTAAGGCATCACGGGGTTCCGAGCCGACATGGTCGATATTCTAGCCGCACCGCAACAATCCAAGGCGGACTTAAAGACGGACGCCTCGCTGCGTACGCTCGCGGCGATTTCGGTCGCCCACTGGGTCAGCCATTTCCATCTGTTCGTGCTGCCGATGCTGTTCCCGTTCCTGAAGGTGCAACTGGGCGTCGGCTATATCGAGCTCGGTTTCGCGCTCACGGTTTTCGGCATGGTATCCGCCCTGACGCAGGCGCCGATCGGTTATCTCGCCGACCATATCGGCGCGCGAAAAGTCCTGCTGATCGGCCTCACCGTCGGCGGCCTCGCGCTGATCATGCTCGGCCTGCATCTGAGCTACACTTCGCTGATCGTCTGCGCCGCACTGCTCGGGCTCGCCAACAGCGTCTATCACCCCTGCGACTACGCGATACTGTCCACGCACATGGATGAAGCGCGGATGGGCCGCGCGTTCTCGATCCACACCTTTGCCGGCTTCCTCGGCGGCGCGGTGGCGCCCGCGATCATGGCCGCGCTCGTTGCATCGGTCGGAGGCCCCGGCGCCCTGATCGTGGCCGGCGCAGTCGGCCCCGTGGTGGCGCTGGGGTTGATGGCCGCAGGCATTCCCGATGCCAGTTCGGCCGACCGCAAGCAGGACGGTACCATCGCGCCGAAGCAGAGCGTCATCACGCCCGCGATCATCATGCTGACGTTCTTCTTCATGCTGCTCGGCCTCTCCAATGCGGGCATCAGCAATTTTGGCGTCGTCGCGTTGATGAGCGGCTATGGCGTGACCTTCTCGGCCGCCAATATCGCGCTGACCGCATTTCTCGGCGCAAGCGCTGCCGGTGTGCTCGCCGGCGGCTATCTGGCCGACCGCACCACGCGCCACGGACAGGTCGCCGCGGCCTGCTTCGGGATCAACGCGATCATCATGCTGGTGATTGCGACGACCACGCTGCCGTCGGTGGTGCTGACCGCGGCGATGGGTATCGCCGGGTTCCTCGGTGGCGTGATCGCGCCCTCCCGCGACATGCTGGTCCGCAACGCCGCACCTCCAGGTGCAGCAGGCCGCGCCTTCGGCATCGTCTCCACAGGTTTCAATTTCAGCGGCATCTTAAGCCCATTATTGTTCGGCTGGATCATGGACCAGCACATGCCGCATTGGGTGTTTGGCGCCTCCGTGGCCTTCATGGTCATGACGGTGCTGCTGGCGCTCGTGACCGACCGCAAGCCGCAGGAGCAGTCAGACGGCCCGGTCAAGGGCCTAATGCATTCCTGAGCCTCAATCCCGGCGGTTGACTGCATCCGGGGACACCGGATGATGCGTCAACAAAACCAGACACGGGATGGAAGCCATGACCTCGACCCCCGACCTCGTAATCCGTGGCGGCACCATCGCCGATGGCAAGGGTGGTGATCTCTTTGAAGCCGATGTGGCTATCTCGGGTGGTCGCATCACCGAAGTCGGCAAGGTCGCGGGAGCCGGCAAGGAAGAGATCGACGCGAAGGGCAAACTGGTTGCGCCGGGCTTTGTCGACGTCCACACCCATTATGACGGCCAGGTCACCTGGAGCCAGGACATCACGCCCTCGTCGCAGAACGGCGTCACCACGGCGATCATGGGCAATTGCGGCGTCGGTTTTGCGCCGTGCCGGCCGGCAGACCATTTCAGGCTGATCCAGTTGATGGAGGGCGTCGAGGATATTCCCGAGCCGGTGCTGAGCGCCGGCATTCCATGGGCCTGGGAGAGCTTTCCGGATTACATGGGCTGGCTTTCGAAGCGGAACTTCGACATGGATATCGGCGCACAACTGCCGCACGCGGCGCTGCGCGTCTACGTGATGGGCGAGCGCGGCGCGCGCCGCGATCCCGCAACGCCTGAGGACAACAGGGCGATGGCGGCGCTCGCCGGAGACGCCGTGCGATCAGGCGCGCTGGGCTTCTCGACCTCGCGCACGCTCAACCACCGCACCTCGACCGGCGACTACACGCCGACGCTGAAAGCGGGCGAAGATGAATTGACCGCCATCGCAGCCGCGATGCACGGCGTCGGCCGCAGCGTGCTGCAATTCGTGCTTGACCAGAGCACCGTGCACGAAGATCTGCCGATGATGCTGCGGGTCGCTGAAAACACCAAATGCCCGATCTCGTTTTCAGTAGCGCAGGCCGACAAGGCGCCGCGGCGCTGGCGCCAGACCATGGACACCATCAATGAAGCCGCCGCCCGCGGCCTTTCGATCACGACCCAGATTGCTGCGCGCCCCGTGGGGCTGCTGCTCGGGCTCGAACTGTCGCGCAACCCGTTCCAGACCCATCCGAGCTACCGCGCGATCGCAAAACTGCCGCTGGCCGAGCGGCTGACGCATTTGCGGCGGCCCGAGGTGCGCGCGGCCATCCTGAGCGAGACGGCGACGGCAACCGACGATCCGCTGTTCTTCCGGCCGAATTACGACAAGATGTATCTGCTCGGCAATCCCCCTGATTATGAGCAGCCGCCGGAAAACGCGCTCGGCCCGCAGGCCCGCCGCCAGGGCCGGCAGCCGGAAGAACTCGCTTACGAGGCGATGCTGACGGACGAAGGCCGCGGCATGCTCTATGTGCCGTTCCTCAATTATGCCGACGGCAATCTCGATGCCGTGCATGAGATGCTGCGCGAACCCAGCGCCGTGCCGGGACTCTCCGACGGCGGCGCGCATTGCGGCATCATCTGCGACGCCAGCTTTCCGACCTATCTGCTGACCCACTGGACCCGCGACCGCAGCCGCGGCGAAAAATTGTCGATCCCGTTCGTGGTGGCGGCGCAGTCGCGCAAGACCGCGCTGTCAGTCGGGCTGTACGATCGCGGCGTGATCGCCCCGGGCTTCAAGGCCGACGTCAACGTGATCGACTACGACAAACTGCACCTGCATCCGCCAAAGGTGCATTACGACTTGCCGGTCGGCGGCCGCCGCCTGATGCAACAGGTCGACGGCTACGACGCCACCATCGTCTCCGGCGTGGTGACGCAGCGCAGCGGTACACCCACCGGCGTGCGCCCGGGCAGACTGGTGCGGGGAACGCAGGGCTCGAAGCCGCAATTCAACGCGGCGGCGAGTTAGGCTTACCTGATTCAACATATGCGGTGTCGTCCCTGCGAACGCAGGGACCCATACCCCGCGGCCCGCGTAATGGGCACGAGGGAAGACGGCCTAGGCTCAGTTACTCGCCACCATAATCGACCAACGCTGAGCTTCAGCCACCGCGCTTCATCGATAGATCACGCAGTATGGGTCCCTGCGTTCGCAGGGACGACGAGAGAGTTGGTACTCTATCGCCTCACGCGAACTTCGGCTGCCCGGCCATCTGGGCCATCAGCCTCTTGCGCTCCGTGTTTGGCCAGAGCAGCAACAACCCGAGCAGCCCCGACGCGGCCATTACCACCGCATTGATGGTGAAGCCGGTCATGTAGCCGTCGAGCGGTACCGCCGCATTCTGGATCACGGCGCCCATTACCGAGGGAGCAATCATCCCCGCCAGCGTATAGATCGCGCCGTAGATCGCGATCACGGCGCCACGCTGCTGCACCGGCGTAAACTCGCCGAGCATCGGCGGACAGACCACATAGATCGATCCGCAAAGCCCGGAGCCGACCACCAGCAGCGCAATCTGCATCCCCGCGCCGTTGACATGCGGCAGCACGGCCAGGATCAGCCCGCCGAAAATCAGCGGCACCGAGCCGAGCACGCCCCGCGCGCCCCGCGTCGTATAGCCGCGCGCCAGCATCACCTGCGAGATCCATCCCGTCAGCAGCACGATGGTGGCGCCGAACACCCAGGGCAGCACCGAGATCCAGCCCGCATCCTTTTGCGTAAACCCAAGTCCCTTGACGATGAAGGGCGTGAACCAGGTCAGCCCGAGCGACAGCGCCCAATAGGCGCCGAAGGTCGCCGCACAGCAGCCGATGAACGTTCGTGAGGTCAGAAGCTGGAAATAGGGAATGCGCTGGTCGGCTGCGGCCGCTTGGGCCGTCTGCACCAGCGGTCCCTCCTTTCCCATCACCAGCCACGCCATAGCCCACATCAGGCCGACCACGCCGAGCGCGCCGAAGGCGTAATGCCAGGTATGATTGACGATGATCCAGTTCAGCGCCGGCACCGCCAGGATCACGCCGAAGGCCGAGCCCTGGGAGAGAATGGCAGTCGGCAGCGTTCGCTTCTCGTCGGGA
>CAWFMW010000040.1:0-91737 GCA_963816815.1 uncultured Alphaproteobacteria bacterium
TCTTACTGCGTCATGGGCGTCGACGTCCCTTCGATGCGGCACCGGCGCCACAGCAGGGACACCGCGGCAAGGTTTTGATTAGCGCGCGGATCAATCGGGCGCGCATGGTTGCGATCGAGTTCGGGATGTGGCGTTCAGGCCGCACGGGCAGATCCTCTGGGTCGATAATCGTCGGGTAAGGGAGGTACCTGGACTGGCGCGGCGGAACGAGGTCCTGAGGGGGGAATCGTCGCCTGTTCGGCGATGAGGAAGCCGTAGGCCGCGATGCACAGGGTTGCGTGATGATGGAAGCCACGCCAGCCGCGCCCTTCGTAGTGACCGAGCCCGACCTCCTGCTTGAGGTCCTGATAGTCGCGCTCGATGCGCCAGCGCAGCTTGGCCAGATCGACGAGCTGCGTGAAGCTGATGTTCTCCGGCAGCGTGGAGAGCCAGTATTTGGTTGGCTCTGCTTCGCCCTCCGGCCATTCGATCAACAGCCACTCAGGCGACAGTTTTTCGGGGATCAGTTTGTCGTACCCGACGCGGACACGCACACGCGCGAAGCGCGAGGATAGCTGGTCGGCCGAGCCTTCCCGCCACGTCACCGTGCGCCAGGCCTGCTTCGGTAGACCGAGTGCCACTTTTTTGGCCGAGACCAGGTCGGGCTCGTCGCGGCGGCCGGTGTTGTTCATCGGCTTGTCCATCCGCCGTGGGCCGCTGCCAGGGGCCCACATCAAGATGGTCGGCACGATGCCGACCACGTAAGGCACCTCCAATTCCGTCATGCCTGCACGCAGCCGCGCGTCCCTGCCGTAGGCCGCATCCATCAACGCGACGCCGCGTGGCAGACCGCTCTCGCAGGCCCAGCGGATTTGCTCCAGCGCGATCTGCGGCTTGGTCTTGAACTTGATCTGCTTCGGCACGCCTGCCTTCTCCCGCCGGGCACGATCCTTCGTCCAGGCTTCCGGCAGGTACAGCCGATAGGCCACCGGAAGGCTGGCGGCATGATTGGCGATCGACAGCGATACCGCGACCTGGCAATTGGCCTGCTTGCCGAGCTGCCCGCAATATTGGTGGTGCACGCCGACCGAATGCTTGCCTTGCTTGGGGAACGAGGTGTCGTCGATGATCCACGCCTCGATCGGCCCGCTCTTCTCGATCGCCGGCAGCACCATCTCGCGCACCTTGGCCAGAACATCCTCGTCCGACCAGGCCGCGTTGGCGACAAAATGCAGCAACGACTGGTGCTGTGCCGCCGTCCGCGCTGGAGCCGTCCGCGCCGCCATCGGCTCAACGCTCTTGCGTTCCCCAGGCAGCATCAGGCCCGTGCAATAGTCGCGCAGCGGTCTCGTCCGCTCCACATGACCGATCACGCTTCCAAGACCGGCTACATACTCCGCAAACCGCGTTTCGCTATCTCCACCCTGATCGAGATTCATCTGGCCCTCCGCACGCCAAATATGGAATCTCCTCAATTACTTGATTCTCAGCCTCAAATGACTGCGACCGTCTGACTCAACGTCAGCTTACGCTAGCTAATCTTACTGCGTCATGGGCATCGACGACCCTTCGATGCGGCACCGTCGCCACAGCAGGGACATCGCGGCAAGGTTTTGATTAGCGCGCGGATCAATCGGGCGTGCATGGTTGCGATCGAGTTCGGGATGTGGCGTTCAGGCCGCACGGGCAGAGCCTCTGGGTCGATAATCGTCGGGTAAGCGAGGTACCGGGACTGGCGCGGCGGAACGAGGTCCTGAGGGGGGAATCGTCGCCTGCTCGGCGATCAGGAAGCCGTAGGCCGCGATGCACAGGGTTGCGTGGTGATGGAAGCCACGCCAGCCGCGCCCTTCGTAGTGACCGAGCCCGACCTCCTGCTTGAGGTCCTGATAGTCGCGCTCGATGCGCCAGCGCAGCTTGGCCAGATCGACGAACTGCGTGAAGCTGATGTTCTCCGGCAGCGTGGCGAGCCAGTATTTGGTTGGCTCTGCTTCGCCCTCCGGCCATTCGATCAACAGCCACTCAGGCGACAGTTTTTCGGGGATCAGTTTGTCGTAGCCGACGCGGACACGCACACGCGCGAAGCGCGAGGATAGCTGGTCGACCGAGCCTTCCCGCCACGTCACCGTGCGCCAGGCCTGCTTCGGTAGACCGAGTGCCACTTTTTTGGCCGAGACCAGGTCGGGCTCGTCGCGGCGGCCGGTGTTGTTCATCGGCTTGTCCATCCGCCGTGGGCCGCTGCCAGGGGCCCACATCAAGATGGTCGGCACGATGCCGACCACGTAAGGCACCTCCAATTCCGTCATGCCTGCACGCAGCCGCGCGTCCCTGCCGTAGGCCGCATCCATCAACGCGACGCCGCGTGGCAGACCGCTCTCGCAGGCCCAGCGGATTTGCTCCAGCGCGATCTGCAGCTTGGTCTCGAACTTGATCTGCTTCGGCACGCCTGCCTTCTGCCGCCGGGCACGATCCTTTGTCCAGGCTTCCGGCAGGTACAGCCGATAGGCCACCGGAAGGCTGGCGGCATGATTGGCGATCGACAGCGACACCGCGACCTGGCAATTGGCCTGCTTGCCGAGCTGCCCGCAATATTGGTGGTGCACGCCGACCGAATGCTTGCCTTGCTTGGGGAACGAGGTGTCATCGATGATCCACGCCTCGATCGGCCCGCTCTTCTCCATCGCCGGCAGCACCATCTCGCGCACCTTGGCCAGAACAGCCTCGTCCGACCAGGCCGCGTTGGCGACAAAATGCAGCAACGACTGGTGCTGTGCCGCCGTCCGCGCTGGCGCTGTCCGCGCCGCCATCGGCTCAACGCTCTTGCGTTCCCCAGGCAGCATCAGGCCCGTGCAATAGTCGCGCAGCGGTCTCGTCCGCTCCACATGACCGATCACGCTTCCAAGACCGGCTACATACTCCGCAAACCGCGTTTCGCTATCTACACTCCGATCGAGATTCATCTGGCCCTCCGCACGCCAAATATGGAATCTCCTCAATTACTTGATTCTCAGCCTCAAATGACTGCGACCGTCTGACTCAGTAGTGCTAGCCAACGGGTCGCGCGGAGCGCGCGCCCGATGATAAACTTCGCGTAACCCGCCGACCTGGTCACGTGGAGCGGCGGATTACGCCTACGGCTAATCCGCCCTACGCTCGTTTCCAAATTACCTGAACAGCGCGAAATAGATCACGTAGAGCCAGCCCAGGATGCCGTGGATGATCGCCCACAGGATCGAATGGTTGTTGGTATAGGAGATCGCGATGGCAAGCGCTGAGCCGAAGCCTACGCCGTATTTCGCGCCCTCGACGCGAACCCCGTAATATCGATTTTCGTTCATGTCGATGCTGCCCAGAAAGTCAAGTGCGGTGAGCGTAGCCCGGCGATCATCCGGGCCTCGCTTGCTACGCCTTCTTCACGAACTCCGATTTCAGATTCATCGCGCCGATGCCGTCGATCTTGCAGGCGATGTTGTGGCCATCGCTCGCCTCGGTCAGGCGGATGTTCCTGACCTTGGTCCCGCCTTTGACGACCGATGACGATCCCTTGACCTTGAGATCCTTGATGACGATGACGCTGTCGCCATCGGCCAGCACATTGCCGTTGCTGTCGCGGACACCAGGCTCGGGCGAAGCCTCCGCGGCGGCGGCCGCTTCGGCGCTCCATTCATGCGCGCATTCCGGGCAAACCCACAGGCCGCGATCCTGATAGGCATGCTCGGAATGGCATGCCGGGCATTTCATTGCATCGTCCATAGTTGGTATCGTTCCCCTCTTGGCGGAACGCACCGTAGGGTCATGCCCGGGTAAATCAAGCGAAGAAGGGAAGCCTGAGACGCTAGGCTGGAGGTCGTGCAACGGCTGATGCGATGCGGCTTTGCTGGCGGCGTTCCGGAGTTGAGTGTAACCGTAATAGAAGGATCGTCACGTCGGGGGCAACGGCTGGGGTTTGTACCGCGGCGCACGAGTAGCAAGAAAACTTGCCGCGAGTTGTTCACCTTGTGTGTCAACAACCGATCGCGCTGCAGGAACCAGTTCGTCTAGAGACCTGCGGAAATCGTCGAGAAGAATTGGTTTAGGAGTTGCCGGAGGATCAATGCGACGAACGGCTGGCGGACCGAGCAAAAGTCGCGCTTGGTTGGTAGCCGCTAAAGATTGCAGACGCATGGCTGCGAAGATCACGTCGGCCCAGGCGAATTTCCCACCTGCATTCATTTGGTCGTCCGAGACGACGTAGGGATCCTCACCGCAGCCTAGGCTCATAACATCGATTTGATCGCGTTCGAGATCAAAACACACCAGAGCCTCAATGACCGCGAGCATCACCGGATTGTTAGCCCAGACACCACCGTCCACCAGTGTGTAACCACGGTGTTCTAACGGACGGAAATAGGTCGGGGCGGCGGAGGTCGCGAGAGCGACCTTCACCATGGGTTCAAAGCGATCTATCTTATAGTCGGGGTGATGTGGTGTCTTGAATACGAAGACTTCGCTGTGTTTGCCTTCGAATGCTGGAATACATAGACGGACAACTGAGTCTCCTAAGAGCTTCGCTCCCAATGCGTCAAGAAGAAGACTCTCTAAGGCCGTTCGCTCATAGTGATAATGAAGGAAGCTTCGCTTGGCTCGCCACCAGCCGTGCATACGGCCAATCGGCGACTCTGTCGGTTTTGGAAAAACATCCGCGCCGCGATGAGCATAGAGGTCCGCTAGAGACGCGGCGGTTAGGCCGGCTCCGAGACCGAGCGCCAGGATGCCTCCGGTTGAAGTGCCGGCGACGAGATCGAAGTAGGAGGCGACGGATCGTCCGCCCAGGAAGCGCCGCTCGAGTTCGGCCAGGACGGTGGCGGGGAATAGTCCTTTGATGCCGCCGCCATCCACCGATAGGATCCGAAAACGCCGGTCCTTTGGCCAAGCCTGTGGAATTCGGCGTTGCGCCATCGCTCCCGCCGAACGCGGGTCTCCGGGTCTGAATTCTCTTGCGGTTTCGGGCATGCGTTGCGTCTCCTATCAGGGTGGCGGCCCGGACCACGGAATTCGCCGGTGATCTGCCAATACTCGAAGAACAACAGCCATTCCGACGTCCATGGAATAATCGTCAAGGCGATCGATTGCTCCGGGGTCCAGAACATCTCTTTCGGGTCCCAAAGGCATAGGGCCGGCCAGGCAGGATTTCGATCGTTCCAGTAGATGTGCGGCAGGAACTTGTCGTCGCGCAGCGCTTCCGCGCCGATGAGTGGGTCGACGATGTGAACGGTCACGTACGGATTTTCGAGCATCCAGCCGTCGAAAATCGTTCGCCTGAAGTAGACAATCCGAATCCGGTAGGTTTTGCCGGCGGGCTTGACCGGTCCTTCCCAAACACCAATCCAGTCAGCCTTTGCCGTCAGTTCGAAGTCTGGGAAGACACGCCGGATTGCGGCGTCCTGCTCACCGACGCTTAGATACGTCATCAGGATGATCGCCGAAGAACTTGTGCGACGGTGCCGACCTCACGCTGCTCGGCTTGGCCGACATGCCGACAATCGCAGCGGGGATCGCCGCTTTGCCGGGCAGGTAGCGGCCGCCTGCGTCGCCGACGTCTTTCGCTGCTCGGTCGACATATTCCTTCACGACCGATCGTGCCGGCTTTTCGCCGAACAGGTCTTCCAGAATCTTCTGCGTCTCCGCCAGGGCGATGTCTCCGCGCAACCGCTCAAGCTTGGCGGCAAGGGTTTTGAGCTCGTCGATGAAGACCCGCTGATCGCTAAGATCCGCCGGCCATCGGTCCGTGAGCACGTCTTCGGGGCACATCGGGTTGCGTTCGAACACCTTCCGACCGACGCTTTGAGCGATTTGCAGAACGGCGAGCATGGCGCCGACCTGATGGCTGAGCTCTTCGGATAGCGAGTTCGTGCTGTTGGCATGCCGAGCGACATAGAGCGCGAGGAGCACAGACGGCGGTAGACGCCGTCCAGCATGCCGCTTGTCATAGGCCAGGTTGCGCCACCGCTTGATAAGTTGCAGGGCGATGACGGCCCGCGATTTGCGGTAGGCCGGGCATTGGTCGGGGACGGGGAGCGCGTCGGCGCGCTTCTGCAGGAGCGCCATTCGGCCGCGATCGTGGTCTAGCGAGCGTTTCTCGAAAAACCGTCCGAAATTCTGATCGGGCGGCGTCTGCTGAACGAACCACTGTGCGAAACCATGGGGGTTGGCGTGCAGCGCCAGCTTCGGCTCTCGCGGGTCCTCGGGCTTCGAATGGAAGATCAGACCGGTCTTCTCGTTGCGACCAATGAGCCGGACAGTGGGAGTCACATCGAGATGCATGCCGTCGTAGTAGACGGTGCTGCAACGGGTCTTGCGGTCGACTTTGCTGTGGTAGCGCGAACCGCGTTCAGCACGAATAGCGTTGTCTAACGTGGACAGGACGAACTCCGGATCGACGTCGGCGCGATACGCCAGTTGTGCCATAACGTCGATGTCGAACTCGTCGTCAGTGGAGTGGCGGGCGACTGTCGCGCCGATAGCGAACCCTCCCTGCGCGTAGAAGTCGAGGACAAGTCCGAACAGAGGACTGTCATCGCGCTCAAGCCAATCGTGAATTGCGTGGTAGTGATCGACGGCCAGTTGATAGTCGGTGGGGCTAAGCTGAATACGCACGGCGACGTCGGTTAGCATCACGTCGAGTGCGCTATAGCTGGCAGTTTCGCGTAGGTAACGATCGGTGTAGTTCATGGACGTCCCTCACTACAACTTTAGATTTAATTCACGATTCGTTCCTTTAAGTACTTTCCGGCAGTCGTTGCCGACCGCCGGAAGATTCTTTTAGTGATGGGGCCAGGTAACTTACGAACACCCCGTCGTGCTTCCACACGTATCGCACTTCATGCAGGTCCCGTTCCGCACCAGCGTGAAGTTGCCGCACTCCGAGCACATCTCGCCTTCGTAGCCCTTGGCCTTGGCTTCTGCCCGGCGTTCGGCCTTGCTGGGGGCGACGGCGACCGCAGCGCTGCCGGCCTTGCTCCACTGCATGGCTTCCAGCTTTTCCGTCGGCGACAGGTCGTGCTGGCTTCCTGCTTCAGCGCGACCGCGCCTTCATGGGCGTCGGAGACGCGGGCGCTGGGGCCGTGGCCGGCGATCGCGGTGACGTTGCCGGAACCGCGGGCGTCGACGTCGACGCCGCGCATGACCACCAGATTATCCGTGCGCGAGCGGGTCAGGCCCTTGGACAGATATTTGCTGCTCGGCTGCGACGGCTCCTTGCCTTCCTCGACGCCTTTGCCCATCGCGTCGAAGTTGGACTCGCTGGGATCGACATGCGCGAGATCGAAGCGCGACATGTAGCTGACCGCGAGTTCGCGGAACACATAGTCGAGGATCGAGGTCGCGTACTTGATGGAGTCGTTGCCCTGCACGGGGCCCGCCGGCTCGAAGCGGGTGAAGGTGAAGGCGTCGACATATTCCTCCAGCGGCACGCCGTATTGCAGGCCGAGCGAAACCGCGATGGCGAAGTTGTTGATGAAGGAGCGGAGCGCGGCGCCTTCCTTGTGCATGTCGATGAAGATCTCGCCGATCCGGCCGTCGTCATATTCGCCGGTGCGCGAGATAGACCTTGTGGCCGCCGACGACCGCCTTCTGGGTGTAGCCCTTGCGGCGATCCGGCATCTTCTCGCGCTCGCGCATCACGATGATGCGCTCGACCAGCTTCTCGACGATCTTTTCCGAGACCTGCGCGGTGCGCGCCGCCATCGGCTTGTCGTAATACGCGTCGATCCCATCGTCCTCGTCGTCATCATCGCTGATGAGCTGCGAGTTCAGCGGCTGGCTCAGCTTCGAGCCGTCGCGGTAGAGCGCGTTGGCCTTCAGCGCGAGCTTCCAGGACAGCAGATACGCCGACTTGCAATCCTCGACGGTGGCGTCGTTCGGCATGTTGATGGTCTTGGAGATCGCACCCGAGATGAACGGCTGCGACGCCGCCATCATGCGGATGTGGCTCTCGACCGACAGATAACGCTTGCCAATCTTGCCGCAGGGGTTGGCGCAGTCGAACACCGGATAGTGCTCGGCCTTCAGATGCGGCGCGCCTTCCACCGTCATCGCGCCGCAGATGTGCACGTTGGCGGCTTCGATCTCGCGCTTGGTGAAGCCGAGCGCGGCGAGCAGGTCGAAGCCGGGGGCTGCGATCGCTTCCGGCGCGATGTTGAGCGTCTCGCGCAAGAAGTCTTCGCCAAAGGTCCACTTGTTGAAGGCGAACTTGATGTCGAACGCGGTCGGCAGCGCCTTCTCGACCTTGGCCAGCGCTTCGTCGGTGAAGCCTTTGGCCTTCAGGGTGGAGACGTTGATGCCGGGCGAATTGGAGAGCGAGCCGTGGCCGACGGCGTAGGCCTCGATCTCCGCGATGTCAGCTTCGCGGTAGCCGAGCGTCCGCAGCGCCACCGGGACGGCCTGGTTGATGATCTTCCAGTAGCCGCCGCCGGCGAGCTTCTTGAACTTCACCAGCGCGAAGTCAGGCTCGATGCCTGTGGTGTCGCAATCCATCACGAGGCCGATGGTGCCGGTCGGCGCCACCACGGTGGTCTGCGCGTTGCGGTAGCCGTTGAGCTCGCCGAGTTCGAGCGCCTTGTCCCAGGCCGCCTTGGCGTGGGTGATGACGTCGGCCTGCGGGCAGGAGGCGTGATCGAGCGGCACGGGGCTCACCGCCAGCGCCTCGTAACCACGGGATTCGCCATGCGCCGCGCGGCGATGGTTGCGGATCACGCGCAGCATGTGCTGGGCGTTCTTCTTGTAGCCGGGGAAGGGGCCCAATTCCTTGGCCATCTCGGCCGAGGTGGCATAGGCGACGCCGGTCATGATCGCGGTCAGCGCGCCGCACAGCGAGCGGCCTTCCTTGGAGTCGTAAGGCAGGCCCATGGTCATCAGGAGGCCGCCGATGTTGGCGAAGCCGAGGCCCAGCGTGCGGAACTCGTAGGAGAGTTCGGCGATCGCCCGCGACGGGAACTGCGCCATCATGACGGAGATTTCCAGCACGATGGTCCAGAGACGACAAAGATGCTCATAGGATTCGACGTCGAAGCGCTTGGTCGTGGTCGAATAGAACGTGATCAGGTTGGCGGAGGCGAGGTTGCACGCCGTGTCGTCCAGGAACATGTATTCCGAGCACGGATTCGACGCGCGGATGTCGCCGGACGACTTGCAGGTGTGCCAGTCGTTCATGGTGGTGTTGAAGTGCAGGCCGGGATCGGCCGAGGCCCAGGCGGCGTGGCCGATTTTCTCCCAGAGATCGCGCGCCTTGAGAGTCTTGGTCACCTTCTTGTTGGTGCGGCCGATCAGGTTCCAGTCGCCGTCGGTTTCGACCGCGCGAAGGAAATCGTCCTTCAGCGAGACCGAGTTGTTGGAGTTCTGGCCGGATACCGTGAGGTAGGCTTCCGAATCCCAGTCGGTGTCGTAGGTCGGGAAGTCGATGTCCTTGTAGCCTTGCTTGGCAAATTGGATGACGCGCTTGATGACGTTGTCGGACACCAGCGCACGGCGCGCGAGCTTGATCTCGCGGCGCAGCGCCGGGTTCTTTTCGGGATCGAAACAGTCGTCGCCGGAGCCTTCGCAGTTCACGCAGGCCTTCAGCACGGCTTTGAGGTGCTTCTGGTTGATCTTGGAGCCGGTGACGAGAGCTGCAACCTTCTGCTCCTCCTTCACCTTCCAGTCGATATAGGTCTCGATATCGGGGTGGTCGGCGTCGACCACGACCATCTTGGCCGCGCGGCGCGTGGTGCCGCCGCTCTTGATGGCGCCCGCGGCGCGGTCGCCGATCTTGAGGAAGCTCATCAGGCCGCTCGAGCGGCCGCCGCCGGAAAGCTTTTCGCCTTCGCCGCGCAGGCGGGAGAAGTTGGAGCCGGTGCCGGAGCCGTATTTGAACAGGCGCGCCTCGCGGACCCAGAGGTCCATGATGCCGCCCTCGTTGACGAGGTCGTCACCAACGCCCTGGATGAAGCAGGCGTGCGGCTGCGGATGCTCGTAAGCCGACTTCGATTTTGTCAGCTTGCCGGTGAACGGATCGACGTAATAATGGCCCTGACCGGGGCCATCGACGCCGTAGGCCCAGTGCAGTCCGGTGTTGAACCACTGCGGCGAGTTCGGCGCGACCATCTGCTTGGCGAGCATGAAGCGCAGTTCGTCGAAGAACGCCTGCGCGTCTTCTTCCGACGAGAAATACTTGCCCTTCCAGCCCCAATAGGTCCAGCAGCCGGCGAGGCGGTCGAACACCTGCTTGGCGGAGAGCTCGCTGACGAAACGCTCGGATTCGGGGAGCAGGGCGAGCGCCTCGGTGTCGGGCACCGAGCGCCACAGCCAGGACGGCACGGTCTCTTCCTCGACCTTCTTCAGCCGCGCGGCGACGCCGGCCTTGCGAAAGTACTTCTGCGCCAGGACGTCGGAGGCGACCTGCGACCAGAACTGCGGCACCTCGACATTTTCCAGCCGGAACACGATCGAACCATCGGGGTTGCGGATCTCGGATGTCGTCAGCCTGAAATCAATCCCTGCATAGGGTGACTGGCCGGATGTGGTGTTGCGCCGTTCGATTCGCATTGGTCGTGCCCCGTGTTCTATGGCCGGATCCGCTTGCCGCGGTTTGCCGGATGTTATCCGTGAGCGGACCTCGCGCACCGAAGTTGACAGCCAACCTCGGCGGTTCGACCCGCATGCTCTACCGGTGGACCCGGCCCTGTTTCTGTTTTCGCCACCCCAAGGTCCCGGCCGATCGGCGGGACCCATCCCTCAAACTCAACGTCGCAACTCAATATCTGGGTCACCCTGGGCCGATTTCAGCCCGTTATTCGGTATGCCGGTCACCCCCGTCTCAAGGCAGACAAGCCCTCGATCCGTGCCTCGATCGGCCGACGGAGTGCTTGTTTGGAACCCGTTGGGAGCGTCCGGCGGGACCCAAAACTCAACTCGCGCCGTCCGGGAAGAACGCTAGGCCAAACCCGTCCGACCCGTCAAGGACTAGTACGAGTTCCTGAATCAAATACTAAATATGGTGGAAAGTGAGGGATAACAGGGGGCGATCCCGCCCCTGTGATAGGCCCAACTATCAGTGAGTCCTCAGGGATTCCCAAGGGAAAATATTTGTTCCGGCGTGTGGAAACCGGCTTCGCCCCGCTGTTCACAGGGCAGGTATTTTTTCAGCCCGTAGGGTTGCACTGGAGAGACTCACGTGAGGCGACGGAGCCGGAGGTCTGGCATGTCCGCGCACCCGTGGTCGCAGCCGCGGATAGGCGGCAAGGTGAGGGCCGATTCCATTGCTTTTCGACCCCATCCCTTTGCCTTGCCGGGCTCCATGACAGAATCAAAACCTACCGCGCCGGCGCGGATCGCGCCCGCAGGCCTGATGTTTCTCGCCATCACCTCGGTGGGCTGGGGGTTCAACTGGCCCGTCACCAAATACCTCCTGAGCGAACTGCCGCCGCTGACCTTGCGCGGCACCACCGGCGTGATCGGCGCGACGCTGCTGGCGCTATTGGCGCTGGCGCGCGCGCAGAGCCTCAAGGTGGAGCGGCATCTGTGGCCGCGGCTGATGCTGGCGGCGCTGCTCAACGTCACCGGCTGGATGGTGCTGATGGGGCTGGCGTTGCTGTGGCTGCCGGCGAGCGAGGCGGCGCTGATCGCCTACACCATGCCGGTCTGGGCCTCGCTGCTGGCCTGGCCGGTGCTCGGCGAGCGGCCGACGGTGCTGCGCACGGTGGCGCTGGTGATGGCGTTTGCTGGCCTGGCCGCCATCATGGGCGGCAACGGCATCACGGCCACGACCGAAAAACTGCCGGGCATCGCGATGGCGCTCGGCGGCGCGCTCGGCTTTGCGCTCGGCACCGTGCTGGCGAAACGGCTGCCGGTGCCGCTGCCGCCGATCCCGGCCGCGGCATGGCAGATCGGGCTGGGATGCTTTCCGATCGTCATCCTCGGTCTCGCCTTCGAGACCACGCATATCGAGAAGGTGACCGCGCTCGGCTGGTGGCTGCTGGTCTATTCGACCGTGATCCAGTTCTGCATCGCCTATGTGAGCTGGTTTGCCGCGCTGGCGCGCCTGCCGGCCTCGGTGGCGGCGATCGGCACCATGGCGGTGCCGGTGATCGGCGTGGTCGCCTCGGCGATCGCGCTCGGCGAGCCGCTCGGGCTGACGCAGATCGTGGCGCTGGTGTTTACGCTGGCCGGCGTGGTGCTGGCGACAAGGTCTTGAGCCGTCAGCGCGGCGCACCGCCAATGTCGAACACGGTGGTGTCCTCCATGGTTTCGCCGAACCACGTGCTGATGCCCGCCTTGCGCTCGCCGATGTAGGTGGGCCGGCCATGCTCATCCAGCCGCATGCTGAGGTCGTGCCCGGGAATGACGATCGTCCCCGGCACGGCGCGCCACAGCGCCCAGATCCGGTCGATCGAATGCGTGCTCGCGGCCTCGTCGAGGCTCATGTCGACCTTGCGTGAGATCAGTTCGGCCCGGTTCTTGGCGGCGTCGCCGGTGAAGATCACAGGCACTTCATTGGCCGTAAGGTGGAAGACCAGCGAGCCCGGCGTGTGGCCCGGCGCATCGAACGCGGCGATGCCGGGCAGAAATTCCTCGCCCTCATGGACGCGTTTGACGCGCGGATCGGTCGCCAGCGCCTGGACATAGAGTTCGGGCAGCGGATCGAAGCCCGGCGGCTGGGCAGCGGCCCATTCGATTTCCTTCGCGCCGATCCAAACCGTTGCGCGATCGAACAGCACGAAATTGATCGAATGATCGTAATGGGCGTGGGTCAGGACGACGTCGGTAATATCATCAGGCGCGACGCCGGCTGCCTTGAGCTGGCTCTCCAGCGGCTTGCGAATGCCGAAGGCGCCGACATCGATCAGGATGGTGTGCCGATCGGAGCGCAGCAGCGCGATGGTGCTCCAGCCGAGCCCGCCATGGCACACGGCCTTGCCCGGAAATCCCTGCACCAGCACGTCGATCCGATACATATCGCCACTCGCTTCTTTACTCGGCCCGGATTTTCGCGGCCTCGGCAACCCTGCCGAATTTCTCGTTCTCCGATCGCACGAAGCTGCGGAGCTCGGCAAGCGTCATCGGCCGCGGGACGATGCCCTGGATCATGAGCTTCTCCATCGTCGCCTTTTCCTGCAGCGCGTTCGAGATCACCTCGAACAGCCGCGCCTGCAGCGGCTCCGGCGTGCCCGATGGCGCGAACACGCCGAACCAGTTCAGCAGCTCGTATCCGGCAAGCGCCGGCGCGCCCTCGCTCAGCGGAGCCACGTCGGGCAATTGCGGCATCCGCTCGCGCGACGTGACGGCGACCGCGCGCAGCCGTCCATCCTGAATCAAAGGGAGCGCCGCCCCGAGGCTGGAAAAGCTCATCGTCACCGCGCCGACCGCCACGTCGGTCACGGCCGGCGCGGACCCCCGGTAGGGAACGTGCAGCACATCAGTACCGGCCATGCGGTTCATCAGCTCGCCGGCGAGATGCTGCGGGTTGCCGACGCCCGACGAGGAGAAGGAGAGCTTTCCCTTGTTCGCCAGCGCGTAGGCAACCAGCTCCGCCGGTGTTTTGACCGGCGTGGTCGCGGCCACGACCACCACGCACGGCACGATGCCGGCCAGCGCCACCGGCGTCAGCTCCTTCTGCGGATCGTAGGTCATCCGCTCCTTATAGATGTGCTGATTGACGGCGACCTCGCCGGCTGCCGAGACCAGCAGGGTGTGGCCGTCGGGGGTGGCGCGGGCGACCGATTGCGCCGCGATCATCGCCGCAGCACCCGGTTTGTTTTCGACGAGCACCGCCTGGCCGAACGCCGCCTTCATCGGGTCGGTGAGCAGCCGGGCGACGATGTCGACGCCGCCGCCGGCCGGATAGCCGACAACGAGGCGGATGTTTTGCGTCGCAAAGGTGCCTTGGGCGCGGGCGCCGCTTCCGCGGGCGAGCAGAACGGCAGCGGCAGACATCGAGAAAGCGCGTCGCGTGAACACGTTGTCATTCTCCGTGCAAGCGGTTGGGGTGCGGAACGGGTATCGGGCGGGGCAGTTGAACCCCCACGCTTCCACGGACGGCAAAGGGCGTCAATCGGCCGGGGGGCCCGGAGCTCGGAAAAAGACGCCCGCTATGTGATTGTAACATCTACAAATTCGTTGTATGCCACGGGCGAAATTCCGACCCCCCCCGGCGGGGCGTTCCTCACATCATTCGTGAAAGAGAGAGCATGGCGCGCAACATTTTGATCCTCGGGGCTTCCTATGGCTCGTTGCTGGCGACGAAGCTTTTGATGGCCGGTCACAACGTGACCCTGGTTTGCCGCCGGAAGACGGCAGACCTCATCAACCGCGACGGCACCGAGGTGCGCATCAAGCTGCGCGACGAGGCGGTGCACCGCGCGATCTTCTCGCGCGACCTGCCCGGCAAACTGGACGCGACCACGCCGCAGGATGTCGATCTTTCCCGCTATGATCTGGTCGGCCTTGCGATGCAGGAGCCGCAATACACCAATCACACGATCCGCGTCCTGATGATCAAGATCGCCGCCGCGGGGCTGCCGTGCCTTTCGATCATGAACATGCCGCCGCTGCCCTATCTCAAGCGGATCCCGGCGCTGGCGGAAATGGACCTGGAGGAGGCCTACACCAACGCGTCGGTATGGGAGCGGTTCAAGCCGGGATTGGTGACGCTGTGTTCGCCCGATCCGCAGGCCTTCCGTCCGCCGGAAGAGGCGGCGAACGTGCTTCATGTCGGCCTGCCGACCAACTTCAAGGCCGCGGCATTCGAAGATAAAAAGCACAACGAGCTGCTGCGCGAGCTTGAAGCCGGCATCGACGCGGTGACGCTCGACGGCAAGGACGTTCCCGTAAAACTCAAGGTGTTCGACTCGCTGTTCGTGCCGCTGGCCAAATGGTCGATGCTGCTGACCGGCAATTACCGCTGCATCACGCCGCACGAGCCGCAGTCGATCCGCGACGCCGTGCATGGCGACCTGAAACTTTCGCAATCGATCTACGACCATGTCGACGGCATCGCCCGCCGTCTGGGCGCCGACCCGGCGGACCAGGTGCCGTTTGCAAAGTATGCCAAGGCAGCGGAAAGCCTGCTCAAGCCGTCATCGGCCGCGCGGGCGGTGGCCAGCGGCGCGCCTTTCATCGAGCGGGTCGACCTGCTGGTGAAGCTGGTTTCCGATCAGCTCGGCGCATCCAGCGCCGAGATCGACCGCACGGTGCAGACGGTGGATCAGAAACTGAACGAAAAGATCGTGGCGGGCGGATCGGGCTCGGAGTAGGGGCGCCAAATCCGCCGGCTCGGCCCATCAGCGCATTGATCCCGGCATTCGCCGGTAGCGGTCAAGGTTTTATCCGGCTCGTGACTTCAGTCGACACAGGTGCCGACAGCGCGCCTGCCGTCATGTCGGCCAGATTTTCGATGGCGCGTTCAACATCGAAACGCTGACGCGAACGGCCTCGGCGTTCCTGCAGTTGGTCAATCTCGGCCAGCCGTGGACTATTTGCGGCATAGTTATAAGGAAGCGTTGTCTCAGGACCACGTCGGGAACGTATCGAAGTTGTTTGCCGAGTAGCCTGTAGACCCGGCGCAGCCGGCCAGCGTCGCGACCTCGACAAAGCAAGGCGCCGTGCGCGAGATCAAGCAGGGGCCAGGCGATCATGGACCGCCCCCGTAGTTTACCGGTGGAAAGCCCGGGCGAACTGCCAACCATCCCGGTCGATGGACGCGCTGCGGAGGTCTGAGTAATCATGGTTGGTGAGCGAATACCTCCGCTGTCCCAATTATAGCACAGTCACTCACTCATGAGGGCAAGCTACTGATTTTGCATAGCGTCCACAGCGCGTTGTTATGCGAACGTCTAACTTTCAAGACCGTTGGGAATGACGAAAGCCTGCTCACAGCCGTCTAACCGAAAGCCCGTCATGAACCGTCTAGCCCGCGTCGCTTTGTTTTCCGCCGCTTCGATTTTGTCGAGCATGTCCGCGCTGGCTGCCGATCTTCCGGCGCGAATGCCGGTTGCACCGGTCGCCTATGTGCCGGCGTTTTCCTGGACAGGTTTTTATCTCGGAGGCGCGCTCGGGTGGATCGAAACGAATCCCGAATACACCACCGGGGCCGTCGTGCTTGGGACGCCTTTCATCGTCTCATCCGCATCCAGCAAGAATGGCCTGAGCTACGGGGTCCTGAGCGGCTACAATTACCAGATCGGGCAATTGGTGCTGGGCGTCGAAGGTGACTTCACCGGCTGGACCGTTGGCAAGATACGGTACACCTCCATCACCGGCGATTTTCTTACGGCGCACAGCAAGTGGGGAGGTTCGATCCGTGGACGGTTCGGTTATGCTGCTGACCGCGCGCTTTTCTATCTGACGGGCGGTGCAGCGTTCGTCTCCAATGAAACCTCGATCCCGACGACCGGCATCTCTATCGGTGGTGATGGCGTGCGGTGGGGTTGGACGGTCGGTGGCGGCATTGACTACGCCTTCACCAACAACTGGTTCACGGGCATCGAATACCGCTACTCGCAATATGAGACCAAGAACTTCGTGTACCCCATACCGATCTTGAATCTCGGTTTCGTCGGCTTCAAGCAGGAATTGAGCACCAATCAGGTGACGGCGCGCATTGGTTACAAGTTCTGACGGAAGCAGCGCCTAGAGCCTTATCGGTTCTGATGGAATCAGAACCGGGCCTTAAGACTAGGCGTAAACCTGCTTCACCAATTCGGGCAGGATCTCTTTGAGCCGCCGGTGACTGATGAGCGGGGTGGCGGCGATCTCGGCGAGCCGCCGTAAGATGCTTCGCGAGCTTGAAGCCGGCATCGACGCGGTGACGCTCGACGGCAAGGACGTTCCGGTAAAGCTCAAGGTGTTCGACTCGCTGTTCGTGCCGTTGGCCAAATGGTCGATGCTGCTGACCGGCAATTACCGCTGCATCACGCCGCACGAGCCGCAGTCGATCCGCGACGCCGTGCATGGCGACCTCAAACTATCGCAATCGATCTACGACCATGTCGACGGCATCGCCCGGCGTCTGGGCGCCGACCCGGCGGACCAGGTGCCGTTTGCAAAGTATGCCAAGGCGGCGGAAAGCCTGCTCAAGCCGTCATCGGCCGCGCGGGCGGTGGCCAGCGGCGCGCCTTTCATCGAGCGGGTCGACCTGCTGGTGAAGCTGGTTTCCGATCAGCTCGGCGCATCCAGCGCCGAGATCGATCGCACGGTGCAGACCGTCGATCAGAAACTGAACGAGAAGATCGTGGCGGGCGGATCGGGCTCGGAGTAGGGGCAGTGGCGCAGTTTGCCAACAGCACACCGATATTCTGACTTGAGCTGGCCCGGAGTGATGGCATATTATGCCATCGTCGCCGGAACTCGACCAAGCTGAGAGGATGCCAGTGCCAACCAAAAATGTTGTGCTGACGGAGCGCCAAGCAGACCTCATTGAGACCCTTGTCGAGTTCCGGCCGCTACCAAAACGCTAGCGAGGTGCTGCGTGACGGGTTGCGGCTGGTGGAGCAACGCGAAGCGGAGGATGCGAGCAAGCTGAAGGCCCTGCGATCAGCGGCTCGAGTCGGCGTTGGAGCATTGGACCGAGGCGAATTCAAAGAATTCGGAGATATCGACGAGTTGCGAACCTATTTGAATGACCTCTCAGAGAAGATCATTTCCAAGGCAGCCGGATAGATCTGCCCATGGCCGAGCGCAGATGGCGCGTCCGCTTCGGCGCTGCTGCAGAACTTGACTTTGCGAATATCGTCAAATGGACCACTGAGAACTTTGGCACGCGGCAGTCGCGTGTCTATCGGAACACGCTGGTTCAAGCGATTGGCGAGCTTGCCGACGGTCCCGACGTCGCGGGCTCCAAGGCTCGAAGTGAGATCATGTCAGGCCTTCGCACGCTCCACGTCGCGCGGCACGGTCGGCGCGGAAGTCACTTCCTGATGTACCGGGCGGCTCCCGGAATGACGATCGAAATCGTACGCATCCTGCACGAGAGAATGGATTTTCAGCGTCATCTTCCAAACGCCCCCGACGAGAAGGCCGAATAGGCCGCTTCCATTTTGCACTCACCCGAAGGCCGGGAGATTCCGGATCAAGCCCTAGGCGTAAACCTGCTTCACCAATTCGGGCAGGATCTCTTTGAGCCGGCGGTGACTGATGAGCGGGGTGGCGGCGATCTCGGCGAGCCGGCGTTCAATATGGGGCCATTGGTTTGTCTCGCGCGGGTCGGTGTCGTTCTTGGCGAGATTGCAGGGGTAGCAGGAGAGCACGCGATTGGCCCGGGTATTCTGCCCTCCCTTTGAGAGCGGAATGAAATGGTCGATGCCGGCTCTGACTTTGCCGTCCCATTTTATTCTGGGGAGACCAATGTTGCAGTAGGCGCATCGTCCACCCCAATCGACGTAGCAGCGCTTGTAGTTCAAATTGGGCGCGGTCATCGGCTGTTCCGAGAATCCTTATAGTCAATGTTTTCCGTCTCCATACACCAACTCGGCACTCAAAACGACGCTGCACGTGCGGAGAAGCTTGCGCCTTGTGCCGGCTCAGCCCGTCAGCGCGCGGCGGATCATGTTGGCGAGCTGGGATTTTCGATACGGCTTGGTCAGCAGCAGCACGCCGGGGTCGAGGCGGCCCTGATGCACGATCGCATTGTCGGTATAGCCCGATGTGTAGAGCACCTTGATGCCGGGCCGGAGTTTCAACACCTTCTCCGCCAGCTCGCGGCCGGACATGCCGCCGGGCATGATGACATCGGTGAACAGCAGATCGAACGCCTGGCCGCCTTCGATCAGGTTCAGCGCCGCCGGTCCGTGGGCGGCACCCACCGTGCGGTAGCCAAGGCTCTGCAATTGCGCGATGACGAAATTGCGCACCAGCGCGTCGTCTTCCACCACCAGGATGGTTTCATTGCCAAGCGACAGCGATGATGCCACGGCCGGCGCGGCTTCGACCTGGCCGCGGGCCGGCGGCAGATAGAGCTTGATCGTGGTGCCGTGGCCGACCTCGCTGTAGATCCGGATGTGTCCGCCCGACTGCTTGACGAAGCCATAGACCATGCTCAGCCCGAGGCCTGAGCCCTTGCCGACTTCCTTGGTGGTGAAGAACGGCTCGAACACCTTGTCCAGCACGTCCTGCGACATGCCGGCGCCGGTGTCGCTGACCGCGAGCATCACATAGGGGCCGGGCTTCACGTCGGGGTTGGCTTGCGCATAGGCTTCGTCGAGCACGACGTTGCGCGTCTCCAGCACCAGCTTGCCGCCGTTCGGCATCGCGTCGCGGGCGTTGATCGCCATGTTGAGCAGCGAATTGGCGAGCTGCGAGGCGTCGATATGGGCGGTCGCCGTTTCCTGCTCGAGGATCGAGTTGACCTCGATCTGCTCGCCAAGCGTCGGGCGAAGCAGTTTTGCAATGTCGAGCACGGTGGCGTTGACGTCGACATCGCGCGGCTGCAGCGGCTGGCGGCGGGCGAAGGCGAGCAGATGCTGGATCAGCTCGCTGCAGCGTTCCGCCGCCTGGTCGATCAGCTCGGCGGTCTTCTGCAGCGCGGGCTGATGCGCAAGACCCGCGACCAGCGTTTCGGTGGTGCCGGTGATGACCGTCAGCATGTTGTTGAAGTCGTGCGCGACGCCGCCGGTGAGCTTGCCGATGGCGTCGAGTTTCTGCGATTGCAGCAGCTTGTGTTCGGTTTCGCGCGAGGCGGTGGCGTCGTGATAGACCAGCGCTGCGCCGCTGATCGCGCCGGCCGTATCGCGCAGCGGCCGGCCGCTGACGATGAGATGAACCGGTGGCTCGCCGCTGACGGGGCGAACCACGATTTCCTCGGCGTCGAACGCTTCGCCGCGCAGCGCGCGCGCGGAGGGCATTTCCCGGATCGGCAGCGGCGTGACGCCGTCGGCGTGAAAGGCCGTGCTGAGCGAGCGTACCTGCTCCACCGTCATTCCCGCCTGGTAGCGCAGCATCTTCTCGGCGGCGGGGTTGGAGAGCAAAATATCTCCCTTGGCATCGATGACGAGCACCGCCTCCGCCATGCTGTGAAAGGTGCTGCGCAGCACGGCGGCCGAAAGCCTGAGTTCGTCATGGGCGGCGACCAGATGCTCGGTCCGCTCGGCGACTGCCGCCTCCAGCGCCTCGTTGGTGGCCCGGGTGGCGCTGAGCGAATCCTGCAGTTCCCGGCGCGAACGGCGGGTCGACACCGTCAGGACGGTGGCGAGGATCAGAATCAACACGACGCCGGCAAGATCGATCGCCAGCAGCAACATCCCGTTGGTTTCGGATTCGGCGCGCCGCGCGATGAGCAGCCTGCGCTCTTCCGCCACCGCCTTTTCGAGGTTTCCGGCGATCGCGGCCATCGCCGCGCGGTCCTCCTGACCGACCAGTGCTGCGACGGCGGCGTTGTCTCCGGCGTTGCGGAGCCTGACCAATTCGCCATTGACGGCAATCTGGCGCTCCACCAGCGCCCTGGTGTCTTCGATCAACTGCTTTTCAGTGGGATTGGCCTTGACGGCTTCGACGAGGGCCGCGAGCGCCGGCAGGATCGGGTCGCTGGCCTCGCGGTATTCCCTGGCGAATTCCTGATCGCCTGACAGTGCGAAGGCCCGCGCCGCGCTCTCCGCCCGGCGCAGCAGCGGCCGCATATCGGAGATTTTCGCGAGTATTCCGAGCGCGCGGTCGACGGAAGCGCTATCGGACCGTGACATGAGGTCCAGACCGATCGAGGCAGCGCTGATAACGAGGAGGATAGCGAGGCCAATTGCAAGGATGATACGCTGCGAGGGCATTGCCGGTTGCTTACTTCACGATTTCGAGTGACGCGCGGAAGCTTTCGGTGTGTTGATGCACTGATCGACCGAGGTCAACAGCGCGTCCGGCGTGAAGGGCTTGCGCAGGCAGCATGCCGCACCGAGCTCGAGGGTCATCCGCAGAAAGTCCGGTGCGCGTTCGGTGTTGGCGAAGACGTAGCCCGACATGGCGATGATCGGTATCTCCGGCTTGCGCTCATGGAACATCCGGATCGCTTCGAAACCGCGCATATGCGGCATGAACACGTCGATCAGCATGAGGTCGAAATCGGCGGCTTCGAGAGCGCGCATTCCCGCTTCACCACCGTCGGCAACGGTGACCTCGAAACCCTTGCGAGCTAGACAGACCTCGATGGCAGCGCAGACCAACGGGTCGTCATCGACCACGAGAATCGCGCGGCACGATGATTCCTTCTTCCTCGGGCGGCGGCCAGCAGCCCGCACATCCCATGTGACGATTCGGTCGAAACGCCGACAAGTCATCCGTGTGCTAGAGTGCACATAAAAGTTGTTGAGGGCAATTCCGTTTCGCTGTGTCAGAACAAGAACAAGTGCGCTTCCGGTTCCGGATCTAAATCTGCCATGCCTTCAATGAATCGCGCAGGGCGGCTGTCGCCGCTCGGGCTCGTCCTGCTTGCCGTTACATCGGTCGGGTGGGGCCTCAACTTCCCGATCATGAAGCATTTGCTGACGGAATGGCCGCCATTGTCGTCGCGCGGCCTTTGCGGCATCGCCGGCGCTGCGGCATTGGCGCTGGTTGCGCTGGCAAGGCGGCAAAAATTAAGCGTGCCGCGGCCGATGTGGCTGCGGCTATTGCTGGTTTCGATGCTGACGATCGGCGGCTGGGTCGCGTTCATGGGGTTGGCACTGTTGTGGCTCAATGCCAGCGAGGCCGCAGTGCTCGGCATATCGATCCCGGTCTGGGTGGCGTTTCTGGCGCGGCCGATCCTGGGCGAACGGCTGTCGCCGCTGCGCGCCGTCGCGCTGACGGTAGCGCTTGCCGGTATCGCCGTGCTGATCGGTGGCAACGGTATCGAGGCCAGTGTCGAGAAGTTGCCGGGCATCGCCTTCGCGCTGGCCGGCGCGGTGTGCGTCGCCCTCGGTACCGTGCTGACCAAGCATTTCCCGCTCGCGATGCCGCCGCTTTCGCTGGCGGCCTGGCAGATCGGGCTCGGCTGCGTGCCGATTGCGATTGTCGGCCTTGCGGTCGAGCAGCCGCAACTGGCTGCGCTGTCATATGTCGGCTGGGCTGTCGCTGCTCTATATGACGCTGATCCAGTTCTGCCTTTGCTACGTGTGCTGGTTTGCCGCGCTGGAGCGGTTGCCGGCAGCGACGGCGTCGATTGGAACCTTGCTGGTTCCGGTCATCGGGGTGCTTGCGGCGGGAGCAATGCTGCATGAGCCGCTCGGCCTGCGCGAGATCGCGGCGCTGGTGTTCACGCTCGGCGGCGTTGCCGTGGCGCTGCGCGCATAATTTGCAACGAAAAGGGCGGCGCACCGGAAGTGCGCCGCCCCTCGAATTCACGTTAGCGTGCTATTGGGCCGGGCAGGGATGCCGTAGGCCGTCATTGCCGAGATAGGTTCCCGACGCCGGATCGTAGGAGCGGTATCTCTGCGTGCAATACGCAACGGCATCATCGTCGGACGGGGGCGCCGCAGCGATCGCGCTGTCGTCGTAATATCCGTACGAAGTCATCATAGTATGAGGGACTGCCGTAATAGCCGTAGGTCGACCCTACGCCAACACCAACCGCAACACCGGGCCAGAAGCCGCCGCCGCCACGGTAATGATGGCGATATCCGCCTCCGTTATATCCGCCGCCGTAGCCGCCGCGTCCGGCAAAACGATTGCTGTCGCCGCCGCTCACGACAGGCGCTCCGCCGCCTTGCATGGGACGGGATCCCATTGCCGGGCCCGGACGCATTCCGGCAGGTGCGCCGCCCATCGAGGGTGCGCCGACGGCGCCGGCTCTAAAGCCACCGCCTCCACCGCCGCCGCCCCTGAAACCGCCACCGCCGCCGCTCATAGCTGCGCCGCCACCGCCGCCCCTGGCACCGCCGCCGCCTGCCATGCCGCCCGCGCCTCGGTCCTGCGCCTGCACGGCACTGACCATCGGCAGCAGAAGCGCGATCGCCGCCGCTGTACTCAAAACTTTAAGATTGATCATTATTGACTCCATATGCCCGATATAAGTCCTAACCCTTTCAAGAGGCGGACGTTCCCGAGGCTGCGTATTGATTGCGCGCGGGGCTGAGCCTGTCAGGTCGGAACTGTACGCGGAATGAACGGATTGCGCCTATTCGGCGACCATTCGCGCGCACGATTGGGCCGCTCACAGTGCCGGCCCGGTAGGGCTGCTGCAATATCAGCCTTTGGCTGGACAATCCGGCGGGCCGGTGGCATCACAGCGGCACGACATCTCGAACCGGCCGAGCCCTCATGAAGTTGTTTCTGCTGAAATTTTTCACCTGGTGGAGCGGCCAGACGTTCGGCACGCAATTGTGGACGTGGCGATTCGGCGAACTGGTCGGCCAGGACGAGCAGGGCAACCTCTACTATCGCACCAAAGGCCGCAAGATCGATCCGACGCTCGGCTTCGAGCGGCGCTGGGTGGTCTATAACGGCTATGCCGAAGCGAGCCGGGTGCCGCCGTCATGGCATGGCTGGCTGCATCACACCGTCGATGTCGCGCCGACCGAAGAGAACTACACGCCGCGCGAATGGGAAAAGCCGCATGTTCCGAACATGACCGGCACACCCGCGGCCTACCGTCCCTCCGGCTCGACGCTGGCCAGCGGCCGCCGCCCCAAGGCGACCGGCGACTATCAGGCCTGGACGCCGGGAAGCTGAAATCGTCCTCATGATGCGACGTGACTTTCAACACGCGACACGCAGCTCATCGATCCGTGAATGACGGGCAATATTTCAGTTTGCGAAATTTTGAAGTATCCGGCCGCCAAGACCAATTCCCTGGCCTGACCTAGTGTAACCCAAATCCAGATCGACAACAGGATCACCGCCACGGGTGCAAAGAGCCTCCGGGAAGAGTAGCGCTTCCTAGAGAATGACTTGTACCGATCATCATCAAAAACGGTGACTCTCGGGCGCTTGTCGTTTCCTTGGTCAAGAGATTCCAGTTCGGCCATCTTGTTGCTGAAGTATTTCGACCACCAGTTGCCTCTGTAAATTGCGAGGGGAATAAAGAGGCTGACGATAATACCAACAATGCCGACGATTAACCGCGTAGTTGCGTCAGTCTCAGCGCGGAATACGAGCGGCAGTGCGAGTGTGTTGAAAACGAGATACATCTGCACTCGGCTCCACTGCATTTGCATGTAGCCATTTCGAATTGTAGCCAATGCGCCATAAATATTCGGTTCAGAATTTTGCAAAACAGCCCCCAATATGTTTGTCGTCAAGTAAAATGCGATTGTATCACGATATTTGGACCACCTAAAGGCGAGATACGTCGATGGATCTCATGGCCGAAGAAGTCATCGCTGGCATTGCAGCGCATCCGCATCACCGGCCATGTGGATAGCGGGATCAGCGGGTACAACCATCGCCGCCGCCTTGCGCTCGTCGCGAGACTGCGGCTCAATGGGGACATCTTACGGAGATGGGAAACCATCGCGTCGGTGTCGGGATCCAGTCGCGACTGCCCCGATTTGCAGCGGTCACCGATCAGGATACGGCCGGGAGATAGGCCCCCGGTGCAGAGGTTCTGAAATCGCCCGCTAATGTGTGGCTGCCGTAGGACAGGAAAGGCCGTCTGGGAAACCAGGCGGCCTTTTTCTTTTTGACGAAGCGCACGTGTCCCGGACGCGGTGCAGCGCACGAGCGCTGCTTCGCAGAGCCGGGATCCATAGGGCTGCGGAGTAGGTCCCGGCTCTGCGGTGCATCAATTCACGCTGCACCGCGTCCGGGACACGACAGCGTTTCAGCCGACCTACCCCAGCCGCGCGGCGGCGCGGTTGATCATCTCGCCGCGGCGGACTTGTGCCTGGGCAATCCGGTCTTTCATGATGGCGAGCACTTCCGGCGGCGCGGTGTCGGGCGAGCCGGAATTGAACGGCGGCGCGGGATTGTATTCGAGCCGGAGCTGGATCGCCTCCGCGGTCTTTTGGTCGTGCAGCAGCGACACCAGCGTCAGCGCGAAATCGATCCCTGCGGTGACGCCGCCGCCGGTGACACGGTTGCGGTCGACGCAGACGCGTGTCTTGGTCGGGATCGCGCCGAAGGCTGAAAGAAAATCCATCGCCGTCCAGTGCGTCGCCGCGCGATAACCCTGGAGAAGGCCGGCAGCGCCGAGCACCAACGATCCCGTGCAGACCGAGGTGATGTATTTCGCGCCGGGCGCCTGCTGGCGCAGGAAGGCCAGCATCTCCTCGTCGTTGATCATGTCGTCGGTGCCGAACCCGCCGGGCACGCAGATGACGTCGAGCTGCGGGCAGTCAGCAAAGGTCGTGGTCGGCGTCAGCACCAGCACGGAATCGCTGGTGACCGGCTCGATCCGTTTCCAGATCAGATGAATTTTTGCGCCGGGCAGGCTGGAGAACACCTGCAACGGACCGGTGAAGTCGAGCTGGGTAACCTTGGGGAACAGCACGAGACCGATCTGCAGCGGGGTGGGCGTTGGTGTCGGCGCGGACATCGTGACCTCCGGAAAAATTAGCTTGACGGGAGGCATCCTGCCATGGTCGCCTCATGTCCGAAATGGCATTTTTCCCTCATTTCAGGACATCAGTGAAAAAGCGAGCTGCATGATGATCGGCGTTCTGGTGTTTCCGGATTTCCAGTTGCTCGACGCTGCCGGCCCGATTTCGGTGTTCGAGATCGGCGCGCGCTTCGCCGAAAACGCACCCTCGATCAGGGTGGTGGCGGTGACGCCGGGACCGGTGCGCTCTTCCTCGGGCGTCGAGATGCTCGCACGTGGGCTGAAGCCGTCAGGCGCGATCACCACGCTGATCGTGGCGGGTGGCGAGGGCGTGCGGCAGGCGGCGACCTGCGACAAGACACTCGGCTTCGTGCGCACGCTTGCCAGGCGTGGCGTGCGCATCGCCAGCGTCTGCTCCGGCGCCTATATCCTCGCCGAGGCCGGCCTGCTCGACGGCCGCCGCGCCACCACGCATTGGCAGCGCACGCGGCATTTTCTCAAAGCCTATCCGCAGGTGAAGCTGGAGCCCGACCGCATCTTCGTGCGCGACGGCGACGTCTGGACCTCGGCCGGGATATCGGCCGGCATCGATCTGTCGCTGGCGATGATCGCGGAAGATTACGGCGACGAGATCGCGCAGAAGACCGCCAAGCAGCTGGTGCTCTATCACCGCCGCAGCGGCGGCCAGTCGCAATTCTCTTCGCTGCTGGAATTGAAGGCGCCGAACGGCCGCTTCGGGCCGCTGCTGGCCTGGGCGCGCGAGCATCTCGATGCGCCGCTCACGGTCGAGGATCTCGCCGAGCAGGCCGGCATGAGTTCGCGGCATTTCACCCGCGCCTTCATGGCGGAGACCGGCACCACGCCGTCAAAGGCGGTGGAGCGGCTGCGGATCGAGGTGGCGCGGCAGCGCGTGCAGTCGTCCAGCGAGGCGATCGAGCGGGTCGCCGAAACCACCGGCTTCCGCGATCCGGAGCGGATGCGCCGCGCCTTCATCCGCGCCTTCGGCCAGCCGCCGCAATCGCTGCGCCGCGCGGCGCGGGCAGGGTAGAGCTTACCGACTCTCCGGCGCTCGATGATCCGGCGCTATCGGGCTCACGCAACGTCGGCTTGCGGGCTCGGCGTCTCCTCCGCGAGCAAGGCGTCGAGATCGACGAGTTGCGGATCGTCAGCCTCGGGTTCGCCGAGCCCTGCGCTGCCGTGAAGATGCATCAGGGTCTGCACGCGGCGGGCGTTGAGATGGTCCACATGCTGATGCTGCAGCGCTACCGGCAGCAACGCCTTGGGCAGCCCGACCAGCGCAAAGGCCGGCACCCGGCGCACCTCGTCGCCCTCGCGCCAAGCTAAGGGATGCAGGGTGTAGATCAACTGCTGCTCGAACTCCGGCGATGACGGCTGTTCCGAAACGGATGGCGCGAGGCTGGCGAGGTTGGCGTTGCCTGCGCGTGTGCGCACGGCAGCGGATCGCAGCTCCCAGCATATCAAGTCTGCGGCTGCGAGAACCTCGCGGCGCACGGCGTCCACGTTGCTCGAGAACCTGGTCGCCTCCGGTATCGACATGGCGGCTTTGGTGACGGCTTCGACCAGCGCAGTGGCGCCGCCATCGAATCCCGGCGCTGCCCGCTCGATCGCCGCAGCCATCGCCTCGATCTGGTCCGCCATCGTGTCGCGGTCGCGCTGCGCCTTGGCGTCGGTCAGGGCGCGCTCCGCCGAGGCGACCTGCTCGTCGAAATCAGCCAATTCGGCGCGCCATGTCTTGGCGCGGTCTTCGACGGCGCGCATGGCGGCTTCGGCGCGATCGAGCCGGGCATTGGCGGCGCCTGCCACTGCCAGCCGTTCGGCGGCGGCGCGTTTTTCCGCAAGTTCCGTTTCGGCGACGCTCAGCCGGTCGGCCAGCTTCTGCCGTGCAGTCTGCTTCTCCCTCAGCGCGTTCTCAAAGCGCTCGATCGGGCCGAGCTCGCGCTTAAAAAATGCCATGGCAATACCCCCGCGCGTCAAAATCATCCGCCGAATCATCGGGCCAATTCGCTACATGCAAAAACTAGCCTGAAACTTGGATGACATTGCGGCTTAAGTCTGTTGAACGAAACTGCGCGGTGGATGACGGCCGGCGAGGGGCCGGCCGTCATCTTCGATGCGCGTGGGCTGAGTGCGCGCCGCCGCTCAGTTATGCCGCTTCAGGAAGATGCGCGCGCTCTGGATGTTTTGCGCGGCGTGGATGCGGGCGCGTTCGAGCGGCGTGACGACGCCGTTGGCCTTGGCCTTGTTCTCCAGGTTCTGCACCCGCGCCTGGCCCTGCTGCAGCTTCTGGCTTTCACGGAAGCTCAGGTCGCCCTGCTGAACGCCCTTGAAGATGCGGTGCTGTTGGGCGTTCTGGCGCGCGTCGATCAAGGGCGTACCGGCGAAGCTGGTGGCCGACGTAACGGCCAGAAGCAGCGAAGCAAGAATAATAGTCCTCATCACAATTCTCCTTTGCGTTGCTGTCGCTGATGTGACGACCTTATGTCGGCACTTGACCAGCGAACACGCACAGGATGCGTGACATGGGGCCCGGATGAATGTGCGCGCTGTCACAAAATCATTCAGGATTACAAAGGTTTAATGGCGGCGAAGATGAATGGAACGACAGAATTGCAAGCCGCTAATGCGGCGCGTCGGGATGCCAGCCGAGCACCGCCAGCATCACGAAGAACCCGACGACATAGGCCAACGCCACCGGCCAGCCCTGGCTGACCCAGCGGCCGACGGACTTGGCTTCCGGATACATGTTCGACAGAGCGACGCCCGCCGACGAGCCGAACCAGATCATCGATCCGCCGAAGCCGACCGCATAGGCCAGATAGCCCCAGTCGTAGCCGCCCTGCTTCAGGGCCAGCGCGGTAAGGGGAATGTTGTCGAACACGGCGGAGACGAAGCCGAGGCCCAGCGCGGTCGGCCATGACGCGGCGGGCAGTTTCTCGACCGGCATCATCGATGCCGCGGTAACGAGCGCAAGGAGGAAGATGGTACCCTTGAAAGTTTCGGGCATCACCTTCCAATCCGGTGCGCGCAATCCCGCCGTCAGCAGGATGACGGCCCAGACGGCGAGGCCGAGAACCGGAACGGTGTGAAGAAGCGCCGGAAATCTTACGTTCGCGGTGATGTTCGCCGCCAGCGCGGCGATCAGAATGGCGGCGACGATGAAGACCCGCGTTGGATCTATCTTCAGGCCTTTTGACGGATCCTTCTGGATCGGCGAGTAGCGCTGTTGCTGAATCGACGCCGGCACGGCAAAGATCAGCATCGCGACGACGGCGGCAACATAGGCCTCCACAACGGCGAGCGGACTGACGCCCGCAATCCACATCATGGTGGTGGTGGTGTCGCCGACGACGCTGCCGGAGCCGCCGGCGTTCGAGGCTGCGACGATCGCCGCGAGATAGCCGATGTGAACCTTGCCCTGGAAAACATGTCGGGCGACGGTCCCGCCGATCAGCGCCGCGGCGATGTTGTCGAGGAAACTCGAGAGCACGAACACCAGGACGAGCAGCACAACGCCGCCCTTCCAGTCGTCCGGCAGCAGTGCCGGCATCTCATCCGGAATCCGGCTTTCCTCGAAATGGCGCGACAGCAGCGCGAAGCCCATGAGAAGAAGGAACAGATTGCTCAATCCGACCCACTCATGCCCCATGTGGTCGCCGAGACCGCCGAGGCCGGCTCCGTATTTGAATCCGGTGAAGGTCAGCTTGTAGAGCACGATGGCGCCGAGACCGGTCAGCGCAACGGGCAAGCGTGTGATGATGGAACAGCGCGACCCCAAGCAGCGTCAGCGCGAACAGGATGAAGTCGACGGGTATTCCAAACACAAGGATCGGTTCGATCACAACGGCCTCAAATATGCACTGAAGATTTCACGAAGTTATGGAAGGGCGGTCCGCAATGCGCATCATTTCAGCGCCTTCAGCCAGCCGGCGATTTCGCTGACCGCGACATTGGCCTGCTGCAGCAGCTTGCCCATGGTGAAGAAGCCGTGGAACTGGCCGGGAAAGTGCCGGTAGGTCACGGGCACGCCGGCTTCCTTCAGCCGCGCGGCATATTCGTCGCCTTCGTCGCGCAGGGGATCGGCGCCCGCGGTCAGCACATAGGCCGGCGGCAGGCCGGCGAGCGTTTTCGCGCGCGCGGGCGAGGCCCGCCAGTCGTCGATGTCGGCGGCGCCGTTGAGATAGTGGTTGCAGAACCATTTGATCACGGAATGCGTCAGCAGGATGCTGGTCTCGGGCTCGCTGTGCGAGGGATGCTTCATCGCAAAATCGGTGGCGGGATAGATCAGCACCTGGCCGGCGAGTTTCGGGCCGTCGCCGTCGCGCGCGGCGAGCGCCACCACGGCGGCGAGATTGCCGCCGGCGCTGTCGCCGCCGACCATCAGGTGCGCGGCGTCGATGCCGAGTTGTTTGGCGTTGGCGGCGATCCATTTCGTGGCGGCGATGGCGTCGTCGACGGCGGCGGGAAATTTGTGCTCGGGCGCGAGCCGGTAATCGACGGAGATCACGATCAACTCGCCTTCATGGGCGAGCTTGCGGCAGACCACGTCATGGGAATCGAGATCGCCGATCACCCAGCCGCCGCCGTGAAAGAACACCAGGCACGGCGCGAGGCCGTTGGTCTTGCGCAGCGTCTTCGGCGTGTAGATGCGCGCCGGGATCGCGCCGTGCGGCGCGGGGATCGACAGCGGCTTGACCGATTCGAGTTCGGGCGGCTCGGGATTGGTGACGACGCGGGCGTTGCAGATAAAACTCGCGCGCTTCCGGCGGCGGTCAGCGTTTCATAGGCGGGACGGCCGGCTTCCTGGAAAGCCTTGTAGACGGCGGCGGCATCGGGATCGAGAATGACGGGCATGGGCGAGAACCTTTGCTTTGAGTTGTCATTCCGGGATGATCCGTAGGACCAGACCCGGAATTCGAGGTTCCGGGTTCGATGCTTCGCATCGCCCCGGAACGACGTCAGGCGGCGGTGCGGCCGCCGTCGACGGTGTAGGCGGAGCCGGAGACGTAGCTCGCCTCGTCGGAGGCGAGGAACGCCACGATGGAGGCGACTTCGGAGGCCTGTCCGAGCCGGCGCGCCGGAATCCGGTCGACGATCTTCTCGTTCGGCGGCGGCGCATTGCCGCGGATTGCGGCCCTGCAGGATCGTGCTCAGCATCCGGCTGTCGATCAGGCCGGGGCAGACGCAATTGACGCGCACGCCGGTGCCGGTGCATTCCCAGGCCGCGCTCTTGGTCAGCCCGATCACCGCGTGCTTGCTGGCGCTGTAGACCGCGATCATGCGGCGATCCCATCAGGCCGGCGATCGAGGCGGTGTTGATGATGCTGCCCTTGTTCTGCTTCAGCATCACCGGCAGCACGTGCTTCATGCCGAGGAAGACGCCGACCACGTTGACGTCGAGCACGCGGCGAAAGCTCTCCAGCGAATATTCCGGGATCGGCTTGATGTCGCCCTCGATGCCGGCGTTGTTGTAGAAGGCGTCGATGGTGCCGAACTTGTCGACGGCGGCGCGGACATATTCGGCGACCTCGTCCTCCTGGGTGACGTCGGCGGCGACCGCGAGCGCCTCGGCCGAGGCCGGCAGGTCCTTGATCGCGGCCTGCGAGATCGTGCCTCCCTGCGGTCGACGGCGACGATGCGCGCGCCGCGCTCGGCCAGCAGGCGGATGGTCGCGGTTCCGATGACGCCGGCCGCACCGGTGACGACGGCGACCCGGCCGTCCAGGCGAATTCGATCGGGCATATCTGGGGTTTCCTCTGGCTCCTCCGGTTATCCCGGATTTTGATGGTTTTCGCGCCGGGATGGCCCGCGCGCGAACGGAAGCGACTATTTCATCTGTGAGCGGGGCTGACCAGTCATGGCGCTACTGTCGGGCCGGTCGACTGCGGCGGGAAGGGGGCAAACCGCCCTTTCCCCGCCGTATTCGGCGTGTTAACCGGGTGGGCACGCGAGCGGCGGATAAGTCTGTACTATGTCGCGAGCCCGATTCGCCTGTTAAAGCCGCGAGATGTTTCGAACCATTGCCCTGACCGGTTTTGCGGCCCTGATGGCCGCCACCACGATCTCGCTTGCGCCGCCGGCGCGCGCGCAGATCGGCAATATCTTTTCCGATCCGCCGCTGCGGCCGCCGGGCGCCATTCCGCGCGGCAATCAGCAGCAGCAACAACAGCCCGACGACGACGAGGAAGTGCCGGAACTGCCGCGCGGCCGGCTGTTGCCGACCCCGAACCGTCCGCCGCCGGGGCAGGGCGCGCCGCCGCCCGGAAGCGTGCAGTCGCAGCCGCTGGCGCCGCCGCCGGGAACCACCGTCGTTCCGCAGAACACGCCAGCCGGGCATCGCCGTTGCGCCGCCGCAGCCGGGCCAGCCGGCCGTCGCCAACGCGCCGCCGCCGGGCAATGCCGCTGCCGGGATTGCCGCCGGGACAGCGCCAGCCCAAGGGCGTGCCGCAATCGCCGGCGACGCTTGCAGCCGGGCGACGAGGTGGTGTCCGAGCCGCCGGCCACGAAGATCACCAACAAGAAGGCGAGCTTCTCCGGGCTCGACAAGATCACCGGCCGCATCATCAATTTCGACGAGGATATCGGCGAGACCGTGCAGTTCGGCGCGCTGCGGGTGAAGACCAACGCCTGCTACACGCGGCCGTCGACGGAAGCCGCCAACACCGACGCCTTTGTCGAGGTCGACGAGATCACGCTGCAGGGCGAGGTGAAGCGGATCTTCTCGGGCTGGATGTATGCCGCAAGCCCCGGCCTGCACGGCGTCGAGCATCCGATCTACGACATCTGGCTGACCGACTGCAAAGTCCCCGACCAGACCATCGTCAGCGCGCAGCCCGATCCGCCGAAGCCGCGCGCCGCCGCCGGCCGCCGCAGAAGCGTCCGCCGCCGCCGAAGCAGGCCGCGCCGCGTCCGCCGGGACTGCCGCCGCAGCCGCAATTCCAGCAGCAGCCGCAACAGCCGCCACCGCCTCCGCCGCAGCAGCGGCCGGGCGGATTGTTTGGCGGATTGTTCGGGAATTAGCGCAAATCCGAAGCTGTCGCCCGGATGAGCGAAGCGACATCCGGGATTGGTCGCGCGGCGATGAGTCCCGGATCGCTCGCTCATCCGCGCTACGAGTCCGTGCATGATCTCCAGCTACGGCTCCGCGCAACAATCGCGAGCGCTTCCGCGCCGCCGATGCTGGCTTGTAGCCGCATGAAATCCGCCGGCTCGCCCGCGATCGCCTTGTCGAGCAGCGCGCGATAGCGGCGCCGCGAAATTTCGACCGCGCCGAAGCTGCGCAGATGCTCGGTGACATATTGGGTGTCGAGCAGTTCGAAGCCGCCCGCGATCAGCCGCGCCACCAGATGCACCAGCGCCACCTTCGAGGCGTCGCGGGCGCGGTGAAACATGCTCTCGCCGAAGAAGGCGCGGCCGAGGCTGACGCCGTAGAGACCGCCGACCAGATCGTCATCCTGCCAGACCTCGACGCTGTGGCAGTGTCCGAGCTCGTACAGCCCGACATAGAGATCGCGGATGCGCTTGTTGATCCAGGTGTCGTCGCGGCCCGGCTGCGGCGCCGCGCAGCCCGCGATGACCGCCTTGAAGGCGGTGTCGACGGTGACGGTGAAGGCGTCCGAGCGCACGGTGCGGGCCAGCCGCGAGGCGATGCGAAAGCCGTCGAGCGGAATCACGCCGCGCATTTCCGGCTCGACCCAGAACAGCGTCGGATCGTCGGCGCTCTCGGCCATCGGGAAGATGCCGCAGGCATAGGCGCGCAGCAGCACTTCGGGCGTGATTTCGGAAGCGGCGGAGTCGCGCGATGTCATGGCGGGAGAATAGCAGGACGGCCGACGGCCCTATGCTACGCTTCCGAAAAAAACGGCGGCGCGGCCCTGATACAACGAGCGCAGCGAGAACGCCGTCGGGAGGAAACAGAGGGGACGCGTGAAAATCACCTGGAAGACCATTGCGCCGCTGGCTGATCTGGCTCGCGCTCTATCTGGTGCCGGTTCCGGCCGGCCTCAACGCCAATCAGTGGCACTATTTTGCGATATTTGCCGCCGTGATCGCCGGTCTGATCCTGGAATCGATGCCGGTCGGCGCGGTCGGCCTGATCGGCCTGACGGTCGCCGGCGTATCTGCGGCTATGTCGAGCACGATCCCAACAAGTCGCTGCGCTGGATGCTGGGCGGCTTTTCCGAAAGCACGGTGTGGCTGATCGTCGGCGCCTTCGTGTTCTCGATCGGCTACCGCAAGAGCGGGCTCGGCCGGCGGCTCGCGCTGCTGCTGGTGCACAGCCTCGGCCGCCGCACCATCGGGCTCGGCTATGCGGTCGCCTTCTCCGATCTCGTGCTGGCGCCGGCGACGCCGTCCAACACCGCGCGCAGCGGCGGCACGATCTATCCGATCGTCAGCAACATCCCGCGCATCTATGGCTCCGAACCCGGGCCGACCGCCGGCAGGATCGGCACCTATGTGATGTGGACGGCGTTTGCGACCACCGCGGTGACGAGTTCGCTGTTCCTGACCGCGCTGGCGCCGAATGCGGCCGCGCTTTCGCATCGCCAAGAAGATCGTCAATGTCGAGGTCGGCTGGTCGCAATGGTTCATCGGCTTTGCGCCGCTCGGCATCCTGCTGCTGCTCCTGGTGCCGCTGTTGAGCTACGTGGTCTGCCGGCCGGAGGTGAAGGAAAGCCCCGAAATCGTCGAATGGAGCGCGAACGAACTGGCAGACGATGGGGCCGCCGTCGCGCAACGAATGGATCATGGCCGCGCTGGTGCTGCTGGCGATGTTCCTGTGGATCTGCGGCTCCAATCCGACCATCAGCCTGCCGCTGCTCGGATCCAACTTCATCAACCCGACCATGGTGGTCTTCGTCGTGATCTCGCTGATGCTGCTGACCGGCGTGATCGAGTTCGAGGACATCGTGCGCGAAAAGAGCGCGTGGGAGGTGTTCTTCTACTTCACCTCGCTGCTGACGCTGTCGTCGGGCCTCAACGAAATCGGCTTCATCAAATGGGTGGCGGAGGGCTACGCCAAGCCGCTGGCGGGCCTGAGGCCGACGGTCGGGATGATCCTGCTGGTCTCGTTCTTCTTCTGGGTCCACTATTTCTTTTCCAGCATCACCTCGCACGCGGCGGCGGTGTTGCCGGTGGTGCTCGCGGTCGGCACCAGCATTCCCGGATTGTCGATTCCGACGCTGACGCTGCTCTGCGTCTATTCGCTCGGCCTGATGGGCGTGATCTCGCCCTACGCGACCGGACCGGCGCCGATGTATTACGGCAGCGGCTACATCGGCAAGGGCGATTTCTGGAAGTTCGGCCTGATCTTCGGCGTGATCTATTTTGCGGGCTTGCTGCTGATCGTGCTGCCGTGGCTGGGATGGTTTGATCGAGGCTGCTGATCCGCAAAGCCGATCGCTCGGCGGTGGCGTCACCGACACAGGATGCGGCCAGTCGGTTGTTCGGACACTCAGCCCGCCGCGGCGCTGGTCGACTTCGCGGCCGTTTTCGGGGTGCGGCGAAAGCGCAGCACGATCCTGGTGCCGTGATGGGCGGGATCGCGCTCGACGGTGGCGTCGAGCTTGGCAGCCATCGCGCTCACGATGCGTTGTCCCATGCCGGTGGAGCGCGGGTCGACCTTGACATTGAGGCCGACGCCGTCGTCTGCGATCGCCAGCTAGGAGGTCGTCGCCCTCGGCTGCAGTTCGACGTGAATCGGCCCGGCGCCGTCGGGATAGGCGTATTTGACGGCGTTCATCACCAGTTCGTTGACGATGATGCCGATCGCGACCGCGCGGTCCGGATCGATCTCGATCGGTTCGGCCTTGAGCGTCAGCCGCGACATCTTGTTGCCTTCGGCCGACCGCCGGAGGTCTTCCAGCAGGGCTTCGAGATACTGGTTCAGCAACACGCTCTTGAGATCGTGCGAGGTGTAGAGCCGGCGATGGACCTGCGCGACCGCGGCGACACGTCCCATCGCGTTGGTCAGCGCCGCCTTGACGTCGTCCTGGGTCGCTGAATTGGCCTGCAAATGCAGCAGCGAGGCGATGATCTGCAGGGAGTTGCCGACGCGGTGGTTGACTTCGCGCAGCAGCACCTCGCGTTCGGCGGCAAGCGCCGCATAGCGGTCGCGCGAGGCGTGGACCTCGGCTTCGGCCTCGTCGCGGGCGCGCTGAAGCTCGGCCTGCTTGAGCGCGCCGTTGACGGCGACCTGAAGCAGCGGAATGAAGTCGCCCTGGGTGTCCTTGACCAGATAGTCGGCGGCGCCGGCCTTCAGCGCGGTGACGGCGATCGCCGAATCCTGCGAGGCCGTGACGAACACCACCGGCGGCGCGTCCGGGATCGCCATGATCTGTTCCAGCGTTTCGAGACCGTCGAGGCCCGGCATGTACTGGTCGAGCGCAATCACATCGATGCCGCCTTGCGCCAGCCGCGCCAGCCCTTGCTCGCCGCCCGGCGCGTGGACGACCTTGAAGCCCGCACGCGTCAGGCCGCGGTCGACCAGCCGGGCAAGACCGGCGTCGTCGTCGATATACAGCAATGTCGGCGTTGCGGGTTTCATGTGGCGGCAGGGGGCACCTGGATGACGGAAAAGAACAGGCCGAGCTGGCGAATGGCGTTGGCGAAGCTTTCGTAGTTCACGGGCTTGGTGATGTAGACGTTGCAGCCGAGTTCGTAGCAGCGCTTGATCTCTTGCGAATCGTCGGTCGTGGTCAGCACCACGACCGGCGTGGCCTTGAGATATTTGTTTTCCTTGACCCGCTTCAGAATGTCGATGCCGGTCGTGTCGGGCAGATTGAGATCGAGCAGGATCAGGAGCGCGTTGCCCTTGTGGTCGAGGCCCGTTCCGTCCTTGCCGAACAGATAGTCCAGCGCGGCTGTACCGTTGGTGAACGGCATGATCTCATTGTTGACACCGGATCGGCGGATATTCCGCTCGATCAGGCGGGCATGGCCCTCATCGTCCTCGATCATGATGATGGTGACTGGATTACTCATGTCTCTGTGTTCCGGTTGGCAGACCATTTGATGGGCAGCGTGATCGTGAACGTGCTGCCCTGATGAAGTTCCGAGGCGACCGACATGGTTCCTCCCAGGCGACGCACCAGGGCGCGGACATGGGCAAGGCCGATGCCTTGTCCCGGCTTGTCCTGGGTTCCCGCGCGGCGGAACAGCTCGAAAATGCGCTGATGGTCCTTGGGATCGATACCACGCCCATTGTCCGATAGCTCGAAAATCGCAAAACCGAGCTTGGTGCGGCCGCGCACCGTGATTTCGCCGGGGACCCCGGTCTTGAGGTATTTGAGCGCATTGTCGATCAGATTGGAGAATATCTGCTCCAGCGCAAGGCGATCGCTGACGATATTCGGCAGCGCATCGATCCGGATCTGGGCCTGGGCTTCCGCGGCCTGATGCGCCACGGTCGCCACGATACCCTCGATCAGCTCCCTGGTATCGATCCAGACCGGCTCGAATTCGCGCCGCCCTTCGCGGGTGAGGTTGAGGATCGCCGATATCAGCCGGTCCATCTTGCCGATCGACGACTTGATGAACCCGAGCGCCTCGGTGAAATCTTCCGAAAGCTGCTTGTCGGCGCCTTCGAGCACGGGCTCGGCGGTATCGGTGGCGTTTTCCGGGACGGATGGTGCGGCGAACTGCTCGCGGGACAGCGTTGCGATTCGCCTGAAGATGTCGCCGCGCAATTCCTCAAGCTCGCTGGTGAAGCCCATGATGTTCACCAGCGGCGAACGCAGATCGTGGCTGACGATGTAGGCAAAGCGCTGGATCTCGTCATTGGCTTCGCGCAGGTCCGCGGTGCGCTCGTCGACCGTGGCCTCGAGGTTGAGGTTGTTGTCGCGCAGGTTCGCTTCGGCCTCGTCGCGCGCACGCGACGAGCGCCGCACCAGGAAGATAGAAAGGCCGGCGAGTGCGATCACGAGCCCGGAGCCGGCGATCGTCACCGAGGAGGCGAGTACCTGCGTTCGATCGGCGTCCACGGTCCGCATCGCGAACAGGCGATCTTCCTCGGCGCGCATATCGCGTCCGGCCTCGGCGATAGCCCGGACGGCGTCGGTCGAGGTGCCGTTGCGCAAAACCGTGACGCTGGTGGCGACGTCCTTGTTCTTGATGCGATCGATGCCACGCGCGAATTCGGTCAACCGCTGCTCGATCGCGCGGCGCAGCTTGGCGTAGTTTTCGACCTGGACCGGATTGTCGCTGGTGAGTTTCGCCAGTTGATCGGCCGCGGGCAGGATGTTGCCGGCCGCGGTCTCATACTCGGCAAGGAACTGCGGTGCTGATGTCAGGAGATAGGCACGCGTGGCGCTTTCCGCGCGACGGATCTCGAGCAGAAGGCTGGACAGTCGGCTTTCGACCTCTACCGTGTGCACGACGAGGCCGCTGGCATCGCGGGCCTTGTTGACCAGAAGGACGGAGGCGACGCTGATGGCGACCAGCACCAGAAGTCCCGCTGACAGCAGCAGGATTTGCCAAACAGCGCGCCGACGCTGAGCTTCAGCCGTCACGACGATCTCGCGTCATGCAAATAGAACCGCCCCCAAAGGACCCCAACGTCGGATAATGCCGCAGGGCTCGATTGGTTCCATCCTGGCGAAGATTCGTTACGGCGTCTGGCCGTCCGCCGGCTGGCCGGCGAGGTACTGCTCGAGCCAGTGGATGTGGTAGTCGCCGTTGATGATGTCGGCCTCACGGACCAGTGCCCGGAACAGCGGCAGGGTGGTTTCGATGCCGTCGACCACCATCTCGTCCAGCGCCCGGCGCAGCCGCATCAGGCATTCGGCGCGGGTCTTGCCGTGTACGATCAGCTTGCCGACCAGCGAGTCGTAATAGGGCGGAATGACGTAGCCCTGATAAACGGCGGAATCGATCCGCACGCCGAGCCCGCCGGGCGGGTGGAATTGCGTGATCTTGCCGGGCGAAGGCCGGAAGGTCTGCGGGTTTTCCGCATTGACGCGGCATTCGATGGCGTGCCCGATGATGGCGATCTCTTCCTGCTTGGCGGGCAGGTCGCCGCCGGCGGCGATGCGGATCTGCTCCAGCACGAGGTCGATGTCGGTGATGCTCTCGGTGACGGGATGCTCGACCTGGATGCGGGTGTTCATCTCGATGAAGTAGAACTCGCCGTCCTCGTAGAGAAACTCGATGGTGCCGACGCCGAGATATTTCATGTCCCGCATCGCCTTGGCGCAGGTCTCGCCGATCCTGGCGCGGGCGGCGGCGGTAAGAACCGGCGAGGGGCCTTCTTCCCAGACCTTCTGGTGACGGCGCTGCAGCGAACAGTCGCGCTCGCCGAGATGGATCGCGCCGCCGCGGCCGTCGCCGAGAATCTGGATCTCGATGTGGCGCGGCTTCTGCAGGTATTTTTCCAGATAGACCGAGGCGTCGCCGAACGCCGACTTGGCCTCGTTGGACGCGGTCGACAGCGCCATCATCAGATCGTCGGCGGAGTGCGCCACCTTCATGCCGCGTCCGCCGCCGCCGGCGGCCGCCTTCACCAGCACGGGGAAGCCGATCGCCTTGCCGATCGCGAGCGCGTCGTCGTCGGGCGTGACCGCGCCGTCGGAGCCGGGCACAACGGGGATGCCGAGCCGCTTGGCGGTCTTCTTGGCCTCGATCTTGTCGCCCATCAGGCGGATGTGTTCGGCCTTCGGGCCGATGAAATGCAGATTGTGCTCGGCGAGGATTTCGGCGAAGCGGGCGTTCTCCGACAGGAAGCCGTAGCCGGGATGCACGGCATCGGCGCCGGTGATCTCGCAGGCCGCGAGCAGTGCGGGGATGTTGAGATAGGAGTCCTTCGACGGCGGCGGCCCGATGCAGACGCTCTCGTCGGCGAGCCGCACATGCATGGCGTCGGCATCGGCGGTGGAATGCACCGCGACGGTGGAGATGCCGAGCTCCTTGCACGCGCGCAGCACGCGGAGCGCGATCTCGCCGCGATTGGCTATCAGAATCTTATCGAACATCGCAGCGCCTGACGTTGACGAACTTATTCAATGATCACGAGCGGCTCGCCGAATTCGACCGGCTGGCCGTCCTCGACGAGAATTTGCGTCACCGTGCCCGCACGCGGCGACGGGATCTGGTTCATCGTCTTCATCGCTTCGATGATCAGCAGCGTTTGGCCGGCCGATACCTTGCTGCCGACCTCGATGAACGGCTTGGCGCCGGGCTCCGGCGACCAATAGGCGGTGCCGACCATCGGCGAGGGAACCACGCCCGGATGTTTTGCCAGATCGGCGGCCGCCGCGGGGCCGGCTGCCGCGCCCGCAATCGGCATCGGCTGGAAGTTCGCCGGCATCGCCGCCGACACGGTGATGTTGCGCGCGACCCGCACCCGCAGGCCCGCGCGCTCGATTTCGATTTCGGTGAGGCTGGTCTCATCCAGCAACAGCGCGAGTTCGCGAATGAGCGCGCTGTCGTCGCTCTTCAGGTTTGCGGCTGATTTGTCCGCTGACTTGTTGTCGGGCTGGCGGGCCATGCTCTTGATCCGGAATTCTCGATGTGGGTGACGGCTGAGGCGTCAGGCGTGGTGTCGGTCGACGTCAGGATTGATGTCAGGTCTTGAAGTCAGGTCTTGGCCTTGGCGCCGAGTTTGGCGGCAAGGCCATTGATTGCGAGCCGGTAGCCATCGATGCCGAAGCCGCAAAGCGACGCAAAGGCGGCCATGGCCGTGTAGGAGTGGTGGCGGAAGCTCTCGCGGGCGTGGATGTTGCTGATATGCACTTCCACCGTCGGGATTTTCACGGCGACCAGCGCATCGTGCAACGCGATCGAGGTGTGTGAATAGCCGCCGGCGTTGATGACGATGCCGGCCGCCTTTTTGGCGTGCGCCTCGTGGATGAAGTCGATCAACTCGCCCTCGCGGTTGGACTGGCGGCAATCGGCCTTCAGGCCGAATTGCGCCGCGGTTTCCGCGCACAGTTTTTCGACATCGGCGAGCGACGCATGGCCATACTTTTCCGGCTCCCGTATCCCCAGCATGTTGAGGTTCGGGCCGTTGAGGACATAGATCGTCGCGGCAGAGGCTTGGGCCATCCAAATTCCAGTAAACGGGGCGGGACAGGTCGCGGGGTTATAGGTAACAACGCAGCCAAGGGGAAGCCTTCCGGCCTGCCGGAATGCCGCCCAAATGCCTCATCCAATTCGTAAAAAGCCTTGTGGAACCTGCGGAAATCATTCGTTAACCAATTTTCGGACGCCGCCCCAAGAAAAAGGGGTGGGCATCTCTGCCCACCCCCGATTGCTTCTCAGCGAAGCTGCGCCCGAAGGCGTTAGCCCTCGATGATGTAGACGATCTCACGGGTCTGCGGACGGACGATGACGTAGCGGCCGCCCACCAGGATCACCTCGTAACCGCGCCACTCCGGATAGATCTCGACGATCCGGGGCGGTAGCGGGTGGAAGTGGACCGACGCCGGCACCGCGGTGCCGACCGAGATGTTGAAGTTCACGTTGGTGGTTTCCTGGATCTTCTCCGACCTGATGGCGGAGATGATCTGGGTGCGCTTCTCGGCCGGCGGCGCAGCAGTCGCCGAAGTGGCGGCGTTGCCCGTCGTCTGCGACGTGCCGGACTTGGTGTCGGTCGCGCCCTTGGTCTGGGCGTGATTCATGTCGCCGCTCTTGCCGTCGCGGCTTTCAGTGGTCGTGGTGCCGCTCTTGCTGTCACGGCCCTCGGCCTTCATGTCCTTGCCGCCCTTGGGCGAGTCGGTCTCCGAGTGCATGCTCTTGGACTTCTCGCCCTGCATGCGGTTACCGTCCTGAGCGCTCTTGCTCGGGGCCATCTTGTCGGTCGATTCGGAGGCCTTCGTGCTGGGCTCCATACCCTTCGTACCGGTCTCGGCGCCCTTCATGCCGGACGGGGCGCTTTCGCGCTGCATCGCGCCGCCCGACGAGGCTCCGCCGCGGTCAGAAGAAGGCGCGCTCTGTTGCGCGGGGGAACCCGCGGATCCCGTTCCGGCACCCTGCGCATTCGCAAAGCCGGTTCCGGCGATCAACGCCGCCGTAGCGACCGAAATCAAAAAGCGATTATTCATTAGAAAGTCTCCTCACGTGTTTCTGCATTGCCCGACCTACAACGTGAGGACCTGCGTGATGTTCCGGAACATTGGCGGTTCCACCGACTTTGTTTTGTGAACGCGTGATGAACCGTCGTGCAAAGTAGGCCTCAAACAAAAAGGCCGGCGTTGCGCCGGCCTTTTGTCTCGATCGTTGAAGCGTCCGCGCTGCGTCAGCAGGTCGCCTTGCCGCAGCGCGCGTTACTGATCTTTTCACGCAAATTGTCGACGCCGACCGCGCCGATCACGACCTGCTTGCCGATCACGTAGCTCGGCGTGCCGTTCATGCCCATCGCTTCGGCGAGCTTGAAATTTTCCTCGAGCGTGTTGCGCACTTCAGCGCTCGAAAGGTCCTTTTCCAGCTTGGCCATGTCGAGGCCGACTTCCTTGGCAACCGCCATCGCGCGCGCTTTGTCGGCGGCGCCGCGGCCGGTGAGCAGCTTCTGGTGGAAGTCGAGATATTTCTTGCCGGTCGGATCCTGCATGCGCACGGCGACGCCGACCTGCGCAGCTTCGACCGAGCCCGCGCTCAGCACCGGAAATTCCTTGAGCACCACCTTCAGCTTCGGATCGGCCTTCATCAGGTCCATCATGTCGGTCATCGCGCGCTTGCAGTAGCCGCAATTGTAATCGAAGAACTCGACGAAGGTGACGTCGCCGTCCTTGTTGCCGAGCGTGACGTTGCGTGGCGAGTTGAAGATCGCGTCCGCATTGTCGGCGACGCCGGATGCGTGCTTGGCGGCTTCCGCCGCGGTCTGACGCTTGCTGAGCTCGTTCATCGCCTCTTCGAGCACTTCGGGATGCGCGATCAGGTACTCGCGCACGATCTTTTCGATGTCGCCGCGCTGGCTGTCGTTGAAGCTCTGCGCGGAAGCCGACATCGGCGCGCCGCAAAGCGCCAGGGCGAACAATGCGGGAATGAGAAGACGGAACGAGGGCATCGGTAAATCCTTATGCGGCGGGTTCCCGGGCAATTCTGCTGAAGGCCGGCTCCTGGAGAATATCCTGGTCGCGGATGACCAGGTCGTTGGCGTCAAGTTCCGATTATAGGCGAACTCGGCTGATTTCTAGTTGCTCTTCTGTCCCGGCAGCGGCTTGGCGCTCACAATGTCGTCAGCCTTGACCCATCCCGGTGTCCCGATGGCGAAGCGCGTTTTGGCGCGCGATGCAAGATCGCGCGCTGTCTTGTTGTCGCCGCGAAGGTAGGCGGCCTGGGCCGATGCCAGATCGGCCTGCGCGTAGTCGCCCTTGCGGCCATAGGCCATTGCGAGCTGGATGTAGCCGATCGGCGCTTCGGTCTCACGGGCCACGGCTGCGCGCAGGATCCCGATCGCCTCGTCGGTATAGGCGTTGTTGGCTGTTGCCACGAGGGCCTGCCCAAGCAGCATCTCGATCAGCGGCGCGTTATTGGAGAGCGCGACGGCCTTGCGAAACGGCGCGATCGCCTCCTGCGGCTTGCCGCCTTCCAGCAGCGCCTGGCCGCGCACCTCGTAGAAATAGGGATTGTTGGGCTGCTGCTGGATCAGGGCGTCGATCTGGGAGAGCGCGCTGCGCAGGTCGCCGTGCAGATAGGTCGAGATCGCGTGGGCGTAGCGCGCCGGCAGGCTGTTGTTGGACATCGGATAGCGCCGGTACACGGTCTCCTGCCGCTCCATGAAGGCCGAGATCTTGGCGCGCACCATGTCGTGGCGCAGCTGCAGGGCAGGGTCGTCCTTCTTGTCCCAATAAGGGCTCGACCTTGCCAGCTCTTGCAGCGCGTTCGACGCGCTCGGCCGGCATCGGATGCGATTGAACGTAGGGGTCCGAGCCGCGTGCGGCGAACAGGCTCTCGTCGGTGAAGCGCTTGAAGGTCTCGTACATGCCCCGCGAGGATTGGCCGGTGGCGTTCAGAAACTTCACGCCGGCCTTGTCGGCGTTTTCCTCCTGCTGGCGCACGTAAGACAGCAGGTTGCGGCGGATCACTTCTCCCGGAGCGGAGAACATGGCGGCGCCGGCATTGGACAGGCCGCTGTTGCTGCCGCCGCTCTTGGCACCCGCCACCATCGCGCCGGCGCCGAGCAGCATGGCAATGATCATCTGCGTCTGGGCCTGCGCCATCTGCTCGCGCATCTTGGCGAGATGTCCGCCGGCAAGGTGGCCGGTTTCATGCGCCATCACGCCGATGATCTGGTTCGGCGTCTCCGACTGCAGGATCGCGCCGTAGTTCACGAAGATGCGGCGGCCGTCGGCAACGAAGGCGTTGAAGACGCTCTGGTTGATGATCACCATCTGGATGTTCTGCTTTTCCAGACCGGCGGCGCGCAGGATCGGGCGGGTATATTCGCGCAGCAATTGTTCGGTCTCGGTGTCGCGGAGCACCGGCGGGCCCTTGTTCTCCTGCGCCACGGCCGCCATCGGCGCGACGGCCAGCGCTACGGCCGTCGTCAGCGCGGTCAACTTCAGCAATTTCTTGCGTAAGGCGATGCGGAGCATGAGCGGTCTTTGGCGATTGGCGATTGGCGATTGGCGATGGGTCCGGATTTGCCCGGACGCCGGTTCGGCTTCCGATTAGATCAGAAACGGGTCCCAGTTTGTTTTTTCAACGCGTTTCTTTCCCCCGAGCCGGGGTATCACTGCGTGAACCCGGGGTATCACTTCGCTGGAAAACGCTATAACAAGCCACCGAATACGGCCAGTCTGGGGCGGCAGCCGGTTCGGAACCCGAATTCGGCCGCGGCCCGTGCAATAGCAGATATCGATGCTGGAATCGACACTTAGAGACCGCGCGACGGCGCTGCTGACCCCCTCGGCGCGGAGCGATGTTCCGCCCTTCATGGTGATGGACGTGATGGCGGCCGCGGCCCGCATCGAGGCCGCCGGCGGCCATGTCATTCACATGGAAGTGGGGCAACCGGCGGCGTCGGCGCCCAGCGTCGCGATCGCGGCCGCGCATGCCGCGCTCGACGCGGCGCGGATCGATTATACGTCGGCGCTCGGCATTCCCTCGCTGCGCACGCGGATCGCAAAGCACTACCGCGATACTTATGGCTGCGCGGTCGATCCCGAGCGCATCGTGATCACGACCGGCTCGTCCGGCGGTTTCATTCTGGCGTTTCTGTCGATGTTCGAGCCGGGCGACCGGGTGGCGGTCACCGTGCCGGGCTATCCGCCATACCGGCATATCCTGACGGCGCTCGGCTGCGAGCCGGTGCTGATCGAGACCTCGAGCGCGACGCGTCATGCGTTGACGGGCGAGGCCTTGCTGGCTGCGCATCGCAAGACGCCGCTGAAGGGCGTGCTGGTCGGCAGCCCCGCCAATCCGACGGGAACGATGATGTCGCGCGAGGCGCTCACCGGCCTGATCAATGCGGCGGAAAGCGCCGGCATCCGCTTCATCTCCGACGAGATCTATCACGGCCTCGACTACGCGTTTCCGGCGGTGACGGCCGCGGAACTCTCGCCGCATGCACTGGTGATCAATTCGTTCTCGAAATATTTCTGCATGACCGGCTGGCGGGTCGGCTGGATGGTGGTGCCGGAGCCGCTGGTGCGGCCGATCGAACGGCTGCAGCAGAACCTGTCGATCTCGGTGCCGACGCTGTCGCAGATCGCGGCCGAAGCGGCCTTCGAGGGCGCGCGCGGAGATGGAGGCGATCAAGCGCGGCTATCAGGAGAACCGCCGCATCCTGATCGAGGGACTGCCGAAGGCCGGCCTCACCAAGTTCCTGCCGGCGGATGGCGCCTTCTACCTCTATGCCGATGTTTCGGATTTCACCGCCGACAGTTTCGAATTTGCCGGCCGCATGCTGGAGAAGGCGCATGTGGCGGCAACGCCGGGCGTCGATTTCGATCCGATCCACGGCCGCAGCTTCATTCGCTTCTCCTACGCGCGCTCGGCCGACGAGATGCGTGAAGCGGTGACGCGCATCGCGCGGTGGCTGCGATAGCGCCAGCCCGTCCGTTCTCTACATCATTCCTGTTCCTGCCTGTCATCAATCGAGGAGCCATCCGTGTCCGCCACAGCCGTACCTGAAACCGTCGCGCCATCGCATTTCCCGCTCGCCGCTCTGCTGTGGCCGCATCGTACCGATGGATCGTCGGGTCTGTTGCGCGGCGTGATCCTGATCGCGCTGGGAACGGCGCTGCTGACCTTGTCGGCCAAGGTCAATCTGCCGCTGCCCTATGTGCCGATGACGCTGCAGACGCTGGTCGTGCTGGTGATCGGTGCGGCCTATGGCTGGCGGCTCGGCAGCGCCACGCTGATCGCCTATCTGGCCGAAGGAGCGATCGGATTTCCGGTATTCGCGGGCCCCGTCGGCGGCCTTGCGCCGCTCGTCGGTCCGACGGCCGGATATCTCTTCGGCTTCGTGGCGGCGGCCTTCGTGACGGGCTGGCTGAGCGAGCGCGGCTGGGATCGATCGGTGCTTTGGCTGTTCGTGGCGATGGCGTTCGGACACATCCTCATTCTCGCCGCCGGATTTGGTTGGCTCGCGTTCGGCATGAAACTCGGGGTCGAAAAGGCGTGGCTGGTCGGCATTGCGCCGTTCATCGCAGCGTCGTTGATCAAGAATGCGCTCGGCGCCGCACTCGTGCCGGCGATCCGGCGGATTTTCGACCAGCGCCGCTAAGCGGACGCGCCCCAAACACCATTGACTCCGCTCGCCAAAGTATTTTGGCTGTGTGCGACGGATTGGCGCATCTGCGACCGCTCCGCGGCCTTCGAGGGGAGTAAACGTCATGGCGGCAACGATTGCGGCTGAAGCACCGGCGAGTGCGGCCAAGCCCTGGTACCAGGTTCTCTACGTTCAGGTCCTGATCGCCATCGTGCTCGGCGCGCTGTTCGGCTGGCTGTGGCCTGCGCTTGCGACCAACGACTGGATCAAGGCGCTCGGCGACGGCTTCATCAAGCTGATCAAGATGGTGATCGCGCCGATCATCTTCTGCACCGTGGTATCCGGCATCGCGCATATCCAGGATGCCAAGAAGGTCGGCCGCATCGGCGTCAAGGCGCTGGTCTATTTCGAGGTCGTCTCCACCTTCGCGCTGGTGATCGGTCTTGTCGTCGGCAATGTGGTCAAGCCCGGCGCGGGTTTCGGCGGCAGCATGGCGAACGCGCAGGCCGTCGCCAGCTACGCCAAGCAGGCCGAGGCGCAGAAGAGCGTCGATTTCTTCCTGCATATCATTCCCGATACCGTCGTCGGCGCCTTTGCGCAGGGCGAAATCCTCCAGGTCCTGCTGTTTTCGATCCTGTTCGGCTTCGCGCTGATGGGCCTCGGCGAGCGCGGCCATACGCTGCGCGCCTTCATCGACGATGCCGCGCACGGCGTTTTCGGCGTCATCGCCATCGTGATGAAGGTAGCCCCGATCGGCGCGTTCGGCGCGATGGCGTTCACCATCGGCAGGTTCGGAACCGGCGCGATCCTGAACCTGATGGGCCTGATCGCGACATTCTACCTCACCGCCGCGCTGTTCGTGTTCGTGGTGCTCGGCGTGATCGCGCGGATGGTCGGGTTCTCGATCTTCAAGTTCCTGGCCTACATCAAGGACGAACTGCTGATCGTGCTCGGCACGTCGTCCTCGGAAAGCGCGCTGCCGTCCCTGATGGAAAAGCTCGAGCGGCTCGGCTGCTCCAAGTCGGTGGTCGGCCTCGTGGTGCCGACCGGCTATTCGTTCAATCTCGACGGCACCAACATCTACATGACGCTGGCGACCCTGTTCATCGCGCAGGCGCTCGGCTTCGATCTCACCTTCGGCCAGCAACTGACCATCCTTCTGGTCGCGATGCTGACCTCGAAGGGCGCCTCCGGCATTACCGGGGCCGGCTTCATCACGCTGGCCGCGACGCTCGCCGTGGTCGATCCGCGGCTGGTGCCGGGCATGGCCATCGTTCTCGGCATCGACAAGTTCATGAGCGAGTGCCGCGCGCTGACCAATCTGTGCGGCAACGGCGTCGCCTGCGTGGTGGTGTCGTGGTGGGAAGGCGAACTCGATCACGACAAGCTGCAAGCCGACCTCAACAGGCAGATCGATCCGACCGATGTGGAGACTGCGATTACGACGGGATAGCACCCGGCTCGATGCAAATAAAAAACCGCCCGGTTTTCGCCGGGCGGTTTCTTTTTGGTTGGATCCTTACTCGCCGCTGCCGAAGCGCCGCGACCACCAGCCCGCCTTGCGGGGCGCGGTGTCGTCCGATGTGGCCGGCGCCGGCCCGGCTGGAGCAGGCGCGGGAGACACGACCGGCTCCGGCGCGCTGTGGCTGACGGTGGGCGCCGGTTCGGCTGGAGCGCTGCTCACGAAGCTGACTTTCTCGCGCACGGTCGAACGCCGCCGCGCCGCGGCCCGATCGGCCTCTTGGCTGGTTTCTTCAGCGGTGGGCGCGGGCGCGCTCTCGACCGGCTCGGGCCGGGCGTAAGCTGCCTGCTGCATCTCCGCCGGCTGCGCGACCGGTTCGGGCGCAATGTCGGCCTGCACCAGCGATGGCGCAGGCTCGGACGCGCCGTCGAAATCGGCAACCGCACTGGTCACTTCGGGGGCCGGCGTCGGCCCGAGTTCGTCCGCGATCGATCCGGCAAGACCGTCTTCCAGCTCGTCCGCCACGCCGGCGGCGTCCGCCGCGACGGCCGCGACGGCGCGGGCGCCGCTCGCCATTGGCAGGCTGATCGCCGCGGGCAACGCCGGGCTGTTCGTCGCCTTCGTCCTCGTCGGCTTCACCATCCTCGGCGGCAGCGCCTTCGACGGCTTCGCCGGCGACGCGCATGGGCTCACCTTCCTCGCGCGGGGCGGCGCCGTCACGCGGCTCGCCACGGCCGCGCCGGCGTCGGCGCCGCTTGCGGCGGTGGCCGTCTGCTTCGCCTTCGCCGCCTGCCGCTTCGGCGGCATCGTCGGTCAGTCCCTCGGTCTCCTCGGTTTCGACCTCGGATTCGGTTTCGACGTCGAACGCCTCTTCGTCGTCATAGGCTTCCTCGACCTGGGGCGGGAAGGCGGCAGCCTGCGCCGCCAGCAACGCCTTGGCGGCTTCCAGCGTGTGCACCTGTTCGCCGCGGTCGATGATGAACGACTGCTGGCCGGCGACGGTCGGATCGGCGCTGACCGCAAGCGACACCTTGAAGGCGTTTTCGAGATCGCGCAGGTGGCCGCGCTTGTGGTTGAGCACATAGAGCGCGACGTCGGTGCGGGTGCGCACCACCAGATTGTGGGTCGCGCCCTTCATCAAGATCTCTTCGATGCCGCGCAGCAATTGCAGCGCGACCGACGAGACCGAACGCACATGACCGCTGCCGCCGCATACCGCGCAGGGCTCGGTCGAACTCTCCAGCACGCTGGCGCGGATGCGCTGGCGCGACATTTCCAGCAGGCCGAAATGCGAGATGCGCCCGACCTGGATGCGCGCGCGATCCTGCCGCAGGCAGTCGGAGAGCTTGCGCTCGACCGCGCGGTTGTTGCGCTTCTCGTCCATGTCGATGAAGTCGATGACGATCAGGCCGGCGAGATCGCGCAGGCGCAATTGCCGCGCGACTTCCTCGGACGCCTCGAGATTGGTCTTGAGCGCGGTGTCCTCGATGTGATGTTCGCGGGTCGAGCGACCGGAGTTGACGTCGATCGAGACCAGCGCCTCGGTCTGGTTGATGACGATGTAGCCGCCGGAGCGCAGCTGCACGGTCGGCGAGAACATCGCGTCGAGCTGGCTCTCGACGCCCATCCGCGAGAACAGCGGCTGGCCGTCGCGATATTGCCGGACCGCCCGCACGTTCGAGGGCATCAGCATCTTCATGAAGTCGCGCGCTTCCTGGTAGCCGGCTTCGCCGGCAACCTGGATTTCGTCGATTTCCTTGTTGTAGAGGTCGCGCAGCGAGCGCTTGATCAGCGAGCCTTCCTCGTAGACGAGGGTGGGGGCCTGCGACTTCAGCGTCATGTCGCGGACGGTTTCCCACATCCGGATCAGATATTCGAAGTCGCGCTTGATCTCGGGCTTGGTCCGCGAGGCGCCGGCGGTGCGCAGGATGATCCCCATGCCTTCCGGCACGTCGAGATCCTGCACCACTTCCTTCAGCCGCGAACGGTCCTGGGCCGAGGTGATCTTGCGGCTGATGCCGCCGCCGCGGGCGGTATTGGGCATCAGCACGGCATAGCGGCCGGCCAGCGACAGGTAGGTGGTCAGCGCCGCGCCCTTGTTGCCGCGCTCTTCCTTGACGACCTGAACCAGCATCACCTGGCGGCGCTTGATGACTTCCTGGATCTTGTACTGGCGGCGCGGGCGGAAGGCGCGCTCGGGCACTTCCTCCAGCACGTCGTCGCCGCCGACGGATTCGACGACTTCCTCTTCGGCGTCCTCGGCGTCGTCCTCATCGTCGTGGTCGTCGTCGCCCTCGGGAGCGCGGGCCAGTTCGTCGGAATCGAGGAGCAACCGCGTAACCTTCACCGGCATGCTCGATGTGCGGCGCGTCGTCGGCATGGGCTGCGTTTTCGCGTGCGTGCTCATCGTCATGATGCTCATCATGGGCGTGTGCGTCATGCGGGTGTTCAGTCGTCGCCTCGACCGCCTCGACCGGCGCCACGGCGGGGACGCCGGACTCCAATTCCGCGACCGGGGCTTCGCCTGCGGCATCTGCCCGTTCGTCATGACCGTGCGCATCGTGATCGTGGTGATCATGCGAATGATCGTGATCATGCGCCTCGTGGTCGTGATGGGCCGCATCCTCGTGATGCCCATTATTCTCATGATGCCCGGCATCATTGTCATGATGCTCGGCGTCGTGCGGATGCACCTCGCCGGCATATGCGCCTTCGTGCGGATGTGCCTCGCCTTCGTAGGGCTGGGCGGCCTGCGCGGGATCCTGGCCGGCGTTCTCGACGACGTCGCTCTGGACGCGGTCGCCATGGCCGCGGCGGCGCGCATTGCGGTGGCGCGAGCGGCCGCGGTGGCGGGTTGGAGGAGCGGTTCTCGCTCTCTTCCTCGGCCTCGCGGTGGGCGCGCTCGTCGGCCTCGATCAGCGCCTGACGGTCGGCGACCGGGATCTGATAGTAGTCCGGATGGATTTCGCTGAACGCCAGGAAGCCGTGGCGGTTGCCGCCATATTCGATGAACGCCGCCTGCAGCGACGGCTCTACGCGCGTGACCTTGGCGAGATAGATATTGCCGCGCAGTTGCTTGCGCTGGGCGGTCTCGAAATCAAATTCTTCGACGCGGTTGCCGCGGACCACAACGACCCGGGTCTCTTCCGGGTGGGTGGCGTCGATCAACATCTTGTTGGGCATTTTGGAACTCTTGACGGCGGCGGGCGCGGTGCATGGCGCGCGCAAATTGCGCGGCCCGGTGACGCGACGGTCCACCTGATTCGGGGGTGAGGGGAAGGCCAAAACGCACTTCTTGGCGCCGCGCCGAACGGGGAGCCACCAGAGCGAGGCGACGTGCGAAGCTTTCGCCTCGCGTCGGCGCGATCGTTCCGTGGATCCTGGTCGGCAACACAGTCTGGCGCATCAAGCGTCGGCCCGTCTAAACATGTTGGCGGAAAGGATACCGCCGTATCTATCGCTGAAGACCCGGTGCGGCGCCTAAGCGCCCGCCGGCCATCGCATATCGGACCGTTTGGGGTCCGGATAATCAGTTTTGCCGTGTCTCAAACCGTCCCTGGAAAAGGTACCTGGGACCGGACGCCGCTCGGGCTCGAAACCGTCCCTCCGTGTCAGCCGCGCGCGGCGCTGGCTGTGGAGAGATCGGGAAAGACGCAGGTCCCTCCGGCTTCGAAGGTTCCGGCGCTGCACCGGGAGGCTGAACGCGACACAACCGGGAGTATTAGCCGTCAGCACCTCGTACATACGTGGATTGGGGGCTCCGTGCAAGGGAAGGGCAAGGGAACCCGTTTTTGAGCGTCGCAGCGCGGCAACACTCGATCCTTTCCACAGATTAGCCTTTAAGGTTCAATTAACCCTGTGCTCCTAATGCGGTAAGAGAAGGCTCCTCCAGAGGCACCGAATCGTTGGCGAGCCGCACAAATCACCTTGTTTTGCTCGGATGCGGCGTATTGTGCGCCGCAGCATTGCTGTGCGCCCGGGTGATCGGCCCCAGCATGGCCCAGGCGCCGGCCTATCAAGCACCACCCGCCTACCAAACACCGCTTTATCAAGGACCGGCCGCCATTCCCAACCCGGCGGCGGCATCGAATTTCCCGATCGCCTCTGACGCTCGCCTGGCCGGCGATGCCAAGCAGACCCGTTTCATCCTCGATCTCGACAAGCCGGTCCAGTTTCGGGCCTTTACCCTGGCGGACCCCTATCGCGTGATCGTCGACCTGCCCCAGGTCAATTTCCAGCTTCCGGCCGGAACAGGGATCGCAGGGCGGGGACTGGTCAAGGCCTACCGCTACGGTCTTGTCATGCCGGGCGGGTCGCGGATCGTGTTCGACCTGAACGGACCCGCCAAGATCGCCAAATCCTATGTGCTGGAGGCGGCCAACGGCCAGCCGCCGCGGCTGGTGCTCGAATTCGAAGAGGTCGACCGCACCGCCTTTGTCCAGTCGCTGGCACCCGAAAACCGGCCCGAACTGCGGCCCGCGTATCGCCGAGGCCAATGCCGCCGTTGCGCGGGCGGACGCGCCGGCGGCGCCTACGTCGCCCCCGGACAAGAGGCCCGTGGTCGTGATCGATCCCGGTCATGGCGGCGTCGACAACGGCACCCAGGCCGGCGGCAACGATATCATGGAAAAGAATCTGGTGCTCGGTTTCGGCCTGGCGCTGCGCGACCGGATCGAGAAGTCGGGCAAGTATCGCGTCGTCATGACCCGGACGGACGACACCTTCATTCCGCTCGGCGACCGCGTGAAGATCGCGCGCAACGAGTCGGCGGCGCTGTTCGTCTCGATCCATGCCGACGCCTTGAAGCGTGGCGAGGGCGACGCCCAGGGCGCCACCATCTATACGCTGTCGGACAAGGCCTCCGACTCCGAAGCCGAGCGGCTGGCGGACACCGAAAACAAGTCGGATGCGATCGGCGGGGTCAGTCTCGCCGACGAGCCGACCGAAGTCGCCGACATCCTGATCGATCTGGTGCAGCGGGAGACCAAAACCTTTTCAAACCGCTTCGCGCGGACGCTGATGGGCGAAATGAAGAACACGGTGCGGATGCACAAGCATCCGCTGAAATCAGCCGGTTTCCGGGTCCTGAAGGCCCCCGACGTGCCCTCGGTTCTGGTCGAACTCGGCTACGTCTCGAACAAGGGCGACCTCGAGCATCTGGTGTCGGAGAACTGGCGGAACCGGACGGTCGGATCGATAGCGCAGGCAATTGATACGTTTTTAGCCAAACGGCTGGCAACCGCCGGGCCGGGCAAGTAAAAAGTCCGGTGTGCATCGCGTAAGGGCAGGCGGAAAAGCGTGCCGTGCAGGGGCCAAAGCCCTAGTTTGGCCACAGCGGCAACGGTATAAAAAATCGACTGCTGGTCTTCGGAATCGGTCAATATTGTCCGCTGGACCCTTTATTGTTCGACCGCGTGGCGGCAACCCGTTCGGTGGGCTTGCCGTATTAGGATAGACGCCGCAGATTTCGGCGCACAGGGTTGAAACGGAACTTCGATAATGCGCTTTCTGGTCCGGTTTTTGGGTTTCCTGTTCGCCGCCGGGACCGTCGTGTTCCTGGTCGGCGTGGCCGGTGTCGCGGGCGCGATCTGGCATTTCTCCAAGGACTTGCCCGACTACTCGCAGCTTCAGGATTACGAGCCGCCGGTGATGACGCGCGTCCATGCGTCGGACGGCGCGCTGCTCGGTGAATATTCCAAGGAGCGCCGCCTCTATCTGCCGATCCAGGCGGTGCCAAAGCTCGTCATCAACGCGTTCCTGGCGGCCGAGGACAAGAACTTCTACGAGCATGGCGGCATCGACTTCACCGGCATGGCGCGCGCGGCCGTGGTGTATGCGCAGAACCTCGGCTCCAACAGGCGTCCGCAGGGCGCCTCGACGATCACCCAGCAGGTCGCGAAGAACTTCCTTTTGACCAACGAAGTGTCGTTCACGCGCAAGATCAAGGAAGCCTTGCTGGCGATGCGCATCGAGCGCGCCTATTCGAAGGACCGCATCCTCGAGCTCTATCTCAACGAAATCTATCTCGGTCTCGGCGCTTACGGCATCGCGGCCGCGTCGCTGGTCTATTTCGACAAATCCGTGAACGAACTCACGATCGCGGAAGCCTCCTATCTGGCGGCGTTGCCCAAGGCGCCTGCGGTGCTGCACCCGGTTCGCAACCGCGACCGCGCGGTCGAGCGGCGCAATTACGTGGTCGATCGCCTGCTGGAAAACGGCTGGATCAAGCAGGCCGACGCCGACAAGGCGCGCAAGGAAGCGCTCAACGTCGCCAGCCGCGGCAACGGCGCGCATATCTTCGCCGGCGAGTATTTCGCCGAGGAAGTCCGGCGCGACATTTTCGAGCGCTACGGCGAAAAGAAGCTCTACGAGGGCGGCTTGTCGGTTCGGGCCACGCTCGACCCGAAGATGCAGGTGATGGCGCGCAAGGCCATGGTCGCCGGTCTCGTCAAATATGACGAAGCGAGCGGCTGGCGCGGCGCCCCGTCCAAGTTGGACATCTCCGGCGACTGGGGCGTGAAGCTCATCGACGTCAAAGCGCTGGGCGACATCTCGCCCTGGCGGATGGCCGTGGTGCTGGAGACATCCGATCAGTCGGCGCGGATCGGTTTCCAGCCGGGCCGCGAACTCGGCGGCGCCGTCAGCAAGGTCAGGCAGACCGGCATCATCACGCTCGATGGCGTGCGCTGGGCCAAGCCCACGGCGGGACCCGCTAAGGGCAGGACACCGACTGCAGTCTCGCAGGTTCTGGCGGCCGGCGACGTGATTTATGCTGACCCGTTGTTCGACAAGGATAGCAAGCCGGTCGAAGGCCAGTATCGGCTGCGTCAGCTGCCAGAGGTTTCCGGCGCCATGGTCGCGATGGATCCCTGGACCGGCCGCGTGCTGGCGATGGTCGGCGGCTTCTCGTTCGATCAGAGCCAGTTCAACCGCGCCACGCAAGCGTATCGGCAGCCGGGTTCGTCGTTCAAGCCGCTGGTCTATTCGGCGGCGATGGACAATGGCTACACGCCATCGACCGTCGTGGTCGACGCGCCCATCGAAATCGATCAGGGGCAGGGCGGCGGTGTCTGGCGCCCGGAAAACTATTCGTCGGGGAAATACCAGGGACCCGTCACGCTGCGTAACGCGCTGAAGAATTCGCTGAATACGGTGACAGTGCGGCTGGCCCAGGACATCGGCATGCCCTTGATCGGCGAATATTCAAAGCGGTTCGGCGTCTACGACGACCTGCCGAACTATCTGTCCTATGCGCTGGGCGCCGGCGAAACCACTGTTATGCGGATGGTGACGGCCTATTCGATGTTCGCCAATGGCGGCCGGCGGGTGAAGCCGACGCTGATCGATCGCATTCAGGACCGTTACGGCCACACCATCTTCAAGCATGACGCCCGCGAATGCCGCGGCTGCGACGCGCCCGGCGGCTGGAAGAATCAACAAGAGCCGCAGCTCGTCGACCGCCGCGAGCAGGTGCTCGATCCGATGACGGCCTACCAGATCACCTCGATGATGGAATATGTGGTGCAGGCCGGCACCGCGACGGTGGTCAAGGAAGTCGGCAAGCCGATCGCCGGCAAGACCGGCACCACCAACGATGAAAAGGACGCCTGGTTCATCGGCTTCTCGCCGGACCTCGTGGTCGGCATCTATGTCGGCTTCGACAAGCCGCGCAATCTCGGCCGCGGCATGACCGGCGGTCATCTGGCCGCGCCGATCGCCAAGGACTTCCTGAAGCTCGCGCTCGCCGACAAGCCCGCGATTCCCTTCAAGGTGCCGGCCGGCATCAAGCTGGTCCGCGTCGATCCCAAGAGCGGCATGCGCGCCGGTCCGGGCAGCGGCGGCCTTCTGGAAGCCTTCAAGCCGGGCACCGCGCCGCCGGATAACTACTCGGTCATCGGCGTGGCCGATGCGGATGGCCGGATGCCGCAGCAGGGATACCCGCAAGGCTCTCAGCAAGGGTATCAACCCGAGTCGGGCAATATCATGCGCCCCGGAACCGGCGGGCTTTATTGATCCGCACAAAGAATTTACAACCTCAAGGCGCATCTTCGAACATTGTGTAATCAAATGTTTGAGCCCGCCGGATCCGAGCGATTCGGGCGGGAGAGGAAACGTTCGATGGACAAGAGAACAGGCGCTGGCCGTTACGGCGCAAGAGCATGATCCGGAAAAGTGGGTACCGGTTTTCCGAAAAGATCATGCTCAAATCAAAGAGATAGAGCGCGATGACGATTCGAAGAAACGTCGTCACGCTCTAGGGTTGGAATGGAAGTTCGGTAATGCGCTTTGTGATCCGATTTTTGGGTTTCCTGTTTACCGCCGGGACCATCGTGTTCCTGGTCGGCGTGGCCGGCGTCGCGGGTGGGATCTGGTACTTCTCCAGGGACCTGCCCGACTATTCGCAGCTGCAGGATTACGAGCCGCCGGTGATGACGCGTGTGCATGCATCCGACGGTGCGCTGCTCGGCGAGTATTCCAAGGAGCGGCGCCTTTATCTGCCGATCCAGGCGATGCCCAAACTTGTCACCAACGCGTTCCTCGCGGCCGAGGACAAGAATTTTTACGAGCATGGCGGCATCGACTTCACCGGCATGGCGCGCGCGGCCGTGGTGTATGCGCAGAACTTCGGCTCGAACAAGCGTCCGCAGGGCGCCTCGACGATCACCCAGCAGGTCGCGAAGAACTTCCTGTTGACCAACGAGGTCTCCTTCGCCCGCAAGATCAAGGAAGCGCTGCTGGCTATGCGCATCGAACGCGCCTATTCCAAGGATCGCATCCTCGAGCTCTATCTCAATGAGATCTATTTGGGCCTCGGCGCCTACGGTATCGCTGCGGCGTCGCTGGTCTATTTCGACAAATCGGTGAACGAGCTGACGGTTGCGGAAGCCGCGTATCTTGCCGCACTTCCGAAGGCGCCGGGCCAGTTGCACCCGGTGCGCAACCGCGATCGTTCGATCGAGCGGCGCAACTACGTGATCGACCGTTTGCTCGAAAACGGCTGGATCAAGCAGGCGGATGCGGAGAAGTCGCGCAAGGAACCGCTGGTCGTGGCCTCCAGGTCCAACGCCGCGCATACCTTTGCGGGCGAGTATTTTGCCGAGGAGGTCCGGCGCGACATCTTCGAGCGCTACGGCGAAAAGAAACTCTATGAAGGCGGCCTGTCGGTCCGCACCACGCTCGATCCGAAGCTGCAGGTGATGGCGCGCAAGGCAGTGGCCGCCGGCCTCGTGAATTTCGACGAGGCGCAAGGCTGGCGCGGCGCCATGAGCAAGCTGGACATTTCCGGCGACTGGGGCGTGAAGCTCGCCGAGATCAAATCGCTGAGCGACATCTCGCCCTGGCGGATGGCCGTAGTGCTGGAAACATCCGAGCAGTCGGCCCGGATCGGTTTTCAGCCCGGCCGCGAACTGGGCGGCGCGGTCTCAAAGGATCGGCAGACCGGTCTCATCACGCTGGATGGTGTCCGATGGGCGAAGCCGGTCGCCGCCGCGGCGCGCGGCAAACCGGCGACAGCTTCGATCTCGCAAATTCTGTCGCCGGGCGACGTGATCTACGCCGATCCGCTGTTCGACAAGGAAGGCAAAGTGGTCGAGGGCCAGTATCGCCTGCGGCAATTGCCCGAAGTGTCCGGCGCCATGGTCGCGATGGACCCGTTGACCGGCCGCGTGGTCGCGATGGTCGGCGGCTTCTCGTTCGACCAGAGCCAGTTCAACCGCGCGACCCAGGCCTATCGGCAGCCGGGATCGACGTTCAAGCCGCTGGTCTATTCGGCGGCGATCGACAATGGCTACACGCCGGCGACGATCATGATCGACGGGCCGATCGAGATCGATCAGGGGCAGGGCAACGGCGTCTGGCGGCCGGACAATTTTTCGGTGGGCAGCTATAAGGGTCCGATCACACTGCGCGATGCCCTGAAACATTCGCTCAACACCGTCACGGTGCGGCTGGCGCAGGATGTCGGCATGCCCTTGATCGGCGAATATGCCAAGCGCTTCGGCGTCTATGAAGAATTGCCGAACTATCTTTCCTATTCGCTCGGCGCCGGCGAGACCACGGTCATGCGGATGGTGACGGCCTATTCGATGTTCGCCAATGGCGGCCGGCGGGTGAAGCCGACATTGATCGACCGCATCCAGGACCGCTACGGACGCACGATCTTCAAGCACGACCAGCGCGAGTGCCGCGGCTGCGACGCGCCGGGTGGCTGGAAGAATCAGGCCGAGCCGCAACTCGTCGACCGCCGGGAGCAGGTGCTTGATTCGTTGACCGCCTACCAGATCACGTCGATGCTCGAGGGTGTGGTGCAGGGTGGTACGGCGACGATCCTGCGCGAGGTCGGCAAGCCGATCGCAGGCAAGACCGGCACCACCAGTGACGCAAAAGACGTCTGGTTCGTCGGTTTTTCGCCGGATCTCGTCGTCGGTCTCTATCTTGGCTACGACAAGCCGCGCACGCTGGGCAGGGCCGCGCAGGGCGGCCGTATTGCCGCGCCGATCGCCAAGGATTTCCTGAAGCTGGCGCTGGCCGACAAGCCGCCGACCCCGTTCAAGGTTCCTCCCGGGATCAGGCTGGTTCGCATCGATTCGAAGAGCGGCCTGCGCCCCGCGCCTGGCGATACCGGCCGCACCGTTCTGGAAGCCTTCAAGCCGGGCACCGCGCCGCCGGAGAATTACATGCCGGCCCCCGTCGGCGTTGCCGATGGAGAAGGACGCGTGCCGCAGGCCTACCCGCCGGAAGCTGGTAGCCTTCAGGGCAATTTGCCTCCTGACGCCGGCAATATCATGCGGCCGGGCACTGGGAGATTTTACTAGCGGATTGCGCTTTGTTGCGTACGTCGCTACATCCGGCCCCTTGAATATCGATCCAGCCGCGGTTTTGACCGCAGACAGAAGGCATCATGCGCGCCGAAGTCGAACGCCTCGTAGAAGAGATCAAGCAGTCGGTCGGGCTGCTGAGGAGGCATCTTTGACGTCGAGGCATCCACGGCTCGCCTTGCCGAGCTGAACAAGCTCGCCGAAGATCCCAATCTCTGGAACGATCCCCAGAAGGCCCAGAAGCTGATGCAGGAGCGCACCTCGCTGGTGGATGCGCTCGAGGGCATCGGCAAGGTCGAAAGCGAACTCGACGACAATGTCGAGATGATCGCGCTCGGCGAATCCGAAAACGACGACGGCGTGGTGGTCGAGGCCGAGAACGCCCTGAAGGCCCTGAAGAAGGAAGTCGCGCGCCGCGAACTGGAAGCGCTGCTGTCGGGCGAAGCCGACAAGTTCGACTCCTATCTCGAAGTGCATGCCGGCGCCGGCGGCACCGAAAGCCAGGACTGGGCGTCGATGCTGTTGCGCATGTATACGCGCTGGGCCGAGGAGCACGGTTTTAAGGTCGAGTATCTGGAAGAAACCCCGGGCGAAGAGGCCGGCATCAAGTCTGCGACCATCCAGATCAGCGGGCACAATGCCTATGGCTGGCTGAAGACCGAAGCGGGCGTGCACCGTCTGGTGCGGATCTCGCCGTTCGATTCCAACGCGCGCCGGCACACGTCGTTTTCGTCGGTCGCGATTTTTCCGGTGGTCGATAACAGCATCAAGATCGATATCGCCGAGTCCGACGTGCGCACCGACACCATGCGCTCCGGCGGCGCCGGCGGCCAGCACGTCAACAAGACCGAATCCGCGGTGCGCCTGACGCATATTCCGACCGGCGTCGCCGTGGTCTGCCAGGCCGGCCGCTCGCAGCACAAGAACAAGGCGCAAGCCTGGGACATGCTGCGCGCGCGGCTCTATGAGATCGAATTGAAGAAGCGTGAGGAGCAGGCCGCCGCCGACCAGGCCGCCAAGACCGACATCGGCTGGGGCCACCAGATCCGCTCCTACGTGCTGCAGCCCTACCAGATGGTAAAGGACCTGCGCACCGGCGTGCAGACCTCGGATACGTCAGGCGTACTCGACGGCGACCTCGACGAGTTCATGGCGGCGACCTTGGCGCAGCGCGCGTTCGGCACCTCGCCCGGCGCGGTCGAGGATGTGGATTAGCGCATGACAAAGGTCGGATTCATCGGGCTCGGCCGCATGGGCCATGGCATGGCTGGCCGCTATCTCGACGAGGGTTTTTCGCTCGCGGTGTGGAATCGCAGCAAAGCCAAGGCGGAAGACCTGATTGCGCGCGGTGCGCGCTGGGCGTCGTCACCGGCGGACGCCGCCGATGGCGCGGACGCCGTCGTGACCATGGTGGCTGACGACGAAGCGTCGCGCGCCGTATGGCTCGGCAAGGACGGCGCGGCGGCAACGATGAAGGCGGGCAGCCTTGCCATCGAATGTTCCACCGTCTCGCATCAGCACGCGCTCGACATGGCGCGCGAACTACGTGGCCGCGGCCTCGTCTATATCGACTGCCCCGTCACCGGCCTTCCGCAGGCGGCAGCTGCCGGAAAACTGACCTTGCTCGTCGGCGCTGAACCCGCCGATCTCGTTTCCGCAAAACCCTTCCTCGCGCCGATCGGCGATGTCATCAGGCACTTTGGCGCTGTAGGTACCGGCACCGTCTTCAAGCTGATCAACAATCTGATGGGCGCGGTACAGATCGCAAGCCTGGCCGAAGGCGTTGCCATGGCCGAGCAGGCCGGCCTTGACATGAACCTGGTGGCGGAAGCGCTAGCGACCGGCGCGGTGGCGAGCCCGCAGGTGATCCGTCATTCCAAGCGCATGGTGGCGCGTGATTTCTCCGGTGCGTCGTTTACCGCGGCACTCCGCCACAAGGATGCGGCTTATGCGGTGAAACTGGCCGAGAGCCTGCTCGCCAGCGCTCCGCTGGTCGGAAATGCCGCGGTCGAGGCCTATGCAAAGGCGAAAGCCGAAATGCCCGATGACGACGAGGGCCGGATGATCGAGATGGTCTCGCGACCGAAATAAGTTATCGCGAACTCGCGAGAATCAGATGGAATGACCACTGGATGCCTCTGCGTAATCGCAGCTGCTGCACTGCTATTATTGCAACCAATGGATGAATGATCGTATTGTCGCATCTCTTCTCGGGCGCGACGAGGTTCGCGGGATGAAGTGGCTTGGAATTGCGCTCGCCTCCGTCGTTGCGGGCTTCGTTTTATATAAGATCGCCTATCCGACCTACAGCTGCCGATACCGGATGACGGTCAATGTCGAGGTGGATGGTCAGCTGCGCTCGGGGTCGAGCGTTATCGAGTTCTGGGCCAGCAAACGGCCGAGGGTGCCCGGTTCGATTCTGATGAAAACCGGTGTCCTGGGAGAAGCGGTGTTCGTCGATCTTGGCGGGCAACGCAATATCGTGGCCCTCCTGGCATCGGGGCCTTACGCCGAGAATACCGGCTTCCCGGAAGGCGTAGTGAACTCGCATTTCAAACTGAACCTGCTTGACGATCGCCACGCGGCGTCACTGTCGGCGTTGCGTGGGCGTTGGGAGCTGCCAAGTCAAGATTCGCCGACTCTCGCTACCTTCTCAAACCCGGACGATCCCGCGACGGTCAGGCTACTTCGAGCGGATCAACTGGAGCAGTTCTTTGGTTCAGGCGTGCGTTGGCGCGGCATCGTTATCGAGATGACGACTGATCCGGCTACGCACATTATCGAATCACGGCTTCCGTGGGTCACCAAATTGACCGCCGGCCTATTCGGATCAAGCGTTTCCGGTTCGCCTGGCAAATTTACCCTCAACGGTCCTTACTTAAAAAGGAGTTAGGCATGCGCGTGCGTCATCCAGGAAGTGACGCGTGCGTTGGGATTCCGAGAGTCACGGAATGAAGTGGCTTGGCTATCCGACATACACTTATCGTTATCGCATGACCAGCAACGCCCATCTACAGGCCCTTCCTTTGAGAAAGGTCTTTAGCAGCTACCTAAGCGAGTTGATCCACTGACGTTCGGAAATCGGGTGGAAAAGCCCCGCGCGGCGGAATAAATCTGCGGAAGCGCAGATATGAGTTGCCATGACCGCGAACGACACTTCGATCGATGCCCGCGACTGGTCGCTGCTTGGCCTGCTCTCGATCCTGTGGGGCGGGTCGTTCTTCTTCAACGGTGTGGTGCTGAAGGAATTGCCGCCGTTCACGGTCGTGTTCCTGCGTGTGGCGCTTGCGGCGCTCATGCTGCTGCCGCTGCTCTGGCTCTATCGCATCCGCTTCCCGGCCGGCTTGTCTGAGTGGCGGCCGTTTATCGCCATCGGGCTTCTCAACAACGTGCTGCCGTTCTCGTTGATCGTGGTCGGCCAGACCTATATCCCGGGCGGGCTGGCCTCGATCCTGAACGCCACGACGCCGCTGTTCACGGTGGTCGTGATGGCGGTCGCCGGCGAGGAAAAGCTGCACGCGCGGCGGATCGCGGGCGTCGTCGTAGGCCTGATCGGCGTGGTCATTCTTCATGGCGATGGCTTTGGACTGCAGCGCGGGCAGGGGCTCGGCATCCTGCTCTGCCTTGCGGCTGCCTTCTCGTACGGACTGTCGGCGCTGCTGGCGCGACGGCTGCTGTCGAATTCCCCGCCGCTCGGCACCGCGACGTTCCAGATGCTGGCCTCGGCCGCGATGATGACTGTTGTCGCCGGGCTGGTCGAACGTCCCTGGCTATTGCCGATGCCGGGGACTGCGACATGGCTCGCCGTGATCGGGCTTGCCGCCCTGTCGACCGCGCTTGCGTACATCGTGTTCTTTCAGATCCTGCGGCGCTCCGGCGCCACCAATGTCATGCTGGTGACGTTGCTGATCCCGGTGACCGCGATCCTGCTTGGGGTACTCGTGCTTGGCGAAACCATCTCGCTGCGCGAGATTGCGGGCGCGCTTGTGATCGGCAGCGCATTATTGCTGATCGACGGGCGCGTGTTGAAGTTCTTTCAGCGCTGACGGAGCTTTCGTTCATTGCAAGGTCTCGAAGTCGTCCCTGCGAACGCAGGGACCCATACCGCGTTGTGCTCTCGATTGAAGCAAGATGGTTGACGCCTTCCAGAACAATTGGTGCCGCGGCGTATGGGTCCCTGCGTTCGCAGGGACGACGGCGTGAGTTTCGGATTTTCGAACATCGATAGGGACGCGCGTCCGCATCGATAGTGGTGCGCTGGTGCTTTGCTGAGCTACCCGCGACTTGTCTTCCATTCCGAGTACCAGCCTGCAAACCTTCCGCTGTTGCGCTCGCAGCCGTGCCAGGCCGCATACACTTCGCCATTGCCGGCCACCAGCACCACGACATCGAGCCCCTTGGAACGGCGCAGCGTGTCGATCGCCTGTTGCGGGGTCTGCGCAATGGGGCCCGCGACATTGAAGGACGTGTTGACGGACAGTTCGACGCCGATATGGCGGCCGAGCGCCTTCAGATACGCATGGGTAAGGGGATCGTCTTCGGCGCGCACGATCTGGATGCGGCCGGTGCCGTCGGCGTGGATGACCGCCGGGATTTTGTCCCGCGCGCGTGGCTTCGCATGCGCCGTCAGCACCATGTAATTATAGGCGTTGTAATCGGCGTCCGCAGCGCCGGGCAGCAGTTCAAAATATTCCTGTGCGGCTTCCAGCGTCGCCATCGGGGCCAGCGGACGAATGGCCTCGCGGTATTTGACGCGCTCGTTGAGCCGCTCGCGTGCCTCCGCATCGCAGGGGTTGGCCAGGATCGAGCGGTGGCCGAGCGCGCGCGGCCCGGTTTCGGCCGCGCCTTGATAGAGCGCGATGACGCCGCTTTGCGCCACCATGAACGCCATGAGATCGGCGATGGCGTCGCGGCCTTCAGGCGTCGAGATATCGCCGATACGTTGCGAGGCGATGTCATCGGCCTCGAGTGCGCTGACGATATCGTGCTGTGAGGGCGGCGTGCCGCAATAGAAAGCGTGCGTCATCGGCGCGCCGCGCGGGGCGCCTGCGAGATGCGCGAACAGCCAGGCGGCGCCGATGGTGACGCCGGGATCGCCGGGCACCGGCGGCACCCACAGATGCAGGCGCGCGTTGCGCTGCTGGGCCTTGGCGAACCAGGTTTCGTCGAAATGTTCGAGCAGCCGCATGTTGCCGACCGCATTCAGCGCCACGCCACCGGTCAGCACCAGCCGGTTGGCGCCCGTAGTGCGCAACAAATGATCGACGACATGGATCATCGCGTCCTCGAACACCAGTTGGGTAGCGGCGGCCTTGTCAAGCCGATCCCTGGTATCGGGGCGGTGATGAATGTCCTCGACACGCAGCACCGCATCCGGATTCCAGAGCTGGTCGGGCTTAAGCGGTTCGCCGAGGATCTCGGTCAGCGCCTGCTTGTAGGGATGATCGAAGGGGTCGCAATACCAGTTGGCCATCGCGCGGTTGAGCCTGATATCGCCGTTCGCGCCGAAATGCAGAACGTCCCGCAATCGCGCATAATACGGATTGCTGGCGCGGTCCATGTCGCCCCACGCCGCCGCTCCCATGTAGCGGCCCTCGCTGGATAGCCAGGTCCAGCCGCCCTGCGTCGACGAGATCACGCTGTAGAACGCGCCGAGTGAATCGAACATGCTGTCGTTGCAGTAGAGCGGGCGCATCGCGCCGTTCTCTACCACGTAGAGCGAGATCGAGCCCTGATCGCCGGTGCCGTCGAGCACCGCAACGGCCGTCGGCGCGCCGTCATCGGCGAACGGCGAGGCCGCGTAGGAAAACCAGGCGTGGTTGTCGTGATGCGGCAGGCAGATCAGCGGCACGCGCTCGGCAAGCCCGAGCTGGCGGGCAAGGATTTTTGGCGTCCGCGTCATCTGGTCGAGGCGGCGGCCGTCGAACCCGGCGGCCTCCGTGGTGCGCACCAGCTTGAAACTCTGCGGCAGCTCCTCGATTACCGAGCGCGCCAGCGTGCCGGCGAGCGTCGGATAATCCCAGCTTGTGAGCCAGACATCGATATCGCCGACATCGCGGCCGATCTCCCGCAGCGCCGCCACCGCTGCGTCGATCGACAGTTTGGGATATTCGGTCGTGTGCTTGTTGCCCGAAAAGCGCTCTTCCTCGTTGTTGACGATCAGCCGCGGTCCGTCCGCTTGCGTCACCTCGACCAGCGCCAGACCAGAATTATGCGTGCCGGGTGCGCCGAGGCCCGCGAGATAGACCGTTTCACCGCGCGCGAGCTTGGCGCGGACATGCGCGATCCGCGCTTCGCAAAATTCCGAACCGAGCTGGTGAAATCCCGCAGCCCCCATGGTTTTCGCCGCCAGCCAGCGCGCGACGTGGAAGCCGATGCTGGCGAGCCTGGGATGCCGCGGAGCAATTCGTGTGTTCTGTTTCAACCCTGTGCAACCTCTGGGCCTTGTCACGCCGAGGTATGGCGCCAGCCTGCATCAATCATAAATGGCGGCGGTCAACAATGCCGTTTCGTCGTGCGGAATAAGCGCGTGCTTGCCAGCGGCGAATCCGCTTGCGACACTCGGTCACAACAAGACTTGGACAAAACAAAAAAAGACGGGAGAAAACGATGCCGGTTCGCATGCAAAACCTGGTGGCCCTGACGGCGCTCGCCATTGGCGCCATGGTCGCCACCACGGCCCACGCACAGAAAAAATACGATTCCGGCGCCAGCGACACCGAAATCAAGATCGGCAATATCATGCCGTATAGCGGCCCGGCCTCGTCCTATGGCGTGATCGGCAAGACCGAAGAAGCTTTCTTCAAGATGATCAATGCCGAGGGCGGCGTTGGCGGCCGCAAGATCACTTTCATCACCTACGACGACGCCTACAGTCCGCCGAAGGCGATCGAGCAGGCGCGCAAGCTGGTGGAGAGCGATGAGGTCCTGCTGATCTTCCAGCCGCTCGGCACGCCGTCCAATTCGGCGATCATGAAGTACATGAACGCCAAGAAAGTGCCGCAGCTTTTCGTGGCCTCCGGCGGAACCAAGTTCGGCGATCCCAAGAACTTCCCCTGGACCATGGGCTTTCAGCCCAACTACCAGAGCGAGGGACGCATCTACGCCAAATACATCAGGGACAAGTTCCCAAACAGCAAGATCGCGGTGCTCTGGCAGAACGACGACGCCGGCAAGGATCAGTTCAAGGGTTTGAAGGACGGCCTCGGCGATAAACTCAACATGATCATCGCCGACAAGTCTTACGAAGTCAGCGATCCCAGCATCGATTTGCAGATCGTGGCGTTGCACGATTCCGGCGCCGACATCTTCTTCTCCTGGGCCGCGCCCAAGGGGTCGGCGCAGGCGATCCGTAAAGTAGGCGAATTGAACTGGAAGCCGAAATTCTTCCTGGCCAACACCGCAACGTCGGTGGCTTCAGTGCTCAAGCCTGCCGGCCTGCAATATTCCAAGGACATCATTTCGACGGCCTACCTGAAGGACCCGACCGATCCGACCTGGGACAAGGATCCGGCGGTCGTGAAATGGCGGGCGTTCATGGACAAATATTATCCGGATGGCGACAAGACCAACGCCAACAACCTCTATGGCTACGTTCAGTCCGAGGCGATGCTGCAGGTTCTCAAGCAGTGCGGCGACAATCTCACCCGCGAGAATGTCATGAAGCAGGCCGCCAATCTGAAGAACTTCCACTCGGATCTGATGTTGCCCGGCATCATGGTCAACACCGGGCCGGACGACTATTTTCCGATCGAGCAGATGCAGTTGATGAAGTTCAACGGCGAAGCGTGGGAGTTGTTCGGTGATGTCATCACCGGCGAAGTCGGTCACTAGAGACGGGAGGACGAGGCACCACGGCGTGGTGCCTCTGTTCGACCTTCGCTATCCCGGGATATCCGGCTCGACGAGCAGCGCCAGCTGAGCGAGCGACTGCTGCCAGCCGAGATAGCAGGATTCGACCGGAATCACCGTCGGCAGGTTCGCCTGCTCGATGTTGATTTCAGTTCCGCAGGAAACCGCTTTCAGTGTAACGGTGACCTCGATGACGCCGGGAAGATTGGGATCGTCGAACCGGTCGGTGTAGCGAATACGCTCGTTGGGTACGATTTCCAGGTATTCCCCGCCGAACGAATGGCCCGTGTTCGTCGTGAAATTCGAAAACGACATCCTGAATGTGCCGCCGACCTTCGCTTCGAAATGATGGATCTTGCAGGTGAAGCCGTAGGGCGGCAGCCACTTGGCCATGGCTTCCGCATCGAGGAAGGCGCGAAAAACCTTCTCCGGCCTAGTGGCGAAGACACGATGCAAACGAACAGTATTGCCTTGGGACATGGTTTTATTTTCTCCATGACTGAGCGGAGCATATCGCAGGATCTGGTTGGGTTAGCCCAGTCTCTGCCCCAAGGACGCCCGGCCTCCCTGCGAGCCGACATGGGTCAAAAAAAGAATTTCCGACGCGGGTACTCGCCGGTTCCGTGCCCCATTCTACTTTGCATGGGGTTGTTTTCGCGATTTTGTGCGGCTTACCGTTCCGCCCTAGCCCGAACTGAGCCTGACGCCCGCGCGCAAGAACTTCTGCGGGTCGACCGCGTCGCCGTCGATCCGCGTTTCATAATGCAGATGCGGGCCGGTGGAGCGGCCGGTGGAGCCGACGGCGCCGATCACCTGACCGATCTTGATGACGTCGCCGATCTTGACGTGAATTTCCGACAGATGGCCGTAGCGGGTCGACGAGCCCGTTGCCGTGATCGATCTCCACCATGCGGCCGTAGCCGCCCATCCATCCCGACGATACGACCTTGCCGTTGGCGGTGGCGCGGACGGGATCGCCGGTGGCGGCGCGGAAATCGAGGCCGGTGTGCATCGCGGGGCGGCCGAGGAAGGGATCGCTGCGGACGCCGAAGCCCGAGGTGAATTCGACCTCGCCGATAACAGGCTTGCGGTAGGGCACCAGCGCCAGCGTCGCGTTGAGGCGCTGCATCTGGGCTGCGGGTGAGGTTGATCCGGTAGAGCTGGCGCTCGAACGCGCCGGCATCGGCCGAAAGCTTCACCGGTACGAACGGGCCGCCGACGGCGGAGCGCGGCGTCGCCGCTTCGAGCTGCGCCATGTCGAGGCCGAGATCGGTGAACACGCCGCGCATCCGGCGGAGACGCGATTCGATGCCGTCCTCGACCGAACTCAAGGCCGCCATCTGCCGCCGCTCGACCGAATCGAGCGAGGTCTGCAGGCGGACCAGCACGTTGTCGACGCCCTGAACCTTGGCGAATTGATTGGGCTGCGGCTTGACGACGGTGGGCGCGCGCGATTCCAGCCGCGCTTCGCGATCCGGCGGCGCCACGAAGATCACGGTGTCGCTGATCGGGGAGGGTTTTAGGGGGCCCGCAGCTGGCGGCGTCTCTGCGGCCGCGCCGCGGCCCGGTGGCCGGATCGAACCGGTCGCTGCGGCATCCGGGATCGCGCCAAGCGCGGTGGCGCGCGATTCGAGCGCGGTCTGGCGGCGCATGATCTGGTCGAGCTTCTGGTCGAACTGTTCCTGATCGAGCAACTGGCGGCTGGTGGTGCGGTCGACCTTGGAGCGCAGTTCGGCGATGCGGTCTTCATAGGCGTATTGCATCTCGGCCTGACGGGCGATCAGCCGGGTCAGCACGTCGTCGCGAAACGCGAAATAGGTGGCGGTCGCCGCCGACCACATGCCGAGCAGCACGATCGTGCCGACAACGATCCAGAACACGACAGGGCCGAGTCGGACCTGCTTGCCGGCATGCACGATGGTGTAGCCGTCGCCGTCGATCGTTGCCGCCTTTGCCGCATAATTGGCGGGACGGCGGGGCGGCGTCCGGCCATGATCGTGAGGATGGTGGTGGTCGGAATAATGATGACCGGAACGGTACGACATCGGCACTCCCGCGCCGGTCGGAGATGAGTTCCGTACGGCTCAATTTACGTCGCCGATTTGACCCTTTCATGGTTAATTTTTGGGAAATGGAGCGTGCCGGATCATATGGCGCGGACGGCCTCCAGCACCTCGTCGGCATGGCCATCGACCCGCACATTGCGCCAGATTTTTGCGATCCGCCCGTCGGCGCCAATCAGAACCGTCGTTCGAATGATTCCCATGAAGCTCCTGCCATACATCGATTTTTCGCCCCAGGCGCCATACGCCTCCAGCATCTCATGTTGCTCATCCGAGATCAGAGGAACCGAAAGCTGGTGCTTGTCGCGGAACGACTCCTGGGCTTTTACGGTGTCGGCCGAGATGCCGAGTACCGCGGCTCCCTCGTCGGCAAACGCGCCCTCGAGCCGCGTGAAATCGATCGCTTCCCGGGTGCAGCCGGGGGTGTCGGCGCGGGGGTAGAAGAACAGCACCAGCTTCTTGCCCGCATAGTCGGCCAGCGAGACATTGTCGCCGCCATCGCGGGGCAGGTTGAAGGAGGGGGCTGCCGCGCCCTCGACCAGGTCGGTTCCCGCAATCGGCTTGGGCGGCGCCGATGGATTGGATTTTAACGGTTTCGGTAGCGGCTTGTGCGACGCTTTGGTCGGAGCGGTTTTGGCCGTCTTGTCGGGCTTGCTGACGGCCGCTTTGGCCGCGGATTTGGCCGGCTTGCTGGCCGCCTTGCTGGCCGCCTTGGCAGCGGGCTTTTTGGCCGGTGCCTTGTCGCTGCGGCGGGCGGTCTTGAGGGCGGTTTTGGCCGCTGCTGGTTTTCGGGCGGGCGTCTTGCGGCTTTTGGGGGCTTGCTTGGAGGATTTCTTGCGCGTTTTCTTGGACATACGCCTTCCTTTCGTCGCTTTCCGCAGATCAACCATTAGGGTATTGCGGGTCGTCGCCTATGACCGTCGGATTCGCTCCGGCCGCTGGGCAAGTTTGATGACCCGGGAGTATGGTTACAAGGAATTCGACGCTACCCCCGTCCGCTCGTCGATGGGAACGCCCAATCAGTCCTTGGGCCCGACCACGAGTAACAGTATTAATCGAGGAATGGCAGCGATGCCGGCACGGGAGCGTTCGATAGCGATCGAAGAGCGCGCCCCTGGCGGCGATCAACCTCAGCGCCGGCACCGAGAGGCAATGGCTAGGAATACTTCGCCCAAGGGGTCGAATCCGCGTGCCGAGGCCCACATCTCGCAGTGGGATGATGCGGCCGGCTGGGATCATCAGGAGCCCGACGAGGCCGGGCGTAACCGCGCGCGTCGGCTGCTAGCCCGTCCAAGTTCCAGATTTGATCGGCTGAGCGACAAGTTGCAGCGCCGTGGCTGACCGGCGAGCGCTGGGTCAAACGGCTGGCAATCGTGATCGGCGTGCTGGCGGTGATCTTCACCACTTGTTTCGGCGGTCTGTGGTGGCGGCTCGGCGCCGGGCCCATCAATCTCGACGTAGCGACGCCCTGGCTGGCGGCCGCGATCGAGGACAATATCGGTCATGGCAATACGGTCGAGGTCGGCGGTACGCAGATCGAGCGGGCCGGACGGATTCGCATCGCGGTGCGAATCCGCGACATCGTGGTCCGCGACCGTGACCAGGTCATCGTCGCCACCGCGCCGAAGGCCGAGGTGAAACTGTCGGGCACCGCGCTTCTGATGGGACGGCTGCGTGCCGAAAGCCTCAATCTGGTCGATGCGGAACTCGCGGTGCGAATCACGCCGGACGGCCAGGTCACGGTGTCTGCCGGCGACACCGCCAAACCGCTGGCGACCGGCGTTGCCTCCAAGCGCGATGCCGGCATGGCGCCGACATTCCCACGTCAGGCGCCCGCGCCCGCCCAGGGCGGGACGGCGCCCGACACGGCACAGAACGGATTGCTGGCCGGCCTCGACTGGCTCGATAGCCTCAGCCTGACCGGCCTCGATGGGCAGAACCTGAACGAGATCGGTCTCAAGAACGGCAATCTCGTCGTCGACGACCAGCAGCGCGGCAACAAATGGACGTTCGAAAATATCAGCCTCAGCATGCGCCGGCCGCGCGGCGGCGGGGTCGCGGTCAGCCTTGGCGAGGAGGGCGCGCGCCCGTGGTCGCTCAAGGTCGTGATCGGCCCGCCGCAGAACGGCGTGCGGTCGGTCGATCTTCGCGCCGACAAGGTGCCGGCCGCCAACATCCTGCTGGCGATGCGGGTCAAGGATCTCACCTACAGCGCCGAGCTGCCGCTTTCCGGCGAGCTGAAAGGTGAACTGGGCCGCGACGGCCTGCCGACCTATTTCCGCGGCAAGGTCACGGCAGGCGCCGGGAATCTCATCGACAGCGATACGCCTGACTATCCGATGCCGATCGATTCGGCGGAGATGAGCGTCGAATGGGATTCGGGGCGGCGCGTGCTGGTCGCGCCCTTCAAGGTCGTTTCCGGCGCGAACCGGATCACGTTGCTGGGCCATCTCGAACCGCCGAACGGCGCCACCACCGAATGGCAGGCCGGCCTTAGCGGCGGCACGATCCTGCTCGCCGGCACCGACAATGAACCTCCGCTGGTCTTCAACCGCATCGCGATCGGGATGAAGTTCGACACCGACCGCAAGCGCGTGGTGCTCACCCAGGCCGATATCAGCAATGGCGAGATCGGCATCGCCGGCACCGGCAGCATCGACTATGCCAACGAGGCCCGCCTCCAGCTTGGTTTCGCGGGCACGCCGATGTCGGCCTCCGCGCTGAAGCGGATGTGGCCGATCCTGATCGTGCCCGAAGTGCGCGAATGGGTGATCGAGCGGATCGAGAAGGGTACGCTTCAGCGCATCGAGGTCGGCGTCAATTCGCCGGTGCGCAATCTGCCGCGCAAGGGGCCCCCGATTCCGGATGATGGTCTCGCCGTCAACATCGTGGCCTCGGGCGTCACGGTTCGTCCGGTGAACGGCATGCCCGCAGTCCGCGATGCGGATTTGAAAGCGCGGGTTACCGGACGAACGGCAACTGTGACGATCGGGCAGGGAATTGCCGACACGCCGGCCGGGCGCAAGATCAACATTTCCGATTTCTCGTTCGAGGTGCCGGACATGGCGCCGAAGCCGTCGCCCTCGCGGGTGAAGTTCAGGGTGGATTGCCCGGTGCCGGCGGCAGCCGAGATCCTGGCTTCCGACCGCATCAGCGATCTCTCCGGCACGCTGATCGATCCCAACGCCAGCAAGGGGACGGTTGCCGCCAACATCACGCTTGCCATGCCGGTCACAGGCTCGATGACCAAGGCCGACACCACCTACACCGTGATGGCGGATCTGGCCGGGTTTTCCGCCGACAAGCTGGTGATGAACCAGAAACTGGAATCCAATACGTTGAAGCTGGTCGCCAACAACGCCGGCTTCCAGGTCAAGGGCGACGTCAAGATCAACGGTCAGCCAGCCTCGCTGGATTATCGCAAGGCGAACGAGGGCGACGCCGATATCCGGCTGCAGGCCACGCTCGATGATGCCAGCCGTCAGCGCCTTGGGATCGATCTCGGATCCGCCGTCACCGGCGCCATTCCGATCAAGGTGATCGGCAAGATCGGCGAGAACGACAGCCGCGTCGGTATCGAGGCCGACCTGACTTCACTGCGTCTCGACAACATCCTGCCGGGCTGGGTCAAGGTGCCCGGCAAGTCGGGCAAGGCGACGTTCATCGTGGTGAAGAAGGAACAATCGACGCTGTTTCAGGACATCGTGGTCGAAGGCGGCGGCGTTTCGATCAAGGGATCGCTGGAAGTCGACCAGAATGGCGACCTGTTGAACGCGAACTTCCCGACCTACGCGCCGTCGGACGGCGACAAGACCTCGCTGAAAGCCGAACGAGGCGCCGACGGCGTCGTGAAGGTCATGATGCGCGGCGACGTGTTCGACGGCCGCGGCTTCCTCAAATCGGCGATCACAGGCAAGGAGTCCGATCCCAAGAGCAAATCGAAGAACATCGACCTCGACATCGACCTCAAGCTCGGCGCGGTGGCGGGATTCAACGGCGAGGCGCTGCGCAGCGTCGATAGCAAATTCTCCCGCCGCAACGGCATCGTCCGGAACTTTACGCTCTCCGGCAAGGTCGGGCGCGATACGCCCGTGACCGCCGACTTGCGCGGTCGCGCGCAAGGGCAAGGCCGCGACGTCATTATGCTGCAGACCAACGACGCCGGCGCGTTCTTCCGCTTCACCGACATGTACACCAAGATTGTCGGCGGCCAGCTCGCGCTCGCATTGGAGCCTCCGACGGTCGAACCCAGCGCCAAAGAGGGCCTGATCAACGTCCGCGACTTCTCCATCAAGGGCGAGGCTTCGCTCGACCGCGTCGCCGCAGGAGGGTCTACCGGCACCCAGAACGGCGTTTCCTTTTCGGCATTGCGCGCTGAGTTCACCCGGCAGAGCGGAGTACTTGCGATCAGGGATGGCGTCGTGAAGGGGCCGATGATCGGTGCAACCATCGAAGGCAATATCGATACCGTCGCCAATCAGGTTCGGATGAGCGGCACCTTCGTTCCGATGTACGGGCTGAACAACATGTTCGGACAGATTCCGGTGCTGGGCCTGTTCCTCGGCAACGGCAACAATGAGGGCCTGATTGGCGTGACCTACGAAGTCGTCGGCACGCCCAGTGCGCCGGTGCTGCGCGTCAATCCAATTTCCGCGATCTTCCCCGGCGTGACTCGAAAGATCATGGAATTCAACACCGGCAAGCAGAACAACAGCCCGGTCGAACTTCCGCCGAACAACTAACGTCGCAGCGCCGGCACCACCAGGAACGGGATCAATCCCAACACCAGGTTGATCAACGCGAATACGAACAGCGCGTTGTAGCTGTGAGTCCAGTCATGGATCAGGCCGCCGGCCCACGAACCCAGTCCCGACCCAAGGCCGCTGCCGATCGAGATCGTGCCGTAGATGGTGCCGACACGTTCGCCGCGAAAAATATTCAGTGCGGTCGCGGTGATCAGCGGCCCGCGCGAACCGATCATGCTGCCGAAGCAGACGACAAAACCCGTCAGCAGCCAGTAGTTCGGATAATATTGCAGCAGCCAGAGCAGGATGATGCCGACGATCGAGATGCCGTAGCTGAACAGCACGGACGGCCGGCGGCCAATGATGCCGTCCAGCGTCGATATGCCGAGCATGCCGAACAACAACACCACGCCGGAAAATCCCCACGCGGTGGCGGCCTGCAGCGGCGGGAATCCGGCATCGATCAGATAGGCGACGATCTGCGCCGTGACGGCGTACATCGCGACGGCCGTGAAGAAGAACGTCGAGAACAGCGCCCAGAAGGTGTGGTGGCGCATCGCGCTCTTCAGCGTCCAGCCATTGTCGACGAAACCGGTGTCCGCCTTCTGCGCCACATGCAGCGAACCGGTGGCGATCTTTCGCCACGGTAGCAACAGCAGCGGCGCCAGCATGCACAGCGCCACGATGCCGAACCATTGATAGGCGTCGCGCCAGCCGATCCGGTCGATCAGCACCTGCGAAGCCGGCAACAGCATAAGGGTGCCCACACCGGTGGCGGAGTAGAGGATCGCCATCGCGGTCGGCAATCGCCGGCCGAACCAGCGGCCGAGCAGGATCGAGCTCGGCACGTTGCCGATCAGTGCGATGCCGATCCCGACACACAGTCCGGTCGAAAGCTGGAACTGCCACAGCGCCTGCGCGCGCGAGGCAACCAGGAAGGAGCCGCCGAGCAGCAGCAGCCCGAGCGAATAGGTAAGGCGCGGCCCGGAACGGTCGAACAGCCGGCCGACCAGCGGCGCCATCAGTCCGCCGGCGAGCCAGGTCAGCGAATAGACCGAGACCACTTCGGCGCGGTCCCAGGAGAAGCTTTCCGAAATCGGCTTGAGGAAAACCGTAAAGCTGTCGCCGAGGCCGCGACCGACCATCTGCAGCACGTAGCACAGCGCCAGCACGCTGAGTGCGGTGCGCGCCGGCTTCAGCGCCGCTGTCGTGTCTCCTCCTGGCTCCTTGTTCATGAGCCTAGGGAGCGCATTTCCGCGATCCCTAGCAAGGCTCAAAAATGAATGCGCCTATGCAGGCCCGAAGTAGTCCAGCGTCACAACCGTCAAAACCTCATCCTGAGGAGCCTGCGGAGCGGGCGTCTCGAAGGATGAAGGCCCATCTGTGGCCTCATGGTTCGAGACGGCGCTACGCGCCTCCTCACCATGAGGGACTTACGCAGCCGAACTAGGCCGGCTTGAGCAGGACGTGCTTTTTCTTCCCCATGGAAAGCTTGATGACGCCTTCCGGCGTGAGGTTGGACGGCGTCAGAACCATCTTCTCGTCGGTGACCGCGGTATCGTTGACGCGCAGGCCGCCGCCCTTGATCTGGCGCCGTGCCTCGCCGTTCGATGCGACGAGGCCTGCTTTGACGAAGAGTCCCAGCACCGCGGCGCCGGTTTCGAGTTCGCCGGAGGAAATTTCCACCGTCGGCAGGTTTTCCGCGATCGCGCCTTGCTCAAAGGTCTGCCGGGCGGTTTCGGCGGCGGTGTTGGCGGCATCGCGGCCGTGCAACAGCGCGGTGGCTTCCGTCGCCAGCACCTTCTTGGCTTCGTTGATCTCGCCGCCCTGCAGCGCCGCCAGCTTGGCGATCTCGCTCATCGGCAGGATCGTGAACAGTTTTAGAAACTTGACGACGTCGGCGTCCTCGACGTTGCGCCAGTATTGCCAGAAGTCGTAAGGCGAGAACTGGTCGGCGTTGAGCCACACCGCGCCCTGCGCGGTCTTGCCCATCTTGGCGCCTGAGGCCGTCGTCAACAGCGGCGTGGTCAACGCGAACAGTTGATCCGTGCCCATGCGGCGGCCGAGATCGACGCCGTTGACGATGTTGCCCCATTGATCGGAGCCGCCCATCTGCAGTCGGCAGCCGGTGCGCCGCGCCAGCTCGACGAAGTCATAGGCCTGGCAGACCATGTAGTTGAATTCGATGAAGCTCATCTCCTGCTCGCGTTCGAGCCGGAGCCGCACCGAGTCCATCGTCAGCATGCGGTTGACGGAGAAATGCCGGCCGATATCGCGCAGCATCTCGATCCAGTTCAGTTTCGTCAGCCACTCGGCATTGTCGAGCATGATGGCATCGCTCGGGCCGGAACCGTAGTGAAGTACCTTGGCGAACACGCCGCGGATCGAGGCCTTGTTGGCTTCGATTTCCTCGATCGAGCGGATGGCGCGCGATTCATCCTTGCCGGAGGGGTCGCCGACCATGGTGGTGCCGCCGCCCATCAGCGTGATCGGCTTGTTGCCGCTTTGCTGCAGCCAGTGCAGCATCATCATGGTGAGGTAGTTGCCGATATGCAGCGACGGCGCCGTGCAGTCGTAGCCGACATAGGCGGTCGCCTGGCCCTTGGCGGCAAGCGCGTCGAGGCCGTCGAAATCGGAACATTGGTGGATGAAGCCGCGTTCCTGTAAAATGTTCAGGAAATCTGATTTAAATGCGGTCATGGGCGGGCTACTCTGATCATTCTATTTTCACTGTAATTGTAACGAGTTGCGGAACCAGAGCGAAACGGGCTGCCGCAAGGCCGGGCGCTGTGGCATTATAAGATGTCCGTGTTTGGCACAAGCTGATCGTCGTCGGCGGGACGGATCGAGCAGGGCGTTGCAAAGGCACGATTTATCATGATGTTGACGGCACTAGGTCTGATGAGCGGCACCTCGCTCGACGGGGTCGACGTCGCTATGATCGAGACCGACGGCCGCCGGGTGAGCGCCCTTGGGCCGTCCGGATACCGTCCCTATACCGAAATGGAGCGCAACCTGCTGCGGCAGGCGCTGTACGAGGCCGCCGACCTGCCGGATCGCGAGGCCCGGCCGGGCTGCCTGCGCGAGGCCGAGCGGATCGTCACGGCAGCCCATGCCGAGGCGGTGGCCGCCTTCATTGCGCAGAACCGCATGCGCTTCGACGACATCGACATCGTCGGCTTTCACGGCCAGACCGTGCTGCACCGGCCCGAGAAAAAGCTGACGGTCCAGATCGGCGACGCAGCCACCCTCGCCAAGCTGATCCACGTTCCGGTCATGTACGATTTCCGCGCTGCCGACGTCGACGCCGGCGGGCAGGGTGCGCCCTTCGTGCCGGTCTATCACCGCGCGCTTGCCCAATCGCTGGATTGGGAGGGGCCGACCGTCGTGGTCAATATCGGCGGCGTCGCCAACATCACCTATATCGACGGCGACACGCTGATCGCCTGCGACACCGGTCCGGGCAATGCGCTGCTCGACGACTACATGTTCCGATGGCTGAACCAGCGCTTCGATAACGAGGGCCGCACCGCCGCGCTGGGCAAGGTTGATGCCGCCTGGATCAACCGCGCGCTGGCGCTGCCGTTCTTTTCGATGCCGCCGCCGAAATCGCTCGATCGCAACGATTTTGCATCGCTGAAGATCGGCGATGTGCCGCCCGAGGATGGCGCGGCGACGCTGACCGCCTTTACCGCAGCCGCAATCGCCCGCGTGGTGCCGCTGCTGCCCAAGGAGCCCAAGAACTGGATCGTGGCCGGCGGTGGCGCCCGCAACCTGACCATGCTGCGGATGCTGCGCGAGTGTCTGCAGCCTGCGACCGTCCGGGCTGCCGACACGCTCGGCTGGGCGTCCGACGCCATCGAGGCGCAGGCGTTCGGATTTCTGGCGGCGCGGGGCCTGAAAGGCCTGCCGCTGAGCTACCCCGCCACCACGGGGGTGCCGTTTCCCATGACCGGCGGGATGATCGCGCGGCCCTGACGGGTTCAAGATCTGTTGATGCAACTGCATCGACCTTGACGACTACATGCAAATGCATCTAATTAGATGCAGATGCATGGAGCGAGGCCTGTTCGGCCATCGCCGAGGAGGTCGTCATGACGCAGAAACTCACTTTGATCAGCCACAAGCTTTGTCCCTATGTGCAGCGCGCGGTGATCGCGCTCACCGAAAAGGGCGTTCCGTTCGAGCGGATCGATATCGATCTTGCCAACAAGCCGGACTGGTTTCTGAAGATTTCACCGCTCGGCAAGGTGCCGGTGCTGCTGGTCGAGACCGCGGACGGCGAAGCGGCGCTGTTCGAGAGCAATGTCATCTGCGAGTACATCGAGGACACGCAAGGCGGCGCAAGACTGCATCCGCGGGATCCGCTGCAACGGGCGCAGCACCGCGCCTGGATGGAGTTCGGCTCGACCATTCTGAGCGAGCTCTGGGGCCTGGAGACGACGGGCGATCCCGCGGTCTTCGAAACCAAGCGGAAGGCGGTCGCTGCGAAGTTCGCGCAGGTCGAGAAAACGCTCGGCGCGGGTCCCTATTTTGCGGGAGAGAATTTCAGCCTGGTGGACGCGGTGTTCGCGCCGATCTTCCGCTATTTCGACGTGTTCGATCAGCTGACCGATCTCTCGGTCTTCGCCGATACGCCGAAGGTCCGCGCGTGGCGAAAAGCGCTGGCGCAGCGGCCGAGCGTGCGCACGGCGGTGGGGCCCGACTATCCGCAATTGCTGCAGGCGTTCCTGGTGCGTCATGGCGCGCATATGCTGAAGCTGGCGGCCTGATATACCGACGTCGCCGTAGCCAGGACGGGGCCCAGCGCAATCCGCGGCCGCTGTTCGCGGAGAGAATCCCGGATTTCGCGGAGCATGTCATCGGGCGCGCATTCGCGCGCCCCGGTGGCTCGATCCGGGCTACAAGGCGGTCACATTAGCGAACGTTGGCGAGCCGCATGTCGAGATAGCCGGTCACCGTCTCCATCAGCGGCTCGAGTTTGCCGTCGAAGAAATGGTTGGCGCCGGGGATGATCTGCTGGTCGATCACGATGCCCTTTTGCGTCTTCAGCTTCTCGACCAGCGTGTTGACGTCCTTCGGCGGCACCACCGCATCCTTCTCGCCGTGCACGATCAGGCCCGAGGACGGGCAGGGCGCGAGGAAGGAGAAGTCATAGAGATTGGCGGGCGGCGCGATCGAGATGAAACCTTCGACCTCGGGCCGGCGCATCAATAGCTGCATGCCGATCCAGGCGCCGAACGAAAAGCCGGCGACCCAGCAGGCGCGCGCTTCGGGATTGATGGTCTGCGCCCAGTCGAGCGCGGAAGCCGCATCCGACAGTTCGCCGGTGCCGTGATCGAACGAGCCCTGGCTGCGGCCGACGCCGCGAAAATTGAAACGCAGCACCGAGAAGCCGCGATGCGCAAACGCGTAGTAGCACTGGTAGACGATCTGGTGATTCATCGTGCCGTGAAACTGCGGGTGCGGATGCAGGATCATCGCGATCGGCGCGTTCTTCTGCTTGGCCGGATGATAACGGCCTTCGAGGCGGCCCGCGGGGCCGGTGAAAATGACTTCAGGCATTGATGATCCTTGGAAGTGGCAACGGACGTGATCCGCGTAGAAAAATGTGATCATGCGTCGTTGGGCGATGCGCGGACGGCGCTCCCGTGAATTGGTGGCGGCGTTCTAGCATGAGGCGAGGGGCAAAAAGCAAGCATCTTGAACATCTGGAAGGCAGTTCAAGGCGTTAGGCGATGATTGTAAGAGACGGCGCGATCCCCAATTGCGATAAGGCGTCCGGTGCCGCTGTGAGGCCGAGGCTTGCGGGAGCCGCTGACTGATATAGGTAATATTGTACGGAAATGACTGACCGGGTCTATCTCGACTGGAATGCGACCACGCCGCTTCGCCCCGAGGCCCGGCAGGCGATGGTGGCTGCGTGGGAGGTGGCCGGCAATCCGTCCTCGGTCCATGCCGAAGGGCGTCAGGCGCGCCGGCTGGTCGAGGACGCCCGCGCCGCCGTCGCGGCGGCCGTCGGCGCCCGGCCGCAGGACGTGGTGTTTACGTCCGGCGGTACGGAGGCGAATGCGCTGGCGCTGACGCCGGGACTGCGCCGGGGGGCGGGCGAACCGGTCCGGCGGCTGCTGGTCTCGGCCATCGAACATACTTCGGTGCTGTCAGGGGGCCGTTTCCTGCCGAAGGCGATCGAGACCATCCAGGTCACCGGATCCGGCCTGGTCGATATCGACCATCTACGGCGGCTGCTTGCCGGTGGGCAGCCGGCGTTGGTCTCGGTCATGCTGGCGAATAACGAGACCGGCGCGCTTCAACCGGTCGCCGAAGTCGCTGATATCGTGCATGAAGCCGGCGGGTTGCTGCATGTCGACGCGATCCAGGCGTTGGGAAAAATACCTTTTGATATCAATGCAATGAAGGCCGATCTGGTCACGCTTTCTGCACACAAGATCGGCGGCCCGAAGGGCGTCGGTGCGCTGGTTCTGGCCGATGGCATACAGGGTCTGGAGCCGCTGCTGCGTGGCGGCGGTCAGGAGCTGGGTCGCCGGGCCGGCACCGAGAATGTCGCGGGAATTGCGGCCTTTGGCGCTGCGGTCCGGGCTGCCATGGCCGCCCTGGAAGGCGATGCAGCCCGGCTGCAGGGCCTGCGAAAGCGCCTCGAGGAGGGTCTGAGGCAGACCCCTGGAATGATTGTGTTTTCGGAAGATGCACCGCGGCTGCCGAATACCACGCTGTTCACGGTTCCCGGTATGAAGGCCGAAACGGCCGTGATTGGCTTCGATCTCGGCGGTATTGCGGTATCCTCAGGCTCCGCCTGCTCGTCCGGCAAGGTTCAGCCCTCGCACGTCCTGGCCGCCATGGGAGTAGGTCCGGAACTGGCCCAGGGAGCGGTGCGGCTCAGTCTGGGCTGGTCTACCTCGGAGGCAGACATTGATTTGGCCCTTCAGGCTTGGCGAAAGCTTGCCGATGCCTTACTTAAAGGGCGACGAAACACAGCTTGAAACGTTCTAAGTGCGTTTCGCCGGAACGCTTCACTGATTTGGAATTGTTCCACCGCGGTCCTTGAAACCGCGAGCGGAGGATGGAATGCCAGCCGTACAAGAGACGGTCGAGCGCGTCGCCGCATCGACGTCGACCAGTATCGATATGGGTTTGAGACACTGATCGAGTCCGACAAGGCCCCCAAGGGTCTCTCGGAAGACACCGTCCGCTTCATCTCCGCGAAGAAGAACGAACCGGCCTGGATGCTGGAATGGCGGCTGGAGGCCTATCGCCGCTGGCTGACCATGACCGAGCCGACCTGGGCCCGCGTCAACTATCCCAAGATCGACTATCAGGATCTCTATTATTACTCGGCGCCGAAGCCGAAGAAGCAGATCGGCTCGCTCGACGAGATCGATCCGGAAATCCTCAAGACCTACGAGAAGCTCGGCATTCCCCTGCGCGAAGTCGAGGTGCTGGAAGGCGTCGTCAAGCCGGAAGGCGAGCGCAAGATCGCGGTCGACGCCGTGTTCGACTCGGTTTCGGTCGCCACCACCTTCCAGAAGGAATTGAAGGCCGCCGGCGTGATCTTCATGCCGATCTCGGAAGCGATCCGCGAGCATCCCGAACTGGTGAAGAAATATCTCGGCACGGTCGTGCCGACCTCGGACAATTATTTCGCGACGCTGAACTCGGCGGTGTTTTCCGACGGCTCGTTCGTCTACGTGCCGCCGGGCGTGCGCTGCCCGATGGAGCTGTCGACCTATTTCCGCATCAACGAGCGCAACACCGGCCAGTTCGAGCGCACGCTGATCATCGCCGACAAGGGCGCCTACGTCAGCTACCTCGAAGGCTGCACCGCGCCGCAGCGCGACGAAAACCAGTTGCACGCCGCCGTCGTCGAACTGGTCACGCTCGACGATGCCGAGATCAAATATTCGACGGTGCAGAACTGGTACCCCGGCAATTCCGAAGGCGTCGGCGGCATCTACAATTTCGTCACCAAGCGTGGCGACTGCCGCGGCAACAATTCGAAGATCTCCTGGACCCAGGTCGAGACCGGTTCGGCGATCACCTGGAAATATCCGAGCTGCATCCTGCGCGGCGACAATTCGCGCGGCGAGTTCTATTCGATCGCGATCTCGAACGGTCACCAGCAGGTCGATAGCGGCACCAAGATGATCCATCTCGGCAAGAACACGACGAGCCGGATCATCTCCAAGGGCATCGCCGCCGGCGTCTCGCAGAACACCTATCGCGGCCTCGTCACCGCCCATCGCAAGGCGACCGGCGCGCGCAACTTCACCGCCTGCGACTCGCTCCTGATCGGCGACAAATGCGGCGCGCACACCGTGCCCTATGTCGAGGCGAAGAACTCGTCGGCGCACGTTCGAGCACGAGGCGACGACCTCGAAGATTTCCGAGGACGTGCTGTTCTACTGCGTCCAGCGCGGCCTCAGCCAGGAAGAAGCCGTCGGCCTCGTCGTCAACGGCTTTGTGAAGGACGTGCTGCAGCAACTGCCGATGGAGTTCGCGGTGGAAGCGCAGAAGCTGATCTCGATCTCGCTGGAAGGGTCGGTCGGATAGACCTCATCCTGAGGAGGCCGCGCAAGCGGCCGTCTCGAAGGATGGAGGAAAGATTGTCGGCCACGTCCTTCGAGACGCGCCTGACGGCGCTCCTCAGGACGAGGAACAAGGAACGGAAAACAATGTCACTGCTTGAAGTCAAAGATCTGAAGGTCCGTGTCGAGGAGCGCGAAATTCTCCACGGGCTGTCGCTGACGGTGAACCCGGGCGAGGTGCATGCGATCATGGGGCCGAACGGCTCCGGCAAATCGACGCTGTCCCACGTGATCGCCGGCAAGCCGGGCTATGAAGTGACCGGCGGCGAAATCCTGTTCAAGGGCGAGAGACCTGCTGGAAATGGCGCCGGACGAGCGCGCCGCCAAGGGCGTGTTCCTGGCGTTCCAGTATCCGGTCGAAATTCCCGGCGTCGCCACCATGACGTTCCTGCGCACCGCGCTCAATGCCCAGCGCAAGGCGCGCGGCGAGAGCGAATATTCGACGCCGGACTTTCTGAAGAAGGTGCGCGAGGTCGCAAAATCGCTGAACATCCCGCAGGACATGCTCCGCCGCGGCGTCAATGTCGGCTTCTCCGGCGGCGAGAAGAAGCGCAACGAGATTTTGCAGATGGCGCTGTTCGAGCCGGCCGTCTGCATCCTCGACGAAATGGATTCCGGCCTCGACATCGACGCGCTGCGCGTCGCCGCCGACGGCGTCAACGCGCTGCGTTCGCCCGACCGTGCGATGGTCGTGATCACCCACTACCAGCGGCTGCTCAACTACATCGTGCCTGATTTCGTGCACGTGATGTCGAAGGGCCGGGTCGTCAAAAGCGGCGGCAAGGAACTGGCGCTGGAGCTCGAGGCTTCCGGCTACGCCCAGTTCGAAGACGCGGCCTGACAGGTATTGTGATGAACGTGGCTTTGGCAAAGAACGAAACCGGACGCGCGCTGAGCGACAGCTTTGCGGTCGCGCGCGACCGGCTGCCGGGCACCGGCAAGGTCGCCGAGGCGCGACGGCGCGCCTTCGAGGCCTATGAGAGCGCCGGCCTGCCGCACCGGCGGATCGAGGACTGGAAATACACCGATCTGCGCGCGCTGATGCGCGAAGTGCTGCCGCTGGCGCCCGCGCCGGATGCGGCTGCGCTGAAGCGGGCTGCGACGGCCCTGAAGCTGCAGGCGATCAAGGGCGCGCGCCGGCTGGTGCTGGTGGACGGCGTGTTCGCGCCAAAGCTTTCCGAACTGGACGGTCTCGAGAAGGGGCTGACGATCCGCACGCTGCGCGAGGTGCTGGAGGCCGGCGACGCCGCCCTGCAGGCGCAGTTGTTGACGCCCGACAATGCCAATCCGATGGTCGCGCTCAACAGCGCGATGATGACCGACGGCGTGGTGATCGAGATCGCCAACGGCATCGTGCTGACGCAGCCGCTGCAGGTCGTTCATATCGCCAGCGGCGCCGCGCCCGCGGCGATGTTCACGCGCTCGCTGCTGCGGCTCGGCAAGGATGCCGGCGCGACGCTGGTCGAGAGCTATATCGCGGCCGACGGCGCCACGGCCTATCAGGTCCACGACTCCCTGATCGTTGCGATCGGCGACAATTCGCGGCTCGACCATGTCCGCCTGATCGAGGACGGCCGCGAGGCCTTCAACATCTCCTCTGCCGTGGTCACGCTGGGCGCGCATGCGCACTTCAACACGTTCGGCATGACCTCGGGCGCTGCCGTCAGCCGCTACCAGGCGACCATTGCCTTCGCCGGCGAGGACTCCCGGGTCGAGACCAACGGCGTCAATCTGCTCAACGGCCGCCAGCACGCCGACACCACGCTGTTCATGGACCATGCGGTGCCGCATTGCGCCAGCCGCGAGGTCTTCCGCGCCGTCGTCGACGACCGCGCCCATTCGGTGTTCCAGGGCCGCATCATCGTGCGTCCCCACGCGCAGAAGACCGACGCCAAGATGATGACGCGGGCGCTGCTGCTGTCCGACGAGGCCGAGGCCGACAACAAGCCGGAGCTGGAAATCTTCGCCGACGACGTCACCTGCGGCCATGGCGCGACCACCGGCGCGCTCGACGAGAGCCTGCTGTTCTATCTGCGCGCCCGCGGCCTTTCCGAAAAGGAAGCCCAGGCGCTGCTGATCCAGGCCTTCGTCGGCGAGGCGATCGAATCGATCGTCAATGACGATCTGCGCGAACTCGCGATCGCCGCCGCGCAGCGCTGGCTGGAGGCGCGGGCATGACCCAGCATCCGGCAGTCATGAATGGCGCCTACGACGTCGCCCGCGTGCGGGAGGATTTCCCGGCGCTGGCGATGAAGGTCTATGGCAAGCCGCTGGTCTATCTCGACAACGCCGCTTCCGCGCAGAAGCCGACCGCCGTGCTCGACCGCATGACGGAAGCCTACAAGAGCGAATACGCCAACGTGCATCGCGGCCTGCATTACCTCGCCAATGCCGCGACCGAGGCCTATGAGGGCGGCCGCGCCAAGGTGGCGAAGTTCCTCAACGCCGCGGCGCACCGAAGAGATCGTCTTCACCCGCAACGCCACCGAGGCGATCAACCTCGTGGCGTCGTCCTGGGGCGAGCCCAACATCAAGGCGGGCGACGAGATCGTGATCTCGATCATGGAGCACCACTCCAACATCGTGCCCTGGCATTTCCTGCGGGAGCGCCACGGCGCCGTGATCAAATGGGCGCCGGTCGACGACGAAGGCAATTTCCTGATCGAGGAGTTCGAGAAGCTGCTGACCGATCGCACCAAGACTGGTCGCGATCACGCAGATGTCGAACGCGCTCGGCACCATCGTGCCGGTCAAGGACGTGGTGAAGCTGGCGCATGCCCGCGGCATTCCGGTGCTGGTCGACGGCAGCCAGGCCGCCGTGCATCTGGCGATCGACGTGCAGGACATCGACGCCGACTTCTACGTCTTCACCGGCCACAAGCTGTACGGCCCGACCGGCATCGGCGTGCTCTATGCCAAGCACGAGCATCTGGTCGCGATGCGTCCCTATCAATGGCGGCGGCGAGATGATCCGCGAGGTCGCGCGGGACTGGGTCACCTATGGCGATCCGCCGCACAAGTTCGAGGCCGGCACGCCGGCGATCGTGGAATCGATCGGGCTGGGTGCTGCGATCGACTACGTCAATTCGATCGGCAAGGAGCGCATCGCCGCCCACGAGCACGATCTTCTGACCTACGCCCAGGAGCGGCTGCGCGAAATCAATTCGCTGCGCCTGATCGGCACCGCGCGCGGCAAGGGCCCGGTGATTTCCTTCGAGATGAAGGGCGCCCATCGCCCACGACGTCGCGACCGTGATCGACCGCCAGGGCATCGCGGTGCGCGCCGGCACCCATTGCGTGATGCCGCTTTTAGAGCGGTTCAATGTCACAGCCACCTGCCGCGCGTCGTTTGGGATGTATAATACCCGGGAAGAAGTCGACCATCTGGCACAGGCGCTGATCAAGGCGCGGGAATTGTTCTCATGAGTGATACAGCCGAAGTCAAAACCGCCAATATGGAAACCATCTCGGCGCTGCCGCCGGAGGAGACCGAGCGGCTCGGCGGCGAGATCGTCGCCGCGCTGAAGACGGTGTTCGATCCGGAAATTCCGGCCGACATCTACGAACTCGGCCTGATCTACAAGGTCGACCTCAAGGACGACCGCAGCGTCGACGTGATGATGACGCTGACCACGCCGAACTGCCCGGCGGCCGGCGAACTGCCGACCATGGTGGAGAACGCGATCGCCAGCGTTCCCGGCGTCGGCGTCGTCAATGTCAATCTGGTGTGGGATCCGGCCTGGACGCCGGATCGGATGTCCGACGAGGCCCGCCTCGTCCTCAATATGTGGTGAGTGCGTACGGGTTAACGGCTTTACGGGAAGATGACTGGCATTGATTTGCCGCTGGGAATGACCACATGACTGACATGACACCCGCTTCACCCACGCCCGCCGCCAAGCCGAAGCCGCGGCCGCGCCCGCAGGTCATGAAACTGACCGAGGCCGCGGCGCAGCGGATTACGGAACTGACCAAGCGCGCCGATTCCGAGATCGTCGGCCTGCGCGTCGGCATCAAGAACGGCGGCTGCGCCGGGCAGTCCTACACGGTCGAATACGCCCACGAGGTCCGCCCGACCGACGAGGTGGTCGAGGACCACGGCGTGAAGATCCTGGTCGATCCCAAGGCGGTGCTGTTCCTGCTCGGCACCGAGATGGACTACAAGGCCGACAAGATGCAGGCCCAGTTCATCTTCAACAATCCGAACCAGGTCTCGGCCTGCGGCTGCGGCGAGTCGGTGCAACTGACGGCGGCGAAGGTCTAGCTCTCACCCACAGCCCTCATCCTGAGGAGCCGCGAAGCGGCGTCTCGAAGGATGGCCGCGGCGAGATCGGGGCCACATGGTTCGAGACGGCGCTTGCGCGCCTACCATGAGGGGCTGACACTGGGGCTGAGGCCACATGGACCGCGATTTCCTGATCGACCTGTTTGCCGATTTCGGCCCGGTCACCATCCGCAAGATGTTTTCCGGCTTCGGCATCTCCGCCGACGGCACCAACTTCGCGCTGGCGCTGCGCGCCGGGCTTTATTTCCGCGCCGATGAACAAACGATTCCGCAATTCGAGGCGGAAGGATCAACAGCCGTTCTCAGTATCAGACGCGGGCCAAGACCGTCACGGTGAACTCGTACTGGCAGTTGCCGGCGCGGCTGTTCGACGATTCCGAGGAGTTGGCCGACTGGGCGAGGGCGGCGCTGGCGGCGGCGCAGCGCGCGGCGTTGCGCAAGCGGCCGAAGGCGCGCAAGGCGGCGAAGCCGAAGGTTTTGCGCAAGGCTGCGAGCAAGCCGGCTGTTGGGCGCAAGCCGGCGGCGAAGCGGCAGGTCGCGAAGGCGAGGAAGGCGCCGCGCCGGTAATTGGCGCTCAGGCCACCTGGCTGCGGGTCTCGGCGGCGTATTCGGGGTCGACTTCGCAGATCACGCGGTTGCGGCCGTTGCGCTTGGCGGCGTAGAGGCAGGCGTCGGCGCGTTCGATCAGCGAATCGGTGTCGTCGTCCGGCTTCAGCATGGAGACGCCGACCGAGATGGTGACGCGGCCGAGAATTTCGCCGGTGGATTTCTTCTTCAATTCCTTCGCCATCACGGCGCGGCGGATGTGGTCGGCGACCGTCAGCGCCTGGCGCAGCGCGGTGTTGGGCAGCACCACCGCGAATTCCTCGCCGCCATAGCGCGCGGTGATGTCCTGGCCCTTGATGGTCTGCTTCAGCGACATGCCGACCAGCCGCAGCACCTGATCGCCGGTGAGATGGCCGTAGGAATCGTTGAACGATTTGAAATGGTCGATGTCGAACATCAGAAGCGACAGCGGCTCGCCGCTGGCCAGCGCCGCCTGCACCGCCATGTCGATCGAGCGGTCGAAATATTTGCGGTTGCCCAGTCCGGTCAGCGGATCGGTCAGGCTCTCGGCGCGGATCGCCTCGAGGCTGTGCTGGAGATTGCTGATCTCGGTCTTCGACAGCGCCAGCCGGTTTTCCAGCGCCTTGTTGGTCTCGCGCATCTCGCGGGTGGACTTCACCAGTCCGTCGACGACCGCCTTGATCTGGTCGCGGCTCTTTGCGGTACTGAGCTTCTCGCTGGCGCCGCTCAGCCTGGCGTCATAGCTCTGCGACATGCCGAGCGCGTCCGTGATCAGGTTCATCACGTCGTCGATTTCGCCGATCACGCGCGCGCCGACCTTGTCGATGCGGTCGGAGGTCTTGATGTGGGAGAGGTAGGTTTCGTAGATCTGTTCGAGATCGGACTTCGCTCAGCCTGCCGTTGCGCGCCAGCGTCTCGTTGATGATCTTGTTGAGGGGGGCATTGTATCCGGTCGCGTAGACGTACCAGATTTCGTAGTTGCGCGGGACCGCGGTCTGCCGGAGGGATTTGATCTGGCCCAACGCGACTTCGGCAAACGCCAACGTGCGCTCGTGTTCGTCCAGCAGCTTGACCACTGATCCGTCCCCAATATCCGAGCAGCGCCGCTCGTTGCCGTGCCGCAATGATTAAAATTATCGTCGGCAGGTTAAGGGAGGAGAATGAACGGCCGGTAAACGGTTCCGGCCGTCAGGCGCGTGGCGCGTTGGTTCAGACGCGGGCGCGAACCGGCCGCAGCAGGAACGCCGGAAGATGCGAGTGATCGGCAGGCTCCGACTCGACTTCGCGCTGGGCGCGCCGCGGTTCCGGACGACCGATCGAAGGCACGCGCGAGGCTGTGCAGGAGCGGGCGGCGTGAAGGCTGCGGACGCTGCCTGCGGCTGCTGGGCTCGCACTGCGGCCCGCACCCTTGGCATGTCGCGGTTCGCGGTCGCCGCTCTTGGCCGCGACGCGGCTCGCGCTCGCTGCTATCGCTGCCTCTGGCGGCGCGCGGCTCGCGTTCACGCCGCGGCTTGCGACCGCCGCGTGAACCTTCCCGCGACCCTTCGCGTGAGCGATGTTCGCGCGGCTGGTCGCTCTCGCCGGACGAATCCGACTGCACGGCATAGTCGCCTTCGGCGGCGGGAATGGTCTGGCCGATCAGCCGTTCGATCGCGGCAATCGATTTGCTGTCGAGCGAGGTGACGATCGAGATCGCGGTGCCGGCGCGCCCGGCGCGGCCGGTGCGGCCGATGCGATGCACGTAATCGTCGGCATGATGCGGCACGTCGAAATTGAAGACGTGGCTGACGGCGGGAATGTCGAGGCCGCGGGCGGCGACATCGGAGGCCACCAGCAGCGGGATTTCGCCCTTGCGGAACTGATCGAGCGCTGCGGTGCGCGCCGACTGGTCCATGTCGCCATGCAGGGCGCCGACGCTGAAGCCGTGCTTCTGCAGCGATTTGTAAACGACGGCGACTTCGCGCTTGCGGTTGCAGAAGATGATCGCGTTCTGAAGATCCTTGGCGTCGCGCAGCAGGCGGCGCAGGATCTCGCGCTTCTCGTGTACCTCGCGGCCGCCGGGAACCTGGAACTGCGAAACGCCCACCGCAGTGGTGGCGGGCTTGGAGACTTCGATCCGCTCGGGATTGTGCAGGAAGGCCTCGGCTGATGCGGCTGATTTCCGGCGGCATCGTCGCGGTGAAGAACAGTGTCTGCCGCGTGAACGGCACCAGCTTGCAGACGCGTTCGATGTCGGGGATGAAGCCCATGTCCAGCATGCGGTCGGCTTCGTCGATGACCAGGAGTTCGACGCCGGTGAGCAGCAGCCCGCCGCGTTCGGTGTGGTCGAGCAGGCGGCCGGGGGTCGCGATCAGGACGTCGACGCCGCGGGTCAGCTTGGTGTCCTGGTCGCCGAACGAGACGCCGCCGATCAGGAGCGCGACGTTGAGTTTCTGGCCGACGCCGTATTTGTCGAAATTCTCTTTGACCTGGGCGGCGAGTTCGCGGGTCGGTTCGAGGATCAGGGTGCGGGGCATTCGTGCCCGGGCGCGGCCCTTTTCCAGCATGGTGAGCATGGGCAGGACGAAGGCAGCGGTCTTGCCGGTGCCGGTCTGGGCGATGCCGAGAACGTCTCGGCGTGCCAGAACGTGGGGGATCGCCTGTTCCTGGATGGGGGTAGGGGTCGTGTAACCGGAGGCCGCAACAGCGGCGAGGACCTTATCGGAAAGGCCGAGATGGGAAAAAGACATTGAGCCTCTAGTCGACACCGCCGTTCGGAATCGAGGGTAATAAGGCTGTCGCGTTTTGCCCCGAAACGGCGCGCTTTTGAAAAGCTGGGGGCTCTGACTTACGCAGACGAGCGGCTAACCTAGGGAATCGCGTTTCGATCCAAGGCCGCATTGAGCCGGAACATAGGGTCGAAATGGCCAAAGTCAATCTGGGAACCGATATTAGCCCGAAAAAGCTTAATGTTTTCGCACAAATAACCGCCGAAACCGTCATTTGGCCGTCAAATCGAGCCCGGCCATTCTTATCCATCGAAGCCATTGAACCGTGGGCAATGGCCTGCCGACTATGGCATGAAGTGGTTTCGCACGGCCCGAACCAGGACCGATCGTGCGTGTGGGGAATTCCATGAAGGGTTGGTTTTCGAGATTGCTCGCGGTGACGAGCCTTGCAACCTGCATCGCCGCTTTCGCCGCGCCGGCGCATGCGGAAAAGCGCGTCGCGCTGGTGGTCGGCAACAACGACTACCGCAACGTGCCCAAGCTGCAGAAGGCAGTTAACGACGCCCGCACCATGGGCGATACGCTCAAGCAGCTCGGCTTCACGGTGATGGTGGCGGAAAACCAGAACCGGCAGGCGTTCAGCCAGACGCTGCTCGCCTTCGACAGGGCGGTCGAGGCCGGCGACACCGCGTTCTTCTTCTACGCCGGCCACGGCTTTGAGATCGCCGGCCAGAATTTCCTGCTGCCGACCGACGTGCCGGCGGCAACCGAAGGCCAGGAAGAACTGGTGCGCGACGCCTCGGTGCTCGCCGACCGCATCATCGAGCGGCTGCAGAACCGCAAGGTGCGCACCGCCATTCTGGTGTTCGATGCCTGCCGCAACAATCCGTTCGAGCGCGCCGGCACGCGCGCGGTTGCCGGGGCAGGCGGTCTCGCGCCGATGACGCAATTGCCGGAAGGCGTGTTCTCGATCTTCTCGGCCGGGCCGCGGCAGACCGCGCTCGACCGGCTCTCCAATGACGACGCCAATCCCAATTCGGTGTTCACCCGCACCTTCGCCAAGCAACTGACGGAGCCCGGCGCGAACCTCGTTCAGGTCGCGCAGCGCACGCGGCGTCTGGTCAGCGAAATGGCGGAGACCGTTCGCCACAAGCAGATCCCGGTTTACTTCGACCAGATGGTCGACGACGTGTTTCTCAACGGTGTTTCGAAGGGGCCGCCGGAGGCGGCGATGAAGCCCGCCGCCGAGCCGCTGCCGAAACTGGCGGCCTTGCCGCCGGTGCAGCAACTCAAGCCGCAGAACGATTCGGTCAACGCGCCGATCGCGATGTTCTCGCGCCACAATGGCGGCTGGACCGTGGTGTTCTCGATCGCCGATCCGACGCTCGGCATTTCCTGGCGGATGGGCGACGCCGGTGATTTTCGCGAGACCGGATTTATCGACACGCTCGACCCGCGGACCCGCAAGCGGATGCCCAATCCCTCGATCGAGCTGCCGGCCGATGCACCGGCGGCGATGATCCAGGTGCGCTATGTCGACACCAATGGCGAATTGCAGGGCCCGTTCCCGATCCGGTTCGATCCCGAAGCCGCCCTGATCCGCGACCAGCGCAAGATCCTCGACATGACTGCGACGAGCTGGTTGTCGTTCCGCGAATTCAACGGCCTGCTGGTCTACTACACCCATCTGATGTCGTATCGCTGCGCGATCCGCGAAGTGCGCGTCGGCATCGACTCTACGGTGCCGGACAAGGTGCTGAAGATGCCGCCCTGCGATCCCCGCGATCCCAGCGCCATTCCGCACGACGCCACGCCCTATTTGAAGCTTGCGCCGCAGACCAGGTCGGTCTCGGTGGAGTTGACGTACCGCGACGGCAGCGTTTCGGAGATCAAGAGTTTCAGGCGCTGATAGTCGCATCTCGCTCTTTCCACGTCATTGCGAGCGAAGCGAAGCAATCCACCTCGCGGCGCAAAGAAAGAATGGATTGCTTCGCTTCGCTCGCAATGACGGGGACGCAGTTTCGCGTCCTCGCGACGCGCGGCGCCCGAGGTTTGCATGACTTGTCTCCCAAGCGAGAGGGAGCAGGGAATGCCGGGTGCTTGCTGCACCCGCGGTCTCGTGTGCAATGCGTAGTAGAGATGCGCACACGAGCATACAGGTACAGCCGAGGCACGCCGGCATTCCCTGCGCAATGGTTTGACGGCTTATGCCGAGCTCTCCCTGGAGACGAATTCCTTTTGCCTCCATCGCTGCCGGCTTGATGGCTCAACCGATCCGGTTGGATCGGATGCGCCACCGGCAGCTTGACACCAGCCACGGGTGCCAGAACCACACGGTTTTGCCGTACGCCTCAGCGCCGTACGTCCTGCGCGACGTGAACCGCTCACGAGTTGCCTCGCCCTGCGTCCACCTTCCGCGCCGACGCTGCCGCGTCCACCACATCCCGCCTCGCGTTCGTGACGATCGCGATACGCCCCTCTTGTCGAGACGGGACGGCACATAAAAGCCACTGATTTGGGGGTAAGGGAAAGCGTAATATTTTTGCAA
>CAWFMW010000041.1:0-25982 GCA_963816815.1 uncultured Alphaproteobacteria bacterium
CGATCGAGCAGCGCACGGCGAAATCGATAGTTTCGGCGATGGAACGCGCCGATGGCGACGAGGTCGTGCCGCTGACCCATGAGCAATTGGCAACTCTGCTCGGGGTCGGCCGCTCCTATACCAGCCATTGTGATTCAGACCTTCAAGGCGGAAGGCACGCTGGAGACCCGGCGCGGCTCGATCCTGGTCCGCAACCCGGATGCCATGCGCAACCGCTCCTGCCAGTGCAATGAGGCGGTCAAAGCCCATTTCGAGGAAGTCTTGCGGGGGGTCTATCCCGACCCCGAAAAGGGCAATTAGGGCCGGCGACACGCCCAAAATGAGCTAACCAAATGCCAAACAAACCATTGTTTTTTGGCGTTTTCTGAATATATTGCGGCGCAACGAGTAAGGTGTGCCCGGTCTTTTTGGCCGGGCTTCCTTTTTGGGGCCCATTGGGCCCCCGGAGCATGATCCGGAAAAGTGGATACCGGTTTTCCCTCGGGACAAACGCGGTACGCGTTTGCCCGGAGATCATGCTCAAACAAAAAGATGGAGCGGGATGACAATTCGAAGAAGCGTCATCACGCGCCAGTATTCCAGGTTATAGAAGCGCGATCCGGAAAAGTGGGTCCCGGTTTTCCGGTGAGATCGCGCAACCACCATGCACGACCAGAAGAAGAGCCATGAACCTTCGCAACGTCGCCATCATCGCCCACGTCGACCACGGCAAGACCACCCTCGTCGACCGCCTGCTGCAGCAATCCGGCACCTATCGCGAGAACCAGAAGGTGACCGAGCGCGCGATGGACTCCAACGACCTGGAGCGCGAGCGCGGCATCACCATTCTGGCCAAGGCCGCTTCGGTGCAGTGGAAGGACACCCGCATCAACATCGTCGACACCCCCGGCCACGCCGATTTCGGCGGCGAGGTCGAGCGCATCCTCAACATGGTGGATGGCGCGCTGGTGCTGGTCGACGCGGCCGAAGGTCCGTTGCCGCAGACCAAGTTCGTGGTCTCCAAGGCGCTCAAGGTCGGGCTGAAGCCGATCGTCGTTATCAACAAGGTCGACCGCCCCGACGCCCGCCCGACCGAAGTCATCAACGAAGTGTTCGACCTGTTCGCCGCACTGGACGCCAGCGAGGAGCAGCTCGACTTCCCGATCCTGTACGGATCGGCCAAGCAGGGCTGGATGGCCGACAGCCCGGACGGTTCGCAGGACGCCGGCATGCAGCCGCTGTTCGACCTGATCGTGCGCCACGTCGCGGCACCGACCGTCGAGGAGGGCCCGTTCCGGATGATCGGCACCATCCTCGAAGCCAACCCCTATCTCGGCCGTATCATCACCGGCCGCATTACTTCCGGTTCGATCAAGCCGAACCAGCAGGTCAAGGTGCTGGGCGCCGACGGCAAGACCATCGAAACGGGTCGTATCACAAAAATCCTCGCCTTCCGCGGCATCGAGCGCACGCCGCTCGAAGAAGCCGAAGCCGGCGACATCGTTGCGATTGCCGGCCTCACCAAGGGCACCGTCGCCGATACGTTCTGCGATCCCTCGGTCGAGACGCCGCTGGTGGCGCAGCCGATCGATCCGCCGACGGTTTCGATGTCATTCATCGTCAACAACTCTCCGCTCGCCGGCACCGAAGGCGACAAGGTGACGAGCCGCATGATCCGCGACCGCCTGCTGCGCGAGGCCGAAGGCAACGTCGCGCTGCGCGTGGTCGAGGCTTCCGACAAGGATTCGATGGAAGTCTCCGGCCGCGGCGAATTGCAGCTCGCGATCTTGATCGAGACCATGCGCCGCGAAGGCTTTGAACTCTCGGTGTCGCGCCCGCGCGTCGTGCTGCAGAAGGACGAAGCCACCGGCAATTGGCTGGAGCCGATCGAGGAAGTCGTGATCGACGTCGACGAGGAGCATTCCGGCGTCGTCGTGCAGAAGATGAGCGAACGCAAGGCCGAGATGATCGAGATGCGCCCCTCCGGCGGCAACCGCCTGCGCCTGGTGTTCTACGCGCCGACCCGTGGCCTGATCGGCTACCAGGGCGAACTGCTCACCGATACCCGCGGCACCGCGATCATGAACCGCCTGTTCCATGGATACGCGCCCTACAAGGGCGACATCCAGGGCCGCCGCAACGGCGTCTTGATCTCCAACGACCAGGGCGAAGCGGTGGCTTACGCGATGTTCAAGCTGGAAGACCGCGGCCCGATGATGATCGAGCCCGGCTGGAAGGTCTACAAGGGCATGATCGTCGGCGAGCACACCCGCGACAACGACCTCGAGATCAACATCCTCAAGGGCAAGCAGCTCACCAACATCCGCACCACTTCCAAGGACGAAGCCGTACGCCTGACGCCGCCGATCCGGATGACGCTGGAAAAGGCGCTGGCCTATATCGAGGAAGACGAACTGGTCGAAGTCACCCCGAAGTCGATCCGCCTGCGCAAGAAGTTTTTGGACGCCAACGACCGCAAGCGCGCGGAAAAGGCCAAGGAAGCGGTGGCGTAATTCAAGCCTCCGCGTTGGACGCGATGGCGCTATCGACCACGTCGATGGCCTTGCCGATATCGGCGAGGTCGATCGCTTCCTGAAGCGCGACGATGTGCGGGGCCTGAAATGTTGCGGGCTCGCGGCACACGTCCCAATAGGCGGTATGGGTGAAGAAGTCGGCCTCGCCATTGGCTTTGGTCGACACGGGAAAATCGACGATATGCGACCCGAAGATCGGCGCCAGCTTGCCGCCGATCGCGTCTCCCCAGAAGATCTGCACCATCGGGAAGAAAATGTTCGTCCATCGCGTCAAGCCAAACAGCGCGCCGTGATGCACTTGTCTTTGCTGCAGCTTCGGATTGTAGAAGGTAAGCAGGCCGTTATTGTCGAGTCGCTTCGGCGGGCATGTCGGAAATTCGCGCTCGGCGATGCGCCGGACGAAATCAAGTTCGAGGGCGCGGCGGCTATTTCCGAGACACATCAGGAAGACTGCATGGGACAATGCACTTCCGAGCGTGACGAAATCGGTCACCAGCCACGTCCTGATCTTTGCCTTGGCCTTTTGATCACCGGCGGCTTTTTGATCTTCATTGGCTTTTTCCGCCGCCCGCGCGATGCTCGCGACGGCGCGTCGCGCCTTCTCCCGGAGAATCTTCTTGTCGCCCGCGAATGCCGTGCCTGCCGGCTGCCAGTTGGCCATGTCGATCTCGTCAAAATCAATGCCGAACTTCGAGGCTGACGGTAGGTCACCGCAAATCCTGCTGAAATAGGCGCGCAGCATGTCGTATGCGACGACGGTACCGAGGCTGTGAGCCACCACGATTACGCGATCGTAGTCACCACAGTCGTTGAGCCTGTCCAGCGTGTCTACCGCCTGCTTTCGAATCTTTCGGCGCACTGCGACATTGGCTGGCGAGGCCCGGAAATAGCGCGCAGCATCGCCAAGATATGGCTGTAGGAAGCTGGCGTTGATGATGAGATAGATCCCCAGCACGGCAAACGCGAGTGGAGCACCCCAGGGCGAATTCAGTGCCCACGGCCACGCCGCGACCAATGTTTCGACCTTCGGCTTTTCCGGATACCAGAGTTGGTCAGCGACGACGAAGATTCCCGCTACGGCCAACGAAATCCAAAGTGCTCTCCAGAATGCCCGCAAGCCGTGTCGCCTGGTGAGCAGACAGGTAGCGATCAAGGCAATTAGCGTCGGAACGGCCACCACTGTGAACAATTCGACCGGGTCCGAAAGTTCCGGCCATTTGCCCGGCTTCCCGAATAACTCGACGGCAAAATAGACTGCGATGACGACGACGCCGATCCCGCAAAACGAAGCCAACTTCTTTGAAAGACGGAACGCCCGCCATTTCAGAGCGATCGCAAAACCGAGTACGAGGGAGCTCAGAATCAGCAGGAACGGCGCAACGAGCAAGTTCTGGACCGCGCAAATTTGCGCAAACTGCACTGCGCCTTTAAATGCCAATAGCGCAACGGAAAGGTTCATGAAGCACAGAAAGATCGACGCCGCCCACCACAGGCCGTTGATCCCCTCCTTCATGATCGGGCCTTTGCGGCAAAGCTCGTACAGCCAAAGCAACACGGCGACCGGCTTTGTTTCGCTCATCAGGTGAGCCCAATACAGCTCGTGGAAGTCGACAACGCGGTCGTCCCTCGATTCCGGCACCTCGTTCGTCGTCATCACCGTCAGATCGATGTCGGCGCTGTCTCGTTCGGGATGGCTCCAGATGCGCCGGCCCGCGTCATAGGGATTTTCACCGTTAAGCCAAACGGCCTTGATGACACCGCGCACGGTCTCCAGCGCACGCTGGCTACCGATGCCATGGACGACGAGGACCGCTGTTCGCTTATGAGGCTTCCCGGAGTCCGTATCGGTCACGGTCATGGCAATAATCCTGTCTAAAAATCCTGTCTAAAAATAAAAAAGAGAATAGTTCATTCAACACAACTACAGAACGAGGCGCAAGATGCCTCGTTGCTTTGCCGCGCTGCATCATCCAATGGTTGCGATCGGCGTCTGCATTGAGACCGAGGCACGCGCCTCGCGGCGATGCAATGGGCGCCCGACGGCCGGCTTTTTGCCCACGCGCGATCGTGCTAGAGGCTGGGCATGACGTCCCTCCCCTCTTCCGTCGATGTCGCCATCATCGGCGCCGGCGCCGCCGGACTTGGCGCGGCCCACGCGCTGAATAGTTCCGGCCTCTCCGTCATCGTGCTGGAAGCGCGCGACCGCGTCGGCGGCCGGGCGCATACCATCATGGCCTCACCCGACGTCACCTTCGACGTCGGGTGCGGCTGGCTGCATTCGGCAGACCAAAATACCTTTGTCAGAATTGCCGAACAGCTTGGCTTCGAGATCAACAAGTCACTGCCGCCCTGGCGCGAGCGCGCCTATGGCAAGGCATTCCCGCAGGACGACCGCGACGATTATATTCGCGCGCTGGACGCGTTCTACGATCGTGCCGAACAAGCCGCGCAAGAGGCCGAACGGAGCGGCCGCGACGGCCCCGCCGACCTCTGCCTCGAGCCCGGCAACCGCTGGAATCCCATGATCGATGCGATTTCGACCTACATCAATGGCTGCGAGCTCGATTCCGTCTCCCTTCTCGACATGGACGCCTATCAGGACACCGACCTCAACTGGCGCGTCCGCCGCGGCTATGGCGCGCTGATTGCCGCCTATGGCGCGGCGTGTCCGATCGCGCTGAAATGCGAGGTGACGCTGATCGATCATTCCGCAAAGCGCGTCCGCATCGAGACCTCGCGGGGCACGCTGACGGCCGACAAGGTGATCGTCACCGTGCCGACCAACCTCATCGCCGACGAGGCGATCCGCTTTCACCCGCCTCTGCCCGCCAAGGTCGACGCCGCGCGCGGCTTGCCGCTCGGCCTGGCCGACAAGGTGACACTGGCGCTCGACGAGCCGGAGGCGCTGCCAAAGGAAGGCAATCTGCGCGCCGCCACCATGCGCACCGCCATGGGCACTTATCACATCCGCCCGTTCGGCCAGCCCTGCATCGAGGGCTTTTTCGGCGGCCGTTTTGCGCAGTCGCTGGAAGACGCCGGCGAAGGCGCGCTCGCCGCGGAGAGCATCAACGAGATCGTCTCCATCCTCGGCAATGATTTTCGCCGCAAGCTGAAGCCGCTGGCAGAATCGCGCTGGGCCCACGACCCCTTCGCGCGGGGTTCGTACTCGCACGCGCTGCCGGGTCATGCGGGAGATCGCGAAGTGCTGGCCGCACCGGTCGATGGACGATTGTTCTTTGCGGGAGAGGCAACGTCGCCGGGGTTTTTCTCGACCGCACATGGCGCGCGGGATAGCGGAGAGCGGGCGGCTGAGGAAGTGATCGCTTCGCTCGCGAGCAAATAGCTTACGTTCCCGGATCAGCCGCACACAGCGAGCACCGCATTCTTAAAGGCGTGATACTCGCTCTGGAGATCGACGTCGTAGGCAGCCGAATACGGCGGTTGCGGCTGACACGACAGCGTGACGATAACGACCTTGTTCTTCCTGTTGATGTAGAGCGACTGGCCGGCAAAGCCGACGGCGACCATCGATCCATCGGGATCGAGCCACCAGCTATAGCCATATCCCGTCGCCCCGTAGCGATTGGTTGCGGGATCGAGGACGAAGGCCGGGCGGTCCGCATGTTCGACCCAGTCCGGAGGCAGCACGGGCGTGCCATCGATGACGCCGTTGCGCAGCAGGAAGATACCGAAGCGGCCAAAATCCCGCAGCGCTATGCCGGCGCGGCTGCCGCCGATTTCCTGCCCGGCATCGGACTCCAGGGTATAGAACGCGTCGAACTCCATGCCGAGGCGGGACCAGATCGTCTCGGACATGTAGTCGGCCAGGGTTTTCCCCGTAGCCGCCGATATCAGGCTGCCGAGGACGTAGGTATCGCCGGTATTGTAATTGAATTGACTGCCGGGCCGGTGTTCGGCTTTCAAACCGCGCATCAGCGCCAGAACGCCTCCCGGAACCTTGTCACCCAACGATTTGCTGTAGCGATTGACGTGTGAATTCCGATCCGTGTAGTCCTCGTTCCAGCGCACGCCCGAAGACATGGTGATCAGGTGGCGAATGGTCACTGCGTCATAGGCACAGCCGCGCAGCGCCGGGATATATCTGGACACGGCGTCGTCCAGGCTCGCGATCGCGCCCTCCTGCAGCGCGGCCCCGACCAGCGTCGCCGTCAGCGACTTGATCATCGACATCGACGACCAGCGCACATTCTCCTCCAGCCCGAGGGAGTAACGCTCCAGAACGATCTTTTCCTGCCCGATGACGAGCAGCCCCGCGACATTGGCGCGATCCATGTACGCGTCGACGCCATGAACCTCCAGCCCCGCTTGATAGCGCGGCGCAATCTCCCGGCCACGTTCCAGTTGCAGAACCGAATCGCCCCGGCGTATCGCCCGCGTCGCGAACATCCGGTCCACATTCCGGTAGGCGTGAGCCTGCGCGGTCGGCGAAAGCAGCAAAAAGTCCTCTCCCGGAGGAACGTGCTGTTTTGGATACGCAACGGAAGTTGTCATGCGATGCTTTCTCACTCGATCACCACGGCATTAAAGCCGAGCCCGCGCGCCGAGTACAACAATCCGGAATCGTCCCGCCCTAGAATTCCAGGAATACGTGCTGCTCCACCAGCACATGCTCGACCTTCTGGATCGACACGCCGATCTTCAGGCCTTTCAAAAGTTCGCACAGGGTTTCGCCGTCGACCAGATCGATCGCAGGCGCGCCATCCCTGGTGGCTTCCTTCCGCGCGTCGGTGGTGAACATTCCGGTCGTCATGACCAGTCCCTTGTCTGCCCTGCCGACCATCGCACCGCGGAAATCCCTGATCACCGACGCGCCGACCGATCCTTTCCACCGCTTGCACTGAAAGAATACATGAAACGATAGGAGATTGAGGCGAAGCACGCCGATGCCGTCGATCCCGCCATCGCCATTTCGTCCCGTCACGTCGACGTTGATGAAGCCGGAGTCTTTCAAGATCTTCTGACACAGCCGCTCGAACGCCGCCGGCTTCATCTTGAGAAGGCACTTCAGCAGCCGATCCTGCCACGGAATTTCAAAGGCCGAATAGGCCGGCGTTGCCCGGCCATATCCTGCCATGTCCTGCCCCGCTTCGTTCGGCTTTTCATGCCCGCCGAGCGGCCAGACACCGCCGACCTGGCCCAAAGCGACCGGGATGTCGGGAGCGGATACCGCGGCGCCGGGCGCAGGCTGCCAGGATTTGCGCGTGTCGGTTTCGGGTTTCAGTTGATCCGGGCCGGCCGGCCCGACAGCGTCATCTTTTCCCAACTCCTCCAACGCTTTTCACCCCTCGCTTGTTTTTGTGTCGGGCAAGTCGGAGCAGGATAAGGTTAGTCAGCAACCGGCAGCAATCTAGCCTGATTACCTTAGGTAGTTCAATCATGGCGTGTCTACCTTGATTTGGCGGACCAACGATCGGCATGCAACCGCTGGAAGTGTGACTATTCCAGCACTCTCGCGCGCATGTCCGCATCTGGGACAAAGCACGAATCAAATTTTCCGAAAATCTTGTAACGGTTGCGCGCCACCAGATTGTAGATCGCGTCACGCAGCGGCTTGGGCACCAGGAATAACAAGCGCGTCCAGCGCCATCGCGGCAGTTGCGACAGCACCGTCAGGGCGCCGTCGGATTTGAAATGAGCGGCGCCGCCATGCACGACGGCGTTGGTATCGGGATCGCCTGGATCGATGCCAAACGCTTCCGCCAGCCTCGTGCCATACGCCGACTGGATCGCGGTGAAGCGGAATCTCTGCTCGACGTCGCGGGTGGCGACGAAGCGGACCCAGCGCGAGCAGAAGATGCAGACGCCGTCATAGAGGATTACGTCATCGTCGGGCCAATGGTTCATTCGGTTGGGGTCATCTATTATCCAGCGTCAGCAGCGCCACCAGCATCAGTACGACGGCGGGGCCGGTCTTCACCAGCGCGCCGAGCGGCTCGACCCAGAGGTCCGGCGTCAGGATCGCCGCGCCGAACAGATAGCCGAGCGAGGCGACGATGCCCGCGATCAGACCGAATGCCGCCGTGCGACGGAACGCAATCAGCACCCCAATGCTCATATCCATCAGGCTTGTGCCAATTGTGACGGGATCGACCAGCCACGGCGGAAAGCCGTGGCTGCGCAGGATCCCTGCCGCGGCATCATAGGAAATCACCAGCGCAATGAAACCCGAGACGACCCAGAACAGCACGAGGCTTGCGATGACAAGCGCCTTGATCGGGAACAGCCGGGCAAACCATTTATCCTGAATGGTCGCCGGACGTTTTCCGGCCGTCTGTTCGATGCGCTTCGGCACGATGCCGGTCGCGGCCATCCAGTCGGCGGGATCGCCGCTGACGCCGCGGCGCAGCTCCGCGATCGCGGTGGTTCGCATCGGCGGCATCCAGCCGAGTTGGTTCGCGAGATCGCCGAATCTTGCGCCGAGATCGAGCAGGAAGGTCGGCATCGCAATGCGCCACCATCTGCCGGTGCCGAACACCTCGCGAAATTGATCGATCACGTCGCCGAGCGTGACCGGCTGCTCCTGCATCAGATCCCATGTCACAGCGTTCGCCACGCGGGAATCGCGCGCCGCAAGCCAGGCGATGGTGGCGGCGATGTCTTCCATGGCGACCGGCTGGAATGGCGCGGCCCGTTCCGCAGCCGGAAGGTCGAGCGGAAACGCCGCCAGCGAGCGCACCATGGCGCTGCCGCCATAGGCGGCAAGCGCCACCACGAAGCCCGGCCGCAGGATCGTGAAAGCGACGCCGGATTGCGCGATCAGCCGCTCGGCCTCGCGCTTGGTCGTGCTGAAGGCGGTGCGGTCGGACTCGGGCGTGCCGGGAATCGAGATGTGCACCAGCCGGATCGCGCGACCGCTGTCGCCGATCGCCTGCAACAGCCGCGCGACGAAATCGAAATGAACCACAGACGTGTCGCTGCCGGGGCCGTCCTGCAGCACGCCGAGGCAATTGACGACGACATCGATGCGGTAATCGCGCAGCAGCCGCGCCAGCGTGACCGCTCCCATCGACATGACAGGCAGTTCGAGATCGAGCGCATCGCCTTTCTGCGACGCGGACAGTTTGCGCGCGACACCCACCACGGGAAATCCACGCCCGCGCAGATCATCGGTGACGAAGCGGCCGATCAGGCCGGAGGCGCCGAGCACGAGGATCTTTCGGATGTCGGCGTTCATGCGTGCCTAGATCGGTTTGGCGATCATCAGCCATAGAATAGCCATGACAGAGCCAAAACCGGGAATCCCGAATAGAAACCAGCGGTGGAAAAGTGCGAAATATCTTGGTGGCAACCTCTGGTTATTTTCAACCGCCGCGCGTGCGAGGTCGCGCATTTCGATCTGCATGAAGATGACAGGCACCCAGAACAGTCCGGCGACCGCATAGAGCGCGAGCGAGGTCATCAGCCAGCGCTCGCTCCACATGGTGGAGGACAGCCACATCAGCACGCCGCCGCTCAGCGGCTGCAGCAGCAGCGCCGTCAGCGTGAACACCATGTCGGCGATCACGACGGTCGAAGCCGTCCGCGCGATGAAGGCCGCGTCCCGGCTGCGATGGGCCATCAGCATGAAGAACGCGATGCCGGTGCCGGTACCGAGAATGACGATCGCGCCGAGCACGTGCAGATATTTGACGAGGAAATACAGCGTCATCGCTTCTTCGCCGAGGTTGGCAATCGCGCCTTCAAGGCGCGATCGAGTTCGACGCCGGCGAGTTTTACCCCGCCCTCGGTTTCCACCAGCCAGTGTCCCTCGCCGCCATGGGCCGGCAGCACCTGAAAATCGACTTTGCCGCCGGCGCCACGAAACGCGTCAGCCAGCTGGCGCGAGAATGCAGGCGAGAAATAACTGTCATTGGCGGCCACCAGCCAGGCCACTTTTACGCGCGCGGCCTTGCCGAACTCGCCTGCCGCGGCGATCAGCGTATGCGGCGCGCAGACCCGGTTGGGAAAATCATTGGCATGCCCGCCGCGGCCGGGCGCGAACGCGATGATGGCGGCAACGTTCTTCGGATCCTCGCTGGCCAGCGCCAGCGCACCCCAGGCACCGGCCGAATGGCCGATCACGACCATAGCCTCAGGGCGGATGAAGGATTGCTTGCGCAGAAGGCCGGCGGCAACGGCGATCTCATCCGCCGTGACCTGGCCAGATCTGGCGTAATCAGCCTCGTCGCAGCCGCCTTGATCTTCGAGGTATTTTCCGCCCGTCGCGCCATGGCCGGGACGCTCGGGGACCAGCACGGCAAAACCACGCGCCACCAGCCAGCCGGCGAGCGCACGGTATTCGGGCTGCGGCATTTGCGCCCGTCGCATGACGTTCTGGGTGGAGGCGTGCGCGATCACGGCAAGTGGAAACGGTCCCTCGCCGGGCGGCCTGAACAGCACCGCATGCGCCGCGGTGGCGAGATCGGGCGAAGGTACCAGCCATTGCTGCAGCCGGTGAGGCTCGCCCTCGGCACCTTGCGCGCCTAGGGCGGGCTGCGCGGATGCGGCTTTCACACCGAGCGCGGCGACGAGAACCAGCGCAAAAAGCAGGTTTGGCGGTTGCATGAACGGGCCTGATATACCGCCGGGGGCGGGCGTATTCCGTAGTCACCAGCAGAGTACCGTCGGCGAATCAAATCCAGCGCATTTTTCCGTGAGCGGATTTGCGGAGACGTTTCGTTGGATGATTCTGACAACGAATTCGCCCCGGCATTCATCGGGAAATACTGGTTAAGACAGGGCCGTTGTCCTCTTTCGGTACAGAACCACACATAACTGATGCACAAAATCCACAGGTTAACCGATAATTAACGATGGACCTTGAAGCCGGGCCGCCGACTTGCTTTGATCAGCATATGAGCACAACCCTGATCGAGGTCCGACCGGCCAAGGCTGCAGACGCAGCCGCGGTAGCGTCAACGCATGATGAAGCCTGGCGCTCGGCCTATCAGGGCATCATTCCCGGCGCCGAGCTCGAAAAACTCATCAACCGTCGCGGCCCGCAATGGTGGGACAGCGCGATCCGCAAAGGCAGCCGCGTCAGCGTGCTGGTGTTCGGCGACAAGGTCGCGGGCTACGCCAATTACGGCCGCAACCGCGCCCGCAGCCTGCATTTCGAAGGCGAGATCTACGAGCTCTATCTGCGGCCGGAATTCCAGGGCCTCGGCTTCGGCCGCCGCCTCTTCACGTCAGCCCGGCGCGATCTGATGCAGAGCGGACTGAAGAGCATGGTGATCTGGGCGCTGTCCGACAACGACCCGGCGACGGAATTCTACCGCGCGCTGGGCGGCCGGATGGTAGCCCGCTCCTCGGAGAAGTTCGGGCCCAAATCGCTCGATAAAGTCGCTTTCGCCTGGTCCAACTGAGGCCATTTCAGGCTTTTCCCTGCTCGGCTGCGGGTCTAAACGGACCCCTGACGTGCGCCCGATTCCGGGCGCCCTTTAACGCCAAGCGGAGTTCCTTATGCGCATTGACGCCATCCCGATCGGAGTAAATCCGCCCCACGACGTTAACGTCATCATCGAGGTACCGGTTGGCGGCGAGCCGATCAAATACGAGATGGACAAGGAAGCCGGTACGCTGGTGGTCGACCGCTTCCTCTATACGGCGATGCGCTACCCCGGCAATTACGGTTTCATCCCGCACACGCTGTCCGGCGACGGCGACCCCTGCGACGTGCTGGTCGCCAACACCCGCGCAATCGTGCCGGGCGCCGTGATGAGCGTGCGCCCCGTCGGCGTATTGCTGATGGAAGACGAGGCCGGCGGCGACGAGAAGATCATCGCGGTGCCATCCTCGAAGCTGACCCAGCGCTACGACAAGGTCAAAACTTACAGCGACCTCCCCGATATCACGCTGCAGCAGATCCAGCACTTTTTCGAGCACTACAAGGATCTCGAACCCGGCAAATGGGTCAAGGTGCTGCGTTGGGGCGGCGCAGAGGACGCCCACCGCCTGATCGTGGAAGGCATCGAACGGGCGAAGAAGAAATAGGCGCTCTGAAGCCGGGGGCTATTCCCCTCGTCGTCATGGCCGGGCTCGTCCCGGCCATCACGTCTTCGGGGCTGCTATACGGTTAAGCCGTGGATGCCCGGCACAAGGCCGGGCATGACGAGAGTTTGGAAGCGATCATGCGCCGGGCACTTCGCATCATCCGCAACATCCTGCTGCTCGCGATCGCCGTTATCGTCATCATCGCCGGCATATTGGCATTCAAGACCCTCACCGACGGTTCGCGCCAGCTTCAGGTAACCGCCGTGCCGCGCGCCGAGGTCGACGCACAGGCATCCGCTGCGCGCCTGGCCGAAGCGATCCGGTTCCGGACCATTTCAAGTTACGAGAAACCCGACCAGCACGCCGAAGCACTGCGCGGCATGCGTGCGCATATCGAAAAGAGCTTTCCGGCATTTCATGCCGCGGCCAAACGCGAAATCGTCGGTCGCTGCAGCCTGCTCTACACGTGGACAGGCTCCGACCCGAGGGCGCAGCCGATCGCATTCCTCGCGCATCAGGATGTCGTGCCGGTGGCGCCGGGCACCGAGAAGGATTGGAAACAGCCGCCCTTTGACGGCGTCATATCAGACGGCTTCATCTGGGGCCGTGGCTCCTGGGATGACAAGGGCAACCTCTATTCCATGCTGGAGGCCGCCGAGGCGATGACCAAGGCCGGCTTCCGCCCCAAGCGAACGATCTATTTTGCGTTCGGCCATGACGAGGAGACCGCGGGCACCGCCGGCGCCAAATCGATCGCGGCGCTACTCGCCTCGCGCGGCATCCGCCTCGACTTCGTGATCGACGAGGGTCTTCTGATTACCGAGGGCATCATGAAGGGCCTCGACAAGCCGGCGGCGCTGATCGGCGTTGCCGAAAAGGGCTATGTCACGCTGGTCTTGAACGCGCAGGCAACACCCGGCCATTCGTCGATGCCGCCGCGCGATACCGCAATCGGCATGATGAGCGCGGCGCTGGCGCGGCTGGAGGATCACCGCCTGCCGATGCAGATCCGCTCCACGGTCACGGAGATGTTCGACACGCTGGCGCCGGAGATGTCCGGCTTCAACCGCGTGGTGCTGTCGAACCTCTGGCTATTTCGGCCGCTGTTGCTGCGCGAGTTCGAAAAGAGCGGGCCGACGGAAGCCATGGTGCGCACCACCACGGCACTGACGATCTTCAATGCCGGCGACAAGGATAATGTGCTGCCCGGCAACGCCGAAGCCACCGTGAACTTCCGTCTGATTCCCGGCGACACGCAAGGCAGCGTGACCGACCACGTGCGCAGCACGATCGCCAATGACCGGATTTCGATCAAACCGTTTCCCGGCAATACCGACCCGCCGCCGGTGACGGCGACCGCAAGTCCGTCATTCCAGATGCTCAACCGCACGATCAGGGAAATCTATCCTGATGTGATCGTTGCACCCGGCCTGATGGTGGCCGCCACCGACTCGCGCCACTACACCGGGATCACCGACAGGATTTTCCGCTTCTCGCCGGTGCGCGCCAATTCGGAAGATTTGAAGCGCTTCCACGGCACCAACGAACGGCTGAGCGTGGAGGGCTATGCCGACATGATCAGGTTTTATCGGCGGTTGATCGAGAACGCGGCGGGGTGAAGTGTTAGCGCTCCCTCGCCCCGCTCTTGCGGGGAGAGGGAGAAGATCACACCCCCGGCTTCGGCAGTCCATGAATCCCGCACGCTGCGCGGAGTGTATTCACCAGCAGGCACGCCACCGTCATCTGCCCGACGCCGCCGGGCACCGGCGTGATCGCACCGGCGACCTCCGCCACTTCCTTGAAGGCGACGTCGCCGAGCAGCCTGGTCTTGCCGTCAGGCAACGGCGTGCGATTGATGCCGACATCAATCACGGTGGCGCCAGGTTTGATCCAGCCGGCGCGCACCATCTCCGGCTTGCCGACAGCGGCATAGACCAGATCGGCGCGGGCGCAGAGTTGCGGCAGATCTCTTGAGCGCGAATGCGCGATGGTCACTGTCGCGTTTTCGTTGAGCAGCAATTGCACCAGCGGGCGGCCGACCAGGTTGGAGCGGCCGATCACGATGGCGTTCATGCCTTCCAGCGAAGCGTGCACGCTCTTGGTCAGGATGATGCAGCCGAGCGGCGTGCATGGCGACAGCGCAGTAAACCCGCCGGCCAGCCTACCGGCATTGTTCGGGTGCAAGCCGTCGACATCCTTGGCGGGATCGATCGCGTTGATGACGGTTTCAGTGTGGATCGATTTCGGCAGCGGCAATTGCACGAGAATGCCGTGCACGGCGGGGTCGCCATTGAGCTTTGCTATCAGCGCCAGCAGGTCGGCCTGCGCGACATCGGCGGGCAGTCTGTGCTCGAACGAGGCCATGCCGGCGGCCTGGGTCTGCGTATGCTTGCTGCGGACATAGACCTCGCTGGCCGGGTCGTTGCCGACCAGCACCACCGCAAGGCCCGGCGTTATCTGATGCTCGCGCTTGACCCGCTCAACCTCTTCGGCGACGCGGACGCGAAGCTCCGCTGCAATCACTTTTCCGTCGATAATGCGTGCCGTCATCTCAGTCCTTCGTCTTTTCCTCTTTCGCGGCGGTCGCCCTTTCGCAGCGTTTCGCCGAGAATTTTGGGATCGCCGTCAACAGCGACCTGCTTCAGGCGTGAGGTCGTTCCTGACAGGATCTTCACTTTCGCTTTCGGGACACCAAGCACCTTTGCCAGCAATTCGGTCACCGCGCGATTGGCCTCGCCGCCCTCGGCGATGGCGCGGACGCGAATCTTGACGACCGAACGGCCGTTGGCGAGCGTTTCAATGCCGTCGATATCGTCACGAACGCCGCGCGGGGTCACCCGCAGCGCGACACTGATGCCCCCGATGGAATAGCGCCAAGGATCCATCACGTATCCATCGAGCGTCCACCAGCTATCGAAACACGCGATCAGATGACGTTGGGATAGATGTAATAAAGGATCACCCGCTGGATCAGCATGATGAGCAGGATCAGGATGATCGGCGAGATATCGAGGCCGCCCAGATTGGGCATGAACCGGCGGATCGGCGCCAGCACCGGCTCGGTAATTCGGTAGAGGAACTCGGCCACCGCGGCGACGAACTGGTTGCGCGTGTTCACGACATTGAAGGCGATCAGCCAGGACAGGATGGCGGAGGCGATCAGGAGCCAGACGTAGAGGTCAAGGACGATGATGACGATGTCGAGGATAGCGCGCATGTGGCGGGGGCTCGCGAGGAAGGATATCCAGCTAGATATCGGTTCATCCCCCCGCAAACAAGGGAAGTTCCCGGCAAAATGACGCCAAAATCGGCCGTTTCAAGTTTCTTGCGCCGTTCTTGACTTGGCCTTGGGCCGGACTGTAAATGGCGCCGATTGTCGGTCGCTCCGGATCACTTCGAAGCGGCCGCGACGGGGCCATAGCTCAGCTGGGAGAGCGCGTCGTTCGCAATGACGAGGTCGGCGGTTCGATCCCGCCTGGCTCCACCACGCTTCGCCCTTCGGGCTACGCGTGGCGCAGCCACGCAAGAGCCTGAAGGGCGAAGCGTGCCCGACGAAGCCCGAAGGGCGACGACGGGCTGGTAGACCCAACCTCCCCCCACTCACTTCCCCGTAAACCTTGGCGGCCGCTTCTCGACAAAACTTGCCACACCCTCCTTAAAATCGCTCCCCTTCAGCGCGACCTGCATTTCGCGGTTGGCTTCGATGGTCGCTTCCGCCAGCGTCTGGAACGGCACGTCGTAGAGCTGCCGCTTGATCACCGAAATCGCGCTGGGCGAGACGAACTCGGCCAGATCGCGCGCATAGGCGTAGGTCTGCTCGCGCAACTGGTCGGGCGGATAGAGCCGGTTGACCAGCCCGATCCGCAGCGCCTCCTCGCTCGAGACCCGCCGCGCGGACATCAGGAGATCGAGCGCGTTGGCGTGGCCGACGATGCGCGGCAGCATCCAGCTGATGCCATGTTCGGCGATCAGCCCGCGGCGGGCGAACGCGGTGGTGAAGACGGTGTTGTCGGCGGCAAAACGCAGGTCGCAATAGAGCGCGTGGACCAGGCCGATGCCGGCGGTGGCGCCGTTCAGCATGCCGATCACGGGCTTTGGAATCGCCGGATAGTAGGCATAACGCGTCTGCCAGTCCGCCCGGCGGTTCATGTCGAACGACGGGGTATTCTCGCCGCGCCTGATCTCGCTGGGATCGATGGCCTGCAAGGCTTCCATGTCGGCGCCCGCGCAGAAGGCGCGACCGGCGCCGGTGAGCACGATGACGCGAACCTTGTCATCGCCGGCGGCCGCCGCCATCGCGTCGCGCACGTCGCGCTCCATGGTTGCCGTCCACGCATTCATGCGGTCCGGCCGGTTGAGCGTGATGGTCGCGATCTTGTCGCTCACCTCGTAGAGAATATGCTGATAGGTCACCGCGATCTCCCTGTCGTTTCTGTCATTGATTTTTCGCGCGCGAGCCATTCGGCCGCGCCCGATCAGGCGAACGACACTATCACATTCGGAAATTTTGAAAGATTTTGGAATACGCGGGCAAATTCCGCGTGACGGCTATTCCGCGGCGTCCAGCATGATCGCGTGCGGCGCGCCGGCGATCCAGCCCGCAATGAAACTCTTCAACCACGCCCGCTCGACCAGATCGTGCACCGCGCGGCCTTCGAAGTGAAGGTGACGCGGCTGCGCGCCCGGAGAGTCCATGCGGAAGCATCCGCGCGTGGTCCAGCGATGCATCATGGCGTAGGTCACATCAGGGTGAAACTGGAAGCCCAACGCATGACCGTGCTGATAGGCCTGCACCGGAAAGTCATCGCCTTCGGCGAGCAGTTTTGCGCCATGCGGCAGTTGAAATCCTTCGCCGTGCCAGTGGTAGACACGCTCCGGCCAGTCCGAACACAGCGCATGTCCGGCCTCCGTTGGGCGGATCGGATAGTAGCCGACCTCCACCCGCCCCTCGTGATGCGGAGCGACCTGTGCACCCAATTGTTTGGCAAGCATCTGCGCGCCAAGGCAGATGCCGAGAAACGGCCGCTGCTCGCGCAGGGGAATTTCGATCCAGTCGATCTCGCGGCGGACATAGTCATCGGAATCGTTGGCGCTCATCGGGCCGCCGAAGATCACCGCGCCGGCGTGCTGGTCCAGCGTTTCCGGCAGGGGATCGCCGAACCGGGGACGGCGGATATCGAGGGGATGGCCGAGCGCCCGCAGCGCGTTGCCGACCCGTCCCGGCGTCGACGTCTCCTGGTGGAGAACGATCAGAACGGGCAACAGGGGCGCCGGGTTCGGTGCGACCAGCGTCCGCTGGCCCGGAAAGGGCAGGATGGTGTCGCCAATTTTTCTCGACCGGAACGACATCGAAATTGCCTTTTGGGGGCAGCTCAATCCGAAACCATACCCAAGTGAGCCTTAATTTCGCGTGAGCTCACGCACACTCAGGAGATTCCAAGCAAGTCGCGGGCCAGACGTGGCCGCTGGCAGGCGAACCCGGGAGGGGCAGGTTTCGGCAGGAAAGCAGCGCTTTCTCAGCGCTGACGGAGCTGGAGCCGGCCGACAGCTCCCAGAATGAACCCGCGCGGGAAGAACCGGAGCAGGAACGGGACAATCTTGATGCCGATGCCTGGCATCACTGCCCGCTTGTTCGCCATCAATCCGCGATAGGCCTGCTGGGCAACGGCGGCGGGCAAAACCTTGAGAACGGCGGAATCGAAGCCGGGTCTGAACCCTGCGCGCGCCTGGAACTCCGACGGCACCGGGCCGGGACAGAGCACCGTCACGCGCACGCCATGCGGCGCCAGTTCGGCCCGCATCGCCTCCGTGAACGACAGCACATACGCCTTGGTGGCGTAATAAACCGCCATCCCCGGCCCCGGCAGAAAGCCGGCGATCGAGCCGACGTTCAAAAGCCCGCCTCGGTTGCGGATCATCTGGTCGGAAAACCGCAGCGACAGATCGGTCAATGCGCGGATGTTGACCGCGATCATGTCGAGCTGATCGGAGCGATCGCGCTGGACCGCCCTGCCGAACAGGCCGAAGCCCGCATTGTTGACGACGTACTCCACTTCGAGGCCGGCCGCGACCAGAGCTTCGGCAATCCTGTCTCCGGAATCGGGCTGCACTAGGTCGCAGGGAATGACGATCGGCGCCGCGCCACCCGAAGCCGTGATTTCAGCCGCCAGCGCTTCCAGCCGATCGGCGCGACGCGCCACCAGCGCCAGACGATGGCCGTGGGATGCAAAGACGCGCGCCAGTTCGGTGCCTATTCCCGCCGATGCACCGGTAATCAGCGTCACACGTTCGGTCACGATCGAATGCTCATAAATCAATTGGAGATAGAAGTCAGTTCCCGAACGAGAGCATAGGCGCGTAGTGTGACGCAAGCCACGTGCATGGGATATGGCTATGCGCCGCCACGTACCCCGGGCAATTGAAGTTCAATACTTTCAGGCCTGTCGCGCTTATTCGCGGCGGATAAGCCCGCACATTAAAATTTCGTCATCTGCAGTGACGGCCGATCGATAAGTGTCGCGCCTCCGCCGCTACGTCGCCGCGTCGGCTGTTTTCGATATGTCTCCGGACGAGGCCGGTTGCCGCTGCTCCGCCACCTTGTGCTTGAGATCGATCCGGTCCCGCGATGAAACACCAAGCAGATCAGCCGCGCGCCAGACCACGTTATCCTCAAACTCACTGACCTGGCCGTCCGCGTATACCAGCTCCCACATCATCTCGATGATGCGAAGCCGGCCATCCTCATTGACCGAACGCATGATGACGCTGGTGAAATGATAGAGATCGACCGCGTCGCCTTCGGCCCGCGTGGCCTGTGCGATCAGATGATCCGCCGTGCCGGGATCGAGCTTGAAGCGGCTTTCGATCAAGCTGTGCAATTTGTGCTTCTCGATCGCGCTCGGCTCGCCGTCGAGCGAGACGACGTGAACAAGCAGCGCCGTCGCGGCCAGAAGATACCCGGTATCGTCGAACGCGAAATCCGGATCCGCACTCGGCGCAACGATATCGGCAATGAATTGGCGCAGTCCGTCGAGCATCAGTCTACCTGCAAAAACCGTGGAAGCTGTTCACCGAATATGGGTCGAACGCTTGATATGGGTCGAAGACTTCCCCTTCGCAATCTGCGCGATGAATGCCTGACCGTGCAGGTAGATTAAATCGACGTCACGTTGATATCCGTGCCAGGCGTAACAAGCGCCCCCAACGGTCGCAGCGACCCGCCTGGCCTCTCTGTTTACAGGTGAGTCGGAGCTCGCCGATGTCAGTTCAAGGCTTGCTGCCCGGAGGACCCAGCCCGTCGACCGAACACCGAGCGCGCAATTCGCCGCAGGGAGGGCGGTGGATATCTAATTGCAAGTAATTCGCATTTGCATTTGCAGCGAACTCTTTGTTTCACAAGCGATTTTTAAAGAGGAACGAACATGGCCTCCTTCCGCTTCCTGCTTGGTTCGGCCGTTGTGCTGGGAGCCGCGCTGGCGGCAGGCGACCTGTCGCGACATACGCCGATCGAGGTGACGGTCGATCTGGGTTCGCCGGGCGGGACAAGCCCGGCCATGACGAGTTGGGGTTAGGGTATCTCGTACACCACGATCTTGTCGGCGATACCGCGTAGCGCGGCTTGCTTCTGGATCGGCTTGATCGCCGCTCGTTCGAGGATCGTTGCAACCGCCGGCGAATCGATCACCGGGCCGGTGATGTGGATCTCCTGCGAGGTCGACAGGCTCTGCACGCGGGCGGCGATGTTGACGGTCTGGCCGAAATAATCCTGCCGCTCGTTGAGCATCACGGCCAGACATGGGCCTTCGTGAATCCCGATCTTGACGATCAGATCCTCGGTGCCGCGCTGGGCGTTGAGCGCTGCCATCGCGGAGCGCATCCGAAGACTGGCGGCAAGGGCGTGCTCCGGCCTGATGAACGTCGCCATCACGGCGTCGCCGATGGTTTTGACCACCGCGCCCTTTTCGGACGAGATGATTTCCAGCAGCGCATGGAAATGCGCGCGCACTAGATCGAAGGCGGCGAGATCGCCGACCCGCTCGTATAGCGCTGTCGATCCCTTCAGGTCGGTGAACAGGAATGTCAACGAAGTGATCTTCAGCCGCTGGTCGATAGTGAGATTGTCGGCCTTGTAGACGTCGCGGAAGGTCTGGTTGGTCAGCATCCGCTTGGCGGTCAGGAACGGCTTTCGCTTTCCGATCAGGTGATGAAGCCCCTCGGCGGCGATAAACACCGACGGCAGCACCCGCGCGCCGGTCTGATTATCGAGCGACAGCCGTAACGGGCCGGGCCGCATCGTGGTGGTTCCGGTCGGCGCATGCACGTTGTTGTACATCAGGGATAATTGCTGACGCTCCTTGGTCGGCTCGCCCTGCACGTCGATGAATTGCGCGGCATGCGTCACCGGCTCGAACACGATGATGAATTGCGCCGGCAGTTGCAGCGACAGCACCGCCTTCTCGCCCGCCGGCAGTTCAAGCGCGTCGATCACCACCTCGTCGGTCAAGGATTCGAACGATTCCCTGTTGAGGTCGACGCCTGAGCTCCAGAAGACCTGCTTGAAATATTCCCAGATCGGCAGCGTGTTCGGGTCATGCGCGGCGATGCGCCGAACACGGGGGCTGACGGTAAAGGCGACTTCCACCTGTTCGTCGACCGAGGCCTCGTAACCCGCCGCGCACAACGCGCAATTGTAATCGTCGTGGCGCAGCGATTTCAGCGTCGAGTGGGCGTCGAGCACGCCGCCACAGCCTGGGCACAGCACATTCCATGTCAGCTCAAACAGGCCCAGCCGCGACGCGTGGAGAAAGCCGGAGATCACCCGCTCTTCGTCGAGCCCGGTTTGCCTGGCGAAGTCGAGGACGTTGATCCGGTTGAGCTCGTGATCCTCGCCCTTCTCGATGAGCCAGGCAATTGCGTCGGCGACCGCGGGATCGGCGGTCTGCCTCAGAACTGCGAACTGGGCCTTTGTGTCACTCATGCTGGTAACCTAGATGACGTTCCCGAGGCGACGACGCAAGGTGCTCTCTTTGGCTCGACGCGTTTTCTTCACGCCAACCGCATCCACCCTCGGATCGAGTCCGAGGGCGTGCTCTGCTCGAAAACGCTGCACTATCGCGGCGTGATCGCAAACATCGGCGAACGGTCGGGTTGTGTCGTGACCACGCCGATCGGCATCACCGGCTCCTTGTCGACCAGACCGACATGAAACGCGCCGATCATCTTCGCCAGCGCCAATGTTGCTTCCACCAGCGCGAAATGCGCGCCGATGCAGACGCGCGCGCCGACGCCGAACGGCAGGTAGGCAAAGCGATCGGGCGGCGTGCCGGTCATGAAGCGCGACGGGATGAAGGCGTTCGGATCGCGCCACAGTTTTTCATGCCGATGCAGCAGCCACGGCGCGATCATGATGACGTCCTTTTTCTTGACCGAAAACCCCGCGATCGTATCCGGTCCGCCGGCGGAGCGCGCAATCAGGAACGCCGGCGGATAGAGCCGCATGGTTTCGTCGATCACCGCGCGGGTGAATTTCAGCCGCTCGATATCGAGCGTACCGTCGACAGTTGCGCCCTCAACCTCGGTCGCCACTTGCTGCTGGACCGCAGGATCGAGCGCCAGCAGATAGAGCGCCCAGAACAAAGCGGTCGCCGTTGTCTCGTGGCCGGCCAGGATCATGGTGGCGATCTGATCGCCGAGCTGCGCATCGGTGAAGGCCTCACCGGTTTCCGGATCGCGCGCGTCACCCATCAGATCGAACAGGTCGCGCGCCGGCGCGCCCTCGTTCTTGCCGGCGGCGCGGCGCTCGGCCATCAGCATGCCGACAAAGGCGGTCCAGCGCTTGCGGAAACGGGCGCGGGCAAAGTCTTGCGGGGTCGGCCACCCCAGCGGCAACACCAGATCGAGAAAATGCGGCCGTGCCAGCCGCTCGCCATACTCCATCACAAAATCGCGCAACGCGGCGCCGTGCCGGTCCATCCCGAACGAGAACATCGTGCGGCCGGCGATCTCGAGCGTCATCCGCTGCATCGCCTCGCGCAAATCCACGGGCGCGTTGCTGGCTGCCCTGAGCTTGGCGATCGTCTCGTCGGTCGCGGCCAGCATGTGCGGAATCAGCGTCGACACCGCGCGCGGCGTGAAAGCCGGCGCCAGTGTCCGGCGCTGGTGCTTCCACGCGCGTCCTTCCGCGATCAGCAAGCCTTCGCCGAGGATCGGACGCAACACGCGCAAGCCCGCCGGCGTGCGTGTATAGTTTTCGTAATTGTCGACCAGCACATGCCGGATCGCATCCGGCGCGTTGAGGATGAAGCTGCTATGGCGAAGGAAGCGGCCCCGGACGATGTCTTCTTCATAGGCGCGCTGGCCCCAGCTGCCGATCGGGCTGATGCTGATCGCCTTCATCCGCCCGAACACAGTCATGTCATCGGGGGCCCGTGGCGGGCTCGGCGGCACCAGTGGCGCGCGTGCGGCCGGCATGTCGTAGGTTTCGGCTATGCTCATGGGGTGCCACTCTCGTAACCCGGATGAGCGAAGCGATATCCGGGACCGCGCCAAGCCCCGCATATCGCTGCGCTCATGCGGGCTACAGATCCTTTGCCTTCGATCCGGGCGCCACGAAGGCGCACCGCTCGCGAAATAGCTAGTAAGTCAGTTCGGCGACTGCAATGCGGTTCTCCGAGGCCGGCCAGGCCCGCGCCACGATTCGCTCTGTATTGAACATCGCCACCACCGCGCGGCCGGCCTCCTCGGCCGAAAGCCGCAAGGTCGTGACCGAATCGGTCGGCACGCCGGATTTGACGTCCTTCGGCTCCTTGCCGTCGATCAGCACCACGTCCCGCGGCAGGCCGAAATAACCCCGCGGGCGCGACATCAAGACCACGGCGCCTGCGCCGGCATCGGCCGGTCCGAGCGGGCGCGCGGCGCGCAGATGCACGACGTCGGAGGAGCGCGGAAACGGCGAGCGATAGATGTGCGTCGTCGGGGCGCCGGCCGATGTCAGCACGATCTCGAGATACCAGCTCGGCTCGACCTGCGCCGGACCCCAGCGGCCATCAGCGCCGGTCTGCGACGAATGGATCGGCCCGCCGGTACGTTCACCGGTGTCGGGAGAGACGCGATAGATTTCGACCGTCGCGCCCGAGACCGGGCGGTTGGTGACCACGCCGCCCGGCGTGCCCGTCACGAGCCCGCTCAGTCTGACTTGCGCCTCCGGCACGATGTCGATGCGCGACGGCTCCTTCCCTGCGATGAATTTGTAGATCTCGCGAAACGCGCGCGGATGAAACGCGACCTCGCGATGATCGAGCGCGCCGAGCACGAGATTGGTCGCGCCCTTCAGCGCCGGCCCCTCCGACGTCACGCCGGTCGGCGTGCCCGGCTTGCCGACAAAGCGCCCGTCGGCTTGCGCAAATTTGTCGTTGCCGTCGCTGCGCAAGGTGAGGAACGCCGTGCCCGGCGTCACCTCGCTCTCGCCCTCGTTCAGGCCGCGCAGGAACGGGCCGCGGCCGTTGAACTCGCCATTGAGACCGTCGTCCCAATCATAGACGCCGTGGTTTGGAACGCCGCACAGCACCGCATGGCTGATATCGGCGCCGCCGCCATTCCTGATGTAATTGCGGATCGAATAGCCGCCGCGCGAATTGCCGACGAGGGCGATGCGCGCCGCACCGGTGCGGCGCTGCAATTCCTTGACGGCCTCGCCGAGCTCGCGGCGCTGGTCTTCGGTCGAGGAACGGTTCGCCTGCTCCACCTTGTCGTCGGTGCGCGCCAGCGGATCGGTGAAATTGATCGCCGCCATCCGCTCGCGCGGCACGCCGTTCGATTCCATGCGCCATAAGGTGGTGATCCAGAGCGCCGCATGATCGCCATTGCCGTGCACGAACAGGACCGGCGGAACTTCCGCCGCTTGCGATGTCGTGGAGGCCGTCTGACGCCCAAGCCTGCAAACTGAAGGCCGAAAGCGCCGAAGAGCCGGCCAGCAGAGGCAGGACTCCGGCGCTCCTGCAGAATCCCCCGCCGTGACAACCTCATTTCGAAACCTCCCGTTGCTTTTCAGTACCTTAGCTGTGCTGTAGCACCGCCGATAGCGGTCTAACGACTGGACAGGCCAGGGTTTTCGCAGGCATCACGTTTAAGCTGGAATGGAATCAAGCCGGTGACAGAACGCCAACGGAACCGATCATGACCGACCAGCCGAAACGCCTGGGGTTTGCGACTGACGGGATCGCTGCGCCGCTGCGGCATGCCGTGTTCCGGCGCATCTGGCTCGCCAGCCTCGTCTCCAATCTCGGGATATTGATCCAGGGCGTCGGCGCGGCCTGGGCGATGACGCAGATGACGTCGTCCGCCGACAAGGTCGCGCTGGTGCAGACCGCGCTGATGCTGCCGATCATGCTGATCGCGATGCCGGCCGGCGCCATCGCCGACATGCACGACCGCCGCGTCGTCGCGCTGATCTCGCTCGGGATTGCGCTGGTCGGCGCGACCGACGCTCACGGTGCTGGCGTGGTTCGGGCTCGTGACGCCGAATATCCTGCTGGCGCTGTGCTTCGTGGTCGGCAGCGGCATGGCGTTGTTCGGGCCGGCCTGGCAGGCCTCGGTCAGCGAGCAGGTGCCGACGGAAACGCTGCCGGCAGCCGTGGCGCTCAACGGCATCAGCTACAACATCGCGCGCAGCTTCGGCCCGGCGATCGGCGGCCTCGTGGTCGCGACCGCGGGCGCGGTGGCCGCGTTCGCCGTCAATACCGTGCTGTATCTGCCGCTGATGGTGGTGCTGTTTCTGTGGAACCGGACCCACGAACCGTCGCGGCTGCCGCGCGAACGGCTCAACCGCGCCATCGTCTCCGGCGTGCGCTACATCGCCAATTCGCCGTCGATCCGGATCGTCCTGATCAGGACATTGGTCACCGGCATCATCGGCGGCTCGGTCTCGGCGCTGATGCCGCTGGTCGCGCGCGACCTCCTGCATGGCGGCGCGCAGACCTACGGCATCATGCTCGGGGCGTTCGGCATGGGCGCGGTGATCGGCGCGCTCAATATCGGCGAGGTGCGCCGGCGCATGAGCGGCGAGGCCGCGGTGCGCGCCTGCGCGATATCGATGGCCGGCGCGATCGCGGCTGTTGCGATCAGCACGAGCGCCGTCCTGACGGCGGTCGCCCTGGTGCTGGCCGGCGCGGTGTGGATGCTGGCGGTCGCGCTGTTCAACATCGGTGTGCAGCTTTCGGCGCCGCGCTGGGTCGCGGGCCGCTCGCTGGCGGCTTTCCAGGCCTCGATCGCCGGCGGCATCGCGGTCGGAAGCTGGGGCTGGGGCCACCTCACCGACCTCGCCGGCGTCGAGACCGCGCTGCTGGTTTCAGCCGGCCTGATGCTGCTTTCGCCGCTGCTCGGAATCTGGCTGCGCATGCCGCGGGTCGGCGCGCGCAACGAGGACGCCACCGAGGTGCTCGCCGATCCCGAGGTCCAGCTCTCGCTGACGGCGCGTAG